>JAFYQK010000002.1 GCA_017547165.1 Bacteroidaceae bacterium
CACCTCTTCCCATTCCGAACAGAGAAGTTAAGCCCGTCCGCGCCGATGGTACTGCACACCCGTGGGAGAGTAGGTAGCCGCCGTTTTTAAGAAGAAGAGACCTTGTTATAACTAACAGGGTCTCTTTTGTTTTTTATGTGTAATAGCTTCTATCATTGACAGAAGTACTCCTAAAATAGTTTGGATGTATATTTGTGATTTACTCTTTGGGTTTTATTCCAGTCTAAACGTAGAAATATTACTTTTTGCTAGTGAAAATAATTATTATGAGTTTACTTTAAATGCAAAAAATATCTCAAAAGCAAATTTTACTAATGAGATATCTTTTGTATATGGTTTTTATTTGTTTTTACTTAAAATTCCAACCTTTGTTCTGCCTCTGATGGGTTTTCTTGTTCAAGGGTATAGAAACTACTACCGTCGAAGCAATGAGTGCATATACGCTCTTTAGGCAGTCCTATGGCTTTAACAAGTGTTTCCAATTTCGCAAATTTTAGTGAGTCAAGATGTAGACGGTTTGCTATCTCCTGAACCATTTGGTTGTATTCGGGAGAATCTGTTTTTGTATATGCTTCTACATTCTTGTTCATATCGCCTTCGAAGTCGGCAATAATGCGTCGTGTAATAAGCTCCATTTCATTCTTGCTTGCGCTGAAATTTACAAAGGGGCAACCATATATCAGTGGGGGACATGCAATGCGCATGTGAGCTTCTTTTGCGCCAAGGGCATGTAGTGCTTCTGTATGATCTCTCAATTGAGTACCACGTACTATGGAGTCATCGCAGAATAGCACTCGCTTGTCAAGCAGTATATCCTTATTTGCTATCAGTTTCATCTTTGCCACTAAAGCGCGCATATCTTGTCTGGCAGGAGTAAAGCTACGTGGCCATGTTGGTGTATATTTAGATATTGCTCGCGCATATGGTACTTTATGACCTTCGGAATAACCTACAGCCATACCTAAACCAGAATCGGGAATGCCGCATACGCAATCAACTTCGACAGGGTCTTCCTTTCCCATTTCTCGTCCACATTCCATACGAACGGCCTCTGCATTGCGCCCTTCATAGCAACTGGTAGGGAAACCATAATAGACCCAAAGGAAGGAACATATCTGCATGCCCTTATTAGGACGACGCAATTGTTGCATTCCATCGGCTTGTATACGAATTATTTCACCAGGACCAAGATAATGTAAGGTATCGTAGCCAAGATTAGGGAATGCTGTGTTTTCAGTGGTTACTGCCATTGCTCCATCTTTTTTGCCTACAACAATAGGCGTGCGTCCCCAAGAGTCGCGTGCTGCAATAACTCCATTTTCGGTCAGCAATAAAAGTGAGCAAGAACCTTTAACCTTGCGGAATACATTCTCGATACCATCGACAAAGGTTTTGCCCCTAATAATCAACAGTCCTATAAGTTCAGTGGGGTTAATGCGTCCACTTGAAAACTCACTCAGATGCATTCCTTCGTCAAGCATTTGCTGGGCCAACTCTTCAATGTTGTTGATGCGTGCCACGGTAACTACAGCAAAGCGTCCGAGGTGACAATTTATTAACATTGGCTGAGCATCTGTGTCAGAGATAACTCCAATACCGCTATTACCTACAAATCTGTCTAATTCAGATTCAAAACGAGTGCGGAAATAAGTATTTTCGAGATTGTGAATACTGCGATAAAAACCATTCTCAGAAGAGAATGTTGCCATACCTCCCCTTCGGGTACCAAGATGTGATTGATAGTCTGTTCCGTAAAAAAGGTCTGCTACACAAGGTTGTTGTGATACAGTTCCAAAAAAACCACCCATACCTTATTTGTTCTTTTTGTCTGAAATTTCAATAATTATTTTCTGCTTCAAAGTTACTGCAAAGGATGGAAATTACCAAAAAAAAAGCTTTTGAGTATAGCAAAAAAGTACTTTTTATTTCATGAAAGCTTATACTATGCCCATGCGTTTTGCTTCCTCCATCATAAAACTAAATGCAGCTTCATGGTCAGAGGGTATGCGCGATTCCCATATGGCATCTTTTACAGCTTGTTTCAACAAACCAACTTCACGGCATGGAGGAAGGTTCAGCACCTGCATGATTTCTTCACCAGTAATAGGATTTGTCCATGTTCGATAATTATCGCGAGCTTGCAGATCTATTATTTTCTCGCGTACAAGACGGAAATTGTCAAGAAATCGTTTCTTGCGTATTTGGTTCTTTGAAGTTATGTCTGCTTCGCACAATGTCATCAAGTCATCAATGTCGTTTCCTGCTTCAAACAGCATCCTTCTAACAGCTGAGTCTGTTACCTCTTCGTCGGCTATAGCCTGCGGTCTCATGTGCATGACAACAAGCTTTTCGACGTATGCCATTCTTTCATCAAGAGGTAGCTTCATACGTCTAAAGAGGTTTTTGATCATTTTTTGTCCGATGAAATTATGGTTGTGGAAGGTCCATCCCAAAGAATCGTCCCAACGTTTTGAACGAGGCTTGCCTATATCGTGTAACAATGCAGCCCACCTTAAAAAGAGACTTTCTTCCTTACGGTCGACTGTAGAACGTGCAATATTGTCCAAAACTTCAAGAGTATGGAAGAAATTATCCTTGTGAGCTCTTCCGTTTCTGGTTTCTGTACCCCTAAGAGCAGCAATTTCGGGCAAGATTATCTCTAATAAACCGCACCTGTCTAATTCTATAAATCCAATGCTTGGTATTGGTGATAGAATTATTTTATTAAGTTCGTCAATTATTCGTTCTTGAGAGATTATCTTTATTCTTTCTGCATTGCGACATAGTGCCGCTTGTGTTTCGTCCTCTATTCGGAAGTTAAGTTGGCAGGAAAAGCGAATACAACGCATCATTCGTAATGGGTCGTCACTGAAAGTGATGTCAGGATCAAGAGGAGTTGCAATAATTCTGTCTTCCATGTCAAGCAAACCTTCAAAGCGGTCAATGAGGTGCCCGAAGGATTTGCTGTTCAACTGTATAGCCAAGGCATTAATGGTGAAATCACGGCGATCAAGATCATCTTCCAATGTTCCATCCTCTACTATTGGTTTTCTGCTGTCCCGAGCATAACTTTCCCTTCTTGCCCCAACAAATTCAACTTCCTCTCCACGCCATTTTACCTGGGCTGTACCAAAGTTTTTGAAAACAGACACGTTGGCATGTCGTCCGAGTTTTTTACCTAATGCTTTAGCCAGACGAATGCCGGGGCCCACATTGATGGTTGTTTCTCCTGCTTTTTTATATGTAGTATCAGGATCAACTACTACACAGTCAATGTCTTTTGAATGTCTTTCAAGGAAAAGGTCACGAACATAACCACCTACAACATAGCATTCCAAACCCAATTCATCGGCAGTTTCTGAAATGCGATGAAACATAGGCTTGTCCAAAAGTTGGAGCAAATCATTGTTGTTGAGGTGTAGCATGTTATCGTGATAACTTTTTACGATCTTCTATTAATTTTCGCTCAAAGAATTTGACTTTTGTAGAAAGACGTTTCCATTCATCTCCTGTGACGCAGCTTAAACTGTCTTTTGCTTCCATCATCTCAATGCTGTCTAAAAGCAAAATCCCCTCAGCTCTGCTTTGGATAGCTGTGGGATATTGTTTGCGCATACTAAGCACACTATCTCTTGCAGCATCATATCTTCCAGCGTACAGATGCTCTCTTGATTTTGCTAATATGGTAGATGCAGCTTCTTCGGGAGATTGCTGGTTGCACGAACTAATAGAAAATATTAGTACTAATAAGGCAATTAAATGACATTTCATTTATGAGTATGATGTAAAAAAAATTAGTATTTTTTACGGCCGAATAAATCCTTCATTCCATCAAGATCAAATCCGAGTGAGAATCTCATGGTCTGGTCAAGGGGATTGCCTTGTGCTGTAGCTATACAATATGCTGCATCAACACTGAAAACGCTCATTTTAAGGCCTGCGCCAACTGTGAAATATTGTCTGTTGCCCTTATGAGGATTCTCGTAATGATAACCCGCTCTAAGCATAAATCGATCATTGTATGTGTATTCGGCGCCAAAACTCCAACGCAATTCTTGAAATTCTTCTTTAAAACCGCCAGGTGCATCTGCAAAACTTTTGAAGATACCACCGATAGAACTTACTGAGTAATAGTCTTCCTCTAAACGTTTTTCATAATCTTCTGCAGATTCTCCTTCTCCTTGTATTGGTTTCGTTGGAATACATAATTTGTAAACTTCCGCACCAAACGAAAATTTGTTGAATTCGTTTATGGGAACAGTCATATTGGCTCCTAATCTAAGTATAGCAGGCAGAAAATCAGCATGAGTACTATTTCCCATATTAATTTTAGAGCCTATATTTGTCAGGGCAATACCCCAGGACATGCTGCATTCTCTATTACCTACCATAAAGTATCCTTGACGATACATAGTAATATCTGCCGCAAAGGCCTTGCCTGTAGCAGCTTCTTGGGCAGGGTCATAGTTCATATTTGAGAGAATGAATCGCATGGCGACACCCATAGAGAATGTGGGGGTCAGCATACGACTATAAGCTACATCTATTGCCATTTCGTACGGACTGAAACTGTAGTCTCCGGCTGTTGTTGAAACCTCGCCCATTCCAAAATATCTAAGAGAACCGCTTATGGCAGAATATTCGCCAATACGATAGAAGCCTGAAACATTTGCAAGGTTAATGCCAGTTACTATTTTTCGCAACCATGGGGTGTATGAGGCACTGATACCTGCACGGGCAATGTTCCATGGATATTTAGCACAATTCCAGAACTGACTGTTGGCATCAGCATCTGTTGCGACACCCATATCGCCCATTGAACCTGCACGGGCGTCAGGAG
Organism: Bacteroidaceae bacterium; assembly: GCA_017547165.1. Taxonomy (GTDB): domain Bacteria; phylum Bacteroidota; class Bacteroidia; order Bacteroidales; family Bacteroidaceae; genus Physcousia. The sequence continues at coordinate 4,841 of JAFYQK010000002.1, forward strand.
CTATTGCTAATGATGTGACACCATATATTTCTGGATTGAACCTTTCTGACAAATCAGAGTTCTGTGCTTTAGCGGAAATGCTAAGAATAACAGCAACTAGATATAATATACTTTTTTTCATACGTGTTATTATAACTGAAAAATGGTCTATTTATTGCCCCTGAAGATGAATTTCTTTTCTTTATGACTTGTCTTGCTTCCATTATAAGAGGCGCTGACTTTGCATATGTAAATACCATTGTTTAATTTAGAACCGCTTCCATTGCATCCTGCCCATGGAATAGTGATGATGCCCTTATCGTTGTTGGTATTAAAAGTTTGTCTCCACTGCAAGGCACCAGAGATGGAGAATATTTCTAAAATAAATTTGCATTCTACACCGGGAAGATTATAGGATACATGGAAATTTGTGCATCCCGAAACAATGTCTTCCTCTAAAATGAGGGAAACTATTTCTGGTTTAAGATTTTCTCCTACGATGAAATTCAAGGTTTTAATGCTGGTGTTATTCAACATATCCCATGCTCTAAACGTCAGTCGATGTGCTCCGGTTTCAAGTTCAGGCATATCGTTGAAGGTAACCTGTCCTTGCATATAATTGTTTGTGTTTGGCACATAGTATGAATTAAGATTATATGTTTTCTTCGGATCTCCGTCAATACACAATTGTAAATCGTGTCCGATTCCATTTCCGTTGAATTGAATCCCAGATTCGTCAAATAATTCCGCAACAAAAACTGGTTTGGATGCAACGGCATCACCGTCGGCAAAATCTCTGTTGTTGAGATAGATGAAGATTTCTGGTCCCAGGGAGTCTGTCTCAATATCAGAACTATAACCACCTATCAGGAAGTTCTCATTATATCCATTAGCCTCTAATAGGTTTTTGTGATCAGTGGCATAGAATACAAAACGACCGTTTTCATCGCTATAACTGATGTCTTTGGGGATAACTACTATTGTTTCGAATTTGCCGGCCTTGATACTGTCAATGCCGAAATTTATTTCTTTGTTCCAATCGCTGTATGTGAGTGGATCGTTTCCTGTATTGCCTCGGGTAGATATTGTATTTTTGTTATCATAGAGTCGATAGTTGAAAATACCATAGAAGTTATCTGAAATATTGCCATCTGTATTTTCGATGTGTCCAGAAATTCTAACGCGTGCTCCACCTTGAAGCTGCTGATTTCCACTGATCGCTTCGCCGTTGATGCTGTCTAATATAACTCTAGGACTGGGATTACCAAATACTAATGCCGGATCCCCAAGCAATGCGTATTGTAACTTATTTTGAGGTTGAGAACCATCTGAAACATTACTTACCATTCCCTGCTTGGCAAGGCGTAGAGCTTCGCCAACACTGTAGCGTTTGCCATTATTGTCACTTTCGAACAGGTATTTTGAAAACAATCTGTTAAGGTAGAAATTCTGGGTACTATAAACGGTATGTGTTGTGCCTATGAATGCCACACCACCACCATCTTTGTTTAATACTGCTGTTTCGCCAAGGTTTTCCTCATGACTGTCAAATGGTGAAATATCGCAAGCTGCGGTGTACCAAAGGGGAAGTTTATCTGTTTTCCATGCCTTCATGTCATCAAGTGTCACTACACGCTCGTGGCTTAAAAGATATGTTGCACCATGGCCAGTATAGTTGAAAAACATAGTGCCGTCCTTTACATACTTGTCTATGATGTTCTCGATTTCTGGATAGGAATAATATAGCCCTTGGTTGACACGCTGATAATTGTCCCACATAACCTTACGGACATCAAGGCTTGGAGATGTCTCAGAAATGCGATCGGCAACCTGATTTGCTTCTGTCATATGGGTGTTTTCATCGCCATCGTCGCCCATAACAACTACTCTATTGCACCACTCGCCGGCTTTTTCTCGAGAGAGATGGGTGATTGTTTTGTCCACCATAATTTTAGCTTGTGCCTCAGTTGTTACAGGAAAGCGACCTATTGCCAAATCTGAAACATCTTTGGTCGGTTGTCCTCCTTCTCCGTCGTCCATCAAACCAAAATAATCTTCCCAACAATAAGCATGTGTGTCGCTATAGCTATTTTCGCTTTGATAACAAAGCAGATAGTCGTTTGGTGAATAGTTCCGCCAGGCTGTGGATTTCATCCTATTGTCCCATGCGCAATCTCCAAACAACAAAAGAAATTTTGGCGTATTGCCGTTTTTGCTGGCTTTGTCGTAAAGCATCTTCAAAAAACGACGGTAGGCAGTGGCATCGGGAGTGCCTGAAGAGAATTCGTTGAAAACCTGATCTGCCCTAACAACCAAACAGTTTATATTGCTATATTTCTTATGTGCTTCAGCAAGTCGGTTGGCTTGTGTTATTAGTTTACCATTTGCAGGCACAATTATCACCATTTCAACGTCAGTTGTGGCATGTAGATTTTGGTTCTCTATAGATGTTCCCGCTTTTGGCTCTGGATATGAGTATTCGGGGTCAAAGGCAACAAAATCTCTTTCGCCATGTTCAGTTGAGAAAGACAAACCATCATTTGATTCTACAACTTTGACCAATGTGGCAGGCATACCTCTTTGGCCTAACTGTATGATTTTAACTTGTGATAAACTGCCTTTTATTTCGCTGAAACGAGTGGGGCCTGTGAAGTTTTTTGTCACTGCAGATGAATTGCCAGTTCCAATACCTGTACCCGAATACCCCCCGCCAAATTTTATGAATCCATTTTTGATTTCCAGAGGAGAGGTATAGCTCATCGCAATATAGTCTAATCGCGCTTGCACACTGCTACTTCCCTGGGTAGATAGTTTTATCTTCCAGTCTTTTAAATCCTTTTTGAAGTCGGCAATGCTTAAATTATTTACCTTCTTTTCGGTAAAGTACATGTAGCTGCCAGGAGCAGAGATAGTCGTTTTTGTCAGTACAGAATCGTTTACAGTTATGGTCAAAGGAGTACTTACATCGCTGCTGGTGAATACAACTGTAAGTTTTTCATTGCCAATACTATTGATATCGCTAAACGAATAGTTTTTATAAGAGCCTCCTGTGAAGAGCGAACTTTCAACAAGGTTTCGTCCTGCTCTAAACCAAGCAAAGTCATCAACTTCATGCAATGAATGGGCAAGGGCAGAGGTAACATTGTGTTTTACATCCCCAGTATAGTCTGGGGCAATTGTAATATCCTCCCTTTTTTCTCCCTCCGTTAGGAAATAAGTGGCTTGGGTGGCGTAAGCATTAAATATTCTGTTAACTCCATTCCATTTAACTAAGCCGTTGCCCCAAAAGAGTAACTCACCCTTGCTGTTTTTATATAGGGGCACTTCTTCAAGGTCATCAAAATCATTATCGGCGTCAATTACCTCATTTTGCTGATGACCGCCATATCCATAAAGGTGTACATTGTCGGGATTTTGGAATCCCATTTTCGATAAAAACTCGGGAGTAAGCCGGTACATACCATCTTCTGTGATATGAATTTTTTTCCATGTTCCCGATGCTAGGACAGAGTTCTCAGCATATCTAGCTTTTGCATATTCTTGAGTTCTGGATGCCTTAACAATAGGAGTGGCCGTAATGACAATTTGGGCACTGACAAGTTTTTTATATTCTTTTCCTTCTTTGACAATAGGCACAAAACTATAGTTCAATACCCCTTCACCTTTACTAACGGAAATGTATTGTTCAATGTTGATTTTTGTGTCAATAAGATGAGAGTGTTTGTTTGCAAGTTGCATCTCTTTCTTATTTAGAGGAAGCCACGAGGGAAATTCAATATCAATTTTATATGTGTGGTATCTATAGTCAGTTTCAAGAGGAACAGCCTCGCTATAGGTGGGACATAAAGTGTCTTTGGTTAGGATGTTCCAATCTAAAAAAGTCAGTTTCTCTTGGGCAAAGGAAACCAAGGAAGTCAGAGATGTGACAACCAATAACGATAAAAAGCGAAGTTTGCCTTTGTCAAACATATTTTCTATAAATCTATTTAGATGTTGTTCCTATATTTTACTTGACATTAAAGTCAAGAACTTTCTCCCCGTTCATCCACCCCTCAAGGTGGTCATCGATATGTACTTGTCCAACTCCTATAGGTGTTCCAGTGAATATCAAATCACCTGTTTTTAGTGTGAAAAATTGGCTGACATAGCTGACAATGTGGTCAACAGAGTTTATCATGTTTGCACTGTTGCCTTGTTGTACGGTCTTGCCGTTGATGTCAAGGTGAAACTCTACGCCTTCCAGTAATTTTTGTGAAACAATATGGTTCTCATCTTTTTGTGCCGCCCCCTCGAGTAAAGCCTCTTTGTTGTTGGTGAAATCACGGAATTCTCCAATTACTGCACTTCCGTCAAAACCTTTTGCTATATCCCAGGGTAGTCCTTGGGATCTTAATCTTCTTTGCAGATCTCTGGCAGTAAAATCTATACCAACGGTAACTGCATCATAGTATCTATGTGCAAAGCGTTCGCTTATACTGCGCCCCATTCTGCAGATTCTTACAACCAGTTCTGTTTCGTATTCGCACTCTTGTGTATAGTCAGGAATAAAAAATGGACGCCCTCGTGTTATCAAAGCACTATCACATTTGGTGAACACCACTGGTTCATCATATATACCTTCTTCTCTGGCCAATATGCCAGGTGCAGATTGTTCCAATTCTATCGCGTGGTCGCGATAATTCATTCCTATTCCAAAAATCTTCATATCTAACGGACAAAGGTATAAATAAATTGTTACTAAAGCAAATTTTACTTACCTTATTATAATACAAGACAGTGCGAGGTTGATATTCATGTGCACCTTTTTTTGTTAATAAATGGTTTAGGAAAACCAAAAATATTGTAAATAATAGAATAATTGATAGATGAAAGAGTGATTTTGATTATCCGATGAAACCGAAAAGAAATACAGTATTTTCGGTAAAATGTATCTTTTTACCAAAATAGACAAAGCTATAAAAACTAAAATCGTACCTTTGCAACGTGAAAATATGCGTTTTGTTTAACGTGGTGCTTTTGGGATTTGGATATAAATAAATTAAATATTATTAAAAACGTATGAAAAAAACAAGATGTATGCTCGGCGTAGCACTTTCACTTGGAGTGTTGTTCGCCTCATGCAGTCAGAATCTTGAGGTTGAAGACCAGTTGGGTTCTGAGCAAGGAAGATTGAATGTGACTTTGAAATCTGGAACAGAATTGTTCGTTGGTACTCGTGCATTGAACGAGGCTGCTTTTGCAAACACAGACAACTACACCGTGATAGTTACTAATAAGGACGGTCAGGAGGTTGTTAATTGCTCTGGTTCTGAGTTGGCGAACTACATGCCTCTCACAATGCCTATCGGCTCATATGTTGTGAAGGCTTTCTATGGTGAGGAATTAGCTGCCTCACGTGACAGATTTTATGTTTATGGTGAAGAGATGGGTAGTATTAAGGCTGAGCAGGAAGAACCTGTAGTGCTTACTTGTAATCCTACCTGTGGTCGTATTACTGTAAATTTTGCTGAAGAAATGTCTACATTCTATAGCAATTATAATGTAGTATTCTCTGGCACAAAGGCTATCACTGATCATGAGTTGAAGTATGATTCTCCAGGTTTTGTTAAGTGGAATAAGGATGATAAGGATCCTTGGTATGTGAAGTTGGAACCAAACGGAGAAAACGTTAATTTCGAACTTGTAGTCACCACAAAGGATGAATACATTAACATAGAGAACAACAATCAGGTGTTGACCAAGAAAGGAACTTTCTCTTTGGCTCGCAATAAAGCATACAAGATGAATGTTACACCCAGTTATACTGCCAAGGGTGAATTGGATTTTGATATCAAGATTGACGAGAGCACTATTGATAAGGAATATGATATAGAGGTTCCTGTGGATTGGATCCAGTAATTTTTTAGAATCTAATTATTAATTAAATATAGACATATGAATTTTTCTAAGATATTAATGCTTGGTGCATTTGCCGGATTGTGCTTGACATCTTGCATGAACGATGATTTTCCAACATACGATTCACGTCAGGGTAGTATGTCTCTAAGTGTAGACCAAATGCAGCCTAGTGCAACACGTGCCGTGGAAACCTCGGATTATCCTGTTACTATTTTCTCTGAAAACGGTGATGAACTTCATTTTTTTGAAAAAGCTTCAGATGTTCCAACCAAACTTACTATGCCTGTAGGTAAGTACTATGCGGAGGCTCACACCCCTGGGGTTTTTGATAAGATAATGGATGCACCTTATTATATTGGTAAGGAGGATTTTGAAATTTTGCAGAATATCAATACCGAGGCTACTGTTATTTGTCGCATGGCTAATGGTTCCTTCACAGTTAGGTTTACCGACTTGTTCAAGGAAACTTTTACCAGTTATGAAGTTACTATTGACGATGGTAGCAATACTGCAATTATATTCTCCTATGATGAAAGTCAGTGGGAACCCGCCACAACTTACATGCGTTTTGAGGAGAATGTTTCTTCCATAAAGGTGAACTTCAGAGGCACAACAAAGAAGGGTGCTACAATTACAGCGAGCAACCTTCTCACAAAGAGTGCCGCTTCTGAGAAGTATGATGACGATAAAGAATTCTTCTCTGGTGGTGATGCTATCGTAATAGTATTCAATACAGTAGAGAGCACTGAGGGCGATGTTACCGGTATTACTATCAATGCAAACATCAAGTTTGAGGAGAGCGAAGAGGACTTTGAATTGGATGTAGAGGATAACATCACTGGCGATGATGAAGAAGAGGGTGGTGATACTCCAGAAGGTAGCACTGCTATTACCTTGGATTTGCCTAAGGATATGGTTGTCAATAAAGATACAGATCCTGCCAAAGGTGATGCGACCATTAAGGCTGAGAATGGCATTAAGAGCATTATGGTAAAGGTGGTTTCTAACAGTGCAGATATGAATGCCTCTTTGAACAGCTTGAAAGAGCAATATGGCGTTGACTTTATTGGCGGCACAGAGATTGTTGAAAACCAAGACTTGGTTAACCTCTTTGATGTTCTTGGTAACCCATTGAGCGTACCTGCTGAGGGAGATAAGGAATATGTGTTCCCCATTGGTAACTTCTTTACCCTCTTGACTGTGCTTTCTGGTGACCACACGTTTGTTTTGACAGTAACCGATATGAACGGTGAAACCAAGGATGGCAAACTGACATTGACTGTAGAATAAAATCCTTTGACAGAAACATAAACGAAAAAAAATGAAAAAGATATATAATATATTATCCATATTGTTTGTGACTTTGGCTATGGTATCTTGTAGTCAAGATATGGATATAGAGAGTAACGAAGGGTACTTGTATTTGGAGATAAATTCACTAGTATCCACACACGAGGGTGGAAGTCGTGCGGCAGCCCCTGGTGATTATGCTCCCAAGACCCTGCATGTGGAACTTCAAGATGAAACAGGCAGTGTGCTTATGAGCACTGACGACTATGCCAACGATCCTGCCTTTCAGGGTAATATCAAGTTGAAGGTAGGTACATACAAGATCGTTGCGCACTCTGCAAACTGGGATGGTAGCGGTTCCGGTTTTGACACTCCCTTCTATTATGGCACTAGCGATGTACTAGTAAAGGCAGGCACACGTGTTAAGGGTACCGTGGTATGTACACAGGCAAACGTGAAGATTACTGTAAACTATGACGAAATGTTTGTTGCGAACTTCAAGTCTGCTGTTTCTACCGTAACTTCTTCTGTTGATGGTGTATCTCCTCTTCAGTTTGTCATGAACGAGACTGCTAAGTCTGGTTATATACCCGTTGGTAACTTTGATATCAAGTTGGATGTTACTAACAATGCTGATGTTAGTTTTTCATTGAACCGTAAGATTGAGGATGTCAAGGCTCGTGAGCACTACATTTTCAACTACAAGTTGTCCCAGGAAGGTCACCTCGGCAATGGTACTAATGGCGGTATACAGGTAGAGGTGGATGAAAGCACAAATACCTATACTTTCACAATGGATGTTCCCAGAAAGCCTGCAATTTCTATTGTTACACGTGCTGCTAATGCATGGAGTACCTTCGCTATGCTTAATACAGCTGTTACTGCCAAGACCAATAATTTCAATGCTGAGGGATTGAGCATGCAGTGGAGAAAGGTTGGTGATACCGCATGGGCGACTGTTGCATACAATGCTCTTACCATAGATTCAGAGGACAACGTAACTACAACTCTGAAGGGTCTTACACCAGGAACTACTTATGAGTACCGTCTGTGCTATAAGAATGGTGATGAAGAAATACTTGCCGACCTTGTTCAGTTTACTACTGAGCAACAGACTCCTCTCTACAATGGTGGATTTGAAAACTGGTATGACAGTGGAAGTGGAAGTGGAAGTATTGCATACCCCAACGAGCGAGGAGTTACTTTCTGGGATACAAGTAACGCAGGTGCCGCATCTTTTGGCGGTAGTAATACCACAGCAACAACTGAAGTTGTTTATAGTGGTAGTAGGGCGGCAAAGCTGGAGTCTAAGTATATCGTGATTAAGTTTGCTGCTGCAAGTTTGTACACTGGTAAGTTCGGTGCGCTCGTTGGCACAAGTGGCGCATGGTTGAATTGGGGTGTTCCCTTTACCTCACGTCCTACAGCACTTAAGGGATACATGCAATATGCTCCTGTAGCTGTAAATCGTTCTAATGCTAGTGCTCCTGCTAGTGCTCCTGCCGCTGGCGAGATGGACCAGTGCGGTATGTACTGCGCATTACTTACCGAAGCCTTGGTGGTTGATAATACTAAGATGGATGAGTTCCCCAACTTCGAGACCGACTCTCGTGTTGTAGCATATGGTGCATTGCCTCTTGAACAAAACGTAAGTAGTAACGGTCAGTGGAAGGAAGTGAACATTCCTTTGGAATACCGTTCGCTTACCAGAAAGCCAACCCACTTGCTTATTGTCTTCTCTGCAAGTAAGTACGGTGACTACTTCCATGGTGGCGAAGGCAGTACTCTCTATCTTGATGAATTCTCATTCGAGTATGGTGATACACCTACGGTACAGTAATAATAATCTTCAATAAGATTGCATCTGTCTGCAGTTTTACTGTGGACAGATGCAATGTAAATTAACAATACATACATTCATTGCACTAATGAAAAAAATAAAAGGTCTTATAATACTTTTTTTCCTATTTGCTCCAACAGTTGTTTTTGCGAATGGGGAGGATGAAACTCCACAGAACGAGGAACTAACTGCAGATTCTCTGGAAAGGTTACATATTGACCTGGAGGCAGCAAATAAAAAGATAAAAGAAAAGTCGTATGCAGAAAGTCGCGGCATGATAACCCGCGATGCTATGAAGACAGTATTTATACCTAAAGGTCAATGGATGGTTGGCGGACAGGTTGCCTGGAACCAGTGGGATACAAAGAATATGAACTATCCTTTGTTGAAGGATTTGAATTTTGAAGCTTATACTTTCTCCGCTGGTCCATATTTGGGATATTTCTTCCGCAACAATATGGCTGTAGGTGCGCGTTTCTCTTATAAGCGATATTATTTGAACCTTGGTGAGTTTAACCTTAACTTAGGCGAAGATTTTAATATTGGTCTTGAGGATATATATTTCCTTCAGCACAATTATGAATCAACGGTATTCTTGCGTACTTACCTTCCATTGGGTAAGAGTAAAATTTTTGGTTTATTTGGTGAAGTACAGTTGAACTACACTTTCTCTGAGGGACTTACATCAACAGGTAAAGGAGACACTTTTAGCGCAAGCTATTCGGCAGGTCACGATTTGGAACTGGGGCTTGCTGGAGGTATGGCAGTTTTCTTGACAGACTATCTTGCTGCTGAAGTGATGCTTAATGTTGGTGGTTTCCATGTTAATTGGGGCGATCAGAATACCAACAACATCGAGAGTGGAAGCAAGACAAATTCTGGTGCAAACTTTAGAATCAATCTCTTTAGTATTAAATTCGGTGTAACTTATTATCTATGAGCATAGCAAGAAAAATCATATTTCTCCTAATTGCTGTTGTTTTTGTCGGATGTGACATAAAGGAAGAAATACCCTATCCCGTTGTGTATGGACAGATTACCGAGTTTGTTGTAAATGGTCAGTGTACTGTCGATGGACAACCAACTGAGTCTGCAACAATAGACAGAAACACCCGTACTGTTACATTGAATGTTTCAGATACAGTGAACTTAGCAAATCTTCGTGTAAGGAAGATTGGGCTTGCCGGTACAACATATAATCCAGATGTAGATTATAAGGAGGTGCCAGCTTTGTTCCCCGATTCAACAGTTTGTTCAAACTATGCTCTTTTCCCCAAGACAGCATTTGACGCATCTAAGGATAATAGAGATTTCCGCATGGATTTCACAAATGAAGTCAAGTTTGTTGTTCATACATATCAAGACTATGAGTGGACTGTAAAGGTGAATCAGATTATAGAGCGCGAGGTTGAAGTCGAGAACCAGGTGGGCGAACCTATCATTGATGCTGACACCAGAAATGTAATCATCTACGTCAATCGCACACAGGGGTTGAAGAACGTCAGGGTTAAGAAATTCGTCTTGGGTGGTCGACATGGTGCGGTTAGTCCGGATCCCACGACCTATGATACTTTTGATTTCTACACTTTGCGCCGATTTGCAGTGAAGACCGGTTGGGGCGAGTTGCAGGAATGGAAAGTAATGGTTTTCCAAACTGATGCAAAGGTAGAACCCACTGCCAGTGTCCTTGCTCGTAATCATACGGCAACAATATATGGAGACAAACCCAATGACGTTACTCCCAAGATAGAATACAAGGAAAGTGCTGCTTATGATTGGAAGAGTGTAGCAGAGGCAGACATAGAAATGACCTCAACATCATATACTGCCACAATCAAAGGCTTGCGCCCTGCAATGCAATATCAGTATCGTGTGTCATTTGGAGAAGAGACTCTGGAAACAAAGGAATTTAACACAGTTGCCTTACAGCATTTACCCAATACAAGTTTCGACGACTGGAATGTTGATCCATCCAACTCAAAACTTTATTGTCCTTGGGCTACAGGCGGTACGTCGTTTTGGGATACCGGCAATCGTGGCGCCACAACAGTGGGTAGCAGCAACTCAGTTCCTACAGACGATACAAGCACTGGTAGTGGCAAGGCTGCATATCTGGAGTCGAAATACATTGTTATCAAGTTTGCTGCAGGAAATATATTCACAGGAAAATATTTAAAAACAGATGGAACCAACGGAGTTTTGGGATTCGGACGTCCATTTACTGCATTCCCAAGCAAACTGACCTTTGATTACAAGTACAAATCGGCAACAATCACCAAATGTGGTGATAAGAATTACGAGTATCTGATAGGTCGTCCCGACTCATGCAATGTGTATGTCGCTCTGTGGCATATAGGAGAAGGTGAGTATGAGGAATATCAAGGTGATAAGTATCCCATTGTTATACGAACAGAACCTGGCGTGAACCAGAATTTGTTCGATCCCAATGACCCTCGTGTGATAGCCTATGGTCAGTTCACCCAAGGTAATACGGTAGAAAATTGGACAACCGAAACTATCAATATCAAGTACAAGAACACCATGGTAGAACCCACCCATATCCTTGTTGTAGCATCTTCAAGCAAGTTTGGAGATTTCTTTACAGGAGGTGTAGGCAGTACGATGGTATTAGACAACATGAAATTAATCTACGAGTAAATGACGATGTTCGGTAGAAATATAAGAAATCTGTTATGCATGTTCCTTGCAGTTGTTCTATGTGTTTCTTGCGCACAGAATGACGACGAATTGGAGTTAGCAACAGGAAAACTGCATCTTAAAATAGGTAGTGTTTCTGATAAGACAAGCACACGTGCCACACCAGCAGTCTTGGGCAAACCTTTGGTTAGCAAGTTTAAAATAAAGGCACAGAGAACAAGCTCGGGCAAGGTGGACTATGATGGTCCTTTTGCAGAGACAATAGAGTTGAGATGTGCTGACTACGATGTTACTGCTTATTGTGGAGAGAATGTGATCTTGGGTAAGGATGCACCATACTATGAAGGCACAGCACATGTTACCGTGGAGAAGGACAAGAATAATTCCGTAACCATACCCTGTCGTGTGGCAAATGCCTTGCTTTCTGTTCGTTTCGGAAGTGATGAAGAGGAGAAAAAACGTTTTGACCGTCATTACAGCGACTACGGAATATTTGTGTATGTTGGCAATTACAGCATGCCTATAACATGTTACCAACCGGAGTCAAGCATTTATTTCCGTGCGGGTAGCAGTCCACGCTTAGTGTTTTATGGCACTCTTAACCTTGACGGCAATAGAACTGTTTCTGTGGAACTGAGTTCGGACCAGTTCCCCAAGACACTGAATGCTGCGGAACATGCCATTGTCACACTGACATTGCCCGATCCTGAGTCGTCGTTGAATGTAAACATATCTAAGGTAGAGGTTGAAGATGTTAGCATGGATGAAACAATACCTCTGTCATGGTTGCCTGTTCCAACGGTAACACCTGTGCATCAGTATGCCGACAATGGTGATTTGGTTGGTACGGATGTCACTTTTTCCAATTCTTATCCTGGTATGAACTGGAAGGCTGTGGTGCTCAACTCCAATGGCGAGGAAGTGCGTACTGTTGAGGGACAAGGCGAGTTGCAGTCTAAATTCAGTAGTTCCGACCAGTGGCCATATTTGCCTCAGGGCAACTATACCGCACATTACTATTTTGTTATGGACGGTGTTACTAAAAAGGTCAGTAGCAGAGACTTTTCCGTAGGTCAACCCCATATTGAGGTTAGCGCAGGTGGTTATTCATCCTATACCAAGTATCTTGAGGGTGACATTGCTGCTGCCAATGCATGTAACAACAAGACTATCTATGAACCTACTGTAAGAATGCATGTTAGTGAAAACTTACTCCTGAATTCAAGATATAATTATACATTTAATTTTGTTTTTGAAGGAAATACAACACCTGTAGATCGTGGAAGGAACAGCTTTAGAAATGTTAATATTGAAAAACTTGAACCACGTAGCAAATCCTATGAGGTAGTTGCCAGTGCATCATTTGATGGAGCCGTTGCAGAAGCAAGGCATAGGGTTTACATCACAGGCATTCCTTTCCACTTTGAACCGCCAACAACAGCAGAATGGGAAACTGTTAACGAAGTGACAGATGAGGATGGCTATGCTTTATTGGGTAATTTCGGATGGACAACGGACCAAAGAATGATATACAAGGTGTATGTGCCAGTCGGAACCTTGCTAACATTGGATTATAGCTTTGAGACCTGTGTAGTATGGAATTCCACAAACACAACCACAATATCTTCTCAAAATGTTGTGTGGGTACAGGAAACAGTCACGGCAGGTTTCTTTGAGACAGAAAAGAAGGTAAATCACGCAGGTTCTTTAGATATTTCAACTGATACAGAGGTGATAACTTCTGTAGTATGTACCAATGCCTATGCTGCAGAAGAAAGTTATACAAAATTGTTCAAGATTGGTATGAAGTACAGAAACTAATAATATATGAGTAGATGAAGCACTATTGTTATATATGTATATTATTGCTGGGTTTTGTGTCGTGCACCAATGATTCTGAGCAACTTGTCCAGCAATCGGGAGAAAGTTCGCTGTGCCTTGTGACAAGGGCTGGTGCATCTTCTGACTCAGATGATTTGGCATTAAAAGTTCTTGATAGCGAGGGACGTTTGTACAGGCAATATGCCGCTGGTGCTATTCCCCAAAAGGTTGTTCTAGAACCTGGCATCTTTACTATTGTTCTCTATACCGATAATCAGGAAACCTGGCACTCTGCCAATGGTGGTAGAGGTGAGGCCTGTTATTATGTGGAAAAGCAGGTACAGATGATTTATGACCAGATGGTACGTGATACTGTCACTGTTCCAATGGTAAATTATGCTGTATCCTTGAAGTTGCCCGAGTATTTCCATGATTTGTTCAACAGTCATACATTTGCTTTGACAAGCGGAGGCAGAAATACCACTATTCAAGAAGGGGAAAAAGCATATTTCGCTCCATCAGACAGAGGTTTCTCGTATGCACTTCAAGCAACAAATACCGATGGCGTAACTCATTCCCATTCTGCATATAAGTTCGCTGATGTGCAGAGTGGCAAACTCTATGTGGTAACGTATGTTTATGGATTAGACTCCAATACAGGAGGCGTTGACATAGAGATAAAGGACGATATGCAGATGGAGGATACAGATGTGGAAATATAATCAGACGATGATGAAACAATTATATAAAATGATAGTGGCTCAAAGCACCAAGGTTTTCTTCATGGGAAGTCTTGTTGCAACGGGAATGTTTTCTTCTTGTACCGCAGACGAAGAGATTCTTGACGAAAATAATCATGGCAGAGTCGAGTTTTCTCTTGAGAGCAATACGGCAACCCGTGCCACAACAACAACTTTATCAAAGGAGGAAGCTGGCGAGTTTTGGATTACTATTTTCAAGGGCAGTGACGTGTCTAAGACAAAAATACAATTAAAGAATCTTGACACCCAATTGTCTGCCGGTTATGGTTATACTGCCACTGCTGAAAATTGTGACGAATTGGTTGCTCTTTCTGCCAACGAAGGTTGGGGACAGCGTCGCTTCTATGGCGTTTCTGATTTATTTGCAATAAAGATAGGTGAAGTAACTAAGGTGGGTATACCTTGTTCAGTTGCCAATAGCGGTGTAGAGGTTGTGTTTGATGAAAGCGTTCCACGTTATTTCACTACTTCATACAAGGTAACAGTCTCTGACGGCACCCGTACAATGGTATTTGATTCCGCAACCGGTGGAAGTACTGTTGCAGGTGAGACAACTTATGGCAAGACTGCTTATTTCAATGTTTCTGACGATGGTACATATACAGTCAATTATACCATCGAAGCATATAGTGACTATTTGCGCTTGGTTAAGACACGTAGTCTTACATTGAAAAAAGCGACTATAAGTCGTTTGCATCTGACATTCGTTCCGGGTATGTATGATTTGGATGTCAATGTATATAATGAGGATATCTATGTAGAGCAGGGTATAGAGATTACGGACAAGGATGTTATTCAAGACGATGGTTCTGCTGATCTGGACAGCAGTCACGATGATTTTGAAGATTCTGACGACGATGTTGATATTAATGATTACAACTAAACGTAAATCATCTTTAATAGAACTATGAAGAAAGGAATTATATATAAGGCATCATTGTTCATGCTTGCAAGTCTGTCTTTTGGAGCATGTAGCGAGAATGATGTTGTAGACTATGGGGCAGGCGGCCTTCAGCCATTGGTAATCAGTGCTACACCAGT
This sequence comes from Bacteroidaceae bacterium, assembly GCA_017547165.1. Classification (GTDB taxonomy): domain Bacteria; phylum Bacteroidota; class Bacteroidia; order Bacteroidales; family Bacteroidaceae; genus Physcousia. The sequence goes on from JAFYQK010000002.1 coordinate 20,129, forward strand.
GGAGACCAGAACTCTGCTTGCCGATGATGGTAAAAGCATAGTATGGCAGTCAGATGATGAGATCGCCGTTTATGACTTTGTCGCTCCTAAGCACAAATTCACGTTAGAGTCTTCAGACAGGAGCAAGGCACGTTTTCTGGGTAAGATAACTGCCAAGAAGGATAATTTCCTGGCTCTATATCCATATAGTCTCGGTGCAGAAAATCTTACTGAGACCAATAGAATTTCTGTTCAATTACCAACGCAACAGACAGCCCAGGCAAACACATTCGCTTCTGGTTTGAATATCTCCGTGGGCAAGGGATCAAGAAATGTTGATGGCAGTCCCTCGGTGCTGACTTTCTACAATGTGTGTCAGTTGCTCAAGTTTGAAGTGCCGGAATATATCTCAGGCAAAATCAAGGAGATTCGTTTTTCAACCAACACCTCGGTTGCCGGTACAATGCAGGTAGACTACAGTGCTAGTATACCCTCTGCTTCCGTTTCTGCAGATGGCAGTCCTGAGATAACAATACTGCCTCCATCACAGGCAACCACCTTTGCTCCAGGTACTTATTACATAGTCACAGCCCCTGTTCGTATGACTGGTTTTAGCATGTCGTTCACGTGCGATGGCAAGACATATAGTTTAAGCAGTGGCAGTACTTTTGGCGGCGAGGCAGGTAAGATTTATTCTTTGGGAAAGATAGATCTTGTGAATACTCCCAGTGCTCATGCTGTTCATGTCTATAATCAAGGTGTGCTTATGGGCACCAAGCTTTCACTGTCAAATGCTCCGTTTGAAGGCAAGGAATGGTCTGCTGTAGTAAAAAATGCCAACGGAACAGTTGTGCGTTCCTTGCAGGGTACGGGCAATTTGACATCTTCTGAGAATGATGCAGCATGGCCATATCTTCCCCAAGGAGGATATACTGTGGAGTACAGTTTTGATAACTCAAACGGCAAGCGCATTACCAAGACTATGCAGTTTAACGTGGTAGAGAAACCAACATTCACTGTTAGCACCTATGCCTATACTTCATTCTCCTACTATAAGGGTGATGGTGTTGAAAGGGATATTGAAACAGCGAATTCATTGCATAATATGACCATTTATGAACCTCGTATTACGATAAACGGAATTGATTCAAAGATTTTGAAGAGTTCGAACTATACGTTTACATCGCAAATCAGCAGTGTGAGCAGTAGCGTAAAAGGCCGTGACGGGGCAGTAATTACATATAACAATGCAACAGTAAGCAACCTGGGGGCATATTCTCTCACTGGACTCGTCTCTTTTGACGGAACAAGTGTTTCTGCGGTTAAGACGGTATATATTACCGGAATACCATATAATGCCGAACCGCCAACACAAGCAAATGGCTGGACAGGCTCTGCAAGCTGGAATTCTGGCTATGCCCAATTAAATAAGCAGACCATATCAAAGTCTTTCTATTGCAGTGAAAATATAAATGTGAATGTTATCCATTCATATAATATACCAAGTAGCATCCTTAGTCCAGCTCAGTATAAGTTGGATTGTAGCGGCAGTGCTATAACCATAGATGGTGCAAGAGTTAGTGCCACTAGTGCCAAAAATGCAGCAAATGCAATGACGTTGAAAACGTCCAATCCAGTTGTTTCGTGTCAAAGCACAAAAGGTAATGTAAGAGTTGAAAGAATAGCAGTAGAATACCGATGAAAACTTTAAGAAAATACATTTTGTCTTCTGTTGTAATGCTGTCATTGGCAATAATGCATACAGCATGCAGCAACGAGGTTCCTAACCCCACACCTGGCCAGGGAAATTTCTCCCTGTTGCTAACTGCGGCAGATATCCAGACCGAGGTGCAGACAAGAGCATCTATTCAGGGTGTTGATGTCAACAGTTTCTATGTCTCGCTTGCAGAAGCAGAGGGAACAACTCTAATGGTTGGCAGACAATACGGCACTATCTCTTTTGCCGATTGTGTCCTGCCCGCAGCAACAGGTTATAGACTATGGGTTGAGAGTTGTACTGAGGCAGAGGCAACTACATTGAACAATGGCTTTGGAGCATACCGTTTCTTTGGAGATGCTGTGTTTGATGTGCAAACCGATAAGAGCACTCCTGTTACTGTAAACTGCACTATGGTGAATGCTGGATTGCAGGTTGTTCTTGACAAATCATTTACCGACAAATTCCCTGTACATGCTGTCACTACTCAGGATTCCAGGTCACTGGTATTCAGTTCCAATAATCCTGATGCTATAGCATACTACAACATGCAGGCTGATGTCCTCCCCATGTCTCTCCGCATAACAGGTTCTTCAGGTGGTTGGGATGACCGTCTGGATGTTACCAGACAGGTTGAATTACAGAAGGGTAAGATCATTAAAATGCACATAACATATTCTGATGCCAGTGGGGCACGAATCGTTGCATTAAAGTAATTGCAGAATCGTATAACATAAATGTCGCATCATCAAAGTCTGGTGATGCGACATTTGTGTTATATTCTCCTGATGCGAGATGTATAAAGATCTTGCGTGGTAAAAAATAATTACACAGACATATTGTGGTTTCTTTACCTTAAAGACAAAGCAATCTTCTGCTCAACGCGCCCTAATCTTCCGCCCCTAAGATTACAATCTTCTGCCCTTAAGATTACAATCTTCCGAGCCTAAGATTAGGGCGCGTTTTTAGAGGCTTGGTATTGCCGAAAATCCTGCACAATGATGCAAGGGTTCATGCTTCTATATAATGCAGTAAATCAAATGTTTAGCTTATGTTGTTTTTCGTGGTTACTGTTTGGCCGGTGTATATTCTAGACAGTTCTATTTCCTATTCCGATAAAATGTGCTTAATTGAGATGTGATAAACGATGCTCTTGAAAAATATTGATATTATACAAAAAAACTGTAATTGACATATATCAAGATAATGGTTAGAAATATGAAAAAAAGTTGTGTTATAATTATTAATTATAATAATATCCGTAACTTTGCACCATAAAATATTAAAATACAGTTTGTTCGGCGCCTATTGTATATTGCGGTTTCGTAACAAGTAAGGGTTTTGTTAGGTGATGAAAAGATTTTTTATAATATTGGTATGCCTTCTGTTTTGTGTATGCGGTGAGATGCATGCACAGATTTATAATGTGATTGTTAAGAACTCAGAAGGTAAACCTTTGGAAAGAGTAAAAGTATACACATTCCCTATAAGAAAGAAAGGTGAGGCTGCATTTAAAGAGGGAGAAAAGGATATCGCCAATGCGTTTGATAAGAAGAGGCATGAATTACTTGCTGAGGGTGAAACTAATGCAAGTGGTTTGTGTGTAATTCAGTGCTCCTCTATCGGTTCGATTATTCTTGATGGTGGTGATTGTATGTCAGGAATATACGATTTTAAGTTATACATTGTTGAGGATTATAAAGAGAACGAGCTGGATTATACTTTAGAACTGGTTTTGAATGGTCAGGATTATACTAAGAAGACAGAGAAGACCAGAAAAATCACAGAATATTCCGAGTTTGCAAATGATGGTAAGGATGAGCAATTGGAGGAGGTTGAAAAGGTTGCTAATCCAGCTCCTCCTCCAACAGGTGGTGGCGTAGATCGCCATGGTAAGAATAGTATTGTAGTTAGACGTGAAATAGATATTGACGCTCTGCATGCAAAGGGTGATGGGCGTTTTGTGGCTTTCCCTATAATTCATTTTCATGAATATAAGGATTCATTGGTATATATGCCTCCTGCAGTTGTTGACGGTGAGAGCTACGCTAAAGGCATGGAGCGTAGAATGAGTTTTGACAAAACTCGTGACAAATTGGAATCGTTCATTTTCGATTCAAGCACACAATTGCGTGATCATAGGGGTGAGAGAATACTTTACTCGGAAGTTGCTAAAATTGTAAAAGGCACCAAGTATCATATTCCAGGCATAATATGGTATGAAGATTTCAATGGAGTATACTATAAGGATTCATTGCTTTTTAGTGATGGCAAGGAAAGGGAGCCAATGCGCTTCTTGAATTGGGATGATGCACGAAAATTGGCTTCTATTGACAGAACTTTATTCTCGAAGAATCCTTCATACGATCCGGTAAAGGACAATAAAGCATTCCCTTTACAGTTTGAACAAGGCGATAGGGTGCTGAATCTGCGTGATAGCGCAACAGTTGCTCAGCGTGACCATATGATGAACTGGATTGATCGCTATTATTCTAATAAAGAGGGTGAAATCCTTAAAATTGTTGTTAGAGGTTATTCTTCGCCAGAGGGTTCAGAGAAGAGGAACAGGGAACTTTCGCATGATCGTGCAAAAACAATTCAGGACATGTTGAAGAGAAATTTTTCTGGAGTTAGGATTGAGACAGAGTTTGACCAATATGACAATATCGTACCCTGGGAAATTGTTGCAGACACAATGACTTTGATGGACGATACTGTAGCCCATGGATATGCCGACCAAATTAGAGCAATTGTAGAAGCAAATAAGGGTTTTGATGCTCAGTATCGAGTAATCAGGGCAAAGGCAGATTTGTATAAGTACTTGGATGAAAAAGTTTTGCATCGTGTGCGTCGTGTAGATATAGAAACACAAATTGTTGTTCAGCGCATATTGTCTAAGGAGGAAATTGTTGCTCGTTTTGAGTCAACTCCGGAATTTCGCGCTCAAATGGCAGAGTATCAGTATTATATAATGATGTGCCATTTGGCAGATGAGGAGAGATGGGACGAACTTTATGAAGTTGCAAAGAATGCGCATGAAAATTGTGCCAGGGAGAGCGTAAAAAAGCAGGTGATGATAATTCGAAATTCGAAGGACACGGTTTTGACTTATGTTGATGTGATGATACCTTATCCTTTGGCTGGTTATTACTATGCTGTAGCAACCATGAGAAAAGGAAAGGTAGACACCAATATCTTAAAACCCTATCTCGATGATGGTAAACTGAATAATCGTCCAGTTATAAACTCTTTGCCTTTTGTTGTAGCTCAGGTTTTGATGTATTGTCAAGATGAGGATTTTGACGGTGCGAATAAACTAATAAAAAAATATAACCTTATGTCTGTGCCAGAACTTGAGGGATTGATAATGTTTGTTCGTTGCCTTGATGGTCAATATAGAGATGACGAAAAGGTTAGAAAGTATGTTATGAATTCTTCTGAAATGAATCGCGCAGTGATTTATGCTGCTTTGGGCAAATACAAGGAGGCACTTGCGATTCTTTATGGCGACAATGTTGATAATCCTGATGCCAAGGTTGAATACTTGAAGGCAATATGTAAATTCCGTTCTCTAAACGGCAATATGACTTCATTAGAGAAGGATGCTTATTCGGGTTCTGCTGTGTATAATTTTGACGGGGAATACGGTATAGAGTCATCTGCTTTCGCATATCCTATGTTAGAGGCTTTCAAATTGGACCCAAAGAATGTTAAGTATTTGGAGAACGATGGGTACTTCAATAATGCTTATCGACAGATGATGCTCTATTTCTGGAAGCGATATGAAAGAGGAATTCCTGTGGAAAAGATTGCCAGAGAGTATGATGCGTTGGTTAAGCAGATGCGTGAACAAAATGGAAAAGGTTCCAGCAATTAAACTGATGAAAGAAGAATACACTATGAGATATTTGGTATATATCGCGATTATATTTATCTCGTTCAGCCATATTTCTGCACAGAAAATAGAGGCAGTAGATCTTGCTTTGCCCTCTGGACTCAAGTGGGGCAATGTGAACGTAGGTGCCCAATTGCCAACAGAGTATGGCGACTATTTCGCTTGGGGAGAGATTAAGACAAAGATGTATTATGGTCAATATTCCAAATATAAACACTATGACGACAAGTCATTCTCTAAATATAACTATGTAAATTACAGAGGTTCTGTTGTAGACAAGATTTTGCAGTTGAACTATGAGGATGATGTTGCAGTTCAACGCTTAGGCAACGGTTGGCGTATGCCAACAGAAGCAGAGGTGAAAGAATTGTTGGATACTTGTAATTGTATATGGACGGTTGTAGATAGTTGCGGAACTAGGGGATACTTGGTCCAGAGTAGGCGAAATAGTAGTAAAGCCATATTTCTTCCATTGACAGGACAAATTGATTACGGAACAGTACGCCAATTCCCTGCTACTCAAGGAGGCTATTGGACATCAACATTGGTAGAAGAAAATTTTGTTGGTACGGCAAAGCAAGATTCATTAGGAAAGGACTATGTAAGAAAGGCACTTTGCCTAAAAATCAATAGTGAGGAATCTCCAGTAATAGAATATGTATCAAGAAAGGTAGGATGTGTAGTACGTCCTGTGAGAAAGTAATAAGTGTAGGTTATTAATTAAATATAAATAACGTCAATATGAAAAAAGGATTGCTCCTAATTGCCATTCTCTGTTTCTTGGTAAATACAGTTTGGGCACAGTTGCCCGAAGGCGGTGATTGGAAGACAAGAATGGGAAATGTGTCTCCTGCAAAGGCAAGAACTTTATATAATCGAGTTTTTGCTAAAGGATCGCCTATTATTGATATAAAGAATTCGGAGGGTATTAATCTAAATTTTTATATAGAAGAGCTTAGGCCACTAATGGAATTGGCTCCATATTGTGACTACGTATTTTATAGTGGCTACTTATATCAAGAACAGACTGATGGATCAGGGAATACTACATTAAGCTTTTATCAAAAACTTTTAGATAAGATAGAAGATCCCGCTGTTCGAATGATTATTGTTGAGGACATATTGAAACTTGGTCGTCAATTTGTGGATAATCTAGATAGCGTAAATGTCGTTCGTGCAAAGACTGATACCTTGAGCATGCCGGTTGCTATGACTAAAAATGCTCACTTGTATTATAAGTATGCAGGCGATAATAACTATTATCCATCACATCTTTATGATAAAAATCAGGCATGTGAGAATTTCCGCTCAGCATTCAAGATTCTAAGAGAAAATAACATCAATCCCGGTGAAGAGCTTGAGGCATTCTATGTTAATGAGTACTATAAAGCGTGTGAACAGTTGTATAGATCTGATGAGCAGAAATATTATGAGACATTTTTGCAGGACTATCTAGAAATAGTTAAGACTTGCGACAACTTGCTGATACCTTATTATAGTATTCCAGATTCAGTGAAGAATAATGAAGCAGATTCTAAATATAGTGCTTATCGTAGCTATAATTATTATACTAACCATAGTGAGCATGGTATCAAGAGTTTGTTTAGGCAGAGTGGTGCTTCAGATCCAGAGCGCATGAATTCTTACTTTAAGGACAAGTTAAACGCAAATAGAACGAATGCTGATTATCTGGAAAGAGCATTGAACTTTATGAACGAGAATGGATGTGCGCAAACTGATGCGTTCTATTCATATAGTGAAGCAGCATATGCGTTAAAACCAACTTACTTGAATTGTATTGGATGTGCTTTTGCTAGCAAGGAATACAATTTACCCGAAGATATGTATAACTTTTATAGACAAGCAGAAGAACTGGCATTAGATAGTTTGCGTAAAGGTGTAGTATATAATTTGATAGCAAGGGAGGTAAGGCCAACCAGACGTCCTAAGGATTCTGACGGAAAGGATTTTGCATCTACTACTCAGCAATTCACCGACTGGAAAACAGAGATGGAAACTGGCGAAAACTACTATGCAAAGGTATTGGATTTTGCAGATGCTTTTGCCCAAAGTACAAGTATTGATGAAAGAAACATACCTTCGCAGGCAGCGATGACTTTAGGAAACATTAAGTATTGGTTGGCTCATGGTAACGTGTCGACGGCAGAGTGTCAAGAGGCTATTGGATACTATGAATTGGCATTGAAATTCAATCCCGATTTAAATATTGATGCATCTATTGAACGTGTAAAGAGTCTGGAGGCTGGTATAAGGAAAACTATATCCGGCCGCAAAACGTCCAAAACTCCTGGATATTCTAAGGAAGAGGTTAAAGAATATCTTGCATCGCTTAGGTCATTATATAAAAAAGCATGTGCTGAGATATTTATGGCTGGAAAAAAAGCAAACCGTGAGGTTTTAAAACAATACGAGAATTATTATCAGTCTTGTATCAATATATTGGATAATGGTGCAAAGAGTGATTACAATTCATATAGGATGCTAAAGAAGAATAATGGATTGTAGGGCGGGCAAAAATATAATTAGGTCATATATAGAAATTAATAAATGTTGGTTTTAAGATTATATATTCGTAAGACAGAAACGCTGCGATTATTGCTGATCTTGCAGATAATATGTGCCTCGGTGTTATGTGGAGCGATACCAGTTTACGCACAAACTGATGGCAATGTTGTTGCCAAGGTTTCTGTTCTTGATACCATCCCTGAGGATGCAAGGGCCTTGTTCAATAGTTATGTGCGCAAGCCTGATGCAAAGGCTGATTCTATACTCAAGAAATATACTCAAGATAAGTTTATCAAAAGAATAAGTATACATACCAATGCTGTAGATTGGGCAATGCTTATACCGAATCTGGGCTTGGAGGTTGATATCAAGGACACTCCACGAAACAATTATAGTGTGGCGCTTTTTGGCAAGTTTAATGGCAGAAGTATGCACGGCAAGTTTGTCTTTAATGTCAATGCCGTACGTGTTGAGGCAAGAAAGTATTGGCGCACTGGTAAGTATGGTAAAGCAAAGGAATATTACGACAGTTTTGAAAAACTATACACTAGTTCGAAAAGTATTTATTATAATGCAGACTCTCTCGCCGGTGTGTCGTATTATGTAGATACATTAAGGGCTAGGATAAAAGAATACGGTATCACCTCCGATGAATTCGGAAACAAGTTTATACCCTTGCGCGACACTACGGGTATGACTCAAGCAGAAATAGATTCTCTGGATTTTGCTGACGATTCATTGGGTATAAAGGAAAGCCGATTTCGCAAGTGGTTTTACAACACTTATCATAAGGTGCGTAGAAACGTGATTTCTGGGAGAACCCTTGACAATCCGAGAAACTGGCGTGCCTATTATGTTGGTGTCTGGGCTGGAGTAGATAATTGGAGCATCTCGTTTACGGGCAAGGGTAATCAGGGTAATGGCGTCGGTGCAGGTATTGTGGCAGGCTATACTTTGCCTCTGTTTTCTCAGAAATATCCTCGCGAGGGAAGTCTTGACTTGGATTTCGGATTAGCAGCAGGTTGGAAGGCAGTGAAATACGAGGGTTATAGATACGAAGAAGCTACTCAGCACTATGTGTATGACCCTGCTAGTAGTCATCCGTCGTGGAAGATAGTGCCATATCCTATAATACAGGATATTCATGTGAGTCTGGTGTGGAGGTTCCGTGGCATCAAGCATAAGGTGGACAGGTCGTTGATTGATGACTATGAAAAGCAGGTTTCAAAGTACAATGAACGTATCAATGCTAAAGACAGAAAGTTCCGTGACGTAAAGGACAGAAGGGAAAGAATTATAAATGCCATTAACCGCAGAACGCATATTATGGCAGACAGTGCAGAGATTTGGAATGGGTTCCATCGCCGCCGCTTGGAGGCTGCCATAAAAATAAAACCAGATACAATATTTGCAGGACAAGACCAGGATTTGTATTTACTGCTGTTTAAGGGCGTCAGCAAAGAGGGGCAGGAAAAGTATATTGAACAGGAACTGGACAGGAAGAAGAAGGCCGACAAGCAAGCCCGTAAGGAGCAAGAACGTAGAGACAAGGAAAGAAGAAAAGAAGAAAAGAGAAGGCCTAAGGAGCAGAAGAAGGATGAGAGTGCTAATGATACAACCAATAACACTGCGCCCATTATTGTAACTCCTGTCGAGAACGCAGACAGTGTGGCAGTGGATGTGCCTCCAGTGGACAGCGTTGAGACAGTGGTGCCGGTTGTTACAGAGTCAAACGACTCAACATCGGTGAATATGCAATTGGTACTTGGTTATTTAATTCAAAGAAAGAAGTATAGAAATTGATGAATCGCATATATATATATATAATAGGTGTGTGTGCATTGTTGTTGACAGGTATGACAGGATGCAACAATGCTAATATGGACCTATGTTACGATCAGCATCCACATCGTGGGCAATTGATAGTAGAGTATGATTGGTCGGGTTTGGAATACGAGAAACCCGACAGCATGATAGTTATGGCTGTACGTCCGGTGTTCAGAACCAAGATGGCAAGCAACTGGGCAACTACTGTAGCATCAGGCGAGAGCAGATTATATGGTAGACTGATTGCTCCTTTTGGATTGGATTTTTCCAAACCAATGAATTACGAAGAAGGTGATACTGATAGTGAAGTGGATGGCGACACCGATAGCGAAGTAGACAGTGACACAGAAATAGGTGTGGATGGTGACGCAGAAGGCGAGGTAGAAGATGGTGCTGATACCGATGTTGATATCAGTACGGACCCAGATACAGAAGATGAAGGTAGTAATGTTATCTCTGAAAGGAGAGACTGGCTGTACCTTACATCTGGCGAATGGGAGATTACGTCGTATACATCTAATGAGTCCACATTGGACTTGGCATATGGATATGTTAGCGATGTTATGAATGACAATTCGAAATTCTATTTCCAACTGGAAAAATTTACCGAATTACCAGAGAAATATTCTTATTGGTATGACAGAAATGCCTATTCCAGTTGGGTCAGCGTATCGTCAAATTCTACAGTATGTCTGGCGCGCGGCAAAGTTGTTGTTGACGAGTTTGCCAATACCCAAAAGGATTATAAGGTAGTACTCAGACCAGTATCTGTTGCCCAGAAGGTGAATATCAGCTTTGATGCTGAACTTGTTGACGATGATATAGAAGTGGACAGCATAGTGGCTGCAATCAGCGGTATTGCTGGAATGATGAACCTTTCTACAATGGAATTGGATATCAATACTACTTATCAAGGCATATTCAAGACAGAACTGACGGAAAACGCATTGGGACATATTACGTCGAAGAGTACGATACATGTGCCAGGACTTGTGAGAAGTTCTTCTGGATTGAAGTTGCAAGGACCGGGCATATTGAATGTCAGTGTGTTTGTGAAATATACTGATGACAAGGGACTTAAGCATCAACGCCGTTTGGACGGAACACTCAACCTGTATGGCCTTTTGACAGAAACCCCTTCTGTAAAATACGATGAAGATAACAGGGTCGTACAGGCTTGCTCAGTATTGAATCTAGACATAAATAGCAGAATGTTGATATCAAAGGATAAGTTGTCAAATGCACATGATGCTATTGACAATTGGGTTGATGAAACAATAATAGATGCAAATACAGATAAATATAATTAGGTATAATATATGATAAGACGATTATTGATATTGTCAGTTGGAATGTGTTTGTTTGCTTCTTGCAACGAATCATTTAACTCTATATATGAGGAGATAGAGGAACAGGACCCTAATGTTGTGCCTCCAGAAATAGTGGATGGCAATAAGGTGAACATCCTGCCTACCTTGTCTGACCCATTGTTCAGTATTGATATGACTCGTGCCTGGACTGGTCCTTTCGGTGATTTCAATGAGGACAAGTCGCATTGGTTCCATACAAGATTCAATGTCTTTGGACTGTTGACTAAAAACGATTTCGGTGGTTCAGCAAATTATCTGGCTGCACAGCAAGAGGCAGAACAACGTATGCCACATGAGTCCAGAACGTATGGTTTGCTGTGGAATGATACTCTTGGTCTTTCCGACCAACATGGACATACCATATTCTATGAAGGAAACGAAGAAGATGGCCACGAATCACCAATCATTCGCAAGTACAAGGCTGATGGACCTTTGAACAGGTATAAATTCTTCTTATTAGGTACAGATGGTTTAAAGAGCGATTTTCGTGTTGAATCCGATAAGGTGTTAGCGCGACTGGAACTGGATGGCTCTAACGATATCATGCATAGTTTTGCCTATCATAGTGACGAAGAGTATTCGAAGGCAGTGCTACAGTTGCCTTCTGATGAAACGACAAAGATGTTTGTGGACGGTGGACAAAATCATCTATACAACAGATTGTCTGGTAATCGTGGTGTGCACCCCATTTTCAATGTAAATCATCTTATGGGCCGATTTGATATCCGTGTGAAGGGTGGTAATCCCGACTTGGATAATTCGTGCGACTTCCTGAAGGTTTTCGTCACAGACGTTGAAATTGAGGCTGCAAAGACAATAGATGTGGTAGTGGCAGACGACAAATGGGAACGTGATGGCTACATCGCGCAGTTTAAGAACAATCAACTATTCAACCCCATAGGCGAACCTCAAATGTATCCCTTGACTGTGGTTGCAAACGAGTTGGGAAACACTCCTTTCACACAGAGCAATCGCGGAGATATGGATTTCGATTTTCTGAAAGCTGAGGCCGATGCATTGGCTGAGAAAATCGGTGAGGAGGTTATTCCAGAGAAATCGCACTGGGTAAATTCAAGCGAAAGAGACTCGTTATGCAAAACGGTATTGCTGCCTCCGCATCCTACACGTGGTGGACACTTTTACTTGAGATTTAAATACAGGTATGTGTTTATGCATTATGATGCAGAAGATGGTAAATATCATATAGGTCAGTCAAAGAATACCATTAACAAATCCTCGTTGTGGGAGGAATTCTCAGACGTAATTAGAATACCTAACGAGGATATTAATGGCAAAAAAGTAGAATATATAGGTGGCAGAAAATACACTATTGTGATTACGGTATATGGTAAGTCGGTGGTTATGGTAGATGTGTTGCAACCAACCATGTGGGAGGATGGCGGTGATGTTGAAACCGGAAAGGATGAAATAGAGATTTAAAAAATAATGTGTTAAATAATAAATTACTAACTTTTAATTCTTTAATTATGAAAAGTTATTTCTATGCAGCAGGTTTGGCTGTTGCGCTGATGAGCAGTTGCTCTAATGAGAGTGAGGTTAATCTTCCCGTTGAAGATTTGGAGAAGGACTTGATGCCTGTATCATTGGGCCTGAACATGAGTTCTGCAAATGTTGAAGAGAGCAGAGGTACTGGTACTGTCGGTGGTACTACCGATGGCGAGAATGTTTGGCGTTATGAAAACCTTTATGTTTTGATGACAACAAGCGACAAGGAAGCTCTGGAAGACAAGAATGCAGAGTGGGGCTTTACAAGTGTATGCGGTACAGTGTTGAAGGAGCAGTTCGACAATACTTTCTACTCTCGTCCTGAGGAGATTGACCGCAATGGTACTAAGGTATGGGGCATTAACTACAAGTGCGATCCCAACGAAGGTGCTAACATTAAGTACTATCCTGCTCAGGGTAAGAGCGATTTCTTCGCATATTATGTAGACGACGCAGCTAAGGCTGACGCTAAGGGCAATCCCGAGTACAAGATTGAGAACAACCAGATGTATGTTCCCTTTGAAATTACTGGTAGCCAGGATCTTCTGACCGGTAAGGCTGATGTGGCTCAGACTGGTACTGAGGGTGGTTTCTCTGCCAAGACTGCTCGTGCCAACATCATTCCTCAGCTCAAGATGGAGCACATGCTGACACGTCTTACCTTTACTTTGAAGAATGGCAATGCTCATACTGCAAATGTTAAGGTAAAGAGCATTTCTGTTGAGTCAAAGTATCAGGGTAACTTGTATGTTGCCTATAAGACTGCTCCAGCAGAGGTTATTACTTTCACTGACAAGTATGCAAAGTTGTATCTGAAGCAGGAGGATCCCAACAACAATACAAGTTCTTTGGCAACAGGCAAGTGCCCCTTGGTTGACTTTGTACCCATCACCATGAATGGTGTTGATGATGTTGATGCTGGTGAGGCTCTGTTGGTTTGTCCCGGTGAAACAGTGTACAAGATGTATGTTGAGATGGAGCATGCTATCAATGTAAACGGTGAAGACAAGGTTGAACCCGTTACTTTGCCCCTCGACTTGAAGCTGGCAGACGGCAAGGCATTTGAAAAGGGTAAAAGCTATCATGTAAAAGCTACCATCTATGGTCTTGAGGAAATCAAGATTGAAGCTCAGTTGGAGCAGTGGACCGACGGTGGTGAGATTAATGTAGGTTCTGACAACTTGGGCTACTAATCAACAAAAGAAAAGGTAAAAATACAAGAAATATGAAAATGACAAATAAATTGTTTCTTCTTGGTGCAGCTGTTGCATTTTGCGCTTGTTCCAATGAAGAGGTTGTTGCTCCTGAGATAAACGTAGATAACTCAGAAGTTGCAATACAGTTGGGCAGTTCAGATGCAGTGACTGTTACACGTGCTGCTGTAACAAACGAGAACAAGGATTTGGCAGGTATCGGTGTATGGTGCTTGGCAAAGGACGTTATGCAGGAGAATCTTAATCCTCAGGATATTAAGTGGTTTGGCACTCAGCCCGAGAATTTGACATGCTGTATCATGAAGAATGTGAAGTCTTCTGTTAAAAATGGCAATGTTAGATGGGATGACCCCAATGCACAGTATTTCTATCCTCAGACTCAGTTCTACAGATATGAGTTCTATGCAAACTATCCTTATACTACTAACTTGAATTATACCCAGACTTCTGTTTCTGCCAACTATACCATTGATGGTACTCAGGACCTGATCTGGGGTCGTGCTACAAGCGATGCTGACTATGCATGGAGTGCAAAGTATTTCCGAGTTAATGGCGGTCAGACAGAGTCAAACCGCCCTAAACTTAAAATGGAGCACTTGTTGACTCGTCTGGTTTTCTTCGTTCAGCCTGGTGCACAGGTTGAGATAGATGGTGCTACAGAGGATGAGTTGGATTTTACAGCTGCTCGTAGCATGATAATTGATACTTTGCAGATTTGTGATGCAAGTACAAGATTGACCATGAATGTTGCCAATTTCAACAGATTGGATATGAGCATTGGCGATCGTTTGATACGTTCTTCAAGTAAGACCGATACCCTTTATCTTAAGGATGCTAGCGGTGCAATAGTTAATCCCAAGCAGGTTCCTTCTCTGCCTTCTTTGAAGGAACAGTGGGGTGAGAGCATCATGTTGTTCCCCTCTAACCAGTACACTATCCGTGTTGTGCTGCATGACAATGCCGGTCACAGATTCTGTTCAGAGATTCCTCTGGTATTGGCAAACCAGCCTAATGGTTTTGAAAGAGGCAAGAGCTACAACATTACTGTTACCGTACATGGTGCAACATCACCCACATTGGGCGCAGAGTTGACCGACTGGGAAGAGGTTGAAGGACCAAGCTTGAATCTGTAAAAATATAGATGACCGGATAAAATTTCAACTAATCCGGAACTAATACTTAATGGGCTGGGAGGACAGCCTTCCAGCCCATACATCAAAAAGAAAATAAAAATAAAGAAAGCGCAAATGATGAAGAAGATTATAGTTGCAATCTTGTTGATAGCAGTTGGTACAACAGTCAAGGCTCAAATGTTGGCAGTAAAGACCAATGCCTTGATGGATGTCGCCCTAGTGCCGAACTTAGGTTTTGAGGTGGCAACAGGCAGTCGTACTTCTATTTGTGCTAATGGTTTTGCCAGTTGGAATATATATGGCATGAAGGCAAAGACTTATGGATTCATACCAGAATTCCGTTACTGGCTCTCGGGAAATACTTTCTCGAAATTGTTTCTTGGAGCAGGCGCAATGCTTGCACACTATGATTTGACGGCATCGAAAACAAATTATGTTGGTTCAACATATGGAGTAGGCTTGAATATGGGATACGACTATTGGTTGTCTAAGCGTATATCTGTAGAGTTTCATGCCGGTGTAGGTGTTTTTTATTACCACCATGCACGTACAAGGGAGGACGATATTTTACCAGAAGTTCCCAAATACAATGATAGGGGTTGGACAGTACTACCATATCAGTTAGGAATTAGTTTTGTTTACATTATCAAATGATGTTAGGTATTTTGCACGATATTAAACATTGGTGTTCTGCCAGGATTTCTGGTAGAATTGGATGTCTCATATATATAACTGTCTGGTCATCTCTGTCGCTTTCTGCTCAAACAGATTCGACTGTAGTGGCAGATCCCGAGGATAATATAGAATATAGAACAATATCATATGCCCCGGAATCAGTTTGGGAACAGAAAAAATATACTCCACGCGAGAATGATACTTTGTTTTTTAACTCTCCAATATGGAGACGCTTTTATGTTGGAGTTGGCGGAGGTATTCAGGGACTGTCGGACAATATAGGTTCGGTAAGTAATGCTTCATTTAATGCTTTTGTAGGCTACAAGTTTACCCCCATACATAGTCTCAGATTGCATGGTAGTATGATTAACTATACTTATGCAACAAACAAACCTGCTGCAAAAAGTATAGGTATGGGCATTGACTATGTGGCAAATTTAACTAACTTTGCCTTAGGTTATAATCCTGCGAGAATGTTTGATGTAAGTTCTGTGGTGGGATTAGGAGTAAGGTATAACAGTAAGGTGCTGGGTAGTCGCATTGCTCCATATGCTCATCTAGGTTTGTCTGCCAATCTGCATCTTAACAGCAATTTCTCGCTTTTCCTGGAACCTTATGTTGGCTTGCAGAGAAGCAACGAAGTGCTTTTTGGCAGAGAGAATCCTGAAAAGTGGAATTTGATGTATGGTTTCAGCGGTGGTTTGCAGCTTGCCTTGAATAGTCGTAAGAACAACTATGCTGAGGCTGATAGCATTTATCGCAAATTCTTTTTTGACAGTAGCATAGGTGTGGCGCTTCCCTTGGGGGCAAGCGAAATGATGCATAGTAGCGGTACTAGTTATCAAATGGCATTGGGTATGTGGCTTAACCCAATGCTGGGTTTACGTATTGGTGCTCATGGCCAAAGTTCTTATTGGAGTACAGGAATGACAACTGTCAACGGTGTTCCCGTGCGTAGTTCTAAACCACAGGCAATTATGGGCGGTCGTGCAGAACTTATGTTGAACCCTTTGAATTTTTCAAAAAAATGGAGGGATCAAAAGGATGGGCATGATTTTGCATTGAATGTCCTGATGGGTGCCGACTTTGGTTGGAATATGAAGAGTGGCATGGCAAATACCACATCTGGTCCGTTCAGATGTTACTATTATGGCATGACTGGTGCCTTGCAATTTCAATATCGTATTGCTAAGCCGGGTACATATATTTACATAGAACCAAGATATCTGGCTTCTATGTACCATGTTCCATACCAGAATACCCACAATAGTCTGTTGACAGTCGAAAACAGTATGTCGGTTAATGTCGGCACGCGTATCTATATGACACACCCCACACTTACTGGTTCCGGAAATGATGAGTTTACACCTCATTGGTGGGCTGGCGTAGACGTTGGTGGCGTAAAGTGGCAGAGAGTGTCAATGATGACTACTGGCGGTCTGGGTATAAATCCATCAGTAGGCTTCTCTCTAGGCTATGATTGGAAACCTTTGCTTTCTCTCCGTGGACAGGTCGCATACCAGAGAATGTACAATACACATACCAGTGGATATGCAGGTTATGCAGAGGGTGCTCTGAAAAGTGGATATGGATTATGGGATTCTTCGTACGACGCATTGGATGTACGCTTATCCTATATGCTTAATTTGAATAATCTGTTGCAAGGATATGATGCTGAACGCAGATTTAACCTGTGGTTGACAGCAGGTCCTACTTTGAGCTATATCTTCGGTGAAAATAATAAATGGGTAGATGGTCAGAAGCAGAGTGCTCCCAAACTGTCCTTGTTGAAACTAAGTGATTCTCGTAAGGGAAAGGCATCGCCAGGAATGTCTGCATCATTGATGGCGGCATTGCGTGTGGCAAAGAATCTGGAGGTTACCGCAGAGGCTATGGGACAGTATAACTTCCTGCTTGGAGCAGCTCCCGAAACTTCTTCACGCTTGAATAATATAAAGTATGGATTTGCCTTAGGTACTAGATACCATTTTATGCCAGGCGTAGACCAACTCAAGGCATACAGAGGTCTTGACGAGAACAGATTCTTCTTTGATAGCAATGTGGCTTGGGCAACAAGTGCGATGACCAACTCTTTCCGCTTGGGTGGAAGTCAATATGCTGCTTCTTTGGGTATGTGGTTTAATCCTGTAGTTGGTGCACGTCTGGGTATTAATGTGCAGACGATGCAGAATTCCACAGGTACCGTTGATATTTTAGGAGCAAAGATGCGTCGTTCTTATGCCATGGCTTTGGGCGGGGCACGTGCCGAATTGATGCTGAATCCTTTGAATTTCATTAGCAGTTGGCGTAATAGAGAGGGAGGCAATGACTTTGAAGTGAATATGTTGGTTGGTGCCGACTTAGGTGGCATAACAAAATCTGGAGGTTCATTCAAGGGAGATAGGCTTCGTATGTATTATGGCTGGACAAGTGCTATGCAGTTCTTGTATCGAATAAACTCTCCTGGAACTTATATCTTTGTCGAACCAAGAGTAATGTCTGCGAAATACAATTCGCTGTATGGCAATACTGGAGTGCAGACCAAGACAAATGATTATCTTTTCTCTTTAGGCGTAGGTACAAGAGTTTATTTGACTAATCCCTCGTTCAATCCAGCCAATTCCAATGATTTCGTGTCACATTGGTGGGCAGGTCTTGATTTTGGTGGCGTAAAGACACAACATAAATCAACCTTGCACAAACAGGGAGGCATCGGTTTTAATCCAGCAGTTTCAATGTCTTGGGGTTATGATTGGAAACCTTTGGCATCGTTCCGTGCACAACTTGCATATCAGAGGCTTACAGAGCATATGGTTTCTTCGTATTCTGGATTCAATGCCAAAGGAAACAAGACTACTGGTACTGGTTTGTGGGAGAATGGGTATAATGTCATGGACCTAAGACTGGGATACATGCTGAATATAAATAATTTCCTGCAGGGATACAATGCAGATCGCAAGTTCAACCTGTGGTTGATAGCAGGTCCTACATTGTCATGGATTATGAGTGAGGATAACAAGTGGAACGAGGATCAGAAGACAGCAATGCTACCTGTCACAGACCTGAAACTTTCCAAGTCTTATGCCGGACATGTTTCACCTGCACTAACTGGTTCCATGATGGCATCATTGAATGTTGCAAAGAATGTTGATGTCACAGCAGAAGTGCTTGGACAGTATAACTTTATCAGAAATACAAATCCTGGCGACCACTCTTTGATAAATAACATAAAATATGGTGTTTCTGTCGGTGCGAGATACCATTTCGGACAGGATGCGTTGAAGAACCTCTTCTCTGATTTTTCTTCAAAACCATGGCATAAGGGACTTTTCGTTGATGCTGCATATGGTTGGGCAATTCCTACGGATGGTGGACTAGGAATGCATGGAAGTGGTAGTAGCATGCAAATTTCTATGGGATATTGGTTCAATAGTCTCATTGGTGCGAAGATAGGAGTTGTAGGGCAGCAGACATATTGGGATAAGACGCAGGTTGCTGCAGTAAAGGAACCCCTAAGTGGAACTCAGGTGCATGCTCCTTATTCTGTATATAAGACGCAACTTATGCTTGGCGGTCGCGCAGAATTGATGCTTAATCCTCTCAACCTGATTTCCTCAAGAAGAAATGCAGAGGATGCACCACGTTGGGATATGAATATGTCATTGGGTATGAACTTTGGCGGTATGGTTAAGGTACAGGGGCTTACTCGTGGATATGTCGGTTTTACCAGTGCATTGACCGCATTGTTCCGTTTGTCGAAAACAACACAGATATATTTGGAACCAAGATATGATGTGTTCAATTATACAGCATATAATGATGCCTTCAAATATGACCAATCTTTTTCGGATAAAGTGTTTACAATTAGTGTTGGTACGCGTATTACCCGTCCTGTAGGAGAGTCAAAGGATAGCATGCGTCCTAAGGATAAGGAAAAGATGGCGCATCGTGGTTTCTGGGCGGGCGCTTCATTGGGTGGAAGTAAAATGATACAGACCTTACGCAATGGCAACGGCGGTGTGGGCATACAACCATCAATGGGCTTGACTGCAGGTTATGACTTTGACAGGTTGAATTCTGTTCGTGCTCACATATCTTATGACATCCACAGCCGTTATCGCACAGATCAACCCTATTCAGTTGTTACACCAATGGGCATGCAAATGCGATATAAGGGTGCAATGAACAGCTCTTACCACCAGCTTGATCTACGTCTGCTGTATATGCTGAACGTTACAAACATGTGGACTGGCTATGATAAGAGAAATGTCTTTAATATGTATTTTGAAATTGGCCCTTCGTTCTCGTCTATCGTGTCTGAGAGCAATACCCTTGCTGAAGGAGAATATCAAGGCGGACAAGACTTCAAGTACATCGGAAAACAATATGCAGGAAATAAATCAATGGGATTGGCTATGGGTATTATGATGGCATTAAAATTGACACCAAAATGGGACTTGACTTCCGAACTGATGGGACAGTTCCACTTTAATCGTCAATATATGCCAGAGAATTATGCTAGATTTGTTAATGCCATAAAGATGAATTTCTCTGTTGGAACAAGATATAACTTTTAGTGCATGAAGATGAGAAGAAATTTTGTATATATTGTGCTTGCTTTATTATCATTGCTTACAGCTTGTTCGGATAATGAAAATGTTCTTGACACGCAAATTGGTCAGGCGAAAATACCTATGCGGTTTAGTCTGGGCGATTTGGTGAATATGACTACACGAGGAACAGGGGAGGAACTTGGCTATACTACTTTTGAACCAGGACAGAGTGTAGGTGTCTTCGTTATGTATGAGCGAGATTTGGACTCTTTAAGAGAGGGTTCTGATTATCACAACATCTCTTATTACTATGATAATGTAGAATGTCGCATTGATGAGAGTGGCAATCTGCATCCAAAAAGTATAGAGGAGATGTTCTATCCGATGGGACTGGATTCCAAAATTGCTGTTTTTGCCTATGCTCCATACGATTCAACAATGACAAGGAAGAGACTATTGAATTCGCAGGATACTATTTTTGTCTCAAGTAATCAGAGTATAATCAGAGAGACCCAAAATAACGACCTTATTCTTGGTACGCCCTTGCAAGGCAATCCTTTATTGCGACCAGCTATAGATGGAACCTCAGGTTCATTCCCGACGGCAAGTATAAAGCTTAATTTTCGTCATCAGAGAAGTAGGGTAGTGCTTAATGTAACATTGGATGGAGGGTCAGAGTTTATGGATGGCAAGGATTTCCTGTTGATAGATACAATGTATGTTTATGCTGAAAATGTACCTATGTGTGCCCCGTCTGGTTGCAAATTAGATGATACAATGAATAATTTTGCACCAGCTGACATATTGCAGAATGATACTATGCTGATGGCATGTTTTACCGATATTGATTTACTTAATACACAGAAAAAGACTTTTACCTCAATCGGTATTGTTTTGCCTTCGAATGCACCCGTAGAATTGTCGTTTCGTATAGAGTTTGTTACTGCACAAAAGCGTTCAAAAGTACGTCGCAAAGCAGTAGTGCCAGTTATGTTTGAACGTGGAGCATCTCTAAACTTTAAGACAACAATTTCGGAGAGTATGACTGAGGAAGATGACGAGTCAACAGACTATGATGAAGTGCCGGTAGTTCCTGATACTCCTGGCATTCCAGCTTAAAATCCAATGGGGCATTAGTGCGTAATAGTCTAATGCCTCATTGAGGTTAAATGGTTTCTTGTAGTGTTATTTTTTGTGATAAATTTTAGCAGGCCTAGGCAGTGGTCTAATGATGTCAAGAAGATATTTTAGTTAGATTTGTTTGTATATACGAAAAAATGTTGTATCTTTGCAACATCTAAGTTGCGCCTGTGGTGGAATTGGTAGACACGCCAGACTTAGGATCTGGTGCAGCGATGCGTGTAGGTTCGAGTCCTATTAGGCGTACAACGTGAAGAGGAGTCATTGTGGCTCCTCTTTTTCTTTCCCCTCCCCCATCTCCCCTTGATGGTAATGCCAGCGCGTCCCGATGGAAAAAGTTTGCTTGGGTGGACAAAGGTTAGTAGTTCTATCAGCATTACTATGTTCTCGCAACAATAAGAGTTAGCTTCTTGTCAAGCTGATTTTTGCGTTACCTTCCTATGCCCAAACATTATGGTAGGAATGAGCACCAGATAGCCTGCGAGGCACAGGAGGGGAGCGATTCTTATCCTTCGTGCAGAGAAGATGTCAGGGCAGAAGGTTTCGTTTGTGCTCCCCTCACCTGCCATGAGCAGGAGGCCCGACAGAATGAGGGATGCGGCAATGGTGCAAAGCATATAGTGCGGATATTTTACAAAGATTCGTTTCATGATTATAAGCATTACTTTAATGTTTGTTCAGCGAAATAGGTGCTGAGAAGTTCTTTACGGTCATAGTAATACAATAGGGATATAGTCTTTTCCATTGTATGTCTCCACTGGTATTCCGTAAAGGCTGAACCACGACGGCGCTCGGGACACAGTGTTTCTATCCATTCCATCCACTCAAGAGAGCGGGAGAGCATATCCCTGGCAAGTGTATCGGCTTCTGCATAGCGCCCTGTGTGGTAGAGGCAACGTAGCATAGAGAGGGCGGCTGCGTCGTATGGAACAACTTGCTGAGGCATTTCCTTTTGCCATTTGCGTACAACGGCCATGGCACGTTCATTGTCGCCTTGTTCAAGCAGGGCATCTATCAGGGTTGCCATCTTGTGCTGATGCCCGTATGCCATCTTCCTCACGTCATAATCGGCATACACATTACCGGCAGACAAACCTCCGTAGGAGAAGTTCTCCATGATGTTCTCGTACAGGCGTTCCACATTTACACGTGTTTCAGTTTCGGAAGTTTCAGAAGGGACGATACGATACAGCAGGCCCTCCAGCACAAGGTGAGGTTTCAGGTATGGCCTTTCATCTATGTTCATGGACGTTGTCAGGTACAAAGGTCTGGCTTCATCGCCATTTGCGAGAAGCTGGAGTATCAGCAAGTCACTCTTCAGAAGCATGTCCATGCCAGCAAAGGAAAGAGGCGTCTTCTTTCCCGACCTCTGCATAACAAAAGCCGAGTCCGTGGGAATGCAACGTATGTCCAGCGTTTCCCATTCGTCCTCTCGTCCGTAGGCAAGTGCCTTCACATATTGTCGCAGACGTACATCTTCCTCGCTCATACCGTCCGTACGGTTGAACACCCAATGCCTCAGGATGTTTGCCATGTCAAAGGGGTCCTCGCCAAGAATTCTCTTCAGCGTATGTGATTCCTGCCGGTACAATGCCAGCACCCTATCGTGCAATTCAGGTTCTATACGCACGGCATCATTGTTGCCATAACTGTAGTCTTCGGTTTCCCATCCCAATGGCAAGGCAGGAGAATCGTAGGCAGGACGTAGCATCTGGTCAATGTACCAATCGGCACTGGCATAAGACAAGTTGCATACCCTTGCGTCCGTGCGCTTCCCTTCCACTTCCTGCATGTACCAAAGGGGGAAGGTGTCGTTATCGCCATTACAGAAGATGATGGGTTTGCCCTCCTTAGGTGCGCTCTTCAAGTAGTTTTGACCAAAGTCGCGACAAGTGTATCGTCCGCTACGGTCGTGGTCGTCCCAAGTTTGGCATCCCATCTGTATGGGAACAAGCAGGCAGAGAAGCACGCCAATAATCACCGATAACCGCTCTCCAAACCTCAACCGCCTCAAGACCGACACCACCGCACCCGTGCCAAGTCCCACCCAAATGCAGAAAGCATAGAAGGAACCTGCATAGGAATAATCTCTTTCCCTGGCCTGCAGGGGTGTTTGGTTCAGGTACAGAACTATGGCTATTCCCGTCATAAAGAACAACCAGAAGGTAATGAGAGACTGGTTTCTGCCCAACTCGCCCTTCCTTCTTTGCCACCAGATGCCCAAGATACCCAAGAGCAATGGCAAGGCATAATAGACATTGCGTCCTTTATTTTCTTCCAAGTCGGATGGCAGTTTGTTCATATCACACCCCAAAAGCAAACCGTCTATGACATCTATGCCCGTTATCCAGTTGCCGTGCTCCGTTTCGCCGTTGCCTGGAATATCATTCTGCCTGCCCACGAAGTTCCACAGGAAGTACCTTATATACATATAATATAATTGATAGGAGACGAAGAAACCGATGTTTTCCTTCATCGTAGGACCTTTCACACCACCCATCCACTGCTCGTAAGCCCGGGCATGACGCGAAGAGTGCATACGTGGGAAAAGCATATTTTGGTCGTAAACATACTCTATCTTCTTGCCCACATCCATGTAGCGCCCCGTCTTGTCCGACTTGCGGTAGATTGTCTCACCCTCCTTACGTTTGGCAACCATAAAGTCGCCCTTACGCTCGTACGCAGGCTTTGCCTTGTAGGTAGGTCCATAGAACAGGGGATGGTCCCCGTACTGCTCTCTATTGAGATAGCGCTTCAAGGCAAAGACATCTTCCGGAGAATTCTCGTCCATAGGCGGATTGGCGGAGGAACGGACAAGGATGACGCCATAGCAACTGAATCCCACAAGTATCATGGTCACACAAGACAACACAAGCCTCCTTGTTCCATGCCAACGGTTCAATCCCCAAACAATTAGCACTGAAAGCAACAAGATAAAGCCTGCAAGTCCAGAATTGAAAGGAAGTCCCAGCAGGTTAACAGCCAAAAGTTCCGCCCTGCCAACCAGCCACAACACACCGGGGACAAGCCCATAGAGTATGCCGCCGAGCAAAATAAAACTAACCAACAGAGCCTTGAACACTCCCCACATCGTTGTCTTCTTCGTCTTCCTGAAATAGTATACCAGCACCATGGCAGGTATGCAAAGGAGGTTCAGCAGATGCACACCTATGGAAAGACCTATCAGATATGATATCAGCAATATCCAACGGTTAGAGCTAGGACTATCTACCTCATCATCCCACTTGAGAATTAACCAGAATACCAGTGCCGTAAGAAAACAGGAATAGGCATAAACCTCTGCTTCCACGGCAGAGTACCAGAAGGAGTCGCTGAACATGCAGGCAAAGGCACCTACCATGGCGGAACCTTCTATCAGGAGGAGGTCCTGCACCCGTCCCACTCTGCCATATCCACACAGCAGGCGACGCATTAGATGCGATATCGTCCAAAACAGAAGCATTATGCAACCGGCACTGAGCAAGGCAGACATGATGTTCACCATATATGCCACTTGAGATGGGTCGGAAGCAAACTGAGAGAACAGATTAGCCGTAAGCATGAAAAACGGTGCGCCTGGCGGATGACCTATCTCCAGCTTATAAGCAGAAATAATGAACTCGGAGCAATCCCACAAGCTGGCTGTGGGCTCAACCGTAAGACAATAGACTGTGGCGGCAATGGCAAAGACCAGCCACCCCACGATACGGTCAACAAATTTGAATAGGTTTTGTTGCATGATTGCACGGATTAGGTTTCTCCGGCAAAGGTATGAACAAAGGGCACACCTTCATGCAATATCTACCTTACATTACCCTTACAATTACCCTAAAGCAATGTACGGCATTACCTCATCAACACTACCGACGGACAAAATCTCCCTTTTCATCGGCAAGGAAGTATTCACGCCCTCTCTTGTTCTCTATCCTGTAGCAAGAAGATTGTCTTGCCAACGAAGACTTCATTCTGCTGATAAAGGTATATAGTGTGTCATCAGGATTATCCTTCTTTGGCCAAAGGACAGAGCATATCTCCTCTTTGGTAAGAGTACGGGTGGGACTTTTCAGAAACATGTTCATAAGCTGTTCCTGCATGGGAGTCAGAGTTAGGTTTGCACGCATGGATGAATGGACAACCGCCACTTTGAAAAGCCTGCGGTTGGCAAGCATAAAGACAAGCATAAGCAAACCCGCAAGGAAAGAAAGCATAGGCCATTCCATGCTGGCATGATTGAACACGCTTGCCATGGTGGGATTGGCATAAGCACGTACTGCAAGAACCACCTCGTCCCCTTTGACACCGCATCTTGCTAACATGATTGTATCACTGCATATACGGGCACGGGAAGTTCCGGTTTCATGACCTTCTACATGTGCCTGAACCAGGGAATAGGAGACATGTGCCGTATCGCGCAAGGAAGGGATATGTAGAAAGTTGGCAAAGCCATGGTGGTTTCCGTTGAAGGTAAGCATGGGACTCCCTGGAATAGAGGACAAGGAGTCAAGTATACCTTCCACGGTGGCATCTGTTAGTGCCATACTTTGCAATGCCTGGTTTAGGTCCTCTGCCATCTCTGTCCTGGCCTTGTCATAGCATCTCCATCCTGTGATAACGGATACCGCAATCATCAGTAATGGAAATATCACCATATAACGTAAGTTCTTCATTCTTCCGTGCGTATTGCCGTTTAAGCCCATTTCATCATTCTCTGAGCAACTTGCGTGCTGCCTCTATCAAAGTATCCTTGCCCTTTGCAACATCCTCGGCCTTCAACTCGCATGGAATGGTGGGAGGGATACCGAATTCGATGTGCTGCTGGTGTTTGTCATATTGGGGACAGGCACTGAATCTCACCAACCATCCGTTGGGTAATTCGCTCGTGAATGGCATGCCACTTCCTCCACCAGTATAATCCCCCAAGGTCTTTACCTGTGGGCAGCACAGCATATTTCTGACAAAAGTGTTTGTCGCACTGTAGCATTCGCGGTTGGTCAACACTATGGCAGGTTTCTGCCATCTTACCGTAGAGCTGGGTTCAAGGTATTCGGCAGATAGTTCAGAGAATTCTGAATGTCCAGGTCCAGTCTTGTGTGAACGATAACCCACTAAAATACGTTCGTTGGTAAAATGCGACGAAAGGCGTTCGGCATAGTCCAACTGTCCGCCTCCATTGCCTCTGACATCTATTATCAGTCCAGTGCATAACCTTAAATAATGTAGGACTTCTGCGATGTTGCCTTCGCCAATGCCAGAAGAGAAACTTGTGTAAACGATATAACCGATGTTATCGTCCAGAATGCGGTAACGGATGCCTCCGGCAATACGATAGTCATTCCCCAGATAGTTGTTCCGGATGTCGTCATTAATGTTTCGTGGATAATCATCCTTCCATGCCCAATAGCGTCCGACGTCTGCCGCGGTGTATAGGTTGACATGTCCGTCTCGCAGTTCTGAAAGCATATTGCACAAGACTTCTCTTAGTTGGGATGATGACATATTCTTGTGAACTTGGCTCATGTATCTGCCACGCACTTCGTTCCAATCAAGTCCAATCTTCTCAGCCTTGTAATCAAGGAAACAATAGTGTTGGTCGATTATTTTCCAGAGAGCCTCAGCATTTCCTTCTGGTGTATTGTCGAATTGCTCTTCATTTATGCACGAAGAGATTGAAAGCATGGTAAGGAGAATAAGTATGAGTCTTTTCATATTTTAGAAACAAATCACCAAGATTCCATTTATAATAGTTACCTACTAATCTATAGACACTTCTTTTATAATATCAACGCTTTGCTATCTCTTTCTGACTTGCCAATTAAACGGAAATGGCGTACAAAGCCAATCATGAAGGAGTGAGACCTGTCGTGCATCTTTATGTGGTTGATGTGGCTTTGCTTTATATCGCAGAGATAACCTACGCGAAGAACAAACTTTTTCCCTAATGGAATGTCTGCAGTTATCTGTTGCCAAAGGCTAAATGCGTTTAAGGGATATGTAAAACAGATGTTGTTGTTCAGGTGCCCTTCTCCAATCTCGTAATAGCTTTGGCCAAATTGAGGTGAGAACATAAATCCCAATACAGGCAAATTGGCTTGATACCTGATGTTGACTGGTAAGCCAAGGCATTTGAATTTGTATATTGCCATAATGGAAGCAGATATGTCTGCCCCAAGTCTTGCCTGCGCCGGATTGTTTCCTCCTCTTGAGTTGTATAGAAATCCTGCATCAGCACCAGCTCCTCCACCAACCATAAGGCGCAAGTTTCTGGCTGGTGTCCAATTGTAGTGCCAAAGTGCGTCATACGAAATCCGTCCTCCCCAATCGGTGGCTGATTGCGAAGCATTTTGGGAGTGTGAAAAGGCTCCTTGCCAAATGCTTTGGAATGAGATGCGACGTTGGACCATTCTCGTCATTCGAATGGTTTCGCGTAGAATATTTATTTGTAGACCAGAATAGTTTTGGGGCGAAAGATATGTGTCTAATTGGTGTGAACTGCCTATTCCGACTGCAAATGCATGGGAGTGTATGGAGTCACTCGTTTCTTGTGCTGTAGCAACTGAAACTGTCCCAATTGAAACAACTAAAGTTATGATGTACCGGAGAATGCTCATAGGCGTGACAGTGTTTGGTAATCAGTCAAACAGATGCATTTGCCCAGTGAGTTCGTCTTTAACATCCTGCTGGCTCTTGCCTTCATCGAGGTCTAATGCCTCTTGCGTTTCGGTGCCGTTTACCGCCTCATCTTGTTCATTCTCCTCTGGGAAGCGTAGCGGTTCAAGTTCCTCTACGTTTTCCACACTAAGTGTTGTTATGCGTTTGCCTTTGGCCTTGAAACTCTTTACACCAATAAATTCTTCGGCATCAATCTCTATTGGCTCGCGGAATGAATCGCTGCCACCATAAGTGACTTTAATGCGTGGATAGACCGTGTCTGTCAGAAGTAACAATTCATTTGCCGCGTTTTCACCAAGGAAATTCTGGTGCTTGGCAGTTGCCTCGAAATGGAAGCGTTTCATATATGCAAAACCATTTTGGTCTTTGTCGTAAAGAACCGCAGTCCACACCTTATTGGCGTCGTACTTCTCTATCTTTAAGATTTTGTCTTCGTAATGGTTGTTGGTGTCAAAGTTGGTGGCATAGAAATCACCGTTTGACAAGATGACAAGAATCTGGTCGTCACTATGGAACTCGCCTAAATACTGCCCTTGCTCGTCATAATTAATGCGGTTAACATCGGGATCCCACCATACTTTTCGTCCTCCTAGAGTGCTTCCTCCATGACTTTTTAGGGTGATGCGCGCAATCTCGTTCTTCGACAGTAGATTGCCTAAGGATGCTCTTCCCTTGATGGCAAGTATAGAGAAATCGTAGTCGAAGAACACCTTCTTCAGTTTGGGGTTGGGCTTCATTACAACCTTGATTGTCTCTGCCTCGCCGTTTGGATTTGCTGTAAAGTATATCACCTTACTGCCAGGGGTACCCTTGGTGATGTCGTATTCTCTGTCGCGAGTCAAACTGGTTACATTAAAACGTTTGACATAATAGTTGCCGGCTTTGCCGTCGCGATAGACTGCATTGTAAATGATGCGACTGTCGCTCTTCTTGAAGATGGCGACATGCATTATCTCAACCTTGCGCTTTTCTTTCTTCGAACGTTCTGTCTCGCCGATAAAAATCTTATCGGCAACTTTGACAACTTTGTATGTACCGTCCTTGTAGAAGATGATGATGTCATCGATGTCCGAACAGTTGCAGATGTATTCGTCCTTCTTAAGTGATGTGCCAATGAAACCATCCTCGCGATTGATATACAGTTTTTCATTGGCTTCAACTACGGTGGCGGCCGAGATGGTGTCGAAATTCTTTATTTCGGTGCGACGGAGATGATTCTTGCCATATTTCTCAAGGATGAAGGTGAACCATTGGCTTGTCACCTCAATCATATTGCCGAGTTCCTTGTCGATTTGCGCGATTTCTTCACGAATGCGAGCCATAGACTCTTCTGCCTTATCCTTGTTAAATTTGAGGATACGTGCCATCTTAATCTCCATAAGTTTCAAGATGTCATCCTTGGTAACCTCACGAACCATCTTGGGGTACCAAGGTGTCAGGCGCTCGTCAATCCATTCACAGGCTTCATCCATGGTTTTTGCATTCTCAAATTTCTTGTCCTTATATATGCGTTCTTCTATGAAAATCTGTTCTAACGAAGCAAAGTGAAGTTGTTCAAGCAGTTCACCCTTACGGATAATCCTTTCCTGACGCAGAAGATTCAAGGTATTGTCAACAGAACGGCGCAATACATCGCTGACGGCAAGAAATTGTGGTTTCTTATCATCAATAACGCAGCAGTTAGGACTTATGCTTACTTCGCAATCAGTGCATGCATAGAGTGCATCAATTGTTTTGTCAGATGAGGCTCCTGGGGTGAGGTGTACTAAAATCTCTACATTAGCAGAGGTCATATCCTCAACCTTACGTACCTTGATTTTGCCTTTTTCGGCGGCCTTTAGTATGGAGTCAATAAAGGTTGACGGTTTTGAGGCTGTGCCAGTAGTCTTTCCAAAAGGAATTTCCGTTATGGCAAGTGTCTTGTTGTCGCGTTTCTCTATTTTTGCCCTCACTCGCACAGTTCCACCGCGCTGACCGTCGTTGTAACGACTGACATCAATGCTGCCGCCTGTAGGGAAATCAGGATACAACTGGAAATCCTCGTCATGAAGGTATTTTATCGCAGCCTGACATATTTCGGCAACATTGTGTGGTAATATTTTGCATGACAAACCAACAGCAATGCCTTCGGCGCCTTGTGCTAATAGAAGAGGGAATTTGACTGGTAAGGCAATTGGTTCTTTGTTGCGTCCGTCGTAACTTAATTTCCATTCGGTTGTTTTGGGGTTAAAGACAATATCCAACGCAAACTTAGACAGACGTGCCTCGATATAACGGGCAGCGGCTGCATCGTCTCCGGTGAGAATATTACCCCAGTTTCCCTGGCAATCAATCAAAAGTTCTTTTTGTCCCAACTGGACCAACGCATCTTTGATGCTTGCATCACCGTGAGGGTGAAACTGCATGGTGTGGCCAACGATATTGGCAACCTTGTTATATCGACCGTCGTCTATACGTTTCATTGAATGCAGGATGCGGCGTTGGACGGGTTTGAATCCATCTCCGATATGTGGAACCGCACGTTCCAATATAACATATGATGCGTAGTCTAAAAACCAGTTTTGGTACATGTTGCCCAAATGGTGCGCAGGACCGCCTGAACTCTGTTTCTTGTCTGCCATTGTGATATGAATTTCAGTACAAATTTATAAAAAAAACACCACAAAATAGTTTAGTGCACATATCTTTTTGCTAACTTTGTCTACATGAGGATTTTATTTGTGGCTTTGGTACTGTTTGCCCCAATGTTTTTGGTGCATGGGCAGGTGTTCCGTGTGGCAACATGGAATCTGGAAAATGCTTTTGATACGGTGCATGATGTTGGAAAAGATGATTATGAATTCCTTCCTTCGTCAGAACGAAAATGGCATGGAGGACGCTATTGGCGCAAGTTGCGTGGAATTACGCAAACGATTGCTGCAATGGAACTTCCTGCTTTGATAGGGGTACAAGAGGTGGAAAATGATACTGTGTTGCGCGACTTGACGAGGCGTACAGCATTATGGTCAGCACGTTACCGCTATTTGGTAACAGATTCGCCTGACGAGCGTGGAGTGGATGTTGGTTTACTATACAACCCGAAGGTGTTTTCTTTAATTGAATGGAAATCCTTGTCGGTACCCGCTAAGAAATATGGCTTAAGGTCAACAAGAGATATGTTGTTGGCCTCTGGTATAGTTGGTGACGATACGTTACATGTTTGTGTGGTGCATTTTCCTAGTCGACGCAACGA
Organism: Bacteroidaceae bacterium; assembly: GCA_017547165.1. GTDB lineage: Bacteria > Bacteroidota > Bacteroidia > Bacteroidales > Bacteroidaceae > Physcousia. Next base: position 51,565 of record JAFYQK010000002.1, read on the forward strand.
TGATGAGGCTACGCGAAGGTTGCGTTCTCTTGTATCGGATGTCCTTGCCAATGTATTAGATTCTCTAAAGGGGAAGAATGTTATTGTAATGGGGGACTTTAATGCAGAAGTGGGGGATGAACTCTTCTCGAGATTTTCTACATCACTGTATTCCTTGTTGCCTCAAAGCAAAAAGAATTCCAATAAGGTGAGGGGAACTTACTATTTTAGGGGAATATGGGGGTATTTGGATCATATTTTGGTTTCTCCTCAGTTGTTGCCGTTTGTGAAGGGAAATGCAATGGAGTGCCGTTTTCTTTGGTTATTGCGCACAAAAAAGCAAATTCCTCACCGAACCTATGGTGGGAAAAATTATTTAGGAGGGTTAAGTGACCATCTTCCGTTGGTTGTTGATATTGATATGAAATGAGTGGCTTACTTTTTGGCGCACGCAAACATTTTGTCCAACGTGTCTTGTGGATAAGGGCATGGCTCGCCAATTTTTTTGGCTTGTCTGAATTGAAAGCATGCTCTTATAACAGACTCTTCTTCAAAGCATTTAAATAAGGCACTTTTTATTTCATCGAGTTTTGCAATATCGTCCTTGTGAAACAGGTCGCATTCTGAATAACTTACATTTTTCTCGGGCATAACTCCGTGGTAGTAGTACGACCATACTAGAAACATCATGCACACTTCTGGTGTTATTAAGATATCATTCATGTTACGATTCATTTGTCTTGTTTGGTAAATCCTAATGTATAAAGTTGTATACGCACAGTGGGGAAGTGTTGGCGAAGTGCCCTAATGCAGTCGCATAGAGTCGCCCCAGTTGTCATTATGTCATCAACAAGCAGAATTGTCTTGTCGTTCAAATCACAACAATTCTGTTTTACTGCAAAGATATTGACTGTATTCTCTTTGCGTTCGTGTCCTTTCTTTTGTGTTTGTGAGGTGTTGTTGCGTATTCTGGTTAAGATGTTGTTATTTACAGGAATTCCTGTGCAAAGAGAAACTCCTTGCGCTATCCACTCCGCCTGGTTATAGCCGCGTTTGAATTTCCTTGTTTTTGCCAATGGGACAGGAATAATATAGTCAACTTCATTTCCAAGTCCTAATTTTTTCCAATATGGAAATGACAGGAATGCCATCTTTTTCCCCACTTGTGGACATCCGTGGTATTTTATGGCAATAAATATATTGTGGAATTTATTTTCCGGACAATAAAAGAACGAACTTCCTGCTGCATCCACATTGTGGGTGTTCCAGATTATTCGTAGGAAGGGATTGTCGGTGGCGTCTTCCCATCTAATATATTCTGTGTTGAAAAGACATACATTGCATAAATCTTTTTCTGAATTGTTAAGTTCTATGTCGCAAACAATGCAGTGTCTTGGCAGCAGAATGTCAAGAAATGTACGCCAAAAATTCATCAGGCCAATAGTTCATAATCAATTCCTTCGGGAAATTCGCTTCGTCAATCATTTTCCAAAGGTATTTGTAGTCTGCAATGGAAAAAGAGACATGTGCATCGCTTCCTAATATTACTGGAACACCATACTTACGGCTTAATCGCAGTATTTCTAAATTGTTGGCATAGGCCTGCACTTTACCTCTTGAGGGAATAAGGCTGCTATTGTTTATTTCCAAAAGAGTTTTTTGCTCACCAGAGGCAATAACCAAAGGTTTAAAGTTCAAATCTGCGGTGCCGTCTCCTGGGTGAGAAATAATCTGCACCCAAGGATTCCTGATTACGTTCAGCATACCTTGGGTGTTTTCTTCGCGTGTTCCACCATCCCAGCACAAAGCGTGAATGCCAGCAATGCGCAGGTCAAGAATACGATAGTAGTTTTCGTCAAGATCTAATGTCCCATCCTTGTCTAAAATGTTAAGTTCTGCTCCCAATAAAAGCTTGATTCCATATATTTCTCGCGGAACTACATGCATATTGCGGAAATATATAGGATCGCATGTGCCCGGAATGCTCGGTGCATGTTCTGTTATGCCAAGAATTTGCAACTTTTGGTTGGCTGCTTCTTGGGCCATTTCCTGTATGGTGCTATATGCGTGGCCAGAAACAATGGTGTGCGTATGCACATCTAATTTTGGAGTAAGTTGCATTATGCTTCAGCCTGTGGGGTTGGGGATTGTGGAGTGGCATTACGTGGGAAACGTAAATCGTCTCGCATGAATTGTTGTGGATTGACAAGTGGTAGCATGGCACGTGGAAAGCCAGCATCGTCAGTTCGCACTGCGAGAATACCTCTCGCTGCTCCTATGGTAATGTCTGTAAGGTGATGCACAAGGCCTGCCGGCAGTATCCATTGGTCACCGCTTAAATTGTACATGGATGACCAGGACTCTCGTGAAAATTCAAAGACGCTTTCCACAGAAAGGAGAATTTGTGTTATATCGTTCTTTTTGTATTCGATATTAAGTAAGCACCGGACCAAACGGTTTTGCGTGTCGCTGCTGAAGTTGATTTGATTGCCAACTTGTAGTTCGCCTTCTGGCCATTCGTTGCATAATGCTACAAATTGCACCTGACGAACATCGTTTAATTTGAATTGAATCTGTATTTGCTGTTTGCTCATATGGCTTAATATTAAAATCTTACATTATCTGCGTTGTAAAGGTACAACTTTTATCCTTAAATACTTGATAAGTAACATTCAAAAAATAACCAGTCCCGTATTTTATTGTTCTCTTGTAATTCTTATGTTTGTCTTTTTACCATTTTTCCTTCTTGCTCATCATCCATATTGTTCGCCCCTTCTTTGCAAAAACATGCAAAACAATCAAAAAATACTATTTAAAATTGATGCTGCTTATTATTTTCGTGTTACTAAAAAAACGATGCAATGATCATAAATTGCAAAAATAATTGTACTTTTGCATAGAGAGTAACCAAATAAGAATATGCAGGGAGAACAACTGACTTTGTTTGACGATTTTGGGCAGGAAGAAAAACTTTTATGTCCTTTTGTGGGTAGAAAAGTATCTGTGACTGGAACTTTTTCATTGGGACGCCAGGCTTTACGCTCGAAATTATTGAAATTTGGGGCTTCTGATGTTCGCTTTGATTCGTTGCAACGAAATACACATTTTCTATTGGTAGGAGAGTCTCCTTCTACGTCTATGCTGGATTACTGGCGTTTGTATGTGCATGATGGCTATAATATTAGGAGGATATCCTTTGAAGATTTGGAGGAGATTGAGCGAGGTAATTACGCACCATATCAAACAGAGGCAGTTGTTTGCAAAAAGTTGCACCTTACTAAAGAGCATCTTTATTGGAGCGCTCCAGAGATAGAGGGACTAAAGAACATACGGACAAGTTCCCCATTGATGCTTGAGTCAAATTCTGCTCTCTATGGCAAAGAGATTTATATCCACTTATCTTTGGCGGAGCAGATGCCCGAGTTACCACAGTTATTGGGGTGCTTGGGAGCTTATGCCAATGTTGAAATGGATGAAAAGACAGATTTGATAATAATGCAGGAAACAATGCCTGCGTTAGTGTGTCATGGAGTGGAGGAATATTATAATTCAAGTCGTGCGACACAGTTTGATATTCCTTTTCTTCTTTTGGAGGATTTGTTGTTGTATATCCAAAAACGTTTAGAGCAGTTCCCTGATATTTTTATGCAACAATTGTATGAAAAAATGCATAAGACAGGAATAATGTTGGAGTGAAAATTACTAACATACACAAATTATGAAGATAAGAGTTGGTTTTGGTTTTGATGTGCATCAGTTAGTTGAGCAACGTGAATTGTGGCTTGGAGGTATAAAGTTAGACCATAATCGTGGTCTTCTAGGACATAGTGATGCTGATGTGTTGATACATGCTATCTGTGACGCACTTTTAGGTGCAGCGAATATGAGGGATATTGGTTATCATTTTCCTGATACAGGTGCCGAATATAAAAATATCGACAGTAAAATCTTGTTACGTCGCACAGTGGAACTGATAGCGACAAAGGGGTATGTTGTAGGTAATGTAGACGCCACTATCTGTGCCGAGCGTCCAAAGTTAAAGATGCATATCCCAGCCATGCAAGAGTGTCTCGCTCAATGTCTGGGAATTGATGTGGATGATGTAAGTATAAAGGCTACGACAACAGAGAAATTGGGTTTCACTGGCCGTGAGGAGGGCATTTCTGCTTATGCCACGGTTTTAATCAATACTTAGGAGGTAATAATTGATATATATCAATAAAATCAAACATAAATAAAAAAATACACTTAAAGGTATTGCGTATTTGGTAAAATGGCGTACCTTTGCATTGTGTTTTTCATGGTATTAGATTTAAGGTTAACGAAAGATTGGTTGTCGTGATGACAACCTTCTTTTTTATATATACCTATAAATCATAATGTTATATTTCTAACATAGCTTATATGTGAACGAATATGGGTGTACGCTGGGATTTTGATGTCCTCCCAATGTGCACCCAATTTTGTGAAAGGCGTTACAGTAGCCATCAAAATAACCTGCGCCGTTTTGAATAAACCTAGTTTTAGGTAGGTTCTATAAATTATTTTTCCGTACTAAGACAGAATATATCTAAGCAATCTTAATTCTTGCTCGTTATAAACATCTCCCCATTCATTAGTCATAGTTTTCATGTCAAATTTGCCAGAAGGCAGACTATCTTTGACTTCGGCAATATCTTCGGGGTTTATGATTTCATTTACAAAGTATGTGATATCCATTCGCTTGCCCATGGCAAGAAGGGCCTCTAAGTCGTCCAATACATCATCAAGGTCAATGTTCTCGTTTTCTGCGAAGTCGTCTAAAGCGATTTTGCGATCTATTGTTTGAATTAACTTTATTTGTCGTTTGCTTCGCTCGCTCGTTGATATGGTTGGGTTGGGAGAAGTTATTTCTGTCTCTGAATTTTTGTTTCCGTTGACACTTATTGTATGAGGCTTCTTGCGGAACTTTTTGCCTTCTGGAGTGTAGGTTAGGGTTTGGGCTTTTTGATTTTTAATTTTTAAGAACCCTTCTGACATTGCTATGTTAAAAACAGTATTCCAATCGTCACTTCCTGTTCCTATCGCTATTCCAAAGGATTCCAATTGGTCAAGTTCCGGATTTTCGGTGGGTGTGCCTACAAGGATATTTTGCAATTGTTCACGTGTCAATCCTTGCCCAGCCTCCTGAATAATAGTTATTATTTTTACGAGTTTATCCTGTATGTCCATATTATGGTATTTGATTTTCTTTGTTAATGTGTTCTTACTCCTTTAGCTTGCATTATCTTGAAGTCTAAAGATTCCAGGCATCTGTCAAAAGTAAGTGGTTCGTTGTGATCATTTAGATATGTTCGCTGTGTTTTTGTAATGTACTTGTCGGATGTCAGCGATAGTGAGTCCTGGCCATAGGGAGTGCTTATACCTCCGAGACCGAGCATTGTCGGAAATACGCAGTCTGTCTGTATAGGTTCTGATTTGCGCGAATCTAAAAGTGCTATACGCTTCTGGTATCTGGTCTTATACAAATCGTTTGACCATATAAAAAATGGAACATGCATTTGATAGTAGCTTGGCCATGGAGATGCGTGCAAGAATAGGTTGCGTTCGTCGTCATAAATGTCTTCGCCATGGTCGCTGACAAACAACATCACTGCAGGTATGTCCAACATATTCAATTCTGAAATTATATTATGCAAGAGTTTGTCTGTATACCTGATAGTGTTGTCATAGGCATTCATCAAGATTTCGCGATTTTCCTTTGTTGACTTAGCGACCTGATCTGGCTGAAAGTGAGCCTGGTGACGCTCGTATCGGTCGGAGTATGTGCTATGGCTTCCATAAGTGTGAACTACAAGCAGAAGGTTCTTGTTAATATTGGATAGTGTGCGTCGCACTTCCGGAATCAAAAGAGAGTCCATCGGACTACCGCCAAGGCTATCGCGCAAGAAAAGAACTTCTTGTGCCTGCTCTCCCAAGTGGTCGTTGAATGATTTGTTGCGAGGTTCGTTGCTTATGAATGCTGTACGGTATCCTGCCTCGTTGAATGCCGCCAATAAACCTTTGGAGTGGTATAACGCATCGTAGTTTTCTGCTGTAGCAGGAGAAAGAAGGATGGGGATGCTCTTGTGAGTGGTATTGCTTTGCGACATACAGTCTTTGAAGAATATCAAATTTGGAGTATTGCTCAACAAAGGGGTGGTTTCTCTATTATATCCGTCCAATTGCCAGTTTGTAGCGCGACTTGTTTCTCCAATTACAAGCAGCACAACTTTAGGTATAGAGTCATTGTCGGTGTTGATTGAGTTAAAGCAGAAGTTTTTGCTCTTTTCAGGATATTGTTCGCTGAGTGTTTGGCGTTCTACTGCCAAACGAAGATTGTAGCAGACATTTACGGGGAACAAGTCGTTGAGGATAGACCAATTTCCTGTTTTTGTGGCTATGATTGTAAAAGGTAATGCCAAAACCAAAAGACTCAATGCTATAATTCTTTGTATTCTCAGGAAATTTTGTGGCAGCGTTGTCCTCTTGCGGATATCATATGTGGCATATATAAGTGTTGGAATGTATATTACAACAACAGCAACAACAGCAGGATATATCTGTGAAAGCATTTCTCCCATCTCGTTAGGACTACTTGTGGTCAGGTTCAACCACATGTCTACGGCGATAACGCCTTTGCCAAATAGATAACTTAATACGATATTAAATGCTCCGAGGAAAATAAATGGGAACATCCACCACAGAGTTTTTGATTTACGTGGAGTCAGACTAAGCAAAAACCAATAAAATCCTAATGGAAGCAGTATGAGTACAATTTTTCCACTAAGGGGCATCGATTCTGTAATACAGAGTATGATATTGGGCAGTATGAGTACTAGAAGATATACGAAAAATATCAACTTTTGCTTCATGAGTTATTGTTCGTCCTATAAATGTTTTCGACGTGCAAAGGTAGTATATTTTCTGTATATTCCAAATCTTAGACAAAAAAAGTTCCTCTTGCTGGAAAAGAGGAACGTGAGGGTCACTTCTTGATCGCGTCAACAGGTATTACCATCAATGAGGCGCATTCTTCGGCTGAGGCTCCGAGAGATACTGCTTTCCTGAAATCTGCAATTGCCAACTTGTCCTTACGGAAGTCTTTGTATAGCAATGCTCGGGAAATGTAGAAGTCTGGGTTTTCTGGTTCTAATTCGATCGCCTTGTTGATATCTTTAAGAGCTAACTCATATTGTCTCCTTTTATGATACATGCCTCCGCGTATCACATATATGGTTGCTTCGTTTGGCCAATATCTCATAAGGATGTCCATATGTTCCATTGCTTCATGTGGGCGTTTGTCCTTGTCGCACAATAGTGCTAGACCTATGCGGGCTTTGAAATGTCTAGGCTGTAGGGTGATAAGACGCTCATAGTCGATACGTGCTTTTGAATTGAGTTTTTGTTCAGTGTAAATGTAGGCGCGAAAAAATAAGGCTTCACAGTTGTCTGGGTTAATGGTAAGTAAGTCGTTGAGGTCACATAGGGCTAAAGAGAAATTTTCCTTTTCCAAATGTAACGATGCACGGTCTAATAATAAGGGCACAAACGTCGGGTTTAGGCGCAAGCCTGTAGAGAATGCATCTAATGCCTCGTCGTATCTTTTTTGCCTTAGGCGTAACTCTCCTAAATATTGATATAGGACAATATTTGTTTTTTCTGAAGGCTGAGTGTCTAGGGCTTTTAAGAAGATGTGCTCGGCTTTAGTGAGTGAATCCTTCTTTAATGCCTCTATTCCTTCTTTAACAAGGTTGGTGTAGTCTGTAGTGTCGCCAAAGACTGGTGTCCATGCGATTGTTGTAAGGAAGAGTAATAGGATATTTTTCATTTGCTCATAATTTCACAAACAGCCATTGGATCTTCTGCTCCATAGACTGCTGATCCTGCCACCAATACGTCGGCTCCGGCTTCACGCAATTCTTTCCAATTATCCAAACCGACCCCTCCATCTATCTGTATAAGGGCTTTACTGCCTTTCGTGTCTATCAATTTGCGAAGGGTGCGAACCTTCTCAAAAGTGTGTGGAATAAATTTTTGACCGCCAAAACCTGGGTTTACGCTCATAAGCAGTACAAGGTCGACGTCACAGATGATGTCTTCAAGCACACTGATTGGGGTTGCAGGGTTTAGTGTTACGCCTGCTTTCATGCCTGCATCGTGTATTTGGCCTATTACTCTGTGCAAATGTGGGCATGCTTCGTAATGAACATTCATTAAATATGCCCCAAGAGCTTTGACTTCAGGAATGAATTTTTGTGGCTCGACAATCATTAAATGTACATCCAACGGCTTTTGTGTAAGTTTGGCGACATATTTGAGAACAGGAAATCCGAAAGAAATATTTGGAACAAAAACACCGTCCATAATGTCCAGATGTAACCATTGGGCGGCACTGCGATTGAACCATTCCATGTCTTTTTCAAGATTGCCAAAATCGGCACTTAGTAACGAGGGTGATAGCATATTTAGTGTATTTGTTAGACTATTTTATGTAGTTATTTGATTTATTACAATATTGTGTGGCTATTATATAAATAAGGTATATTTCAAATGTTGTTGGAATAACGGAATAAAATATTCCTTCGTTGCAAAGTTATGCTTTTTCCTATATTTATACAAATAAATGAGTTTTTTTTAGAAAAAGTGTACCAAAGTGCTTGTATATTAGTGGAAAAGTAGTACCTTTGCACGCCGATTATTATCAACGGAACCCTGATGGGGTCCCGTGGTTTGTGTGGATAGATGCCTGATTGGCCTCAGCATTGGTCCGTGAATCATTCCGAAAGAATCGAATTGAAATTTAATTAGCAACAAACAAAAAAGAACAATGGACACATTGAGTTACAAGACCATCTCTGCCAACAAGGCAACCGTTAAGAAGGAGTGGGTTGTAGTTGATGCTACAGACCAAGTCCTCGGTCGTTTGGCAAGTAAGGTGGCTAAAATCCTTAGAGGTAAGTACAAACCTGAGTTCACACCCAACGTGGACTGTGGCGACAACGTGATTATCGTAAATGCAGAGAAGATCATCATCACTGGTAATAAGATGACCGAGAAGGAATATCTTCGTTATACTGGTTATCCTGGTGGTCAGCGTAGTGAAACTCCTGCTGATATCTTGGCTAAACCCAATGGTGCTGAGAAGTTGATTCGTCGTACTGTTAAGGGTATGCTCCCCAAGAATAAGTTGGCACGTCAGATTATTACTAATCTGTATGTTTATGAAGGTGCAGAGCACAAGCATGCTGCTCAGACTCCTAAAACAATTGATATTAACCTCTACAAGTAATACAAGAAGATGGCAGTAATTAATGCATTGGGCCGCCGCAAAAGCGCCGTAGCCCGCGTATATGTTGAGGAGGGTAGCGGTAAGATTACCATCAACAAGCGTGACTTGACCGAGTACTTCCCCAGTAGCATTCTGCAGTACGTTGTAAAGCAGCCTTTGAATCTGCTTGGCGTTGCAGAGAAGTATGATATTAAGGTTAATCTCCAGGGTGGTGGCTTTACAGGTCAGAGTCAGGCTTTGCGTTTGGCAATTGCTCGCGCACTGGTTAAGATTAATGCAGAGGACAAGAAGGCTCTTCGTGCTGAAGGATTTGTTACACGTGACAGCCGTGAGGTAGAACGTAAGAAACCAGGTCGTCCCAAGGCACGTCGTCGCTTCCAGTTCAGCAAGCGTTAATATTTTATATATTATTGTTCTGGCGGAACAGACGCGAGTTTAGTATCTAAACCTTCGAGATTCTCTTGTTATTTAGAGACTACTCGCAGGTTGGTTGCCTAAATGGCAACAACAAAAAGAAAGTAAACAATTAAAACAGTAAAACAAATGTCAAGAACATCATTTGAAACTCTATTAGAGGCTGGCTGTCACTTTGGTCACCTCAAGAGAAAGTGGAATCCCGCAATGGCTCCTTATATCTTCAAGGATATGAACGGAATCCACATCATCGACCTTCATAAGACTGTAGGTATGGTAAATACTGCAGCCGAGGCTCTTAAGAATATAGCAAAGAGCGGAAAGAAGGTTTTGTTTGTTGCAACTAAAAAGCAGGCCAAAGACGTTGTTGCCGAGAAGGCACAGTCTATCAATATGCCATACGTTATCGAGCGTTGGCCCGGTGGTATGTTGACCAACTTCCCAACAATCCGTAAGGCAGTGAAGAAAATGAGCACTATTGATAAGCTCATTGAAGATGGTACATATAGCAACCTCTCAAAGCGTGAGTTGCTTCAAGTTACCCGTCAGCGCGCTAAGCTTGAGAAGAATTTGGGTTCAATTTCTGATTTGACTCGTCTTCCCAGTGCTTTGTTCGTAGTTGACGTAATGAAGGAGCATATTGCAGTAGCAGAGGCTAATCGTTTGGGTATTCCTGTATTTGGTATTGTTGATACTAATTCTAACCCTGACAATATTGACTTCGTAATTCCTGCAAACGACGATGCAAGTAGCAGTGTTGAGGCTATCTTGAACGCTGTTTGCTCTGCAATTAACGAGGGTCTTGAGGAGCGTAAGGCTGAGAAAGCTGATGAAGCTCCTGCAAAGAAGGAAGAAAAGGCAGAGGCTTAATAACAGAGTCCCGCTTTGAATAATAAGGGTTAGAGGACGCTAATAATGGCATTCTCTAACCCTTTTTCTTCAATAATGTATTTGATATTACATAATCATTAATATATTTAAATAATACTACTATGGAAGTTACAATGACTGACATCAAGAAGCTCCGTGAGATGACCGGTGCTGGCTTGGCTGACTGTAAGAAGGCTTTGGCAGAAAGCGATGATATGGATGGCGCAGTTGCATACTTACGCAAAAAAGGTGCTGCTGTTGCTGCGAAGCGTAGCGACCGTGAGGCTGCTGAGGGTTGTGTTCTCGTTAAGTCTGAGAACGGTTTTGCCGCAATTATTGCTTTGAAGTGTGAAACTGACTTTGTTGCTACAAATGCAGACTTTGTTGCTTTAACTCGTGAGATTCTTGATGCTGCTGTTGCTGCAAAGTGCAAGACTTTGGATGAGGTAAAGGCTCTTCCTATGGGCGATGGTACTATTCAGGATGCTGTTATCGCTCGTAGCGGTATCACAGGTGAGAAGATGGAGTTGGATGGTTACTGCGTTATCGAGAGTGAGAATGTAGCTACATACAACCATATGAATCGTAATGGCCTTTGTGCTATGTTGGCATTCAATAAGCCCGTTTCTGATCCAGACTGTGGCAAGAATATCGCTATGCAGATTGCTTCTGCAGCTCCTGTTGCTATTGATGAGAGCGGTGTAAGCCAGGAGGTTAAGGATAATGAGGTTGCTGTTGCTATCGAGAAGACAAAGGCAGAGCAGGTTCAGAAGGCAGTTGAGGCTGCTTTGAAGAAGGCTGGTATCAATCCTGCTCATGTTGATAGTGAGGATCATATGGAGAGCAATATGGCCAAGGGTTGGATCACTGCAGAAGACGTAGCACGCGCTAAGGAGATCATCGCAGCAACTTCTGCAGAGAAGGCTGCCAACCTTAACGAGGCAATGATTCAAAATATCGCTAAGGGCCGTCTTAACAAATTCTTGAAGGAGTCTTGTCTTCTTTCCCAGGAATATATTTGGGATAAGAACTTGACAGTTGAGCAGTATTTGCAGAGCATCGACAAGGAGTTGACTATCGTTGACATGAAGCGTTTCACTCTTAAAGGTGAATAATCAAATTTATTCTACCCATATTTAGGCGCTATTCTTTCTTGGAATGGCGCCCTTGTTTTTTATATACATAAGATAATACAAAAAGAGGTGAGCTAAACTCACCTCTTTAATATAAATACAATTGTTGTATATTAATCTTTCTTTAATTCCTTAACCTCTGCAACCATATCTTGAAATTCAGGGCATGCCTTAAATGCTGGGATAAAGTGTTCTGGAACGATGATTGTTTCTTTTTTAGTGATATTGCGAGCTGTTTTTGCAGCGCGCTTCTTTAGATTGAAAGTTCCGAAACCACGCAAATATACATTTTCTCCATTTGCCATAGTTTCCTTAATGATGCTCATCAAAGCTTCTACTGTAGCCAAAACTGCAGGTTGCTCAATGCCAGTTTGGTGCGAAATACCACGCACAAGTTCCTGTTTTGTCATAATTTTATAGTTGTATTGTTTAAATTTGTCCTATTTTTTATAATAATTCAATCAAACTCTAATATCTATGCAAAGTTACAAAGAAGGTCGCGAATACGCAAGTAAAAACAAAATTTTTATTATTCTTCTTCTGTAAGTACTTTGTAAAAATTTTCAATCTTTTCACTCCAATTGTTTTTGAAATAAATATAGTCAAGATACGCATAGATATATACACATAGGACAAATACAATCCATACAATTACTATATAATAATCTTTAATGAAATTAATCATATTAACTCGGTTATAGATTGTGCGCTTTATTTTATTCGCAAAGGCAGGCTTGCAGTTTTTCTTTGAGGTCTTCAATATCTATGTTTATGCCTATGAACACGATTTTCTGCATCCTGTCGCCATATTTTGGATGCCAATCTGCAAGCAGTCGCTTATCTTTTGCAAGTATGGGTCTTAATTCTTCGTCAGGCATAGTCGCATACCATTGACCAGCTTGGTGCATTGACACTTGGCGACCCGCTTGCTCAAATAGATAGCACATATTTTCTTCGCCTTTAAAATAGCACATCCCTTTAGCTCTTATTATACTCTTAGGCCATTGACGAACCACAAAATGGTCGAAGTTTGTCAGATTTAAGGGACGTCTACTATGAAAAACCCAAGTGTTGATACCATATTCGTCACCATGCTTATGTCCTTCCTTATGCTTATGTCCGCAACAGCAGTGTTCTTCCTCATGGTGATGCCCGCAATATGGGCAGGACTCCTTCTTATGGTCGTGGTGGTGATGATGCTCTTCGTGGTGATCAGTAAGAATATGCTCCTTATCCAATTCTTCAATCCACCTTGCAGATGTTGCTACATCCTCAAAATTAAATTTGTTGGTGTTTAGCAGTAAATCTAAGTCAACATTGCAATAATTACATGTTATTATATTGGCTTGGGGTTGGATGTTCTTTAATATGGATAATATCTTGCCACACTCTTCGTCTGTAACCTCATCAATCTTGTTTAAGAGGATTGTATTGCAAAATTCAATTTGTTGTATTACCAAGTTAGCGATATCATTCTCTGCTATTTTATTTCCAGAAAAATCCAATCCGCATCCAAACTCGTCTTTAAGCCTTAGGGCATCAACTACAGAACAGATACAGTCAAGTTTGGGGATATGTGTAACAGGCGCACTATTATAGGTGTTAAGGTCTATAGTCTGTTGGTAGGCACAAATTGTTTGTGCAATGGGAGAGGGCTCGCATATACCTGACGCTTCTATTACGATGTAATCAAATCGTTCTGAGTATAGTATATCACGTAACTGCATAACCAGATCCATTTTCAGGGAGCAACATATACAACCGTTTTGCAGTGCAACCAATGAATCGTCTTCTTGATCAACAATGCCACCTTTTTGTATCAAGTCTGCATCGATGTTAACTTCTCCGATATCATTAACAATCACAGCAAAACGAATACCTCTTTTATTGTTAAGGATACTATTCAATAATGTGGTTTTCCCACTGCCGAGATATCCAGTAATCAATAGAATGTTGGTTGTTGTCATATTTCTACCAGAATTTATTTGTGATAGGATTGTATTCCATTCCGATGCTTCCAAGGGTGGTGGTAATTATTTCCTTTTCAATATTCATGTCTTCGCATAAAGCATCCAAATTTGGATAATAATCGCGAAGTTTCATGTTTATGACACTCATAAGCATGAAAGGGTCGTGTGGAAGATCTGTCATATTATTTTTTACTAACGGGGTCGCATGTAAGCGATATGCCCAGTTTCTTTAGGATTTTTTGGTCGACCTGACTTAACATTACCGTCGCATGTGCTTGCAGTCCGTTTAATTTAGGAAGCATTGTCAGCGCACGTCGGCAGTTTGCATCATTAAGCGAGAGCACAGATAGAGCCACCAATACTTCATCCATGTGTAAGCGTGGATTCTTTCCTCCAAGGTAGTCTACTTTAGTTTTTTGTATGGGCTCGATAAAGTCCTGCGAGATAAGTTTAACAGAGTGGTCTATGCCAGCCAGGTGCTTGATTGAGTTGAGAAGCAAACTGGCACATGTTCCTAATAATATGCTGCTTCCTGCCGTTATCATAGTACCATCGCTAAGTTGAATTGCAGAAGATTCTTCTCCGCTTTCTTGCGCTCGTTTCTTTGCTGCTATGGTGGTTGCACGATAATCTGTATTGATATGGGCTTGTTGCATCAGAAGCCGTATCTTGTTGACTTCTGTTTCGTTCATCGCACCCATTGCCATTTTATTCAAAGAAGTATAGTAGCGTCTAATAATCTCTTGTTTGGAAGCTTCTCTGCACACTTCGTCATCAGATATGCAGAAACCGAGCATGTTCACTCCCATCTCTGTAGGGCTCTTATATGGACACGTGCCATAGATGCCATCAAAGATACTTGTAAGCACGGGGAATATCTCGACATCTCGGTTGTAATTTATGGCAACCTCATGATATGCTTCCATATGGAATGGGTCAATCTCGTTTACATCGTTAAGATCTGCTGTCGCTGCCTCATATGCGATATTTACTGGATGTTTGAGTGATAGATTCCATACAGGGAAAGTTTCAAATTTCGCATATCCTGCACATGTACCACGCTTGTGCTCATTGTAAAGCTGTGACAGGCACACTGCCATTTTTCCAGAACCAGGTCCAGGGGCGGTTACGATTACCAATGGATGTTCTGTTTCAACGAAATCATTCTTGCCAAAACCTTCATCTGAGTCAATCAAAGCAACATTATTGGGATAACCTTCGATAGTATAATGGCAATAGGTCTTAATACCCATTGACTCCAAACGACGGCGGTATGTGCATGCAGAACTTTGGCCATTGTAATGTGTGATTACCACACTGCCAACCATAAAACCTCGCATCTGGAATTCGTTCCTTAAACGCAATACATCTTCATCATATGTAATGCCCAAATCTTGACGCACCTTGTTCTTTTCAATATCAACAGCGCTTATGACTATCACAATTTCAGCTTGGGACGACAGTTGTGATAACATGGTCAGTTTTGAATCTGGCTTGAATCCAGGAAGAACACGGCTTGCATGATGATCGTCAAAGAGTTTGCCACCAAGTTCCAGATAAAGTTTACCCTTAAACTGGGCGATTCTCTCCTTAATATGTTCGCTTTGTATACGAATGTATTTGTCGTTGTCAAATCCGTACTTCATAAGATAATATTTTGCATGTTGCTTCTATATTAATGTTGTAATTAGATATATGAGGAACAATGTTGTTTTTACCATTTAATTTCTACTGCGTATTCGAATATACGTAATGGATCACCCCAAAGTTCTTCTGAGAGTTCTCTATTTTTCTTAGATGCTTTTACCTTACCATGAAACATTTCTTTTCCGTTTATTCGTATTCTGACTTTTTGTGTTAAATCAACCAAATTATCATTTAGGAATACTCGTATTTTACCATGTATTGCAGGAGTATGTTTTTTAGTAAATAGCATATCAATCCCCCAGCGTGGATCCTTCCATGTGGTAATGTATTCTACATTCTCAATTTTTATGTCTATAGTATTATCTTGATTGGCGCTAAATTCGTATTGGGTTCTGTATTTAGGTTCTTCTTCTAATACCTGCATATTATAGAATGCATTTCTTTTGATACCATCCATTTCAAAATTTTCCCAAATGAAATGATGTGGTATTGGCTTTCGATTGAATTCTCGTAACCACGTAGTAGTGGGAGTGTAATCTATTGAATGACCTCGTTCGGGGATAAGTTCTACACGATGCAGATATTTGTCAGGATAAATTCGTCGCATGCTGTCTAATTTCTCACTGGTAGTCCGTGTTAGAAGTGAGCGGTAAAACATAAGATCCTGTTCTCCAGTAAGAAAACTGAATGCAACATTACAGAGATTTTCAACCGGTGCATTCTTCAATGGTTCTCCGCCAGCCATAGGTCCTGCCGCAGCCCAATAGTCAGCATAAAACGAAGCTAAACGTTGACTGCCATATCCTCCTTCAGAGATACCGAAGATGTATATGCGATTTTTATCCACTTCTGGAATATTCAAGACAAGGCGAAGCAACCTTTTCCAAACCCATTGTTTTCCACGTTGCCACCACCTATACCATTCTCCCTCTTGTGGAATTTGAGGGATTATATACATTGAAGGACCATCTTGAAAATGATGTGCTAATTTTAAGCCAGTGCTCCATTCTCTGTCTCTTGGACCAGAACCATGTAAATATATAAATACGGGATAACCATTTTCTGGCATGGAACCTTTGCAACCCAAGTAAAAATTCATTTTTGCATTGGGTTCTAAACTATCAGGAATAGTCCATGTAATCACATTGCCTTTTGATAATGAGTCTGTGAGAGATTTTCTGAACGAAGCAAAATCCTCGGTATTGGTTTGCAAATTCTTATTGTCTGCCCAACATAAGGTAACTATCAGACAAAATATAATAAAGAGAAACTTGGTTTTCATTAGATTGCGAACTTTTTTTTACTTGTGTCGCCTAACCTCTTTTAAGAAATAGGTTTTATTTGGCATTTGTATTACTCCCTATTTCTTCCTAAAAACATCAATATGTAGTAAACTAATGTCGCTAATGAACCAAGAGCTGCTGCAACATAAGTATATGCAGCACTACGCAACGCTTCATTTACCATTGGATGTGTTTGATAAGTTGTTATTCCTGCATTTTGCAACCATGCAGAAGCTCTCATACTTGCGTTTATTTCCACAGGTAAGGTTACGAATGCAAAAAGTGTCGTCATTGCAAACAACACTATGCCTCCAAGCATAATTTGCGGGAATGCCTCAATTGTGAATATGCCGATTAGCAAGATCCATTGCATCCAGCTTGACGCAAAACTTACAACGGGTACCATGGCGTTGCGCATTTTCAATGGGGCATAGGCCTTGGCATGTTGTAAGGCATGTCCGCATTCGTGTGCAGCAACGGCAGCAGCAGCCACAGAGCAATTGTTATATATGCTGTCGCTTAAATTGACTGTTTTGTCTATTGGATTAAAGTGGTCGGTCAGTTGTCCCGGAGTGCTTATTACTCTAACGTCATAAATTCCATTATCGTGCAGCATTTTTATAGCAACGTCTCGTCCAGTCATGTGGTTAGGTAGCATGACTTTCCCGTATTTCTCAAATTTACTTTTAAGATTCCATTGTACGAGGAAACTCACTAAGGCTATAATGCCAAACAAAATAAAATACATATATAATGAAATGTTTTAGAATGATTAATTTAATAATCCCATTAACCAAGGAAACATTTTGTTTATAAAGTCGTTGCAGAATGCCAATATCATTAGAGCAAATAGGATGAACAATCCTGCTTTTTCTATAATTTCCAATACTTTGGGAGAAGGTTGTTTCCTAAATATTCCCTCATAAATAAGCATCATAATGTGTCCTCCATCTAAACCGGGTATAGGCAAAACGTTCATTACTGCAAGAATTATGCTGAGGAAGGCAGTTATGCTCCAAAAATTCAACCAATTCCAAGTTTCAGGAAATAAATCGCCAATAGTGATAAACGAGCCAACTTGTTGCACCCCCTCTTTGCTGAATAGGTATTTTAGGGAGATAACATAGTTTGAAATTGTTTTCCATGCCTGTGTACATCCTTCGGGTATGCTTTGCAGGAAAGTGAACGAGATATGCTCTTTATTAATTTCTTCAATAGAACTCATGTCCCATTCCACCCCAAGTTTTACTTCCGGTGTCAGTTCCAACGTCAAAGTGTCATTCATTTGGGATTTTGGTTGCAAGACAGCAATGGTCAGATTTAAAGCTCGTAAACTATCTTCTGCATTACAACCCTCTGCATTGATGATGTCTCTCCGGCGAGCCAATTCCATTGTGACATCTGTTATGTCGGGAGTGGCTTTTCCGTCAATTGATAAGATTGTTTCGCCTTTTCTTATGCCTGCAATATCGGCAGGACTATTCTCCAATACATTCTTAATACATGGTTTTACTGGCAAAGAGAGGAAAGTCGGAAATTTTTGCATATCCAATAACGAAATTCCACCTTTGGGCATATGGATGTCTACTTCTTTGTTGTTGCGGAGTACTGTAACGACATTGGCTTCTGAAATATCCATCAAGATGGCATTACTGAAGCCTTCAATGTCTTTTCCATCTATACGGATTGGAGTATCACCGTTTTTGAACCCGACAGTTTGTGCCACTTTATTGAAGTTTAGTCCATTCGGTAGATTACGCATAGGTATAATCTCCTTGCCCCATGTGAACATAATGGCAGTATATATTACCAATGCTGCGATAATGTTGAACATCACTCCGCCTGCCATAATTAAAAAACGTCTCCATACAGGTTTTTGGTTGAAGTCGCTTTCTTGTGGTTCTCTTTTTGCAATGTCATCGGCACCCTTTGTCTCATCAACCATACCGACAATGCTGACATACCCACCTAAAGGTAGCCATCCTATTCCGTATTCAGTTTCATTGTCCTTAAAGTAAGGGAATAATCGAGTAAACCATTTGTCCCTTGTTGAAAACAGGTGAAAGTATGGGTTGAAAAAGAGATAAAATTTCTCGACCTTAACTCCGGAGAATTTTGCAAAGAGAAAATGTCCTCCTTCATGTAGGAAGACAAGCAGGCTCAAACTGCAAATTAATTGTATAGCTTTAATAAATATGATGTCCATCAGTAAATGTTTTATTTATATGTTTAATGTTTTTTTAGTAGTGATATGGCTTTCTCACGTGCGATTTTATCCGTTTCAAGATAATCTTCCAAAGTTGGCTCTTGTATATGCTCCACTTGTGAAAGGGTTTCGCTGATTATGTCAGCCATTTGAATGAACCCACAACGTTGCTCCCTAAATGCAAGATTGACAATTTCATTTGCTGCATTTACCACACAAGGCGCATTACCGCCAATACGTATGGAGTCATAGGCGAGCGCCAGACATGGGAAACGATTTTGGTCGGGTTGTTCAAAACTTAAGTCTTTCATGTCCCACCAGTTGATACGTGGAAAACTACTTTTGAGCCTCACTGGGTATGACATCGCCAATTGGATAGGAACCCTCATGTCGGGCGTTCCAAGTTGTGCCTTAACTGCACCATCCTCGAATTGTACTGCGCTATGCACTATACTTTGAGGGTGGACAACCACTTGTATCTTTTCGGCCTCTACCCCAAAGAGCCATTTCGCTTCAATTACCTCAAAGCCTTTGTTCATCATGGTTGCAGAATCTATGGTTATTTTTGCGCCCATATCCCAATTGGGGTGTTTTAAAGCTTGGACTGCAGTCACATTTTTCATTTCTTCCAATGTGAATTTGCGGAATGGACCACCAGATGCAGTGAGAATAATCTTTTCAATTGGACTTTCTTCACCCATTAGGCTTTGGAAGATCGCAGAATGCTCACTGTCAACAGGCAGCATTGGAACATTGTATTTCTCGCATAGTGATGTTATAAGCTCTCCCGCCACCACCAATGTTTCTTTGTTGGCAAGTGCGATAGCCTTACTTGCCTTTATTGCTGCAATAGTAGGGCGAAGGCCACTGAAACCAACTAAAGCAGTTAGAACCATGTCAATAGGTTCCATTGTCACAACTTGACAAATAGCTTCGCTGCCAGCATAAACCTGTATGGGTAAATCTTCTAAAGCAGAACATACATGGTGATATTTGCTTTCATTAGCAATAACAACTGCACAAGGCAGAAATTTACGCGCTTGTTTGATAAGCAAATCCGCATTGTTGCCGGCAGTCAGAATATATGCCTCGAACAGGTCGTCATGTTCCTCTATAACTTGTAGAGCTTGGGTGCCAATGCTTCCGGTTGAACCCAATATACATATCTTGCGTTTCATTTTATATCTTTACAAATCTAATAGTCCTTCTGGGAGTGAAGTGAAAACGATTCGCTCATTTGGGTCAATCTTTTCAATGAAGTCTTCTGTCGCAGGGATGAGTTTGTCTCCGATGCAGAATATGGTATTAACTGTGGAATCCTCAACATAATCGACTGTGCCTTCAAATCCAGAATTATTGTCAATAAGTTTCCAACCGGTAAAGTGCTTCCAGGTGAGTTCTTCGTTTTCGTCTGGTTCAGGCGTTAGGTCATGTGGAAAATAAACATCACATCCAACAAATTCCCGTGCATCCTCGGAAGTATCTATATTTTGAAACTTTAGAAGAGCAACAGAATCGCTTCTGAAACGCCATCCTTCCAAAAAGAAAGGAACCTGTATGCCGTCTACTTCTAAGAAAAGATAATCTGCATCGGCACGATCCCAGACATCATCAGTGAAATTCATTGATATTTCACCTTCGATACCATGTGTGCGTGTTAAGGAACCAATTTTATATGTTTTAATCATTCTACTCTTGTAATATTTGCTCCAAGGCAGTTCAAACGTTCTTCTATGTTTTCGTAGCCACGGTCAATTTGCCCGATGTTGTCTATGCAACTTGTTCCCGATGCACTCATTGCGGCTATAAGCAAGGCGATGCCGGCACGTATATCCGGTGATGTCATTCGCGCAGCCTTGAGTTGAAAACGCTTGTCGTGTCCTATCACTACTGCGCGATGTGGGTCACACAAGATAATCTGTGCTCCCATATCAATGAGTTTGTCCACAAAGAACAAGCGGCTTTCAAACATTTTTTGATGAATAAGAACACTTCCCTTGGCTTGTGTGGCAACAACAAGCAAGATGCTTAAAAGGTCAGGTGTAAGTCCTGGCCATGGAGCATCAGCGATTGTCATGATGCTTCCATCTAAGAATGATTCAATCTCATAATGTTCCTGCTTTGGGATGAAAATATTGTCATCTTGTATCTCCAATTTTATACCAATGCGTTGGAAAATAGATGGAATGATGCCAAGTTGGTCGAGTCTTGCATTGCGTATCAACACACCTTCTCCGCACATTGCAGCCATACCTATGAAAGAACCGATTTCAATCATGTCTGGCAGAATACTATGCGATGTCGAATACAATTTTTCAACACCGGTTATGGTCAATAGATTAGAACCAATGCCAGAAATTTTGGCTCCCATTTTACATAGCATTGTGCACAATTGTTGTATGTATGGTTCGCAGGCAGCGTTGTAGATAGTCGTTGTATCCTCTGCCAATACTGCAGCCATAACAATGTTGGCTGTTCCCGTTACAGAAGCTTCGTCCAGAAGCATATAGGCTCCTTTTAGTTTGTCTGCTTTTATTTCAAAAACATTTTTTGTGGTATTGAATGAGAACTCTGCTCCTAATTTCTGTATACCAAGGAAATGTGTGTCCAAACGACGGCGGCCAATTTTGTCCCCACCGGGTTTGCTGACAGAAGCTTTGCCAAATCGGGCTACCAACGGACCAACAAGCATCACGCTGCCTCTTAAGCGTGCGCATCTGTCAAGAAATTCTTCGCTCTCAAGATAACAAAGGTCGACCTTGTCTGCCTGAAAGGTCATATCACCTTGCCCGTGACGTGTCACATGAACTCCGATGTCTTGTAATAACCTGATTTGGTTGTTGACATCAGCTATGTCTGGCAAGTTGGATATTCTTACAGGTTCGTCAGTAAGAAGTGTTGCGCACAATACCTGCAAGGCTTCGTTTTTTGCTCCCTGTGGCGTGATTTCTCCTTTGAGAGGATGTCCTCCCTCTATTATGAATGCTGGCATCCGATTATTTCTTTTTCTTTTTCTTTAAAATGTTTGTGGGCAGAGTGTGCAATGTCGCGTATTTGTGTCCCAGAAGGGCCAATGAAAGAGAAGTCCCTCTTGCATAGGTGTCAATATCATTCTTAACTTTTTCTTCGCTCATGATGTCTGGGTTCCAAGTAAACAGATTTTGCTTCATTCTATCTGCTGTTTGCCGTACCAATGCGTCTCGCTCTTCGCTTTCTGGCATTTCTTTAAGTTTACATATGGCTTCCTCTACTATATGTCCATAATGGCGGTACTTGATTCGGCCTTGAGGTACGGGCATGGGGGCAGGGTGTGATGTGACTTCTGCTTTAGGGATAATCTCTACAGGATAGTCGATATCTAATTTAAAGTCACTTATTACGGCCAAATGATTCCATAATTTGTTCTGCACCTCAGATTTAGAAAGCTTTTCTTGTGCTATTGAAGCCATTGTCTTGATTATGACCTCTGCACATTGCTGGCGTTTGTCCTTCTCCTCAATTGTCATACAATGCTTTACCATATCTTGTATGATGCGGCCATATTCGGACATTTGCAGATGTTCTCTGTTGGTGTTGTACTGAATGTTGCTCATAAAAGATTTTTAGGTTTTGTCGCTTGGAAGTCTTTTAAATAGAAGGGTTCAAAATAGGCAGTGGAAGCAATTTCTCCACGTCTTAATCTTTGTTCTGCCAATGGTGCTGCATTGTATGCCAAAGGATGGATATTGTCAATGAAAATCGCATTTGGATGTGAGATGACATCTTTGCATTTTGTGCTTCCATTTCCAAAAAACACAACCGGACCACGATTCAGGTATTCAAGATATGTCTCTGCATCAATAATGTCTGGTTGTATTCCGCGAATTTCTTTTAAACTTCTGTCGTAGATCGCCGAATAAACTTCCATTCTTCTAGCATCAAGCATTGGAATCAACAAGGAGTCTTCAGGTATTTCCTCATGATAGAGTAAAACAGGTACACAGAGAAGTTGGAGGGTAGGTATAGCCAAAAGGGGGATGTCGCGTCCATAGGCAACTCCTTTGGCCATGCTCACCCCAATTCTTAAACCAGTGTAACTACCAGGGCCTTCGCTTACGGCTACAGCATCCAAAGGAATTGCATGACTTTCTGCAAATGAAAGTGCTTCCTCAACAAACAATCCGCATTGTACGGCATGTGATGGACCTTTATAGTCTTCGTTGCGAAAGATTACATGATTATCCTGAGCCACAGCAACAGAACACACGTTAGTGCTTGTTTCTATACTGAGTATTGTTGCCAAAATGTATTACTATCTTTTAAAAATTTCTGTATTGTCGTTAAAGTCTCGCTTTTGGCAATGTCTAAATCGTCGTTGATGATGATGGTGTCAAATTGTGAAGCAAATGACATTTCGTATTCGGCTTTGCCCAAACGCTCTTCTATTTGTTCCTGTGAGTCTGTCGCCCGTCCCACGAGTCTTTTTCTTAACTCGTCCACTCCTGGCGGCTGTATGAATATGGCCAAAGCACGTTCTCCAAAGTATTTCTTGATGTTTAATCCTCCCTTGATGTCAATGTCGAAGATTACGTTTTTGCCGTTTCGCAAAAGCTCCTCAATCTGCCCTTTTAACGTTCCGTAGTATCGATTGGTATAAACTTCTTCATACTCCAAAAATTCATTGTCATTGATCTTTTGCTTGAATTCCTCAGGAGTTAGGAAAAAGTATTCTATGCCATGTTGCTCTGTACCTCTTGGGGGGCGGGATGTTGCGCTTATGCTGAAAGCAAGGTTCAGTTCGGGATGCTCCCTTGTTAACCATTGCACTATAGTGCTTTTCCCACTACCACTGGGAGCACTGAATATTAAACATTTACCTGCCATATCTGTATTTAAATGTAATTATATCAAACTTACAAGACGTTTAGAACTTGTTCTTTTATTTGTTCCAACTCGTCTTTCATCATTACAACGATATTCTGCATTTCGGCCTGGTTTGATTTAGAACCAGTAGTGTTTATCTCTCTGCCCATTTCTTGAGCGATAAAACCAAGTTTTTTGCCCTGCCCATATTCTGAAGCGAGCGTTTCACGGAAATACTCAATATGCTGGGCTAAACGTTGTTTCTCTTCGTTGATGTCAAGCTTTTCGATATAGAAAATCATTTCCTGTTCCAGTCGTCCTCTGTCGTATTCCACTTCGGGAATGGAAGATAATGCGTCTGTAAGGCGTTGGCGTATTCTTTCTGTTCTTGCCTTTTCGTATGGCTCAATACTTTTCATCAGCGACTCTATATTGGCAAGCTTTTCCAAAAAATTATGTTCCAGAGCCTCTCCTTCTCGTTTACGGAAAACTAAAAGTTGTTCTATGGCTTGCTCCGCCACATGCAAGGCAGTTTGCCATTCCTCCTCCGTTAGTTCTTCGGTGCTGTCCTGACGACTTATGGCATCTGGCATCTTTATCACCACTTCGGTGATATTTTCAGGCAAAGGTATTCCAAACTTTTTGTTAGCTTCTTTAAATTGTTCAAGGTAATTTTGGATCAAGGGGATGTTAAGTTGTGCAACCTGTTCTACATTGTCACGTTCAATCCAAAGGCAGAATTCGATTTTGCCACGTAGCAAATGCTCGCTAATCATTGTGCGCAGCACCATTTCCTTTTCTCTGTATGTATTTGCTATGCGTACACTTAAGTCCAATGCCTTGCTGTTAAGTGATTTTATCTCGGCAGTTATCTTCTTGTCACCATAATGTGCTGAAGCTTTGCCGTATCCAGTCATTGAAAGTATCATACCTTATAAATATAAAATTCTGTGCAAAAATAACAAAAATTCAGCAGAAAGGAGTAACTTTGTGTGCGAAATGTGTACTCAAAACAGAAAAAAGGTAGTAACAGGTGTGTATGGTGGAAGTTTTAATCCCATACATATTGGACATACCCGAATGGCGCGTGAAGTGGTCGCCCGTGGGTTGGTGGATGAGTTGTGGTTAGTTGTGAGTCCTCAAAATCCATTGAAGGGTGACGGGCTTTGGGAAGATGCTTTTCGCCTTGAATTGGCCAAGATGGCAGTGGTAGAAATAGATGGGGTTGAGGTTTCTGATGTGGAGTTTCATTTGCCTAAACCGAATTATATGTTTACAACTTTGCAGTCCTTGTCTGATAGGTTTCCTGATAGAGAATTTGTGCTGATTATTGGCATGGATAATTGGGAGTGCTTCGTAAAATGGTACAGGTGGCAGGATATTCTTCAAAACTATAGACTGATTGTTTTGCCACGCCAGAGTTTTTGCGATTCGAAGCCTTGTCTGTCATGTGTGCCGGAATTTTCTTTAGGGATTGAGTTTGCTGAGGTAGAACTGGTGAATATCAGTAGTTCTTGGATACGTTCCCAAATGGCGGAAGAGCCTTCTTATAATGGAATGGGATTATTACCAGCTGTATGGAAAAAAATTAAAGAAGAAAAGCGATGAAAAGGATAATTTTTATATTTATACTATGCGTGTTTACAGTCTCGTTGACGAAGGCGCAATATACTCCTTTGAAAAAATATGAGGTGGCGCCATCTGCATATGAAGATGTCTTTTTAGATTATGTGTCGGATTTTCAGAGTAGGATTTTGAGTATATCCGGAGGTCAGTATGTCGGACAGATAGACTATCGTCATTCGCTGTATGGCTATGGCCAATATGTTAGTGATGGTGGAGATATGATTTTGGGAAAGTTCCGTAACGGTGAACTGTTGCAGGGAATTAGCATCGGGCGTGATAATGTTACTGTTGGCAATAAGGAATTTTATTGCAGTTATAGTCTTTCTACTGGCAACTTGGAATATATATGTATAAAAGGAGAACTTATTGTCCCGCCTGATACGATTGCTTCGGACTATAAATTTCTTACTCAAACTTTTTCTAATGGCGATAGTTATGTGGGGGAATTGTATAAAGGTTTGCGGCATGGACTAGGAATATACTATTATGCTGCTGGCGGTTTGTGGTTTGGGACATACTGCAATGATATTCGTGATGGGTTCGGGGCTTGGTTTAAAGTATCAAATGATATGCTTATCGGTCATTGGGCTGGTGAGGATGAACGTCGTACAATATATATACCTTTGAAGTGACGCTTAGTGCATTAAATAGAGTTTTGTAAGTTTTATGGTAAATATTTCTCTCATAGGTCTTGGTCAGCGAGGACAGGCAACTTTAGAGCGTTTGGCTTTACTATCGAACGCCAATGTGCTTATCAAGTGTGATGTTGAGACGGATTGGCAAGAGGCGGCCTCCCATCCGGACGTTGATTTGGTATGGGTATGCACACCATGGGAGTGGCATGTTCGTATGGCGGTGTTTGCGATGCGTTCGGGAAAAGATGTTGCTTTAGAGGTGCCTGCTGCCATGACTGTTGCTGAATGCGAAACTTTGTTGGCGGTAGCCCTAGAGACAGGAAGGCATTGTGTGATGCTCGAAAATTGTTGCTATGATACATGGCATTTGGGCGTACGCGAGATTGTGCGTAGCGGTATTCTTGGTCGTGTGAAGCATCTCGAGGGAGCATACGCTCATACTGTACAGGAGGGCTGGATGCGTTCGCAGGGACGCAGGCGTGGAGGTAATCCTTATCCAACTCATGCTTTGGGGCCAATGTGCCAGCTGTTGCCCGAGGGGGATACATTGGATTATCTGGTTTCCCTTTCTTCTCCTATTCCAGGAGACCATACAAACACTTCATTGATACGCTCCGTTTCTGGTGTGAGTATGCTTTTGCATTATGATATTTCAACTCCCCGTCCATATAGCCGTATGCAGACGGTTTGTGGTACTTTGGGTTTCTTGCAAAAGTATCCGGTACCTATTGTGCAGATTCAGTTTAAGGACAAAGAGATTTGTTTGTCCGGAGATGAGGCTGTTGAGTATGTCGAGAATTTTATTCCTTTGGTGTATAAAAATATTATAGCAGAGGGTAAAAAGGCTGGTGCCAAGAATCTTATGAATTATATGATGGATTATCGTTTGCTGTCATCAATTGAAGAGATGCGTGACAGACGTCAAGATGGGAATGGCGATTTTTTTCAAATGGATATGGATGTTTATGATGCTGTATTATGGTCTTCTGTTATAGAGTTGACAGAAAAGTCGGCATTAAATGCTTCGCTGCCAGTAAAGTTCCCGAGATTTTGACATTTATTCCTTCGTGCTTGGTTTGTGTGCTGAATAATTTATATGTGGAATATGAAAACGGAGATGTTTAAAAGGCTTCGTAATATTTTATCAGTATTGTTGTGACAACAAAATAGTGTACTTGAGTCAAAGCGGCTAAATGCGGGCAATTGTTTGATTTTTATAATGTTTTTTGTAATAAAAAATGCTATCGGTTCGTTCTGAAACGATAGCATTTATAAGTTTTAGTCTCTAGAGGTTGACTATCCTAAATATTGGCGTAGCAGACTTGTCTTGTTGGCATTGCGAAGTTTGCGAATGGCCTTTTCTCTGATTTGGCGAACTCTTTCGCGTGTAAGTTCAAAACGGTCTCCGATTTCTTCCAAAGTCATTTCTGGCTGTGCAATGCCAAAACTCATTTCTATGATATCTCGTTCGCGAGGATTTAGTATGTCCAAGGCACGTGAAATCTCCAATTGCAGGCTTTCGTTAATAAGTGTGTGGTCAGCAGCTGGAGAATCTGTGTTCTCCATAACATCAAGCGGACTGTTGTCCTCGCCCTCGACGAAGGGAGCGTCCATGCTGACATGGCGACCGCTTGCTCTTAAACTGTCGTTAATTTTCTCGGGTACCTCGTTCACCAATTCTGCCAATTCCTCAGGACTTGGTTTGCGCTCGAATTCCTGCTCAAACTTAATGATGGCTTTGCTAATCTTGTTTACGGCACTAACCTGGTTTAGTGGCAAACGGACAATGCGGCTTTGCTCGGCCAATGCCTGCAAGATGGTTTGACGAATCCACCATACTGCGTAGCTGATGAATTTAAATCCACGTGTTTCGTCAAACTTTTCGGCTGCTTTAATAAGTCCTACGTTGCCCTCGTTAATTAAGTCTGGCAGACTCAAACCTTGGTTCTGGTATTGTTTTGCAACTGATACAACAAAGCGAAGATTGCTCTTTACCAAGAGGTCTAAAGCTCGACGGTCTCCTTTTCGGATGCGTTGGCTCAATTCAACTTCCTCTTCCACTGTTAGAAGTTGTTCGCGACCAATTTCCTGCAGGTATTTGTCTAAAGACTGGCTGTCGCGACTGGTAATGCTCTTGGTAATTTTAAGTTGTCTCATTGTCAGTATATGGTTGTTTTATTGTCTCCTTAAAATAGAATTGTTGCTAAAATATAAATTTCAGCGCGCAAATATACGTCTTTTTGCTCTAATTACCAAAGGTAATGTTGTTTTTTGTGCAAAAAAGGTGAAAGGGAATTGAAATGGGCGCCAGGAGTATGAAAATTTATCGTAAAGTGACTAACTTTGTACGAAAATATATTTTAAAGCAATGGCACAACAAGAAGACGTATTTAAGAAGATTATTTCACATTGTAAGGAGTATGGTTTTGTTTTCCCTTCAAGTGATATATATGATGGTTTAGGAGCTGTTTATGACTATGGACAGAATGGTGTTGAATTGAAAAATAACATCAAGCAGTATTGGTGGCAGTCTATGGTATTGCTTCACGAGAATATCGTTGGTATTGATGCAGCGATTTTCATGCATCCCACCGTATGGAAAGCAAGTGGTCATGTAGATGCTTTTAACGATCCTTTGATTGATAATAAGGATAGCAAAAAGCGTTATCGTGCAGACGTCCTTATTGAAGACCAATTGGCAAAGTACGATGAGAAGATTGATAAGGAAGTTCAGAAAGCGGCAAAGAAATATGGAGATGCTTTCAATGAGGCAGAATTCCGCACGACCAATGTACGAGTAATAGAAAATCAGGAAAAGCGTGACGTTTTGCATGAGCGTTTTGCAAATGCCTTGAATAATAGCGATTTGACCGAATTACGTCAAATTATTATCGATGAGGAAATCGCTTGCCCCATTAGCGGTACCAGAAACTGGACAGAAGTTCGTCAGTTCAATTTGATGTTCTCTACTGAAATGGGTTCTACTGCCGACGGAGCAAGCAAGGTTTATTTACGTCCCGAGACAGCACAGGGTATCTTTGTGAACTATCTTAATGTGCAAAAGACAGGTCGTATGAAGTTGCCTTTCGGTATAGCCCAGATAGGTAAGGCTTTCCGTAATGAGATTGTTGCACGTCAGTTCATCTTCCGTATGCGTGAATTCGAACAGATGGAAATGCAGTTCTTTGTAAAACCTGGAACAGAGTTGGATTGGTTCGCAAAGTGGAAACAGACCCGTATGGCTTGGCATCAGGCACTTGGCTTTGGTTCCGATAACTATCGTTTCCATGATCACGACAAGTTGGCACACTATGCTAATGCTGCTACTGATATTGAGTTCCATATGCCTTTTGGTTTCAAGGAGGTTGAAGGTATTCATTCACGTACCAACTTTGACCTTTCAAGTCATGCTAAATATTGTGGCAAGAAGATTGAGTATTTCGATCCCGAGAGCAACGAGTCATACACTCCTTATGTAATAGAGACTTCTATAGGCGTTGACCGTATGTTCCTGTCTATTATGTGTCATAGTTATGAGGAGCAGACACTTGCAGATGGACAGACACGTACTGTTCTTCATTTGCCTGCGGCATTGGCACCAGTGAAATTAGCGATATTTCCTTTGACCAAGAAGGATGGTATGCCTGAGAAGGCACAAGAGATTATGAACGACCTTCGTTTCCACTTCAATTGCAAGTACGAGGAGAAGGATCAGATTGGCAAACGTTATCGTCGTATGGATGCTATTGGATGTCCTTTCTGTGTTACTGTGGACCAGCAGACTTTGGTTGACAATACCGTAACATTACGTGAGCGTGACAGTATGGAGCAACGTCGTGTTCATGTGTCAGAACTTCGTGGTATCATCGAGGATCAGGTTAGCATTACAAGTCTGTTGAAGAAGTTGCTCTGATATTGTAGATTAGAACATTCCTGTAAAAACTGATGAAAAAGTATATATACATATTTCTAACAAGCATTCTGTGTCTAGTTTCTTGTACTGAAGTGATTGAAGAGTACAATCCATATGAAGATTGGCAAGCTCGCAATGCCGCATGGTTTGAAGATACCGTCAAGGTTGCTCGTGCTGCTATTGTACAGGCAAAAGAAACCTATGGCGACGATTGGCAAAAACATTGCGAGTGGAGAATGTATAAGTCTTTGCTAAAAACTGGAACATCAGCAGGACCAATGACCGACAGCATATGCGTACGTATTATCAATTTTGGTAAAGACCTGTCAGGTAAGGGTAGTCCGGCCTATAATGATTCTGTTCGTATTAACTTCAGGGGGTGGTTGATGCCTACGATCAACTATACAGGTAATGGTGATGAAATGGGCTTGGTGCAGGATGTCTTTACTACAACCTATTATGGTGAGTATGACCCAGCAAAGGCGGCTCCTCAGTTGATGGGAGTGCGTGATTTGGTTGAAGGTTTTAGTACAGCGCTTCAGTATATGGTTGAAGGAGATGATTGGATGGTATTCATTCCTCAAAATCTCGCTTATGGTGAAACTGACAGAAATGGCATCAAAGCATATTCTACACTTCAGTTCCGTATTCATATGATACGCTGGTACGAGAGCGGTACTGGCATTCCTACTATTTGGGAATAGTTTTGTGCTCGTATATCTGATATGATTAAAGGTCACCTCCCTAAGGAAGTGACCTTTAATCATATTATATGTATTTGTAATCTCAAGCTTTTAGTTTAGGATCATTCTTGATGAGCCATTCAGCAATCTGTACGGCATTCAGGGCTGCGCCTTTCTTTATCTGGTCACTTACAAGCCAGAATGTTAATCCGTTGGGATTAGAGATGTCTTTGCGTATACGACCGACATATACATCATCGCAACCCTCCAAGAAGAGAGGCATTGGGTAATCCTTTTGTTCGGGATTGTCCTGCAGACGAAGACCATCTCCATTCTTTACCGCCTCCTTGAATTCCTCTACGCTCACAGGTCTTTCTGTTTCTGCCCAAATGGCTTCTGAATGGCAACGGAGTGAAGGCACACGCACACACATAGCGGAACAATCTGCATTGGTATGCATGATTTTTTTTGTCTCGTGGAACATCTTCATCTCTTCTTTTGTGTAGCCATTGTCGGTAAAGACGTCAATCTGTGGTATAACATTAAAGGCTAACTGGTATGCAAACTTATCTACTGTTGGTTTCTCTCCAGCCAACACCTGACGGTATTGCTCATAGAGCTCGGCCATAGCGGCCGCACCAGCGCCACTGGCTGCCTGATAACTGGCAACATGTATGCGGCGGATGTGGCTTATGTTTTCCAAAGCCTGCAATGCAACTACCATCATAATGGTGGTGCAGTTGGGGTTGGCAATAATGCCGCGTGGGCGGTTTAGAGCATCAACTGCGTTACATTCAGGAACAACCAAAGGTACATCTTCATCCATTCTGAACGCACTTGAGTTGTCAATCATTACAGCACCATGTTTTGTGATGGTTTCTGCAAAATCTTTGCTTGTGCCACCTCCTGCACTTGTGAAAACTATGTCAACGTCTTTGAAGTCGTCGTTGTGTTGTAAGAGTTTCACTTCAATCTCTTTTCCGCGGAATCTGTACTTTGTTCCTGCGCTACGCTGGCTTCCAAAAAGCAACAACTCGTCAATAGGAAAATTTCTTTCGTCCAATACTTTTAAGAACTCTTGTCCAACAGCACCACTGGCGCCTACTATAGCTACTCTCATAATGTATCTTTGTCTGTTAATTCTAATTCGTTGCAAAATTACGTAAAATATTATAAATAAGGTGTGCCATAGATAATAAATAGCATAAAAAACCTTATCTTTGTATGAGATTTTTATGACATGCATAGTATCATCGCAACATTACAAACTCCATTAGCACTCATAACTGATCCTACTTGGGTGTTTTTTGTCGTGTTGGTGATTATCTTGTTTTCTCCGATATTATTGCGCAGACTCCGTACTCCTCACATCATAGGTCTGATTTTAGCTGGTGTGATGATAGGACAACATGGTTTCAATGTTATTGAAAGGGATCGTAGTTTTGAGATCTTTGGTCAGGTTGGCATCTACTTTATCATGTTCCTTGCCGCATTGGAAATGAATATGGGAAGTGTTCACCAATATGGTCGTAAGGGCTTGTTGTTTGGATTGATAACCTATGTAGTTCCGTTTGTTGTGGGTTTTTTGGCAGCATACTATTTGTTGGACTTCGGGGTGGCTTCTTCATTATTATTCAGTTGTATTTTGGCATCTCACACATTGATTTCCTATCCTATAGTCAGTAGATACGGTCTTACACGACATCCAATAGTTATTGTATCAGTAGTTGCTACTGCTGTTGCTTTATTTGTAGCATTGTTAGTACTTGCCATAACGGTAGGTTCTCTTAATGAAACCACAAGTCTTTATTGGCTATTTTTCGCTTTGAAATGTTTTTTGTATGCTGGTTTTATACTTTATATTTACCCAAAGGTAGGACGTTGGTTTCTGCGCAGATATGATGATGCTATTATGCAATTCATTTTCATCATGTCGTTGGTGTTTTTGAGTGCAGCCTTGGCTGAATTGGCAGGTTTAGAGGGATTGCTTGGAGCTTTTCTCGCAGGACTTACTGTAAACAGACTTATTCCTCGTACTTCTCCTCTAATGTCATATATCCAGTTTGTAGGAAACGCGTTGTTTATACCATATTTCCTTATTGGTGTAGGTATGCTGATAAACTTAAGGGTATTATTCAGTGATCTCTCAACAATCTGGATTGTGGTAGTTATGGTCGTGGTCGGCACTCTTTTTAAATGGCTTGCAGCTCACATTATGTGTTGGCTCTCAAAAGATATGAGAGGAGGAACATTGTTGATGTTTGGTCTAACCAATGCTCATGCGGCTGGTGCTTTGGCAATAGTGATGATAGGTACCGACCCTAAGGTTGATCTTATGAACGAGTCCGTTTTCAATGCTACTGTAATGCTTATACTTTTTTCGTGCATCATCAGTAGTTTTGCAACCAATGAAGGAGCGCGAAAATTGGTACTTGCCGATTTGGATACAGAGGAGAATCAAGGCGCATGGCATGGTAGGTGCCTTGTGACATATAGCCAGCCTGATAGTGTTGGTCTTTTGACACAGTTGGCTTTGGTTATCCGCAATACGCGTATTCCCGACTCGTTGATGGGTTTGACTGTAACTTTTAACGACTATGATGGTGAGGCAGAGGGTTACAGAGATGCACAACGTATGCTTGAGGAAGCTTCATCAGTAGCATCTTCTGCTCATGTTGATATGAAAACTTTGTCGCGCCTAAGTACCAATGTTGCTGGCGGTATTCTTCATACGATACGTGAGTATGACTGTGGTGAGGTAATGGTGTGTCTTACCGATCGCACTACGGGTATGCCAAAATCCAGTCTCGGCCCAGTTATTGATCATGTCATTGAGGGTACTAACCGTCAGGTAATGGCAGTACGTCTTATTGTACCTCCTGGTACCTTGCATCGCATTATTGTTGCTGTACCGCAAAAGGCAGAATACGAGGCAGGTTTTTATAAATGGATAGAGCATATGTGCCGTATGGCCGAACAGCTTGATTGTTATCTGCAATATCATGCTCATCCAGATACACTTCCCCACATAAAGAGTTATATGTGGCAAAACCATGTGTCGTTAAGGGCGGATTATATTGAGATGCCAATCTGGACAAAAATTGTTTCCTTGTCCCAACATTCCAGTTCTGATGACATCGTTGTTTTCGTTACCGCCCGTCCTGGATTTATTTCATACAAGGGAGCCTTCGCGGGTTTGCCCTTATTGATACATAGATATTTTAGTAATACAAGTGTAATGTTGTTATTCCCCGATCAGTGGTCATGATAAAAATAGAAGGAATAAGAAAGAGTTTCGGAAATCTTGAAGTTCTTAAGGGAATAGACTTGGAGATAAACAAGGGAGAGGTTGTAAGTATTGTTGGAGCTAGTGGCGCTGGTAAGACAACATTGCTTCAAATTATTGGAACGCTTGATAAACCCGATTCGGGCCATGTTTTTATAGCAGAGCAGGATATTACTGTACTTGATTCTGATCAGATGGCACGTTTTAGAAATAAGCATATTGGTTTTGTCTTTCAGTTTCATCAATTATTGCCAGAATTTACCGCAATAGAGAATGTTATGATGCCTGCCTATATTGCTGGTAGTTCCGTAAATGCTGCAAAGGAGCGTGCGCTGGAACTTTTGAAGTTTATGGGATTGAACCAGCGTGCTAATCATAAGCCTAACGAACTTTCTGGTGGAGAGAAACAGCGTGTGGCCGTGGCGCGCGCTCTTATGAATAATCCAGAACTCATCCTTGCTGACGAGCCTTCTGGTAGTCTTGATACAAAGAATAAAGAGGAACTTCACCGACTTTTTTTCGAATTACGTGATAAATTTGGTCAAACCTTCGTGATAGTTACTCACGACGAAGAGTTAGCAACAATGACAGATCGTACCATACGTATGAAGGATGGAATGATAGTGGAAACGGAATTAATGGTCGATTCCCGTAGGGACAGAAGTCAAAGGTGAAAGTGTAGAATTTACCTTCAAGGGTGAGGGCCCTTATTTATTAATACATAACTATGGATATAAGATTAGGTGAAATAAATAACCTTAAGGTTGTAAAGCAGGTTCCCTTCGGTTATTATCTGGATGGAGGACGCATACATGGCGAGATACTTCTGCCACAGAACGAGGTCGTGGGAAACGTGACTATCGATGAAGATGTGGAAGTTTTCCTGTATCTCGACCAGGAGGAGCGTCTCATTGCTACCATGCGCAAACCTTTGGCACAGGTTGGCGACTTTGCTTTTCTTGAGGTGGCATGGGTCAACAACTTTGGTGCCTTCTTGAATTGGGGACTGATGAAAGACCTTTTCGTCCCTTTCCGCGAGCAAAAGATGAAGATGCTAAAGGGACAGAGCTACATCGTGCATATTCATCTGGACAAGGATAGTAGTCGAATAATGGCCAGTGCCAAGGTGGAACGTTATCTCGACTCTGGGTATGCTCCCTACCGCAGAGGTGACAAGGTAGACATTCTTGTATGGCAGAAAACTGACCTCGGTTTCAAGGTAATCATAGATAACCGTTGGGGTGGACTCCTATACGACTCTCAGGTGTTTCGAGAGCTCCATACAGGTGTGCGCACGCGTGCATATATAAATAAGGTGCGCGAGGATGGCAAGATAGATGTCACTCTCACCCGTCAGGGTCAGGAAGGTGTTACCGACTTCAGCGATGTCCTATTGGCATACATCAAGGATAATGGTGGTTATTGCTCTCTTGGCGACAAGAGTCCTGCAGAGGACATTGCCTATACCTTCAATGTCAGCAAAAAGGTTTTCAAGAAAGCTGTGGGTGATCTCTACAAACGCCGCCTGATAGCAATTTCCGACAATGGTTTGAGACTTGTGTGATCCCCCCCCCTATAATGTCTTATCGA
Source organism: Bacteroidaceae bacterium (assembly GCA_017547165.1). Classification (GTDB taxonomy): domain Bacteria; phylum Bacteroidota; class Bacteroidia; order Bacteroidales; family Bacteroidaceae; genus Physcousia. Next base: position 86,952 of record JAFYQK010000002.1, read on the forward strand.
ATTTCTCCTTAACAAATCTAAAAGTATTATTTTTAATATTGTGTTTAAAGGTGACGAATAAACCGTCGTTTTAGTCCTCCTATTGTACCTAAAACTGGTTCTTACGCAGATTATTTTGATTCTGCGTGAAGCCTTAATGCTAATTATCTTTTCACTTCCGATCGTAAAATTTATTTACATTTGCTAGAATATGATTTTGTGTGGAGAATCCACCTATTGTATGTACTCTTTCGTCGTGATGATTTTGTTCGGAGAACATGATGTTTGGCAGTAGACGATACTTTAGAAATTAACAAAGTTGTTTGATTTATTTTAAGGAATATTAGACATCGAGAATCTATAATATCCCTTTCTGCGAATTATGCAGATTTTTGCGTATGAGTAAAAAATAACAGAAGCCTTTTTGCCATTTTCTTAAGCGAAATATGTGCAAAATGACCAAAAATACTACCCTAAATCGCGGTATTGGTTCTAACTGACAACCTTATAAGTACACGATACACCATTCTAATATGCTGAAAATAAATAAATTCAATGTTATTGAAATGACATGGCGTCGTCAGTCGTCAGTTAGATTTTAAACCGATATGAACTGAAAAGGTATAGAGAGGGAAAACTCTTTCCTCTTTTTTTGTTCATGTAGAACCTACCTAAAATAAAATAGGAGGAAAGCACAAGCTTTCTTCCTATTTGTGTGTCTTGTAAGGGACCCTTTTATTAAGCCTCCTTTGTAGCAACGCGCTTCTCAGCAATGCGAGCCTTCTTACCAGTGAGGTTACGCAAGTAGTACAACTTAGCGCGACGAACCTTACCAATCTTGTTAACTACGATGCTGTCGATGTTGGGAGACTCGATGGGGAAGATACGCTCTACACCAACGGTACCAGACATCTTGCGAACGGTGAAACGCTTCTTGTCGCCGTGACCAGCGATCTTGATAACTACACCGCGATACAACTGGATACGCTCCTTGTTGCCTTCGACAATTTTGTATGCTACGGTTACGGTGTCACCAGCCTTGAATGAGGGGTGTTGCTTGCCAGTAGCAAATGCTTCTTCTGCAATCTTGATTAAATCTGCCATTTCTCTATGACTTTATTAATAGGTTGTTTGTCATCACTCATAGGCATAACGGGTCACACTTCTCCCCGCCAGCGACCTATGGTAAAGCGGTTGCAAAGGTACAACTTTTTATTGAAACAACCTTCTTAATAATGTGAAAACTATGTGCTACGCCATGATAATGTGCCAAATACAGCAGATTTCGTACTTTGCAAATGCTTATTTCTTTTAAAATTATTCGAAATATAGCGAAAGAATTATCATATTTGACGAACTGCTTTCTACTCCGTTTGTGAATTTCATCATTGACTGATCTAAAAGATCGTTTCTCTGTTTGCTGATGATGTCAATAAGACCAAAGCAGAATTTTAATTCAGGAATAAGTTTAAAATATGGCAAGTAAATATCGCATCCCATGCCTACTTCCAAGTAGCAGTCAAACTTCTTGGCTTTAAACGCTTCCTGATTGTGGTTGTTCAGACAGAAGGTTGGAGCCATACCCAATGTGAAATAAGGTCGGAAGTTATTGTATCTGGGTGCGGAAAATTTCACTGATACCGGTAGACCTATGTAGTTGGTCCGCATGCTCTGTATGGTATCTCTGCCAGAAATGTTTTCATGCATTTTTATGACTTTTTGACCAAAATGCATTGAGGGAGTCAGCCTCAACTCAAAGTATTTGTTCAGTCTCCATGCTCCTAAAACTCCCACACTGAATCCTGGTTGGTGGCGGTTTACTTCTGCAAACCATTGTTCGCCAGTAGCAGGGTCTATTGCACCATTGTTCTTTATCTCCATATCCATGATATTCAGACCGAAGAAGAATCCCCAATGCAACTTCCTGTTATCTATAAATGGTTTGTTCATTATGCGCTCTTTCTGCGCAAGCGCATTGAGACATAACGAGAGAAATATGATGATTGATAGCAAACGTTTCATATATTATATAACATGTTCTGTTGCAAAGATATTGTATAAATCATCAATTTTGATTATGCAAAACAACTTTTTATTGCTAAAACAAGTACAAATCATCAAAAATAATTATCTTTGCATTGCAATTTATCATTGCATTTGGCCTAAAATATAAGATTAACTAATAAAAACTACAATTATGGCTTACTTGATTAATGACGATTGTGTTGCTTGTGGCACATGTATTGACGAGTGTCCCGTTGGTGCTATCTCTGAAGGTGAGAAGTATGTAATCAATCCAGACGAGTGCACAGAATGTGGCACATGTGCTGACGCATGTCCTTCTGGTGCAATTGTTTTGTAAGAAACATTACAAAAAAATCCCTCAAAAAAGAGGGACTTTTTTCATGGGGACCCACAAGGGTCCCATTTTTATGTTATATATTTTACTTCAGCAGGGCAAGTGCTTCCTTGATGCGCTTTATTGCTTCAATAATGTTTTCGTCACTGGTAGCATAAGACATACGGAAGCATTCGGGGGAACCAAATGATTCGCCTCCTACGGTAGCCACATGTCCAACTTCAAGCAGATACATGGCCAAATCGTCGCTATTATTAATGGTCTTGTCACCATATTTCTTGCCATAGAAACTGCTACATTTGGGGAATAGATAGAAGGCACCTTGGGGATTGTTCACTTCCAAACCAGGTATCTCCTTTGTCAGTTTTACAATAAGGTCGCGACGACGTTCAAACGCAATACGCATATCCTCGACACATTGTTGGTCGCCAGCAAAAGCTGCTTCTGCTGCCTTTTGACTTATTGAGCATGGACCGCTGGTGTATTGACCTTGTAGTTTGTTGCATCCCTTGATAATCCATTCGGGAGCAGCGATGAAACCAATACGCCATCCAGTCATTGCGTATGCCTTAGACACACCATTGATGATTACAACGCGCTCCTTAATTTCAGGGAACTGTGCCATGGAGGCATGTGAACCTACATAGTTGATGTGTTCATAAATTTCATCGGCTATGACGATAACACGCTCGTGGCGCATCAATACATCTTTAAGTGCCTCCAATTCCTCGCGACTGTATACGGAACCTGTAGGATTACTGGGAGAACACAATATTATTGCGCGTGTTTTATCTGTAATGGCTGCCTCTAATTGCTCAGGTGTTATCTTGAAATCCTGCTCGATAGAGGAGGGGATAAATACGGGAGTTGCATCTGCCAAAAGTACCATGTCGGGATAACTTACCCAATAAGGTGCAGGGATGATAACTTCGTCGCCTTCACCTACCAATGCCATGATTACATTGCAAACGCTCTGCTTTGCACCATTTGAACAAAGAATCTGGCTGGGCTTGTATTCCAAACCGTTCTCTTTTTGCAGTTTGTCAACTATGGCTTTTTTAAGTTCTGGGTAACCAGGTACAGGACTATAACGACTCCAGTTCTCCTCAATGGCCTTTATGCCAGCTGCTTTGATGTGGTCGGGAGTATTAAAGTCTGGTTCGCCAACGCTCATATTGATGATGTCGATGCCTTGAGCTTTTAACTCGCTACTTTTTTGGCTCATGGCCAAGGTGGCACTTGTTGACAGACGACCAAGTCTGTCTGAAAGAATGTTGTTCATGTTTTACGATTCTTTATGTGTGGGGTTAATGATTTATTCTATAAATTAAAGTTTGTGTCCCATGCGCAATTTCTTGGTTTCAAGATATCTGCGGTTGTATTCGTTTGGAGTGATGATTACTGGTACGTTTTCTACGATATCCAATCCGTATCCCTCCAATCCAACTCTTTTTACAGGGTTGTTGCTGATAAGGCGGATTTTGCTGATGCCAAGCTCGCGTAGAATCTGTGCGCCTACGCCATAATCCCTTTCATCAGCCTGGAATCCAAGGTGTATATTAGCTTCAACGGTGTCATCTCCCTGCTCCTGGAGTTTGTAGGCAGCAATCTTGTTCATAAGACCTATGCCACGTCCTTCCTGTTGCAGATATACTATAACACCTTTGCCTTCCTTGTCTATCATTTGCATCGCCTGGTGAAGCTGGTCGCCACAATCGCAGCGCTTGCTGGCAAAAATGTCTCCTGTCATGCAGCTTGAGTGCATTCTCACCAAAACTGGTTCGTCCTGCTTCCATTCGCCTTTAAAAATGGCGATGTGCTCAAGTCCGTTGCTCTTTTGGCGGAATGGAATAATGCGGAAATGACCATATTCTGTGGGAAGGTCTGCCTCTACTCCTTTTTCAACCAGACTCTCTTTTTTCAAACGGTATGCAATAAGGTCTTTTATGGCAATAATCTTCATATCGTGTTCTTTAGCCACCTCTTTCAGTTGTGGCAGTCTTGCCATCGTCCCATCTTCGTTAAGAATTTCTATCAGGGCAGCAGCTGGCTGCAAGCCACATAGTCTTGCCAAATCAATGGCTGCTTCGGTATGTCCCGCTCTCTTCAGTACACCACGATCCTGAGCATACAGGGGATTAATATGTCCGGGTTTTCCAAAATCAGAGGGTTTTCTGGTGGGATCCGCCAAAGCTTTGATAGTTGCAGCACGATCGTGGGTGCTGACACCAGTTGTGCAACCGTCAAGTAAATCAACGGTAACGGTGAATGGCGTGCCGAGCATGCTGGTGTTGGTCTGTACCTGGCGTTCCAGTTCTAGTTCTTCGGCACGACTCATGGTAATGGGAGCACAGAGCACTCCACGGCCATGTTTCAGCATGAAGTTCACCTTCTCCTCGGTGATCAGTTCTGCCGCAGTAATGAAGTCTCCTTCATTTTCTCTATCCTCATCATCAACTACAATGACGAATTTGCCTTCTTTGAAATCCGCCAAAGCCTCTTCGATGCTGCTAAGTTTTATTTCTTTATCCATTATATTGTTGTTTGTTTATTCTCTCTGTAATGAAATGTGCTTGTTTCTCTACTATTCTTATGTCTTCTTGCAATCTCAGTCTGAAAAACCACACCCTGCACCAAAACAAGATTCCAACAGGGAAACAAAGTCCGGCAAGAATGTTTTTCTTCTTTGTGTTGAATGGACGAGTATGAGCTTTGGTATAAAAAATAGGAATATAGTTCAATGCATCAACTATGACATTGTCTTGTGAGTTGTGTAATTGCTCGATTATCTTTTC
>JAFYQK010000003.1 GCA_017547165.1 Bacteroidaceae bacterium
CACCTCTTCCCATTCCGAACAGAGAAGTTAAGCCCGTCCGCGCCGATGGTACTGCACACCCGTGGGAGAGTAGGTAGCCGCCGTTTTTAAGAAGAAGAGACCTTGTTATAACTAACAGGGTCTCTTTTGTTTTTTATGTGTTGCTTGGTGTTTCATCTTGCAATAATAAAATTAGTTCCTAATGTTCCTACCGTCTTTAAAGACCATAAAGACCATAAAGACTTTAAGAACCTTAAATTCATTCGGGATGTAATAAGTAACTTTGCTACACCATGCCTAATTCGTCTTCTTTAATTTCATTCTCAATCCATCTTGTAATATTTCGCCTTCTTCTGACATTACTCTGATAACATGTTCTATATCCAGAGCATTGTATTTGGATAAATCCAATTCATATCCGTATAATGGACCATCCTTAAGTTGTGCCTGAATTTCTCTCCAGATTTCTTCGTATGCGTCGGTCTTGTCTGTTGAAGGCTTATATTGGTCGCAATAGTCACAATTGTTGCATCGTTGCTTAAGATTCTCTCCGAAATATTCCAACAATAATGATGTTCGGCATGTATCAGTGTTGTTAATATATGAGATAACACTCTCTATGCGTGCTTTTTCTCTTTCGTATCTCTCTTCGTATGCATGCCTGGGTATTACAAGGTCTTTGCCTTCTACTCGGTGCTGTGTCAATGTTATGTATGGTATCTTCTTGCGTGGTATGTATTTTATTATATGTCTCTGATTCAGGGCAACCAGCTTCTCATAAATTGTTTTTACGGGTATTCCTGTTTTAATGGAGATTTCTTCTTCGTCGATATATACAAACTCCTGAAAAATACCTGTATATCGTCGTAAAATATAGTTGAAGATTTCTTCTGTGTCGCTTTGGATAGAGGTATATAGCTGTGACCTAGTTGCTGTGATATATATGCGTGAGACTGTTTCCTCTTCATCAGTGAATCGGATGTATCCTGATAATTCGAGCAATGATAATATGGGATGGGTTTCAGAAAAGCTATGGTGAAAATTTATGCAGAATTCATGTATGTTGAATTCACGGGTTTTGTCGTAACCTCCTCCTTCTGGTATTTGCAGATAGTAGCAGATGTGGTCGTAGAATTCTTGTATTTTTTCTTTAGGGGGAAAGGAGCGGTTTAATTGTTGCAGTAATAATAGCTCTGTTTTCTCTTTGTATAGTAAAACTGCATGTGCAGGTTCGCCATCTCTGCCGGCACGTCCAGCTTCCTGATAGTATCTTTCGAGAGAGTCGGGGGTGTCTAAATGTATGACAAGGCGTACATCTGGTTTGTCTATGCCCATTCCAAAGGCGTTGGTGGCTACCATTATACGAATTGTTCCCTGTTGCCAATCGCGTTGCCTGTAATCTTTCTCAAGGTCAGGTAATCCTGCGTGAAAGAATGTGCAGGTATGTCCTTTTTGAGATAATAATTTGGCTATCTCTTCGGTTTTTTGCCTTCTATTTGTATAGATAATAGTGGATCCCGAATATTCGTGAAGAAGGTATTCGAGTGTACTTTCTTCATTTATAGTATAGTGTAGTGAATAGTGAAGGTTGGGACGAATGAAACTCATACGAAAGACATTCTTCTGTCTGAAGGCGAGTTTCTCCTGGATATCGTCAATAACCGACGGGGTTGCTGTTGCAGTAAGGGCTAATATCGGTTTGTTTGGAAGTATCTTTCTAATGTTGTTTAAAGCAAGGTAGCTTGGACGGAAATCATATCCCCACTGAGATATGCAGTGGGCTTCGTCAACGCAAAGGAATGAAACATTCATGTGTTTCAACTTATTCAGAAAGAGTTGGGAACTGAGACGTTCGGGTGAGAGGTACAGGAATTTGTAATCACCTAAAATACAGTTTTCAAGCGCACCAATAATCTGCTCCCTCTTCATGGCCGAATATATGGCGGTGGCTTTTATTCCAACTTGCCGGAGATGCGCAACCTGGTCTTTCATCAAGGCGATGAGTGGGGTGACAACAATGCATGTTCCCTGCATTGCAAGGGCCGGGATTTGGAATGTTACGCTTTTGCCTCCTCCCGTTGGCATAAGGCCAAGAGTGTCATTCCCGGCATATATGCTATCGATAATCTGGCGCTGAATGCCGCGGAATTTTTCGTATCCCCAATATTTTAAAAGCAGCCCCTCTGCCCAATCACGGGCGGAAGGGCTGGATGTATGTGTAGTTTCGTGCATAATGATAAGTTATGCGTTATTCAAGTTCTGAAGTTTCAATATCTTCTATCTGTAATTGGATTTCGCCACGCTTGTGGGTATTCTCCTCTATTGTATATACAATATTGAATGAGCGTTTAGTCTTGATATAGCGTGCTTGTGAACTTTGTCCAAAGGCTATTCCGTTCATAACGATGTCGCACTTGTTGTCGACAAGTTCCAACTTGATGTGCTCTTGTTCGCGACCCACCACTTTGCTTGTTCCGTAATCATATACGTTTCGTGTACAGAATAGCGGTTTGGCGTTGTTGGGACCAAAGGGTTGAAAACGTTTCAGATCGTAGAAGAACTGGCGGGTGATATCCTGAAAGTCCAACATGTCGTCAATTTCCAATGTCGCATTCGTCTGCTCAGGCAATATGTTGTTCTCTACATATTCTTCAAAGCGACGCTTGAATTCAGGGACATTTTCTGCTTTAAGGGTGAGACCTGAAGCGTAGGTATGTCCACCAAAATTCTCTAGTATGTCGCGGCAGCTTTCAATTGCTTTGTAGATGTCAAATCCTGATACAGAACGCGCAGAACCCGTTGCCAAATCACCATCGCAAGTAAGCACTACTGCTGGTCGGAAATAAATTTCAGTAAGTCGTGAGGCAACAATGCCTATTACACCTTTATGCCATTCTTCGTTATAGATTACTATGGCTTTGCGATCGGACTTGTGAACCAGTGAAGCTACAATCTGGTTTGCTTGCTCGGTCATTGCCTTGTCGAGATCTTTTCTTTGCTCGTTGTAATGATTTATCTGAGCAGCTTTATGTAAAGCTCTTTCTGGTTCTTTGCTAATGAGCAGTTCGACAGATTCGCGACCATTTTCAATACGTCCCGAAGCATTCAGGCGTGGCCCAATCTTGTATATCACATCGGATAAGGTGATCTCTTTGCCGGCTAGTCCGCAAATATCTATAATTGCCTTCATGCCAACGCTTGGGCCCTGGTTTAATTGTCTCAGACCATGATACGCCAGGATGCGATTTTCTCCCATAATCGGCACTATATCCGAGGCAATGCTTACAGCGCACAAATCCAACAGTGGTATAAGATCTGAAAAGGGAATGTTGTTGCTTTTGGCAAAGCCTTGAATTAGTTTGAATCCAACTCCGCATCCGGAAAGATCACCATATGGGTAGGTGTTATCCTTACGCTTTGCATTGAGTATTGCAATTGCAGGAGGAAGAACTTCATCGGGCACATGATGGTCGCAAATGATGAAATCTATGCCTTTGTCCTTTGCATATTGAATCTCTTCGATAGCTTTAATGCCACAATCCAAAACTATGATAAGTTTTACACCGCTCTCGTATGCGAAATCTATTCCTTGTTTGGAAACACCGTATCCCTCTTCGTATCTGTCGGGGATATAGTAATCGAGATTTGACGAATACTGCTGAAGGAATCGATAAACCAGTGCAACCGCTGTCACACCGTCAACATCATAATCACCATATACCATAATCCTTTCCTTTTTGCCCAATGCCTCGTTCAGGCGTTTTACGGCAATTTCCATGTCTTTAAATAGAAATGGGTCAAGGAGGTTGGTCAGTTGAGGTCGAAAGAACTTTCTGGCCTCCGCGTATGTTGTGATTCCTCGGTTTATCAGAAGTTTGCCAAGGGTGGGGTTGATACCCAACTCCTTGGCAAGTGAAATCGCTTGTTCTTGACTTGCACGCTCTGGCTCATTGTAATGCCAAGTATAATTCATTGTGCAGTCTTAAGTAGATTCCGTATTAGTTGGGACTTTTTTTGATTAGATGCCCAACTTCTTGCGGATGTCCTTTGGAATAGCATTCTTGTTGATTACAATGTTCATGGTCTTGTAAGCAACGTAGGGCTTGCTTACGTACCAGAACCCCTTGTAGGGACCGTATTCGCCCCATGAGTTCTTCATCATGAAGTACTCCTTGCCGTTCTGGTCTTTGGCAATACCATAAATCTGCATGCCATGGTCGTCGGTTGTGGTCCAGTTATCATAGCCTTCCTGACGCATCTCCTGAGTGATAACCTTCTCGCCTGCAGCATCGGCCTGTGCGATCTTGGCACCTGCCTTCTCGCCTGTCCAACGGCTCTGGTCGCTACCCACACCTGCGGTTGACTTGGTGTCAGGAACGGTGGCAACACACTTGTTCTTGCCAGTGCGGCGGCTGAAACCATCCTCGCTAACGTCAGCACCCCAAGCAAATGTCCAACCGTTCTTCACGCTCTCTTCCATTACGCGCATGAATTCATCGAGGGGCAGGTTGTAGCTAGTAGCCCAACGCCAGTTGTCCTGAATCTCCAGTACGAACTGAGTGTATGGTTCGTGATGTGTGTAGCTGGTCAGAGACACGTAGTCGTTGGGATCCAACTGCAGGTAGTCCTTCACGAAGCTCTGGGGTGTGTATTTTTTGCCCTTGTACTCGAACTCTGTGGGGCACTCGCCAAAGTAGTTGTCCAGCATGCCCTGTACGTCCTTTTTCCAAATGGGGTTAATCTTCTTGGCATTGCTGCCAGAAATAGCCTTTACATATGCCTCCATAGGAGGGAAGAAGTTGGTGAAGTTGAACAGAGAGTCACCATAAGGAGTGATGGGGTAGGGCATGATACCCTCGGGGATAAAGCCATAGCGCTCCATGCAGAAGATGGCATCATAGAAAGAACCACCCTGGCTGAAGCTTGCATCGCCATGAGTGCGGACATTGCGGTCGGCACGGTCGGTGTAGGTCTTGCTGACAAGGAAAGACTCGCAAAGGTCGATGTCGGTCTTGCTTGGGTCCTTCTTCAGCACCTCGCTCTCCAAGAATGCAAGAGCAGAGTAGCTCCAGCATGTACCAGAGTTGTTCTGGTTCTTGATGCTGGTAACAGGATTCTCGATTACAGTGGTGAATACGAGAGAATCGGCAGGAACTGCTTTCTCCTGAGCGAAACTTGGCAGAGCGCAAATTGCTGCAGCTGCCATCATAAGAATTTTGTTCATTGGATTAATTATTTATTAGTTAAAGTTTTGTTAGATTTTATAGTTTTTAGAAGTCTTAGGTACCTAGGGTGTTCTATGGTATCCTAGACTTTCATTTGTTTATAAATGCCTCTACCTCGTCGATGTGGTATGGGATTAATTTGTCGCCGATGAAGCGGCAGCCATCCTTGGTGATGAGGATGTCGTCCTCAATACGGATGCCACCAAAGTCCTTGTAGGTTTCCAGGAGGTCGTAGTTGATGAAGTCCTTGTGCAACCCCTTGGATCTCCATTCGTCAATGAGCGCAGGAATGAAGTAGATTCCAGGCTCGTCGGTCATCACCCAACCTTCCTGCAAGCGACGACCGCAACGCAGGCAGTTGGTGCCGAATTGTTCTAGGTTGGGACGGGTCTCCTCGTCGAATCCAACGTATATCTGTCCCAATCCTTCCATGTCGTGCACATCCATGCCCATCATATGTCCCAAACCGTGGGGAAGGAACATGGCATGTGCGCCCTGGCGTACGGCTTCCTCGATGTCGCCCTTCATCAAACCGAGTTCTTTTAGGCGTGTGGCCATCAAACGGCAAACATCCATATGTACATCAAGCCATTTAACACCGGGGGCGGCAACAGAGAGAGCCAAGTCATGACACTCTTCAACAATGCTGTAGATCTCGCGCTGACGCTGGGTGTAGCGTCCTCCGATGGGTGTGGTGCGGGTATGGTCAGAACAGTAGTTTTCGTTGGTCTCGGCACCGCAATCGCATAGGAGCAGACGCCCCTGTTCGAGGGGGGCTGGACTGGGATAACCGTGCATGATCTCGCCGTGCATAGTGACGATGGGCGAGAAGGATACCATGCAACCCTTGGCAGATGCGATGCCCGAGATGCGTCCGCAGATCTCTTGCTCGGTAATGCCTGGTTTTGCCATGTGCATGGCGGTGGTGTGCATCTCATAACCTATGGCGCATGCGCGCTCAATCTCGGCTATCTCCTCGGCTGTCTTTACGGCACGCTGGTCGATGACCGCCATGATGAGTTCAAGGCTGGCCTTGGCACGCTGCTCGTAGGGGTGGATGCCGGTGAAATCCATGAGCTGGATCATTAGGTCGTGGCGGTATGGGGGAAGGAAATGAACTTTGCGGCCCTGACTCTGGGTCTTGTCGATGAGTTCCTTGAGTTTGGTCATAGGGGCGGAATTGGTGACTCCGCTCTGTGCGGCCATGTCGGCCACACTGTCCACCTGACCGAACCATACGATGTCCTCAATGTCTATGTCGTTGCCTATGAGCCATTCCTGATTCTCGTCGGTGTCGATAACACCAACCAAGCCTTCGCGGTGCTGGCCGAAATAGTAGAGGAACGAACTATCCTGACGGAAACGGTAGGCATTGGCGGGGTAGTTGACGGGCGAGAGGTTGTTTCCCATTAGCACGATGAGACCCGACTTGATGCGCTCGCTCAAGACCTGACGACGCTTTTGGTATGTTTCTTTACTGAATAACATGAAAGTGTTTTCTCTTTTATAGATTATATTTTCAAGTGCAAATATACTGAAAACTTTTGAGAAAACACTATAGATAGTATATAAATAATGTGAAAACGGAAATGGGTTGGGTGTTCTTTACCAACCGGTAATGTTCCATCCGGCTAAATTATACCATGAGGTTTTTCTGAACATAGTGTCCCAACCATATTGTTGATGGTTTTCGTCAGGTATGTTTATGGATATGCCTCCGTAGTGTTCCGGATCTGTCAGTGTGCAATGAGAGCTGCCTGAGTGTATCGTTTCCCATTTCTTTGCACAATATGGGTATTGGATTGTTTTCTGCCATTGTTCATCCCAATGTTTAAAGTCCTCTTCGTTCAGTAGTTTGTGCATTGCCGAACGCATGTCGTATGGGATAGGCATTTGGTTTATTAGTTTTGTTGGCGCATAGATTTGGATGTCCTGTGTTGAAGGCATGTCGCTTTTGGTGAACGTGGTTGGGATGTATTTGGCAGTTTCTTCGCAGAATGCGATAAAGTTCGCAGATGAGATGGCGGATAGGGCAACACCGTTGTTTTGGGGATATTCTGATGCGTATCCTTCGATGATGCCCTGCACATCTGCTTTGCAAAGTGCTGTCATTATAACATGATAAGGAGCTCCGTTGCCAGGTATCTCTGTAGGGGATCCAATGATGTGTTTACAATAAGGATATAGTTCGCTGGCGACTTCAGCGCTTTGCATATAGCAGGCATCGAACATGATGTATTCCATTTGTGGCAATCTTGAAAGAATGTCTGCCAATTCGCTGATGTGTAGCCAAGTGCCAGTGTTGTTGTAATTGTTCTTGTTGTTATCAATAATGATTGATCTCTGTATGGATCTAGTTTGGTCTATCCATCCGCTTCCATGGCTCCAAAGTACCAGAGAGTACTTTTTTGAGGGGAAGGCTTGGATTATTTCTTTAAGGATGCTCTCGACATTTTTGGCATCAGCGCTATTGATTTCTTCCTTGTATTCTTTCCAAGTGGTGCGTCCCTTCTTTGTGAAATGTATTATTGTTGGTTTGAGTTCTGAGTCTCTGAAAACAACCACCTGGCAATTTTCGGGTATCCTGTCGAGAGCATCTTCAATTTCAAATAGGTCTGAGTTTGAATAGGTGCTGAGACTATTCTCTGCGCCCATGTAGATGATGACGGTGTTCCCTTCCTGTATGGGGCCGGGGTGTGGTATCTCGTCGGTGCACGATTCTGCGCATAGCAGTGAAAGTGCGACGCATAAGGTGAGTAGTGTGGATTGAATTTTCTGTTTCATAACGTGTGCAAAGTTAATATAATTTCTCGGTTTGATTTTAAATTGTTGAGATTTTCTTTCCCTGAATTGTGTGTTCGCTAGCCAGCGGATATAATAAAAAGTGAGGGTGCTACGTTATAGTCCTGTATGCAATGGGCAGATAAGATAAGAAGAGTGCGTCTTGTTTTGATAGTAGCCGCGGTGCTGCTTAGTGTGGCGTCTTTGGTTGTGAGTCATTATTTGGTTCGCGACCTTAAGCGTGAAGAACGGGTGAAAATGGAAACTTGGGCAGAGGCGATGCGCTCGTTGGGTGAAGCCGATGCGGAGGCTGATTTGTCGTTGGTACTTAAGGTGTTGAATAGTAATAACACCATTCCTGTAAAGGTTGTCAATGCCCAGGGGCGGGTTGAGATGCAACGTAATGTGGAAGATGTTTCAAAAGATATGCCTCATAAATCCTTGCGGATAGATTTGTCGGAGGACGAATGGTTGGATGTCTATTACGATGATTCTTTGTTGTTGCGCAGGTTGGCGCTTTGGCCATATGTTCAGTTGGGTATAGTCGCGATATTTGTTATAGTGGCCATATATGCATTGTTGAGCAGCAAGAAGTCGGAGCAGAATAAGGTTTGGGTTGGCCTTTCAAAGGAAACCGCCCATCAGTTGGGGACTCCCATCAGTAGTCTGATGGCATGGGTAGAGGTGCTTCGGGAGGCGTATCCGGAAGATCCTCTGATTCCGGAGATGGACAAGGATGTTCTTCGTCTGCAATTGATAGCAGAGAGGTTCTCAAAGATAGGTTCTTTGCCGGAATTGAAGGAGACTGATGTGGCGGAAGTGCTTAAACGTGTTGCTGATTATATCCGAAGCAGGGTCAGTAATAAGGTGAATATATCTATAGATCTGCCCGAAGGCGAGGTGGTTTTACCATTGTGTGCTCCGCTTTTTGAGTGGGTGATAGAAAACTTGTGTAAGAATGCCATAGACGCAATGGAAAGTAAGGGAGCGATAAGGTTAGTTCTGAAAAGGGAGGCTTATCTCTATTCTATTGAGGTGTCGGATACGGGTAAGGGAATTCCTGTTGGCAAATGGAAAACGGTATTTATGCCAGGCTATACAACCAAATCGCGTGGTTGGGGACTAGGACTTTCTTTGGCAAAACGTATCGTTGAGGAATATCATCAGGGACTCATTTTCGTCAAGAGCAGCGAACCATCTGTAGGTACTACTTTTCGTATTGAATTGAAGATGTGAGAACTATCTGCTTTTGTTCTGAAATTCAAATGTTTTAGACGCCTAAAAATGATGCATGCCATTATTTTCGTGTCACTAAATAAAAAATACTGTCGTAATTTTGCCGGAATTCATTAAAAAGTCGTATCTTTGCACCCCGATGGATATAGTGGACGGTTATATAGTGGATCTAAAAGGCATGAAGGATGATGCTGTGTCGCATCACTGGGTGCTTTCGGATGACTTCTTCTCCGCCGTTCAGGGTGATGAAATCAAGCATGGACAAGTTGATGTCGCATTGCGGGTGAAACGTACATCTGAGGCTTTTGAGTTGGATTTCCAATATGAAGGCATGGTGGAAGTGGAGTGTGACAGGTGTTTGGAGTTGATGAATCAACCTATCCAGGGACAATGTAGCCTACGGGCAAAGATGGGTGAAGAGGATGATGACGATGGTGAGTTGATTACTGTTGCGGAATCTTCAGGAATCTTGAATCTCGAATGGCACTTGTATGAAATGGTGGCTTTGGAAATACCAATCCGCCATGTGCATTCGGATGGGGAGTGTAATGATAAGGTGATGGAATGCCTTAACCCCCAAGAAACCGAGAAACCGGTAGATCCCCGTTGGGCTGCACTTGAAGCTTTGAAAACAAAAACTAATAAAAAATAAACAAAAATGGCACATCCTAAAAGAAGACAGTCAAAGACTCGTACTCTCAAGAGAAGAACTCATGACAAGGCAGTAGCACCTGCATTGGCAGTTTGTTCTAACTGCGGTGAATTCTATGTATATCACACCGTATGTCCTGCTTGCGGTTACTATCGTGGCAAGTTGGCTATTGAGAAGGAAGCTTAATCAAATAAGTTTAGCCGACTAAAGGGTCTTAAATAATAGCCGTAAGAGTGTCTGTATACTTGCAGAAACTCTTCGGCTTTTATTATTTTATGCGTGCGTGCGCTTGCGTGTACATATAGGCATAAATCAAATGTTTTTGCAGGGAGATGCATTTTCCTCACCATTTCAAATTAAAATATCATGAAAAAAATAAACGCAGTAATTACCGGTATAGGAGGATATGTTCCAGACTATATTCTCGATAACGAAGAGATGTCCACCATTGTTGACACCAGTGATGCATGGATAATGGAGAGAATCGGTGTTAAGACTCGTCATATACTTAAGCCTGAACAAGGTTCTGGAACAAGTTATATGATGATTCGTGCTGTTAATCAGTTGCTGCGTAAGACTGGGGTAGATCCTCATAGTGTTGAATTGATTATATGTGCAACAACAACTCCAGATTACCATTTCCCCTCTACAGCATCCATTGTAATCGAAGCGTGCGGTTTGAAGAATGCTTTCGGTTATGACATGGAGGCGGCTTGTGCCGGATTTTTGTATGGCCTAGAGACAGCAGCTTCTTATATCAGAAGCGGTAGGTACAAGAGAGTGATTTTGTGTGGTGGTGATCATATGAGTTCAATGACAAACTACACCGACCGTAACTCTTGTCCAATCTTTGGAGATGGTGCGGCTTGTGTGATGTTGGAAGCAACCACCGAGGAGATTGGTTTGCTTGATGGATATTATAGAACCAATGGCATTGGTTTGGATAATTTGCGAATGAAGGCAGGCGGTTCTGCCAAGATGCCGACTCACGAAACTGTTGACAACAATGAGCATACAGTGTACCAGGAGGGCAGAGCAGTTTACAAACATGCAGTTCTGAATATGTCTTCTGCTGTGAAGATTGTTGCTGGACGCAATGGCCTGAGTTCAGAAAACATCAACTGGCTTGTTCCTCATCAGGCAAATATAAACATTGAGGTGTCGGTAGCAAGCCGTGTTGGACTTCCAGAGGAGCAGGTTATGGTGAACATAGACCATATGGCAAATACATCAGGTGGTACCCTCCCTCTTTGTTTGTGGGAGTATGAACCTTTGTTGAAAAAGGGTGACAAGATAGTGTTTACAGCTTTTGGTGCTGGATTTACCTGGGGAGCAAGCTATATGGTTTGGGGTTATGATGGTGCGGCAGAGGCGGCCAAGGAACCCGCAGATTTCTACAAGGAAGGTGAGATAACTCGTGAGGAATGGTATGCAAAGCGTGCCAAGGCTCGTGAGGTGGAGAATAAATAATGTAAGGTTGACCACGAATGCAGGAAAATAACCATTCAATGCCCGGCAGAAAGCATAAGGCGGGATTTGTGAATATAGTAGGCAATCCTAATGTAGGCAAGTCCACACTGATGAATTTGCTTGTGGGTGAGCGTATCAGCATTGCTACATTCAAAGCACAGACAACGCGCCATCGTATTATGGGTATTCTCAACACTCCGGAGATGCAAATCTGTTTTTCGGATACCCCTGGTGTTTTGAAACCAAACTACAAGTTGCAGGAACAGATGTTGCAGTTCTCTGTTTCTGCCTTGCAGGATGCCGACGTGTTGCTTTATGTGACCGATATGGTGGAAACTCCCGACAAGAACAACGACTTCATCGAGAAAGTGCAGCATATGAAGGTCCCTGTCATTGTTGTGGTTAATAAGATTGACCTGACAAATCCTAAAGAGTTGCAGGCTAAATACGACGACTGGCATGAGATTCTTCCGCAGGCAGAGATAATGCCAATTTCGGCTCTTCATCATTTTGGTGTGGACCAATTGCTTGGCCGTATCAAGGAATTATTGCCAGAGTCTCCTGCATATTTCGATAAGGATCAGTGGACAGACAAACCTGCACGATTCTTTGTCAATGAGATAATACGTGAAAAGGTGCTGCTCTACTATGACAAGGAGATTCCATATAGTGTGGAAGTGGTGGTTGAGTCTTTTAAGGAGACAGACAGGAATATCCATATCAATGCCGTAATATATGTAGAGCGCGATTCGCAGAAAGGCATTATTATTGGACATAAGGGAGTGGCTTTGAAGAAGGTCAGTACCGAGGCTCGCAAATCGTTGGAGAAATTCTTCGGTAAGAGCATATATCTTGAGATATTTGTCAAGGTAGACAAGGACTGGCGTCAAAGCTCAAAGGCAATGAAACAATTCGGTTACGATCTGGATTAGTTGATTTGGGTATAGAGAGAAAACGAAAAACACATAGATAACATTGTCTTCGTATTAGAAGCAAAGAAACAAGAACGAATTAAGGATGGCAAATTTAGTTGCAATAGTAGGTCGCCCCAATGTGGGTAAGAGCACCTTGTTCAACCGTCTTACACAAACTCGCCATGCGATAGTCAGTGATGAGGCTGGTACCACCCGTGACCGCCAATACGGTAAGTGCGAATGGTGCAAGAACGAGTTTTCTGTAGTGGATACCGGTGGTTGGGTAGTAAACAGTGATGATATTTTTGAAGAAGAGATACGCAAGCAAGTGCAGTTGGCTACAGATGAAGCAGATATGATTCTCTTCCTCGTTGATGGCCATAATGGTGTGACGGATCTTGATGAGGCTGTAGCCGGCATTCTGCGCAGGACAAAGAAACCAGTAATACTTGTTTGCAACAAGGTGGATAACAATGAGGTTTATCTTGCTGCCGAATTTTATGCTCTTGGTCTTGGCGATCCACATTGTATCAGTGCAGCCACAGGCAGTGGTACTGGTGACTTGCTTGATTTGATTATTGCAAGCCTGCCCAAAAACAGCGAGGAGACTCATGAGGAAGACATTCCCCGCTTTGCTGTAGTTGGTCGTCCCAATGCTGGTAAATCAAGTCTTATCAACGCTTTCATTGGCGAGGACCGTCATATTGTTACCGACATTGCCGGTACAACTCGTGATAGCATTTATACCAAATATGATAAGTTTGGTTTTGATTTCTATCTTGTTGATACAGCAGGTATCCGTAAAAAGAACAAGGTTAACGAAGACCTGGAGTTCTATAGTGTTATGCGTTCAATCCGTGCCATTGAGAACAGCGATGTGTGCATATTGATGATTGATGCCACACGAGGCATTGAGTCTCAGGATATGAACATCTTCCAGTTGGTGCAGAGAAACAACAAATCACTCGTTGTTGTGGTAAACAAGTGGGATTTGGTTGAGGATAAGTCGACAGTTGTGCAGAAGACTTTCGAGGATGCTATTCGTGAGCGTATGGCGCCATTTACTGATTTTCCAATCATTTATGCGTCGGCACTGACCAAACAGCGCATATTCAAGGTACTGGAAACAGCAAAGGAGGTTTATGAAAACCGTCGTCGTCGTGTCAGTACAGGTCGCCTTAACGAGGAGATGCTTCCTCTTATCGAGGCATATCCTCCACCATCAATCAAGGGTAAGTACATCAAGATTAAATATTGTTCACAGATTCCAGAAACCCATGTTCCAACATTTGTGTTCTATGCCAACCTGCCTCAGTATGTGAAGGAACCATATCGTCGTTTCCTTGAGAACAAGATACGTGAGCGTTGGGATTTTAATGGTTGTCCTATCAATGTGTTCATACGTCAGAAATAATCATAAGCGTTAACAGAAAAATGTCTATAAGGAAGAATGCACTTCTGTTTGCCTCCGTTGCGCTTCTGGCGGCTTGCGGTGGTGGAGTCGATCTCAGTGAGAAAGGTTCTGACGGTGCATGCGGTGCTGCAGAATATTTTTATAGTCTTTTGTCTAAAGGCGATGGCGTAGCTTATGTCGAGAATATGCAGGAGGCTTATGAAATGGACAGTTGCATGCATGTTCAGTTTGTCGCTCTTATGGATCAATTCCTGTATGAGGAAAAACATTTGCGAGGAGGAATACTTTCTGCAAAGGCAAGCAGTGATTCTTTGATAGATTCTGTAGCCTATGTAAGTCTTGACGTATTGTTTGGAGATAGTACAAGGGAAGAGGTCATTCTGCCGGTAGTGTATACCCGCGGACGTTGGTGGGTGAAGTAATCCAGATTGCCAACAACGTATGGCCGTCAGTAGAGGGTCAGAAAGATGTAAAGGTTTTTGTCCATGGTCTTGTGTGCCTGAAATAAGGAGTTTGATAGCGACCGGAATAATTATGAAGTTCTGATGTCGTATAGTAGCAATAGATGTAAAACGGGATATGTATTTGTGTATATTGCTGATTAATAGTAATATACAGAGTGCGACGATGTAGAAAAGGGAGGTTGTGGGCACAACGTCTTAATGATTTAAATCGGGTGCCCCAATCTTCGGCTCAACACATTGTAATCTTCCGGGCATAAGATTACAATCATATGGACGTAAGATTACAATCTTCAGGCCCGAAGATTGTAATGTGTTTTAGGGAAGAAAACAATGTGGGCGCAATGTAAATATTTTTCAGGGGTATTTGCGCCATGTTGGTGTGGAGTGGTAGCAATATGGGCTTGTCAACAATTATAAGGATATACAAGGCTTCTGACTGCAAGCATTTTCCAATGATACATTGCGAAAAATAATTATGGCGTATGTAGGAACCATGAGGCTCACTACATACGCCATTTTCAAATGCAGTTAACCGATATTGCTATACTGTCCTAACGTACTTCCAAAGTATATTTCATGCCATTATATTCACTGCTAACTCCAATCCAGGGACTATCGGACGCCTTTTTGCCTGCTGGTATAGTAAAAACCTTGCTTGCTACAAGCTCTTTGTTTACATATACGAAAACGTTTGCAGAAACCTCTTTCTCCTGAGGGCAATTGAGTTGTACAGTAACATTGTTTGTACAACCATTTCTGATTATTCCCGTATAGTGATCCAGAGTGAATTCACATTTTGGGATTTCGTTTGTATGAGATGATGTGGGCTTCTCGTTGTTTGTAGCAAAAGTATTATAGGCACTTAATGCAAATACAGTTACCAATAAAATTATAATCTTTTTCATAAGTCTATGTGTCTTTTTTTTGTTTTCCTACTCACTTGACGGCTTTTCAGTTACTCCGTTGGTCTTCTTTGTTCTAGGAGATTTGGTATACGCACATAAAAAAGCGCAGAACCCTTAGTGTATTCCTATTCAGAGGTGTTTGGCGTAACCTACCAGTAGAATAACTAAAAGCCCGCGCCATAAACGCGAGCATTTTTGCAATATTCTTACTGGTATTCTTTTAGTCGCCAAACTTTCTGAATAATAGAATAAAGCTAAAACGCTTTTCCAATATGTCTAAAATGTGCGTATCAAACTATACGCTATGCTTCATAGGCAATAATTTTAGTGGTTATGCAGAGTTGATTATATTTATGCAAGGTATTTTGATTCTTGCTCTAGCATATATGTCTCTATTCCTTTTAAAAAGGTATGTCTGTCTTACAGACTCCATATAGTATAAAGGTACACCAGTACTGCAGGAATTGCCAGTAAACTGCTGTCGAAACGGTCCAGGAAGCCGCCATGGCCGGGTAGGATGTTACCGCTGTCTTTGATGCCAAGCTGACGCTTGATCTGGCTTTCTACAAGGTCGCCCCAAGTGCCAAATATGGCCACAACAAGAGCGAAACCTATCCATTGCAGCTTTGTCAGCGATGGTTCATACATAGCAACAATAAGAGAAACTCCTATAGCTAATAGGGTGCCGCCAATACTTCCGATCCACGACTTTTTGGGAGAGATGCTCGGGAATAGCTTGTAGGGTATATACTTGCTCAAAAGAGATCCTACGCAATACGCACCTGTATCACTACTCCATAGGAAAAGGAACACTGCCAGAGGATATATGTATACATAAACTGTTCCGAGCGGTCCCATTGGGTACGGGATGAATGCAATGGCATTTATCAAGGCAAAGGGTAGGGCGATGTACAATTGTGACATCATTGTATATGCCCAAGATTGCATAGCATTCTGGCGACCATAATATAAATGGCTTACAAGAATGTAAATGATGGTAAGGAGATAGGGCATAAATACAATGCTGGGCATCATCAGCATATTTGCATATCCGCAACTATATGCGAACAGTGCAAAAAACAGCAACAGGCTTGATACTATGGTAATGAAGGTGTTGATCTGAATACCTTCTTGCTTGTTCATTATATTGCAGAATTCCATTGTTGCAAGTGCGGAAACTGCGGCAAACAAAGCACCGAAACTAAATGGACTGTATATTATGGCGCCTACCAATACTGCAACGAAGGCTATGCCTGTTATTGTTCGAAGAATGAGATTTTTCACGTTATTTTATATTTGTTTTTGACTGTTATTTGATAGGGGAATTCTCTTCTTTGCTTTCGCTATCATTGGTGGTGTTGATTTCTGCTTCATTGGCAGGATTGCTTTCAAGCAATTCCTCTGTGCGGCTCGCCCATGGTCTTTTGCCAAAGATGTTCTCCACATCCTCTGCAAAAATAACTTCGCGCTCCTGCAGAATCTGGGCTAATTGGGCATGTCCGTTCTGCTTTTCGGAAAGCAGTGCCTTGGCACGCGCGTATTGTTCTGCTATCATACGCTGCACTTCGGCATCAATTTGGCGTGCGGTCTCTTCGCTGTAAGGACGCTGGAACTGGTATTCTTCGTTGTTGTAGTAGCACAGGTTGGGAAGTTTGTCGCTCATGCCCATGTATGCTACCATTGCATATGCTTGCTTGGTGACACGCTCCAGGTCATTCATGGCACCGGATGATATGTGACCTATGAAGAGTTCCTCTGCAGCTCTTCCGCCAAGAATTGCGCACATTTCGTCCAGCATCTGTTCTTTTGTCGAAATCTGTCTCTCCTCGGGTAGATACCATGCGGCACCAAGGGCACGACCTCGGGGCACTATGGTGACTTTTACCAAGGGGTTGGCATATCGCAGATGCCAGCTTACGGTTGCATGTCCGGCCTCGTGAAGTGCAATTGTGCGCTTCTCTTCAACTGTCATCACCTTTGTCTTCTTCTCCAAACCGCCGATTATGCGGTCAACAGCAGAAAGAAAGTCCTCCTTGCTTACTATGTTGTGTCCGTGGCGTGCAGCTATCAGTGCTGCCTCGTTGCACACATTGGCAATGTCGGCTCCAGAGAAACCAGGAGTTTGGCGCGACAGGAAGTCAAGGTCAAGATCGTCAGATTTCTTAATTGGTCGTAGGTGAACTTCAAAAATGGCACGTCGCTCATTCACATCGGGAAGGTCTACGTGTATCTGTCGGTCAAAGCGTCCGGCGCGAAGAAGTGCCTTGTCGAGAATATCCGCACGGTTGGTGGCGGCAAGTATGATGACTCCGCTGTTGGTGCCAAAACCGTCCATTTCTGTTAGGAGCTGGTTCAGAGTATTCTCTCGCTCATCGTTGCCACCGGTGATGTTGTTTCTGCCACGCGCTCTGCCAACGGCATCAATCTCGTCAATAAATATGATACAGGGGCTCTTTTCCTTTGCTTTGCGGAAAAGGTCACGGACACGGCTTGCTCCAACACCAACAAACATCTCAACGAAATCAGAACCACTCATGGAGAAGAATGGTACATTTGCCTCACCTGCAACGGCCTTGGCGAGGAGAGTCTTACCTGTTCCTGGAGGGCCTACAAGGAGAGCGCCTTTGGGTATCTTGCCTCCCAGTTCGGTGTATTTGGCTGGATTTTTTAGGAAATCAACAATTTCCTTAACTTCCTGCTTTGCGCCCTCTTGGCCTGCCACATCCTTGAAGGTGACTTTGGCGTCATCTTTTTCAATAAGGCGTGCGCGGCTTTTGCCCACGTTGAAGATACCCATAGGTCCACTGTTGTCTCCATTTGACGAACTGCCGCCACTCATGCGGCGCATGATGAAGATCCAGAAGAAGATGAGCAATAGCATTGGGGCAAAATTAAGAATCATTCCCCACCATGGTGAATCCTCTTCGTATTCGTAACTTACCTCACCGTTGAATGTCCCGTTGCTGCGCTCCAACTCAAGAAACTCGTCAAGTTTGTCGGCACTGGGGTATTGGGTTATGACAGAGGGTGTCTGTCCCTTAAAATCTTTGTTGGAGGGAAATACATCGCGATAATGCTCTGGTTGCAATTGCATAACAACTGTACCCTTGCTCTTATTGGCGACAATATCTTTTCCGTATCCCTCTCGGACGTATTTCTGGAATTCGGTGTAACTTACCTCTTTTGTTGTTGAGGGCGACAGGGATTTCTCATCTCCTGTAATAAAAAGATAGCCAAGTACGGCCAGAATGATAATGTAGACCCATGTGAAGCTAAATGTGGATCCCTTCTTATTTTTATTATTGCTTGCCATTAGTCTAAATTGGGTATTTCTGTTAAATCGGCATCAGCCCACAGGTGCTCAATGTCATAAAACTCGCGCTCTTCGGGCAAGAAGATGTGTACTATCACTTCTGCATAATCCATTGCCACCCAAGTGCTGTTGCGCAGTCCGTCCACTGCTAATGGGCGGGCATTGCAGATTTCTCTGGCTTTCTCGCCAACACTCATTGCCAAAGCATGCACCTGAGTTGGACTCCCGCCTTGTGCAATGACGAAATAAGTGCAGATGGTGTCGTCTATCTTGCTGAGGTCTACAACAACAATGTCGCGACCTTTTTTGTCTTGTATGCCATCGATGATGGAATCGAGTAGTTCGTGTTTACCTTGTTTATACATTATTAATAATATATTTATGCTTCAAAGGTACAACTTTTAGGGGTAGGTAACAAAGGAAAACGTTAGAATGCCAATTTTTTTAGTTTTTTTTTGCTAAAAAGTTTGGTTAACACAAAAAAACGTTTTACCTTTGCACTCGCAAACAAGAAAGGATTGCAATATTGGGCTATGGTGTAATGGTAACACTGCAGATTCTGGTCCTGCCTTTCCTGGTTCGAGTCCGGGTAGCCCAACAAAGAGAGGAATCATTTCCTCTCTTTTTGTTTTTCTATAATCTCCTATTTTTATTTTCTTATTCCAGAATTGATTTGGGTTAATATCCCCGCCATTCCCATGGTCATGCGCCAGTTTATCTCAATGCATGGATGCAAGGTTCCTTTTGTAGTTACAAGCATATCTACTCCTATTGGACCTGTGTACCATCGCGCTATTTGAGGAAGTTTTCCGATAAACCACTCCCGGACGGTCTCCAACTTTTTGGGAATCTTCAGCATAGATGCTATTGATTCCGCATTCTTCTCCTGACTCCCGATGATGTTATCAAGAAAATGCCCATGGCCATCGGTATGGAAAATATTTAATCCGACATACGATGCTTTGCCATCTCGCATCCAGAACTCCATGGCGAAATCCTGTTTTTTGTCGACAAGCTTTTCTGCTATGACGCAACCTTGCAGACGTATGATTCTTTTGACCCAACCTTGCCAGTTGGGGTTGTCAGTCTGCATCAGTCCCTTCCCGCTACTGCTCCATGGGGATTTCATTATTATCTCTCCCCATGCCTTAATTAGACTTTCTATATCTTCCAGCGATCTGCATACTTTCGATGAGATGCCCAGTTCCGTTTGAATGGGTACTGTTGTCTCTCTGCTGGAGAGTTCTCGTAATCGGTGCAGGTATTCTTTTGTAGGAAGATTGCTCCTGGGTACACCAGCTAATGTGAGCTCATGAACCAAGGCTGGTGACCATCCCCATGGACATATTTCGGGTGATGTGGCGGGATCGGTAAAAAAGGGGGCTAAACAACTTTCTCCATCCCATACAAGGTCTTCGTCGTCAGCCCATTGTAAGGGTAATTGCCAATTATTCTTTCGATAGGCGCGGATATTGGCAGGTGGGGTATATCCAGGCGACCCGCTCGCAAGAGCCATGTCGTTCTCGGGATTGAAGATATGAATTCTCATTCCTGTGAATATGCACGGAATTATTTGATATCCTTTACCTTGCGTAGCAAATCGCTAGCAAAGACGAAAGATGTCAGGCGTTCGTTGGTCGATGACATTACCTGGTCCTTGTTGCCAACCCACTCCAGGTTGCCCTCGTAGATGTATATGATGTTTTCGCCGATGCCCATCACCGAGTTCATGTCGTGCGTATTTATTATAGTGGTGATGTTATACTCTTGCGTGATGCTATGTATCAGTTCGTCAATGACGAGGGAGGTCTTTGGGTCGAGACCTGAGTTGGGCTCGTCACAAAAAAGGTACTTGGGGTTTAGCGCTATGGCACGTGCTATGGCAACACGTTTCTGCATACCACCGGAGATTTCGCCGGGCAGTTTGTCTTCCGCTCCTTTCAGGTTCACTCGCTCCAGACAGAACTGTGCGCGCTTTATCCTGTCTGTGCGGTTCATATCCGAAAACATGTCGAGGGGAAACATTACATTCTCGAGCACCGACATCGAGTCGAAAAGGGCTGCTGATTGGAAAATCATACCCATCTCACGGCGGAGCATCACACGTTCCTTTTGGGTCATCTTCACAAAATCGCGTCCGTCATAAAGGATTTCGCCTTGTTCGGGTTCGAACAGTCCTACAAGGTTTTTCATCAATACGGTTTTTCCAGAACCAGACTGACCGATGATAAGATTTGTCTTGCCTACCTCAAACTTGGCATCAATTCCTTTAAGAATTTCTCTGCCGGCAAATGACTTATGTAGATTTTTTACTTCAATCATGCGAGCAATTGGGTTAAGAAAATGTCTGCGAATAATATCAGCATGCTACTCTTTACTACGGAGTTGGTGCTTGCCTTACCCACATCAAACGAACCGCCTTCAACATTGTAGCCGTAGAAACTGCTTACCGAGGCTATTATAAAGGCAAAAACAAGACTCTTTATTATACTTGCCCAAACATACCATTGGACAAAACTGTATTGAAAACCCAAGGTCAGATCTTCTATTGATATCACTCCTGCAAAGGCTGTGGCATACGATCCGAGAATGCCAAAGGCTATGCTGAATACCACCAACAGGGGAATCATGGTTATTAGTCCCAATATCTTGGGCATTATGATGAAACTTGCCGAATTGATACCCATTATCTCCAGAGCGTCAATCTGTTGTGTCACCCTCATAGTACCAATTTCTGAGGCTATGTTCGACCCAACCTTTCCTGCCAATATCAGACACATTATGCTTGATGAGAACTCGAGCAGCATAATTTCTCTTGTGGTGTAGCCCGTGGTAAAGGCAGGCATCCATGGCGAAGCGATGTTCAACTTTATCTGTATGCATATAACGGCACCAATGAAAAAGGATATCAGCAGCACAATGCCAATACTGTCAATGCCCAATGCCGCCATTTCCTTTATGTATTGCTTGAAGAACATTGCCCAGCGTTCGGGTATGGCGAACACCCTCTTCATCAGGCACAAGTATTCTCCAAAGCCAGTTATCGATTTTTTTAAAAACATATTACATCAATGTAAAAAACAATGATGCAAAGTTACTCTTTTTATTGTATAATGCATATAGTTGCACGAATAATTTCCTTTTCGCAATAAATATTCGTAAATTTGTCCGCAGGTAATGGATAATGTTATGAATCAAGATAATCTTGAATTGCGAAGCGAAGGCTTGGTGAAGGTCTATGGCAAGCGCACCGTGGTAAATAATGTCTCGTTCAATGTTCGCCAGGGCGAGATAGTAGGTTTGCTTGGCCCTAATGGGGCGGGTAAAACCACCAGTTTCTATATGACCACAGGCCTTGTTGTTCCCAATGCAGGCCACATCTGGCTTGGTGATGAGGAAATCACCACCGATCCAGTTTATAAGCGTGCGCGCAAAGGAATTGGTTATCTTGCTCAGGAAGCATCCGTGTTCCGTAAGATGTCGGTTGAGGATAATATTGCCTCTGTCCTTGAGATGACAGGCAAGCCCAAGGATTACCAAAGAGAGAAACTTGAAAGTCTCATCTCGGAGTTTCGTCTTCAGAAGGTGCGCAAAAACCTTGGCGACCGTCTTTCGGGTGGTGAGCGCCGCCGTACCGAGATTGCACGTTGCCTGGCCATCGACCCCAAGTTCATCATGCTTGACGAACCTTTTGCCGGTGTCGATCCCATTGCTGTTGAGGATATCCAATACATCGTCTGGAAGTTGAAACAGAAGAACATAGGTGTTCTCATCACCGACCATAATGTAGAGGAAACCCTTTGTATCACCGACCGCGCCTATCTCCTCTTCGAGGGTCAGATTCTTTTTCATGGCACGCCGGTGGAACTCTCGCAAAATCCCGTTGTACTTGACAAGTATCTTACTCACTCGTTCAAGCTCCGCAAAAAGGACTTCCAGAAGATGGACGAAATCCGAAATCAGCAAGGGGGATGAGGAAACGGAAAGGTCAAAACGGAAAGATGAGAACGGAAGGGTTAAAACGGAAAACTATAACGTTGACTGCTTCAGTTTGATACCAACGGTCTGCTTCCTGAAACACTCTCCAAGCAGATGGGTTGTTTCGGTTTTGAACATCTTTACTATGCCGGTCTGCTGGGCAAGGCAACCAAGCACCTAGTACAGACAATCCAGGTTGACTATCCCAACGAGGCAAAGAAGGATGACTTCACCGTGGACTTCAACTACTCCACCAACAAGGAAGACCACATCCAGCTCTGCACCTTCATCCTCAATGGCGAAGCTGCATCCGTAAACTATACTTATTAGTTTTCCATATATTTAACCCAAATCGGTCATTAGCGCGTAACAGTCTAATGATTTGGGTTAAATGAAATACTATTGAAGAGGTGTGCTACGGCATGCCTCTTTGTTTTTATGAACTTATCTTAATTTTTTTTTGCATATTTTGCTTGTCTTTATTAAAAGATGTATATTTGTGTCGTCATTGCCTTTGCTGAAAGCTCCTTGGGTGGGAAGCGGGCAAGACACATACATATAAAATGGCGTAACTGAACGCTTTGGTTTTGACGTAGTAGAATCTCGCAAATTCAAACTGATTGTCAAGAACAAAGCAACGGTGACACCCCTTGGGATGTTTATATACAGCCCGCATTGGTCGTTGGTGTATCCAGTATGACCTTGCAGGGTGAAATATATACTCATCGGCGTGGGGCTTTCAGCGTTGCTCGTTTCGACAATCAGGGCAATGCGAGAGCCTTACTACGTGGAACGAGCATCAGACTGGCTCCACGTTTTTTTGTGTGTATGTACGAGAGCTTACTTACGGGGTTTGTCAATCTGGGGCCGATTGATGAGAAGAGATTTTTAATTCAATACATAATTATGAAAAAGCAATTCTTTCTCATTGTTGCCACCATGTTGGCATCTGCATCGTTGTTTGCACAGTCCAGCAACAATGTTGACGAGGTAGTAAAGATTGACCATCATGCCGCACGCCAGTATCGCGAGGGCGAGATGATCGTCAAGTTCAAGCCCACCAGTGCAGTGCAAGTACGCACACTCAAGCGTGGTGTCACCTCGGGCATGAACACAGTGGACAAAGTGCTTGGTGAGCTGGGCATTACCGCAGGTGAAGCATTGATGCCACTCACTGGCTCTAAGGTTGTGCCTGGTGCACGCGCCTTGCGCTCCGTTTCTGGCAAGACTATCTATGATAGCGATATGAGCAACCTCTATTGCCTTGCTTTTGATGGGAGCAAGGTAAATCTGCATGAAGCTATAGAGAAGATTTCTGCTCTCGAAGAGGTGGAGTATGCAGAACCCAACTATGTTGTGTACTCACTCTCAAGCGGAGAGGTAGCTGCTGTTGATGACCCATTGAAAGGCGAGCAATGGGGACATGGTCAATTGAAACTTGATTTCCTTCAGAAGCAGAAAACCATTACTGACAAACGACCAGTAATAGCCATCCTTGATACGGGTATTGACATTGAACATCCCGACTTGAAGGACAATATCTGGACCAACGAGGCCGAAGCGAATGGTGCTGAGGATGAGGATGACGATGCCAACGGCTTCAAGGACGACCTTCATGGTTGGGACTTTGTAAACCAGACAGCCCGCATAGGCGACTGGAATGGTCATGGTACTCACTGTGCAGGTATTGCCGCTGCCGTAGGTGATAACAAAATTGGTATCACTGGTGCCAATCCCGATGCTCTTATCATGCCTATTACCGTTATGCAAAGCGATGGTACTGGTGATGTGGCAACTATCATCAAGGGTATTGACTATGCTGCTGCCAATGGTGCAGATGTTATCAGCATGAGTATCGGTGGCTATGGCTATTCTCTTGCAGAGGAGCAGGCATTAGCGAAGGCATACAGCACAGCAGTGCTCGTGGCTGCGGCAGGTAACGACTACAAATGTATCTATGCACACGACTGTCCTGTGAATGGGAAGAATGCCATGCAGAATGGTCCTATGTTCCCCGCCGCCTTTACCTTTGTTCTGGGTGTAGAGGCAAGCAAACAAGATGGTAGCTTGGCATCGTTCAGCAACTTTGATGAGGATGGCCCTGTGTTCTCAACCTATAGCGAAGATAAACTATACAACTACGAGTTACGTGCTCCTGGTGCACAGATTATGAGTACTTTCCTTGGCGGTAAGTACAAGGCACTTAGTGGTACCTCTATGGCTTGTCCATACGTGGCAGGTGGTATTTCTCGCTTGCTTCAGGTAAAGGAGTATGGTAATTGGGAAATCCTTTTCGGTGACCTTATCCATGCTCGTAAGAAGAATGCAAATGGATTGGTTGATTTTGAAACGGTGTATAAGATTACGGATGCTGACCGTAAACCCTCGCTCGGTTTGGTGACTTATGTGTTGGATGATGCAGAAGGTGGTGATGGCGATTCTAAACCCGATGCAGGCGAGACAATCGCTTTCTATCCCACATTGCGTAACGAGTGGGGACAAGCCAAGAATATCCGTTTCTCGTTAGAGTTAGCCGAGACCGAAGACCCCACCATCGTGGAGTTCTTAAATAATAATGTTGATTTTTCTAAAGAACTGAGTAGCTATGCCAAGAACGTGAGTGTCAATCCTTTGCGATTCAAGGTGCATAAGGACTGCGCTGATGGTCGTAAGATATGCATGGTGTTCCGTGCTACTTGTGATAATATCACCGAAGAGTTGGTGCAGGAGATTACACTAACTGCTGAGAATGGCGTAGAACTCGGAGGCTTGATTTCAGAAGACTTGACACTTTATCCCAACGTGCATTACATCGTGACAAAGCCCCTTGCCGTAACCGAAGATGCTACCCTGACCATCTTGCCTGGAACGGTGTTGAAGTTCAAAGCAGGTGCGTCAATGTATGTTCCCAAAGGTAATCTTCTTTGCGAGGGAGAACCTGGAAATATGATTGTGTTTACCATGGCCGACCACGAAACAGATTTGATGCAAGGTTTTTACTTGGGTAATAATACTGTAAAATATGTACATTTTAAAGGATTAAGAATAGATCGACTGTATATCTATCCTGATACATATTATGGATTGGAGTCTATGAATATGGAAAACTGTATTATAGAGGATTGTTCGGCTGGATATTTGCTAGACAAAATCCCAACACTGAAACAAACAAATTTGATTTACTCTACAGGACGAACTCAGATTTGGACTCAAAGTGGTCCAAAGTTCTTACATTCTAATGTTATTGGTAATGTTGTTAACGGTGAACATCCAAATTATTTTGGTTCCGCAGAATACAAAGCATCCAATGCCTTTGGAAATGTTGAAAAAGTTAGTGGTGACTATGTCAACATTAGATATTATTCTGGAACTCCGAAAAATTATGTGCCAGAAATGCCCAATTATTTAGGCTCTGTAAGAGAAGATATCATTCGTGAAGGATTGTGGGATATGAATCATCCTTTTTATAATGCAGGTTTTGGTTCTTACAATCTTTCAAACACCCTCACTCGTCCCTCTGCCGAAGCCCATGGCATTGTCTGGAAGGTAGTAGTCAATGGTTACGATGCCCAAGACGAATTTGAGCAATTGGCGCCTCTTGGTGTAGGTAAGCATAAGTTTGATGTTTATTTCAACCGTCCAATGGATAAGAGCGTTGCTCCAATGATTGCCATGGGTGTGCGTTCTCCTTATACATCACATTCTATTGCCGAAGATGGTAGCTGGAACGAAGAGGGAACTATCTATACCGCCTACCTCACCATCGATGGTAAGACAGGTGCCGACGGCCTCAACCGCATCTATGTATCTGGTGCTCGCGATGATGAGTTCTTTGATATCCCTATTGAGAATACTCGTTTCAATGTAGAGGTGGCTGCTGCTGGTTCAATGGCAACAGGTTTGATGGCCGAGGCAGGCTTGGGTAAGGTGACTCTCACTTGGGAAACCGATGAGGAGGACTTTGCCGACCTGCTGGGATATAATATATATAGGTATACCATGAATGAAGGTATAAGCAGTGATAGCATTATTGTCAATTCTTCAGTGCTTGATTCAGAAGAAACAGAGTTTGTTGACTACGATGTTGTGCCTGGTACAACTTACTATTATGTAATCAAGCAGTTGACAACTTCGCTCACTTCTCATGCCTTGAGCAATTCTGTTGCAGCTACTCCTTTGACAGCAACCAAGGGTGATGCCAACGGTAGCATGAGTGTGGATATTGCCGATGTAGTGACAGAGGTGGCATACATTACCTACCAGAACCCACAGCCTTTCATCTTCGAGGCTGCCGATGTGAACAGCGACCAGAAGGTGAATGTGCTTGATGTGGTGGGTACTCTTGGCATTATTACCAATCCTTCTCAGACTGGCGTGAATAGCATAGACAACGAACCTGTGCGCTACTATGTGAAAAACGGTGTGCTTTATGTTGAGACTGCTCAGGCATTGGGCGGCGTGCAGGTGCGTCTGCATGCCGAGAAGGGTACTGAGATTACCACAATGGATGGTCTAAAGGATATGGAGCAGACAAGCGTGTGGACATCTGATTCCGAATTTATGTTGCTGGCTTATTCAATGAGTGGTCAGACAATTCTCCCCGGTACCCATGCTTTGCTGAAGATAGGCGATGAGGCATTGGTTACAGAAATGGTAATCTCTGATGCCAAGGGCAGAAACATTCCTGCCGTAAGTGATGATGTAACAGGTATTGGCGCCGTTAAACAGGTACAGTTGCAGGTACCAGCACCCAATCCATTCACCACTCAGTTGAATGTGCCTTATATAATAGGTATGAGCGGAAACCACAAGGTGACACTGACATTCACAGACTTGGCAGGTCGTATGATTGATACATACAATACAGTCAGCGCACAGGGCGAGCACACTTACACATGGCAGCCCGGTGCATTGCAGAGGGGCTTGTACTTCGTTACCCTATTTGTAGACGGCAAGCTGATACAGACAGCAAAGGTGGTTTGCAACAATTGATAATGTGATATAACGATGAAACGTATAATCATATCTTGGTTGGTGGCAGTAAGCGCATGGCTTACTGCCACTGCCACCAATACAATTACGCTGACATCTGCACAAGGCCATCCTGGTGAAGAGGTGGAGATTGCAGTGACATTGACTAACAGCGACGAGGTGACGGCATTGGAAATACTGGTGCCTTTGAATGATATGTTGCGTTATGTGGATGGTTCTGCGGTTTTGAATGCAGAGCGTAGCAATGGGCACACATTGACGGCCTCTGCCAAGGATGGAAACCTGAGCATCTGTATATATAACTTTTCTTTGGCTCCTGTAAAGGGAACGGGGGGAGAAATATGTCGCTTCAAGGTAAAGCTTGGTAAGGAACCTGCAGACTATGACTTGGTGCCTGAGGTGGTGCTGAGTGATAAGAGTGGTATATCGTTGGATTGTTCTGTAAGCAGGGGAGTTGTTACGCTGCTGTCCCCCAAAATAGAGATTATAACACCAACGCTGGCTTATGGACGAGTGCCCATACGAAGCAGTTACACCAAGACGCTGACAATACGCAACAGTGGCAATGAGCCATTGGAGATCAGCGAGATAAGTTTGGAAGGCAATGACTTGTCGGCTTCGCCTGCTACTTGTAACATTGGCGCTGGTGCAATACAAAATATCATCGTTACCTACTCTCCGATACAAAGGGGTGATGTGACAAAGAATGTAACCATCACATCCAATGCCATCAATCCCAAGGCTGGTAAGGCAGTGGTTACAGCTCAGCCATTCTCGGTAAACGAATTGCATGTGCAACGCGCAGAGGGCATATCCGATGAGGAAGTTACGGTGGTGCTGAAGATGAACAATATGGAACCCATTGCTGGTGCTCAGTGCAGCTTCAAGATGCCTAAGGAGTTGGTGTATGTTGAAGGCAGTGCAAGTGCTGGTGCTATGTGCAGCAATACCAATCATGTGGCATTGGGTAGTCTTCAGGGAGATGTGCTGACACTGATGCTATATTCCGCAACTAATAGTGTGATACCAGAGGGTAATGGGGAACTGATGACATTCCGCGTGCGATTGGATGGCAGAAGCGGTTCATATAGTTTGAATCCGACCGATGTTGTGTTGAGCAATATGACTATGGAGAATATGGTGTCGGCAACTTCAAGCAACTATGTGGTTATCAAAAGTCCGGCTTATAGCGCTTCTACGACTTTGGATATGGGGAAGACACCTGTAACCGAGAAACAGACTTGTGCGTATTCAATAAAGAACAATGGTTCGGTGGACCTGGTAATCAGCAGGGTTTCTTTCCTGGCCGAGGGATATTCTGTTGAGACAGAGCTGCCGTTGACCATCGCTCCAGGGCAGAGCAAGAGCATTGAGGTATCCTATACCCCAACCAGGGAAGGTGAGCACAAGACCACAATGCAGGTGTATACCAACGACCCCAACAACAGAATGTTCTCTGTTGCGGTGAGCGGCAAAGTGTATGAGCCCAACAGGATAAGTGTTTCTGGTGAGAATATCAGGGGCGGATACAGGTTTGCCTTTGGCTTGGACAACTACACGGATATTGTGGCCGTGCAGATGAATATATCGTGGTTGCCAGGCATGAAGACATCCCCGGATATGCTGGTGCCTGGAGAGCGAATGAAGAACCACTCTTATCTGTTGACAGATTTGGGCGGTGGTGTGTGCCAGTTGCTTATCTACTCTATGGCAAATACGCCTATATTGGGCAATGAGGGTGAGTTGTTTACTCTTGTGTACAAGGATGTTGATGGAGCGACATACCGAGATACAGACTTGCGTGTTACTGATATAGTATTGAGCGATGCTAAGGGAACGAATTATGTTTCAGAGGCTGAGGTTTCGACAAAGGCGTCGTTCAGCAATTTCACTTTGCGCTTTGTGGTGGATGGTGAGGTTGTTGATGAGCAGTTCCTTAAGGTTGGCTCGATGGTTGTTGCTCCTGAGGTGCAGGAGAGGGAAGGCCATTCTTTTGCTTGGGTTGGTCTCCCCGAAACAATGCCAGCAAAGGATGTGGAGATTGTCGGCAGCTTCTCCGCCAATAAGTATCAGTTGACCTATGTCGTAGATGGTGTAGTGCTTCATAGCGACTCTATCGTTTATGGTTCTAAACTTGCAGCCATAGATGAACCCGAGAAGGAGGGTCATACCTTCAGCGGTTGGAGTGAGATTCCTGAAACAATGCCTGCAAAGGATGTGGAGATTGTTGGAAGTTTCAGAGCCAATAAATATCAGTTGACCTATGTTGTGGATGGTGTGGTGTTCCATAGCGACTCTATCGTTTATGGTTCCAAACTTGCA
>JAFYQK010000004.1 GCA_017547165.1 Bacteroidaceae bacterium
ATAAGGAGGATCTTGTTATTCGTGATGAGACTTCGGGACATATATTAATTGATGAAAGCCTGGCCCTTCTGTTTGTCGTCTATGTTGAACCTGACTTTGCTGCGTTCCTTTTGGAGCGTATGTCAGAATTGCTTATAGACGACTGAACTTGTTCCCTTGGGCGAATAATAAGTGTTAGCAGTTGTTTGTGTTTTAGTTTTGAAGTTAATAAGCAGGAATTTGCTTAGAGTTCGAACTCTAACCTGATATCTAACCTGATATTTTGGTTTAAGCTCATTACTGATTATTGAAAGATGCTGGTATAATGAAAGATCCGCAATGCCCAACGACATTGCGGATCTTTCTTTTTTATATTATATATCAAATGTATTAAGGTGATATTATGCGTCAATATTTGCAAAGGTCGCATTCTGTTCGATGAATTCTCTGCGTGGTGCCACATCTTCGCCCATTAGCATTGAGAATACATAGTCGGCTTGAGCAGCGTCGTCAACAGTAACTTGTTTTAAAAGTCGACGTTCGGGATCCATGGTTGTTTCCCAAAGTTGTTCTGGATTCATCTCACCAAGACCTTTGTAACGCTGTGTGTGGATGGCATCTTCCTTGCCGTTGGCATAGTTCTGTATGAAACGCAAACGACTGGTCTCGTCGTAACAATATTCTTCGTGTTTGCCTATAGAACAACGGTAGAGTGGTGGGGTTGCAATGTAAAGATGACCATTGCTGATAAGTTCTGGCATGTAACGGTAGAAAAGTGTCATCAGAAGTGTGTCGATGTGTGAACCATCGACGTCGGCATCGGTCATAATGATTACCTTGTGGTAGCGCAACTTGTCGTAGTTTGCTTCTTTGCTGTCCTCGCCAAGTCCGAATCGTACACCAAGAGCCTGAATAATGTTATTTACTTCTTCGTGTTCAAATGCCTTGTGCCACATTACGCGCTCTACATTGAAGATTTTACCACGTATTGGGAGGATTGCCTGAGTGTGTCTGTCGCGGCCTTGTTTTGCACTACCACCCGCAGAGTCACCCTCGACAATGAAGAGTTCGCAATTTGCGGCATCTCTGTCGGAACAGTCTGCCAATTTACCAGGTAGGCCACCGCCCGCCATAGGAGATTTTCGCTGAACATTCTCACGTGCCTTGCGTGCAGCGACGCGTGCTGTTGCAGCAAGGATAACCTTGTCAACAATCACCTTAGCTTCATGGGGATGTTCTTCAAGGTAGTTGTTCAATGCCTCACCAACGGCTTGCTGTACGGCACCTGCAACTTCGCTATTGCCAAGTTTTGTCTTTGTCTGACCTTCAAACTGTGGTTCTGATACCTTTACGCTTATAACGGCAGTAAGACCTTCGCGGAAGTCTTCGCCAGATATTTCGACATGGTTCTTGGCTAGTTTCTCCAGTTCTTTGGTACATTGCTTTTCGGCATATGTTTTAAGAGTACGTGTCAAAGCTGTACGGAAACCTTGCAAGTGAGTACCTCCCTCAATGGTGTTGATGTTGTTTACATAAGAGTGCAGGTTCTCTGAGTAGCCAGTATTGTACATAATGGCTATTTCGATAGGCACGCCCTGCTTTTCAGTATTTAAATAGATAACATCATTTACAAGGCGTGTGCGTGTGCTGTCGATGTAGCGCACGAAGTCGCGTAAACCACCCTCGCTATAAAACACCTCTTTACGTATGCCTTCAATACCAGCAGCTTCGTTCATCTCCAGACGTAAGTCTGTTAATGTGATGTGTATGCCTGCATTGAGGTATGCCAATTCTCGCATACGGTTAGCAAGGATGTCGTATTCGTAGATTGTTGTTGTGAATATGCTTGCATCAGGCCAAAACTGTTGACGAGTGCCACGTAATTCAGTTTCTCCAACTACGGCAACAGGTGCTTCGGGTTTTCCTTGGTGGTAAAGCTGTTGGTAAATCTTTCCATCGCGAAATACTTGTGAAAGCATTTTCTCGGAAAGAGCATTAACACAACTTACACCTACACCATGCAAACCGCCAGAAACTTTGTATGAACCTTTGTCAAACTTACCTCCGGCATGTAATACTGTCATAACAACTTCAAGTGCACTCTTGCCCTCCTTCTCGTGTATGTCTACGGGAATACCACGACCGTTGTCTTGTACGGTTATGCTGTTGTCTTCGTTGATTGTTACCTCAATGTGAGTGCAATATCCAGCCAATGCCTCGTCAATAGAATTGTCTACGGTTTCGTAAACAAGATGATGCAAGCCCTTTTTGCTGATATCGCCAATGTACATAGCTGGGCGTTTGCGTACGGCTTCCAAACCTTCAAGGACCTGGATGTTGGAGGCACTGTAATTGGAATTGTTGTTCATTGTATCGTTCATAGTTGATAATTGTCTTATATGGGTACAAAGATACAAAAATTATGATAAAAAGTATTATAAAAAAGGTACTTTTTTACCTTCTGAATTTGTTGCTTGTGGTGGTACGATTGTGTGGTGCTGTAATGTCGTTTGGAAACGGAATGAACGTGTATCTATGAATAAGAAAAACGACCTCCCATAAGGGAAGTCGTTATATTTCTCTAATCAGTTTGAGAGAATCAAAGAATTAACCCAACTTCTGGATGTACAGAGCCAATTTGCTCTTCAAGTTAGAAGCTTTATTCTTGTGGATGATATTGATCTTAGCCAACTTGTCCAAAGCCTTCTGAACGCTGGGGTACATTTCGATTGCAGCTGCCTTATCTGTGGTAGCGCGCAACTTACGAACAGCATTACGCATAGTCTTAGCGTAGTATCTGTTGTGGAGTCTTCTCTTCTGCTCCTGACGGATTCTCTTTAAAGATGACTTGTGATTTGCCATGTTAGTTTGTCTATTTCTTTTTAATTAGTAGTCCCTAGGGGAATCGAACCCCTCTTTCAAGAATGAAAATCTTGCGTCCTAACCGATAGACGAAGGGACCTTACCTTCGGCTTTTTTGCCTATGCTTAATCGGTTTTGTTCCGTTTTGCGGTGCAAAGGTATGACGAAACTTTTATTCTGCAAAATATTTTCAAAAAAAAATGCTATATTTAGTGTGTTTTATTACGTTTTTACCCTCTTTTTAAGCGATTTGCCTAATTTCGCATTGTAAAATAGATATTTTTAAATGCAAAGAACTAAGGTAATAGTCTTAAGAACTTTAAAGTATAGTGATAGTCAGATAGTTGTCTCTTTGTTTTCAAAAGACTTTGGTTTTTTTACAACAATGGTCAGGCTATCCAGAGGCTCTCGATTCGCTGGCAAGAATACCTTTTGGCAAGTTTTGAATATTTTAGAGGTTTCTGTCGACTATCGTGTCGGGAATGAAATCCAAAAGTTGTCGGAGGTGTCAATATCTTTGCCATGGAAAGACATTCCGTATAACCCTCCTAAGGCTGCTGTTGCAATTTTTCTTGGCGATTTTCTATTTCATGCTTTGAGGGGAGAAGGAGAAAATCAAATTCTGTATGAATATATAGAGAATTCCCTCTTATGGTTTGACGAAAGTTCCTCTGCTTTCACAACCTTTCACTTGTTCTTTATGATTAGGATGACTCGTTTTATTGGCATTCTTCCAGGTTTGGATGGTTACACTAAAAGAAGTATGTATGACTTGACTTTGTCATGTTTTACAATGACTGTTCCTAATCACGGACAATATTTAGATACAAGTGATGCCGTATACTTGCCAATATTATTAAGAACTGACTATTCTCAGATGCGTCACCTTAAAATACCAAGAAAAAAACGTTGGCACATGCTTGAGATAATATTACGTTATTATCGTTTGCATGTGCCAGGCTTTGGAGAGTTGAAGAGTTTGGAAACCCTTCGCGAATTATTCTCTTAACTAAAATTATGCATCAAGTTTGCCTTTGAGGCGCTTAAGATCTTCTTTAGTGCGACTTTTTGTTGGAGTGGCATCAACCTGAGAGATTATATCATCATTATCAATGTTTTCTTCAGAATAGATGAAGATATTGTGTCGCTCGTGGTTATGTTTTTTATCGGAAGCAGTGTAATATACACCTATCATTTCGTCAAAATCCTCATCGTTAGTTGGGGTAGGAGTTGGGGTTTGTTCTTGAGGCTCTATGGCATTGGTTATACCATTTAAGCCAAAACCTGTTGCCAACAAAGTAATTTTCACCTTACCTCCAAGTTCAGAATCTGTGGCAAGACCCCATTTTGTTTCAACATCTTGACGGAACTTACCCATGAACTCATGTATCTCATTCATTTCTTCCATCATCAACGAATCCTGATCGTTGTCAGAACAGAAATTGATATTCAGAAGTACCTTTTGTGAGTTAAAAATGTCGTTGTGGTTCAAGAGAGGTGATTTTAAAGCTTCTTCTAAAGCTTTTGTCACGCGATTCTCGCCTTCGCCAT
This sequence comes from Bacteroidaceae bacterium, assembly GCA_017547165.1. GTDB lineage: Bacteria > Bacteroidota > Bacteroidia > Bacteroidales > Bacteroidaceae > Physcousia. Next base: position 4,393 of record JAFYQK010000004.1, read on the forward strand.
AGCCAGTACTCATTACTGCCACCCCACCATCTCTTAATACTGTGGTAACATCCTCGAAGTCCAGGTTTACTATGCCATGCATTGTTATTATTTCTGCAATGCTTCTTGCTGCTATTGTAAGTGTGTCATCGGCTTTGGCAAAAGCGTTTAGGAGGGTGAGGCCTGGATATATTTCGCGCAAGCGTTCATTATTTATTACAAGGAGTGCATCAACGTGTTTAGAAATCTCTCTCACGCCTACGAGGGCTTGTTTTATCTTAACAATTCCTTCAAACATGAAGGGTATGGTGACGATACCTACCGTGAGTATTCCGGAATCTTTTGCACATCGTGCTATAATAGGAGCGGCACCAGTGCCTGTTCCACCTCCCATTCCGGCAGTAATGAATACCATACGTGTTCCGTCGTTTAGCATCTCCTTAATAGCCTCCATGCTGTTTTCTGCGGCTAATTTTGCTTTTTCTGGACGGTTGCCAGCACCAAGACCATCACCTAATTGAAGGTGGTTTGGAACGGGGGAATCGTTAAGAGATTTCTTGTCTGTGTTGCATACTACATATGATACATCGTGAATGCCTTCGCGATACATATGGTTAACTGCATTACAACCACCACCACCGACACCAATAACCTTGATGATGCAATTGTTTGTCTGAGGAAGGTCAGTGATAGGAAGACCTAAATCAAAGTTCATATCTTGTGTAGAATTCATATTCAGTTATTTTTTGATGTTGTGAAAAAAGTTAGATGCTTGCTATCAATTGTCTTCTTCAAGAGCGTCTTTGAGTATCTGCCAGAAAGATTTCTTCTTTTTGGTAGAATTGTTATTTTCATTTGTTTCTTCTCGTTCTTCTGTCAAATCTTCTTGCTCAACAATATTTTGTGCAGACTCAGTAGTTGACTCTTGAACAGTAGTCTCTTCTTCGGCAATGGGATCCTTTGCTTCATGGATTATACAATTTTGGTTTCCGTGGAGAAGTAAGGATAGTATGCTGTTTATTCGTCCGTTGTCGGAAATTATAACATTTGGTGCAATGGTAACATCTGCAGGGAGTCCTTTGACGATACGTACCATTTTGCTACTTTTTGTAAGGTTCTTGAATGCTTCGTCAAATTGTTTTATCTGGCTTCCTCCACCTGTAACAATGATGCCAGAGGTGAGTTTGTCCTTATACTCCATTATCTGGGCCCAGATGTTAAGTATAATTTCTTCGTATCTTGCTTCGATGGTGCTGCAGATTTGATATTCGGTAGTACTTCTGTCGTGTGAAATAGAAATAATATTGTTTTTAGAAGTTTCAGCATTTTCCGTCCAGGCGCGTCCGTATTTTACTTTGAGGTTTTCTGCCTCTTCGGGTTCAGTTGTTATGTTAAGAGTTTTTGCAAGGTCAATCGTGGCATTGTTGCTTCCAATGGGCAATACAATAAGCTTGCGTAGTATATTGTTTGTATAGATGCTTACAGAAGTTGTATCAGCTCCCAAGTCTACCAATGCACAACCAGAACGTTTCTCGCTGGCGCTTAATATAGTGTCGCCAAGCGTTTGATGTGTTATAAGTAATTCAGCAATTTCGTAATCGGTGGTTTGGATACATTTCTCAATATTCTCGGTTAAAGAATTTCGAGCAATTATATTGAGAAAGTTAGCCTCTAAGTTTTCAACCTGCATGCCAACAATATCAGAAACGGCTCTGTTGCCAACATTGTATTCCTGAGGTATGACTTCAAGGATTTGAGAGTCGGTATAGACAATGCCTCGGTTTGTATCCATCAATTGGTCAATCATTTCATTACTGATTTGTGTCTTCTCTGTAAACGAACGTTTGATGCAATTGGGAACAGAGTGAAGGGATTGACCGCTCAATCCAATATAGAAACGTGAAATAGTATGGCCTATCTGCAACCCAATCTGGCCAAGAACTCTTGAGATTGCTTGAGTTGTTTTGTCAATGTTGTCAATAACTCCTTTACGAATGCAGTTAGCTGCATTTTCTTCAGCATAGGCTAATACTTGCATACTGCCGTCTGCCATACGTTGTCCTGCAATAGCTCGGATGGTTGTCGTTGCCAACTCCAATGCTACGATAATGTCTTTTTCTGCTGCCATAATATTATTTCTTTATTTTTTATTTCTTTTTGTACAAACTACCTGGTCTTTATAACTTAGATTAATTATGCTGTATTTGTCCCATCCGGTTTTGCTTAACCCCTCTTTATAGAATAAGTCCAACCGTTCCATTTTGTCTTCAATATCAGATGTGTCTCCAAGAATGATTATATGTTCTCCTGTAAAGGGAATAAGTTCAATTTGATTGTTGTTGTTGATGTTAACTTGCTGAATTTCCTTACTCCAGGTTTTATGTTCGTTTAAGTAGGTTGCCAAATGTACGAATTGTTTTGCATTTTCTTTATTGACATTACCAGTGAATAAGCATAAATCTAGGAGAAATTCGTTTGACGGCATATTGTTGCCGTTAATGTCCATATAGAAGTTTTCTCCAGAATTCGGTATGGCGTGCAAAATCGGTGTTCTAGGAAAAACCTTGATGCACATTATATTTTCGGGATTATAGTAGCAGATAGTTGAATCAATATATGGACTGCTTGTTACAACATTTTCTATCAAATTTATATTTATATCCTTCAATCTTGTCTTTGCAATAGGAAGTTTTGTATCTGTAATCAATTTTTTTATATAATGATTTGAAAGATACGAATTCCTTGCAGAATCCACGATTGTTATTTGGATACCGTTGCAGAATTGTGCGGTTTTGTCCTTTGCCATGGTACTCAGAGCAAAAGCTATATATCCACAGACTCCTAACAATAATATAATTTTGATTGCAATTTTCATTCTCTTATTCCATTAGTTTCTTGGTTATTTCGGTTGCGAAATTTTCAATATCACCCGCTCCCAGTGTTACAAGAACATCAAAATCATCTTTATTTATCAGATTCATCAACTCCTCTTTCTTGCATAATTGCTTGCTGGTGTTAAGACTGATATTCTCAAGTATCAATTTAGAAGTTATGCCAGGGATGGGTTCTTCGCGTGCAGGATAAATATCCAAAAGCACCACATCATTGATTAAGGATAATGTCTCAGCGAATTCCTTGTAAAAATCGCGTGTCCTGGTATAAAGGTGAGGTTGGAAAATAACTCTGATGCGTTTGCCTTCATACAATTGTTTGATACTTAGGATGCTTTGTTTGATTTCTTCTGGATGGTGAGCATAGTCAGATATATAGACGATTTTGTCTTGCTTGACATGGAAGTCAAAGCGGCGGTCGACTCCCCCAAACGAAAGCATCGCTTGTTTTATTTCTTCACTCTCAGCTCCAGCAATTTGTGCCAGTGCCATTGCTGCAATGCCATTGTCAATATTAATCGCAACAGGAACGCCAAGTTCTATATCTTTAATATTTTCTATTGGAGAAACAAAATCAAATGTTATTCTGCCATTGCCAATTTTGACATTTTCAGCATGAAAGTCACCTTTGTCTATGCTGTAATAGTATGTTGCTACTCCTTCTTGGGTTTGGGGAACCATTTTGAGGTCTGTGTGTAATATCAATGCTCCACCAGGCAGAATCAGGCTTGTGTATTTGCTGAAGGAATCCAAATATGCTTCTTCGGTTCCATAAATATCCAAATGGTCTGCATCTGTAGATGTGATTACGCTTGCCCATGGTGTGAGCCAATGAAATGAACGGTCAAACTCATCAGCTTCTATTACAACATATGGACTTTCTTTTGAAAGAAGATAATTAGTTCCATAGTTTTTTGTTATACCACCCAAAAAGGCATTGCATCCGATGTGACTTTGGTTCAAAAGATGTGCAAGCATGCTGGATGTTGTTGTTTTTCCATGTGTGCCGGCGACGCACAACCCTTTTAAAGATCGTGTAAGGGTGCCTAATACTTGTGCTCTTTTTTGCAGGTCAAAACCATTCTCCCTGAAGAAGTTTAATTCGCTGTGTGTATCTGGTATTGCTGGAGTATATATCACAAGGCAATTATTCTTTTCCTTGCATGCTTGTGGAATCAACCGGATATCATCTTCATAGTGTATTACAGCACCTTCCTCCTCCAAAGTTTTTGTCAATGGAGACGGCGTTCTGTCATAACCTCCCACAAAAATACCGGAATTAAGGAAAAAACGTGCAATGGCACTCATGCCAATGCCTCCAATACCTATGAAATATACCGCTTGCATATGTTGTCTTATTTTCTGTTGATTAAACGAATTACTTCCTCTGCAATTTTAATATCAGAATCTTTTAGAGCCATTGCTTGTGCATTATTGCCAAGTTTGTTTAAAAGTGCAGTGTCTTTAACAGTATTAATGGCCAATTGTATCAAGGAACTTTCTGCATCCGCATCTTTTACCATTATGGCAGCCTCCTTGTTTACAAGTGCCATCGCATTGTGTGTTTGATGGTCTTCTGAAACATTAGGACTGGGAACTAATATGCTAGGCTTGCCTAAAAGACATAATTCGCTGATGCTACTGGCTCCTGCCCTGCTTATCACCAAATCAGCGATTTTATACGCACTTTCCATTGAACGAATAAAATCAGTAACGAAGAGATTCGATGGAATAGAGTGTTTCTCCAATTCATGTGCGATATGATTTTTGTAGTAGCTGCCTGTTTGCCAAATGAACTGAACCTGGCTTTGGCGTATAAGTTCCAATGATTTTAATACGCTATTATTAAGAGTTCGTGCTCCAAGACTACCCCCAATAAGCAATACTGTTGGTTTGTTGGAGCTGAGTCCAAATTCTAATGCAGCGCTTTCCTTTGTGATATTGTTGCTTACAAGATTTTGTCTTACTGGGTTGCCTGTGAGTAAAATCCTTTCTGCAGGAAAGAAACGTTCCATGCCTTCGTAAGCAACACATATTTTTTGTGCTTTTTTTGCTAAGGTCTTATTCGTAAGTCCTGCAAAACTGTTTTGTTCTTGTATAAGGCACGGAATACCCATCTCGTATGCAGCATTTAGAGTTGCAGCACTTGCATAACCACCAACCCCTACCGCAACATCAGGAGCAAAGTCTTTAATGATATTCTTTACTAGCTTTTTGCTTCTGATATAATCCCATAGAATGGCAATGTTGCGTGGATTCCATAATGGACGTAAAAGTCCTTTTACTGGTAATCCTACAATCTTATACCCAGCTTGAGGGATGCGTTGCATCTCCATACGTCCTTCTGCACCTACAAATAGGAACTCCGCATCAGGATGCATCTTCTTCAATGCGTTTGCTATGCTTATTGCAGGAAAAATATGACCGCCAGTACCACCTCCGCTTATGATAATTCGTGGATTCTTCATTCTGTTGCCTCCTCTTTTTGTGGTTCGTGTTTTTCTTCTATTTTGCGAGCCGAGCGACTAACACTCAGCATTATGCCAAAGTAGGCGCAATTGACAAATGTGCTTGTACCGCCTCTGCTGATGAGTGGAAGAGGTTGGCCAGTTACTGGCATTGCTCCAACAGCAACAGCCATGTTTATCAAAGCTTGAACTACAAGCATGAGAGACAATCCCATTATCAAATATGCAGGAAACAATGACTCACATTTCCGTGCAATATAGTATGAGCGTATAAGAAGAAGAATATATAGGAACATAACAACAAACCCAATACCCAATCCCCACTCTTCAATTAATATGGCATAAATAAAGTCGGAAAAGGCTTGAGGAAGATAATCTCTTTCAACGGAATTGCCAGGTCCCAATCCGGTTAGGCCTCCTGTTGCGATTGCAATATGGGCATGCCCTACCTGCATGTTGTTGTTTATGTCATATTTCTTGGGATCTTCAGGTCGTTCTTCAGATCCAGTCACTCTGTTAACCCATGTAGGTACACGATGCAATATTCCACTTGAATTTTTTTTCCAGTCATTTAGTGTGTTTTCTGGAATGCTAATGAGTGTGAGGTATCCAGCAAGACCTAAAGCTATCACTCCGCCTAATACCCATAAAAGAAACTTTTTTGATACTTGCGCATAAAAGCACATACAGAACATGACGGTACCAATAAGGACGGCTGTGCTAAGGTTCTCCGTAACAATTAGCAAAAGTGCAAACGCCATATTGACAAGAGCAATTCTCAAACCAAAGGTGTTTACTCCATTTTTGTCCCTAAATACACTGAAAATGAAAGCTGTTGTCATCACAAGCCCAAGTTTTGCGAATTCGCTTGGCTGGAAGGTGATATCACCAATGCCCACCCACCTGGCAGCCCCGTTAATTTTTCCTGTAAAGAGAGCGCATATCAAGAGTATATGTGCAAGTAGCATAAGTCCAAGTCCAAGTAACTTATAGAGCTTGCATGGCAATATATGCATTATCCAGGTGAAACCGACCCCAAGCAGAATGAAACTGCCATGACGCATAATAGGAGCCCAGTATTTACCTGAACTATACGTCATATTGCTTGAAGCACTATATACAACAACAATAGAGAAACAACAAAGTACAATGAATATCATCCAAAGTACCCAGTCTCCTTGCATGAAACCATTTTCCTGAAAATTCTTCTTACTCCAGTTTATCATTGTTGGATTCTTTAGTAGAATTTATCGTTACTATTTATAAATTTCTCACAAGTTCCTTAAATTGCTCACCGCGATCTTCCATATTTTTGAACAGGTCAAAGCTTGCGCAACACGGACTTAGTAAAACAGTATAGCCTGGTTTTGCCATTTGGCAGCAGGCCTTGATACAATCGTTCATGCTGTGGGTGTCTGCTATCTCTATGCCCATATCACCAAGGGCACCATGAAGTTTGCTGTTGTCTGCACCTAAAAATACTAAGCCTTTACACTTTTCCTTTATCAAAGGTTTTATCGAGTCATAATCATTTCCCTTGTCTTTACCTCCTACTATTAAAATTGTAGGACTGGTCATGCTTTCAAGAGCGTACCAGCATGCGTCAACATTGGTTGCTTTAGAATCGTTGATGTAAGTTACGCCACAAACGGAGGCAACTTTTTCCAATCTATGTTCTACACCTTGAAAGTTTCCTAAACTTTTCTTAAGGTCTTCGTCCTTCACACCTGCCAATCGTGTTGCTATACCGGCAGCTAACGAATTATACATGTTGTGCTTGCCATGTAGTGATAGCGACTCTTGCTCCATATTAAATGGTGTTGGTGTCTCAAGATGGTAATTCCCGTCTTCAATGTACCCAATCATACCATTCTTGCTCAGAATTGAGAAGGGACAATTTTGTGCCTTAATCCCAAATCTTTCCAGTTCCTTCTTAATTATTGGGTCATCTGCCCAATAAATGAATGCATCATCTTCTTTTTGATTTTGAAGAATTCTCATCTTGGAATCTGCATATTTCTGCATATCATTGTCGTATCGATCAAGATGGTCTGGAGTAATATTGAGCAATACTGCAATATTGGCCCTGAAATCATACATGTTGTCTAATTGGAAACTGCTCAGCTCTATTACATAGTGATCGTAGGTACATCCTTCGGCGACTTGAAGCGCCAAGGAGCGTCCGATGTTACCCGCCAATCCAACATTATAGCCAGCATTCTTCAAAATATGATAGATGAGGCTTGTTGTGGTAGTTTTACCATTGCTGCCCGTGATGCAAATCATTTTTGCGTCACAGTATCTGCCTGCAAATTCAATTTCATTTATTATATGAATACCCTTTTCAATAGCCTGTACAATGATTGGTGCATTATCAGGTATGCCGGGACTCTTGATGATTTCATCTGCATCAAGTATTCTTGTAGTGCTATGGTTACCTTCTTCCCATTCAATGTTGTGTTCGTTGAGGGCATTTTTATACTTTTCCTTTATTTGCCCCATATCGCTGACAAATACGTCAAATCCTTTCTTTAGAGCAAGGATTGCCGCTCCTACGCCACTTTCCGCAGCACCGAGTATTGCTATCTTTTTCATTCTTATTACCTTATTTTCAATGTTACTATAGCTAGCGAAGCCATAATTATTGTTACAATCCAAAACCTTGTTGTGATTTTGCTTTCAAGCCAGCACCCTTTAGGCCAATTTATAAATATTTTTAGATCTGGACTTAATTGTCCTGGTTTGATTCGGAATGTATCGTGAATTGGTGCGCGTTTGAATACTCTCCATTTTACACCTCGCTTGTTGCCCATTCGTGCAATGTTGGTTTGCAGCAAGACACTTGCACTTTCTAGTACAAACACGAAACAGATTATTGGTATAAGCAATTCTTTGTGTATGATTATGGCAGTTACCGCAATAATGCCTCCAATTGCAAGGCTTCCAGTATCTCCCATAAACACCTGTGCGGGATATGCATTGTACCACAAAAAACCGATTAGTGAACCTACAAAGGCAAGTAGGAATATCACCAACTCTTCTGAACCTGGAACAAACATGATATTCAAATATCCTGCAAATGTAATATGACTGGATACATAGGCAAGAATAGCTAAAGCAATGCCCATAATGGCAGAATTACCCGCACACATTCCATCCATTCCATCGTTAAGATTCGACCCATTGCTTACAGCCATAACAACAAATGTTACGAGGAAAACAAAGAAAATCCATCCTGCTAAAGTTTTATATTCACCCAGAAAAGCGAAAAGTTCACTATAATTAAGGTTGTTGTTCTTTACAAAAGGAATAGTTGTGATTGTGCTCTTGACTGGTTCGCTTTTATGTATGACTGTTTCTGTCTCCTTATTATGCGATATGCTGATGTTTTCTCGAATTACAGCATCTGGGCTATACCACATAGTCAGACCAATGGCTAAACCAAGAATTGCCTGTCCTGCAATTTTGTATATGGGCTTGAGACCATCTTTGTTAATTTTAAGTTTTATATAGTCATCCATAAAACCGATAAAACCAAGCCATATCGTCGTGGCTATCATCATAAGCATGTAGATGTTTCTTAGTCTTCCCAAAAGCAGGCATGGGACGATAATAGAGACCAGTATTATAATTCCTCCCATAGTGGGAACACCTCTTTTCTCCACACCATATGGATCGATGCTCTCATCACGTTGTGATTCGCTAATGTTCCTTTTCTTCATCCATTGAATGAAGTATTGTCCGAACCACATCGAAATGAGCAGGCTAAGCACCAATGTTAGCAGACCGCGGAATGAAATGTATTGCCACATTCCTGCTCCACTGATACCAAATTGATCTAAATATCTAAAAAGGTAGTATAGCATTTAATTAAACAAGTTTTATTTCTGCAGTATTGTTAATTTTCTAAACCGAAGACTTGGCGTACAACTTCATGATCGTCAAAGTGATACTTGACACCTTTAATTATTTGATAATCTTCGTGACCTTTTCCCGCAATAAGGATGACGTCGCCTTTTTGTGCCGTCATACAAGCCGTCCTGATTGCTTCTTTTCTATTAACAATGCTAATAGTTTTGTCTAAACCTTCTTTGTCTAATCCCGCAAGCATGTCATTTATTATGTCTTGAGGATCCTCATCTCTTGGATTGTCACTTGTTATTATTATCCTGTCGCTTTGCTTTGCCGCTTCTTGGGCCATGAGTGGTCTTTTGCCCTTGTCTCTATTGCCTCCAGCACCGCATATAGTCCATAATTTGCCCTTGCCTTGCAACACTTCGTTTATGGTGCTGAGCACGTTTTTCAACGCGTCTGGCGTGTGAGCATAGTCTATGACGGCTGTCACTCCTTTGTCAGATCTAAAAGTTTCAAAGCGACCGTTCACGGGTCTCATTGCACTCAATTGTACAAGCGCGTCTTGTTTGTCGAAACCCATCATACATAGTGTTCCATATATGGCAAGGATATTCTGTACGTTGAATTTTCCAACAAACTGAACAAACACTTCTGTGCCGTTTATATCCAAATTCATCCCCTCAAAACTTTCTTCCAATACCTTTGCATGGAAGTCTGCACTGCTCTGTATAGAATAAGTCTTTGCGGTTGCCTTGGTGTTTTGCAACATAACTGCTCCATTTTTGTCATCAGCATTGGTAATTGCAAAAGAACCTTTGGGGAGTTGGTCGAAGAATCCTTTTTTCGCATCTCTATAATTGTCAAAGGTCTTGTGATAGTCTAGATGGTCGCGAGTAAGGTTTGTGAAAACACCACCAGCAAAGTTCAAACCCGATATTCGGTGTTGGTCTACAGCATGACTGCTCACCTCCATAAAAGCATATTCACATCCTTTTTCAGCCATTTTACCCAAAAGGGAATTAAGTGTAATGGGGTCTGGTGTAGTGCATTCAGTAGGATATGCCTCTCCATCAATGTAATTACAAACAGTGCTACAAAGACCCGCTTTGTACCCCATGCGTCTTACGATATTGTATAGTGTAGTGGCTATAGTTGTCTTTCCGTTAGTACCTGTCACACCAATAAGTTTCATCCGTTTTGTTGGATTGCCAAAGAAGGTTGTCGCAAGATGACCAACAATAGGAGTTGTGTTATCGAAGGTAATATATGTGATGTTTGGAACAATATTTTCCGGCATGCATTCGCAAACGATGCATGATGCCCCATTTTCAATAGCTTTGTTGATATACTGGTGACCATCTGTTTGTGTTCCTTTAACAGCTATGAAAATACTAGCTTCAGTACATTTGCGAGAGTCGATTTCAATCCCCTTAATGTTTATGTCTGTATTACCTAAAACACTTGTTGGCTTACAATTATATAATAGTTCTTTGAGTTTCATACACCTTATATATATATATGGTTGTAACTATTCTAAGTAAAGAATTATTGTTTCTTGATTATTTACCTCACTACCAGCTGAGACGCTTTGAGATTTAACTGTACCACATCCTTCTAATTTCACATCAAGTCCACGCTTTTTCATCATATGCACGGCATCTTTTGCTCCCATGCCTACCACGTCAGGAATAATTGTGAGATTCTCATTTTCGGTAGAGGACTTGTTTTTACTTCTTGGTACAAAGACCGATAGGCTATCCGCAACTTCCGAAGCTTCGCGTTCAAAACATTGTGCCATAATGTATTGTGAAATTTGCCTGAACACCGGACCGCAATGTGTTCCGCCAGATGCCGGCAAACCTTTTTTGACAATGCTGACAATGCAACTGTATTTCGGGGCTTCAGAAGGGAAGTAACCGCAGAAACTTATCATGTAGCGAGGAATGCCATTTTTGTATCCAGCTCTACCGTTAGCGATCTGTGCCGTTCCTGTTTTGCCACTAACTTGAAAGAGTTTTCCTCCATTGCCTGCTTTCTTGCCTAAACCAATGCTTACAACATTGTTTAAACAGAATTGGATATCCTTTAGAGTTGATGGTTTGCAAATTTGTTCAATCAATACCTCGGTAGGAAATTCTCTTACTACTTCTCCGTTGCACATTTCTGCCTTAATGAATTTAGGCTTAACCATTTTACCATTGTTGGCTATGGCATTGTAGAAGGTAAGTGTGCTTATGACCGGCTGTTGTGTAACATAACCTATGCTCATCCAGGGGAGGTCCGACTTACTCCAATACCTTTTTTTGCTGTTAGGTTGCGGAATCAGAGGTTCTCCCTTGCCAACGAAAGGAAGGTTTAGAGGTATGCCAACTCCCATTCTGCGTAGACCATCTACATATTTTTGAGGATCATTTTTGAATGCATCATCTATAATGCGACTAACCCCGATGTTGCTACTCTGTTCTAATATCTGTGAAAAGGTAAGTATTCCATATCCTCCACGATGCCAATTGTGATCTTTCATTTTTCGTCCATACATGGGATATATACCACCCGTACAGTCTACAGTTGTGCTAAGTGTCGCCTTTCCTTCGTCAAGAGCGAGCATCATGCTGGCCGTTTTAAAAGTAGAGCCAGGTTCCATCAAGTCGCTGACGGCACTGTTTTTCATTTCGTAGTATTTACCGTCGTTTCCTCTATGCATGTTCACAATGGCTTTGACTTCGCCAGTGGCGACTTCCATGACAATCACCATACCAAGGTCACCATTTATCTCTGGATCTTTTAGTTGTGCAACCAAAATCTTTTCTGCCATATCTTGTATGTCCACATCAATGGTAGAAATCAGGTCATGTCCATCAACAGGTTCCTTGTCAATTATTTGGATACGCTTATTGCGCACTTTCATGCTGTGCGCTATGCCGTTCTCTCCTCTTAGTATACTGTCGTAGCTTAACTCCAAACCATTTTTTGCAGCGTTGGAGTCGGTTCTCAGACTTCCAAGTGTTCGATTGGCTAAAGAACCATATGGATGTTTTCTTTGCATGATGGTTTTTGTGTAGAAACCACCTTTGTTGCCGCTTTCTTTAAATAAAGGCAACTCTTTACATTCCTTGTACTGGATGTAAGTGGCTATCCTTGGATATATACGACATGCTCTGCTCTTTCGCTTGTACCCTTTAAGCAATCGGTTGCGATACCATTTGGTATTCTCTTGTAGATTTCTTTTCTTGTCGGGAAATATTCTTGCCAATCCGGCGGAAATAGTGTCAAGTTCTGCGATGAAAACAGAGTCTCTCCATGCTTGTGCCTTTGCCCTGGTTAACGAGTCTCTGTCGTAGGCGACAAAATCCATATACAAGATATATTCTGGTACAGAACCCGCCATCAACCTACCCTTGCAATCGTAGATGTTTCCTCGGGTTGCAGGGATATCAATGTTTTCATGTATAAGCGTTTTGCTTACCTCAACCCAATATTCTCTGTCGAAAAATATCGTGTGCAAGGCTTTGCTCGCAATGTAGATGCATGCGATACATAGGATAATGATGATGACTATGAAACGTTTGATACTATTGCTTTTGTCAGGTTTCATTTTGAGTCAGTTTTCTTGTATATGGTATAGTGTGCTTCTGTGCTAACTTTTAGTGTGCTGTCTCCGAATGCGTTCAAAGCAGATTCGATTTGGCTTTGTCTTGAATGCAGTGTCAGTTCGCTATTTCTTGTTAATGCCCTGAATTTCCAGTCCTGATACTCCTTTCTCAGTTTTTCTTCAAGAATAGCTTCCTGTTGTGCCTGGTATCTGCATGTGATGTATAGGATGAGACCAATGACTATGAGTACTATCAATGTTATTTGGTCCTTGAACCACTTGCCATCCTTGCTCAACTGTTGTAAGGCACCTCTCCATTGCTTTAAGGCTATTTCGTCTCCAATGGTATTGCCAATAGCATTTAGAAGTTTCCCTTTTTTTGTTGGTATTTCGTTTTCGGTGGTATTTTTCTTCATGACTTCTCTGCTATTCTTAATTTGGCTGATCTGCTCCTTGGGTTCTCGGCGATTTCTGCATCACTTGCTGTAGTGACATTTTTGTTTATCTGTTTCAGAGGTGTTTTGGTTTGTCCAAAAATCAAAGCCTGATTGTTAGCACTATCTTTGTTCTTCTTGTCGGTTCCCTTCATGTGGTTCTTTACAATGCGATCCTCAAGGCTATGATACGTCATTATTACTAATCTACCTTTAGGGGCCAACAAATCTGTTGCATTATCAAGCATTTCGCGAAGCACCTTCATTTCTCCGTTTACCTCAATGCGCAGGGCCTGGAAAAGTTTCGACATATCTTTTTTCTCACGGCCAAAACCCAATAGGGGTGTTACGAGCTCTGCAAGTTGACCGGTTGTGGTAATTTCGGTAGTGCTACGATGTTTAACTATTTTTGACGCAATTTTGCGACTTTGCTTCAGTTCGCCATAATAGTAGAAGATATCTGCTAATTGTTCTTCGCTATATTCTGCTATAATCTGTTTGGCTGTTATTTTGCCAGCCTGATTCATTCTCATGTCAAGCGGAGCATCATATCGGAAAGAAAACCCCCTTTCTCCCTCGTCCAAATGATGGCTGCTTACTCCAAGGTCTGCTAAAATGCCATCTACCTTCTCTATACTATAATATTGCATCCAATTTTTTATAAATCGGAAATTGCTTCGAACGAAAGTGAACCTTTCGTCCTTTATGGCACCTTCCATAGCGTCGAGATCCTGGTCAAAGCCATAAAGATGTCCTTGTGCGTTCAGTCTCTTTACAATCTCTTTGCTATGTCCACCGCCTCCATATGTAAGGTCAATGTATATGCCATCAGGTTTTATGTTAAGACCTTCTAGGCATTCGTCAAGCATTACCGGGATATGATAGCAATCAGGATTCATAAGTGTCGGGGTTCATTATTTGTTCGAGGTTTTCAGCGAGTTTCTCTGTGTTTGTTAATAGTTCTTCGGCTTTCTGACGGCTCCATATCTCAATGGAATTATCCATTCCGATGAATCTTACTTCGCTTTGAATGTCTGCCGAGTCTAGATATCGCCGTGGAATAAGTATACGGCCATTTCCATCAATGTTAATTTTCTCGGCTCCGGCTACAAATCCGCGTAATGCCTCTCTGCCTTTCCTGTCGAATGGGTTAGTGCGTTGTGCAATGGCATCCACCATAGAGTCCCATACTTTTTCGGGGTATAGAACCAGGCATCTTTGAAAGATGTCTTTGCGCAAAATCAGTGCGTCAAGGTCGGTTTGTTGTAATACCTTGCGGAAGTTTGCGGGGATGAAAACTCGTCCCTTTTCATCTGTCTTCGCGTCAATGTTGCCGGTGAATCTCATGTGTGCGTACCTTATTAAATAAATTTTCAACGCAAAGATACAAAAATCCCCCACAAATCCCCACTTATGTGTAAAAATAATTTTAAAAGTGTATATTTTTTTTCGAGGGAGATGTTGCTCTTTATTCGCGGTAGTTATGAAAATATATGATGAAATCGGTATTTTTATTTAAAAAGACTGATGTTGATATATTTTGTTCATAAAATTTGTCGGGTGGGGAGAATGTTGTATATTTGCAATGAATTATGTTTATGCGGAGTTGTTTTATGCACAGATTCATTCAGATTTTATTCTTTCTGCTTCTTTTCGTTTCTCTTCCTGTTCAGTCACAAAAACGAGAGAAACGAAGTGTAGTACGTCTTGAAACTAATATGGGTAATATTCGCATTGCTTTGTCTGATCAGACTCCCAAGTACAGAGATAATTTCCTAAAGTTAGTTGGTCGAGGATTTTATGATGGAATAATATTTCATAGGGTCATTGAGAATTTTATGATACAGGCAGGTGATCCTCTGGTTCGCAAAAATGCTATTTGTGATACTTTTGATGTTAATTATACTATCCCCGCCGAGATAGTCTTTCCAGATTTATATCATTCGCGAGGGAGTGTAGCTGCTGCAAGAGAACCTGACGATGTGAATCCGGATTATGAAAGTAGTGCTTCTCAATTTTATATTGTGTGGGGAGAGAAAATGACGCCAGGTAAAATGAAGCGATCTGTTTCTTATTTAAAAGGACGTGGGATAGAACTTGACAGGTTTATGATAGATGAGTATCAGGTTTGTGGGGGTAGCCCGCACTTAGATGGAGCATATACTGTGTTTGGAGAGGTTATAGAAGGACTTGCTATAGTTGGCGAAATTCAGGCTTTGCCAACTGATAGTAAAGATAGGCCATTAGACGATATTCTCATAATTCGTGCCGTTGTGGAGCAATTAAGCGAAAACGTTTCTTCTCTTGAAAATAAATAGCCTATATGTTCATTTGTGTTCATTTGTGAAAAAACTACTTATTGTAGAATGATTTTTGCATCCATTTGATACAAACTTTTTTGATTTTTATGTAACTTTGTGCACTGAAATTTGCGTATAAAATATTACATAAAAACATTTTCCTATGAAACAAGACATGATTGTTATCCTGGATTTGGGAAGTCATGAAAACACCGTGGTAGCAAGAGCTATCCGTTCTTTGGGTGTTTATAGCGAAATCTATCCTCATGACATTACTGCTGAAGAATTGAAGGCTCTTCCCAATGTGAAGGGTGTTATCATCAATGGTGGCAAGAACAATGTTATCGACGGTGTGGAGATTGATGTCCTTCCCGAGATATACGAGGCATGTTTCCCTGTGATGGCAGCTGGACATGACAAGGCACTTTGCGAGGTGAAGTTGCCCGAGTTTGCCAATGACGAGGAGGCTATCAAGGCTGCCGTTAAGGACTTCGTGTTCGAGACATGTAAGGCTGAGGCCAACTGGAATATGAAGAATTTCGTTGCCGACCAGGTTGAGTTGGTTCGCCGTCAAGTAGGCGACAAGAAGGTTCTGCTTGCTCTCTCTGGTGGTGTGGATAGTTCTGTTGTTGCCGCTCTGCTTTTGAAAGCAATTGGTGACAACCTTGTTTGCGTGCATGTGAATCATGGTCTGATGCGCAAGGGTGAGTCGGAGAACGTTGTCGAGGTGTTCCGCAATCAGTTGTGCGCCAATCTTGTATATGTTGATGCTACAGATCGTTTCCTTGGTTTGTTGGAAGGTGTAGCTGAACCCGAGCAGAAGCGCAAGATTATCGGTGGTGAGTTCATCCGCGTGTTCGAGGAAGAGGCTCGCAAATTGGCAGGTGGCATTGACTTCCTTGGTCAGGGTACTATCTATCCCGATATCGTGGAGAGTGGTACAAAGACAGCCAAGTGCGTGAAGAGCCATCACAATGTGGGTGGTCTGCCCGAGGATCTTCAGTTCGAACTCGTTGAGCCCCTGAAGCAACTCTTCAAGGACGAGGTTCGTGCATGTGGTGTAGAACTCGGTTTACCTTACGAGATGGTTTACCGTCAGCCATTCCCCGGTCCCGGTCTTGGAGTTCGTTGCCTTGGTGCTATCACTCGCGACCGTTTGGAGGCTTTACGCGAGAGCGATGCCATCTTGCGCGAGGAGTTCGCTTTGGCGGGTCTCGATAAGAAAGTATGGCAGTACTTCACCGTAGTGCCCGACTTCAAGAGCGTGGGTGTTAAGGATAATGCCCGTAGCTATGATTGGCCAGTTATCATTCGTGCCGTGAACACCATTGATGCCATGACCGCTTCTATCGAGCAGATAGAATGGCCCATCCTTCTGAAGATTACTGACCGTATCCTAAAGGAGGTTCCCGGTGTGAACCGTGTGTGCTACGATATGTCTCCCAAGCCTTGCGCTACTATCGAGTGGGAATAAAATATTGAATTAAAGTCGAGGTGCCTGGTGGTGCCTCGACTTTTGTTTTTAGGGATGTGTAGTATCCCTTTTTTTGTTATGTTTTGGACGCCATATTAAATAAATAAAGTCATTACTTTCTTTTGTCTTAAACATTACTGTGTTTGAACTCAAACATTGTTTGCTTTTTATGATAGCGATGTTATTTATTTAGTGTTGAAAAGTCATTGTTATTTTGACTGTTCGATATTTTTTCAGTATCTTTGTACCCAATGTTGATAGAGGCTATCATAGTAACCATAGTTTTTGCCTGTTGTGCCGTGGCACATTTCGCAGGTATGATTATCACCGGAATCTTGGCGAAGCACCGTGTTCAATATTTGAGTTTGGCATGGATGCTTGCGATATTCTCTGTTACTTTGTTCATTGTGGCAATGTATGGCGACTCTGTAGCTAAAGGTGCACCGGGTATCCTTAATCCTTATATGCTTTTGGTTTTAGTCGGTGGTATTTATCTTCAGAGTATATATTCGTTGGGTCTTGCTTTACCAGGTTTCTTAGAGTTTCGTCGAATGTTGAAATATGCAAGTCCAATTTTGCTTTTAGCCATCATATATATGATTGCTATTTTTCCGGCCGAAAGACTCACGCAAGTTTACTCTTTTCAAGAGCTATTTACTGATATAATGTCATTGGATCTTGTGCTTAGAGTGATGGCTTTGGGCTTGGGGGTTTATTATGCATTGAATATAATAATTCTTCCTAAGCGCATGGCACAAAAGACTACCTTTCCAATGTCGCTTATAGCCTATACCGTGGTGCTGAGTCTTTCAATCATTATATACTTGTATATTGCCCTTGATTATACACCATTGATGCTTTGTGTTTACATTGCCATGTTTACGGTGGTTAATTATTTCTGGGTGTGCCACTCAATTGAAACCCTAATGCAAAAGCTGCCTCATCCGAATATCAAACTCGACGATGTAGATAAGGTGGTGTTGGTTGATGCTCCAGTTGTAGAGCAACAGGAAGAGGAATCTTTTTCGGACTTTAATGAGATGAACCAAAAACGCTATGTGCGTGTTCAGTTATGGATGCAGACGCATAAGGATTTGTGGCTCAATAATGGTTTTACTCGAGATAAACTATGCGATGAAACCGGCATAAACCGTCAGCTTATGCTTCAGTGTCTTAGAAGCCAGGGACATAATAATATACATGAGTACATTACGACATATCGTGTGGAAGAACTGAAGCGTCTTATTAAACTTGGTGAGGTTACCTCTGTGTCGGATTGTATATTGGTTGGTTTCGTGACTCCAAAAACAGCTCGCTTGTGTTTTGAACGAATTTTAGGTCAAAACCTTGATGACTATCTTTTGCGCTATAAAAAGTAGGTTTGTATTGACTTTTTGTATCATACTTTGTGTCATAGGGTTATTTTTGTTGACTTTTCTTGTACGTCTGCCTTAATTTTTGTAATTTTGTGCCAATATTTAAAAATAATGTGCGCATACGCGTATTATGTCATTTTGCTTTAGGCTAAAAGAAAATAATTTTATATTAACTTAAAAAATTAAAAGCTTATGAAAAAACTTTTACTCTCAATTGTAGCCCTGTTTATGGGTGTATCTATGGTTAATGCTGAGGAGTATACCGTGACAATTATAGGTGCTGATCAAGTTTGGTCTGCTACAGCAGGTAAGCAAACAGGCACGAAAGATGGTGTAACAATCGAAACAACTAGAGGAATGTTAGGTAGCGGAACACAGTACAGATGTTACAAAGGTGAAACCTTTACTGTTTCTGTCGCAGAAGGTAATATAACAAAAATTGAAATTAATTGCACTGCAAGTGGAACTTCTGAATATGGCCCCGGCTGTTTTACTGATGCTACTTCAGGAGCATACAGCTATTCTGGTAAGGTTGGTACATGGGAAGGATCTGCGTCTAGCATTTCTATGATTGCGTCTATCAAACAAGTGCGTATGACAGAGATAAAAGTTACTTATGTTGTTGGTACATCTACTGCTCCCCAGGCAACTTCGCTTGCATTGACAGAATCATCAACTGTGCAGACAGAATATTATGAAAGCGAGTCATTCAATCCTGCTGGTTTGCTCGCAACAGCTACTTTTGATGATGAGTCAACTGCTGATGTAACAGAAAATGTAACATGGTCATTCAATCCTGCTGAATTGACAATGGATACAAAGAGTGTTGAGATTACTGCAACTTATAAGGGCGTTACCGCAAGCAAGACCTATGAGGTTACTATGAAGACTATTGCCAACACTCCCGAAACTGCTTATACCGTTGAGGAGGCTTGTGCATTGATTGAGGCTAACCGTGGTCTTGGTGTTGAGGTATATGTTAAGGGTATCGTTAGCAAGGTTGAGTCTTTCAATTCGACTTATGGTTCAATTACTTATTGGATCTCTACTGATGGTACAGAAGAGTCTCAGCAGTTTGAGTGCTATAGCGGTTTGAATATTGGTGGTGAGAAGTTTACATCTGTTGATGATTTGTCAGTCGGTACATTTGTAGTAGTTGTAGGAACCATGAAGAAGTATGGTGAGGTGTACGAGTTCAACTACAACAATAAGATTGTGTCTATGGAAACTACCGGCATCACCGATGTTCTTTCTACCGAGTTTAAGGATGGCAAGATTATCGAGAACAACCGTGTTGTTATCGTAAAGGCTGGCAAGAAGTATAATGTTGCTGGTCAGTTGGTTAAGTAAATATAACCAGACGAATAAACCTCTTGCCTTTGATGTTGTCAAAGTATAAGGCGCTTAAGGGCATGTTGAAATGATGAAAAAAATATTGACCATAATTATGTTAGTTGGTGCTCTGCTGAATTTGTCGGCAGAGGCACCAATTGGCATTATAGGTCATAAGGAGGGAGAGCAAATAACCGACACCATAAGCAAAATGAATTTTATGGAGGGGCGTAAGGTGGTGTCAGGTAAAATGAGCTTCTCGGCGAGTCCTGTTGGATTGTATGTCGTCGGAAAATCTGTCAGGGTAGAGAGTCCTGAAAAGCAGATATTGCCTATTTATACCCAAAATGGAATGTTTTATCTCATATTCCGACTCAATAAAGGTACAAACTGGCTTAATGGTCTGCCAAAGGGAGGGTACTACATAAATGGTAAGTTGATAACCATTAAGTAACGTATATTCAGTAAAATACAAATAGGGAGACCTCAAGGTTCTAATTGGTATGGAAGAAATTATCTCGAAGATTCCACGCGAATTGATTAAGGCAGAGTTGACAGAAGAGCGCAAGTTGCGCCGCACAAACAAAAGTGGCAACGAAATATATATCGTCACATGGCAAGATGCTCCGAATACTTTGCGCGAGATAGGCAGATTACGAGAAATAGCATTTAGAGCTGCCGGAGGTGGAAGCGGCAAAAGTATGGATTTGGATGAGTTTGATACATGTGACAATCCATACAAGCAACTCATTGTTTGGGATCCCGAAGAAGAGGAGATACTTGGAGGTTATCGTTACATTTTAGGTCGTGATTGGGAAGTTACCCCTAATGGCCAACCAAATCTTGCTACAAGCCATATGTTCCGCTTCTCCGAAAAGTTTATGAGGGAATATGCTCCATACACTATCGAATTGGGACGTTCGTTTGTTACACTAGAATATCAGAGCAGCCGTATGGGCACCAAGGGACTGTTTGCTCTTGATAATTTGTGGGATGGCTTGGGCGCTGTTACGGTGATAGAACCCAATGTTCGTTATTTGTTTGGCAAATTCACGATGTATCCCTCTTTCGACCGAATGAGTCGTGATATGATTATATATTTCCTCAATAAGCACTTCCCCGACCATGACGAACTAATTCGTCCGATAGTTCCTTTTGGTTATGTTAATAATATCGACCAATTTCCCGAATTATTTGTAGAGGAAGAATTCAAACAAGACTATCGAATACTTAACAAAGCTGTCAGAGAACGCGGATACAATATTCCTCCCTTGGTAAATGCATATATGGGGTTGTCGCCAACAATGAAACTATTCGGAACGGCAATCAACGAGGAGTTTGGAAATGTAGAGGAAACAGGTATATTGATTGCTATAGACGAGCTATTGCCAGAAAAGCGCATGCGTTATATAGATTCATACTTGGCTGAGCATCCTGAGTTTGCCAAGGCTTAAAATTCAAACATATATAATCCACACCTATAGCATTTGCACTCACCGAAATGATTTGGGAACAATTACTTTCTAACAAAAGACTTGGTCAAGAGCAACAACCTCACAAGAAGGACGATAGGACGGAATTTCAACGCGATTATGATAGATTGATATTCTCTGCTCCATTCCGTAGGTTGCAGAATAAGACTCAGGTATTTCCTTTGCCTGGAAGTATTTTTGTGCACAACAGGCTCACACATTCGTTAGAGGTAAGTAGCGTTGGACGTTCATTGGGAAATGATGTCAGTCGCCTGTTGCTTGAGAAACATCCCGAATTGCGTGACACTCATATTGTTGAGTTGGGTAGTATTGTTTCGGCCGCTTGTTTGGCGCATGACTTGGGTAATCCTCCTTTTGGACATAGTGGAGAAAAGGCCATAGGAACATATTTCAGTGAAGGAGATGGACGTTTCCTTAAAGACTATTTTTGCGAAGAAACCGGAGATTCGCTTTCTGAAGAACAATGGCACGACCTGATAAATTTCGAAGGTAATGCCAATGCTTTTCGTTTGCTGACTCACCATTTCAAGGGTCGTCGTCAAGGAGGTTTTGTGATGACTTATAGCACCTTGGCATCAATAGTTAAGTATCCTTTTAGTAGCAATCTTGCCAACGGGAAAAGAAAATTTGGTTTTTTTCGTGATGAAATCGAGTTTTATCAAAGAATTGCTGAAGAGTTAGGTATCCGTCGTTTTGATAGCGAAGAAGGAACCTTACGATATGCCCGCTATCCATTGGTATATCTTGTGGAAGCTGCCGACGACATCTGCTACGAGATTATGGATATTGAGGATGCTCATAAGCTTAAGATTCTGACAACACCAGAAACCAAAGAACTTCTATTGTCCTATTTTGATGATGCCCAAAGGGAAACAATTCTGTCTCGCATGAATACAGTTGAGGATTCCAATGAACAGATTGTTTATCTACGTTCATGCGTTATAAATCTGCTTGAAACAGAATGCGTAAAAGTATTTGTCAATAACGAGGCGAATATTCTTGCAGGAGAATTTATAGGTAGTCTTATAGATCATATCAGCGAAGTACCTAAAGCGGCATATCATGCTTGTGAAAAGGTAAGTTATTCGCGTATTTACAATAGCAAGGATGTTATGGACATTGAGATAGCAGGTTTCAAGGTTATAACCACTTTGACTGATTTAATGGTTCATGCTGTCATCAATTCAAACAAGGCCTTTTCTCAATTGTTGATTAACAGAGTTTCTACCCAATACGATATTAAGGCCCCCACCTTGTACGGAAGAATTATGGCCGTGTTAGATTATATATCCGGAATGACTGATGTCTACGCAATGGATATGTATCGTAAAATAAATGGTATGTCAATCCCAACCCTATAATAAGAGTCTTTCTAATCTTCTATACCATGCTTAAAATACAGATACTCAACAAATCACATCATCCTTTACCTCAATATTCTACTTCATGTAGTGCTGGTTTGGATTTAAGGGCAAATATCGAAAGTCCGATATTATTAAAACCGATGCAACGCGTATTGGTTCCAACTGGGTTGTATATGGCTCTGCCTAAAGGCTATGAGGCTCAGGTTCGTCCTCGAAGCGGTTTGGCTCTCAAACATGGTATTAGTGTGTTGAATACTCCTGGTACCATCGATGCAGACTATCGTGGAGAAATAGGTGTTATCCTGATAAATTTAGGACAGGACGATTTCTTGATTCATGATGGTGAGAGAATAGCGCAAATGGTAGTCGCCAAATATGAGCAAATAGATTTCCTGAGTGTAGAGGTTCTGAATGAAACCGAGCGTGGTGCTGGTGGATTTGGGCATAGCGGAGTAAAATGAAGAAAGTCCTAATTATATTGTTCATATTGTTTTCATATCGTTTGGCTTATGCACAAACGCGTGTTGACTATTTTATGAACGAGGCAGCGCGATGCATGATGAATGGTCAGGTGTCGTCGGCAGCAGACTTGTATTCTCATTGTCTTGAGATAAATCCCAATACCCCGGAGGCTATCTTTCAGCTTGGAAGAATGAAATTCTATTTAGGGCAGGATAGTTTGGCCTTTGATATGCTCTATAAGGCATTAGAGCAGGATTCGTGCAATTGCAACTATATAGAAACACTTGTCTCTTTGCTTGTCAAAGATAGAAAATACGAGGAGGCCTTACCCTTGCTGGAAAGAATGAGCAAGTTGCAGAGCAATCGTACTGATGTGTTCAACATAATGGCGCAGATATATGCCAACCTTGGATTTGTTGAGGATGCTATACATACCTATGACAGACTTGAGATTTTGGAAGGAAAAATGGCATCCTTGTCTATTGAAAAATTTAACCTTTATATGGAGATGGGGGATAGTGTTAGTGCTTTTCAAGAGTTGCAACAACTATGCGCAGAATATCCCGCAGACTTGTCTTATCGTATTCATATGGGTTATCAGTACCAATTGTTAGGTGACTATGATAAGGCCATGCAGATATACGAGGAGGTTAAGAAGTCAGAACCTGCTAATGTCTCCTTGCAGATGGCAATGCTTGATTATTATAAGATGAACGGGCAGGATAGTCTATATGTTGCTGTTCGTGATTCTATATTATATTCTCCCGAAACAGAATCAGGCAAGAAGACTCTGCTATTGCAGAATATGGTGCAGACGAGTCCCAAAGATTCTGTAGCTGACCAAGAAATTATACAACGCTTTGAGCATATTTTAGGTTCTGATTCCACAAATGTGGAGATATTGACTCTATATGCATTGTTTTTAGAATACAGAGAAAAGTCTCCTCAACATATAGCATCTTTGATGCATAGCATACTAAATATCCAACCAGAGAACGAAATGGCATTGCAATGGCTAACAACTTATTATGTCAGCAATGCAGATATTCTTTCAATGGAGGAGATGTGTCGCAGAGCTATAAATTACTATCCAAGTAATCTGACCTATTATTATTTTCTTTCTTATGCATTGATGAATGCCAAGAACTATGAGGGTATTCTGGAATTGCTTGAACGAGGATTAAGATTATGTTCAGAAGAAACTAAACCCCAATTGATTTCTGAAGTATTCACGCAACGAGGAGATGCTTATTATGCTTTAGGGGAATATGACAAAGCCTTTTTAGAGTATGATTCAGCCTTGGTATATAATAAGGATAATATATTGTGCCTTAACAACTATGCGTATTTCCTTTCATTAAGAAACGAACAGTTAGACAGGGCAGAGGAGATGAGCTATCGTACTGTTAAACTCGAACCTAACAATCCAACTTATTTAGATACCTATGCTTGGATTCTTTTCATGCAACAAGACTACATTGGTGCTCAAAGTTATATGGATAGGGTTGTTCCAAGAGACAGCACAGAACAGTTTTTGCTTTCTAATGAGGAATTGTCTGGAGTCCTTTTGGAACATGCTGGAGATATAGCCTGGATGAATGGGGAGACCGAGCGTGCGGTACAACTTTGGCGATTAGCCTTACAGAAGAAGGATGATGATGTCACTCCAAAATTGCGTAAGAAAGCCAAGAAGAAGAAATATTATAAATGATTTTAAATATGAAGTTGTTTTATAGATACATATTTTGCATTGCTTTGATTGTCCTTGTTGCATCATGTTCAAGTTCGCGTAAAACGTCTGACGCACAAACAAGTGTACCAACATCTCAATGGAAATCCGGTGATGCCGTGTTATCACGCGCCAGCATTAAGATAAAGGACGAAAAAGGAAAGGGCGTTAGCTTGTCAGGAAACCTGAGGATGCTTCGCGATGATGTCATAATTCTTAACGCAACATACATATTTGGTATTCAGGTTGGTTTCGTGGAAATTACTAAAGATAAGATCCTGATAGTTAGCAAGGTTACAAACCAATATACAGAAATGCTGTACGAAGAGTTGTCTTTGAAGATGGGTAAGATTATTACTTTTGATGCATTTCAACGTCTTTTTTGGGGTGAGCAATCCAATCTGCAAATAAATGGACTTAAATGGGAGTACGACTCTTTTGTTTCCCTGCCTGATAACCGTAGCTTGCCATCGGAATTGAAACTAAATTTCAATGCAGGTAAGAAATCAATTGATATGATGATGCAACTGTCAAATTTCAGATATGATGCTTCATGGAATCCTCGAACACAAATAGATTTGAGCACATACACCAAGTTAACATCCGAGCAGTTCTATGCTTTGATATCATCTTTGGTTAAGTGACCATAAATATTCCTCATGGTTTCTGTTGAATAAACGTGAATAGTTTGAAAAATGAGTCCGTCTAACATTCTTTTACGAATATTTTGTTGCTTCGTGTTGGTATTCTGTACCAGCAATATGCTCTATGCTCAAAATAGCAAGAAGGTAAAAGAACTTAGGGCTCAAAAGACAAAATTACAGAAAAATCTCAAACAGTCCCAGCAAGCTTTGGTGAAGACAGGTAAGGATGTAAAGGATGGTAAAAGCTATTTGAATTACATCGACCAAAAGTTAGGTGAACGTGTTGAGCACATTCGTGTCATGGAAGCAGAGATGGATAGTCTCGAAGGTCGAATGAAAGTTTTGCGTTCGGAAATATCCACCACCAAAGGCCAACTGGCGACAATGAAGCGTCGATATGCCATTGCCTTGCGCTTTTCTCGCCAATTCCCCAAAATAGACAATAGTATTGTTTTTATTCTTAGTGCAAAAAGTATAACCCAAATGTACCGCAGAGCCCGCTTTGCAAAGGAATATGCCGTATTCCAACACGATTTGGGCAGACAAATTCTCAACAAGCAAAGTCGCTTGATGGGAGCAAGAAATTCATTGCTTAAGGAGCAGACTAAGAAATCGGCAATTTTGGGCGAGGTAATACGCCAGCGTAAGAAACTTAACGATCAACAGATACGCCAACAACAGTATATCAAAAATCTTGAGAAGAAAGAAGGTAATTTGAAGGCAAAGGTTTCGAAACAACAGAAGGAACTTAATGCCTTGAATAAAAAAATTGATGATTTAATCGCCGCAGAGATAGAACAAGCAAGAAAACGTGCTGAAGCAGAGGCCAAGAAGAAAGCCGATGCTCAAAAGAAATCATCGTCCACTTCTAAATCAGCTGCAGGTACTTCTAAAACTGCTCCCAAGAGTTCTTCAAGCAACAAAACTCCATCTTCGGGTTCATGGCTCACTCCTGCTGAACAAAGTTTGAATGGAACCTTTGTACAAAATAAGGGTAAGCTACCTGTACCTATTACTGGCCAATATCGTATATCTGGCCGATTCGGTCAATACAATGTACCAGGTCTTAAGAATGTAACTTTGGACAACAAGGGTGTGAATTATGTCGGTAGACCAGGTGCCCGAGCTCGATCTATCTTTGACGGAGAAGTTACCGCCGTGTTCCAATTTGCCGGTTCAAAAAATGTGCTCGTTCGTCATGGTAGCTATATATCTGTTTATTGCAACCTTTCATCCGTTATTGTAAAGAAAGGTCAGAAACTCAAAGCTCGCGATATTATTGGAACGATAGCTAAAGATGAATCAGGCGATTGTGTCCTTCATTTCCAGTTGCGCAAGGAGACTACAAAACTAAATCCTGAAGCATGGATTGGTAGATAGTTATTGCCTCGCGTATTTCACTGATTTTAACGAATTCATCGGCAGTATGACTTCGAGAACTGTTGCCCGGCCCCATTTTCATTGATGGGAATCGCATCAGTGCCTGATCGCTCAGAGTAGGACTTCCAAATGGAGTTCTGTCCAACGAGATGGCTTTCTGTACCAATGGGTGCTCTATGTCTATTCGTGAAGAAGACAAACGGAAACTTCGTGCCTTCACCTCACTCTTGAGGTTCTGACACACTATCTCGTAGATTTCTTCGTTGGAATACTGCTCATTGCTCCTGACATCGATGGTGAAATTGCATTCCGAAGGTATGACATTGTGTTGCGTGCCAGCATTTATTATTGTTGCGGTCATTTTTACCGGTCCTAACAATTCACTCTCCTTCGGGAAATGAAACTCCCTTACCCAAGCAATGTCGTCCAAGGCATGATAAATGGCATTATCCCCCTCATCCCTTGCCGCATGACCAGCTTTGCCATGAGCCGTGATATCCAGCACCATAAGTCCCTTCTCTGCTATGGCAGGTTGCATACCTGTAGGCTCTCCCACCAGGGCAACATCAATCTTCGGAAGTACCGTAAGCAGATGCTCCATCCCGTTCTTGCCACTAACCTCCTCCTCGGCACTGATGGCCAGTATCAGGTTGTAAGGCAGAATTTTGTCATATAGACTCCGGAATACCTGTACCAGACTTACCAGCGAAGCTCCATCGTCGTTGCTCCCCAAACCATAGATGCACTCTCCCTCTATTGTTGCCTTGTACGGATCGCGCGTCCACTGTACCGTAGGACGTACCGTGTCGATGTGTGCATTCAGCATCAGAGTCTTGCGTTCCTCATCGTAGTCCGATGCCACGCACCATAGATTATTGCCATCCCTTTCCACCTTTAACCCATATTCCTCGGTCATCACCTTTTTCAAGGTATTTGTCGCATCGTTTTCCTCTCGGCTTGTGCTGGGAATCTCTATCAGTGTGCAAAGCAATTTAACGGCATCTTCGGTCAGTTTATCTATATTCATTGTGGCAATTATGTTATATTCGTTCAGCAAAGTTAGGCTTTTTTGTCGCAATAATGAAATTATTCTCTCCAATATTCCAGCAGAATGTAAGGAAAATAGTATCTTTGCGCGTAAATACTAAGGTATATCACCATGCAGAATTTCAGTCCATTACAGAAACTTGTTCACGATCAGGCGCAGATCTACGGAGAACGAGTGGCATTGCGTTTTAAAGATTACGCAAAGGGTGTTTGGAAGGATATATCCTGGAAACAATTTTCTAAAAGAGTTCGCCGTCTATCAAATGCCATGATTGCATTAGGGGTTGGCGAGCAAGAGAACATTGGTGTTCTTTCGCAAAACATGCCTGAAGGTCTTATCGTTGATTTCGCATCGTATGCCATTAGGGCAGTTGTTGTACCAATGTATGCAACAAGTAGCGAGATGCAGGTTAAGTACATTGTCAGTGATGCTAATATTAGATATATTTTTGTTGGTGAGCAAGATCAATACGATATTGCATTCCGTGTTTTGAAGCACGGATCTACCTTAGAGAAACTTATCATTTTCAGTCCTAGTGTAAAAAGGAATCCCGAAGATCAGATCAGCGAATATTTTGAAGATGTTATAGCTTCTGCTGATAATGAATATCAAGGAGTAGTAGAGTCAAGATCAGAGTCGGTTTTACCCGAGGATCTTGCAAACATTCTCTATACTAGTGGTACCACAGGATTGTCTAAAGGAGTAATGCTTACGCATGAGATGCTCAATACAGCAGTGTCGCTGCACTATGGTGTTTTTCCTCTGAGCGATAAGGATGTAGTGTTGAACTTCCTGCCATTTACACATGTTTTGGAGCGTGGTTGGGCATATTTATGCATTGCCAATGGATGTACTTTGGCCGTGAATAGCAAACCAGCTGATGTACTCCAGTCCATGCGTGAGGTTCATCCCACATGTATGTGTGCGGTACCTCGCTTTTGGGAAAAGGTATACTCTGCAGTACAGGAGCGTGTGGAGCGCAGTAATCCGATGCAGAAAAAACTTCTTCTCGATGCTCTGCGTGTAGGACATGAATACAATGTCGAGCATAAGATGAAAGGTATCGAACCTCCATTGGGACTCCGAGTACAGTATTCCATTTACGAAAAAACTATCATAGCCTTCCTCAAGAAGCAGTTAGGACTGGAAAAAGCAAATTTCTTCCCCACCGCTGGTGCTGCCGTGCCACCGGTCATCGAGGATTTCGTGCACTCTGCCGGTATCAATATGGTAGTAGGTTACGGATTAACCGAAAGCACTGCTACCGTAAGTTGCGACCGCTATAACCAGCATTGTACGCTTGGTAGTGTAGGTCGTTTGCTTGATGGAGTCCAGATTAAATTTGGAGAAAACGATGAGATTCTGCTCAAAGGTAAAACAATCACTAAGGGATATTACCGAAAGGCTGAGGTTACGGAACTCTCTATCGATAAGGACGGATGGTTTCATACAGGCGATGCAGGTTATATCAAGGATGGTGAACTTTTCCTTACCGACCGTATCAAGGATCTGTTCAAGACCAGCAATGGCAAGTATATCTCGCCACAGCTCATTGAGTCAAAACTTTGTGTTGACAAGTATATCGACCAAATTGTCGTAGTGGCCGAACAACGAAAGTTTGTCTCCGCCCTTGTCATCCCTCAATACGATCTGTTGCGTGAATTGGCACGCGATTACGGAGTGGAATGCCATAGCCGTGAGGAATTGTGCTCCAATCCTCGTGTGAATAAATTCATGATGTATCGCATTGATACGCTCCAGCAGGAATTTGCCAATTATGAACAAATAAAGAAAATAACTCTGCTGCCCGAACCCTTCAGTATGGAGCGAGGTGAACTCACCAACACTCTGAAGATCAAACGCAATGTTCTCTATCAGAACTATAGGCAGCAAATAGAAAAGATGTACGAAGAAGAATGATTACACAAGATCAACTTAAAGAGGTTCAGGAACGAGTGGAACAGCTGAACCATTATCTCAACATCCCCGCCAAGAAGATGCAGTATGAGGAGGAGCAGCTTCGCACCCAGGCTCCCGAATTCTGGGAGGACCAGAAACGTGCAGAGGAGCAGATGAAGGTAGTCAAAGGCTTGGAAAAATGGCTCAAAGGCTATCAGGAAGTTAGCACTTTATCAGACGAGTTGGCTACTGCCTTCGAATTTTATAAAGAAGAACTTGTCACCGAGCAGGAGGTGGACGACCTTTATTCTCGTGCCATCACTTCCATCGAGGAACTTGAACTGAAGAATATGCTCCGCAAGGAGGAGGATTCCATGGATGCTGTCCTCAAGATAAACTCTGGTGCCGGTGGCACCGAGGCTCAGGATTGGGCACAGATGCTCATGCGCATGTACATGCAATGGGCCGACAAAAATGGCTATAAGATTCGCATAGCCAACCTTCTCGAGGGCGACGATGCCGGTATCAAGTCCTGCACTCTGGAACTTGAAGGCGAGTTTGCCTATGGTTATCTCAAGAGCGAGAACGGTGTGCATCGCTTGGTGCGTGTCTCCCCCTACAACGCTCAGGGCAAGCGCATGACCTCCTTCGCCTCTGTTTTCGTTACTCCTCTGGTGGACGATACCATCGAGGTGAACATCGAGCAAGCTCGCATCTCGTGGGACACTTTCCGTAGTTCGGGTGCTGGTGGACAGAATGTCAACAAGGTAGAATCTGGTGTGCGTCTGCGCTATATGTATAAGGACCCCTACACTAGTGAGGAAGAGGAAATCCTCATAGAAAACACCGAGACTCGCGACCAGCCTAAAAACAAGGAGAATGCCTTGCGCTTGCTCCGCTCCATGCTTTACGACAAAGAACTCCAACACCGCATGGAAGAACAAGCCAAGATCGAGGCTGGCAAGCGCAAGATAGAGTGGGGTAGCCAGATTCGTAGTTATGTTTTCGACGACCGCCGCGTCAAGGACCACCGCACCAATTATCAAACCAGTGATGTTGGCGGAGTTATGGATGGTAAAATCGATGCTTTCATCAAGGCCTATCTTATGGAGTTCGGTGGAGAGTAATCGCATCGCAACATACACTTCAACGCAAAGAAAATAGAAATTAAATAATACAAATGGCGCATTACGAAACGGAACGGAAGTTCCTTGTAGTTGGGGACTTCAAGGTGCATTCATACAATGCCACACGCATACAGCAGGGTTATATCTCCAGTAGCAACGGCAGGACTGTGCGTGTACGCATCCGTGACGGCAAAGGCTATCTCACCATTAAAGGACCCAGCGGTCAGGCTGGACTCACCCGATACGAGTTCGATACCGAGATTTCTCTTGAGGATGCACGCGACCTGATGAGGATCTGTGAACCAGGAATTATCGACAAGACCCGCTACCTGGTTAAAACCAGCGATGGTCGTCATGTGTGGGAGATAGACGAGTTCTATGGCGACAACGAGGGGCTCGTTCTTGCCGAGATTGAATTGGCACACGAATACGAAGAGTTTGAGAAACCCGATTTCATCGGGCGTGAGGTAACCGGCGATCGTCGCTTCTACAATAGTCACATGCGCACCAACCCCTACAAATTATGGAAAGAGGAAATTTCGGGAGCAAGATAGGAGCTATCATGGCCGCAGCTGGCAGTGCTGTTGGTTTGGGCAATATCTGGCGTTTCCCTACAGAATGCGGTAGCAATGGAGGCGCCGCATTTATTCTTATATACCTGCTATGCGTATTCTTCTTGGCAATGCCGGTTATGGTGGCCGAGTTCGTTATCGGTCGTTCCAGTCGTGCCAATGCCGTGGGATCCTATCGCGTGCTGGCACCCGGTAAGCCATGGGTAGTGTCTGGTTTCATGGGGGTCTTGGCCGGATTTTTGGTACTCTCGTATTATAGCGTTGTGGCTGGATGGACCCTTGACTACACCGTCGAGTCACTTACCGGAACCCTGTTGGATAAGAATGATTTTGCAGGCTTCTTCGGACAATTCGTTGCCAGTCCATGGAGACCCGTCATATTCCTTACTATCTTCCTGCTGCTCACCCACTTTGTTGTGGCCATTGGAGTGGAAAAGGGAATTGAAAGATATAGTAAGATTATGATGCCCATACTCCTGCTTATCATAGTAGTTCTGGCTGTATTCTCTATGTTCATGCCAAACGCAATCGAGGGAATAAAGTTTTTGCTTACCCCCGACTTTTCTAAAGTTACCAAGGATGTCGTGCTCAGTGCCATGGGGCAGGCCTTCTTCTCGCTCAGCGTTGGAATGGGAACTTTGGCTACCTATGCCAGTTATTTCAACAAGGAGACCCGTCTTGTTTCCTCGGCCGTAGGCGTATGCACTATCGACACCCTTGTGGCCATTTCTGCAGGATTCATCATTTTCCCTGCTGTATTCAGTGTCGGAGTCAGTGCTGATTCCGGTCCAGGTTTGGTGTTCATCACCTTGCCTTACGTCTTTCAGGAAGCTTTCGGTTCAGTACCGGTTTTGGAGTATGTCTTTTCTGGTTTGTTCTACATTCTTCTTCTCTTGGCCGCACTAACCAGCAGTATCTCCATGCACGAGATTAGCACGGCCTACATCCACGAGACCTTCCATCTCTCCCGTTCCCGTGCCGCCACCATTGTCACCGCAGTGTGTCTCACTCTCGGCATTGTATGCAGCCTCTCGTTTGGAGTTTGGAGGCATGTCACCGTTGCCGGAATGACTTTCTTCGACCTCTTCGATTTCATCACCGCCAAGTTCCTCATGCCCCTTGGAGGTCTGCTAATATGCACCTTCGTTGGTTGGGATATGAACAAGAAACTTGTGGCCTCGCAACTTGACTCACGTTTCACACCCTTGCTGATGATTCTCTTCAGTTGGGTAGCCCCCATAGGTATAGGTGTTATATTTGTTTACGGATTGATTAGTTCATAATGGAAAAACATGTAAATTTTGGTTCCCGCATGGGAGCCATTTTTGCCGCGGCAGGTAGCGCTGTGGGTCTTGGTAACATATGGCGTTTCCCCATGCTCGTTGGAGACAACGGCGGAGCTGCCTTCATCCTTGTATATATATTGTCCATCCTCATAGTAGGTATCCCCATCATGGTCGGTGAGTTTGTGATAGGTCGTCACACCCAAAGTAACATGATCGATGCCTTTCGCCAGTTGGCTCCCGGCAAGTGGTGGCGCATCATTGGTGTCATGGGTATCGGTGTGGCTTTCATCATCCTCAGTTACTACATCGTGGTGAGCGGATGGACCCTGTTCTATGCCTATAGCAGCTTCACTGGTGCTTTGTCCGACCCCGATTGCAACTATGGTGCCTTCTTTGACGACTTCGTTGCCAATCCCTGGCTCAGTCTGTTGTCGGCGGTAGTGTTCATGCTAATGACACACCTCATCATCATTCGTGGCGTTCAGGATGGTATAGAGAAGTGCTCCAAGGTACTCATGCCCATGCTTCTGCTCATTATCGGCATCCTGGTGGTGTGCACATTCAGCATGCCTGGAATCAATGAGGGACTCACCTTCCTTCTCAAACCTGACTTCTCCAAACTATCCTTCTCCGTTGTCCTTGCCGCCATGGGTCAGGCCTTCTACTCCT
This sequence comes from Bacteroidaceae bacterium, assembly GCA_017547165.1. Taxonomy (GTDB): domain Bacteria; phylum Bacteroidota; class Bacteroidia; order Bacteroidales; family Bacteroidaceae; genus Physcousia. The sequence goes on from JAFYQK010000004.1 coordinate 37,767, forward strand.
TGTCTGTTGCTATGGGTTGCTTATGCACCTATGCCAGCTATTTTGGTCGTAACACCCGTTTGGTTTCATCCGCTTTGAGTGTAAGTTCTATAGATACAACGGTGGCTATATTGAGTGGTTTCATTATCTTTCCTGCTGTATTCTCTGTTCCTGGTGTTCAAGTCAACGCCGGCCCAGGTTTGGTGTTCCAGACCCTTCCTTATGTCTTCAATATGGCCTTTGGCAATGTTCCCGTGCTTGCGTACATCTTCGGCGGACTGTTTTACATCCTGCTGTTTCTGGCTGCCTTGACCAGCGCCATCTCCCTTCACGAGGCGGTAACAGCCTATGTGCATGAGAACTGGAAGATGGCTCGTAAAAAGGCCTCTGCTATAGTGTCAGTTAGCGCAATGATACTTGGTTTGTTGTGTTGTTTGAGTTTTGGCGTATTGAACCATTGGACTATCTTTGGCCTCACTATTTTCGACCTGTTTGATGTTGTTTCTTCCAATATCATTCTTCCTTTGGGAGGAGTGCTGTTAGCTTTGTTCGTGGGCTGGTATCTCAATAGAGAATTGGTGCGTATGGAGATAACAAACAACGGCCAGGTATCTCAGCGCATATTCCCCTTTATAATGTTTCTGTTAAGATGGGTTGCCCCTGTAGCAATTCTGGTTATGTTTATCAAGGGAATTATTGAAATGTTCAGCAAATAATGTATGAAGAAGCGAGGATGGTTTAAGTCGTCTCAACTATGGTTTTTGGTCATAGTGCTGAATGCAAGTTTGGTTGTGATGGGGGCAATATTTTTGTCACGCTACCGAAATTGCACTAATTCAAATGTTGCTCATAGTTTAGATTCACTCCAACTCAACGGCTCTAAACCACGCTCTTCGCAATACTATGCAACACCTGCCTTCCAACCCGAATTCTTCCCTTTCGATCCCAACGAGGCAGACAGTACCCAGTTGCTCCGCCTTGGCCTTGCTCCCTTTCAGGTGCGAAGCATCTATCGCTATCGTGCCCGAGGAGGTCGTTTCACCACCAAGGACGATTTCCGTCGTGTCTATCGTCTCACCAACGAGCAATGGGAGCACCTCTCTCCGCTCATCCGCATTGCCAGGAAGTACCAGCTTGTAGCCCCTCCTCAAGAGTCTTCCCAAACCACCTATGCTTCTCATACTCGCAGGGATAGAAATGTTGCTCCTGATGCTCCTGCAACCTCGTTGAAATCTGCCGTTGATTCGTTGTATCCTGCGGTTTCATCGAATAATACTCACTCGAAGTATCCTCAGAAACTCTCGGGCAAAGAGGTTCTTGATGTCAACCTTGCCGATAGTGCCCAGTTGTGTCGTGTGCCAGGCATAGGGCCCTATTTCTCGCGCAAGATAGTTCAATATCGCAAGCGCCTCGGGGGGTATGCCTCCACCGCCCAGCTCCTTGAGATAGATGACTTCCCTGCCGACGCCATAGCATGGCTTGTTGTTGCCGATAGCGCCTCGCTACAGAAGTTATCGGTAAACCATCTCACCACTCGCAAACTCATGAAACACCCCTATATGGGCTATTACCGCGCCTTGGACATAGAGAATCACAAGCGCATCTACAAACGAGTGCAGAATCTCGATGCCCTCCGCCAAATGCCCCATTTCACCGACGAGGATATCAAACGTCTGGAACCTTATCTGGAGTTCGACTGAAACTCTTAAATAAACACCCCACAAGTTATTATGCTCTATTCCTGAACACTCTTTTCACATAAATTCCAGTGTAAAAGAGTCAGTAATTTCACATTTTCATTTTTCTTCGTTCTGCATCTCATCTAAAGTTCGTGCCCTCAATGACAAAGAGGTGAAAGAATTGGTTGCCCATTAAATTTATCCTTTCTCCTTTTTATCCAACTTTTAAACCAGTGAGGTGTTTTTTCCACCCTGGTTCTGGGCCGTCATCTTTTCTGTTTGCGGTAGGGGTGGACGTTTTATCCCATTATGAGTCCATTTACTAATTGATTTTATTCTACCTTATACGGTGGGTGAAGGCACCCCACCTTTTCAAACAGCAATGGTTGTGCAGTTTTCGCTCACCACTCATCGTGTGTTGTTGTGTCAGTATGTCAAAGAACTCTTGTCGAATGGAATCATATGTCGAACGGAACCAGAGAGGGGAGGAGGTCAAGGGTCGAAACTGATATGTAAGGAGAGAGTTTTTGGTTTATTCGCGTTTTTTGCTGAATCTCATCAAACTAAAGCAATTCCGTTTTCTGTTCGTATTGCAAAGATACGATTAAGCGAGTGGAGACTAAAACTTGTTTTAAGTATTCCGAACGTGAGTATCTTCGCGATTTCCTGTTGCAAAGATACAACATCTTTTTGGCACTCGTATAATTAGAGATAATTAGAGAGAGATAGAGATAATTAGAGATAAATAAAATGAAAAAAGGTGCATAAATTTTCTTTACACATCCGAAAATAAGAATTTGTCTGAAAAATCGTCGTAGTGTCCTCGCCTCGCCATCGGGAGGATTTTATCAAGGGAACATAAAGTTCGCGAGCAGACGATACGAGAGCCGGAAATATAGGGTAGCCATAGGAACCACCGCACTAAAAACTAATTACTAATTACTCACTACTAATTACCAACTACGATTTACTCACTACTAATTACTCACCCCTCACCGTTTCCATTCCTCATTCCTCAGTTAGTTTTCATGACAAAATATGTATAAAACAATCAAAACCACCGCGCTAAATCAGTGCACTGGTTCTAACTAACAGACATACTATGCGTTTCATGCCATCACAACTCACTATTAATAAACAGCTTCTATTTTCATACTACAATAACCATGTATGTCAAATGTTAGATGTCAGTTTGTTTTTATGCCTAACCACCTGACATCATCCTTTCATCATCTACATGTTGTGCCTCTCCATTGATAAGGGGACGGCATTTTACCGCATCCCCTTTCCTTTAAATTTCTGGTGGTGCTAACTATAGTGCCCCCTCCTTATCTCTATCTATCTCTAATTCTATCTAATTCGCTCTAATTCTACGGTTGCCATGATATTGTCGTACATTTGCAACGGGAAAAACGCTTAAGGAATGATAAGGAGGTGTTGGTTTTAGTAAAAAAAATAAAAAATTCAAATCGTAGTCTTTACAAATGTGAAAAGTGATTTTGTAGTGCGAAAGATAGTCCATACTTTTGCATAGTGACCCAGGGAGAGATAGCACATGGGATTTCTCCGAAACAAGGTCAAGAGTATTAAATATAATAGAAATAGAAACAAACAACAAAACGATTATTACTATGAAAAAAGCTTTATTGATTGCTCTTGTTGCATTTATATCAGTATTCAGCGCATTGCCAGCTTTGGCGCAGAGTTGTTGCACTTTGCCCAAGAACGCTACGGACTATATCTCCAAGCATTTCAATGGTTATGAGATAAACTTCTTCGAGAAGGACAGAGATATCCTTGATGTAGACTATACCGTGTATGTAGGTAATGGCAAACATTCGTACAAACTGGAATTTGACAAGAATGGCAATGTGAAGGATATTGAGTCGGAGAGCAGAGGTGTGGCCCTGCCTCAGTCGGTGGTTCCTGCTAATGTAGCTCAATATGTGAATGGTGCGTTCCCTAATGCCAAGATTACAGAGTGGTCAAAGGATGGCAACAAGCAGTTGGTGGAACTGAACAATGACATGGAGTTGGTTTTCAACGCCAAGGGAAAATTCCTCCGTATGGACGACTGATTGGACAGAAAAGCATCATTAAACCCAAATCGGGTTAATAAAACTATAAAACAAATCCCTCTCTGAGCAGTGATGTGCTTAGAACATGACAAAAACAAGGAGAGGCACATTTTTAGGGTGTCTCTCCTTTGTTTCATGCGGTTATGTATAGGAATTGTTTTTGCTTATTCCTCTGTCATGTGGTTCCAACCCTGGGCTTTGAGCTCGAACTCGTTGCCATCGCGACAGATGAGTGCCTTACCCAGTTCGGGCTTGGTGATGTAGCCGATTACCTTGATGTCGTCTATGGTGCTGACCAGTTCGTTGGCGGTAAGAGGCACGGTGAAGAGCAGTTCGTAGTCCTCGCCACCGTTCAGTGCACAGGTGCTGACATTGAGGTTGAACTCCTCGGCAGTTACGGCGGTCTGATAGTCAAGAGGGATGCGCTCCTCATAGATGCGACAACCGCAATTGCTCTGCTCGCAGATGTGCATCAGTTCGCTGCTGAGTCCGTCGGAGATGTCTATCATTGAGGTTATCTTCACACCAGCCTGGCGAAGACGCTCAACGATGTCCTTGCGAGCCTCGGGTTTCATCTGGCGCTCCAGGATGTATTCCTTGCCGGCAAAGTCGGGTTGTGGAATCTGTGCTAAGGCCTCGTTAGCGTCGCTTCCGTTGCGTTGAGATTGCTCAATAACTTCCTGAACCTGTTGGTTGTAGACGGCCTTTTCGCGCTCAAGGGTTTGCAAACCCATGTAGGCGGCTCCGAGATTGCCGGACACGCAGATGAGGTCTGTCTCCCTGGCTCCGCTACGATAGGCTATGTCCTCTGCCTTGGCGGTGCCTATGGCGGTGATGCTGATGGCAAGACCGGTGAGGCTGCTGGTGGTGTCGCCACCAACGATATCCACCTTGTGTTGCTCGCATGCCAGGCGCATGCCGGCATAAAGTTCCTCGATATCTTCCACCTTGAAACGCTTGCTGATAGCCAGACTCACGGTAATCTGACGGGGTGTGCCATTCATGGCATAAACATCGCTGAGGTTTACCATCACGGCCTTATAACCCAGGTGGCGAAGGGGCATGTAGGTCAAATCGAAGTGCACGCCTTCCATCAAAAGGTCGGTGGTGACAAGTGTGCGCTCTTCTGACGATGTGGTTAGTACGGCACAATCGTCGCCAATGCCTTTCTGTGTTGATGCGTGGTGTGGTTCTATATCTTTGGTGAGGTGTTTTATTAAACCGAACTCACCCAATTCTGCAATTTCCAATGTATATTGTTTTTGTTTATGATTGAGGTGCCTTGCAGTCTGTCTTTTTTTAAAAAAGGGAAAGGTTAGGCTTGGTTAGTGATTCTTTATGAGCGTGCTATCATCTCTCCCATGATGGCGGCCATGCGTGGTTGGGCTTCAGCGGCAGCTTTCTGCACATCCTCGTGAGTAACTTCTACAATCTCCTCCATGCCACCAAGGTCGGTGATGATGCTGATGCCAAAGCAACGGATACCGCAATGGCGTGCAACGATTACTTCAGGTACGGTGCTCATGCCTACAGCATCCGCTCCCCAACGAGCAAACATGCGATATTCCGAAGGTGTCTCGTAGGTGGGACCTTGAGTGGCAAGATACACTCCGTGTTGCACAGCAATATTCTTCTCTTGGGCTATTGTGTCGGCCAATTGTATCAGAGCGGGGTCATATGGGTGTCCCATGTCGGGGAAACGTGGACCTTGGGGAATGTTGGCTCCGCGCAAAGGATTCTCTGGCATAAAGTTAATCTGGTCGATGATGATCATCAGGTCGCCAATACTGAAGGCTGGGTTGGTGCCACCTGCAGCATTGCTGACGAAGAGGGTCTTGATGCCCAGTTCGCGCATGACTCGAATGGGGAAGGTTACCTGCTTCATGTCATAGCCTTCGTAGTAGTGGAATCGACCCTCCATGGCAAGGATGTTCCTACCGCCAAGCTTGCCGAAAATGAGGCTTCCTGCATGACCTTCAACAGTGCTTACAGGAAAGTGGGGTATCTCGGTGTATGGAATAACCTGTTCTTTGTCTATCTCTTTTGCCAATTCTCCCAAACCTGTGCCAAGGATGATGGCAGTTTCAGGCTGTGTTGTCATCCTGGCTTTTAACCATTCAGCAGTTTCTAAGATTTTTTTGTACATAACCTGTTATTTTATCGTTGAACAATTTCTCTTTCTCTTGCAATATGCAAACTCCAATGGGCAGAATCCAGATGAGTTTTGATAAATGGGTGGGGATGTCGTCTAACGAAACCAGTTTGGTGGTATCCTTCTCTGTGGTAATAATGAGTCGTGGCTCTGGAATCTTTTTTATCTCCTCAGCTATGTAGCTGATGTCGCTTTGACTATAGTAGTGATGATCACTGAAATCAATGCTTTTTACCGAGGCAAACCGTTGACTCATGTCTATGTTCATCTGTTTGGGACAACCGATACCTGTGAGAAGCAATACATTGTATTTGCTCAACTCTGCCATGCTTTTGGTGTCTTGTGTGTACAAGTTGACCAAGCGACCGTATTTTATTGAACTGAAATACAACTGTTGGTATGGTCTCAACTTCAGGGACTCGGCTATGATGCGGTAATCCATTGGTGACATGTTGGCTGGGCACTTGGTCACTATTACCATATTGGCTCTTTCTTTTCCAGACGCTGGTTCGCGCAATCGGCCCACGGGCAACAACGAGTCTTTGCTGAAAAGTCGGTGGTAGTCGGTAAGCAGAATGTTTCGTCCGGGAGTTACATGACGGTGCTGAAAGGCATCGTCAAGCAAAATTATCTGGACATCCCTCGTACTCTTGTCCTTCATCAGTTGTTCTATGCCATGGCATCTGTTGGCGTCCACCGCAACATAAATATCGGGGAACTTTTGTTTTATCTGCCAAGATTCGTCGCCTATGAATTCCATAGGGGTTTCCTCATTTGCAAGTATGTACCCGTTGCTTTTTCGCTTATATCCTCTGCTGAGTACTGCAACCTTGTATCTTTTTGATAAAAGTTTTATGAGATATTCGATATGAGGTGTTTTGCCAGTTCCTCCAATTGTCAAATTGCCCACCGATATTATGGGAATATCATACTTTTTGCTTTTAAGAACACCCCAGTCAAAAAAACGGTTGCGGAGGAAAACCACCAACCCATACATCCACGAAAGTGGTGTAAGCCAGGTATTTTTTTTAATCAGTTCTCCTTCCATACGTGTTATTATATAATATAAGGTGTTTATTGACTACAAAGATAATTATTTTAAATTACATCCCCAAAATATTTGTTCTTAAATCGTTTATTTTTGAGGTGTTTTTGGTGATATTTGACATATGTCTGTTCAATAGATATCGAGAGTTTAGTGATAATATTTTAAAAAATGTATAAAAAAGTTGCCATTTTTTTTTGTCGGTTTCCGAAAAAGTCTTACCTTTGCACTCGCAAAACGGGAATGCCTCCTGCAATATTGGAGGGTTGACTGTTACGCGACAAAAGAAAGAGTTCTTTGAAAGATTTTCGTAGACAGAAATTGTAGTACAAGCGCTATTATTTATTTAATAGTAGAACATAAAGCTTGTCAATTCCATAAAAAGTCAGATAGTCGAACTATTCAAGAGATTTTGCCTCTGTTTTTTAGAGGCAGTAATATGATATTTTACAATGAAGAGTTTGATC
>JAFYQK010000005.1 GCA_017547165.1 Bacteroidaceae bacterium
ATTTACCACTTTGCATGTACTCGATGCAAATACTGCGCTTCAAGGAGCGGCTGAATTTTTGTTTTCCCATAATTCTTAAATGAATTTGATAATTTAACATTTAAGCCTATCTGGGAGTCAACCTATTTCAGTACAAGACACTTTGGGAATCTGCATTGTGGCGTAATTCTTTGAATGTCAGTTTAATCGCTGATTGCCAACCATAACAAATCGCTTACTTGCAGATTTTAATTTTACTCTCTTGACCATTGTCCCTTGACCCAAAACACCGTTTGACTATACTGAAAACCTTGACCACCACACCCATAAATGTTGACCCTTTTACTGAAAAGGATGACTCACTGGGGTGGAATGCCAAGAAAAAGCACTATCTTTGGCAGAAGAAATACTGAAAAAACACTATTATGGCAAAATACAACAAAAAGTCTATACGTTTTTTCAACAATCGTGAGGTGAGAGCCGTGTGGGACGAAGAACAATCCAAATGGTGGTTCTCCGCCACTGACGTTGTGCGCGCCATAAACGATGAGGATGATTATACCAAAAGCAGAAACTATTGGAAGTATCTCAAAGGTAAACTGATGAAAGCCGGAATCGAAGTGGTTAGTGCCACTAACCAGTTCAAGTTCGAAGCACCTGATGGCAAGATGAGAACCGCAGATGTATTGGATGCTGATAGCGTACAGATTATAGCCAAACATTATCCAAACAACCGCGCAAGCGCCTTCCTTGATTGGTTTGTGTATAGCGACAATAGCATTGATGGACAGAGCAAGAAGAAGGCCTACACTCTCATAGAAAGCGGTCTGCTCGACAATATGGAAGTCGGTACTCTGAATTCACTCCAACAAATACATGCCTATCTCTTTGGCGGATTATATGACTTTGCCGGCAAGATACGCACCAAGACTATATGGAAGGATGGAACATTGTTTTGTAGAGCAGAGTATCTACAAGAAAATTTGCGTCTAATAGAACAGATGCCAGAAAATTCGTTCGACGAAATTGTGGACAAATATGTTGAAATGAATGTTGCCCATCCTTTTATGGAAGGCAACGGACGCTCTACCCGCATCTGGTTAGACCTCATTTTCAAGAAACAATTGAAATTGTGTGTCGATTGGAGTCAGATAGATAAAAAGGAGTATTTGGAGGCTATGAGACAGAGCACCACAAACGCCCTGCCCATCAAAAAACTACTAAAAGGTGCAATGACCGACCAGATTGAAGACCGCGAAATCTTCATGAAGGGAATAGATTACTCTTACTATTACGAGCAACAAGATTGACAGGTGCAAAGAAAATTTTAAAGAAGTTTCATTATATGGCAAGATACAAAGAATACGGCTACGATATCCAGGATGGCAAGGCCATCATACCCGAATGGGAGACAGAGATAAAGGAGGGGGCGTTCGTGGTTTGCAAAGAACTAACAAGCGTAGAATTACCCCAGTGGATAAAGAAGATTGGAAAGGAGGCTTTCTATGGTTGCGAGAACCTCACGGACATCACTCTTCCCGAATGGGTGGAGGAGATTGAGAATTGGGCTTTCTCTGGTTGCTCCAGCCTCACGAACATCACCATCCCCCCATCGGTGACGGAGATTGGGTACTTTGCTTTCTCTGGTTGCGAGAGCCTCACGAGCATCACCATCCCAGAATCGGTGACGAAGATTGGGGGCTGTGCTTTCCGTGGTTGCTCCAGTCTCACGAGCATCACCATCCCAGAATCGGTGACGAAGATTGGGGGCTATGCTTTCGCATGGTGCTCCAGCCTCACCGGCATCTCCATCCCAGATTCGGTCACGAAGATTGAGGAGTGGGCTTTCAGTTGTTGTTCCAGCCTCACGGGCATCACCATCCCAGAATCGGTCACGAAGATTGAGGAGTGGGCTTTCTGTGCTTGCTCCAGCCTCACGAGCATCTCCATTCCTGAATCGGTGACAGAGATCGGGTACTGGGCTTTCTCTGGTTGCTCCAGCCTCACGAGCATCTCCGTTTCCAAGGACAACAAGGTCTATGATTCGCGAGAGGATTGCAATGCCATAATCCATACGGAGAGTAATACGCTGATAAGTGGATGTAAGAATACCACAATCCCCCCATCGGTGACGGAGATAGGGGGCTGGGCTTTCTTTGGTTGCAAGAGTCTTACGAGCATCACCATCCCCCCATCAGTGACGGAGATTGGGAAATATGCTTTCAAAGATTGCTCCAGTCTCACGAGCATCACCATCCCAGAATCGGTGACGGAGATTTGTGGTGGGGCTTTCTCTTATTGCTCCAGCCTCACCGAAGTACGCATCCCTAAGGGGTGCAATGTGGATGAAGACGCCTTCAGCAACTGCCCCAACGTCCAGATCATCCGCTACTGATCCTATCTCCCTCATTATCAAACACCACTGAAATTTGCCCCGGAAAGGGGCATTTTTTTTGCTTGGAAAGTTTGGAGGAATACGGGTATTTTTCGTTATCTTTGTTGAGACAAATCATTAACCAACCCTTACCATGAACGAATACGAAAAAGAAATCTTCCAATGGCTGGAGGATGCGGGGCTGAACCCCGTGCATCACAATATGGCGGTGCCGCACCTGGAGGTGTCGGCACAGTGCGGTCTGCCCACGGAACTGGGCGACGTGGACCCCACACGATATAGGGCAATACCAGTGGAACTCCTGCGCATGGGCACGATACTGAGCGTGGACGTGAGGGGCGACTCCATGGAGGATGCGGGCATCTACGAGGGAAACCGCATAGAGGTGCTGCTCACTGATAACGAGAGCGGTGTGCGCGATGGCGATGTGGTGGTGGCAGATGTGGACGGCGGTGTGACGGTGAAGACCTTCTACCGCGACGAGGAGGGCGACTGCTGGCTCTTGCCGCATAACGAGAAGTACGCTCCTATACAACTGACCAACGACATACCCTGGCGCATAGTGGGCAAGGTGATTGCCGTACGCACGGACAATCCGCATACCAGCACGGCGGGCATGCTAAAGATAATGAAGCGTGCCAAGAAGAAGAACGTGGAGGTGGTGCCGCCTTCGGAACGTGCCGTAAGGAAAGCAATATGCAGGGTGGCGGAGCGCATAGTGAACAAGCGCCTGTGGTTTGCCGTGTACAGGTCACTGGCCGACCTGGGGGCGGTGCAGAACGGCGACTATGCCGCCTTCGTGAAACTGGTGGCACTGGCCGTGCCAGAGCATACGCCTCAACCCACGGTGGACCAGTTGCAACGCATGTGCGTGCAGAGTTTCAGGAAGCCTCTGCCCTTGTGGGACAGGTGCAATGCTCCCGTGCAGGGCACGCGCTTCGACGAATACTATAGCATAGCGCTGGAGGTTAAGGATTACCTGGAATAGCGCATAGAAGGGGGCGGGAAAACTTTACGTAAAACTTTACGAAACTTTACGCGAAACGCCCAAAATCGCCCTAAAACTTTACGAAACGGTCATAACTTTACGAAGAACTTTACGAAACTTTACGCCGAGTGGAATTCACTTCCATTCGGCTTTTTTGTGTCGTACCTTTGCGTTTGAAAACGCGATGATACTCACGCTCGGGATACTCAAAACACTTTTTGGTCTCCACTCGCTTAACCGTATCATTGCATCAGCGAACGGAAAGGTGAAAACGGAAAACGGAAAACTAATAGCATAAACAACCTATGAAATCAATCTTCAAAGTTATCAAACAAGGCGAGCCCCAGCAGGTGGCAAGCCAGAAGGCCGAAGGAGGCCAATTGAGCAAATGCCAGATAGTTCTTCAGGAATGGGGCGGCAAGTATGGCGACACTTTTGTATGCACCTTGTTGGGCAATAGTGCCCTGTGCAAGTGGTCGGCCGGGGATATTGTCCTTGCCAGTTTGCGATTCTCTGCCCGAGAGTACAACGGGCAGTGGTATCAGGACATCACGGTGAACGACATTCTGACGGCGAACTAATAATAGGGGACCCTCCCCCTTACCCAGTCCTCGCGTCGCAATGGGGATTGCTCCCCTCATGGAGCACAGATTGACATTCAGTCAATCATCCAGGGACTCCATTCGCCACAAGGGAGGGGAGTGGTTACAACCGACTAATCAATGATATAACAATGACCCACATACCCCAGTACATTATACTCCCTCCCCTTGCGGGAGGGTATGGGGAGGGGTCCTAACCTCGAGATGAAAAGTGAGGGAACTCCAGGAGTTCTGAAAGGTGGCCACCTTCCCAATGCTTTCTCTCACAAAACATCTTAAACTATGACAATCAAACTTCAAATCTCCGATGCGGTATATGCATCACTTATGAAAGGCAACGCCCGAGTACAAGGCACCATAGCACTGGTATCGCCCAGAGAGGGAAATTTCAATGTGCACAACAGAAGCCGAAACCATCCAAAGCGTGAGTACCGCAAACTGCCTCACGGCCGTGTGTCGATGAACGAGGAGTCGGTGCGCCTGACGCTGAACATCAACCTGGACGAGAGAGGCATCCGCCCCAGCGATGTCATCGTTTGCGAGAGCGCCGTGGCAAGCAACTTCGTGGAAAAGCTAACTATTGGAGAATAGAGAAATATATCTCACATATATAAGACTTTTTAATTCTCACGCAGATTACGCAAAGAACACAAAGTTATTGCAATTACTCATCTTAAAGCAATTCATTGTCCTATCACGCTGGCGCTTGAGGAGCACAGCTGACGCGTGCGAAGGACGCAGAGATTGATAGAATGGCCTTTGCGCCCTCTGTCGTGCAAGGCTACGACAACTCCAGCGCTGAGCGTAAAAAGTAAATGATAAATATAAAACTTTGCGCTCTCTGCGCTCTTTGCGTGAGACAAAATAATTATCATGAGACACCAGAATCAAATACATAACCATTCAATACTATGAAATTTGGAATAAGCAATAGCGTAAAGTCTCAGGTGGTGCGGGAGTGCACCCCTGAACTGCTCAACCAAGCACTGGATTCGCCACAGGTGGGCCGTGTCTGCGCAGAGATTAAGGATGCCTTGGAGCAGAAGCAACGAGGCGAGTTGCTGGCCGACGAGTTTGAAACCCTAAAGGCTTCGCTGAAGAAGCAGCTACCTATCCTCACACCGCATGCCACATTCAAGAATGGCCGTAGACGCAATGCCGATGCCGTGCCATCGGGACTGAGCATGTACGACCTCGACCACATTCCCGATCCCGAGGGCCGTTGGCGCGAGATAGAGCCTCGCAAGGAAGAGTTGGGCATTGTGATGGCGCACATCACGCCAAGCACCGAAGGTCTGCGACTTATCTTCATCATCCCCCAAGGCATGAACCTTGCCCAGGCACAACGCTGGATGGCGGAGCAGTTGGGAGACACCAAGTACGACGAGTGCGTGAAGGACTATGCGAGGAGCTCGTTCGTGGTGCCGAGAGAGTATGTGCTCTTTCTCTCTGATAAACTATGGGAGGAGACCCCCTCTACCCTGCGGGCATCTCCCCCTCTATGGGGAGAAACAGACCCCTCCGAAAACTCCGAGTACTCCGAGTATTCCGAGAAATCCGAGAAATCCGAAAACTCCGAAAACTCCGAGAACTCCGAAAATCCGCTCACCCCTCACCGCTCACCCCTCACCGCTCCAGCCCCCCTGCCCTACCCCGACCTTATAGATGTCCTCGAGGAGCAGATGGGCGGCATCCCTGCCCATGGCTCGCGCAACAACTTCATCTTCTCCATGGCGTGCCATCTCAGATATGTGTGCAACGATGATCCCGAGTGGATAGCGAGGGTGTTGCCCACTTATGGCGAGAACCGTGAGAAGTGGATGGCGACGATACGGAGTGCGTGCAACCGTAGTCAGACACCGCGCATGCCTCGCTTAATGCAGAGGGTGCTGGACATCTGCCGTGAGCGACAGGAGTGGAACGAGAGTGAGGCGGAGAACCCCGACTCTCCGCCACGGATGCCAAGGGTATTGCCTCCGCTGATAAGGCTCTTGATCAGCAAGACTCCCGACATCTACAAACCAGCCGTGGCGCATGCCGTGTTCCCTGCCTTGGCTTCGCACCTGTGGCAGACACGCTTCCGCTACATCGACAATGTGGAGCACGAGGCAACCTTGATGAATGTGCTGATGGCGGGTACTGGTGCTGGTAAGAACTGCATCAGCGAACCAATAAACCACATTCTGAGGGACATCCGCCAGCGCGACATGGAGAACCTCCGTCGTGAGCGTGAGTGGAAGAAGGAGGTGCAGAGCAAGGGTGCCAACAAGGACAAGCGTCAGCGTCCCGATGGGCTGGTCATCCAGGAGATAGACCCCGACATGACAAACGCTGCTTTCGTGCAACGACTGGCCGATGCCGAAGACCGTTTCCTATATGCCCGAATGAACGAGATAGACCAGTTCGATGCCTTGAAAGGCTCAGCCAGGAGCAAGGCGCAGTTTCAGATAATGTGCCTGGCATTTGACCCAAATAACACCTATGGCCAGACGCGCATTGGTACTGGTTCAGTAAGCGAGCGAGTGAGCATCCGCTTCAACTGGAACGCTTCGACAACGGTCAGCAAGGGCCGTAGGTACTTCAGTCAAGTGCTTACCGACGGTCCCATAAGCAGAATCAATTTCTGCACGATTCCAGAGCGTGAGATAGGTGCTGAGATGCCCATCTACGGCACTTACGACGAGGCTTTCGATGAGGAGCTGAAGCCCTACATAGATAATCTGAACAATGCCCGAGGCCTCATAGATTGCCCCAAGGCGAGGACACTGGCAAAGAAACTCGTTGAGGAGTGTGCGGATTTCGCAAGGCTGTCGCAAAACCGTGTGTACGAGAACCTCTCATACCGTGCCAATGTAATCGCCTACCTGAAGGCCATGGTGCTCTATGTGGCAAGCGGAGGAAAGTGGGACAAGACGGTGGAGAACTTCATCCGCTGGTCCTTGAACTACGATCTGTGGTGCAAGATGCACTTCTTTGGCCGAGAGATAGAGATGGCGGAAAGTGCCATGAATAGCGAGAAGAGGAGTGGTCCGCAGAACCTTCTGGAACTTCTGCCGGATGTGTTCACCAGAGAGGAACTACAACGCCTGAGGCAGAAGATGGGTGTGAACAAGGGCCGAATATCAAATATGCTGAATGCGTGGAAGAGTCGCGGATACATTGAAACCTATGGTGCAGATGTGCCAACAAGCGAGATAGACCGCCAGCAGTTTGCGAAGACGCAGTGGTACCTTTGTAAACGGAAAGGTGAACTTGCGACAGTCCACAGTCCACAGTCCACAGTTAATCCAGCGAACTATATAGCTTCATAGGAAGACCTAGGAAGACCTAGGAAACTCTAGGAAGGCCTAGGAAACTCTAGGGGGGCTAGGAAGCCCTAGGAGGGCCAAGCGGCTGGGTACAAACCGTGGGCAGGTAAAAAGCATTGTATTATAAAGTCCAAGGACCCTAAAGACCCTAAAGACCCTAAAGACTCTAAAGCCCTAAACTACTAAACTAAATGGAAATTATGAACAGAAAACGAGGAATGGCCTTTGGCCGCGCCGCCATGCGCTACTATCCCGACCTTGGTTATCAGGCCGCCTTGCGCCGCTTCCGAAGGGAGATATGCGAAACCCCAGGTCTGCTCGATGCCTTGACGCCACTGGGCTACGAGGAGCACCACCGCTACCTCACGCCACAAGAGATGCAGGTGATAGAAGAACGACTTGGCGAGCCATGATGCACACACTGAAGACTTGCAAGAATACCAGTGAATAACACTATCTTTAGCACAAGAAGGTGGCTCAAAAAGGCTAAAAAAAAGAGTGTGCCACAAGTGATGTGACACACTCTTATATAAGGTAGTTACCTACCAAAAAATGTATTATGCCTTTTTATTTTGCTTTTTAGCAAGATTACTTTGCTGACAAAGCCTTTGCCATTGCCCTCTCTGCCTTAACTACAGCAGCGTTGTACTTCTTCTGAGCAGCAGCGGGGTTCTTGGCAGTCTTGATAGCATCGTAGAGCTCCCAAAGCTTGAAGTCTACAGTAACCTTCTTCTGAGCAGCGGTGTAAGCATCAGCAGCAGCCTCGGTCTTAGCCTCCTCCTCAGCAGGAGCATAAGCATGCTTGTAACCAATCTGCTTGTTCCAGTAACCACGAGTGAAATCGGGGAAGGTTACAGCAGCACAGTTGTTGTCCATAGAGATAGTACCCAACTCGGCAAGTGAACACCACTCAGCCATGTCGTATACGTCCATATCGAGAGGAAGACCATTCTGCAAGCAGTAAACCAAACGAGCGTCCATGATGTAGTCCATACCTCCGTGGCCCATCTCACGACCCTTCTCGCCATACTTGGTGAGGATGGGGTGATAGTACTTCTTCTCGAGAGCCTTCTTCTGCTCAGCGTTGATGAAACCGTGAGCATTCAGATTGTCCATCTGAGGAGCATCGGTACCCTTGAGAGCGTCGCCAGAAAGAGCATACTCGGGAGTGGGATACTTGGTTGCATAACCCTTGGTACCAGTGAGCTTGAACAAACGGTTATAGGGCTGAGGAGTCATAACGTTGTGCTGAATCTCAACAACCTTACCCTTTGCTGTACGCATAAGAGTTGTGGTGTGGTCACCATTGCGGAACTCCTTGCACTCCTTGCCAGTCTTCTTCTCTACAAACTCCTTACCGAAGAAGCTCTCGGTGTCCATAGCAGTGAGAGTGGTGAAGCGGTCGCCACGGTGAATATCAAGACACTGAGCAACGGGGCCAAGGCCGTGAGTAGCGTATACGTCGCCACGGTTCTCCTTGTTGTACTTCAAACGCCAGTGAAGATTGTCTGTGTCGTTGTCAGCAGGATCCTGCCAGTATGCACCCCAGAATCCGTCCAAAGCATGGATGTAAGCACCCTCGGCACGGATAATCTCACCAAAGATACCATCCTGAGCCATTGCAAGAGCGTTCATCTCGTAGTAGTCGTAGCAGCAGTTCTCGAGAATGAAGCAGTGGAGACGAGTCTTCTCAGAGAGATCGATAAGGCTCCAGCACTGCTCGAGGTTCATTGCGCTGGGCACCTCGATAGCGGCGTGCTTGCCATTCTCCATAGCGAATTTAGCAACGGGATAGTGGTGATTCCAGTCGGTAGCGATGTAAACGAGATCTACATCTTCGCGCTTGCAAATCTCCTCATAACCTTTCTCGCCAGAGTAGATATCAGCGGGCTTGAGACCAGCCTTGCGGAGGAAATCCTGACACTTCTCGGCACGAGCTTCCTCGTAGTCGCACAATGCAACGATTTCTACACCAGGAATGTGGCAGAAACGCATAACAGCCCAGGGACCACGCATACCAAGACCAACGAAAGCTACGCGTACGGTCTGCAATTTGGGAGCAGTAAGACCAAGAACATGCTCCTGGCCAGCAGGACGCTCGGGAGTCTCAATAACAATAGTACCCTTGTCCCAAGACCACTTGGTGCTGGGTGAAAGAGACTGAGCACTTGCAACCATAGTGATGGCAGCAAGAACAAGAGTTAGAAAGCTTTTCAGTTTCATTCTTTTGTTTTCTTTTATAAGTTAATAATTATTTAGGTGTATATTTTGCGATTACAAAGTTACGGAATAAATCTTTAACTTCCAAGAATATTTTGGTGTTAGGGGAAAAAAGTGTAACTTTGCAAACGAGTATAAGACCGTTTTTATTGCCCCAAAACATGGACATAGTGACCAAGATACCCCTAATGGGAATGGATCTGCAGGAGTTAAAGCAAGTGGCAGAGAAAGTGAAATTGCCCGCCTTTGCCGCCAAGCAGATTTTTGCATGGCTATACCAAAAGCATGTTGACGACATAAACCAGATGACAAATATCTCGCAAAAGGGTCGCCAAATGCTTGCACAAGAGTATTGTGTGGGCATGATGCCAGCGGTGGAAACGAAACGCAGTGTGGACGGCACGGTAAAATACCTGTTCCCCACCCTGTCGGGCCATACGGTCGAGAGTGTATATATCCCAGACAAGGAGCGCGGCACACTATGTGTGAGTTGCCAAGTGGGATGCCGCATGGGATGCAAGTTCTGCATGACAGGACGCCAAGGTTTTCAGGGACACTTAACGGTGACCGACATACTGAATCAGATTTACGCCTTGCCAGAGAGGGAACAACTCACAAACATTGTTTTCATGGGTCAGGGCGAGCCTTTTGATAATCTGGACACTGTACTTAAGGTGACACAACTGCTCATGCATCCCGATGCCTGGGCATGGAGCCCCAAACGAATTACGGTGAGTACCGTGGGAGTAAAGAAGGGGATGCTGAGATTTCTGGATGAGAGTCCATGCCATTTAGCAGTATCGCTACACAACCCATTTGCTCCGGAACGAAAGGAAATGATGCCAGCCGAGAATGCCTTCTCTCTGGAGGAGTTCATACCGATGCTGGCCGAGCGCGACTGGTCGCACCAACGCCGTCTGTCGTTTGAATATATTGTTTTCGGCGGACAGAACGACACCCCCAGGCATGCCAAGGAACTGGTGAGACTTTTGGCTCCCATAGAGTGCAGGGTGAACCTGATAAGATTCCATGAGATTCCCGACTCTCCGTATCAGGGCACAAAGGAGGAAAGCATAGTATGGTTGCGCGACTACCTGACACAGCATGGTGTGACCACAACAATAAGAGCCTCGAGAGGACAGGACATTTGGGCTGCCTGTGGATTGCTTAACACAAAACACAAGGAAGCGAAACTCACATCTGCCACAACTGACCTAGACCAAACAAACCTTCTAAATACATAAACAGATGAAAAAGATAATATACTGCTTTGCACTGATTACAAGCTTTTTACTTTGCAGTTGCGAAAAATCTCATTTCTTGCCTATGGCAAGCGGCAGACCTTATGAGGTGATGGTGGTGATGGACTCTATGGAGTGGAAAGCACCTCACGGCAGAGCCTTGTTTGACATACTAGACACGGATGTCCCCATGTTGCCCCAGAGCGAGCGTTCGTTCCGCATTTCACAATGTGAGCGCAAGAATTTCGACCGCATGCTCAACATCTTCCGCAATATCATCATCGTGAACATCGACCCAACACAATACACCAGAACAAGGATGAAGTTCACCCGTGACAAATATGCCATGGAGCAGATTGTGCTGACAATAAACTCTCCCTCTAATGAGGAATTCAGGAACTTCTGTGTGGAGAACCGCCAGAATATTGTGGATTTCCTGACAAAGATGGAGATGAACCGATTGGTAAAGGAACTGAAGACGACAAACTCGAAGGTGACAAAGGAACTGGCAAAGCAGATTTTCCAATGTGATGTTGATGCACCCAAGGAACTGACCTCGTACAAGAAAGGAAAGGACTTCCTGTGGACTTCGAACAACACTCCCAGCGGTATGATGAGCATAGTGATGTATTCCTTCCCCTACGAAGGTCCGCACATCTTTAATAAAGAGTACCTGATTCAGAAGCGCGACTCTGCAATGAAGGCAAACATCCCTGGCGAGAAACCCGGCATGTACATGACTACCGACACATTGTGCACAGTGGTGAAACCCATTGTAGTGCACAAGAATTATGCTATGGAAATGCGTGGACTATGGTATATGGAGAACGATTGCATGGGTGGTCCGTATGTGAGCCACCATCGCGTTGACACCGAAGCCAACAGAGTGGTAGTGATAGAGGGCTTTGTGTATGCTCCAGAGAAAATGAAGCGCGGTTTGATACGCCGACTAGAAGGTTCGCTATACACTTTGAAACTACCAGAAGAACAATATGCGGCAGAGATAACCCCTGGCATTGAAGAGGAGGTGGTAAAAGAAGAGCCAAGCGAACAAAAACTGTAATACATATATATGAATAGATTAAATATTGGAATTACTGCCTTTGACCAATCTGGCAAGGACAAGATAAGTGCGGCTTTTGAGGAGCCCATGCTGGATGAGATTTGCAACCAGAGTTTGTACGAGACCTTTGGCGAAGAGGCCATAGACGAGGCTCTGAAAGATTGGGAGGAGGGCAACACAGATGCCATAATGGTGGTGCCTGCCGAGGGTGAAACAAAACTGAATCCCGCCGCTTTAAATGGTATGGACATGATAGTGTGGCATAATCTGCGCATGGCCTTTACAAATGGGGACGAAGACATACAGAGCCAGATCATTATGCTCGAAGATGCATTGCGCCGCGACTTTGACATTGACAAGCCACGCATCTCCCCATTTTGGGACGCAGAACATCTGGAGGCTTTTGACGTTGTAATGATGAACGAAAGGGAACAAGGACTGAAGGAGTTCCTGAATTACACAAACGGCAATGGCATAGCCTTCACAACAGGTAGAGAACTGGTATGCACCAGTCCATTCTCGGAGGAATCGTTCTTTGAGAGCATATTCCTGGCAAAAGATATTCTTGCCGCCAGAGAACGCTACGACGAGGCACGCAAGAATCCTCTGCCAAAACTCTTTGCTGACAAAAAAGACGAGAACAGAAAACACCATGAGTCTGATAAACAAGGTTAGGGCAACACTGAAGAGCCAAGACACGGAAGGCCCCTTCGAACTGTATGTCACCCGAACTCCAGGATACCTGTGGGCATGCCTGTTTGAATGGTTGGGGGTGCATCCCGTGGTGGTTACCCTGATGAGCATTGCCATCGGAGCCGCAAGCGGGTGGTTCTTCTATAGCGAGAGCCTGCAAATGAACATCATTGGCATGGCTCTACTGGTGTGGGCAAACTGGTATGATTGCGCCGACGGGCAATTGGCGCGCATGACAGGCAAAAGAACTTTGATAGGGCGTATCCTTGATGGGTTCTGCGGCGATGTGTGGTTCTTCTCGATATACTTTTTCCTTTGCCTGAGAATGCAAAGCCAACCGATTCCAGGCACCAACATTGAGTGGGGCGTATGGATTTGGCTCTTGGGAGCATGGGCTGGACTGAGATGCCACGGCAGACAGTGTGCTATAGGAGATTATTACCGCAACATACATCTGTATTTCCTTCTGGGAGCGAATAAAGCCGAACTGGATTCGTCAAAAAAGATTAAAGAGGAGATGAGACAGATGAAGTGGTGCAGTGCCGACTGGTTCCACAAACTCTACCTATACTTCTATGCAAGATACACAGGTTCGCAAGAGGATCAGGTGAAGGTGTTCCATAAGATGATGGCATTATTAGACCAGAAATATGGTGGCAATATACCAGAGGAGTTGCGCCGCAACTTCTGCAAGGAGAGCAAACCACTGATGCCTCTGACCAACATTATAACCTTCGACACCAGAGTGATAGTGCTCTTCGTCTGCATTGGTTTTGGTGTGCCCTGGGTCTACTTCCTTTTCGAATCCATAATACTGGAGGCTGTTAGGTTCTATATGATAAACAGGCACGAAAGACTCTGCCAAAAGGTGATAGATGAAGTGAGCGGATAATAGATGCTGAAGTTATATCGCATGTATAGGAACATAGAAGAACTATAGCAACTAAATTTGATAAGATATAGAAGATAAATCATAGAAGCCATAAGCGAACACGATAATACATAAATGATGAACAAAAGCATAGCACTGATTTTGGCTGGAGGCATAGGTAGCAGAATGCAACTCTCTATGCCTAAGCAATTTGTTGCTGTAGATGGACTCACCATTCTGCAACACACGATGCTTGCATTTCAGCAGCATCAGCTCATCAGTGACATATATGTAGTGACCTCGCCACAATGGCACGAGGATGTCTGCCAACAGGCTCAAGAGGCCGGAATAAGCAAATTTGCCGCTTGCATAGAGGCTGGCGAAAATAGTTTTAAGTCAGCAAAAAATGGCATCAGGCATCTGCAACAAATAGATGAGGGAGACACTGTGGTGCTGATACATGATGCCGTGCGACCTTTGGTATCACAAGACATCATAAGCCGAAACATTGCCGTGTGCCTATCAAGAGGCAATGCTATCACAGCAATGCCAAGCCAAGAGAGCTATATGGTGATTGGCCCCAACCAGAACAACAGTAATGAGTACATAGCAAGAGAGCAGTTGCTAAGAGCACAAACTCCTCACACATTCAGACTGAAAGAACTGGTAGAAATGATGGGAGAAGCAGAAGAAAAGGGCATTAGTTACTCGCAATCGATTTTCACCCTGGCAAACGAATTGGGGCATACCCCACTCCACCCTGCCGAAGGAGAAATCATAAACTTCAAGATAACATTGCCCTCGGACATTGCTATTTTCCAGGCCATTCTGCGCGAAATTAGAGGATAATAGATTGTGCTGGTGGGCACAAAATTGTATTTTTCAATAAAATTTAATAACTTTGCGCACTCTCCCTTTATACAGGTTATGGAAACAACATTCTTACAAGACATTAAGGCTCGGTACAACATCGTTGGTCGCGATGAGAAACTGAATGTAGCGCTTGATACAGCTCTTCAAGTAGCACGAACCGACTTGAGTGTGCTGATTCAGGGCGAGAGCGGTGTGGGCAAGGAGATAATTCCACGTATCATACACGACAACAGTCTTAGAAAAACCAAGAAATATATAGCCATTAACTGTGGCAGTATCCCCGAAGGCACTATCGATTCTGAACTATTTGGACACGAGAAAGGTTCGTACACAGGAGCCATCGGAGAAAGAGAGGGTTATTTTGGTGCTGCCGATGGCGGAACACTCTTTTTGGACGAGGTAGGAGAACTTCCTCTGACAACCCAGGCACGATTGTTAAGAGTGCTGGAAACCGGCGAATATCTGAGAGTTGGTAGCGACACTCCAAGGCGCACCAATGTACGCATAGTGGCGGCAACAAATGTTGACATACCAAATGCCATACGCGAGGGGCGTTTCAGAGAAGATCTATACTACCGACTTTGCACCATAAACATACAAATGCCAGCCTTGCGCGACAGGGGCATAGATAGCGTACTGCTATTTAAATTGTTTGCAATGAACACGGCAAGCAAATATCACATTCCGGAACCAATACGCTTAAGTGCGGAAGGTGAACAGACAGTGATGGCGTACAAGTGGCCTGGCAATATCCGCCAACTGAAGAATGTGGTGGAACAAATGAGCATACTGGAAAAGGGTATGCAAATCACGCCGGAAGTGCTTTACAGATATGGCATTGTGGCAGGCCAGGGCGAGAGCTA
This sequence comes from Bacteroidaceae bacterium, assembly GCA_017547165.1. Taxonomy (GTDB): domain Bacteria; phylum Bacteroidota; class Bacteroidia; order Bacteroidales; family Bacteroidaceae; genus Physcousia. The sequence continues at coordinate 15,097 of JAFYQK010000005.1, forward strand.
TGCTATTTCCCGCATAGGCAAGACATCGAGCGAGGGAGGCCGACACGACTGGGAGAATGAGATAAAATGGTTGGCTAATGCCGTGATGAAATTGCGCTCGGAGGTTGACGAACTGAAAAAGCACATCATCAGTGAGCATACTACACCACAAACTCCAGCTCCACTACAGTTGGAGGGACAAAGTATCATGGAAGTGCCGACAATGCCGGTGGTGGCACAGGAGACTGTGCAGCCATTGTATATCCCGACAGCTTCGATGAGCACTACCCCACGCCACCAGTTCGACGACATTGAGGAGGTGAAGGAAGTAGAGAGTTTGAATCTTGAAGAACTTGAAAAAAGAAATATAATAAGGGCTCTGCAACAGAGTCACAACAGGCGCAGAGTGGCCGCTCAGCAATTGGGAATAAGCGAACGCACATTGTACAGAAAAATCAAAGACTATGGATTGGAAGAATAATCCTAGCCCCACAAGAAAAACAAAAACTGATAAAGCAAGCATGAAGGAGAGAATGAAAAGATACAGATGCAAACTATTGGCAAGCCTGATGGCTATATTGTTATTTAGCAGTGCCGCCTTGTTGGTTTCGTCGTGCTCTATCAGCTATAAGTTCAATGGCGCCAGCATAGACTATAACACCATAAAAAGCATACAGATAGGAACCTTCCCCATACGAAGTGTTTATGTGTGGGCACCAATGCAGTCTATCTTCCAAAACCAGCTCACCGACATCTATGCGCGACAAACCCGTTTGAAACAGGTAAAAAGAAATGGTGACCTCATCCTGGAAGGTGAAATTGTGGGTTTCGACCAATTTAACAAAGGTGTTTCAAATAGCGGTTATTCTAACCAGGTGCAGTTGAAAATTACAGTTAATGTAAGATTCACAAATAATAAGAATCATAAGGAGGATTTTGAGCAGAAATTCACGGCTACATCAACATACGATGCCACACAACAACTTGTAAACGTACAGGAAGAATTGGTAACACAGATGTGCAAGGATATCACCGACCAAATCTTCAATGCCACAGTAGCAAACTGGTAGAGTTATAAGGTCGGGCAAGAAGAAAGAAGAAAAGAGCATATATGGGAAAGCAAGTAATAGATTATATTCGCCAACCTGAAAGTTTGGACGGACAGGCTTTGGAACACTTGCGTGGTATTGTGGAGAAATATCCATACTACCATGGGGCTCGCATATTAATGCTTAAAGCCTTGTACCAAATGCATGACCCTGGATTTGACGAGCAATTGAGAAAGGCTGCCATCTATGTGCCTTCGCGCAAGACTTTATTCCAACTTTTCCAAGCTCCGTCACTCATACCAGAATCGCCGTCGAAAAGAACTTCGCGTGCAGAAAACAGCGAAACGGCAATGCGTACAGAAACGCTGATTGACACCTTTTTAGACAATATACCGCAAACAAAGCAGAACACTCCGCGAATAGTTGATGCCACAGTAGATTACATGGCTTATCTTATGCAGGTGGAAACTGCTGATTCGAGTTTAGAAACGCCTCGAATGCCAGGCGAGGATTATATCGACGACTTCTTGACAAAGAATGAGGGAAAATTCGACCTTGAGGATTTGTCAGCAGAGGAAACACCACACACCAATCTGGATCAAAAAGTAGAACCAACCAACGGTATATTGACAGAAGCAATGGCCCGCATTTACATAAAACAAGGCAAATATGACAAGGCTATCGAAATTATTCGTCGTATTTCTTTGAAATATCCGAAAAAAAATCGTTACTTTGCAGACCAAATACGCTTCTTAGAGAAATTAATCATAAATCAACAATCGTAATATGTACACAATTATCTTAATCCTAATTGTTTTGGCAAGTGTTCTGATGTGCCTGACAGTTCTTATTCAGGAGAGCAAGGGTGGCGGTTTGGCTGCTTCTTATGCCAGCGGCAACACTTTACTTGGTGCGCCCAAAACAACTCAAATTATTGAAAAGATCACAGCAGGTCTTGCAATTGCAATTTTGGTTCTTTGCATCGCTAGCACAGCATTTATGCCTCAGGCCACTCAAGTGGACAGCGTAATGGATTTGCAGCAGCCAACAACAACAGCTCCTGCATTGCCAACCTTGCCCGAAGCTCCCGCTGCCGAGACTGCTCCTGCAGCTACAGAGGCTCCCGCTGAAACTCCTGCAAACTAATTCATATTCCAAAAGCCCACATGATACTTGTAGCAGATAGTGGCTCAACAAAAACCGAGTGGGTTTCTGAAAACAAGATTGTTAGAACAAAGGGCATCAACCCTGTGCGTGACACCAAGGAAGAGATTCTGGAGGTGATCAGGACAGAGTTGATGCCCTTGCTTGTTGATAACCAGACACGCCAGCAAGCCCAAAAGGTAAGTGAGATTCACTTCTATGGAGCAGGATGCATTCCACCATTTGCAGACTCAGTTAGAGAGGTGATAGAAAGATGCTTTCCTACAGCCAAAATACAAATATATTCCGACCTGCTTGGCGCGGCAAGAGCTCTATGCGGGAAACAGGAGGGTATCGCCTGTATTTTGGGCACTGGAAGCAACTCGTGCTTGTGCAAAAACGGAAAGATTATCACCAACACCTCACCAATGGGCTATATCCTGGGCGACGAGGGTAGCGGAGCAGTGTTGGGCAGGAATTTGCTTTCGGAAATGCTGAAAGGAAATCTGAAATTCCTGTGGCAAGACTTTTCGCAACAGTACGAGATGACCGTTACTGATATTATAAATAAGGTATACAGGCAACCGCAAGCAAACAAGTTTCTGGCTTCGCTGACCCCTTTCATTAAAAAACATATCGAAAGAGACGAGGTGAGAGAAATGGTTGTGAAAGAATTTGAAAGGTTCCTGCAGAGAAATGTCTTACCATATGGCAGGCCAGACCTGGTTGTAAACTTCGTTGGTGGCATCGCAAGCAATTTTGCAGAGGAAATAAAACAAGCATGCTTGCAATGTGACATGAAAATAGGCCAAATCAATGCTAGTCCAGCAGCAGATATGTACAAATACCATATTTCTGCTCATTAAAAATGGACATTTTGTTGGAACATAAACAAAATATAACTATCTTTGTTATGAGATTTTCCTGAAAACAATCTTTTTACCTTAAACAAACTAATACCTAATGGATATAGGGTCGCTGTGATAGCGACCCTATATTATTTGCTTGCATTTAGTTTGTATGAGGAATTAGACTTAGGCGAAAGGACTACTCGGTTACAGACTGGTTAATAGCTGCTATATAGTTGAGCACTTCTTCCTTGCCTGTACGGTTCTCACTGCTGGTGACGAAATATGGTGGCAACTCCTCCCATTGTTTGGAGAGTACCTTCATATAATGTTTAACACTCCCACCTACCTTGCCCTTGCTTACCTTGTCGGCTTTTGTGAAAATTATTGCAAAGGGTATTCCATTCTCGCCCAACCACTCAATAAACTCAAGGTCTATCTTCTGAGGCTCAAGACGGACATCGATAAGCAGGAATAGCAAAGTCATCTGTTCTCGCTCAAGGATGTAGGAGGTTATCATATGCTCAAAAGCCTCCTGATCCTTCTTACTACGCTTGGCATAGCCGTAGCCTGGCAAATCGACCAAAAACCATGGAGCATCGGCAGGTGATGTCATCTTACCCTCGGGAGCACAATTGATAAGGAAGTGATTGATCAACACTGTCTTACCAGGCTTTGCAGATGTTTTTGCCAACTTATTATTGTCGGCAAGCATATTGATGAGCGAGCTCTTACCTACATTACTTCTGCCTATAAAAGCATATTCCGGAATGTCTGACTTAGGACACTGCTCCACCTTTGCACTGGAAATGATGTATTCTGCTGTTTTGATAGTCATAGCGATATTACCATTTATAACTCAAACCGAGAGAAAGCCATTCGCGCATCATAAAGTAGCCATTCTCACCCTTGTAGTTTTTACTACTGTCATCAAACTTGGGGTAGACAAAGAGTTTGGCAGACATGTATTTGTTGATGTCGAAACTGAAAGTATTCTCCCACTCAATATTGGTGTATTTGAAGTTACTTATCCAATAGGCACGACTATTCCAAGAAATATTCTTGGCAATCTGCCAATAACAGTTGATAGTGGCACTGGGACCAAAGTTGTGATAGGCATGATGATCTTTCTGGATACCATGTTTCTCGGCCACCTCTTTCTTTAGTACATAACGCATATTGTACGAACAGGGAGCGAGGTAGATATTTCCTCTGAATTTCTTATTTTTAGTCTCAAACTTATAATCCATACCTACAGATATGGTAAGATTAAGGGGAGACAAGAAATTAGAAATAAGGGTATTTGAATTATTCTCGTATAGCGGCACTATCTGAGTCTGTCCCTGAACCTGAGCGGTATAGTATAAGGTTTTGTAGGCCTTATGACCAAGTTTGGTGGTAATGCGCAAGAGGTTGTTGGTGGGTTTCATAGAGTGGTGAGTGTCGGATTCGCCTGTTGTTTGGAAACCGAGTTGTGCCTCAAGACGATTCTCCCACTGAATGTTCTTCTTATTATCGTAATTAAGATTGAGAGTTAGCAAGCCTAATACCGCATAATTGTTCTCACCACCTTGGAACCAGTTGTCGGAGAAATAGTTTTGAGTGAATTGCAACGAACCTGAACCAGAGAACTTCCAAAAGTTTGGTTTACGGGTAACAAGTTCCACTTCCTGTGTAATCTTAGGATCGATTTCGGCATGAATCACATTGTCGGCAAGTTTGGTCTCAACCTTAAGCGAGGTATTGACATCCTCTCTGATGGTACCTGATTGCTTAACCTGCTCGTCGGTTTGCTGGACAATACTGGGCGAGTTCACATACATATTTGCCAAAGCGTTGTTTACCAACATCATACGAACAAGATTGGGGTCACCGTAGATAGTAGGATCTTCAACAGAAAACTGCTGCAAAATGGAGGAAGAATAAAAGGTTGGAGGAAGACCCATACGCAAACTATAGACATCAAAACCCTTCTTATTCTTAATGTTCAGCAAAGATTTATTGCGCTCTGCAACTACGCGCATTAGCGCCTTTTGATATATGTTGGCTATGGAATCAGTATGATTAGAGACCATAGGTTTATGTGCTGTAATACTCGCATTTGGCACCAACAGAAGAGAATCCGTGCTGATGGTGTCTGACTTGGCAAAAACAATGGTCGGAGCAAATAATAAGCACAGAAAGAAAAATGTTATTCTTTTACACATAGATATTCTAAGAAAATATATAACGCAAAGTTACAACATTATTTTAACTTTCGTTATGAGTTAATAAATTAAAACTTCTTTTACTTGCTTTTTATAGCGCTTATTCGTAACTTTGCCCGCGTTTTATAAGTTTTTCAATAATATTTATGGATAAGAACACTATTATAGGTTTAACACTTATCGTATTGGTTTTTGTTGGTTTCGGCATCTATAGTCGTCCTTCGGAAGAAGAGATTGCCCAGCAAATTGAACTTGCACGCCAGGATAGCATTGCACAAGCTAAACAAGTGGAAGAGCAGAAGTTGGCAGAGCAGAAAAAGTTTGAGGAATTGGCCCTCAAGGCACAAGACAGCACATCGCTTTTCTTTGAGGCTCGCAATATGGCTGGTGAAGAGGTAACACTGAGCAATGGTTTGGTAAACCTGACACTGAACACAAAGGGTGGTAGCATACAGAATGCAACTTTGAGCAATTTCAAGAACCAACAGAAGGAAGATGTCAAGATCTTACGTAAAGATTTGAACAATTTGACATACACCTTTGTTGGCAAGGATGAAAACATCTATACTGGCGACTACACATTCACGGCGATAAACAAGACTGATAGCACCGTTACCATGCGTTTGGGTAACGAAGTCTCACACCTTGATATCAACTATCAGCTTGTTAAGGACAGTTATTTGGTGAAGATAAGCATGCAAGCTATTGGTATGGGTAGCCTATTGCATCCTGGCACCCAAAGCATGAGCATCAACTGGCAGGATGTCGCAGCTCAGCAGGAGAAGGGTTTCGATTTTGAGCAACAGTTCTCTTCCTTGACATACAAGGAAAAGAATGGCGATACAGATAATTTATCGGAGACAAGTGAAGACAGCGAGAATATGGAGATGCCACTCGAGTGGGTTGCATTCAAGAACCAGTTCTTCAGTTGCGTATTGATTGCTCCTGAGCAATTTGATGGAGCAGTATTAAAGAGTTCTCCCTGCCAGAAAGGTTCTGGCGACTTGAAGAAATATTCAGCACAGATGAACTGCGCATTTGACCCCAGTGGTGCCAAGGCGACAGAATTGAACCTTTATGTAGGTCCTAATGATTTCCATATTTTGAAGGACCACGACAATTTAATCAATTCTGGCAAGGATCTGGAGATGGAAAAGTTGGTTTACCTGGGTTGGCCATTGTTCCGCATTATCAATCGCTGGATTATCCTACCCTTGTTTGATTTCCTTTCTGGATTTGGAATGAATATGGGCATTGTGCTCCTGCTTCTCACACTTATTGTGAAGGCATTTGTATATCCCACCACCAAGAAGAGCTATTTGAGCAGCGCTCGCATGCGAGTTTTAAAACCCAAGGTTGATGCACTTAACGCCAAGTACCCCAAGGCAGAGGATGCAATGAAGAAGCAAACTGAGATGATGCAGCTTTACCGCGAATATGGTGTTAGTCCTATGGGTGGTTGCTTGCCAATGTTGATTCAGATGCCCATATGGATTGCCTTGTTCAACTTCGTTCCCAATGCCATCGCTTTGCGTGGTGAGAGTTTCTTGTGGGCTGAAGATCTTTCTGCCTACGACTCTTTGTTGAGTTGGGATGCAGACTTGTGGCTCATTGGCGATCACCTGAGCATATTCTGCATATTGTTCTGTGCAACAAACATCATTAACACATGGATTTCTATGCGCCAGCAAAAGGACCAGATGTCAAGCGAACAGGCTCAGCAGATGAAAATGATGCAGTACATGATGTATATCATGCCCCTGATGTTCTTCTTTATGTTTAACAACTACTCAAGTGGTTTGTGCTACTACTACTTCCTTTCAGGTTTCACAAGCATATTGATTATGTGGTACTTACGCAAGACTACCGACGACAAGAAACTGTTGGCAAAACTTGAGGAATACCGCGAGAAGCACAAGAATGATCCCAAGAAAACTTCTGGCATGGCTGCACGCCTTCAGGCTCTGCAAAAGCAGATGGAAGAGCAGCAGAAGAACAGATCTTAATTGACAATAGACAAACAACTTATTCATAAATTAGGAATTAGAGGATCGTTGGTTCAGTGGACTCTAATTCCTAATTCTTGATTTAGCGAATACTATTATTATTTATATACAGACAATGAACAAACTTTTAACCACAAGCATTATGTCGCTTTCGTTAGTGGCGTGTGCACCAATGCAAGACTCCGGTTCAGATGAAGCACAAATTGGGCGCACCACCGAGTTTTCTGACTCAACAAAGCAGTTCACTCCAGAAGTGATGTGGAAAATGGGTCGTATCGGAGCTTATCATCTATCTGCAGACACAGAAAAGTCGGTTTACGGAGTAACCTACTATAGTGTTGAAAAGAATGCAAGTCGCTCTGTTATCTATGCAAGTACGCCAAAGGCAGGAGACGAAGCAAAGTTATTGACAACAAAGGGCTCGGATTATGCGCCATCGTTCATCCCAGGAACAGATAAGGTTGCGTTCTTAGCTGCCTCAGAAGATGGCACAATGCAACTTTGGATGATGAACGCCGACGGCACAGAGCGCCAACAGATTTCAGCAGAGAGAAACGGAGTTGACGATTACCTGTTCTCGCCCTGTGGCACCAAGGTTGTATTAGTAGAAACCGTTGCTCACGAGGCAAGTGTGCAGAAGAATGACGAAGATTTGAGTCTGTCTACAGGAATCGTTGCCAACGACCTCATGTACAAGCATTGGGATCATTATACAAAGTCAGCCCCCCATCCCTTCATTGCTTCATTCGATGGCAACAATATTGGAGAGAGCAAAGATTTGCTTGAAGGCACTCCCTTTGAGAGTCCAATGCTTCCCTTTGGCGGCGTAGAGCAGTTTGCATGGAGTCCCGACGGCAAGCAGTTGGCCTACACCTGTCGCAAGCTCTCTGGCATTGATTATGCAATAAGCACAGATAGTGACATATACCTATATAATCTTGAAAGCGGAGAAACAAAGAACCTCTGCAAGCCCGAAGGCTATGTACGTCCTGCTTGCGACCCCACTCGTTCACTCAAGCATCAAGCCGTAAATCAGTTTAAGGAGGATGTTAATGCTGGTTACGACCAGAATCCTCAATTCTCTCCTGATGGCAAGTACATAGCATGGAGCAGCATGGAGCGCGACGGATATGAGAGCGATCGTACTCGCCTTTGCATCTATGAGTTTGCTACTAGCAAGAAGAGTTATGTCACCGAAACATTCGAAAGCGGCGTGAATGAATTCTCTTGGGCCCAGGACAACTATACACTATACTTCTCTGGTGTATGGCATGGCAAGACCAACCTGTATAGCACCAATCTGCAGGGCGAGGTTAAGCAGATTACCAATGAGGAGGCAGACTTCGTTCTGCTTGGCATTCATCCCAATGGCGAGCAGTTGTTGGCAAAGCGTCACTCTATGACCCGCCCCGACGAGGTGTTCTTTGTTGGTATCGCTGACGGTAAGGCAGAGCAGATTACCCACGAGAACAACCCCTTCTATGCTCACTTCGAATTTGGCAAGGTCGTAGAGCGCTGGATAGAAACCACCGACAAGAAGCAGATGCATGCCTGGGTTATCCTTCCTCCCAACTTTGATGCCACCAAGAAGTACCCCACCCTGCTCTTCTGCGAGGGCGGTCCACAATCACCCGTAAGCCAGTTCTGGAGCTATCGTTGGAACTTCCAGGTTATGGCATCGCAAGGTTATGTAGTCATCGCCCCCAACCGTCGTGGTCTTCCCGGCTTCGGAATGGAGTGGCTTGAGCAAATCAGTGGCGACTACTCCGGTCAGTGCATGAAGGACTACCTTTCTGCCATCGACGACATAGCCAAGGAGCCTTGGGTTGATGCCGAGCGCCTTGGTGCCGTGGGTGCAAGTTTCGGCGGATATAGCGTATATTGGTTGGCGGGCAATCACGAGAAACGTTTCAAGGCATTCATTGCCCACGATGGTATTTTCAACACCCAGCAACAATATATGGAAACAGAGGAATTGTGGTTCCCCAACTGGGATATGGGCCAGGCTCCATGGTACAAGGATGCACAAGGCAAACGCGCCAAGGTGTTTGAGACATCTCCCCACCTCTATGTTGACCGTTGGGACACTCCCATCCTCTGCATACATGGCCAAAAGGACTTCCGCATCGAGTACACCCAGGCAGAGAGTGCCTTCACCGCAGCCCGTGTGCGTGGTATTCCCGCTCAGTTACTCCTATTCCCTGACGAAAACCATTGGGTACTCAAACCCCAGAATGGCATCCTCTGGCAACGCACCTTCTTCCGTTGGCTTGACAAGTGGCTGAAGAATTAAAGATACAATTCGTCATTTGACAAGGCCAACTACTTAGAAAAAGACAATACGATGTCTGAGCTCAAACAAAGTATTCTTTAGACAAAACAATACTACGATTAAGGCAAGACACTACAATGTCTTAAATGAACGAAAATAATAATACAAATAAATATTTATGACAACACAACTAAAACAAACTCTTCGCGATTCAAGAGTTGCCCGTTGGACGGCGCTCATCATCGTAAGCTTCACCATGATGTGGGGCTATTTCCTGACCGATGCCATGTCTCCCCTGATGGACATGCTTGGTATCTCCATCGAACAAGGGGGTATGGGTTGGAGTGCCAGCGACTTTGGCAACTTCAACTGGGCATACATGTGGTTCAATGTATTCTTCTTCGCACTCTTGTTCGGTGGTATAATCCTGGACAAGATTGGTGTACGCCTCACTGGTATTGCAACCTGCCTGTTCATGGTTGCAGGTGCAGGTATCAAATACTATGCCATTGAGTATATCCAGCCTGGTGGCGAGGTAATCTTCCTTGGCCTCAACAAGCAGGTTTTGGTGGCATGCATTGGCTATGCACTCTTTGCCGTAGGTACCGAGAACTGTGGTATCACCGTAACAAAGGTAATCGCACGCTGGTTCCGTGGCTATGAAACTGCTCTGGCTATGGGTATTCAGGTTGCCGTAGCTCGTTTAGGCACAGCCCTCGCATTGGCAGTAAGTCCTATTCTTGCTAAGAACTTTGAGGTTTCAACTCCCCTGCTCATGGCATGGGTTCTGTTAGTAATTGGTCTCATAGCATACCTCGTATTCTGTGTTATGGATAACCGTTTGGACAAGCAAGAAGGTGCCTTCGTTGCTGATGATGCCGACGACGAGACCTTCAAGATTGGCGACCTCACCATCATTCTCAAGAGCAAGGGTTTCTGGCTAATAGCATTGCTTTGCCTCTGCTTCTACTCTGCCGTGTTCCCATTCCTGAAGTATGCTACCTCGCTGATGATTAACAAGTACAATGTGGATCCCACTCTTGCTGGTTTACTGCCCTCTATCCTACCCTTCGGCAACCTGCTCATGACACCCATCTTCGGTGGCATTTATGACAAATATGGCAAGGGTGCAACCATCATGGTAATCGGTTCTGTACTGCTCATCATCGTACACCTCTTGTTCGCCATGCCATTGCTCAACTATTGGTGGTTTGCAGCCTTAATTATGGTGTTGCTTGGTGTTGCCTTCTCTCTAGTCCCTAGTGCAATGTGGCCTAGCGTGCCCAAGATTATCCCATTGCGCCTTTTGGGGTCAGCCTATGCACTCATCTTCTGGGTGCAGAACATTGGTTTGGGTAGCGTTCCTTTGCTTATTGGTAATGTACTGAGCGACTACTGCATCGTTGGCAAGGTTGTTCGCGATGGCAACGAGGTTATTCAGTACGACTATACCATCCCTATGCTCATCTTCGCTGTATTCGGTGTTATTGCCCTTGGACTTGCTCTTTGGCTGAAGTATGAAGACGGCAAAAAGGGTTATGGTCTTGAGAAACCTAACATCACAAAGTAAAACAAGCGATCATCTGCTTTGAATAGTAAACAAATATTAATGAATAAAAACAGAGAGTTGGACAGTCTGTCCAACTCTCTGATATTTTTGTAACAATTTGTGCTATGTTTGCTTTCAGTATAGTAATTACTCTGCTACACCTATGATATCCCTCACAGAGGCTATGTTATGTGCATCAAGCCATTCGTTTATACCCTGGGCCACCTTGGCTGTGATGGAAGGATCAACAAAATTTGCTGTTCCTATCTCGATAGCACTGGCACCAGCCATAATAAACTCTATAGCGTCTGTTGCACTGGAGATACCACCAAGTCCAATAACAGGAATGCTTACCGCCTTGGCTACTTGATAGACCATACGCAAGGCAACAGGTTTTACACATGGACCAGACAAGCCTCCAGTACCGATAGAGAGCATGCGACGGCGCTTTTCGATATCAATGGCAGTACCCATCAATGTGTTTATCAAACTAACCGAATCTGCACCTTCAGTTTCAACAGCCTTGGCGATACTAACAATATCAGTTACATTTGGAGAGAGCTTTACTATCAAAGTTTTATTATAGGCCTTGCGTACAGCTCTAACTACGCTGGCAGCCCCTTCAGTAGTAACTCCGAAAGCCATACCACCATCATGAACATTAGGGCATGAGATATTCAACTCTATAGCATGAATATCTTCCAAATCGTTAATGCATGAAGCACAACGTGCATAATCCTCAGGAGAAGAACCAGAAACATTGACTATCATCTCAGTGTCAATATTACGAATCTTGGGATATATTGTTTCGCAAAAATATTGCACACCCTTGTTTTGAAGACCAACACAATTAAGCATTCCACTTGGCGTTTCAACCATACGGGGATAATCGTTACCCTGACGTGGTTGGAAGGTAGTTCCCTTAACTATGATGCCTCCAATGGCAGAAAGGTCGACCACATCTTCAAACTCTATTCCATAGCCAAAAGTGCCACTCGCCGTCATTACAGGATTCTTCAGTTGCAAAGAACCTATATTTGTATTTAGATTTGCCATAAATATTATTATTCCCAAGTAAGTTCGTTAACATCAAATACTGGACCTTCGGTGCAGACACACACATTGCCTCTTACAGTCTTCTCTACACAACACAGGCATGCACCTAATCCACATGCCATCATATTCTCTAACGACACCTCACAAGGAACAGAATTTTGGCGTGCAAAACGAGCAACAGCCTTCATCATGGGTGAGGGACCACATACAGAAATACGATCAAAGCGCTGCTTAAACAAAATTGAATGTTGTGTAACAAAACCCTTCTCACCCATAGAACCGTCTTCAGTAGTTACATAAACATCACCAACGCGTTCAAAATCCTCTAACTGGAGCAACATATCAGCAGTACGAGCTCCGAGCAAGAATGTAGGTTTAATACCCATCATACTCATCTGTGCACCCATATAAAGAAGAGGAGCTGTACCAACACCTCCACCAACGAGCAAATGTTTCTTATCTGAACTGACAGGCATTGAGAATCCGTTACCAAGAGGCAAGAGAGCATTTAGAAGATCCCCTTGCTGCAAACGGCCAAGAGCACGACTTCCCGGACCAACAAGCTGTACCAAGAACCAAATCTCGTTCTTTGTCATATCCACATAGTTAATACTAATAGGACGACGCAAATAAGTTTCCTTACTACCATCTACACGCAATTGAGCAAACTGGCCTGGCATCATTGGGGGAAGAGATGCCATTGGGTCTGTACATTTTAGCAAGACAAAGCGGTTGCCTAAGACTTCCTTGGCAACAACCTTCAGGTCGATAATATGCTTCTTCAGAGCCATAAACTATACCTTATTTATATATACTGATATATTATTAACTAAACGTAAAGGTACGAATAAATCAAAGATTTACCAAATTTGGAAACGGATGAGAATCAAAAAAAACTCAGTTTTTGTATCTGAGAATTCGAAATTCCAAAGTTAAATCAATCTCAAATGGGAAAATCTGTAAAAAATAGCCTATGAAAAGGAAGACCCATTATATATTAATACATGATTTGTAACAAAAATTGGGTAGCTTTTTAATATATAAACAATAGATATCATCCTCAACAAATGACCATACAGACATTATGCAGTAAAGGTTTCGTATGTTCCGTCGTCAAAAAATATCCGGATTTCTGTAATTTTACGCTGCGGTTTGTCAATAATTTTCTCTATAATCTGAGGTTGTATCATCTGATGAGGATATGTGCACTGAGAAACATGTTGCACAGGAGGTATTGAAAACAAGTCACCTTGAAAAGTTTGCTCATGTACATCAGATGGAGAGGTAGGGACTCCTAAAGAAGATAGTATAGGGTTGTTGATATCTGTTTCCGAGGAATTGGAATCGGTGCCATTTTTCGATGCATCATTATCTCTATACTGACAATTGGAAGATGAATACATTTCGCCTTCACCATACATCAGCCAGTACATGTTCACCTCTGGAAAGAATTGATGAAAGGCATCAATGATGTTTACAGTGGGACGAGTACGACCAGTAAAAATTCCAGTCAATGTTGACTCAGAAATACACAACTCTGCAGCAAGAGCTTTTTGCGTCATGTTCCTGTCCAACATGAATTGTTTTATACGATCCTTCATATCGAATAACTTTTGATGTTATATTTTTTATAGGGTATAGTCAAATATACCCCAATTTCTATTGATAAATACGCATACAAAGGTATAAATTCCTATTTATATTTCCAAATTTACAATACACAAATCTAAATTAACACAAAAATTGACTCATGACAATAGTAAATTTGCAAACCGAAGGCACTCAATTTACATATCAAAAGACGTGTTTACAACATATAAACCAGCAACTTATACTCGTTTAAAGCATCTATAATTACGTTCCCATGCACATACACCTCATTTTAAGGCACTTAAGTCCATTCAAACACTATTATATGTCAATAATTAGCACTTTTCCCATATTCTGGCAAGATAAGTATCAAGCATATCTTCACAAACACAAGAAAAATTACGTTATTCACTGATTTACAACATTTTAAAAAGAGACTATTACTCAAAATAATTATGCATAGCATTTATGCGAAAGTCAAAATTTAAACTTGCACATAAATTATACTTTGCGAATTATATTTTGTAAACACAATAGGATTCCTATTCCCTGTACTCACATACAAGAATTTACATTTGCAACACAAACCTACCTATTCGTTATTGTAAATGTTTTCAAATGTTAACAGAGAATTCTCTCTCCATTAAACAAATCAAAATTGTCAATTTTTTCTTATTCCTGACAAATGGAAAGAACTTGAATTTTACGCGATTCTCAGCGAGCACAAAACATGGTTAAGTGCTTAATGCAAAAGCAAATGAGGCAAAAAATACACCTATCCTCCACTGGGACATATAGAAAAAAAATGCCCCATAAAAGGGAAACTTTCATATTAAAAATAGCAAATCTGTTAGTCTAAAATTCGAAAAATAAGCTCTAAGAGCAAATCACCATGCGAAGTTTTACATCCTCCTACCCCTTTTGATGCAGCATCAGTTTCTCGGATGTACGAAAGAATCTCCATTACTTTGCGACCGGTGTACTTTTTCATAGCAGGGAGAATTTCATTGCGAACCTTCCAATCAGGTTTGCCCAACCACTGAGCAATACCATGTTCACTTTTATCTGGACTATAATAGGACTGCATCAGATCAGAAAAAAAGGTAAACATCACCGAAAGAGTAGAAGGCAATGCAAACGACCTCGGATTACTGCCAAAATATTTTACTATTTTTACCGCCTGAGATTTTTGTTTTTGAGAAATCGCGGCTATTAACTCGAAATTATTAAAATCCTTGCTCATACCAGTTTGCCCCTCAACAAGGGTTGCAGACACCCGACTCTCCCCCTCCGGCATTGCAACGAGAAGTTTATCCAATTCGCTAGACATGCGCATTAGATCGGTTCCGACAAACTCCACCAACATCTCTATTGCTTTTGGTTCGATATTCTTGCCAAAAGACTTAAGATAGTTTTGTACAAAGGATGGTAATGACTTTTCATAAACACGTTTGCTTTCAAAAACAACACCCAGTTTATCTATATTTTTACCAAGAACCTTACGTTTATCAATACTACCATTTTTGTGACACAACACTAAGATTGTTGTAGAGGACGGATTCTTTACATATGTAGCAAGAGCATCTTGCGAAGAACGCATCTGCTGAAACTCTCTCACTACAACCAACCGCTTTTCGCCAAGCATTGGAAACTGACTGCAAGATTCTACGATTCTTACAGAGTCAACATCGCTGCCATAAAGAAGCTCCATGTCAAAATCACGATTCTCATGAGGCATCACCTTTTCAGTAATAAGACTCTCAAGTTTATCTATATAGTATGGTTCTTCACCCATCAAGCAATATACTGATGCGATATCTCCTTTTTTTATACTCTTGGCAATTTCCTCGTATGTCATCCTTATTTATATATAATATCGAAAAGATTATTTTTATAGTTTCTTTTTAATAATCAAACTTAAGATGGCGAACAGTCTTCTTGTCGCTCATTATCATTTCAAGAGCTTCGATACCTATAAGTACATGAGTACGCACAAATTTTTTCGTGACCTCATTATCGCTTTCTGATGTCTTTACACCTTCCGGTGTCATTGGGTTATCGGAAACAAGAAGCAAAGCACCTGTAGGAATGCGGTTGGCAAATCCACAAGTGAACAAGGTTGCCGTCTCCATATCTACAGCCATAGCCCTTGTTGTTCGCAAATACTGCTTAAAATTCTCGTCATGCTCCCAAACACGCCTGTTGGTTGTATACACAGTACCTGTCCAATAGTCCAGTCCCATATCTCGAACAGTTGAAGAAACGGCGCGCTGCAACATAAAGGCAGGAAGTGCAGGCACCTCGGGAGGAAAGTAGTCGTTGCTTGTACCTTCACCTCTGATTCCAGCTATTGGAAGAATCAAATCGCCACGCTTGCTCTTATGGCTCAAGCCACCACACTTACCCAAAAAAAGACATGCCTTGGGGCGTATGGCAGAAAGCAAATCCATGATGATAGCAGCATTAGGACTGCCCATTCCAAAATTTATGATGGACACATTGCCAGATGTTGCCATTCGCATATTTGACGAATAATCTGGAAGAGGCAATCCAAAATGCTCACAAAATATATCCACATAATTATTGAAATTGGTAAGCAGTATATACTCGCCAAATTCATCCAGAGAATGATTGGTATATCTTGGCAACCAATTTTCTACTATTTCCTGTTTGCTTTTCATTGTTCTAAAACTAATATGCAATAAATCGTTTTGAATTGCAAAGATACATTATTATCCATGTAAGATGAACCTACACCCTCGGCAATAAAAAGAAATATCTGTCTAAAACTAAAAAATGTTACTATATGGCAGATTATTAGATCAAATTTATTAAATTTGTTCTTCATAAGAATTCAATTTATATCAATATGAAAAACATGTTTCCTTTATCAAAATCACAATATGGTCTGTATGTAGACTGCATGAACAATATAGGCAAAGTTTGCTATAACTGCTCGTTCTGCTACCAACTTGACTCTAGCCTGGACGGAGACAGGCTAGCCCGAGCAATAGAAACAGCTTTTATCGCTCACCCGGCCCTATTTACCAGAATCAAAGTTAATGACGATGGAGAACCGGTGCAATATATTGAAATTTCGGATATAGCATTGAATGTTACTATTGAGACAACAGTTGATATTGAAAAAGAAACAGCTAATTTTGTCCAGCCGTACAACCTCCATGAAGACAGACTGTTTAGAGTTCGGCTTTTAGAGGATAAGAATTACATCTATTTTCTGCTTGACATCCATCATATTGTCAGCGACGGCACCTCTTTCCAATTGTTACTGGAAGATATTGACAAAGCTTACAATGAAGAACCCATAGAGCAAGAGTTGGTCTCGCTGGGAGAGCATGCTAATTCAGAGACAGAGAAACGTGCCACTTCAGTGTTTGATGAGGGAAAGAAATGGTACGCTGAGAACTTCGAGAATTCGGACACTTACTCACAACTCATTCCTGATTTGGAACTTCCAGGAAGAAAAGAAGGTTTATTTACCAGGCCTTTGAATATACAAGTAGAAGAGATTGAGAGTTTTTGCAAAAAGAACGGAATTTACAAGAACAATCTGTTCACTACAGCATATGCCTTTTTATTGGCCAAGTACAATAACGAACAAGAAGTATTCTTTCCGACAGCATATAACGGACGTGCCGACAAACGACTGGCGCACACCGTAGGTATGTTTGTAAAAACTTTGCCAGTTCAGGTAAAATTCGACAATGACACCTCTTGCCTAGATCTACTAAAAAAGACCCAAGATCAAATGAGCGGATGTCGCAAGAATGACATTTACTCTTTTGTCGATTTTATGCAGGACATTGCTCCGCAGTACAATACCATGTTTGGCTGGCATGGCATGCTTTTTGAAAAAGACACCATGGGGGGCAAACCAATGATAACAAAGTGGCTGGTGAATTCTACTTTGGGAGTATCGCTTTATGTGAGAGGTTGCATTGAAAACAACCAGTGTTTGATGACTGCCGAATATAATGAGAACGAATATTCAAAAGAACTCATTGCCCAGTTCCTTGAAAGCTACGAGGCTGTTATAAATGGATTCCTGACACAAGAGTATTTGCGCAACATTTGTATCTCAACGCCTCAGCAGATAGATTTATTAGACACATTTAATCAGACTGAAAAAGATTACGATAACTCCCAAACCATTGTTTCCCTGTTCAAGAAGCAAGCAAGAGAAACTCCAGAAAATGCAGCAGTTGTATTTAAAGACAAACAATACACCTATTTGCAGGTAGACGAAATAAGCAACCGCATTGCATCCTTCATCAACTCCAAAGGACTGGACAAGGAGGATGTCGTATCAATACTTATCCCACGCAGCGAATGGATGGTAATAGCTCCCCTGGGGGTACTGAAAGCCGGGTGTGCATACCAACCGCTTGATCCGACATATCCGAAAGAACGTCTTAATTTCATGATGCAAGATGCTAATGTAAAATTACTTATTGCAAGCGAGGATTTATGCCAGTTGGCGACAGAATACACAGGCGACGTATTGCTGACAAAAGACATTTTAGATTTGCCTGAATTGCAAGTGGCAAATACAAAGTCCGTCACCCCCAACGATTTGTTTATACTCCTCTACACAAGCGGTTCAACCGGAGTGCCCAAAGGTTGTCAGTTGGAGCACCGCAACATTGTTGCTTTCTGCCATTGGTATCAATCATACTACGATTTGAAGAACGGTGACAAAGTAGCCACTTATGCAAGTTTTGGGTTTGATGCCAGCATGATGGATACCTATCCGACAATTACCAGTGGAGCTACTCTGTATATTATTCCGGAAGAGATACGTTTGGACCTTGTTGCATTAAACGATTATTTTGAACAAAACGGAATCAGCCATTCCTTCATGACAACACAAGTTGGTTACCAGTTTGCCACAAGTATAGAAAACAAGACATTGAAACACCTTTCAGTTGGCGGCGAGAAACTGGCCTCACTGACTCCCCCCGAAGGTTTTAGTCTGCATAATCTTTATGGACCAACAGAAACCACCGTACTGACTACTGCGCATTGTGTCAATAAAAAACAGAAAGAAATACCCATTGGCAAAGCTATTGACAATATGCATCTATATATTGTTGACACAAACGGTCACCGTTTGCCAATAGGTGCTCCTGGAGAATTATGGATTGCAGGCCCGCAGGTATCGCGCGGTTATCTAAACCGCCCCGAAAAAACACAAGAAGTGTATCTGGACAATCCTTTTGAAAAAAAAACACAATACAATAGAGTTTATCGCTCGGGAGACATCGTTCGCTATTTGCCTTCTGGCGAAATACAGTTCATCGGACGAAGAGACGGACAGGTAAAAGTACGAGGTTTCCGCATAGAGCTTAAAGAGGTGGAGGCCATAATCAGAGAATTCCCAGGAATTAAGGATGCTACGGTGCAGGCCTTCGACGAAGATGGTGGAGGCAAGTTTATTGCCGCATACATTGTCAGCAACCAACAGATTGACATTGATGCACTTAACAACTTCATCATGAATGAAAAGCCACCATACATGGTACCTGCTGTCACGATGCAGATAGACAAGATTCCTCTCAACCAAAACCAAAAGGTGAACAAAAAGGCTTTGCCCAAACCAGAGAAAAAGTGCACAACAATCGAGGAAAGCAATGTTCCAATGAATGTTCTTGAGACTGAACTGCATGAACTTATTGCATCTACTATCAACAACCGGGATTTTGGAATCACAACAATATTAGGCTATGCAGGAATGACCTCCATCACTGCCATAAAACTTGCAGTACAGATAAAGAAACTCTATGGAGTGACTATTGATTCTAAGACACTTGTAAAGACCGGAACACTGCAATCAATTGAAAATGACATTCTCCGCAAGATGCTGGCAAGCGGCAATGAAACCGAGAATACCACTGGCAGAAAGACAGAAGCATTCACCTCTGCCCCATTGTCGTACGCACAAACTGGTGTTTATTTTGAATGCTTAAAAAATCCGCTTTCAACAATATACAATATTCCATGCCTACTAACCTACCCTAACGGCACTAATGCAAGCAGGCTGTCAGATGCAGTCAAAAGGGTCATTGCATGCCATCCGGAAATGAGTGTGTATTTCACTACTCATGAGAACGAAATAGTTCAAGCAATTGCAGATAACTCTTGGATGGATGTTGCTGTCAAGGCTATGGATGAAGAACAACTTGCTACATACAAGCAAGAATTTGTTAAACCATTCAACATACAGAAAGCTCCCCTATATCGGTTCGAGGTGATAGAGACACCAAGTGCTGTTCATTTGCTAATGGACGTACACCACCTTATTTTCGACGGAAGTTCTGCGGATTTACTCATACGCCAAATAAGTGAAGTCCTGGAAGAGAAACCGGTTAATGCTGAAACATATACTTATCTTGACTTTGTACATGACCAAATAGAGAATGAAAAGACAGAAAGTTTCAAGAAAGCAGAAGAGTTCTTTGCTGAAAAACTGAAAAATTGTGAAAACTCCAGCGAGATTCCTGCAGAACTACCGAAGAGTGACCGACAGGGATTCATCGGCGAGGCATCATGCGCTGTAGACCACGAGACCATTGCCCAATTCTGTCGTGAGCACGAAATAACTCCTGCACATCTCTTCTATGCTGCAACGGCATATGTTGTATCTAGATACACCAACAACAGAGATGTATATCTGTGCACCATAAGTAGCGGACGAAGCAACCTGAATATCGCAGAAACAGTAGGAATGTTTGTAAACACCTTGGCACTTGGCATTTCTATAGATGACATCACGGTTGAAGAATTTCTGCAATCGGCAAGCCACACCTTCACAGAAACACAAAACAACGAGAATTATCCCTTTGCCCGCATCGCTTCGGATTATGCATTCCAACCATCTATTGCCTATGCATATCAGGTGGGCGTCTTGTCGGACTACGAACTGAATGGCGAAAAAATCCGTCAGGAAGTTTTGGAACTGAATGTGCCAAAGTTCAAAATAAACATACAAATACAATCAAATGGTGTTGTAGTTGAATACGACAACTCTTTATACACCCATGAATTGGCAGAATCAATGGCAGAAAGTATTGTTGCCGTTGCCGGACAGATGATGAGATGCACATCGGAGAGAGTGCGCTTGCTGTCTATAATGGGACCTAAGCAGAAAAAGGCATTAGAAGGAATACAGACTGCAGCTGTAGGCGAGGCTCCATTTAAACTTTTCCATGAGTGCATCAGTCACTTTGCTGAAATACAACCAGAGACAACAGCCTTGATTGCTTGTGATGCAACATACACTTATGCCGATTTTGAAGATGCCACCGACAGAATAGCGACAGCTCTTTACAAGAGAGGTGTTCGCTCTTGCGACAGAGTCGCCTTGCTCCTGCCTCGTACAAGCCATCTTATTTTGTCGCTGTTCGGTGTTTTGAAAGCAGGAGCCACTTATATCCCATGCGACCCAGAATATCCTTCTGACCGCGTCAAACTGATTCTGGAAGATTCGGAAGCAGCATACATCATCACCGATAGAGAACATGCTTCAGACCTGCCTGAAAACAAGATTATTTATTGTGACGACTTGATGATTGTTAAAGCAGAAAAAATACCTGTTTCAGTGACCCCTGACGACTTGGCATACATTATTTATACCAGCGGTTCCACTGGTCGCCCCAAAGGTGTTATGCTTCACCACGAAGGCATATGCAACTATCTGTATGGTCATCCGGCAAATGTTTTTGCCAATGCCGTTGCAAAAGAGACAGAACGTATTTTAAGTGTTACAACCATCTCTTTTGACGCTGCACTCCAGGACATAGGCACATCCTTCTTTAATGGCAAGACTCTGATCTTGGCCACAGAAGAGCAGGCCAACAATCCCTTGGATTTAGCTTCACTTATAGAAACACACCATATTAACATGGTGTCCGGAACCCCATCACGATGGCAAGCATGGCTTGGCAGTGACGATTTCATAAATGCTATCAAAAACATACGCATTGCGCGTGCTGGCGGCGAGAAATTCTCAAACCAGCTACTTCAGCAGTTGCAATCCATCACAAAGGCCAGAATCTTCAATTGCTATGGCCCCACAGAAATAACCGTTGCCTCAAATAATAAGGAACTGACAAATGCATCGGCAGTGACTGTAGGCAAGCCTCAGCTAAATGTGAAGGAATACATTGTTGACCAAGATGGCAACGAGCTTCCTATTGGAGTTGTGGGCGAGTTGTATATTGGCGGTCGAGGAGTAGCTCGGGGTTATAATAATCTGGAAGATATGACCAAGGAACGCTTTGTCCAGTATCAAGGCGAACGAATTTACAAGTCGGGTGACTATGCCAAATGGACTCCCGATGGCGATGTCGTCATTTTGGGAAGAACTGACAACCAGATTAAGTTGAGAGGTTTACGCATTGAACTGAGCGAGATAGAAAATGTAATCTTGAAAGTCGATGGAATTGAAAAAGTTGTTATCCAGATTAGAAAGATTAACGAAAAGGAGCATCTATGCGCCTACTATACTGCCTCTCGCGAAATAACTCCAGATTCTCTGAAGGCAGAAATTTCCAAGCATCTCACCCAATATATGGTACCCACGGCATATCTGCAATTAGCAAAAATGCCAATGACCCCCAACGGAAAGACCGATACAAAGGCCTTGCTAGAACCAGTACTGGCAATAACATCTGCCTATGAGGCTCCAAGCGACAAGGTGGAGCAGACATTCTGCGATATCTTTGCTGACATTCTGCAAATGGATAAGGTAGGAGCTACAGATAATTTCTTCGAACTCGGAGGCACTTCACTCATTGTGACACGAGTGATTATTGATGCAGACAAAGCCGGTTACCGAATAACATATGGTGATGTGTTCAATCACTCCACTCCCCGACTGTTGGCCCGACTTGTAAAAGGTGACCAACAGACTGAAGAAGATGCCGTTGTTAGCGAATACAACTATGCTGACATCAACAATTTATTGAAAAAGAATACTCTTGACGCATTCCGCCAAGGAGAAAAACAGACTCTCGGCAATGTGCTTCTGACAGGAGCCACTGGCTATTTAGGCATACATATACTGAAGAAACTGCTTTCGTCTGCTGCGGATAAGATATATTGCCTTGTACGAGACAACACTTTAGAGGCAGCTGAGCAACGACTGAAGACACTGTTCTTCTACTATTTCAGCAACGATTACAGCCAACATTTCGGGGACAAGGTGAACATTGTTTTGGGCGATGTCACACACCCAATTGACGAGCACTTGCCAATAAATACGATATTCAACTGTGCAGCTGTAGTGAAGCACTTCTCTGAGGGAACTCTCATCGAGGATGTTAACATTGGAGGGGCACAACATTGTGTGGATTTCTGTTTGAAGAATGACGCCCAACTCATACACATCTCTACCGCAAGTACACGAGGACTTAGCGTAAATGGCATACCTGCCAGCAACGAGGTGTTCACCGAGCAAAGTCTCTACATGGGACAATTCCTTGGCAACAAGTATATCTATTCGAAATTCATGGCCGAAAGACTCATCCTTGATGCAATCGCAACACAAGGACTTCGTGCAAAAATCATGCGTGTAGGCAACCTTGCAGCCCGTTCTACAGACGGAGAATTCCAGATCAATTTCTCCACCAACTCCTTCATGGGTCGCATAAAGGTATACAATATGCTTGGATGTTTCCCGCATGATATGCGAACCTCACAAGTTGAATTCTCTCCAATCAACGAGGTTGCCGAAGCTATCATATGCTTGTCAAGCACTCCCAAAGAGTGCTGCGTGTTCCATCCATACAATATTCACACACAATTCCTTGGAGATGTACTTAAGGGCCTGGAGTCTATTACAAAGCGTATAGATTTTGTAGAGATGGAGGAATTTGACGAGGTGATGGAGCAAGCCAAAAATGATCCTGTGAAAGCAAGGATTCTTTCAAGTTTGCTTGCTTACCAGAATATGGCTCACGGGCAGAAGACAGGTGATGTTAAGCGAAGCAACGACTATACTACTCAAGTGCTCTTCCGTCTGGGATTCAGTTGGTCTCCCACATCATGGGATTATGTGGAACGCATGCTAAAAGCTATTGGAGGACTTGGGTTCTTCGACCTATAACAAACCAAGCAATTATACAGTAATACACAATACAGAAGAATAAATAATAATGAAAACAATAGAATTAAGTCTGGCCCAGCAACTTGTGGCAGAAGGCATGCTCCTTTCAGAGGCAGCGCGTCAGGAGGTGCAGCAGAAACGATTGCGAGAATTGGTAGCATATGCCCGCCAACATTCGCCTTACTTCTCTAAACTATATGCAGGTCTGCCTGAAGATTTCAGTCTTACAGATATACCGTTTACCGAGAAATCCGTACTTTTGGAAAACTACGACGAATGGGTTACAGACCGCGACCTGCATTTGCAGGACGTACTTGATTATGTTGGTAGGGAGGAATCGAGAAGCGGAGAATTACTATTGGGCAAATACACCGCTTTGCGAACATCAGGTTCGTCAGGAAATCCTCTGCCAATGGTCAGAGACGACCATAGAAACAAAATACATGGCCAACTCATAGGGCAACGTCTGTGCGGACAGATGGATCCTGATTTTCTTAACATCCGAAAGAACAAAGTGGCAACAGTGATTCATACATCCAACGGAGCATCAAGTTACGAAGCCGCCAAACGAATGGTAAGAGCGAATCCCGGATATGAGCACAACTTCTTATGCTTATCAGTCCTTGATAGTATTGAACATATTGTAGAAGAGTTGAATCGCTTCCAACCTGATAGCATGACTGGATATCCATCTGTGTTGATTCAGTTGGCGCTCGAACAGCAAAAAGGAAACCTGAATATAAATTTAAAGGCATTGGCAAGTTCAGCAGAAATGCTTTCCGAAGAGAACTTCCACTTGATACAAAATACGTTTAATTGTCCGGTTGCAAATAATTACTGCATGACAGAGGGTGGAGAAATCGCCATGACCCACAATTGCCCACATCTTCACCTGAACGAAGATTGGATTATAGTTGAACCTGTTGACAAAGACAAGAATCCAATGGGAGAAACAGAAGAATGGTCAGAAGGCATCCTGGTGACAGATTTAAGCAATTTTGTGCAACCAATAATCCGCTACTATGTCAATGATGTCGTTCGCATCAGACGAAAGGTATTTGAATGCTGTCCTTTGCCTCAACTTGAAATCCGTGGTCGCGTTTTCCCAACTTACACCCTGGCAGGAAAAACATTCACGGCAGCCGCATTGGTGACAAAGGCCGAGGTTTGGGAAGGACTTACACAATATCAATTTGTACAAACAGATGATTGTACATTGGAACTTCGCGGAAAATGCCAGGTTGGATATGAACAGGAACTTGTATTAGGAGGTCTGGGCAAACAAATTCAGGCATTCTTTTTAGAAAACAATGCCCCTAACGCTCGCATCATATGGTCAGACAAACCATTTGTCCCCAACAAGCAAGGTGGCAAGACACCTGTTTATATCCGATTGGATGCAGAGTAAACCTACTATAAGTTAAACCTTCTACCTTATTCAATATGGATTTACAGGAACAGCACAAACTGCAGACAACATTTTGGCGTTATCTGTGGTCATCGATACTAATATCTTTATCTGCCAGCATAGGAACTATTGTGGATGGCATTATCGTGGGCAACCTGATTGGAGAAAAGGGTGTAAGCGCTATCAACCTAACAACACCAGTACTTCAGTTCATGGCAACCATCAGTCTTGTATTGGCGGCTGGAGCAGGAATACTATTAGGCTACACCTTGGGAAAGGGAGATATGCAACGCGTTCGAAAAATTTTCAGCATGTCTATGGAGGGAAGTTTGGTGGTTGGTGTGGTGTTTACCCTATTAGGGTTGTTTTACAATGACACAATAGCAAGTGCCCTTTGCCAAAACCAGGAACTGCTGGCATACACCCAGGATTATCTCCAGGTGATGCTGTTAGGCGCACCCGCTTACATGCTGATGTGGGCCATATCCACTTTGATCGGAGTGGATGGCAGTCCACGCCTGGCTTCCGTTGCCCTGGTTATAGACAATGTCGTGAATCTGTGCCTGGATGTTGTATTCATGAAAGTATTCAGCTGGGGAATATCTGGTTCATCCTTGGCCAGTGTGATAGGCCACATTGTAGGTATCGGCATCATGTGTTATCACTTCTGCAAGAAAGAAAACAACCTATTCCTAACCTGGAAAAACGATATTTCTGAATGGAAAAACATTATTTCTCAAGGCGCTCCGCTTGCCATTGCTTCGATATGTTTGACCTTCCTGTTGCTATCGGCCAACCATATCTTTCTAAAAACACAAGGTGAGGGTGGTTTGTTCATCTTTGCCATCTGCATGAATCTTTTGCAGATATACAATCTTTTTCTGGCTGGAACATGCCGAACCCTACAATCATTAGGCGCAATTCAAATAGGCAAACGAAACAGCGAAGGGTTTAAACTTGTACTTAACAAATCCTTGATGTTCATAACCATTTCCATGGTGACAACATGCTTGCTGATTAGTTTCTTCCCAGAGGTAATCATACAAATGTTTGGTGGCAACGACCAGTCTCTTTTAACTGAAAGCAAACATGTTTTACGCATATTTGCCATCAGTTTCATCCCATTCTGCTACATTTATCTAATAATGATTGTGTATAAGTTGTACAATCAAAACAAGATGTCGCTGTTCATCTCATTCGCTTTGTCACTAACAGTGATTCCTGTGTTGTGGCTTGTATCACATTTTGCGACAGAATATGTTTGGTACAGCTATCTTATAGCCTATATCATAGAAATAGCCATGATTGCCTTTATACACAAGGCATCAAATGCGAGTTTTCAGTTAGCAGCTAACGACTAAATGAAATTCCATTGTATTGCCTGAGTTGTTTACAGGCAATACAATGGAATTTCAGCTCTAAGTTTTCTATTATTCAATAGAAAGTATACGAGAAAAACCTGTCAAATCAATAACCGCACGCACTTCACGAGTAAGGTTGCGCACAATGAACTTTCCGCCATTGGCGCTAACCTGCTTGTGTGCAGTCAGAATAACACGCAAACCAGAACTGCTCAAGTACTCTAACTTTTCACAATCAAAAACTAAGGTTATACCAGATTGTGTCCAAAGAGTGGATGCTACATTTTCTAATTCCATTGCTGTAATGGTATCCACTCTTCCCTCTATAACAACGATTTTCTCGTTATCCTGTTCTAAAATCCTTGCTTCCATTTTATTTTCGTATAATTAGTTCATATGTTTTGTCATTATCAAAATATTGGCTCCATCGGTGCGACTATATTCTACTGTATCCATAAGCTGACGCATCAGAAATATACCTAAACCGCCTATTTCTCTTTCTTCTGCAGGTAAAGTTATGTCTGCAATCTGAGCTTGGGTTGGATCAAATTCTTGTCCATAATCCTTCAACTCAAACCAAAGCATATTATCCTTCAGTCTTGCTGTCAATAAAATCTCTTTCTCAATCTTGTCAGGATAAGCATATAGTATCACATTGGAAACAGCCTCCTCCAAAGCGAGATTAATATTGAACATCAAATCCTTTGGCAGATTTAATTCCTCACTCAAATCCTCTATAAAAACAGCGAGTTTAGCGATTTCAGAAGTTTCGCTTGTAAGAATCAGTTTCTTTTCCATATTTCACCCATTCTGTTTTATTTATATTGGACACACAAAACTGTAATGTCATCACTCTGCTCTGCACCATCCACAAACATACTCAAATCATTTAACACTGCCTCCACTATTGTGCGAGGATGGTGGTCATGTTTTGTCTGAAGCAAATTCATAAGCCGTTGGTCAGAGAAAAGGACTTTATCCTTATTTTCTGCCTCTGTCACGCCATCGGTATATAAGAACAGCGAACTTCCCTTGGCTATATAACATTGCTGACCTACATAAGGAAAGTCAGTATACAGACCTAATGGCAAATTGGTTTCTATGTCCAAACGCTTTATCTCTCCTTGCGAGTTTCTCACCAGCGGAGCGTTATGTCCTGCATTACAATACAGCAAATAGCCATTATCCAGGTTCAGCACTCCTATAAAAAAAGTACAGAACATGTTAGTTTCGTTTGACTCAGCCAAGACATTGTTAAGTGCCATGACTATCTCAGCTGGCGTTTCCATATGCAAAGATACCACGCGGAACAAACGACAAATCACTGCCATAAACAAAGAAGCAGGAACCCCTTTACCAGAGACATCACCAATAATGAAATATAGCTTGCTTTCTCTTAAAAAGAAGTCATATAAATCGCCTCCAACTTCTTTCGCAGGAATCAATTGTGCATAGAGGTCAACATCCTCTCTGTTCGGAAATGGGAGGAACACTTTTGGTATCATTCCCATTTGGATATTACGGGCAATCCGCAATTCACTATCTATACGCTCCTTTTTGGCAGTTGCAACCTTCAGTTCGTCAATATATCTCACCAAAGATTCCTGCATTGACAAAAAAGAGTTATGAAGCGTCTTCAACTCGTCCTTATTCTCTATATCAGGGAGGACAAAATCAAAATTACCATTTGCTATTTCGTTGGCAGAATTTGCAAACTGCTCTAAAGGTTTTGTCAAACGACGAATAGTCAGATAGCAGAAAGCTGATATCAAAAGCAGTCCTGACACAAACACGACAAGCACCGAGTTTCTCAATCCATTTATCCTGGCAAAGACCTCATTATAAGGACACACCACACAAATGCTCCACCCTGTAGTTTTAACCGGTGCATAAAACAAATAATATTCTTTGTCGTCAAAGGTTAATGAGGCCATTCCGCTTTCGCCATTCCTCATACGAACTCCAATATCCGGCAAAACCTCTTTTTCTTCTTGTTTCAAATGTGCAAAGAAGTTTTCCTTTAAGATGGTTTCCTTTCTGTTGTTTATCAAAAAAGTACCACTTCGCCCTATCATGAAATTACGCGAATTGGGGTACAGTTTTATATCGCTCACCGCTTTATCAAACTTTTCAATAGAGATGTCTGCCGTGAGTACAGCATACATAACACCCTCTTTGTCAAACAGAGGCATAGAATAGGTTGTCAACACCAAATCACTGCCACCATAATCCCCATATGGCTCTGACCAATATGACTTGCCTTGCTGCTTTGGAGACATGTACCATTCCATATTGTGGTATTCATAATCCTTTGTACCCAATTGCTTATTACAAATTTCATTATCCTTCCTGTATGAGTATGGAGCGTATAATCTTCCTTTACTTGGAAAATAATTTGGTTCAAAAGCAATGGCACTACCAACAATATAGGGGTTGGCTGCCACAATTTGTTTGGTCAGCTCATACATGTGATTAGGAGAGTCAAGATTATCTTCTACTACCCAAGAAATGTTTTTAACTGCCGTTTCCACTGAAAAAAGGACCTTATCGATTTGCAACACAGTGTTATCCAGTTTGGCATAAGCTTGCTCCACCGCATATTCGTTTACCGATTCCCTTGCCTCTTCAAAATATATTCCGAATACAAAAACAAATACAGAAAAAATTACAATGAGAATTGACAAAGACATTCTCAAAGAGAATGACCGCTCCACTATCTGTCTTAATTTATTCATTGTTTCTCTTGATAGATCTTACTTTATTAGCATTTCTTGATTATACATGTTTTAAGTGACATCCACAAAACAACCAGTTCCGTTATAAATAAATGCTTATAGGTTAGCATATCTTTTCACTGCTTTTCCCATTAGTTTGGCAACCAACTTCATAAAGAAAATTCAATCAAAATACAATTAAAACTGATGCATCATATTATCTTCACATCACTAAACAAATTCACTTTTATTTTTTGAAATGTATAAACAAGTCCATACTACAAAGTTATAAATAATCCACCAAATAGTACATCTTCATTCACACTTTTTACTTATATTTGCAACATTATTGATGCTCCAAACAATTATTTTACAGAAAAAAAGATGCTGAAACTAAATCTTCCCGCTGCAAAACTTAAAATTGAGCGTCGCAAAGACAAACTCTTTGTGTGGGACTATATCCGTTTGCGTTGGATCGCTTTGACTCCAGAGGAGTGGGTAAGACAGCATTTTTCTCTTTGGCTTACACAGTATCTTGGTTATCCACAGCAGTGTTTAGGGCACGAGATAAGCTTGCAACTGAATGGTATGAAACGAAGGGCTGATGCTGTCCTCTTCACTCCTGAAGGCAGACCTACCATGATATTGGAATTCAAGGCTCCTCACATAAACATCACCCAAAAGACCTTTGACCAGATTGGTCGCTACAACATGGTTATGCAAGTGCCATATCTCATTGTAAGCAACGGTATGCAACATTATTGTTGCAAGGTAAATGATGAAGGAATTGATTTTCTAAAGGATATTCCCCACTACACCCAACTCATGGACAAAAACAGATAAAAAGGCACTCCTTTTCAAAATATTCTCTCCTACCCTCCAATAAAAGAAAAGTCCCAAATACAAGACATAGTTTTGTCATTGCATTTGGGACATTTTGGCTCATTTGCCAGTCTACAGCAAACAGTTGTTAATCTTCCTCGCGGCGACGAGTCACGCGGCGACGGCGTGGTTTGTCCTCCAACTCCTTCTTTGCTGTCTGAACACCTGCCAATTCTGGGTCAACAAGAATACGGCCACAATATTCACATACGATAATCTTCTTGCGAGTACGAATATCAAGCTGACGCTGAGGTGGAACCTTGTTGAAGCAACCACCACAAGAGTCACGCTGAACATATACTACAGCCAAACCATTGCGTGAATTCTTACGGATACGCTTGAAAGCACTCAACAGACGGGGTTCAATTGTTGCCTCAACATTGTGAGCCTTCTCCTTAAGTTTCTCCTCCTCTGCCTTTGTCTCGCTAACAATTTCCTCCAACTCTGAACGCTTGATATCCAAGTCGGTACGACGGTCAGCAATAATCTGGTTTGATTTGATTAACTCATCACCTCTACGTTCCAAAGCATCTTTAGCCTCACCTATTCTCTTTTGGTTCAGCTCGTTATCCAAACGTAAAAATTCAATCTGCTTTGAGAAGTTCTCATACTCACGGTTGTTGCGAACATTCTGCATCTGGTTCTCGAAACGCTCGATATCCATCTTGTTTTTCTCGATAACACCCTGACGCTCGGTAATCTCCTTCTTTGCAGATGCAATGTCATCGTTAATCTTCTCTATACGAGTCTCTAAACCTGCAATCTCGTCTTCCAAATCCTTTACCTCCAAAGGCAATTCACCGCGCAAGGTCTTAATCTGGTCAATCTCTGTCATCAGAGTCTGCAACTGATAGAGATTCTTAAGTTTGTCCTCTACATTCAGTTCTGCTGGATCTTTTACTTTTGCCATTATTATATAGTATATTATAAAAATTGTTTTTTTGTTTTTGTTTAGGTTGTCTTCAAACTTTGCTTATGCAATTATTACAAATTAAGTCAATAAGTTTTACCCAAATCATCCTAAATCAGATATTGTATAGGGTTAGTGTTTACTTCGGTTTGATAGAGTGGCAAGTGTGGAAATTCGTCAGAAAGTATCTTCTCCAACAAATCTATGGTATACTGCTCGCTCTCGTAATGCCCCATCACACAAATCTGTATTTCCTGTTCATGTCCCATAAAGAAATGATATCGCATCTCGCCTGTAAGGAAGGCATCAGCCTCTTGAAGCAAGGCCTCATCCAGGAGAAATTCGCCAGAACCGCCACATATCACAACACTTTGTATCGGTCTAAATAAAACTTCATTATGCATCAAGCACTGACACTTGAACACATCCTTCAGTCTGTCAAGAAAGAATCGCGCATCCATTGGTGCCGATAAATAACCGATAACCCCACAATCGCCAACTGGTGACACATCTATTAGTCCCAAACGTTCTGCCATTTGGTAGTTCACACCATCCTCGGTCTTATCTAGGTTTGTGTGTGAACTGTATATGGCAATATCGTTCTGTATTGCCATGCGCACCACACGCTGCACCTGTGTAGCATCACTCACCTGCTTAAGACTTTTGAACAAGACAGGATGATGACTAACAATAAGATTACATCCCAACTCTACAGCCTCTTGCACCACCTTTTCAGTGACATCAAGACACAACAATGCCCCTGAAACCTCCGCCTCTGTCAATCCAACTTGCAAGCCAGCATTATCATAGCTCTCCTGTAAGGGCAGAGGCGCGAATCGTTCAAGGGCGCTGATTACTTCCTTAACCTTCACGCTCATATATGTATGTGTGTGTGGATAAATTCCAAGTGCAAAGTTACAAAAATATTCAACATAGAGATGCTTACAACACTTCTTTTTCATAGAAAACATTAGTTTTTTAACAGTTTGCTTCTCAAAATATTCTTTTTTATTACCTTTGGAGACTATTAGTGGTACTAACTACTGATTTTTGAACAAAAACACATTCTTCAACTTCATTAACCACTCTAATATGAACAGATACTTGCCAGCAGAATGGCATCCTCAAGAAGCCGTACAACTGACATGGCCACACAGCGAAACAGACTGGGCAGACACACTACAAGAGGTGACCGAATGCTACATCAACATAGCACGCGAGATTGCCATACGCCAACGGCTTTGGATTGTAACTCCACACCCCCAACGAGTACGTACTATACTCGAGGGAGTTCTCCCCAGAAAGGCATTGGCCAACATCGAATACTTCCGCATTGCCAGCAACGACACCTGGGCTCGCGACCATGCCTTCATCAGTTTGCTTCGGGAAGATGGCGTGCGAGAACTTCTTGACTTTAATTTCAATGCATGGGGAGGCAAATTTGAAGCCAGTCTAGACAACGCCATCAACCGAGAGTTCTTTATGCAGAACTTTCAAGCAGATGACAAAAACGTATATGTTGACAACCTTGACTTTGAACTCGAGGGCGGTTCTATTGAAAGTGATGGCAAAGGCACAATACTAACCACAGCACAATGCAACCTTAATGAAAATAGACGCACGAAATCCAAGCAGAGTCAAACACGGGTGAATAATACTGAACAAGAAGAAGAAAAAACAATTGCGAATGAACTATGCAACCGCCTCGGTGCCAAGCGCGTTCTTTGGCTACACCATGGAGGTCTTGAGCGCGACGACACCGATGCACACATTGACACGCTGGCTCGCTTTGCTCCCAACAACACCATTGTCTATGGTGAGGGGTGCCCCGAAATGTATGAAGAACTTAAAACTTTCCGCACATTGCAAGGAGAACCATACCGCTTGATTGCCGTACCACCATATTATGCCAACTTCCTGATTATAAACGGAGCAATACTACTCCCATTCTACGAAAACGAGGACGAGAACCAACGTGCCAAAGAAGCTCTCAAGATAGCGTTTCCTGACCGCGAAGTCATCGGCATAAATTGTAGCATACTTCTTACTCAAAACGGAAGCTTGCATTGTTGTACCATGCAGTATCCTTGCCTTAACTGTTAAAGATGAGCGGTGAGCAAAAAGTCATATAGAATCTCAGTTCTATTATTAAAGAATCTATCGAACCCACAACATCTATCCTCCTTAAACTCCAATTCTCTCTAAAATGAAAATCGGAATCATACAACAAACCTGCTCTGACAACATTGAGAGCAACAAGCAAAAACTTGCCAAAAACATCCGCATAGCCGCTCAAAAAGGAGCTGAACTGATTGTTTTGCAAGAGTTGCACAATTCTCTATATTTTTGCCAAACAGAAAATGTCGAACTATGCTCGTTGGCAGAACCTATTCCTGGCCCAAGCACCGATTTTTACGGAGCCTTGGCAAAGGAACTAAATATAGTTATTGTTACCAGTCTATTTGAGCGCCGTGCTCCTGGCCTCTACCACAATACGGCAGTTGTGATTGAACGCGATGGTAGCATTGCTGGCAAGTATCGCAAAATGCACATCCCCGACGACCCTGCCTATTACGAAAAGTTCTATTTCACTCCTGGCGATTTGGGGTTCCACCCAATCGACACTAGTATTGGCCGTCTAGGTGTACAGGTTTGCTGGGACCAGTGGTATCCCGAGGGAGCACGCCTTATGGCTTTGCAAGGAGCAGAGTTGCTCATCTACCCTACTGCTATCGGCTACGAGAGTAGCGATACACCCGAAGAGCAGGAACGCCAACGAGAGGCATGGACAACAGTTCAACGTGGTCATGCCGTTGCCAATGGTTTACCTGTAATCGCCGTTAATCGCACTGGTCACGAACCTGATCCCTCTGGCCAAACCAACGGCATACAATTCTGGGGAAGCAGTTTCATTTGCGGTCCACAGGGCGAATTCCTTTATCGTGCACCCAAAGACGAGGAGATAGTTGAAGTAATAGAAGTTAACATGCAACGATGCGAGAATGTACGCCGTTGGTGGCCTTTCTTACGCGACCGCCGTATCGAAGAATTCTCTCCACTCACCCGAAGATTTATTGATTAGACCATAATATTTAATTCTTTATGTCGGGGTATAAAAGCTTTGTTGACGCATCATAAAAACATTGTTGTCATATCATAAAAGTTTTTATATCCCGATATAAATTTGCTAACCACCCATACGTTACAAAAGAAGAGGACTATTGCCCTCTCCTATGGACATGTTTATTTGAGACGATACTCTAAATAACATGACAACCTAAAAACTAAACAAATCAATATTTACCCTAACATTTTATTTTCTCTTACTGATTCTTCTTTTTCAATTCATTTTTCTATTGTTATAACTGACATCATCGCCCAATTTTATTGATGTTTGATGATTAGGAGTGAATATATATATTATTGTACCACGACCTGAGGATTTCAACATTTCAAGCGATTCAGTACTGATATATAAGATGTCGTTTCTAACCTCATAATCCAACATTTGCATAAACTCGGAAGATGTTGTGCTAATTACGATACCATAATTTTCACCCTCAACCAACCTTATTCGTGCAGGTACATTTACATTCACCTCGCTAAAAGAGTCTAACACATTTGGAGTTTGTAACATTTCATCTGAACCGACATCCATAGCATTAGTTACAAATGCAAACATCATCATCACCATTGAAATCAATATCTTCTTCATAAATCTTTTCCTTTTTATTTTAATTCTTAATTTATCGTCTAATCTCTGACATTCATTATTGAGAACAAACCATTAGAATACTTATCATTCTAAAGCATTATTTTTTAGACTGTTCAGTTTTTACAGTTGCAAAGGTAAGACGTTCGAGAAAGATATTTCTGGGTAAATCTCTAATTCGGAGAGGGAAATCCCCTTAGAAAGACACAAGTCCTCCGACCGTCAACAAAATCAAAAACCAAAAGACGACATCAACTAAATAATACATATAATATATAAGGTGGAGACAGGCTTTTCAAAAGTGAAAACAAATAAATTTAAATATTTTTTAAATAAAGAGGCATAATATTTGGTCAGTATAATAAAAAAGCGTACCTTTGCACTCGCAAAACAGAGATAAGTTCTAGTGAGGACTTGAAAACAACATCTCAAACTGCAAATGGGTGATTAGCTCAGCTGGTTCAGAGCATCTGCCTTACAAGCAGAGGGTCGGCGGTTCGAATCCGTCATCACCCACCCACACAAGGATGGCTCCTTAGCTCAACTGAATAGAGCATTTGACTACGGATCAAAAGGTTGCAGGTTTGAATCCTGCAGGAGTCACACCAAGTAAAGATATTGGGTAGGTAGGTAAGTGGTTAAAACGGGCAGACTGTAAATCTGTTGGCTTGCGCCTTCGGCGGTTCGAATCCGTCCCTGCCCACTCACACAAGCCAAAGTGTGAGACAAAACAAAAATGCGGAAATAGCTCAGTTGGTAGAGCACAACCTTGCCAAGGTTGGGGTCGCGAGTTCGAGCCTCGTTTTCCGCTCTAAACAAAACCAACAATGGTGCGGTAGTTCAGTTGGTTAGAATACTAGCCTGTCACGCTAGGGGTCGCGGGTTCGAGCCCCGTCCGCACCGCAAAAGAAAATAATGAGAATCGAGCGGAACATTCTCCTCTTATTTAAAGTTGAAAAACTTTATTAACAAAGTCTAACAAAGACAGATTCCGCAAATGGGTGATTAGCTCAGCTGGTTCAGAGCATCTGCCTTACAAGCAGAGGGTCGGCGGTTCGAATCCGTCATCACCCACTCACACAAGGATGGCTCCTTAGCTCAACTGAATAGAGCATTTGACTACGGATCAAAAGGTTGCAGGTTTGAATCCTGCAGGAGTCACTAAGACAAATGGTGAACATTCTAAAAGATTGTTCACCATTTGTTTTTTTAGGACAACACTTCCTTATTTCTTACCTCGCATTGCAAAGCAGAAAATACATTTTCACCCAATTAAATATATTTTTCAGCAAACTATCTATCTCATGTTTTTCTTTTTGCGAAATTTGCTATGCAACAAACAATGAACCCCTAATACCCACACTTATGAAAAAAATTATTTTCATCTCAATTGTATTACTGATGAGTACCATCTCAGGCATGGCTCAGTTGAAATGCAGTTTGTACAAACAAACTAGTTATAAAACCCCAGAAGGTAAGTGTATAGCATGCACCAACGACACCTATCTGATGATTAAAGAAGGAAAAACATATGAGATACAAACATATAAAGTAGAGGGGGTAAGCAGAGTTTATGCAATAGAAAAGGATATGAAGAATATCCAAGCCAACGGCAAAGAAATCAACTACACCTGGACATATGATCCAAGCGGATATCCCGGTGGGCAAAACACCATAAAAATAACCAATGTTTATATTCCCGCAAAAAAAGTTATGTCCCGGGAGATGAAGACATTCCTGTCACTCATTAAAAAAATCAGCAATAAGACTTCAAAGAAAAACAAACTCTTTGGCGTTTGGCAAGAGAATGACAATTCTGCCTCTCTCTATTATAAATCATATAACAAAAAAGTGCGCACCACAGTACGTATCGCCAAGGTGAATAATAACAATTCCATCCTCTTCACCATGGAAGATGTAGAATACACAAAGGAAGGCAACACAAAGGAAGGAGGCAACCCTTGCACCATCAAATGGCAAGACAATAACACACACATTCTCTCCTATGTATACAACGGCTATACAAATTCAGAAAAATGGAGTCGCACCTCCCTACCAAGTTATGTAACAGAGATTTTCAAATAAGAGTACTTTTACATATT
The DNA here is from genome assembly GCA_017547165.1 of Bacteroidaceae bacterium. Taxonomy (GTDB): domain Bacteria; phylum Bacteroidota; class Bacteroidia; order Bacteroidales; family Bacteroidaceae; genus Physcousia. Next base: position 52,011 of record JAFYQK010000005.1, read on the forward strand.
ATTTAACCGAAACTTTTCATAAGCAGACGAGGCAAGTTGTTAAGAGGCAACAACCTCGTCTTTTTTTCTTCAAATACCCATTTCTCATTTATTAAATGACATAAAATAATAAGTTGCATATCAGTTTTAGATTGTATTTTAGATCGTTTTTCCTTATGAAAAAGGAGCATAGGGACCTATATAGAAAAAGTGCCGAAAAGACATTCTAACTTATAAAAACATATTTCTTTAAAACGGAGCAAGTTATTTTTTGATTGTCACAAAACTCCGTGACATAGTTGAAACAAACAGAATTTAGTGTGTTCTTTTTAACAAAATTAAATACTGATAATTTGCCCAAGCAAGAAGCTTTCACTAAATTTGATGCACGAAAAGGCACAAAATAGCATGAAAAATCCACTCTTCCCTGCCACTTTTGTCGCTCTTCCTCAGGGTTATGAGGAGGAAAGGGCACCTTTTTATCTGGCGACGGAAGAGTATTTGGCAATGCATTTCCCAGAAAGCAACTATCTGTTCACCTGGCAACTGTCGCCCACCGTGGTGATGGGCAGACATCAGGATGCGCAATTGGAAATCGACCAGAACTTCTGCCGCACCGAGGGAATCGACATCATCCGAAGGAAAAGCGGAGGAGGTAGCGTATATGCCGACAAGGGCAATATCATGACCAGCCTCATCACCGGAGAAGGCAGCGTGGAGCAACTTTTCAAGGAATATGCCCAAGGTATGGCGTTGTGCCTCAATGCTCTGGGTGCAAAGGTGGAGGTTTCGGGACGGAATGACATAGTACTCGCTGGTGGAGGAAAGATATGCGGAAATGCCTTCTATCATCTTGCCAACCGCAAAATAGTACATGGCACTATGCTCTACGACACCGACACCCGACTGATGAGCGGTGCACTTACCCCCGAACGTGCCAAACTGCTTTCCAAGGGTGTAAAGAGCGTGCAAAGCAGAGTGTCGTTGCTGAAGGACACACTGACCGGCATTGGCATTGAAGAACTTCGTCATCACATACGCACATATCTCACAGACAACACTCTCGTCCTCAACGAGACAGATATCCGTGCCATCAGAGAAATAGAGGCAACATACTACGATGAGCAGTTCCTCCGCGGCAAGTCCACTTGCCACACCTCTGCCCATATGTGCCAAGCAAGGATAGAGGGATGCGGCACACTGACATTAAGATTCGAACTGGAAGGTGGCACGATAAAACAGGTGATGCTCAATGGCGACTACTTCGAACTGGGCGATGCTCGTGCCATGTTCAACAATGCCCTTGCAGGCTGCCCGTTCACTAAAGAAGCCCTGAGAAGGCATGCCGCAGAGCACACCCCCAACGAATCCATCAGAGGACTGGGGACGGCAGAACTCTGCTCGCTATTGGAAAAACTTTTTGAATAAACAAACCTTAAATAAATACACACACTACTATGACTGATAAAAGAACATGTCTTTACGACAAGCACATTGCTCTGGGTGCCAAGATGGTGCCCTTTGGAGGTTTTGAGATGCCCATCCAGTACACCGACATCGTGGACGAACACAATGCCGTGCGCAAGGCATGCGGCGTGTTCGACGTGAGCCACATGGGCGAAGTGCTGGTAAGCGGCGCGGAGGCAGAGAAGTTCGTGCAATACATCTTCACCAACGACATTGCCGGTGCTCCCATTGGCAAGATATACTATGGTATGATGCTACACGAGAATGGTGGCACCGTAGACGATCTGCTTGTCTACAAGATGGCCGACGACAAGTTCTTCCTCGTTATCAATGCCGCCAACATCGACAAGGACTATGCCTGGATAGAGGCTCAGGCAAAGGCATTCAATGTGGAAACCGTTAACCAGAGCGACATCTACGGACAGATTGCCGTGCAGGGTCCCGACTCTGAGAAGGTGGTGGCAGAATGCCTAGGACTGGCTTGTGAGGAACTTGCCTTCTACACTTTCAAGACCATCGACACAGAGGGCGAAATCCTTATAGTGAGCCGCACAGGCTATACCGGCGAGGATGGTTTTGAGATTTACGGTAGTCATGCCTACATACAGAATGCTTGGGACAAACTCATTGCCTATGGTGTGAAACCTTGTGCCCTTGGATGCCGCGACACACTGAGATTCGAGGTTGGTCTGCCTCTCTATGGCGATGAACTGACCGACGAGATTACTCCCTTGGAGGCTGGTCTTGGCATGTTCGTAAAATTGGACAAGGAAAACTTCATAGGCAAGGAGGCTCTTGCCAAGCAGAAGGCTGAGGGACTGACACGCAAGATTGTGGGCATAGAACTGGCAGGTCGTGCCATTCCACGCCACGGATATGATGTGGTGGTAGAGGACAAGGTGGTGGGTACCGTCACCACAGGTTACAACTCCATCTCCACAGGTAAGAGCGTGTGCATGGCTATGGTGGACATTGAGTACGCCAAGCTCGACACCCCTGTGCAAATCCGCATCCACAAGAAATTGCAGGATGGCGTAGTGTGCAAGAAGCGCTTCTACGAGAAGAATTACAAGAAGTAATATCATTATAAAGTCTCTAAAGTCTCTAAGGACCTTAAGGACTTTATGCAAAAAAAAGAAAAAAACAAATCATTAACCTACCCTATCCCTATACACTTTACTCCCCTCCCCTGTGGCGAGCAAGGTCTTCAGAAGAAGCACCACATGTGCTTCTGTAGCTTGTGAGGGGAGAACTTCCCAGTTCGACGCGAGGACTGTGCAAGGGGGAGGGTTCAAACTAATATCATTATGGCAAAAGTTATTGAAGGTCTCTACTACAGTGAGAGCCACGAGTATGTGAAAGTTGAAGGCGAGTACGGTTATGTTGGTATCACCGACTATGCTCAGGAGCAGTTGGGCAACGTGGTATATGTGGATATGCCCGAGGTGGACGACGAGGTAACAGCAGGCGAGGACTTCGGCGCCGTAGAGAGCGTGAAGGCAGCCAGCGACCTTATCTCTCCCGTTAGCGGTGTGGTTGTGGAAATCAACGAGGACCTGGAAGACCAGCCCGAACTCATCAACCAGGATGCTTTCGGCACATGGATCATGAAGGTGAAACTCTCCGACCCCTCCGAGGTGGACAACCTGCTCAGCGCTGCTGATTACGAGAACTGTTGCAAGTAATTATTGAACGGAAAAGTGAAAACGGAAAGCGGAAAACTGATTTGCGAAAAATTCTGTTATTGAGAAAAAGTTTTCACCTTTGACTTGACGCCTAACGTCGACCTTTGGTCCAGTTCTCCGTTTTCACCTTTCCGTTTTCCGTTTTTTAAAGCCTATGAAATACTTCCCACATACCGCCGATGACCTTCAGGAGATGCTGAAGGTTGTCGGCGTGAGTTCTTTAGAGGAACTATATTCCGAGATTCCCGAAGAACTTAAGTTCAACAAGGAACTTGCCTTGCCCTCTGCCATGTCGGAAATAGAGGTGAGAAGGGTTATAGGTGCTCTGGAGCAATCCAATGAGCAACTCATCTCCTTTGCCGGTGCTGGTGTCTATGACCACTACACACCCAGTGTGGTGCCATATATTGCATCGCGCTCGGAGTTCTCCACCTCGTACACTCCCTACCAGGCAGAGATTTCGCAAGGTACATTGCAATACATCTTTGAATACCAGAGCATGATGGCCGACCTAACCGGTATGGACATCTCCAATGCTTCGATGTATGACGGTTCCACCGCTACCGCCGAGGCAATGATGATGTGTGTGGCTGCCGCCAAGAAGCGCAACCGTGTGCTCATCTCCGAGACATTCAACCCTGCCGTGATGCGAGTGGTGGAGACGTATGCCAAGTTCCATGGCGTGGACCTCGTTAAGGTTCCTGCCAAGGATGGTGTTACAGACATGTGTGCCATACAGACATTGCTCGAGGCCGACGATGTGGCTGGAGTGCTGGTGGCACAGCCCAACTACTACGGCATCATTGAGGACTTCACCGGACTTGCCGACATGTGCCATGCCCACAAGGCTCTGCTGGCCATCAACACTATGGCATCTGCCCTTGGTGTGCTGAAGTCGCCCGGTCAGTGGGGTGCCGACATCGCTTGTGGCGAGGCACAGAGTCTGGGCATACCCATGTGCTATGGTGGTCCCTACATCGGTTACCTCTGTACCACCAATGCCTTGGTGAGAAAGATGCCAGGCCGACTGGTTGGCGCTACCACCGATGCCGATGGCAAGCGTTGCTTCGTATTGACCATGCAGGCACGCGAACAGCACATCCGCCGCGAGAAGGCAACTTCCAACATCTGCACCGCCCAGGGCATCATGTGCCTGTACGTGGCTTCATACCTTGCACTGATGGGTAAAAAAGGTCTGCGCGAGGTTAACGAGCAGTCCTATGGCGCCGCACACGAATTGCACAAACGTCTGCTTGCCCTACCCTGCTTCTCCGAGGCATACCCCGGCAAACCCTTCCTCAACGAGTTCACACTGAAATGCTCTCTGGACATCACCGCACTTCGAGACTATGCCTACATTGAAAGTTTCATTGCTGGTGTGAAGGCCGAAGGAAAGGAAGACGAGATTATCTTTGCCGCCACCGAGCAGCGTTCACCTGAAGAAGTAGAGGCCCTGGTGGAAACCATAGCTGCCTTCTGCGAAGAGAATGGACTACAGTACTAACCAATAAAATATCCGAAACATTATGAACAACACATATTACGGAAAACTCATATTCGAACTTTCCACCCCCGGATGTATTGGTTATTCTCTGCCCGAGAACCAGTGGAGCGGTCACACATTGGAGGACCTTCCTGCAAGCCTTCTCCGCGAGGGTGATACGATATTGCCCGAGGTGGACGAACTTACCGCCGTGCGCCATTATACCAATATGTCCAACAACAACTTCGGCGTGGACACTGGTTTCTATCCTCTGGGTAGCTGTACCATGAAGTACAACCCCAAGATCAACGAGGAAATGGCAGCCCTGCCAGGTTTCACGACCTTGCATCCCCACCAGCCAGAGTACACCACACAGGGTGCATTGGAACTGTATTATAACGTACAGAAATCACTCTCCGAGATAGCCGGTCTTCACGAGTTCACCCTGAATCCCTTTGCCGGTGCTCATGGAGAATTGACCGGTCTGATGGTAATCCGCACCTATCACGAGAAGCGTGGCGACCTGAAGCGTACAAAGATTATCGTTCCCGACTCTGCCCATGGCACTAATCCAGCTTCGGCTGCGGTGTGCGGTTTGCAGATTGTGGAGGTGAAGAGTACTGCCGATGGTACGGTGGATGTTGAGGACCTGAAACCATTGCTTGGCGATGATATTGCCGGCATGATGATGACCAACCCCAACACCCTGGGTATCTTCGAAACCAAGATTCCAGAGATAGCACGACTGGTGCACGAATGTGGCGGTCTGATGTACTACGACGGAGCCAACCTCAACCCCATGCTCGGCGTGTGCCGTCCTGGCGACATGGGCTTCGATGTCATGCACATCAATCTGCACAAGACCTTCTCCACACCTCATGGCGGTGGAGGTCCTGGAAGCGGTCCTGTTGGCGTGAGAAAAGGATTGGAGGACTATCTGCCCAACCCACAGGTTAAACTTCAGGAGGATGGTGACTTCACCCTGGTAAACAACCCCGAATCGCTGGGTAGCGTCAGCGCCTTCCTTGGCAACTATGGCATCGTCATCCGTGCCTATGCCTATCTGTTGTCTCTTGGCAAGGAGTATGTTCCCATGGCAGGCAAACTCTCCGTACTGAATGCCAACTACATCAAGGAGCATCTGAAGGAATACTACAAACTGCCCATTGATGTGCTCTGCAAGCATGAGTTTGTATTCGACGGTCTGCGCGAGGAATATGGTGGCGACCATCACGACCCAGGGCATGTCACCACACTTGATGTGGCAAAGCGTCTGCTCGACTATGGTTATCATGCACCAACCATCTACTTCCCCCTGCTCTTCCACGAGGCTATGATGATAGAGCCCACGGAGACAGAGAGCAAGAGGACATTGGATGAGTTCATCGACGTGATGAAGAAGATAGCCATCGAGGCTCGCGACCAGCGCGAACTTCTGAAGACTGCCCCACACCACACTCCAGTAAGAAGACTGGACGATGTCAAGGCGGTGAAGGAACCGAAGTTTACGTACAAAACTTTATAAAACGGAAAGGTGAAAACGGAAAACGGGAAACTCAAAGTAATCCAAGTATTCTGAGCATATGAATATTCTGAGCGCTCCCAGTTAAAGAGCAGTTTTCCGTTTTCACATTTCACTTTTCCGTTCGTTAAAACTATGACACATCAACTCATAATCATTGGTGCCGGCCCCGGAGGTTACGAGGTCGGCGTCAAAGCCGCCAAGGCCGGGTTGCAGGTATTGGTGGTCGAGGCACGCAAGGTTGGTGGCACCTGCCTGAACGAAGGTTGCATTCCCACAAAATGCCTTTGCAAGAACGCATCCTTGTTGCAAGAACTAAAGGAGAGCAGCGCATTCGGAATAGAAGCAGGAGAGGTACATTTCGACATCTCCAAAGCCATAGCACGCAAGGATGGTATCGTGGAGCAACTGGCCAATGGCATTGCCACACTGATGAAGACACCAGGCATTACCTTCGTACAAGGCAAGGCACAGTTCGTAGACCAACATACCATCGAGGTGGAAGGCACACAATACTCTGCCCCCAACATCATCATTGCCACAGGTTCGGTAACCAAGTTCCTTCCCATCGAAGGAGCACACTCCGAGGGAGTGGTGACATCCACCGAGATGCTCAACCTCACCCAAGTGCCCCAGCGCCTGTGCATCATAGGTGGCGGTGTGATAGGACTGGAGTTCGCCAGCATCTTCAATGCCTTTGGCAGTAAGGTTACGGTAATTGAATATTGCAAGGAGATACTCCCTGCCTTCGACCGCGACATAGCCAAGCGTCTGCGCACCTCGCTAAAGAAACAGGGTATCAACTTCAAGACCGGTTGTGCCGTTAGTGCCATCAAGTCCGAGGCTGATGGCAAGGTGGTGGAATACATCGAGAAGGATGCCACGAAGCAAGAAGCTGCCGACCTTGTGCTAATGGCCGTAGGCCGCGCCGCCAACCTCGCTTCGCTCAACCTTGACGACATTGGCATTGCCTACACCCCCAAGGGCATCACCGTGAACGAGAATATGCAAACCTCCCTGCCCCACATCTATGCCGTGGGCGACATCAACGGTCTGTGCCAATTGGCTCATGCCGCCACATTCCAGTCATACCGTGCACTGAACCATATCCTTGGCAAGGAGGACAACATAGACTTCAACATCATCCCTGCCGCGGTGTTCACCACACCCGAGGTTGCCACGGTGGGTCTGTCCGAAGAAGCCGCCGAGGCACAGGGCATAGCCTACTCCACCCACAAGGCCTTCTACCGTGCCAATGGCAAAGCCCTGGCAATGGGTGCCGACGAGGGTTTGGCAAAGTTCCTCACCGATGCAGATGGCAAGATAATAGGTTGCCACATCCTTGGCGAGCATGCCGCCGACCTCATCCATGAGGCAGCCACACTGATGAAGAACGGTGCCACCTTGCACCAACTCGAGGACTGCATCCATGCCCACCCATCACTGAGCGAAATACTGCTCAGTGCGGCAGAGTGAGGAACTATGACAGATAAAAAGTCAGTAGAATGAACAAAAACATCCCTCTTGATTAAAGCATAATTACAAACAAGGTCGGGCTCCAACAAAATGTTGTCCCGACCTTTACTCCCCCCGCCCACACCTTCCACATAGAGAAAGTATGCACGCATTAGAATTGCGCGACATCATCTCGCACTAAACACCATTACATAAACCGCTAACAATCAACATTCTGCATTTACACCATTTTGCATTACAATGTAAAAGGTTTTATATTACAATGTAAATGAGTTTACATCACGATGTAAAAACTAAGAGGGCTGTATGAAACTAAAAAAGGCAGACGAAGCCAAGACCCTTTTATTCAAGAGAAAAACATGAAGAAATTTATATGTCTGACCACATTGTTACTGATATTCTGTACATCAAATGCAAATGCCAAGAAACGACAAAATGAAAAATATGTCTTTGGCGTAACCATGTTTTACGACCATGCAAGAGGCGATAGCCTTGTGCCATTGGATTCCATAAAACATCTCATTGACACCAAGCAAATAGACTATCTCTTCTTGCCAAACAATCCGTTAGTCGGGTTACATTTCAATGCATTGGTACAAGGAGGAGATAGCAATGCACCAACAGAAGCGAGTTGGTTTGGCGTACCTTTGGATGGCGGACACGGTTGTATCAATGACACCGATGGGATAGGAAAACTTCTGGCATACATCAGCGAACAGAACTGTTTGGGCAAGACAAATATTCAGGTGCGTGGCTTTGACTTTTCATTTACAGATGGCACTTATTTTGCGTTCACATGCCATACCACGCAATATGACCAAACCACTATACCAGATTCATTGGAGCTGTATCATGACGTCCATATGCACGAATCTCACGAACGCGCCACACAGATTGCCGTTCGTACAGCAACACTGATACGCAAGAATAAAAAAAAGATGAAGGGTATACTGAAGGACGAGTATGAAATTTGGGAGAAATATATAAACGAATTAGCTCGCTTGGCACCGAATTATATGGAAAAAATGACAGATAAGAAAAGAGACAGCTTGTTGTTTCAAGATTTCTTATGGATGGATAAGCGACACCCTGGTAACAAGATCGTAATATGCTCCCAAACTTTAAGAGAACAAATAATCAAACATTAATTCAAGTTTCGCAAGTTGTTACCATTTTAGTAAATCAGACCGTCTTGAACAAATATACCAAGTATTGATACTCAATGCATCATTTGTAACTGTCAACTTAAATAAGTATGTAAAAACTGATAGTTACGAACTCAATAGAACTCAATGTTTTTAATCAACAGCTATATTTTAACTAATCAGAATTGCGATACTTGCATAAATAATAGTTGATGCTACAGGCTACTATGTAATCTACCACTAAATCTTATGAACAAGATTCATTTATTTATATCACTTCCCTTGCTGTTCTCTATACTGTCTTGCACAAGCAACGGAGTAACCAAACATATATGGCACACCTGACCTTGAATCGGTACATATGGATACTGAACACACTGATTAAACATCGCGAACTAACATTCGAGGAGATTGCAGAACGGTGGTCGGAGAGCGAATTGTGCAATGGCAAACCTATGGCATTGCGTACTTTCCACGATCATCGCAAAGCCATACTTGAGTTGTTTGGAGTGGAAATAAAATGCAACACCTCCAATGGATACCGCTATTATGTGGGGTCGCTCGATAGTTTGCGCCAGGACAAGTTCCGCAATTGGTTGTTCAACTCGTTCTCGCTATCCAATATGCTTCAGACCAGTCAGAACCTAAAAGACCGTATCCTGTTTGAGAACCTCCCAAAGGGAACGGAATATCTGCCCACCATCATCGAGGCAATGCGCGAAGGCAAGGCCCTGGAACTCGATTACCAACGCTTTGGTGGCGAGAGCAGAGAGACATTCCACATCGAGGTATACGCCCTGAAGATGTATCATCTGCGTTGGTACATTCTGGGCAATATCCGCGAACGGGAGGGGCTGCGCCATCTCTCGCTCGACAGAATCCTGGAGGTGAAGCTCACCAAGGAGAAGTACACCATCCCCGAGAACTTCGATGCCGAGAAATATTACGCCAACAGCATTGGCATTTATGTCGACCCCAACCTTGCCCCCCAGAAGGTCCGCATCCGCGCATACGGCAACCAGGTGGAATACCTCCGCACCCTACCCCTTCACAAGAGTCAGGAAGAGGTCCTCACCAAGCACCACCAATACAGCGAATTCCAATACCGGCTTTGCCTTACCCCCGAACTCACCACCCAAATCCTCTCTATGGGCAACAATGCCGAGGTTCTGGAACCACAGGAGTTGAGAGAGAAGATACACGAAGAGATACAAAATATGTTTAACCGTTATAATTGAAATGGTATGGCAGACGCAAGAGAAAAATTACGCAAAAAAATGAGTGAGCATCTCGTTAACACTTTGGATGATAATACGCGATTCTCCGATACACATCGCTTCTATTACCAAGACTACAATTCAAACATATATAAGGAAATGTCTGATAAATTTCAAAATATGTTTGGAAAAGGAAGTGGAGGAGAACTTGTAGACACTCCGGCTAAAGCCAAAGCTATTGATTCTTCATCAATGCTCGCCTATAACTTCTTCTGTTGGATTGATGAAAACAACACCTTTACATATGATGGAATTGAATACGACAAGGTGTTTTTTGAAGTCAAATTAAGGACATTATCTTGTCGTAGTACACCAGCAAACCTGGATATAGTATTAGTAAGTAAAGATAACAAAACAGCGTGGTTCATTGAATCTAAATTTACAGAATTTTATAAAACAGGCAAAGAGGAACTATCAGATTCATATACTAATGAGGAAAACCATTATACAAAAGGCTTGTCGGAGTTAGCAAATTTGTATAGAGAGAATTTTAATGCTAAAAAGCATTATAGTGCAGGAATCAAACAGAACGTATGCCATTTAATAAGCCTTATCAACTTTATTAAATCAGAAGAAACTCGAAAAGCCTTTGAGAAAAATTACAAAAAAAGTTGCTACGAATGTTTTCAAAAGGTCGAAAAAGTCAAATTTTCGAATCTCTTATTTGAACCAAACATAGACGAGGCGAACGAGTTGTATAAAGATTACCAAAAGTATTTAGACGAATTTAAAACATCTATAAAAGAAATAGACATATTGAAACAATATATCGAAAATATAGTCCCCAATGATTTCGTAATAACCTATCGCGAAATTTTTGATTCTATGAAAAAACAGATGAAGGAAAAAGCCCACATAGATTATCTTAAAAATAGATATATGTCATTGCACAAGTAATAACTAATCTTCTCCCCCCTATCCGCAGCACCCCAAGTGTTGCGTTTTTTTTTGCCCTCACACAAAAAAACACAAAAAGCGACCATGCTATGCAATGTTTTCGCATAGGGTTTGCCCGAAATGCCCGAAATGAGTGGTTTTCCTTCGTATAAATATATATAGAGGGGCATCCCAAATTAACATCAACAACTATGAAGAAAATCACCTTACACGAGAACATGACACTGAAGGAGTTTATAACCTTTGCGAAAGCCCAGCCCTTGGGACTATTTACCGAGGAAGTGCGGGACATGCTGGATGTGGTTCGCAGTGGAGGTAGCGAGTCCCAGGCCACCTACCGCAAACTTGTGGATGCGTACCTGCATGTTGTCCTCATCATTGTCAAACACCATCGTGGTCATGGTCTTGATATTGTGGATTTGATAAACGCCGGCATCCAAGGGCTTCACCGCGCTCTGGAATTGTATGACAGGTCTAATAAAATCCTTTTCTTTCCCTACTCTGTCTATTGGATACGCAAGTACATCATGGTGGCCATTGCCGAGAACAACGGTATTGCCGCCGCCGTACGCTCGGGACAAACCGATACAGAGGAGTTCAAGGCGCTCATAGGTTCCTTCAACGAGAACAATCAAAGGATACTGCACCGAATCTATGATTTGCAGTAATGAGGGACATTCGATATAATCACCTTAAAAAACAACCAAACGAAACAACATGAAGAAGAAGAACGCAAAACGAAACGTTGCTCTCAGCAAGAAGTGTAAAGAGGAGACATTGAGGTTCCTAGTGCAATGGGGACGAAAACAAAAGGCAACTGACATCCCCGAGGACAGCCCATTTCTTGAGTATGAGATTGGCACGGTATGCTCGTTGGGACTTACCGAGAGTATACTCCATCTGCGCAACATCATTTCGCAGGTGGAACAGGAACTTGGTTTCAGGGTAATTGGTGGCAGAGGAAGCCTGAAAGGGTCGCTGATGGCCTATCTGTTGGGGATAGAGCCAGAGAATCCACATCAGTTAGGTTGTTTGGACTTCTGCCTTGCCGAACCAACCAAGATACAGCTACCCCTACAAGTAGAAATTTACTACGACAACGAGCATCGCAATCAAGTGGTGGAATGGGTGGCCAACCGATACGAAGGTATTTCTACACGATTGGGCCAACCTATCCTGAAACTGAATAATATGGTTGTGCATTTCAAGAGAGTTATCACACAATAAAAACGAACACCAAATAAATAGAAGAATATGGCAAAGTTAGGTTATGGATACGGAAGCGAGTTTCAGTTGCTCAGATTTATGGGTCGTCATCGTCAACTGTTCGAAGCGAAGATACGCACTCAGATACACGAAGAGGGAGAGTTCTGTTGGCTTGACTTCGATTTCAACACATCCGAGGAAGACTTCATTGGCGATGAGGAGAGATGCGGACTGGACTTCCTCAACGAACTGCCTTTTGTGAATATGGAACAGATAACGGCCATCAAAGAGGATGTTTCCGCACATGGTGTGGCAAGAATGGTGGCGCGACAAAGTTGGGATGCTATCTTCACCATACACGACACCATCTATCTGGTCGAGGCCAAGGCTCATTGCAAGGAGATGATCACACCAGAGCGCACATGCTCCATCAATGCAGAGATTCTGTCCTTTATGAAGTATCTCTTGCCAGATATTGAGGTTGACGAGGCATGGCTTGGAGATTATTACCAACTGGCCAACCGCATTGCCACCACCGCATTGCTGAACAAGCATGGCATAAAGACAAAGACCTTGTGCCTGTTCTTTACCAACGGATACAACAAACGCGCCATTGTTAATGACGCCATCCGGTCGCTCTGCAACAAGAATACTTCTAAGGCAGAATTTGAAACAGCTATCTCGCACGAAATGCACTCGCTCGGCATCACCCACGAATCAGTCAAGCATCTGCTCACCCCACCAGTTTTTATCGACGCTTTAGGTGAATAAACCTTTATGAATATATAGAAAAAAACACACTGACCAGGCGATGGGGCCTATCAGTGTGTTTTGTGTGTTATAATTCTGTTAGGGATTCTGTCGAGGGACTATCGCTTAATTGCGACGAGGACCACGCTGGCCACCCTGACCGGGACCTGCATTCTGGCGCTGGAAGCCATTGTTGTTACCCCACAACTCCAATACCTGTGCTGCCTGGAAGGGATTCAGCATCTTGCGGAACTTGGGATAATACTTCTCCTGCAACTCTACGAGAGCCTTCTGGCATGCCATGTGGTTCTTCATGCGGGTGTCCATCTGCTCCTCTGTGGGCTTCTCACCACTCTTGGGCATCTCGCCATGGCACTTAGCATAAACCTCTTTCTTTGCCTCGGCATACTCCTTCTTCAGAGCCTCGAAAGCCTCCTTGTGCTCGGGAGCAACCTCAATTTCCTTCTGCTGACGTCCCTGCATCATACCCTGACGCTGACGCTCGCGCATCTGACCACCTCTTTCACCTTCTTGCTGAGCACTTACGCTCAAAGTCATTCCAAGGAACAACATCAAAAACAACTTTTTCATCTTTTCTTATTTTTTTTATGAGTTTAATAATATTCTGTTTTTTTGCGACTCGCTATCCTTATGACCCTACACCAAACGTAAGGTTTAATCAGGAAAGAAAATAATTACAAATATAATCCCTAACCGCGAAATGAGGTTAGGGATTCTTGTTATCTGCAAAAGGTGATTACTTACAGCACTTTTTATCACACTTCTGAGCATCCTTGCACCTCCAGGCATTACGGTTCTTGCGGCCCATATGTCCCTTACGGCCCATATGTCCATTGCGACCTTTCTGTCCATTGCGGAAGTTGGGACCCTTCTTACCAGGTGCCTCACCCTTTACAACCTGAGCTGCCTGGAAGGGATTCAGCATCTTGCGGAACTTGGGATAATACTTCTCCTGCAACTCCACGAGAGCCTTCTGGCATGCCATGTGGTTCTTCATGCGGGTGTCCATCTGCTCGTCTGTGGGCTTCTCACCACTCTGGGGCATCTCGCAACGGCACTTATCATAAACTTTCTTCTTTGCCTCGGCATACTCCTTCTTCAGAGCCTCGAAAGCCTCCTTGTGCTCGGGAGCAACCTCAATTGTTCGTGCCTTTCTGTCATGACCTTTCTTATCATGGTTTGGTTGTTCACATTTAGTCTGCTCACAGCATTTTTTATCATTTTGGGCACTAACAGACATTGTAGCACATAGGAAGAATAATAGAATCAGGTTTTTCATTTTTTCTAATTTTTAATTGTTTGTAATTTAGAGCTCTTTTTATCTTCTCACTGATTCTATGACATAGCCATGCCTAAATAGTTTAAACCTAACAATATTATTTTTTGTTAAAAGCTTACTTGCCAAAGGTCAATCCCAGGTACATACCCTCAATTTTGTTGACAATGCCGGCTACAGAACTTATTGTGGCGCTATCTGACTTTGAGCCTATAGCACTTATGATTTTTTGTATAAACTGTGCAAACTTGTCTGCCTTGAACGAGAGTTGCATATCTGTAAGATTTACCTTACAATTGATTTTAAAAGAAGTATATTTGCTCAACTTGCTTGAAGATGTGAGTTTGCTCAACGCACTACCAGCCACATTGATTGTCAAATCACTATCTTGCACACTCCACTGAAATGGTATGTTCTTCTTTTTGAATGACAACGAACCGCTACCATCTTCGTTGAAAGTCATCTGCAATGTACCGGCAGTAAAACCAATCTTGTCCAAATAAGTCTGAAGTTTCTTCTCTACTGTCTGACTTGCTGCCATACCTCCGAGGTTAGTAAGAATATTCTCGCTCTCAAAGGTTATGGCTGGTTGCTTATAGTTCCATGTTCCATACAAACTATTGCTGCTCACCTTGTCTGTACCGAGCAATCCCACCACAAAGTTTCCAATTCCTTCGATAATACTGCTTTTTGAAGTTGTTGAATCGGTTGATTCAGAATCTGTTTGAGCACTGTTCTTGTTTGACAGGCCCTTCAGCAAATTGAGTATACCTTGAGTCTGTGATGTAGATTTTGTTTCACTCTGGGTTTCTGACTGAGCCTGTACATTAAAACAAGCTAAAGCAATCATCGTTGCCAAGAGAATAGATTTCTTTTTCATAAGATATATTATATTAGGTTAATAATTACAATTGGTATGGTCAGTGTAAATAATGTTGTTATCTGCGCGGTTGGCGAAGACACCTCGCAACGAGGAGCAAAACGCACAAGCATTGGATATATCACCAAAGCTACCAACAGGAGGTAGAGCAACAATCGTGAGCAATCCAGACTATGAAGAGCCACGGGTAAAATCAACAAAATGACACTTGGAATGAGCATCAATAAAGAGGCCAAATATTTGTTCAGATAAAGCGAGGACAATCCGTGCATGCGTGTCTGTAAGAGCGACATATAACTCTGTTCGTACCCCCAACGTGCCGACAATAGCGGGAGTGAGGGGAACGTCAATGTATAAAGCACGGCAAAGTCGGTATAATATTGCTGGTCTATCAGTGTACTGAGCAAAATCAGCATCACGGAAGCCACCAATCCGTTTCTTATTTTCTGTTGCAAGGCAGGATGCCTGAAACGAAGTTTCAAATCGCAAGTCAGTAGTGATTCTCTTCCTATTATAGTAAAAGGACTAAAATTTATTTTCCTGGAAGTTGCGACATAAGCATGCCAGCAAATGGCATATATATAACCGTTAAGCACAAACAACAATATCAACCACCAATGGGGCCACAATGCGGGCAACCATATAAAGTTCAGTGGAAGGAACAACAGACGGACAGAATACCATAAATAAAACTGACACCTGCGGAGCGGTAACAAACTGTAGTGATGTATATCAGATTTGGGTGTTTTCTGAGTAAACCAACGCAGAATATGGTCTGTTAGCAATAACAACAGTACATACTGCCCATACGGAAGACTCATCTGTTGGAACAATCCCACGAGCGACACACTCACTCCCAGCCACATTACAAGATAAAGGGTCCAGATTAGTATGTTGCGAGAAAAATGAAAACTGCGTCGCTCACGAAGCAACTCATGGCGACACAGTTCTGTTATTATTCTCGTTGTTTGAGTCATTAAAAAACTGAACTTTATTTAGGTTTCCTGTCCTTATTCATTTTTTTTGACACAATTTCGTGCTTAAGGTTTAACCGTCTTTCCCCAATTCAGTAGATGGCGGTAAATTTTATCCGCGCAAAGCTTTTACGGTCTCTTCCAGAGCGGCAATCTTGCTCTCGGCATCGGCCAGCTTCTTCTTCTCCATCTCCACCACCTGGGCAGGAGCATTCTGCACGAAGCGCTCGTTGGAGAGTTTCTTCTCTATGCCGGTCATGAAGCCTTTCAGGCGTGCTATCTCAACCTCTGCCTTCTTGATTTCAGCCTCGGCATCGATGAGGTTGCCCAGAGGCACGGCATATTCGTTGGTGCCCACGAGGAAGGCCTGACTGCCCTCGCCCTTCTGAGCCACGTAGAGGATTTCTCCGAGAGTTGCCATCTTGCACACGATGCTGCCGATGGCAGGGCACTGTGTCACGCGAGTGTCGCCCTCGGCCATCACCACTTCCAATGTGAGAGGTTCGCGCTGGGCGATGTTCTTGCTCTGACGCACGGCACGTACACCGGATACAATCTGCTTCAACTGCTCAAACTCGGCAATCAGCTTGGCATCAGCCTCGGTGGGCTTGTCCAGAGCGAGTGTGCTCACCATGATGCTCTCGCCCTCCTGGCGCTCAGCAATGTGCTGATAGAGCTCCTCGGTGATGAAGGGCATGAAGGGGTGGATAATCTGGAGCAACTGCTCGAAAATCTGCATCGTAGCCTCCAGAGTCTTGCGGTCGATGGGAGCCTGGTAGGCAGGCTTTATCATCTCCAGATACCAACCGGAGAACTCGTCGGTGAACAACTTGAACATTGCCATCAGAGCCTCGTTCAGACGGTACTTGCCATAGAGGTCGTCTATCTCGTTGGCATAGGTGCGCAGCTGTGCCTGCATCCACTCTATTGCCTTGATGCTGTGCTCGGGCTGTGCTATCTCGTCGCTAATCTCCCAACCCTTCACCAGACGGAAGGCGTTCCAAATCTTGTTACAGAAGGCAGCACCCTGTCCGCACAGACTCTCGTCGAAGAGGATGTCGTTGCCCGCAGGAGCAGCCAGAAGCATACCCATGCGCACACCGTCGGCACCATACTTGTCTATGAGGCCCAGGGGATCGGGGCTGTTGCCCAACTGCTTGGACATCTTGCGACCCAGATTGTCGCGCACGATACCAGTGAAATATACATTGCGGAAGGGCACATCCTTGATGTACTCCTCGCCAGCCATAATCATACGAGCCACCCAGAAGAAGATGATGTCGGGACCGGTTACCAGGTCGGCCGTGGGATAATAGTAGTTTATCTCCTCGTTGCCGGGGTTCATGATGCCACCAAACAGGCTCACGGGCCACAGCCATGAACTGAACCATGTGTCCAGAGCGTCCTCGTCGTGACGGAGCTCTTCGGCGGTGATGTTCTCAAAGCCGGCAATCTTCTGTGCCTTTGCCAGAGCCTCCTCGCGGTTCATTGCCACCACGAACTGCTCTTCCTGTCCCTCCTCGGTGGGCAGATAGTAGGCAGGTATGCGATGACCCCACCACAACTGACGGCTGATGCACCAGTCGTCGATGTTCTCCAACCAGTTGCGGTATGTGGTAACGTATTTCTGGGGATGGAACTTTATCTCGCCATTCAGCACGGGAGGCAGAGCGATATCGGCAAAGTGCTGCATGGACAGATACCATTGCATGCACAGACGAGGCTCTACTGCTACCTCGGGATTGCGCTCCGAGTAGCCCACCTTGTTGGTATAGTCCTCAACCTTCTCCATCAGTCCAGCCTCCATGAGGTCCTTGGCAATCTGCTTGCGCACCTCCATGCGGTCCTGACCCACGTACAGACCGGCAGCCTCGGACAGAGTGCCGTCGGGGTTGAAGATGTCTATGGTCTCCAGATTGTGAGTCTTGCCCAGGTTGTAGTCGTTCACGTCATGAGCAGGAGTAACCTTCAAACAACCAGTACCGAACTCTATCTCCACATAGCGGTCCTCGATAACGGGGATTACACGGCCCACCAGAGGCACCACCACCTTGTGGCCCTTCAGCCACTGGTTCTTGGGGTCCTTGGGGTTGATGCACATGGCGGTGTCGCCCATGATGGTCTCGGGACGTGTTGTTGCCACCACGGCATAGTATCTGCCCTCTTCGTCCTGATGCAGCACCTCGCCCTCCTCGCCTGTGGGCACCACGGGGTTGGTGTCGGCATCTGCCACATAGTAGCGCAGGTTGTACAGTTTGCTCTGCTCCTCGCGGTAGATAACCTCGATGTTAGACAGGGCTGTCTGAGCCTTGGGGTCCCAGTTCACCATACGCAGACCACGATAGATGAGACCCTTGTCGTACAGGTCGCAGAACACCTTCAGCACGCTCTGGCTGCGCTCCTCGTCCATGGTGAACGATGTGCGGTCCCAGTCGCACGAAGCACCCAATCGGCGCAACTGCTTCAGGATGATGCCACCGTGCTCGTTGGTCCAGTCCCAGGCATGAGTGAGGAACTCCTCACGGGTGAGGTCCAGTTTCTTGATGCCCTTCTCGGCCAGACGGTTCACCACCTTAGCCTCGGTGGCTATGGATGCATGGTCGGTGCCAGGCACCCAGCAAGCGTTCTTGCCCTGCAGACGTGCACGGCGCACCAGGATGTCCTGGATGGTGTTGTTCAGCATGTGGCCCATGTGCAGCACACCGGTCACATTTGGTGGCGGTATCACCACGGTGTAGGGTTCGCGACCATCGGGCTTACTGGCGAACAGTTTGTTGTCCATCCAGTACTGATACCATTTGCCCTCCACTTCCGAGGGGCTATACTTAGTAGCTAATTCAGTCATTTGTGTTATGATGTTTTTATTATTTTTCCGCGCACAAAAGTACAATTTTTTCTCCAATATATATAAAGGCAAATATAACAAATGGGATTAAACCTCAATATTTGTATAAATAATGTATTAAAGGTGTGCTTCGTATCCATTTTTTTAGTACCTTTGGTTAGCATTTGTGTATAAATACTATGTATAGTAATGCAGATAAAATAGAGTGGACTCTGATTTTCGTATATGAATTCGGACAGAAATACGGGCTTACTGCCAAGCAGGCCTTCAATTATCTGTCCCGCTATCAAGGCATAGATTTCATAGACCGTCACTACGACTATGTGCATACTCAGTCGTTCCAGTCAATGGTGGCGGACATCAGTGAATATTGTCACAGAAAGGGAGGAGGTTTGATATGATTCTGTATCATGGAACCAATATGGTTTTTGATAATATAGATTTGGCTAAATCCAAGCCCAACAAGGACTTTGGACAAGGGTTTTACCTTACTGCCGATTATGAACAGGCCTTGGCTATGGCAAGAATCAAGGTGGAGCAGTTAGAGTTTGGCGAACCTCTGGTTCTGGCTTACGAAGTGGACGAGGAACTTATGAAATCGCTGAAGATTCTGCATTTCAAAGAGTATTCCGAGGATTGGGCCAAGTTTATCTTGCTCAACCGTAGAAATCCTGCTTCAGGACAAGCACACGACTATGATATCGTATATGGGCCAATAGCCGACGACAGAGTGGGCGTTCAACTATGGAAATACGAGAATCAGAGCATTGACCTGCATACTCTGGTCAACAATCTTCAATATATAAAAGGCATGACCTTCCAATATTTCTTCGGAACACAGGAGGCCATAAGATTACTGCATCGCAAATGAATATACAGGAACAGATGAAACTGGATATGACAAAGAATCTTGCACTGTTGTTGATGGAAAACAATCTTGGAATGACAATGGAGCAGGCCATATCTGTCGTTATGAATTCCGAAACCTACCAGCGATTACAGAACGATGCTACGCATCTTTATTACCAAAGTCCACGCTATGTCTATGACTTTCTGGACAAGGAACTTAAATTGGGTAAAGTTGTGTAGTGCTACCGAAGTTTTTGCTGTGAGCCTGAGGCTTCTGTAATGCCAGATTATGGAAGTCACCAATTTGTAATTATTTTATTACTTATGAGTACAAAAGAACAGAAACTGGCCGCTTTCGGTCGTCTGCTGGATGTGATGGACACCCTCAGAGAGAAGTGCCCCTGGGACCGCAAGCAGACTTTCGAGAGCCTGCGCCCAAACACCATAGAGGAGACTTTCGAACTGTGCGATGCCCTCATCAAACAGGACACCAACGAGATATGCAAGGAACTTGGCGATGTGCTTCTGCACGTTGTCTTCTATGCCAAGATAGGCAGCGAGCAGGGCGATTTCGACATTGCCGACATCTGCAACAAACTGTGCGACAAACTCATCTTCCGCCACCCCCATGTCTATGGCGAGGCACAGGCGCAGTCGGCTGGCGAGGTCAGTCTGCTCTGGGAACAGGTCAAGCAGAAGGAGAAGGACGGCAACAAGACCGTGCTCTCCGGCGTGCCC
>JAFYQK010000006.1 GCA_017547165.1 Bacteroidaceae bacterium
AAGCAAGCAAGCAAGCAAGCAAGCAAGCGTACTATTATATAATAGGTTCGCGCGAGAGGGATTCTCGCACAGACTTTCCCATCATCCCCTCATGGAACGAGCAGTTGCTTGTTCCATGAGGGGATGATGCGTATCTATATATCCGTACTCCAAATACAGATTAAAACATAAACTTAAATTATACAAACAATGAAAAAACTTTTACTTTTATTCGCAGTGCTGCTGACTACCGTCGGGGTATTTGCGCAGGTCAACTACGGAAAGCGCACTTGGACTTTCCCCGCAACAAGTCATGAGGCTGTTGCTAAGGTTCCTGCTGAGATTTTTGAAGATTTTAAAGAAAGTTACAAAGTCGAAAACAAAGATCCAGAAACTGGTGAAGTCACATCTACTACTTACACAGAACTTACCAACGAAAAGGTTGGTGTATTTGTAACAGACGTGCGCGTTGCCACTGAAGGTGATGTAACTGCTACTTTCGCTCACAATGGTGGTAACATCCGCATGGATATTGGTGGTGTTGACCTCGTTAACGCAAATGGCGAGGTTGTTTACAGCGACTATCACTTTGGTTATGCAGGTACTCAGTTAGTTAATAACGTGTATACACTCGCTGGTGTTGCTGTTGGTGACTATACAATGCGCGTGTTCATCCCTGCACAGAAGGAGGATATTACAGCCGCTAACAACGACTCAAGAGGTGTACTCACCATTACTGGTGCTTGGATGTATCCTAACGAGGGCGTGTACTACAACATTAAGAACGTTCGTTCAAACAAGTATGTTACATTCAAGGGTGAGGGCAAACAGTTTACTCAGGAGAGCGCAAACAATGGTGCCGGTTCATACTGGTATTTTGTTGAGGCTTCTTTGGAAGATGTAAAGAAGTGGAATAATGCTTGGCTTGTAGATGATGCAATCCCTGCAGGCGTTAAACCTTACTGGGTTTATAGTGCAGCGTGTGAAAAGGGTGTTGAGAACGTTTCAAATGGATATATGTCATCACCCAGTATGGATGAGACATACCCCGCTAAAATCTATTATATCGGCGTACATACTAAAGATGAAAAGACTGGTTTGATTTTCCGTCCTTGTCATGAAGATGGTTCTTCTTGGAATGATGATGGTGGTAAAGGAATTGCTCTTGGACACTATACTTCTAATGATGCAGGTTCATTGTGGAGTATCGAACTTGCCAATGTTGCTGATAATGATCTTATTGCTATGGGTACAACAGCAAAGAGTGACGCTTTGGCAACTGTTGCATCATACGAGCAGGCTTACTATTTCAATCCTACAGCTGCACAGGTTAATGCAGCAAGAACTGCTATCAATGATATTGACTGTTCTACAAGAATAAAAGCTTTAATGAGTGTTATTGATGGTGTTGCTGCTGCGAAGGCTGCTGAACTTGCATCAAGTACAACAACTCCAAAAGCTGGTGACCGTTTCATGATGAAGAACAAAGAACGCAGTGGTTATTTGCGCGCTTATGCCGAGGGCGATGTAAAATGTTCAGATTTAGCCGCCGATTTGAATGCACTTGATTTGGTATGGACATTGGTTGCTTCAGGTGAGGAAGGTTTCTTTAAACTCTACAACGAAAGACATGGCGTATATGTTGGTGTTTTGTCAACATCAAACAATACTAGAATGCAATATACAACCGACGAAAATGCAGCAGGTTTGTACGAGATTTCTCAAACAGGTGTCTATACATTGTTCCATGCTAAGGGTCAGAATAATCAAGGTTATTTGCACCAGAGTAACTGGCCAGGCAAAGAAATTGTTAGATGGGATAACGGTGGTCCCTCTCAGTGGCAACTTATTGAGGCTCCTTTCGAATTGACAACTGATGTTGAGAACCCCATCTGCTACGCTATCAAGTCTGGTCGTGACGGAAACTACTATTTCACATTGGAAAACAACAAGATTAAGCTTATAAACAATGCTGACATCGTTGGCAATGACAAAGCTAAGTGGTTCTTTATGTTGGATGCAAACAAGAATTTGAAGATTTATCCTTACGCTGATAAGGCCAACACAATGGGTTACATCACAGTTGTTGATAATAATACTAGGTTGACAAACGACCACAATGCTGATGGTTTTGTTGCTGACACATATACACTCTACTATAGCGCCGATAGAGCTTCAGAATTTAATGGCAAGTGCTTCGCATTCCGTCCAACAGAGGGTAACACTTTCGTATCTAACCACGGTGGTACTGGAAACTACATGGGATTCTATAATAGTTACAATGACAAGGGTACACGTATCAGCTTTGAAAACGTAAACGAAGCGAACCTTGTAAAGAAAGTTGCAGCTTGGGAACAATACTTCGCTCACGAAGGTGATAAGGTTTGTCAGTATGTTATCCAGGACGATGTTAAGTCAGAATTAGATAACGTTTCAACGGTTATTGCTACAAAGTCGGCAGTCGATGCTACTTACAAGGCTACATTAGCAACTTTGAGCGCTTTTGAATTCCCCACAATCAACTTGCCTAAAGTTGGTAGTTTCTATCGTTTGAAGAATGGTGCAAGTGGTTGGTATGCTACTTCTGATTTGCGCACAGCCGAAACTGAAACTGAACATTTAAATAAATTGTATATGGCCGAAGATGGCACACAGGCTAATACAATTTGGTTTGTCGGTGAAAACAATGCTCTGTTGTCATACGCAAAGGGTAAGTATCTTGGTGACATGTCTTCTGACTGGAGCTTTGAGGCTATTGGTTCTACAGGTAACGCTACTACATTCGTACAGGGTGCTACAATCGGTAAAATTCAGATTAAGCCATCTTCTGGCCGTTCGCTCTATGGTGATAAAGTAAGAGTAGATGCAGCTGGTGAAGGTAATAATTCTGGTAATTATGAATGGACAATTGAAGAAGTAACTACTCTCCCCATTACTATCAGCGCAGCAGGTTATGCAACATTCTACTGCCCCGTAGCAGTTACCTTGCCCGAAGGTTTGACTGCTTACTATGTTGCTGAAACCACAGATAATTCTGCAAAAATGACAGAGCTCGGTTCTGTTATCCCTGCAAACACAGGTGTTATTTTGGAGGGTGAGGCTAATACATACAACCTGACCATCGTTGCTGATGATTCAGAATTGGAGGGCAATAAATTGAAAGGTACTGTTGCTTCTTCTTACATTGAAGAGGAGTCTTATGTTCTCTCAAAGCAGACCGAAGGTGTTGGTTTCTACAAGGCTTCGATGAACCAGCAGAACAATACTTGGCTCAACAACGGTTTCAAGGCATATTTGCCCAAGCCTACAGATTCTAATTCTCGTTTCTTCGTATTCGACTTCGGTGGCAATGAGACAGGCATTGAGAGCGTAGAGGGTGAAAACGGAAATGTGAAGACTGAGATCTATGACCTCGCCGGTCGCCGTGTACAGAACGCTCAAAAGGGTGTATTCATCGTTAACGGTAAGGTAGTAATCAAGTAATAGAGTAAGAATACAGTTTTAGTTTATATTGGGGCTTCGGCTCCCTGTTCACCCCCTGCTCCTTTGCCGTGAGGTACGGGACAGGGAGGATGAGCTAAATTAATTGAAATATACACTAAAAAGATATAAGATATGAAGAAGACATATATCGAACCTTCAGTAGAGGTGATAAAAATGGAACCTACCTGCATGCTCGCGACAAGTTTTAAGTTGGATGACGATACTACAGTTGATACATCTGGTGAGGGTGGTCAGCTCGGTCGTGAGGAGCGCCCTTCTCGCCCTAATGTTTGGGAGCAGGGTTGGTAATATTAACGGAGAATGTTAGCTGTTAGTTAATAGCTAATAACTATCATCTGTTATTAAAGATAAGGGATATGGCGCATGCGCTGTGTCCCTTATCTTTTTGTTAACGAGATCTTCCGAATGAAACAGATTCAGGTTGGACATTTTGGGGACTTTGAAAGTGATGCTGTGATGCCAATATATGTGTTCAGTGCTATTTAGGCAAGGTACAATCTTTCGTACATTCAAATTAGAGTAGTGTAGAGTGATATTCATACAACAACATCCCTGGATTATCCTATTATGATGTATCCTTCTTTCATGTAGTAAAAAAAGACTTATTGATATGTATAATATACATCGCCATCATATAGATATAACCACTTTTCGCTTATATATATATATATTATAAGGTGTCTTGCTTTCATAAATCATCGAAATTGTCCCATTTTACACTCATTTTTTATTTTTCTTGTAATTTTCTTTAATATTCCTTTGCCAGTTTAAATAAAAGTTCTACCTTTGCACTCGCAAAACGGGAATGCCTCCTGCAATATTGGAGGACTAACTGTTATGCGACAAAAGAAAGAGTTCTTTGAAAGATTTTCGTAGACAGAAATTGTAGTACAAGCGCTATTATTTATTTAATAGTAGAACATAAAGCTTGTCAATTCCATAAAAAGTCAGACAGTCGAACTTTAAAAAGATATTAAGTA
>JAFYQK010000007.1 GCA_017547165.1 Bacteroidaceae bacterium
TCCGTTCTGTTTTCAAACGATAATAAGCCTTCTTCTCGCCTGTCTTGTGCAAATCAGGCAACTCCTGTTTGATGTATTTTGCCATATGTCAATGTATTGATTGTAGATAAATTGTAGATAAACCAATACAAAGATAATATGATAAGGACACAAATGCAAGAAAAACAGCATTTATTTAATATCCTCAATATTGGGGACATTTCTACTAAATGTTGCGGAGCAATGTACTAAATATTGGGGACAATTGTCCTTAACGTTTAGTACATTTTTATGAATAAGCATTTCAACAGTTTATTTGCTTGTCCTAACACTTTTGTTAAACGTAACAAAACATTTTAGGAAATTGTGCTATTCTTCAAGGGATAGAATCCTGATATTACGGTTATTAAGCTCTGCATCTTATAGTTAAACCAGAACTTTGGAGTAAGCATTAAAGGATAACGATGTTAGTGGGTAATTGTTGATGGCACTGAATGTTTTAAGTTCCCTTCTTTTATCTACTTAATCTTCATCCTCTGCATAGTTAGCGTAGAGAGTGAATTCTTTTCTATATTCCTTGCATTTTGGTAGGTATTCCGCTACAACTCGCTGATAATAAACATCTTCCATTTTTATACTACAATAACCATGTCGTCAGTTCGTCAGTTCGTTTTTAAACGCTTAACGCGATAACGAAAAACGATGACGAACTTTGCGAGTAAGCGAGAGCAGAGTTAAGCTTGCTTAAACTATGCCAAGCGAGAGCTCTGCTACAAGTATATACGAATACAGCAAAGGGTTGTTAGGCAAGACCTTGAGAGAGTTTATCTATGAAGGATATGTCACCATAGAATCATGCTTTGACGCTGTGGTAACAGTATAGAAGGTTGGAACTTGGGCTTCGATGTCATACAAGAAGTGAACATTTACTCCACCTTTCTTCTTGCGGAATTTTGCCCATGGAAAAGTTGCAAGACACAACGGAATCGTTGTAGAATCAAACGCAAATTTCTTGCCTTAGTATTCTATAATATAGTATAGTATGCCAAAGACTTTATGTTCAGAGGAGCTTTTTGATGTATTGGAACCAACTATAGGGCATGTATCGGAAGGGGAGGTCGAGAAGTGTTGTTGTGGTTACAACGGCTCTCTTGTGAGAAAAGACATTGAAAGATTCCTTCCCATGGTATGAACTCATGCCAGAGTTACCCACGCCTCCGAAAGGCAGTTTCTCATTAGCGATGTGCATGATGGTGTCATTGATGCATGCACCGCCCGATGAAGTGTACCGGAGTACATGCTTTGCCTTCTTGCCCGATCCGAAATAGTATAGGGCTAGTGGCTTCTCGCGATTATTGACAAACTGAATTGCCTCGTCGGTGTCTAAGAAGGTGACAATGGGGAAGAGGGGACCAAAGATCTCCTCAGTCATTAGTGGTGATGAGAGGCTGACATTGTCGATGATGGTGGGCGAGATGTAGCGCTCGTCACGATCGTTTTCTCCACCATAAATGATGTCGCCGTCCTTGAAATAAGATGTTAGGCGGTCGAACGACTTCTGGTTGACAATGCGTACATAGTGAGAGGAGTGTTGCGGATTGTTGCCAAGCAGAGCAGAGAACTCTTTTTTGAGTGCAGAAACCAACTGGTCCTTGATTTCATTATGCACAAGAAGATAGTCGGGCGCAATGCATGTCTGGCCGGCATTAAGACTCTTACCCCAAGCGATTCTTCGCGCAGCCATGGCAATATTGGCCTCCTTGTCGACGATACATGGACTTTTACCACCAAGTTCCAAAACTATGGGAGTGAGGTTTTGTGCAGCAGAGAGCATTACCTTGCGGCCCAATTGAGGACTGCCGGTGAAGAAGATGATGTCGAACCTATTTGATAAAAGTGCCGTATTGACATCTCTGTTGCCTTGTATCGTGGCAATGTACTCTTCGGGAAAGGCCGATTTTATAATTTGCTCTAATACCATGGAAACAGTTGGCACATATGGCGAGGGTTTCAGTATGGCGGTGCATCCTGCCGATATGGCTCCTACAAGTGGATTGAGAAGCAGTTGAACGGGATAGTTCCATGGGGACATTATGAGTGAGCATCCTAATGGTTCGCTCACAATTTTGCTCCTCGAGGGAAACATCTTGATTGGAGTGCAGACATGGTCTGGACGAGCCCACTTGCCAATGTTCGCGAGGTGGTTGTCAATTTCGCCAAGAACAATGCTAAGCTCGGTGATGTATGCCTCCTCGTAACTCTTGTGAAGGTCGCTCCATAGGGCCTGAGTCAATAAGTCCTCATGGTTGAGAATAGCTTTTTTTAGTGCTACGAGAGCCTGTTTGCGAAACTTGATATCGAGTGTTTGGCCTGTACGAAAGAATTGGCGTTGTGCCTCAACAATTCTGATGACATCTTCGGTGGGAGTATTTTCGAGAATCATTTTTTTCTGCCTGTAAAATTGTCCATTGTGTGATATATGCCGAGAATCTCGCCTAGAAGCCAATCGAATACTCTTAAGGGGAGTATACCCTGCATGAGGCGTATAAAGTGGTGAGGAACAGGGATGAAGGGCATGAACATCTTGAAGTCGTTGTTTTTCTCGATGGCCTTGATGATGCCCTTGGCAACCTTGTGTGGTTTGAGCAGAGGAAATACCTTTGACTCAACACCATCGAACATTCCAGTGGTGATGTAGTATGGAGCAATGGTTGTTATACGAACGTTGCTCTTTTTCTCCTGCAATTCGATGCGTACTGAGTCGGACCAACCTACAGCTGCCCACTTGCTAGCCGCGTAGATGCTCATTCGGGGATTTGAGAGCATGCCCCCAGCTGATGCTATGTTGCAGATATGTCCGTTGTCGCGCTCAATCATCTCGTGTAAAACCTGATGTGCAACATACATGGGTGCGAGGGTGTTTACCTTTATGGTCTTCTCCATTTCGGCTTGTGAACACTGGTCAAATGTTTTGTTGCTCATGATGATGCCAGCGCAGTTAATAAGTATGTCTATCTCGCCAATCTGTTGCTTAACCTTAGAGTATGCATCGGTTACCATATCGTAGTCGGAGACATCAACACGAAACCCAATTGCATGTCCAATGGTTTTGAATTCGGCTATAGTGGCATCAATATTTTCTTGATTGATATCCCATATTACAAGTTTTTTTGCTCCCTTGCCTAAAGCAATTTCACCCATGAGCTTGCCAATACCAGAAGCGCCACCTGTTATGAGTACGTTCTTGTTTTTTATTGATGACATGATTTTGTTTGCTTTATGTGAATATATATCTATAGTATAGTTATAGTAAGAGCATAACTATACACCAGTAGGAGGTGGTAAGTTATGCTCTTGTTGCAATTATTTTACTAAAATCTTCTTATTATTTACAATGTATATGCCACTTTGCTTGGGATTACTTACCTTTCGACCGCTCAAATCGTAGTAGGAATTAGAGTTAGAGGTGGTACTACCGTTTTCGATTGTTTCATCTATTCCAGAAGGTACTATGCCGAATACCTTGTACATGAAATCGTCGTAAGCTTTCTGAAGGGTGCTGAAATCCGATGTGGTGGCTTCCGATGGCAATACCTCTGCTGCTTGCATTAAAGTCTGGGCTTCGGCAAGAGCCTGTTTAGTGATGTAGTACTTTTGGATGGGGTACATCTGCAATTCGCCAAGATGGAAGAAACCGGCACTTACGCCCTGCATGTCACCGCTGGTACGCTCTTCACGAAGTCTTATAGAAGAGTAAGCTTGAGAGAGATGGAATTGTCTTATAAGTGTCTCGTTGGGATTACTATAGGGTAAGTCAAGTTGCGCTACCGTCTCTGTAACGGCGGATGCACCACTTCCGCTTACAATGCCCAGAATGGTGGCTTTTATAAGATGGTGACCATCGGTGTCGCTTCTGCGACCATAATGAAGCTCAACGTCACCTTGAGTGTTATCTGGTAACTCTATTTCAATGTAGTGAATACCATCGTTGACAGAACCGGTGCTCCAAGCCGAATGCCAGAATGTGTTTTGCTTACCATCAAGAAGATTGTTGAGGGAACCTTCGTTAGGTTCGGTGTAGGGCGATGAGAACTGAGAGTTACGTGTGATGAGCTTGTTGCCGCGTCCGCATGAATCAAGAGCGGCATATGACAATGATTTTAGTTGTGCAAAAGCAACTTCTAACTCGCTCTTTTCTGTTGGAAGGCTGGAAGTGGTATTGTTATACGAAGGTATAATTTCATAGATAGAGGGTGATTCTGCAGAGTTCCACTCTAACCGCATTGCCTTGGCAAATGGATACTGCTGCATATTGAAGGTTTGGTATGAATTTGTCAGTGTGCCGATGTTATGCCATGTTGTGCCGTCGGTAGTAACGCTTACAGAAGGTTGACACTGAGACTCAGTGGCATAGAAACTGATATTCTCAAGTGCTAAATGACGGTTGAATGAGTATGTCAGCGGACTTGCTGCATCGCTTGGCAGGCGTGTGAGAGCGTTGGCATCGTTGATGCTGGTAACTGTGGAGTTGTTGCCGTCCTTGCAAGTAGCAAGTGTGCTGTTTTCTCCATATTGGCTGTTTATCTCAATCTCATTGATACGACACCATTTTGATGTGTTGGGTGTGCTTATATACACGCGTATATATCTTGCACTATTTGACGCACCATCGAAATCGCAATAGACAACATCGTCATTGTAGCGTACATTTTGTTCCGAATCAATGCTCCATGAAGATGTTCCGTCTTTCATCTTTAATGTACTCCAGGATTGACCACTTGAGGAATACTGGATTCGTGCTTTGGTGGGATGGTCGCCATTAGTTATTCCGAACCATATTCTTATGTCGTGTAAGGTTACTTTCTCCCCAAGGTCTACAATATAGCTGTCGCCTGTTTGCTGAACACGATTGAGACATGCCCATGTATTATGGTCACCATCAATAAGGAGATTAGCTCCATGATTCTCGTAGATGCTGCCTTCTGGCATAGTAGCACTAACGGGGATAGCCTGTGAGGCAAGTGAAAGGATGAAATCTTTTTCGGTGATGGAGAGCTTGCGTATGCCCTTGCCTGTTTTGTTGAGCAGGATAAAATATGAAATATACTGGTCGGATAGACTTGTTGTAGAAGTCCAGGTCTTCCATTCCTTGCCGTCGGTACTATATTGGGCATAAGGCACCAAGTCTTCTGAAATGACAATGGAATTGAGCATAACAGGTTGTGGAAGAGATATTCCGATATAGTCATTGGCATCGAAATCGCATTCGGGCATAGTGAGACTGACTGTATTGCCCGAAATGGTGATTTTACCCTTTAGTAAGGGAGAGTTGGTTATGAGTGTTGGTGAGATAATATCTTTTGAGTCGTCAAAATAGGTGTCAACGGTTCGTTCTTTGAGCCAGGAAATAAAGGGATAGAGATATCTTCTTGATAATTGTGCCTGACGTGAACTCACGCTAATGCCATTACCCATACCCTCAAGAGCATAAGCAGTGTATAATGTGCTCTTTTCTAGTGCTGACAGACTATCGCAAACTTCCTTGACCATGGGCCAGGTTTCTGTTTTGTCAGTAGAGGAAGAAAGTATGCTAATCATCTTTTCTACCACAATGCAATATGTGTGGAGAGTCTGTAGCCAGGGGTTAATGTCGGTATAGAGCATATGGTCGCTTGCAATATCGGAATCTTTTAGAGTCATTACGATTTTGCAATCGCTTTTGATCTTTTGGATTGTGGACAGAAGACTGGATGCATCAAGAGAACTCTTGTATTCGTTAATAAGTGTATTAAGGCTTTCTGGCTCGTTCCAGCGCAAGTAGTATGTGATGTCGTGATATGATTGGCGAACCAACTCGTTCTTGATTATGGTCTTGAAACTTGATTCCCAGCTCTGAATGTTGTCGAACTTAGCATTGTTCCATGCATAGTCTGCTATTGAGAAGAGAGCCGTTTTTGCCAATTGACCTTGTTGCATGGGGTTGGCAATAAGACCCTGACAATTGCTCAAACTTGAAGGAAGACGCTCACCATTGCCAACGGCAGGCATGTCAACGAAATTACTATACATATCCATAGGGTAGAGTTGATCATCAGCATTGTCATTACATGGATAGTTCCACCACCATGACATGGCTCGACCAAATTCGTCAACAACGGTTTGTGTATGAGAATTGTTTGGTACTGACCAAACGCCCTGACCAGTTGAATAGACAGTGATGTATGATGGCACCTTGCTAAGTGCCGCCATGAAGCGCTGGCGCTGGTCGACGCTGCTTGCAAAGCTGTTGCAATAGATTTGAGGCACGAAGTGCAATGGGCGCACGGTGTCCTCGGGAGCGGCATTGGCGGTGTTCCACTTGTTCTCTATCTCTTTTTGCAATGTGGTAAGGCGGTCGGCATTCTTCTTCATGTCAGCATCGGACGATGGTATGCTGACGTCGTCGACAAACACACCGAAATGGCGGATGCCAAGGGCATGCATCTTCTCGAATTTGCTCATGATGTCCGAAATGACGGTGGAACTGCCAAGGAATTCGTCTCCTGGGTGGATGGCCCAAATGAAGTTTACCTTGGTTTGCTCGCTAACCTGGGCAAGGTCGCGAAGCATATCCTGAGTAAGCCAACCATTCTTCTCTTGTTGAGGTGTGATGGTTGTTGGGTAGGCATCTTTCCACATTTGAGAATGGTATGGGTCGCTCTTGGCACCAAACATGTAGGTATTCATCTTGTAGCGCATCATATAGCGCATGAGGTCTTTCTTGACATCAACACTATATGGGTAACCATAGTATCCTTCTACCAAACCGCGGTTTTGCTGGTCGGCACGGTCGTATATTGTTACATATTCGAGGGTGTTTTCCTGTGCTTGCTCAAGTATTTGCTCAAGTGTCGCTAAAGCGAAGAATACGGCATTGGTGTTTTCACCTATAATGGTGATGCCGTTATCTGAAATTTTAAGAGCATGGCGATCAAACTTGTTGTTCACCATGATTTTGCTCTTTGTGAGGCCATCGGTGGAGAGAGCAAATGTTTCTACGTCCTCACTGCTTCCGATGGTACCAAGGCGAAGGGTTGGCAGGGCATCGTTGGTTGCTGCAGTGTTTATGCTAATCCCATTTGTCTCTAGTATAGAAGTGAGGCGTGATTTGGTTGTGTTGTCGATAGTGCTTTCGTACAAGACATTAACCTGTTTGCCAAGTGTCAAGGTGCCCGAATTCATGGTCAGGGAGTGAGGAATAGGGTAGACCACATACTTGTCAGCCACTATTGTCATTGCTGGCGACAATGTGAATAGTGCCAAAAGGCATACGCGTAGTAATGTTTTTTTCATGTTTTGTATTTTATTGATTTTTATATTTCAGATTATAGTCTTGTTGTGTGTTGATGTGGGGTTAATGAGTTTTATTCGGTGTCTTTACTGAGAAGGGCCAAACTATCCAGTCGTGATATTCACCAACAGAAGGCAGAGAAATCCATGTGAATATGTATTCTCCAGATTCGAGAGCGAAGAGCGGTTGAATGATGAAAGACTCCTCTCCATATGGTTCGATATGGAAGGTGTTGAAATCTACATAAATACAGTTGTTGTCGTAGATGTTTGGTTTTGGTATGCTACGATATTCTCTCTTGCTCTTTAGCTTGATTAGCGCCATCTCGCTGAGAGTTAGTGAGTCAGTGTTGACAACGAATCGAGGTTGCTGCTGGTCGGTGTATATTTTTGCCGTATTGCCCCAAAGATATCTCTTGAGGGTGCTTTTGAGCTGGATGTCGACAATCTTCCAACCCGGCTTAATCTCTGTCTGAGTCTGCTGAGACTCAATTTCTATAGTATTTCCGTTGTCTGAAAGTGCGATGCTTTGTGCTTTTGACGGAATGATATAGAAGTATGCGAGTAGTAGTAATATTAGGGTTTTAGTGCTTGCGAAACAATTTTTTATGTGTTCTGTTTTTTGCATTTGGATGTTGGGTGAATAGGTTTATGTGTGACAAAGTTATGTTTTTTTATTTTTAATAATAAATAAAGTCTTCAGTTTTTCCTTTTTTTTTAATAAATTTGCGCACGATTAATCAAAATAAAACCCCTTTACAATGACGATTGCCATAGTTATAGTGATTCTTTTAGGATATCTCTTTATTGCTACAGAGCACTTGACGCATATCAATAAGGCTCTTATCGCTGTGTTTTGCGGTACTGTTGGTTGGGTACTTTTCATGTGTACTGGCACGTCCTTTATCAATGCTATGTATGCAAAAGAATATCTGGATTTCCTTGCTGGAGCAGAGCATACTGTTCAATTAAGTAAGGTTTTTATTTCAGAGCACATTTTTTTGCGCTATGTTGGCGAGGTTGGTGCTTTGGCTTTGTATTTGCTAGCAACAATGTCGATTGTAGAGGTACTGACCCACAATGAGTGTTTTTCGTTTATTGAAAAGCTCGTACGTAAACGCGCTACATGGCAGGTGTTGTGGCTAACTGTAGGTATTACATTCTTTTTGAGTGCATGTATAGATAACCTCACGGTTACTGTACTGATGCTTATGATTCTGCGCAAGATAATACGTAACTCAAAGCAACGTATGTATGTAGGTTCTGCCATTGTTATTGCAGCAAGTTGCGGTGGGTGCTGGACTGTGATAGGAGATGTTACCAGCTTGATGATTTGGGCTAAGGGGGCTGTGGAGGCAACAAACTTCAGTGCTGCTTTGGTGTTGCCTGCCATTGTTGCTACGGTGATTCCTACTATTTTGATCCAACGTCAGCTGCCAAGTCATCTTGATTTGGACAGGCCTGCTTATTCTTATAGAGGAGACGATAGTTTGCTCCCGGTTTGGCAGAAGTCCGTATTGCTCTTTTTGGGTATTGGTGGCTTGTGGTTTGTGCCATCGTTCCATCGCATAACCCTGTTACCTCCTTTCCTAGGAGCCTTGTGCTGTCTGGGTGTTGTCTGGGTGCTGAATGAAATTTTCAACAAGACCCGCATTAGAACAGAGCAACCTCAGAGCATTTCGCTCGGGCGCAGTCTTCAGTATGAGGTGTTGCAAGTGATAATGTATTGCATCGGAGTGAGTTTGTGTGTTGGAGTGTTGGTAGAAATTGGTGCTATGCACTCGGCAGGCAGATGGTTGGATGCCAATATACACAATATTTATCTGGCAAGTGCATTTATGGGACTATTGAGTAGTGTGCTTGACAATATAGCTCTTGTGATGGCTGGAATAAATATCTATCCTGTTCAGCAGTTTGCCGAAGGTGGGTATATGAACAGTTTCATGCAAAATGGACAGTACTGGCATTTGATTGCTTTGAGTGGCAATATCGGTGGATGTCTCCTGCCTATAGGCAGTGTGGCAGGTTTTGCCTTGATGAGAGCTGAGGGTGTGTCCGTTTGGTGGTATTTGCGTAGGATTTCACTTTTTGCATTTTGTGGATGGGGAGCGTCGCTGGGAGTATATTTCTTGGTTGACTATTTCTTAAGATAAATACAAGACATGATATATAATCTTGCCTCTTTAGGTATAGACCATCTCAATCCAATGCAGGAGGAGATGTTGAACGAAGTGCGCAGGCGCGATTCGTTGGTTTTACTATCGCCAACTGGTAGTGGCAAGACCTTGGGATATATGTTGCCAGTAATAGAAGGCATGCAAAATACGCTGGCACCAACAGTGTTGGTGCTAGTACCAAGCAGAGAGTTGGCGATTCAGACCCAGAGCGTTGTTTCGAAACTGTGCAAAGAGATAAAATCGTATGCTTGTTATGGGGGCAGACCTACGATGGAGGAGCACAGAACCTTGCGTAGCATTATGCCCCAGATGATAATTGGTACTCCTGGACGTATTTTAGATCATCTGAAGAAAGAGAATTTTCGGGCAGATGAGATAAATACTTTGGTGATAGACGAATTTGATAAGTCGCTTGAACTGGGTTTCCGCCAGCAGATGTCTGAAATTCTTATTCTTCTGCCTAATGTGAGGAAGCGTATATTGCTTTCTGCAACAGATAGTCCGGAGATTCCCTCCTTTGTTGGTGCAGAAAATGTTCATAAGTTGAATTATCTTTCTGGCACGGACAACGATTATGCTGACCGCATCAGGCAGTATCAGTTGGTATCTCCGGAGAAGGACAAACTTGAAACACTTGGCAGACTCTTGTGTTCTTTGGGTAGCAGTCCGAGCATTGTTTTCATGAATTACCGCGATGCCGTAGACAGGGTATACCAATTTCTGCATAAAGCGGGTTTTAATGTATGTGCCTTTCATGGTGCTATGGAGCAGAAGGATAGAGAGAGAGCTTTGTTCAGGTTTCAAAGCGGATGCGCCAATGTACTTGTATGTACTGATTTGGCTGCAAGAGGTTTGGATATTGCTGATGTACAAAACATCATACACTATCACCTGCCACTGAATAGTGAGGCATATATTCATCGCAATGGCAGAACGGCAAGGTGGGACAAGAAAGGTGCTTCTTATATAATATTAGGACCAGAGGAGAAGTTGGACAAGTTAGATTGTATCAACGAAATTGTATGCATAGATGTTCCAAAAACTTACGAGGTGCCTTCTTCAAAATGGGAGACCCTGTACATTGGAAAAGGTAAGAAGGATAAGATTAACAAGGTGGATATTGTGGGTTTCCTAAGCAAAACAGGTGGATTGAGTCGTGAACAATTGGGTATGGTGACGGTTTTCCCAAACTGGTCGTTTGCGGCTGTTGACAGATCTTGTTTGAAAATTCTGATGGGACGCATAAACGGACAAAAAATAAAGGGCCAGAAAACCATAATAGAACCCATAAGGAAGTGATGATGAATTATTTAAAATGTGCTTGCTCTTATTATTAAATCCCCATCTCTCAATAAACAGAAATAAACTATAAGCAAATAATAATGGCTACAGTAGACGACAAAAAAATTATTTTTTCGATGGTTGGTGTGAGTAAAACTATCACACAAAACCAAAAACAGGTGTTGAAAAACATCTATCTAAGTTTTTTCTATGGTGCTAAAATTGGTATCATAGGTTTGAATGGTTCGGGTAAGTCAACTTTGATGAAAATAATCGCTGGT
The DNA here is from genome assembly GCA_017547165.1 of Bacteroidaceae bacterium. Lineage (GTDB taxonomy): Bacteria > Bacteroidota > Bacteroidia > Bacteroidales > Bacteroidaceae > Physcousia. The sequence goes on from JAFYQK010000007.1 coordinate 11,048, forward strand.
CTTGAGCAACCTTCTATGGGTGAAGTTGTGTGGAGTCCAGGATACAGCATTGGATACCTTGAACAGGAACCATATCTGGATGATGAGAAGACAGTTTTGGAGGTAGTAAAAGAGGGTGCGCAAAATGTTGTGGATGCATTGGCCGAATACAACGCAATCAATGATAAGTTTGGTCTACCCGAATACTATGAGAATGAGGATAAGATGAATGAGCTATTTGCCCGCCAGGGTGAACTTCAAGATATACTTGATGCTACGGATGCATGGAATCTTGATAGTCGTTTGGAGCGAGCTATGGATGCTTTGCGTTGTCCACCAGCTGACCAAAAGTGTGCTGTTCTCTCAGGTGGTGAGCGTCGCCGTGTTGCTTTGTGCCGTTTGCTTTTGCAGAAACCTGATGTGCTGTTGCTTGACGAACCCACTAACCATTTGGATGCAGAGAGTATCGACTGGCTTGAACAACATTTGCAACAGTATGAGGGTACTGTGATATGTGTTACTCACGACCGTTATTTCCTTGATGATGTTGCTGGTTGGATTCTAGAACTTGACCGTGGCGAGGGAATACCCTGGCAGGGTAACTATAGCTCATGGCTTGATCAGAAAACCAAGCGTATGGCTCAGGAGGAAAAGGTTGCAAGCAAGCGTCGTAAGACACTTGAACGTGAGTTGGAGTGGGTTCGTATGGCGCCTAAAGCACGTCAGGCAAAGGGTAAGGCTCGTTTGAAATCGTACGAGAGCATGCTTAACCAGGAACAGCGTGAGCGTGAAGAGAAACTTGAGATATTTATCCCCAACGGTCCACGTCTTGGTAATAAGGTGATTGAAGCACACGGTTTGTGGAAAGCCTATGGTGATAAGACTTTGATACAGAATCTTGACTTTATGCTCCCTCCTAATGGAATTGTGGGTGTTATCGGCCCAAATGGTGCAGGTAAGACAACATTGTTCCGCATGATTATGGGATTGGAGACACCTGATGCAGGTACGTTTGAGGTTGGCGAAACTGTAAAGTTGGCTTATGTTGACCAAAGTCATAAGGATATCACTGCTGACGCTTCGGTATTCCAGGTAGTAAGTCAGGGTAATGAACTGATTCGCATTGGTGGTCGAGATATAAATACACGTGCTTATCTTTCACGTTTCAATTTCACTGGTGCTGATCAGGAGAAGAAGTGTGGCGTTTTGTCAGGAGGTGAGCGCAATCGTTTGCATCTTGCTATGGCTCTTAAGGAAGAGGGTAATGTGCTTCTGCTCGACGAGCCTACTAACGATATTGATGTAAACACTCTGCGTGCTTTGGAAGAAGGTTTGGAAGCCTTTGCCGGATGTGCCGTTGTTATTAGTCACGATCGTTGGTTCCTAGATCGTATCTGTACTCATATTCTTGCTTATGAAGGAAATGGTGAAATCTTCTTCTTCGAGGGTTCTTATTCCGAATATGAGCAGAACCGTTGTAAGCGTTTGGGTATTGAAGAACCTAAGCGTATTCGTTATCGCAAGCTTGAGGATTAATTGTTTATTCTTATGAAAAATATAAGGCGAGGTACGTTTGTATCTCGCCTGTTGTTTTTGTAATTATTAATCTCGTTCTTATTTGATAGTTAAGCTTATGAAAATGAGTATTGAAAATGTGAGAATAGAGAGTGCACTCATTCCAAGCACTTTATTAAGTTGGCGACCGTAGTTTATCTCATGTAGTTTTTTTAGTATAAAAAAATGTATTGGCAAAAATAGGTATATTATACAAGTATGAAGAGAGTTGAGATTGGTAATTTGGCTTATACCTCTGTGAGCAATAATGCAACCAATGATACCTATAAAGGCATAAAGGATTTCCGTGTTTCGTGAACCAATGATAGTAACCAATGTTTTCTTGCCAACCTGTGTGTCTGTTTCGCGGTCTCTGAAATTATTTACCAAAAGCAGACAGTCGGTTACTAAACCTTGGGCAAATGCAAGATACCATACTCCTGACGGAATATCAAGGATAGATGTGTGAGGACTTTGAAAAAGGAAGGTGTAACTTACTGGTATCAGTCCAAAGAATAATAGTACGAGTATATCACCAAGTGCAATTTTGGAAAACAGTGTTGTGTAGAGGAAACAAAATACTATACATACAACTCCAATGATGATGCACTCCCAACCGCCCCAGATTATTAGGGGCAAGCCGAAAAGAGCAGCGGTAGATGTGGTAATATATATGGCCCATCGCATAGCTCTTAACGTAATCCAACCTTGAGAGCAAGCGCGCTCGGGACCAAGACGCTGTTTGGTGTCGATTCCTCCAACACAATCAAAATAATCATTGATAAAGTTGGCATCTATTTGCATCAAGAAAGCAAACAGAAGGCATAGCAAAAAGGGTGCTTGGTGAAGATGACCATACAGACTATAAGCAGAGCCTATGGCAACAATTATTGGTCCTACTGCACTTGTGAGTGTCTTGGGACGTGCGGCCAGGAACCATGCGTGGAGAGAGTTCGTTTTTATCATATCCACAAATTTAGACCATTTTTTTCAATCTTTTTGCCTTTTCAAATGTTTTTTGTTTCTTCAGACGGCAGATTATACAAAAGTCGGAAGTTTTACTTATCTTTGCAAAAATATAATGATATAACTTATTCAAATTCCACTTATGGCAGAAAACAAACGTATTAAATCTCCTAAGGTTGTAGAAGTGCCTTCAATGGATGCTTTAGGACATAAACAACCGCAGAATCTGGAAATGGAAACTGCTGTACTTGGTGCTTTGATGAACGAGCAGGATGCTTTTGGGCAGGTAGCTGAAATACTTCGTCCCGAGAGTTTCTATGATCATAAGAACCAGTTGGTTTATGAGGCTATCCGCGATCTTGCCGCTCAGCAAAAGCCAGTAGATGTCATAACTGTAGTTGAACAACTCGACCAAAAGGGGCATTTAGAGGACGTGGGTGGCATGACATATGTTGCTTCGTTGTCGGATGCTGTGATAAGTAGTGCCCATATTGAATATCATGCTCGCATTATTCAGCAAAAATCTTTGGCTAGACAACTTATAACTTATGCCAGTAGAATTCAACAGTCTGCATTCAATCCAGGTACTGATGTTGACGATTTGATGCAGGAAGCAGAGGGTAAACTCTTCGAACTCTCGCAAAGCAACATGAAGAAGGATTATACACAGATTAATCCCGTCATTAAAGAAGCTTATGATATGCTTCAAAGGGCAGCTGCCCGTACTGATGGATTGTCTGGTTTGTCCTCTGGTTTTGAGAGATTGGACAAGATGACTTCGGGTTGGCAGAATTCGGACCTTATCATCATTGCTGCCCGCCCCGCTATGGGTAAAACTGCATTTGTGATATCAATGATTCGCAAAATGGCTGTTGACATGAAAACTCCATGCGCCATGTTCTCGTTGGAAATGGCCAATGTGCAGCTTGTGAATCGTCTTATTGTCAATGTTTGTGAAATCACTGGTGAAAAGATAAAGAGTGGTCAGTTGGCACCATACGAATGGAGTCAACTTGATACAAGAATCACACAATTATATGATGCTCCGATATACGTCGATGACACTCCTTCATTAAGTGTTTTTGAATTACGAACAAAAGCAAGAAGACTGGTACGTGAACACGGAGTGAAGATTATTATGATTGACTATCTTCAGCTCATGAATGCTTCTGGTATGAGTTATGGCAGTCGTCAGGAAGAGGTCTCTACCATCAGTAGAAGTTTGAAGCAGCTTGCCAAGGAGTTGAATATACCTATCATTGCACTATCACAGTTGAACCGTGGAGTGGAATCACGTGAAGGTATAGATGGCAAACGCCCGCAATTGTCAGATTTGCGAGAGTCTGGTGCCATCGAGCAGGATGCTGATATGGTTTGCTTTATACATCGTCCTGAATACTATAAAATTTATCAGGACGAAAAAGGACGCGATCTGCGTAACAAAGCCGAAATAATTATTGCCAAGCATCGTAATGGTGCCGTGGGAGATGTCTTATTGGAGTTCAAGGGAGAGTTCGCACGTTTTTCTGACCCAGACGAGCATCGATTTGTTCCTGTTCCAGGCGAAAATGGTGGTATAATAGAATCAAGAGGTTTGTCAGCAGAAGAACAGGCAAGTATGATGGCTCAAAATCCATTTGATAGTCAATATCCACCAATGCCTTCGGATGAGGCTCCATTCTAAGTGTAAAAGACAGATGGACAATATAATAAATTTTTATGGTAATTATATATTACTTTACAGTAATACTATTTTTTTTATAAAATAAACAAAGTACATAAAAAATTAAAGTCCTAGAGTTTTCTAGGACTTTTTTATTACCTTTGGTAAAATTTTCAAAAAAATGGATATTATTAAAGTTTCAAAGACTGATTACATCACCCAAAAAGAGATGTTGAATGGATGTGTAGGAAAACAGATTATCTACAAAGGAGTTGTTTATAAATTATTGGATTTTTAGATATAAAAATAGAATCATCCGATAACATTTTACACAACGTACAATGTTTGTTAATAGATGAAAATGGTAAACTATGTGAGGTTCCTATAGAATATATATTTGAAGTGTGTTTCTCACAATATTGTAAGGAGTGGTCAAAACTTCCACCGTTCTCGAGAATATAGTTCAAGACTCTTATTCGTATCTATAAAACATTTTAACTTATCGAGTTTTGAGATGTAATCTAAGTTTTCATTATTGATTATAGAAACAATAAAGTCATACAATCGTTCTTGATATTCAATGTCATTCAAAGTTTCATAATCTCCTCCCATTATCATTAAATAATCAAATTCTTTTATTTCTTCATCTTTAAAACCTCGTTTCATGTTGTATTTTTTATCCCATATTTCTCTTTTTTCTTTATTCATATATTAAATCTCTATATTTCAATCTATTTATCATATTTGATAATAATATACTAAATCTCTCCGAATCTTTTCGGTCTCTTGTATTGTATCTAAAAACAAATTCATCTATATACATTTGTAAATGTTTTCTTGAGGTTTTATGATAAACTCCAAGTAACCCTCTTTTTAACAATCCCCAAAAACATTCAATTGAATTAGTATATACGTCTCCGTCTACAAATTCATTACTATTATGTTTGTCTTGTACTGAAATAGGTTGACTCCCAGATAGGCTTAAATGTTAAATTATCAAATTCATTTAAGAATTATGGGAAAACAAAAATTCAGCCGCTCCTTGAAGCGCAGTATTTGCATCGAGTACATGCAAAGTGGTAAA
>JAFYQK010000008.1 GCA_017547165.1 Bacteroidaceae bacterium
ATTTACCACTTTGCATGTACTCGATGCAAATACTGCGCTTCAAGGAGCGGCTGAATTTTTGTTTTCCCATAATTCTTAAATGAATTTGATAATTTAACATTTAAGCCTATCTGGGAGTCAACCTATTTCAGTACAAGACACCACTCATGTCGTCAGTCGTCAGTTAGATTTTAAGCCTCATCCTTGGTATTTCGCTCGCTTAATCGTATCATTGCGATATCAATCGCGAAGATACTCAGGCTCGGAAAAAACAAAATTCTGTTGTTTCTTCGCTCGCTTAATCGTATCATTGCAATAGAAATCGCGAAGATACTCACGCTCGGGATACTTAAAACAAGTTTTAGTCTCCACTCGCTTATTCGTATCATTGAGGCTGACGGTCTAAAAAAATGATGCGTTTTTCATTCAATATGACATAAATTTACACAAAATAGATGGCATTTTCGTAAAATAACACTATATTTGCGGTAAAGTTTTTCACAAAAGATAGATATTTAGACAGAATAAGTTGATTATGGGACAGGTTTCTATGACTGTTAGAATGGATTCGCAATTGAAAGCAACCTTTGATGCATTGTGCGCACAGTTTGGCATGAGTGCAAACACCGCAATGAATGTATTTGCCAAGGCCGTAGTGCAACGTGGCAAGATACCGTTTGAGATAAGGGGAGACATGCCTGCAGACGCCTCGGCATCAGGTTATGCCGCTTTTACCGCAATGCGGAAAATGGCAGAAGCAGGAGAGTTGCCTTTGCTGAACGAAGATGAAATCAACTACGAGATTCGTCAATCACGCTTGGAGAAATGAAGGTATTTGCCGTTATAGACACCAATGTCATTGTCTCTGCTCTACTTGCGCGTAACCCAGGAGCAGCAACGGTAAAGGTTCTTGAAGCCTTTTTCCAAGGCAGAATAATGCCTTTGGTCAACGACGAGATTATCAACGAGTATAGGGATGTGCTGCATCGTCCTAAATTCCGTTTTCCAAAGGAGTTGGTAAATTCAGTCATTGCAGCCATTGAACATACCGCCATTCGTCCAGGGCGCACATTCTGCGAAGAAGAATTTCCCGACCCAAAGGATGCTGTCTTCTATGAAGTTGCTCTTTCCAAGGACGACGCCTACCTGATTACCGGCAATACCAAGCATTTCCCTCGCACTCCCATTGTTGTAACACCTGCTGAAATGCTTGAAATATTGAAAAGAAGTTAGCATGTTCCCGACACCCTCTTAAACACCCTTGCCAAAATGAACAGCAATCTACAAAAGAATGAAGACAAAAAGTCTGGCACACGTCTGCTCTCCTTGGACACCTTGCGAGGATTCGATATGCTTTTCATCATGGGCGCAGATGCCTTCTTCATGTGCTTGGGAGGCATGCTTCCCGGCACTCTGCTTGCCTTGTGGGGCGGACAGATGGAGCACGTGGCATGGAACGGCTTTGCCTTCTACGACCTCATCTTCCCCATGTTCCTCTTCATTGCCGGCATATCCTTTCCCTTCTCCCTAAGCAAGAGTATGGGCATGGGGGCAGACAGGAAAAGCATTTCCATGAAGATAGTGCGCAGAGGCCTTACGCTCGTCCTTCTGGGCATACTATATAATGGATTGCTGGATCTTGACTTCGAGAACCTCCGTTATGCCAGTGTACTGGGGCGAATAGGCATGGCATGGATGCTGGCGGCATTGCTATATGTGTGGACATCACGCAGGGTGTGCGTGGCCGTTGGTTCGGGCATACTGATACTCTATTGGGCAATGCTTGCCCTACTTTCTGCACCTGACTATCCCGATGCCTCCTCCTTCTCTATGGAAGGGAGCATAGCAGGTTATATCGACCGCCTGTTCCTGCCTGGCAAGCTACATCTGGGCATACACGCCCCCGAGGGTCTGCTCTCCACCCTTCCTGCCGTGGCTACCGCCTTGATGGGCATACTGACGGGCGAGTTCATCCGCTCTGCCAAGGCTGGTGGGCATAGCAAAAGCGCAATCCTGTTCCTCCTGGGCCTTGCCTTCTTCGGGTTGGGATGGCTTTGGGACATTGTTCTGCCGGTGAACAAGAACCTATGGACAAGTTCCTTTGTCCTCGTGGCGGGAGGCTTGTCCATGATGCTCTTCTCGACCTTCTACTGGGTTGTGGATGTAATGCAATGGCGCAAGTGGACCCTCTTCTTCCGAGTTGTGGGCATGAACTCCATCACCATCTATCTGGCACAGCACTTCCTGGATGCACAGAAGCCCCTAAAGACCATCTTCGGAGGTGTTCTCGGCCTTGTGCCCGAAAACCTCTATGCCTTGGCATACTGGACATCATACGTACTGGTGTGGTGGCTGTTCCTCTACTTTCTCTATCGCCACAAGATATTCCTGAAGGTGTAAGGAGGAGACAAAAGCAAAATGCAGAATTTATCCTGATTATGTCATAATAAATGTAATTATGCAATGTTAATCAAAAACTTTTCGTTATCTTTGACTCAAAACACTAATAAATTACGCTTATGAAACTAAAATGGATTTTCTCCTTGGCCTTGGTAATGGCTATGGTGGGATGTAGCGAAGAACACGAAACTCCGGAAGGAAAGTATACACCTGTTACTGACGAGAATTATGCCTTGGCAGAGACACAGATTATATTTGCCGATTACAGAGACAGAATTATAGCGCAGAGCGGAGGTAGCGGTACTGGTACTCTGCTTCATAACAGGCAGAGTTCCGACCCGGCAGACAAGACCGTGATGCGCATCAACTTCGACACACGATACTCCATGTGCCTGCTCGACCTCAATTGCGATGCCACGCTTACAATGCCGGAAACCAACGGCCGATACCAAAGTGCATGGTTTGTTACGGAGGAGCATTACAACCCTATGGCCATCAACAAGCCTGGCACTTACACCATCACTCAGGAGGACATGGGATCAAGGTTTGTGTTTGTAATGATTCGCACGCAGGTGAACATGCGTGACGAAGCCGATATGGCAATTGTTACGGAATTGCAGGACCAGATACAGCTGACCCAGGAGGACAAGGGTTCCTATCAGCCTACGGAAGTGTGGAATATGGATGAGGTATTGGCTATGCGCCAGAAGTATCTCGACATAACAAATGAAAAGCACTACACCTCCGACCAGTTGTTTGGCAAGAAAGGTTCTCTTACACAAGAGCAGCACAATTGTGGTGTGGCATACGGATGGGGCGGTTTCACCTCTGACCAGGCTGTGTATTTGAGCCGCATTCCCGAAAACGACAAACCTTGCACACTCACACTGAAGGATGTGCCTGTTGCCGACAATGCTTTCTGGTCAATCACCATTTACGATGCCCAGGGATACCCACAGGGCGACCCATACAATGTGAACAGCGCCTTTGCCGAAGCCAACCCCGACGGTTCGTATACCATACACTTCGGTGGTGAGGACAAAGAAGCTTCCAATTATTTGGAGATATTCCCCGGGTGGACATACCTCCTGCGCCTATACTTGCCTCAGGAGCCCTATTTCAATGGCACATGGGTGCACCCCGAACTTGAATACGTAGATTGAATGAAGATCGGGATTTTCGCAAAACTAACAACGGAGAACGGAAGGCAAACCTTCTGTTCTCCGTTAGCTTTTATTTGGGTTTAACTTGGTTTATCGCCAACCTTTGGTTCGTCAAATCTGCTCACGCTTGGCAATGTATGGCAAATGAGGGTCTTGGAATTATCAGACGCTGCACGCAACATCCCTACTATTGGACCTTGAAAGGGATAACTAAATCACTCACCATTCAACTCTCCGTTTTCCGATTTCCGTTTTATTATTCACCTTTGGTTCATCAAGCTAAAGCATTCGTATTCGCTCATCAAGCTAAAGCAGTCACTCTTCTGTTCATCCAAACTCCCTGCCCTCGAACTCTGCTATCTTCTGGCGGACATCGTCGGGCATGAGGATGGTGCAACCCTGCTCGCGGTCGTAGCACACCATTATGGTGCGGCACTCGCACTTTACCTCACGAGTGCGGGCATTGATGGCACGCTGAAGAAGGGTGAAACTCTTGCGACCTATCCTTTCCATCGTTGTTTGTATGACTATCTCGTCGGGATAGTATATCGGTGCTATGAAGTTGGCATTGATGTTTGCCACCACAATGGTGATACGCTGAAAGATGTCCTCGCCAGCCACGTCAATGAAGTAGCGGGTCTTGCACATATCGTAGAGCGAGAAGTAGACATTGTTGTTCACATGTCCGAACTGATCAACATCCGACCATCGCAACTGAGCCGGCAACTCGTGGTGAAATAGGGTTTCTTCTGACTTTTCCTGCATATTGTTCTATACTATGTCTCGTCTATTTATCAGAGAGATAGACCTATTACTCTTGTGGTTTATTACTCTCTTTCCAGGCATTGTACCCACCTTGCAGGTCGATAACCTTCAAACCCTTTTGTGCCATCTGCAATGCAGCATTTTGACTACGGCGACCACTACGGCAATAGATATAGTAAGTATATTCCGAAGACAGAGAATCTATACCACATGCAAATTTCTCCTCATCCATCACATTCATCAGTATTGCACCTTCAATATGTCCCTCGGCATATTCTTCAGGAGTGCGTACATCGATAAGGAATGCCGTGGAGTCCTCTCCCAATGCCTTGGCATACTCCTCGGGTGACAGGAAGGTGATAGTAGATTTTACCGTCTTACCTACGCAAGAAAAAAGAATGAAGCACAATGCAATGTAAAAAAGTCTTTTAACCATAATTATTTCTGTTTATTTGTTCTTTATCGTTTTGGTGTTTCTATACTTTTGTGCATCAATATGCACATCTTTACGAAAATCACTTATACCTATTAATTATATATATCCCAGCCGTGGCAAGCAAGGCAGCCAAGACATATTTCCAATAAAATTCCTCACCCAGACAAAGGCAAGATGTCAGTGCTCCCACCACAGGAATGAGAGAATTGTAGATGGCCACCTTGCCCACGGGATTGCAACTTATCAGTTTGTTGTATAGGGCAAAACCCAGTGCTGAAATGCCGATGAGCAGGAACAGGATGACTATGCCCTGCCAATTGACCTGTGGCAATGTGGCACCAAACAGGAGAGAGGGTACAAGCAAGAGTAATCCGCCCAGGGCAAGACTATAACCCGTACCTACGAAGACATCAACACGCTTTACCAGACTTCGTGTGAGCAGACTTGCTATGGCAGAGCAGAGGGCATTCACTATTATCATACCGTCGCCCAGGAGGGTGAACCTTCCGCTCTCCTCTCCCCCAAGGTTCAGCGCCAGTATACCGGCAAAACCGACAACACATCCCAACAGCTTGCTGGGTGTGAGACGGTCACTCTTGAAGAACATGCATGCCATGATGACCAGCGAGAAGACACTGAGCGAGTTAAGTATGGCCGCCCTTGCCCCGGCGCTATGCGACAAACCTATGTAGAAGGTGGCATAGTGCAATGTAGTATTCATCAAGGCAAATACCAGCATGAACCACCAGTCACCACCCTTCCTCATGGCGAATGGTCGTCCTATGACTTTTGCCATGGCCAGAATTATCAAGCCCGACATGGTGAAGCGCAATCCTGCAAAGAAAATCTTGTTACCCGTCATTTCGGGCGTGATAGCAAGGTACTCGAAACCCAGTTTTATCAACGGATAAGCCCATCCCCACACCACGGCAGCCGTCATGGCAAAGCAAGCCACCCACACGGGGCGTTGAAAAAGGGGTAAAGAGGCGGTTGGTTTTCCGCTCTCCGTCACTCCATCATTATTGGATATTCTATTCGGCATTCTCCCTATTTCGTTCAAATATACGCACAAAGGTAATCAAATTTCATTAAACTATAAACCTATAGGCTACTGAATCTCTGTCCAAACATCCTTTTTGCTCATCTCGGAGTCAACGCAATACTTTCGTGGGGAAACTTCAGTCCTTCCATAAGAGGACTATAATTATCCTATGAGAAAACATACTTGTTGTTGAGATGGTCTTTTCCAGTTCACGTTCTTCTTCCCTGTACAATACGGCTTTTCAACCTTTCTATCACGAGAAATTCAATTTCATGCACCAAGAAGGAGGATATATTAGAGTAAAATCGTATTTTTGTAGACAGGAAGAAAGTACATTTATCAACTGACACAAACCGCACATGAAAAAGACATCCATTATTGCCGCCTTTCTTTTAGTGATTATACTCTTCTGTATGGCGTGGGCAGTGCTCAAGTCTGCGCATATGTATAAACTGGAAGACACGGAAAGAAAGCCAGATACAATATTTGTACACGCTCCTGTTATTCCATATGCAGAACCGCTCCAGAAAGACACCATTCAAGGCAAAACATTACAGGACATGGTTAATGGTTTAGGTAGGAACATCAATAGAGTCGGTGTTTGGGAAATGATTCCAGACCTTGCATACACCGTGATATTCAAAGAGAATGGCAAATACTTCATGCAGGACATTTATATGGACAGATGCAAGTTCGGTGACAAGGAAGAATTAAAGAAAACAGGGACATACACATACCGATTTATGGAAGACAACGGAGAGTCTTTCGTTATCAAAGGCGAAATGCTATTCGGATACTCTAACGGAGCATTGGCTTGCAAATGGCCTCAAGTGCTATGAACGTCCCTGTCTCACAACATTAAAGAATATAAACACAATACTTATGATTAAGCACATTATCCTTTGGACCTTGAACCCCGAATTGTCGGAGGAGGAGAAGCAGAATGTAAAAGTTGCCATCAAGCAAGACCTTGAGGCACTGGTGGGTGTGGTGCCCGGGCTTACCGAAGTGACGGTACACATAGATGGACGCCTTGCCACCTCCAATGCCGACCTGATGCTGGACAGCACCCTGGAAAGCGAAGAGGCGCTGAAAGCCTATGCCGTGCACCCTGCCCACGTGAAGGTGGCAGAGGAAAGGGTAAAGCCCTATAGCGTGCAAAGAGTATGCCTGGACTTTGAGATTTAATATCGGAGTACTCGGAATAATCGGAGTACTCAGAATACTCGGAGTACTCGGAATACTCAGAGAAATCCGCTAACCGTCCTCCTAACCTTTCCGTTTTCACCTTTCCATTTACCTCCCATGCCATACACATACGAATACCCACGACCTGCCGTAACGGCGGATTGCATAGTCATCACCAGAGAGGAACGCCCTCGTGTGCTCCTTATCCAGCGCGGTGGCGAGCCATTCCGTGGCCATTGGGCTTTGCCCGGTGGATTCATGGACATGGACGAGACGGCACAGGAATGTGCCATGCGCGAACTCACGGAGGAGACAGGGCTGACGGTGACGGAAACCCTTCAGGTGGGTGCCTATAGCCGTGTTGACCGCGATCCGCGAGGACGCACCGTGGGCATAGCATATCTGGCCATAATAGAAAGTCCCATGCCCGTGCAGGGATCGGACGATGCCGCAAAGGCTGAATGGTGGTATGTGGACAACTTGCCACCACTGGCCTTTGACCATGCCGATATGATGAGGGACGCGATGCGTCTGTACAATTCCATAGTTTCACAAAACTGAACAGACACGAAGCACACTGATGAGCAGCAACCCCGAACTTGACCTTGCACGTCGCATCGTAGAGAACACCGGCACACACCTTTTCCTTACGGGCAAGGCGGGTACTGGCAAGACAACCTTTTTGAAGGACCTCAAGAAGCGTTCGCCAAAGCGTATGGTGGTGACTGCCCCCACGGGTATTGCCGCCATCAATGCCGGTGGCATGACCCTGCATTCGTTCTTCCAGTTGCCTCTTGCTCCCTATGTGCCCGACTCTACCTTCCGTGCTGAGAAGGATGTGCACAGATACAAGTTCAGCAAGGAGAAGAAGAGGCTGATTCGTAGCCTCGACCTGCTTGTCATTGATGAGATAAGTATGGTGCGTGCCGACATACTGGATGCCGTGGATGCCGTACTGAGGCGCTTCCGTCAGCCCCATCTGCCATTCGGCGGAGTGCAGTTGCTGATGATAGGCGACCTGCAACAATTGGCACCGGTGGTGAAACCCGAGGAGTGGGACATGCTCTCGCAATACTACGACACGCCGTTCTTCTTCAGCAGCAGGGCATTGAGCGAGACGCACTATGCCACCGTGGAACTGAAACAGACATACCGACAGACGGACGAGCACTTCCTTGCCTTGCTCAACAACATTCGTACCAACAGGGCAGATGCCTCCACGCTTGAGCAACTGAACAAGCGCTACATACCGGATTTCACACCTCCTGCCTCGCCTCGTTACATCCGCCTCACCACACACAATATGTTGGCACAGAGCATCAACGACGGGGAACTGGACAAACTGGATACGCCCACCTTTACTTATCGGGCAAAGATAACGGGCAACTTTCCCGAGTACAACTACCCCACAGAGGAGACGCTGACCCTGAAAGAGGGTGCGCAGGTGATGTTCATCAAGAACGACCACTCGGGCGAGAGGCGCTACTTCAATGGTATGATTGGCGAGATTGTCAGGATTGACCAGGAGGGATTCGTGGTGCATAGTCAGGACTTCAATGGCGAAATCAGGGTGGAGCGCGAACATTGGGACAATACCCGATACACGCTCAACGAGCAGACGATGGAGATAAACGAGGAGGTGGAGGGAAGTTTTGAGCAGTTTCCCGTGCACCTAGCATGGGCAATAACGATTCACAAGAGCCAGGGACTCACCTTCAGTCATGCCATCATAGATGCCCGCGACTCCTTTGCCCACGGACAGGTGTATGTGGCACTGAGCCGTTGCCGCACCTTGGAGGGTATGGTGCTGAGCTCACCACTGAGTGCTGGGGCCATCATCTGCGACACCACCGTAAACAATTTCAATGCCGCTATGGCAAGTCGTACTCCCGGCACAACGGCCATAGATGGTTGGGAGAAGAGATACTACCACCAGTTGTTGCAGGAACTCTTCAGTTTTGACACACTGAATGAGCATTTCAATGACCTGCATCGCCTTGTGGCAGAGCATTTCGGCATTCTCTATCCGCAATTGCTCGAGCAATTCAATCTTCATGCCCAAACCATACAAACCAAGTTGTGCGACATTGCCACACGCTTTGGCTCTCAATACACTCGCATCATCTCCGAACAGACCGACTATGCCTCGTCTTCGCTATTGAAAGAGCGCATACACAATGCGTCCAGATATTTCCTCGACGAGTTTTCTCCCATCTGCCAATGGGCCGAACAACTCTCCATACCCACCGACAACAAGGAACTGAAGAAGCGAATAGCCGACTACACCGAGAAACTCGGACAGAGTTGCACGCAGAAGACCAAACTTCTGGAATTCGTGCACGAGGAGGGATTCGACATCAGTTCGTATCTGCACAAGAAGGCCGTTATCAGCCTGGAAGCAGAGGGCGGTGAAGACACCACGGCGCCTTCAAAAAGTCGTCGTAAGAAATCGGACGAGACAATACTTCAAGTTCCCTCGGACATCGTATTGCCTGACCTCTATCAACGTATTGTCTCATGGAGGCAGAAGAAGGCTCAGGAACTGGGCATACCGGGCTATTGCGTGCTTCAGCAAAAGGCACTCCTGGGAATAGTGCATTTCCTGCCCGACAATCCCAAGTTGCTTCTCAAAATCCCCTACATGGGCAAAACTACGGTGGAGAAGTATGGCAAGGACCTGCTTGAAATCGTCACCGCATACATGAAAGAGAATAACCTTACCACCAAGATATAAGTATGAAACAGATAATAGACATCATAGCCAAGACTCTTGGCATAGGTGCACGACAGATAGAACAGACACTCGGCCTGCTGGATGGCGGTGCCACCATACCCTTCATAGCACGCTACCGTAAGGAAGCCACGGGTGGCTTGGACGAAGTGCAGATAGCCGAGGTGGCAAAGCAGAACGAGAAGTTCAAGGAACTAACCCACCGCAAGGAGTACATTCTGCAAACCATCGAGGAGCAGGGCAAACTGACCGATGAACTGAAGGAAAGAATCAGTGCCTGTTGGGATGCCACCGAACTGGAGGACATCTACCTGCCCTACAAACCCAAACGCAAGACTCGTGCCGAGGTGGCACGCAAGCGTGGTCTTGAACCCTTGGCGGATAGCATTCTGCACCGACCTAATGGCGATCCCGAGCAATATGCCAGGTCCTTCATCACGGAGGAGGTGC
Organism: Bacteroidaceae bacterium; assembly: GCA_017547165.1. Taxonomy (GTDB): domain Bacteria; phylum Bacteroidota; class Bacteroidia; order Bacteroidales; family Bacteroidaceae; genus Physcousia. Next base: position 10,155 of record JAFYQK010000008.1, read on the forward strand.
CAACCATAGAGGATGCGCTACAGGGTGCAAGGGACATTTTGGCGGAAAAGATGAACGAGGACGAGCGTGTGAGAAATACTCTGCGCCGTAGTTTCGAACTCACCGCCGTAATCTCCTCAAAGGTAGTTAAAAGCAAAATAGAGGAGGCACAGAACTACCGTACATATTTCGACTTCTCCGAACCCCTGAAGCGTTGCACCAGCCATCGTCTGCTTGCCATACGGCGTGGCGAGAGCGAGGGATTCCTGCGTGTGGACATCAGTCCTCGGGACGAGGAGGATTGCATCGGGCGTCTGCTTCGTGGTTTCCCCACTCGAGGCAAGTGTGGCGAACAAATCATCATGGCCATGAACGATGCATACAAGCGTCTGCTCAAGCCTTCCATAGAAACGGAGTTCGCAACAAGTTCGAAAAAACTGGCCGACGAGGAGGCCATCCGTGTCTTTGCCACCAATCTGGGACAACTTCTGCTTGCAGCTCCTCTCGGACAGAAGCGCATTATGGGTATCGACCCCGGATTCCGCACGGGTTGCAAGGTGGTATGTCTGGACAGACAAGGCAATCTTCTGCACAACGAGACCATCTTCCCCCACCCTCCTCGCAACGAGCGTATGGAGGCATTGGACACCTTGGAACGACTCATAGACAAGTACAACATAGAAGCGGTGGCCATAGGCAACGGTACGGCAGGTCGTGAAACAGAAGACATTGTCAGGATGTTGCGTCGCCCCGGTCTCTCCGTCTTTCTGATAAGCGAGGATGGTGCCTCGGTATATTCCGCCTCAAAGATAGCACGCGAGGAGTTTCCCGACCACGATGTCACCGTGCGCGGTGCCGTGAGCATAGGTCGTCGCCTTGCCGATCCCTTGGCTGAACTTGTGAAGATTGATGCCAAGTCCATCGGTGTGGGACAATATCAGCACGATGTTGACCAAACGGAACTGAAGCATGCCCTTGACCTCACCGTGGAGAGGTGTGTGAATACCGTTGGCGTGAACCTCAATACGGCCAGCAAGCACCTGCTTACCTATGTCTCAGGTCTCGGTCCTGCCCTGGCACAGAACATAGTGACTTATCGTGCAGAGAATGGTCCCTTTGCCTCACGTCAGGAGTTGCAACGCGTGCCTCGCCTCGGTGCCAAGGCCTTTGAACAATGTGCCGGCTTCCTGCGCATAGCAGATGGCAAGAATCCATTGGACAATACCGCCGTGCACCCCGAGCGATACGAACTTGTGCGCCAGATGGCAAAGGATAGCGGATGCACGGTGGAGGAACTTATCTCATCGCCCGAGAAACGCAAGAGCATCGACCTGCAACGCTATTGTTCCGACACCGTGGGCATGCCTACCCTGAACGACATCATGCAAGAACTCAGCAAACCTGGTCGCGACCCTCGTGGCGAGAACGAGGAGTTCTCCTTCGACTCCACTCTGCACACAATAGACGACCTGCAGGATGGTATGGTGCTCAATGGCATCGTCTCCAACATCACCAACTTCGGTTGCTTCGTCGACATCGGCATCAAGGTGAAGGGACTTGTCCACATCTCCCAACTTGCCGACAAGTTCGTCAGCGATCCCATGACCGTGGTGCATCTTCAACAAAAGGTTAAGGTTAAGGTAATAGAAATAGACTATGAACGTAACCGCATAGCCTTGAGCATGAAGGGTATACCTCAATAAACCTCAGACCCAATAATTCTGAAGTTTAGGATCTATGATGAAGTAAAAAGTTCTCAAAAAACAATACTAAAAATAACAATTCTTGCATTTTTATATTTTTTTTGTATCTTTGCACAGAAACAAACGGAATATTTTTACTTGAGCACAATATGACACATTTTGTTAGTTTATTAAACGAATCCATTAAGGAGAATTGGGCTTCTCCTGCTATAACAAATTTTGGTGGAAACACCTACACTTACGGTCAAATAGCCGAGCAAATCGCTAAATATCACATTCTTTTTGCCGAGACAGGAATAAAGAAAGGTGATAAGGTGGCTTTGTATGCTCGTAATTCGGCCGAATGGATTGTGGCATATTTTGCGACTCTAACATACGACGCCGTGTCGGTGCCCTTTTTGCCCGACTTCATACCCGGTGCCGTTGCCGAGTTGGGAGCATTTTCAGAATGCAAACTGCTCATTGCCGATGATATCGCCTTCAAGAGTTTGAGTGAAAAGGAAAATTACATCACACAACTGGAGGCTACACCTGGGTTTGTTGGTTTCATAAATGTGAAGAACATCAGCATATTCAAGGCCACCGTACCCGCTTTAGAGGAGGCTCACGCCACTATGGATGAGCATTTTGCAAAACTATACCCCAACGGTATTAGCGCAGACAAGGTGAACTATTATCCAGAGGAACGTGATATGGAGGCTGTTGTGGAAATAAGTTTCACCTCGGGCACCACCAGCGCAACATCCAAGGGTGTTGTGCTACCCGCACGCTCACTTTCGGTGAACCTTGCCTTTGCACGCCGCGAAATACCAGCTACACAGGGTGGACACATCTTTGCCATACTGCCCATGGCACATATGTTTGGACAAACCTTTGATGTGTTGTTCCCCTTGGCTGGCGGTTGCCATGTCTTCGTAATGCCAGGCAAGCCCACCCCCGCACGCCTTTTGGAAGGTCTTGCAACAGTAAAACCCTTTATGTTCCTTACCGTGCCTTTGGTAATAGAAAAGATATTCAAATCGAAGGTATTCCCAGCTACCCGCACCTTCCCCGCAAATTTGCTCCTCAAGGTACCCGGGCTTGATAGAATAGTACTGGGTAAGATAAAGAAGTCGCTGCTGGCTGCCTTTGGTAATGGTTTCACCACGGGCCTCATCCTTGGCGGTGCAGCCCTTAACCATGAAGTGGAAGATCTACTTAAGCGCATGAATTTCCCTTATGTTGTGGGTTATGGCATGACAGAGTGCGGTCCGCTCATCTCGTACTGTGACAAGAGTCAGTTTGTGAAACATTCATGTGGTAAGAAGGCTGATCCGCTTGAGCTACGCATTGATTCGAGCGATCCACTCCGTGTGCTGGGTGAGATTCAAGTAAAAGGCGATGCTGTGATGCTTGGATACTATAAAAATGATGATGCTACACAAGCAAGTTTCACCGAGGACGGGTGGCTCAAGACTGGTGACATGGGCATCGTTGACAAAAACGGTAATGTCTTCATCAAGGGACGTTGCAAGAATATGATTCTCACAGGTAACGGACAGAACATATACCCCGAAGAGATAGAGGATAAGATAAACAATCTGCCCTACATAACAGAGTCGCTGGTGGTAGGTCGAAAGAATGCCATTGTAGCATTGGTTGTTGCCGACTACGAAGCAGGCAAAAAGGCAGGATTAAACGATGAGGAACTTGAGAAACTAATCAACAGCAATGTATTAGCTTTGAATTCCGAACTGCCCGTATATAGCAAAATAGCTTGCACCGAGATACGAAGTGAGGCGTTTGAAAAAACACCCAAGCAGAGTATAAAACGATATTTGTATTCGTAAACCCATAGGAGTCCCTGAGATATCATTACTCAGGAGTCCCAAACAAAATAATCGCAGGCACACGACCTTAAATAGAATTAAGCGAGGAGTGCCTGCGATTTTTATCTCTTATAAGATGGTGGTAGTGGTGGGTCAACTATAATTCTACTTCATAGTAACCTCTACCTTAGCCGCCAAAGCCTTGCACTTGTCGCGCAGAGCCTGCTGGTCATTTTCGAGGCTATCCCAACATACGACAACACCCATACGACGACCTACATGTGCCTCGGGTTTGCCAAAGATACGGAGATAGGATTGAGGGGCAGCACAGACATCCTCCATACCTATATAGTCAGGGTTAGTTGTCTCTATACCTGAAAGGATAACGGCACTTGCGCCCTGACGCTCCTGAGTGATTTCCGGGATGGGCAAACCGAGCACAGCACGGCAATGAAGTTCAAACTCACTAAGGTTTTGTGTACCAGCCAAAGTCACCATACCTGTATCGTGTGGACGGGGAGACAACTCGCTGAAGATGACTCCGTCCTTCTCGCTAACGAAGAACTCTACACCCCAAATGCCAGCACCAGTGAGGGCTTCTGTTACCTTTGCGGCCATTTCCTGTGCCTGGGCAAGGTGTTCGGGTTTCATCTGACGAGGTTGGAAACTCTCCTGATAGTCGCCTCCCTTCTGCACATGCCCGATGGGAGCGCAGAACAGAGTAGGACCATTCTTCTGAGTAACAGTAAGCAACGTTATTTCGTAATCAAATGGAATGAACTGCTCTACAATAACCTCCATGATGTCGCCACGAGAACCCTCGCATGCACATTCCCACGCAGAAAGAAGTTCATCAGCACTATCCACCTTGCTTTGGCCGTGTCCACTTGAAGACATGAGGGGTTTGATGATGCAAGGGAAACCTATTACGCTTGCGGCATCGGTCAGTTCCTCAAAGGTGGTGGCATATCGGTAGTTGGCTGTCTTAAGTCCCAAATCGGTATGTGCCAGTTCGCGAATGGCCTTACGGTTCATTGTAAAGTTTACGGCACGAGCGCTGGGTACAACCTGAATGCCACGCTCCTCGCACTCATAAAGCTTTTCGGTGCGAATGGCCTCTATCTCGGGAACAATGATGTCTGGACGAACCTCATCAACAACCTTCATAAGTGCATCACCATCCAGCATGCTGAATACACGACGCTCATCGGCAACCTGCATGGCAGGAGCATTGTCGTACTTGTCGCATGCAATGACATACTGTCCTTTTCTCTGGCAGGCAATCACAAACTCCTTGCCGAGTTCACCTGAACCTAAAAGCAAAATCTTTTTCATAACAATCAAGGTAGTTTCTATAAATTAGTTAATCTTTTTATCAAGTAGAGTTCCAACTGCTTTGATTCTTTAACGTCTCTTACTTGCATCCTCTCATTTTCACTTACTCGCATAGCTATGTTTGTTCAATTATAAATCTGCTACGCAATAGACACCAAAACAACCCAAAGCAAATTTATAGAACCTACCTCAACTCAATCCTTCTATTTCACCGTTTATAATGTCTATCTTCTCTGCCTGAGGCACCTTGGGGAGGCCAGGCATACGCAGAATTTCACCTGCTATAAGAACTATGAATTCGCTACCTTGGTTGATTACCACATCACGGATGGCAATACTGAATCCCTCGGGCACACCATATGCCTTCTGGTCGGCAGAGAAAGAGAACTGTGTCTTTGCAATACAGATTGGATAGTGCGACAATCCAAGTTCCTCTATCTTCTGAAGCATCTTCTTTGCCGCGGGGGTGAATGTAACACCCTTACCGCCATATACCTTCTGCACCACGGCCAGAGCCTTCTGCTCAATGCTCTGCTCGTCAGTATATGCATACTGAAGGGGAGCACTTGGCTTGTTCTCAATGGTATCCACAACCAAGTGTGCAAGTTCCTCTGCACCTGCACCACCTTCGTTGAAGGCATTGTTCACGGCAAAGCCTATGCCCATCTCTGCACAATGCTCACGGCAGAAGGCAATCTCCTCGTCGGTATCAGCAGCAAAGCGATTGAAGCAAACCACAACAGTCTGACCGAAACCCTGAAGGTTGCGGATATGACGATCAAGATTCTTCATACCTTCCTTCAAACCCTCCATATTGGGTTCCTTGATATCCTCCACGGGCACACCGCCGTGCATCTTTAAGCCCTGAGTAGTGGCAACAAGAATAGTCAGTGCGGGTTGCAAACCTGACTTGCGGCACTTGATATCATAGAACTTCTCTGCACCAAGGTCGGCACCGAAACCAGCCTCGGTGATAACATAAGGAGCGAGGCTCATTGCCATACGGGTGGCCAACACAGAGTTACATCCATGGGCAATATTTGCAAAAGGACCGCCATGTACCACGGCAGGGGTATTCTCGGTTGTCTGTACAAGGTTGGGTTTGATAGCATCGCGCAAAAGTACGCAGATGGCACCGGCAACACCAAGGTCCTTCACGGTGAAGGGCTTGCCGTCAATGGTAGTGCCGAGAAGGATATTCTCTATGCGACGACGCAAATCATCCTCGTCCTGAGCAAGGCAAAGGATAGCCATAATCTCTGATGCAGGGGTGATGTCGAAACCGCTCTCGCCAGTAACACCGTTTGTCTTGGCACCAAGACCTGTTACGATATAGCGCAGATTGCGGTCGTTCACATCCAACACACGCTTCCAGAGCACTTCGCGCATGGCAAAGCCTTCTGCCTGGTGCTGATAGATGTAATTGTCCAGCAAGGCAGCAATCATATTGTGAGCCGAGGTGATGGCGTGGAAGTCACCGGTGAAGTGCAGGTTGATCTTGTCCATCGGCAGAACCTGAGCATAGCCGCCACCGGCAGCACCTCCCTTCATACCGAAGCAGGGACCGAGGGATGGTTCGCGCAAAGCAACCATTGTCTGCTTGCCAATGCGGTTCATACCGAGTGCAAGACCCACACTGACGGTGGTCTTACCGATACCGGCCTTGGTAGGAGTGATGGCGGTAACAAGGATGAGTTTGCTCTTCGCAATTTTCTCCTCATTTATCAGTTCAAGAGGCAACTTGGCAATGTATCTGCCATAGGGTTCGATTGACTCTTCTGCGATCCCGAGTCCCAAGGCAATATCCTTGATGGGTTTCAACGGGGTTTCGCGTGCAATTTCAATGTCGCTTTTCATATATAATCCTTCTTTTATTTATTTACTTTTGTCTTTTCTGCACTTTATCTGTCTCTGCCGGGAAGAAGAAGGTTTCATTCTTCGAGGCATCGGGCAAATATTGTTGTGCTATGTAGTGTCCTGGATAGTCGTGCGGATACTTGTAACCATCGCTATAACCAAGTTCGGACATAAGTTGAGTGGGAGCATTCCTCAGATGCAAGGGCACTGGCTGATTGCCTGTCTGCCGCACATACTGAAGTGCCTTGTTTATGGCATTGTAGGCACTATTGCTCTTGGGCGAAGTGGCAAGGTATACCGTGGCTTCTGCCAGGGGGATACGGCCCTCGGGCCAACCTATCTTCTGCACCGCATCGAAGGCGGCATTGGCCAACAGCAAGGCATTGGGGTTGGCCAAACCTATATCCTCGGATGCCGAAATGACCAGTCTTCTGGCAATGAAGGCAGGGTCTTCCCCACCCTCTATCATGCGTGCCAACCAATATATGGCGGCATCGGGGTCGCTGCCTCGTATGCTTTTGATGAAGGCCGAGATGATATCATAGTGCATCTCACCGTCCTTGTCGTATGCCAAGGGATTCTGCTGAAGGCGCTCGGCCACAAGAGTGTCGGTTATCTCAAGCACCTCATTGCCCTGTACGCTTTCGGACAGGAGTTCGAGGATATTGAGCAACTTGCGTGCATCGCCTCCGCTATACCTCAGCAAGGCATCGGTTTCCTTCAGTTCTATGTTTTGCTTCTTGAGCACCACATCCTTTTCAAGCACTCTTTTGCATAGGGCAAGCAGATCTTCCTTGCCGAGCGAATTGAGCGTATACACCTGGCAACGACTCAAAAGCGGGCGTATCACCTCGAAGGAAGGATTCTCCGTGGTAGCACCTATCAGAGTGAACACACCTTGCTCCACCGCACCGAGCAACGAATCCTGCTGACTCTTGCTGAAACGATGTATTTCGTCAATAAAAAGAATGGGACGTGATGTATTGAAAAAGTTTGTGCCTCGTGCCTTATCTATAACGTCACGCACGTCCTTCACTCCGCTCGTCACGGCAGATAGTGTAAAAAAAGGCACATCCAACGTACTGGCAATAATGGTGGCCAGTGTTGTCTTGCCAACCCCCGGAGGTCCCCACAGAATAAAACTGGAGATTCTTCCGCCCGTTATCATTCGGCGCAAAACACCATTGGGGCCAACAAGATGCTGCTGACCGATGTAATCCTCTAACGTGCGAGGCCGCATTCTTTCTGCCAATGGTTGCATAGTGGATACAAAGATAGCAAAATTAGGACATATTACGGGCACATGGCAAAAGAATTTGACCACACCCAAGGAAAAAGCAACAGTTGCAACACCCTTTGGCGTATGTTTTGCATGATTTTTACTAAATTTGTATTTGGATAATTCTATTCTACCCCCAATAAAACACACTATCCATAGCAGAAACCAGCCAATGACCTTGTCTATACTGATACCATCATACAACTGGGATTGCACATCACTTGTGTACGATCTCCTTGAACAGATTCCCCAGGATGCGGAAATCATCGTGGGCAATGACAAAAGCACCTCGGAGGAAGCAATTAAGGCCTTCCAGAAGATAGCAAGCATGAAGCAATGCCGTGTCTACGAACCCAGCGAAAACCTTGGGCGCTCGCGCATACGCAACAGGCTCTTCGAACTCTCTAAGGGAGAATGGGTGCTTTTCATTGATTGCGACACAAAAATAGACAGTCCTGACTTTATACGCAATTACCTGAAGGCCATAGAGGAACATCCTGCCGACATTTACTACGGAGGAATGAAGAACACCACGGAATGCCCCAAGGGGTGTGAACTCAGATGGACGTACGAAAAAGAAGCATCAAAACGACTTACATCCGAATACCGCCAAGCCCACCCCTTTGATTCCATGACTACGGTGAACTTCATGATCAGGCGCGATGCCTTCGTACATACAGGCTTTGACGAGAGCATAAGGAGATACGGTCACGAAGACACTCTGCTCTTTGCCAACCTTGAACGTCTGGGCAAAAGCGTCTTCCACCTAGAAAACCACATCATTCACCTGGACATAGACACCAACCGGAAATTCCTTGCCAAGACACGCGAGTCGCTTCGTACCCTGCATTCTCTGCCTGATGACATACGTCCCAAGACCCGCATGACGGAGATACACCGACTGCTCTGCAAATACCACCTGCACCGTGCCTTTGCTCTCCTGCACATATTCCTGCTACCCATCACCCGCAGAATCCTGTGTTCACGTTTCGTCTCACTCCGCCTCTTCCAATTCTACAAACTGGGCTACTATTGCGGACTTTGAGGGTAACGCTGAATGTTTAGAAGGCAAGAAAAAGAAGAAACGGTGAGCAGATTAGTTTTCGTTCATCGTTCACCGTTTTCCAAAATCCATTGGGTTATTTCCCAGCACACAGTTCCGTCCTTCGGACAAGGTAAATGAGAGGGAGTCACTACCCCACTCTGTACCATCATTTTTTCTCCAATGCCTCTCTAATCTGAGGCACGGCACATTTGATGAGCGTGTCCTCGTTGTGCACATCATATTCCATCACGGCATTCTGTAGCGCAGGCATGGCCACATTGAGCAGTTCCTGTATGCTGGCACCCTTGTGTCTGTATTGGTTTGCCAGATTGGTGACGAAGCGGGCATTTGACCACAACAACAGGTTCATTGCCTCTTCATCGCCCTGTTGTGCCTTTTCCACCAAAGCCTGCTCCTCATCGCATGAGAGCAGCTCTGCCCTGCCAATCATCAGCAGGTATTCATCAATATCGAATGGTTCTTTCTTCAGGTATTCAATAACGTTAAATGCATTCATGTCTTCTGTATTATGGTGCATAAGTTCTTTGTTATCCTGTTCACGTCGCCGTGTGACACTTTTAGTTATTACAAGTTTCCTTATTCTGCTGGTTGGCCTTTCCAGTTCACCTGCCCTATACTTCAAGAGCAGAGTTTTGTGAATCTCTTCCATTCGCTCAAGTTCGTCTTTGGGTCTATTTTCAAGCAGGGAGTCATTAACGATTTCTTCCTCTGAGGACATCGCCTCTTCCTGTTCAGCAGAGATAACTTCCCTGATGAACTTGGCCACACACTCGGGAGCATCGGGCGAGAAGGAGTTCTCGGCTGGCATGATGTGTGCAGGGCCGAAGTTGTTGACATAGTCAGCATAGGTGGACGAATCAACATCTGCACTGAAGAACAGGGTCTCAGCATTCCGTATGCCCTGGCGGTAGATCTCGTCCTCCATCTGCCGGTATTCCGTCTGCATCTGGCGTGTGAGGGTGAGATATTCTGGCTTACCAAGACTGGGCAGTTCTATGCGCGTCTTGAACTGTTTAGGGGGCAACATGTTGGCAATCATGGTGCTGGTGCTGAAATAGGGGGTTATGAGCACCTTCTTTATCTTGCCTATATCTCTGGCATGCATGGCATCTGAAAGAGCTCTGACATCTATGGGAGTGTCGATGCCATAGTTATGTTTAGCGCTTTTGAAGCAGGCTATGGTGGCTGCCGTGCTGCATGCCACTATCAGGTCGGGCCTGAGAGTATCAATCATGCACAGATGTGCAACATGGTCCACTGCGTTGCGTGGTCCTTTGGGAAGGGGATAGTACATGCAATGGTATTCTTCACCCAGAATTTTCACAAGGGATGTGAGAAGCAGGTCCTCGGTGCCCGTAAACAGATCGTCCAGAAAGAGGATGTGCTTGCGCTCGTCTCTCGTATTGGATACGTAATCGGAAAGAGGTAATCTCATAAGTTGTCTAAAACGAATTGGCGGGAATCGCCGTTAAAGAACGTATATAGGTGGGTTCTGAAAATTTGTTTATGTCAGGTTCTATAAGCTACAAGTGATTCTGTGAATTAATGAACTGAGGGTTCTTGTCTATCCAGCCGACAATCTCCCTTGCCCCCTCCTCCGAGAGGGGATGGCCGGAGGGGATGCGGTGGCACTGCTCCTGAGGATAGTGTCGAAGGAAATGGGCTATGTACTTCTCGCCAAAGAGTTCGTCGCGGTCGCCAAAGAAGGCATGCACCATGGGGCGGTCCTCCTCTGTGATGTGCTCCTGTACCCAATGGTCGTAGGGGGCATAGGTGCGTACAATCTCGTGGGGCACGTCTATCAGTGGGAGTTCCTCGCCGGGATACCAGCAGGGGTTAACGACTATGCGGGGTATTCCGCTGAGCGTGAGCGTGATGAACGCTCCCAGCGAACTGCCCACGACAAGGTCTATGCCGTGCTCACGGATGTAGCCGAGTATCTCTTGACGAGCCTTGGCAAAGTCCGCCTGCGTGTAAGTGAACGACTCAACCATGCAGCCCTCGGGCACCAGACGCCTGAGCATGGTGCAGGTGCTCCCCTGGGCACTTCCGCCATAGCCATATATGTATAGGATCTTCTTCATATACTTTACCACAAAAACTACATGGTCAATGAACTCACATAATCAAAGAATGTAACCACCGGCAGGATTATTATCGTGGCCATGCTCCAGCACTTGGCATAGATGTAGAGCACCTCCACGGCACGCCATTCTACGGACAAGGAGGAATGCTCCTCGGTGTCGATGGAGAGGAGACTCTTTCCCGTCCCCGACAGGTCGTAGCACCCGGTGGGTATGAGGGGTATGAAGAACAGGGACAGGAACGAGTAACTGACGCTTGGCCACGAGGGGCACATGTGAAAGCGTCCGAATAGCACATTGCCGCATCCCAGTGCCGAGGAGAATGTGCGATGGCAGTAGAAGGTCTCCTGATGAGGGCGCACAAGGGATGCCGTGCGCCACAACTGGGGGTACACCACCCACTTGCACAGGAGGTAAATCGCGGCGGCCACACAGAACGCCGTAAAGCGTGTGGTGCCAACGTATCCCCATTGCACGGCCAGGTACACTACCGCCGCTATAAACAACAAGGCACACAGGGAAAGGAACAGCATCCCCCCCCCTTTCAACCTCTCCTCCCTCTCTATCTGCTCATTATAACTTGCTACATCCAGCATATTGCATTGTCTCCTTTCTTGTTGTATTCTTTGTTAATGTGTTTTTTGTTTGCCGCCCCTTATTCAAACGGCCAGGGCACCATGTCCTCCACATCCTCGTCCACCTCTATGTCGATGCCGGGGAAGCACTGAAGCAGGGCATCGCGCAAATCCTGTTCGTCTTTCATCTCCACACGCATGACCACACATTCGGGGTCCTCGGTGTTAAGGCCTTTACGGGGTCGTTGGCATTTCCTTCTGTACTGCAGATTTTGTTCTCGACGACTATCGGCAAGTACCACTGCTGTTCTTGGTCGTTATCGTCCATAACGGTGAGGGCAAGCAACATCCAGATGCCGAAACGATTATTGGCATCCCTTTTGAATGCACCCTTGCCGTCCACCTCGACAATGTTTATGAAATCGTCTGTAGCCCCCTTAGTACGCATTCAGTTTCTGATAAGCAGTGGTCTTGTATAGGTTCAAGACTTGTTCTTCGATTATATTTGCTACATTCATAATATATTTATACATTATATGCACCAAACTCATTGACCAACATCCTGCACAAATAGTTGTTCAGCTTATTCAAATAGATACTTTTCAGAAGTTCCTTCAACTCCGCCTCCTTCATCTGTGCAATGGGGTTGGGTGTCTCTATCCTGTAACGTAGGACTGTCCTCGTGCCATCCTTGCCCAAGTCTGCCGACTGGGGCAGCATGACAGATTTACTTCTCAGATGCTCGCGCCACTTGTTGGCCAAGGCCACGTTGCGCTCTACATGAAGTTCTAGGGTGTATTCCGTGTCCGTAAACATCTTTGCAGTACTCACAGGTATCCATTCCCAATGAGCAGATTCCCATTCGTTGCCCAGCCGTACCTGCAGGAAACCATTGTCTCCGCCAACTCCACGGTGCGTTACTGTCCACCGTACACCGCCGTGCTTCTTCAGTTCCCCTTTCCAGTGTTCGTTCAGCAGGGTTGCGGTGCTTTCTTCAAATACGCCGAAAGCCAATTGCTCCAACTTCTGAATCACCTTCCTGACAATGGCATACAGATTGTCCACAACGTGCATGTCTTCTGCGCTTCCATTGGCTATATCTTCGCGCATTTGGTTTCTCACCTCTGCCACGGCTTTGCGGAAGGCATACAGGGTGTTGCACTGCTCCATGGTCACCTTCTTCAGATTGTGATGACCTATCACGGAGTTGCACAACTTGTCCATTCGCTGATTGTCGGAGTTGTCCTCTGCGAACAAGTCCTTTTCCAGGGACTCCACATAAGAGCGAACCACACTGGTCAACGCTTCGGGATAGATTCGTGCCTCGAGGATATCGCTCTTCAGCCAGTTTATGATGTCACTGTTGTAGGCAAGCGGCACAAAGCGGCGGCCAATGTCTGTGCCAGCATCGCAACCATAACTCTGCTCCTCAACCTCCTTGCTGCCGTCGCCCGTCATGTAGAACACCCACACGTTGTTCACATCCACACCTTCGTCCTTTGTCATGTGCTCGATGTAGCGGGAAATCTGATTTGGCTGGTCAGGTGCATCGTAGATCTTGTTTTCCACGATGACTGCTATGCGCCTATTATTGGCGGTAAAGGTGATGAGACCGTCTATGAAACTATTTGCCGTGTCGTTCTTGTAGCGTGGATTGAACAGGATGTTCACATCCGAGATGTTCTGGTAATGAATCATCTTGTCGCGTCCTTTGGCAAAGCGGTTCAGGAAACTATTGAGCAAAGCATATCTTCCGGAAGCATCCCAGTACCGCATCAGTGCCAGGAACATCTTGGTATGTTCGTTCTCGCTCATCTTCCATGCTGTAAAGAGGTTGTAAGGGTTCTGGACCTTGCTTGCACGGTGGCTGGAACCTTCAATGAGTTCAGCCACTTCCTTAATCTTCTGTACTGTCCAGTTTGTCATAATATGCTTTTATTATTTGGGGGTAGGTAATGTTTGATGACAGTTTCTAAATGCCTCAGTTAGTTTGACTTTTCCTTTATCAGATGATGTACTGACTGGGGAAGCAATTGTTTGAAATGCTCCTCTGTTCCTGGTGCCACATATATGCCACGCATCCGGTTAACGAATTTTTCGCTCTCCATCTTTTCGATTAGGGCAGGACTCACAGTGATGAGAGTGGAGGGCAGATGCAGTTCGCGCAAAGTAAGTGTGTCTATCTTGTCGAGTCGCAGTTCGGTTACGCCCTCAGGAACTTCCAATGCCTTACAATGGAATAATTGCCCCCACTCTATCACTCTTTCTACACTCTTGGTGATGGTGCGGTAATTTACGCAGCCACGGCGGACTATCGTTGAATTTCTTTTTGCAATGTAGAAATACGTATAGTCGTCTTCCTGCGCCTCTTTGTATACATCAGTGAAATCAAGGCTAAAGTAAGGGCATGAACCCTCCTCGTTGTGGACTACAGCTTCCGTGTTCAGACAGAAGTTGATAAAAGACTCGTCCGAGTCAAAATAGATAGCCTTTTTAAGAGGTCGTGTAGCACTTGAATATACCATTTTCGCCATATTTCCATCTGTGATCCCCTTTACATCACGAGGTTTTATAATATTATTAGACTTGTTGTTTTCTTCTGTTAATTTTCTTCTCTTACTCCTTCTCTGTCTCCACCTCTATACCAGGGAAACCCTGTTCGAGGACATGGGGCCATACATACGTCTGTTCCACCTCCATGGTGAGGGAAAGGGTGCCGTCGGGCTGGTCTTCCATGAACAGGAGGTTGCCCCAGTAATTCGGTGCCTTGGACTTTATTCCCAAGAGTACCTGTAGCAGTATGGGGGTGGGCACATAGCGACCGAACTCGTTGCCGGGCATGCCGTACTTTTCAGTCAGCTTGTCTATGGTAGCCCTTACCTTGTCCAGCACCTGGGCAGGTCCAGACAGACTATAATGGCAGGTTAGTGAACATCTCTCATAGTCTTCCCAATCCTTCTCGTCAAAATCCTCCATAGGGTTGCCCCATAGCATGAAGGTCTCGTCGCCCGTGGCGTGCTTTATCTCCTGTGCCTTGGCATAGTACTCCCTGGCCTTGGCTATGTCTATATAGTAGCCGCAATGCTCCTCGCCATAGTAGTACGCATCGCCCAACACCTCGCATATCCAGCCGTAGAGGGGTGAAAGTCCGAGTTCGTAGGCAGGGACTTGCTCCTCCATCTGCCTTTTCTTCTTCTCCACGATGGCCATCTCGTTGAACGGGGTTGCGTCCACCCAGTCAACCACCATGCGCACATCGGCATCTGGCAGGTCGGCGGCGCAGATCTTGCCGTACAATGCCCGGGCCTCGTTCTTGTCCCTCTCAAACCATGAGGTACCTTCAACCAACTCCGTACGCTCTATGACCACCTCTTCGCCCGTGTCTTCGTCCGTGAACAGTTCGTCATAGTAACGGTATTTCTCCCTGTACATGCCTGCCAGAACTATGCAGTCGGCCTTTAGGTTGTCCAGGGCAAGGAGCCATTGCTTGTCCTCCGCCTCCAGCATGTCGAGGAACTTGCCTTGAAGGTCACCGTCCTCCAGCAGGGCATTCAGCACCTGGGAGGCCAAATCCTTGTTTCCCTGGCGCACCTGGCCAAGCATGGCAGCAAACTCGTCAACTCGCATCTGCTGTGCGTCCCTGTGCTGAGTCTCTTGAATATTGTTCTCTTCCATATCTTGATGTTTTTTTGGTAACGAAGTTGTTCGTGCTCTCACGCATATATATAATATAGCAACTTTTTGAAAAATTTCAAAAATCGGGGCAACTTTTTTTTCGAATGGGGAAGAAATACATGATAAAGTCCCATAGATTCAACCTATGGAGCAATACATGCCTTAATGATCGGCAAGCCAAGAACCATTTTCAAAATTTCCTCTGGAGTTGTGGAAGTACCACTATTCAGCAGTGCAGAGACACCTTGGTCAATTTTGTCAACTTTTTGTTGTATTGCTCCTATAATCTTCTGATAAAATGCTTTTCTTGCGGCGGCATCATTAATATCACCACATTTTATATTCTCAAGGTCTGAGTTATCCAACAATGTTATACCTATATTCATGTCATGATTGCCAAATAAATGTGCATATTCAAGATAATTTTCTTTTGTTTTAGGTGCAAGATGAGCAACACCTAATTTCAAAGTGTTAAGGCAGCCTTTATTCAAGAACGCTTGTGTATTGCCGGCAAAAATAAAGAGAGAGGGAATAGAATACTTGCGAGAATCGAGATTCGCCCATGACTTCTTATATAAATTGATGTATGTTGGTGTGAAATGAAGCACCCACTCACCTCCTACATCACCAGAGAAAATAGCCTCTGCACGAGCCTCTAATTGCTTGCGCAATGATTTCTGGACGTTCTCTGGCACAGCCTTCTCGTTTTTATCTATAACACCTAACAAAGTGTTATATTTCTCCACATCTTTTCCTTGCAACCCTAACACAAATGTGTCCACAACTTCTGAAGTCTCTTCTGCCAAGAACTGCTTCAAGAAAGCAATATATTGTTGCACACCAGCAATCATCAAGCCGTCTGTACCATATGTGAGATTGGGCAACACATCCTCTTCTAACCATGGCAAGACTAAATCTTTATAGTTGACGGCATAATAATTGATTTTGTCTTTGAGGGCAGATGGCAGGCTATCATCAGAAGGTTCCTTTGTGCCATCTGCAGTGAGATAAACCACGTAGATGTTGTTTTTGACATTGACATTACGATTATTGTACCAATTATCGTACCAATCCTCAAACTTATCTTTATCTACTTCATCTACTGTAGCGATGTAGCGTGCCAACTGTTTTTCAGTATCGCCTGCGCCATAAATCTTATTTTCAATGATAACATGAACATCATCGTACTGAATGTACAAATCTATGAAACCGGTTCCCTTGGGGCCTATAGCCTTCTTTTGATCGGTGATGCAGACAGGCCTCTGGGTGGGCATAGGCAAACCGATCCTTTCCAAAAATGAATTCAAGAAGTGAGAATTGCTGTTCTGCAACAGGCATTTCAAGACTTTTGTGTTTGCATTCTCATTGGCATTTGCCAAGTCAAAAAGCAAAAACTTGCCATTCTTAGCCTCATACTCTTTGTAAAACTCGCTGACAAGATTCCCTTGGTCAATTGTTACGTTTTTCATTTCACCTCAAGTATTTTAGTGTAAATTACATAGTTTTTCAGCATAAAGTTAGCAAATAAACCGCAGATTGCCAAGACATCCTTTGGTTCTTTTTGGTCCATTTTAGTTCATTATAGTTGCAAACCGGCCGCGCCCCCCACTATCTTGTGTATTTACAATACCTTACAACCATGCCACAATTCTTGTCACGCTATCCATCATTGTATACCACCAGTACAAAGTCAGCAAACAGATGAAACCTTTTCATGGAAATACCAAAGATTGGAGCAATTATTTTCTCATATCACCCTGGGGACCACAGTTAACCCGTAATACGCCAATGTCCGTTTTTCAGGAGAGGGAAATCCTATACTTATTGTATTACCCAAATCGGAATTCTCACGCCAATGCACTAAAAGACCAGAAACTGCTGTCTGTATTTAGCAGTTTTTACATAAAAGTGCTGTTTTTTTGAGGCAGTTTTACTATTTCGGACATGCCTATGTGGTCAAAGACGACATAGAGTATGGCCATCTGAACGAGGTACCGCTATGGGCCTTCGGATTGATGTATTAAACCCTCCATGCTACGCTAAGTGCCGATACGTTAACGCCAGCATCATTGTATCAGTATGTCAAAGAACGCTTTCTCTCACTCTACCACCGCACATCCACAATGCAAAGATACGACATTCGACGGACGATGTGAGAATTATGGTGAATTAGCAACAGGAAAATACTGATAATTAGCAAAAAAATGGGACAAGTTCTGCAAGTCCATTCCTCGCTATCATTTTTACCGAAAAATACCCCGCCCCCCTACAAAACACCCGCCCCCGTGTCACCCTTTACCGCCAAAGTCAACGAACCAAGACCATAAAGTCAACCCTTTCAGTATGGAAAAACCCTTTAAATGGGGGACGTTTTCACAGAAGTGTTTAGCACTCAATCGAATTAAACATCTTATAATCAACCATTTGCCATAGCATTAACAGTTTAACAGTTAGAAAATATGCCACTGTATGTGTGTTGTCTTCCCAAGGGGGGCTGACAGCATAGGATATTTATAACTGTTAAACTGTTAATCTGTTAACGAAGAAAACATTGATGTAAAGGTATATTACCACCTCACGAGCAACCAAAACACAGGCGACAAAATGCACAGACAATGGATTTGCAGAAAATGAAGGCAAAACCGTTGGCCAACTGCAGTGACAGCAAACATCGTTTTAATCACTGATATTCAACGCGTTAATACCTCATTATAAGTAAGAAGGGATGCGCAATCGCTCTGCCGTTCTGGTTTGTCACATCGCCCGCGAGATGTTGTCACGATGTCTTGCGCCTCGCAACACGAACACAACGTCGTCGCCTCACGAGGAACAGAAACGAGCAACACGAAGACCCGGCCCTCAACACCCCCAGTAAATCAGTGTAATGATTTATTACCATACAGCGCATACCTGCCCCATCCTTTTTCTTACACGCCATGCCAGTCAGGCAAACATTTCTCTTGGTTGCAAGTTGCAAAATAATCCGTGAAAATCTGTTGCATCTGTGTCATCAGTGGGCATTTCTAAGTTACTCACGTTCGGATTTACTCAAATAATTTGGTAAATCCCTCACTTAATCGTAACTTTACCGCCCGAAATAAGAATATACTATAATATAATGGCTACTATCGAAACACAGGAGGCTCCAGCGAAGAGCCTTAATTTCATCGAGAAACAAATAGTGGAGGACCTGGCAGAGGGCAAGAATGGAGGACGCTTGCAGACACGTTTCCCACCCGAACCCAACGGATACCTGCACATCGGTCATGCTAAGGCTATTGCAATGGATTTTGGGGTGGCAGAGAAATTCGGCGGTGTGTGCAACCTGCGCATGGATGACACCAACCCCCAGAAGGAGGATATGGAATACGTGCGTGCCATAGAGCGCGATATCCAATGGCTTGGGTACAAGTGGGGCAAGGTTTGCTATGCCAGCGACTATTTCCAGGACCTTTGGGACTTTGCCGAGTGGTGCATCCAGACAGGCAAGGCATATATTGATGAGCAGACCTCAGAAGAGATTGCTGCCCAGAAGGGGACTCCCACCGAGCCAGGTCAGAATAGCCCTTACCGCGACCGCCCCGCAGAGGAAAGTCTAGCACTTTTCCGCGAGATGAATAGCGGCAATGTAGAGCCCGGCAAGATGATTCTGCGTGCCAAGATAGATATGGCAAGTCCCAACATGCATTTCCGCGATCCTATAATGTACCGCGTACTCAACATGCCTCACTGGCGCACAGGCAACAAGTGGAACGCCTACCCCATGTACGACTTCACACACGGACAGAGCGACTATCTTGAGGGTGTGACACACTCTATCTGCACCCTTGAGTTCGTACCCCACCGCGACCTATACGACTTGTTCGTTACATGGATAAAGGAATGGAGAGGTGACGAGGGCGACATTGAGGACAACCGTCCACGTCAGTTCGAGTTCAACAAACTGAACCTGAACTACACACTCATGTCCAAGCGCAACCTGCTCATACTGACCCAGGAGCAGGTGGTAAACGGCTGGGACGACCCCCGCATGCCCACCATCTGCGGCATACGCCGTCGCGGATACAGCCCCCAGGCAATACTGAAGTTCATAGACAAAATTGGCTACACCACCTTCGACGCCCTCAACGACATCAAACTGATGGAGGCCGCCTGCCGCGAGGACCTCAACACCCGTGCCTTGCGCGTGAGTGCCGTGGTTGACCCCGTGCGCCTCGTCATCGACAACTATCCCGAAGGACAGGTGGAGGAGATGGTGGCAACAAACAATCCTGAGGATGAAAACTCAGAAACTCACATCATACGCTTCTCTCGCGAACTATATATCGAACGCGAAGACTTTATGGAAGATGGCGGCAAGAAGTTCATGCGCCTTGGCCCAGGCAAGGAGGTGCGACTGAAGAATGCCTACATCATCAAGTGCGACGAGGATGCAAGCAAGTGCATAGAGAAGGATGCAGAGGGCAATATCACCTGCATACATGCCACTTACGATCCAGATAGCCGTAGCGGTATGCCTGGTGCAGACCGTAAGATTAAGGGTAAGACCCTGCATTGGGTAAGTTGCAACCATAGCATTCCTTGCGAGGTGCGCGACTACAACTGCCTCTGGACATGCGAGAATCCTCGCGATGCCATCAAGCAGTACGAGAAGGAGAATGGCGTGCGCGGTATCGATGCCATGCGTCCATTCCTCAATCCAGAGTCTCTGCGCGTGAACAAGAACGCATTCATCGAAGAGTGGGCTGCCACCCTACCCCACTATTCTTATCTGCAATTCCAACGCATTGGCTACTATAATGTAGATATTGACTCTACTCCCAAGAAACCAGTCTTCAACAAGACCGTTGGTTTGAGAGATACTAAGTAAATTGTATACTGGAGACACCAAAACAAATCGGCATATGCAAGAGGACGACGAAGACTATTTCAATTCGGACGACTTTCTGGACATACTGCATCGTTACGAGCATGAAGTGACTATTGGCCAACAGCCATACATGGATTGTGACGAATTGATAGATGTTGCCGATTACTATATGAGTAAGGGCAGGCACGAAGATGCCAAACAGGCAACAATTCTCGCTATGGATTTATATCCCGAAGCTGAGGATCCAGTAACGATGATGGCCGACATCTTCTTTGAAACACAACATTGGTCTGAGGCTGTTGTATGGTTGAATAAGGTATTGGACAATACACCCTTTGACATCCAGGCGTGGCTTAATATTACAGATGCCCAGATACAATGTGATCAGTTTGCCGAAGCCTTAGAGAGCACAGAATACGCCTTGGCCATCCAGCCATCAAATAATCATGCTCTGCTCCAGAAGGCATATGCGCTTTCCAGAATGGAGCGTTTCAAAGAGGCAGACGAGTGGTTCCATAAATATCTTTCCAAATGTCCAGAAGACGAATTGGCTCTCTATCACTCAGCATTTAATCTGTGCTTTCTTGAACAATATGAAGAAGCTAACGAGATGCTCATCAAGGCAGAGCAATTGAGCCAAGGATTAAGTCCAGAACATCTAAACATTTGCTTACAACGTTCATATACAGAAGCCCGTATAGGACACCAGCAGGAGGCATTAGATGCATTGGAGAGGGCAAAGGGTTTCAACGACCCTTACACACAAGTAGACTATAACATACTTACCGGTCATATCCACTTACTCTTCAGTCAAAAGGAAAAAGCCATAGAGTATTTCTCACAAGCCCTGCACGACTCTAAAAACCTGCTCATGACAATGCGCAATATCGCACAGATATTTATGGATTGTCAGGACTTTGTTTCGGCCACAAAGATTGTCCAAGAAATAGAAGAGGCGGTGGAAAAACCAGAATATCAAGATATGAAGGAAGAGGTAACAAAGGCCATCTACCCTGTTCAGGCCTATTGCTATTATCAAACTGGACATAAAGCCGAGTTTGTACATTACTTACAAAAGGCAATAGAACTGAACCCCAAGGACACCCAATTCTTCTTCAAGGATATATTCCCTTTAGGTGCAAAACCAGAGGAATACATGTTCTATATTGATAGTATATAGTTGTCTTTTCTATAATAATCTATTAGGGCTGAATACCATTGAGGTAGTATTCAGCCCTAATTATTAATATCTACAATATTTTAGAGATTTACAGATATCAACTTCGTGAAATCTGAAGACCAGTGCGTGACATTGCCATCTCGACAAAGCGTGCTCTATCGTTGGGACGATCTTTGGAAAGTATCTCGCGAATTCGTAGCGCAGCTGATGGATCTTTTGCTACCATATAGAGGAAACCACCGCCGCCTGCTCCTGGTAATTTCAGGCCAAGACACAAGTCATCTATTTTGTTTATGATAGTCTGTACTTGCTCTGGATTAGTGCCACTATCAAGCAACTGGTTCTGGTGCCAGGTCTTACCCACCAAGGCACCGAGTGTACTGAAATTGCCACGCATAATAGCTTGGGCTACATCCTGAGCATGACACTTCATCTCGTCCAAAAGAGTGAGATTCTCTGTCTCATAGAGGAACATTCCTCGAACTATTTCTGCTAGAATCTTTTTAGCCGTACGAGTTATGCCAGTATAGTAAAGCAGATGACAAGCTTTATACTGAGGATCTGTGAACATATTATCGTTTAGCCAACTAATCTCAGGTGTCTGTTCAAACCCACCTTGAGTAGTGAGCAACTTAACTCCGTGCAGGACACCACCATACTGGTCTTGCCATCCGCCACCAGTGGTAAGCAATTGTTCGAGTACCAAAGTACGGTTGCATATTTCGTTCTTGCTCCATCCCAAACCACAGAAATCACTGACAGCCCCTAAAACGGTTGCAGCAAGGATAGAACTGGTACCTAAACCACTTCCGGCAGGGATAGCACTGAGCAGAGTTACCTCTATACCAGACCCAAAGTCTTTCAACTGCTCCTCAAGTGACTTGTATTTCTTCTCACAAAACTGTGGCAAGAAACCAGCAAGAGCGAGGGCCGCCTTAGGTATGGAGAAAGGAGAACCAACCTTGGCAAAATCGGCTAGTTCCTCCCATGTTGTGAGAGTCTCTATCGCACCAAGATCAATGCTTCGAAGCACTATATTAAATTCTTTCGAAGGTTTGACATAAGTCTGCAAGGGAGGTTGGCCATTTAACTCAATAGCCATATTCACAACACTTCCACCCGATGTGAGACAATATGGAGGAGTGTCGGTCCAACCACCAGCAAGATCTATACGCACAGGACTACGACCCCATACTATCTGATCGCTATATACATCCAAATGAGGCATCTGGCGGTGCATCAACACATCTTCAGTAAGACCATCAGCAAGTAGCGAAAATGCGCGTGCACTTTCTACCGATCCGTCTTGTCCATTGAGTTCCTTCAACTGAGCACGGAACATGTGGTCGTTGATTTTCTTAAGCAAGGGTTCGGTTTCGGGCAAAGCCTCGGGCACTGGCACCTGAAGATTATGGAACTCTTGAGCCAGATCCTTCAGGTTGGTTTGATAAAATATACTACATCTATGATTGTTGGCCAGGGCTGTCAAATTCTCTTTTCGCAGAGAAAGACGTTGCTGCTGCAAGCGACGCAGATTTGCCATATCACTTATTTCGTTTGCAGAAAGACGCTTTGCAGTTCGCCATTCGTCAGTCAAATCCAAAGGTTCCTCTGCAATCATCCATTGTAGCAGTTTACCCATCTGCTCAACGTTATCACATACAGGGAAGATACGACTGTTTTGCAAGTCAGTGTTACCATCGATCTCATCTGGCAAGATATTTCGCTTGTCAAGCCAGTCAGCAACAGAAGTACCAAGATATTCGGTTGCTTGATCTCGAAGTTCACCTCGCATAGCATCATTAAAGCCATAAGGTCGCAACACCCATTGAGTGTCCCCAATAGGTACAATATCAACACAAATACCAGGTTGTAGAGAAATATGCCAATTGTTAAACGGTACACCTGTGATGATGTTATCGTGTGTAAGTGTCCACGACGAAGGCACCCAAGAATTCTCTATCCAAGTATTCTTATTGCTGGGCGTAAATTTGATCTCGTGGTGGCAATTTTGGGTAAAAATGCTTGGGTGAGCCTTTACGCCAAGATGCATGATAGCACGCTGATCGTACACAAGGTTCTGTATGGCCATAGTGGAACTTATCATCTCACGTGATGTGCCATAGTGGTAGAACTCACCGTCCTGAAGTGGCAGCACGGCTACCTTAAGTTTAGAGAGTTCCTTGTCAACAATAGTTGGGTTGTCTCCAAGCGCCTGACCAAAATCACTATAAAGGTCGTAATTGAGTATCTCGCCATCAGCAGATGTACTCTTACTCATGAGCAAATTCACTGCCTTGTCTGAGAGCAACCATATACCGATGTCCATTAGAAACAGATGCGTATGCATCAACTCACCCAACTTCTCTACACTAGGTTTCTGCAACACAAAATCCAATGCCTCTGGAGTTTCTCTTTTAGAGAGGAATACACCATGGTTCTTAGCCAAAGAAGGATCAACCCACAGACCATAGCATACTACATCTGCATCTGGAATCTGTTGCAACTTGCCGGCACGAATATAAACATCTCCGGAAGCAATCAAAGTACGAAGTCCTTCTGGAGCAGCATTCATTATACGCTGATATAATGGCAATTGCAACTGAAGCAGATTTTGACCTATACGCTGACCACGAGCCCATCGGAACACTGGTATGGGAGTGAGAACCTTGCCACTTGGAGCATAACCTGGCAAACGACGGCTCTGTCCACCGGCATGAAGCAGAATACGTTTCTCTTGCGAAAGCCACGCTGCAAAACTCTTCTCGGGAGCCTCCTCCTGATGGCAAGCCTCCATCAGCCAGTTTGTACCTCCACCACTGCCTAATCTTGCCCCTACAGGGTCTGAGGTACAGAAATATTCTTCACGACTTACTCCAGCCACATCATGAAAACATTCAACCAAATTGGGAGGGAGGGACAATAACTTCTTCATTGTGATATATATATTATGGTATATGTATTAAATTTTCTATTTATAAAACCTTCTCAATAAGTCATTCTCTCTACTACCCTATCGCTCTGCACGCATAGGATTGTTTAAAAAGTCGTGATAACTCATACGGATACCATCTTCAAGTTCAATACGATAAGTCCACCCCATAGCCTTTGCCTTGCTGACATCCAATAATTTGCGCGGAGTGCCATTTGGTTTGGTTGTATCCCAAAGGATGTTTCCTTCATACCCAATAACCTTAGCAACCAACTCAGTGAGTTCCTTGATGGACAATTCCTTGCCTGTACCAGCATTAACCGTCTCATTGCCACTATAATTATTCATCAAAAAGACACACAGATTGGCCAAGTCGTCCACATAGAGGAATTCACGCAAAGGCGAACCATCTCCCCAACAGGTAACTTCACTCAATCCAAGTTCCTTTGCTTCGTGAAAACGCCGTATTAGTGCAGGAAGAACATGAGAATGTGTTGGGTGATAATTGTCGTTGGGTCCATATAGATTAGTTGGCATCAGAGAAATAAAATCGGTACCATATTGACGATTGAGATATTCGCAATACTTCAGTCCGCTAATTTTTGCCAAGGCATAAGCCTCGTTGGTCTGTTCCAATTCTCCAGTCAGCAGACATGACTCTGGCATTGGTTGAGGTGCCATGCGAGGATAGATGCACGACGAACCAAGAAACTCCAATTTCTTACATCCATTTCTCCATGCTGCATTGATGACATTCATCTCTAGCATCATATTCTCGTACATAAAGTCAGCCAAAGCTGTGTGATTGGCAATTATTCCCCCCACTTTTGCCGCAGCAAGAAAAACATACTCGGGCTTCTCTTGCTCAAAGAAGGCATTAACAGCATTTTGGTTCGTGAGATCAAGTTCGGAATGTGTTCGGGTGATGATGTTATTATATCCTTGCCTTTTCAACTCTCGGACAATTGCGCTTCCCACCATCCCACGATGACCTGCAACATATATTTTAGAACTCAGTTCCATAAATATTTTTTCTCTATCCTACCATATTAATAAATAAAGAGAAGGTATTTTTGTCCAAACTACTTTACCAAACCCTTTTCGAGATATTCTGCAAGGTTTGTGCGCATAACACTTGCTACATGCTCTGCGGCAACTTTCTCCATATCGTGCTTCACCATAATGGATACAAGTTGCTCAAAGGTAGTTTTAGAAGGATTCCATCCAAGTTTTGTTTTCGCCTTGGTAGGATCGCCCCAAAGATTCACCACATCGGTGGGGCGGTAGAAGTCAGGACTTACCTCTACAAGCACCTTTCCTACGAGTTCGGCAGGACCCTTCACGCAAATGCCTTTCTCTTCCATATCCTCACCCTCAAACCTTAGTTCAATACCGGCTGCTTTAAAAGCGGCATAGGTAAATTCACGCACCGAATGTTGCTCACCTGTAGCGATAACAAAGTCCTCGGGTTCGGGTTGTTGAAGTATGAGCCACATACACTCAACATAGTCCTTCGCATAACCCCAATCGCGCAAAGACGAGAGATTACCCAAGAGTAATTTCTCCTGTTTACCCTGTGCTATGCGAGCAGCTGCAAGGGTAATCTTGCGGGTGACGAAAGTCTCGCCACGGCGTTCGCTCTCATGATTGAACAATATTCCGGAACAACAGAACATATTGTAAGCCTCACGATATTCCTTTATTATCCAGAAGCCATACAGTTTAGCAACCGCATAGGGACTATAGGGATGAAAGGGAGTATTCTCGTTTTGCGGCACCTCTTCTACCTTACCATACAATTCGGATGTAGAAGCCTGATAGATGCGACATTCATGCTCAAGATGATTGGCACGTACTGCTTCAAGCACACGCAACACACCTGTAGCATCGACATCTGCCGTAAACTCAGGAGCATCGAAACTAACCTGGACATGACTTTGTGCCGCAAGATTATAGATTTCGGTTGGACGCACCGTTGCCACGACTTTCACCAACGACATCGAGTCTCCCATATCTCCATAGTGCAGATGAAACTGAGGATGTCCTTCAAGATGTGCTATTCGTTCGCGATAGTCAACACTACTGCGACGAATAATTCCATGAACCTGATATCCCTTCTCTATCAAAAATTCGCTCAAATAACTTCCATCCTGACCAGTAACGCCAGTTATTAGGGCTACTTTCCTGTTATCCATTATTATGCTGTATTTATTACCTTATTCTGAAAAATGTTTGATTCTCTGTTCCTCTGATAATTTGCATATCAGCAGGGTATCGTCCTTCTCTGCTACAATGCAGTTCTCAAGTCCCTGTATTACCACACGACGTTCCTCCAAACAATGCACCACACAACCATGTGTTTCGTATAGTTTAACATTGTCACCAATGATAGCATTACCATTATTATCACGCTTTACATTCTCGCGAAGTGAACCCCATGTACCAAGGTCGCTCCAACCAAAACTTGCAGGCATACAATATATTTCTTCGGACTTCTCCAGAATGGCATAGTCCACAGAGATGCTTTCGCACTTAGGAAACTCTTCGTTAATGAGTATCTGTTCCTTCTCTGTGCCATAGTATGGCAAAAGGTTCTCAAAGATTTCATTAATCTCTGGAGCATACACGCGTAAGGCATTAACTACAGTTTTTACACTCCAAATAAATATGCCCGCGTTCCAAAGCATATTGGGCATTTTTATATACTTTTCTGCTGTTGCCAAATCAGGTTTCTCACGAAAAGCATCAACTCGGAATATCTCCTTGTTTCTCTCAGAAGAACAGCTCATATCCGTTTGGATATAACCATAACCTGTATCAGGACGGGTGGGTTTCATACCAAGTGTCACTATTGCATCCGACTCGGAAGCAAAATCAACCGAACTGCGTATTACCCTTTGGAATTCGGAAACATCAAGCACTAAGTGATCGGAAGGACTGACAACAATGGTTGCTTTTGGATCTAAACTCTTGATACGCCATGCAGCATACGCTATGCATGGGGCAGTATTTCTTCTGCAAGGTTCAAGAAGAATGTTAGCAACGGGAATTTCCGGCAACTGTTCCTTAACAACATCTTTGTAAGACTGGCTTGTAACCACCCAGATATTCTCAGGGGGA
Source organism: Bacteroidaceae bacterium (assembly GCA_017547165.1). Taxonomy (GTDB): domain Bacteria; phylum Bacteroidota; class Bacteroidia; order Bacteroidales; family Bacteroidaceae; genus Physcousia. Next base: position 37,618 of record JAFYQK010000008.1, read on the forward strand.
ACAATGCCATTAAAACGATCTACCGTCATTTGAATAAAAGTGCGACCGGTACCCAAGACATCAACAAATTGCTTAGGACGCTCTGGGGTGCTCATTGGCCAAAAGCGACTTCCAATGCCACCAGCCATCACAACAAGATGAGTATGCTTAAAAAACTTTTCTTCCATATCTTTTTTTATTTTTGCCCTGATTTATACATTACTATGTTCAAGGCGAAAGAACACTTTGTTTACACCTAGACACTACTATGTCTGGAGCGAAACAAAGTGTTCCTTTATTAGTTATAATTTTATCTTTTTCACTATACCATCCCAAGGTTTTACCTTGACTGAAACAACAACATCGTGAGCAAGATTATTTTTAACCTTATCCGACTCCGGAGTCAATGCTCTCACAGCATCTGCTGGAATACGAATTTCTGTTGTCACCATTTCATTAGAGAAATTAGCCACCACAAGGAAAGTCTTCTTCTTGTCGCTTCGCAAGAAAGCGTATTGGCGATCAAGATGTCCGTTCACATACATCAAATCCCAGAACAATCCCTCCTTGAAAGCAGGTTCTTCTTCGGCTTGACATAGAACCTGAGTGTAATACTCCTTAAGCTTCTTTTCTGCATCTGTCAGCAAAGCACCATCAAATTTCCCGCCGTTGCGCCATCTACGTATGGTATCTACGGTCCAATAATCAAAGATTGTTGTTCTGCCATCCTCTCCTGAAAAACCTTCGCTATCCATTCCCCTTTCACCAAGTTCCTGACCAAAGTAAATCATCATCGGGTTGGTATTCATCAGGGCACTTACCAAAAGCATTGGGCGTCCTTTTAGAGCATCACCAGCGAAAAACTCGCTTGCTATGCGCTGCTCGTCGTGATTCTCTAGGAAATTGAGCATATGTCCCTGAATATCCTCCACACTCTGCCAGCAAGAAGTAATCTCCTTGGTTGAACACCATCCTGCAGTCACGGCCTTCAGTTTATCATACAAACCTACCTTGTCGTAAAGATAGTCAAAATGTCCACGGAAAATATAGTCGCGATACAATTGGGGATTGTAAACCTCTGCTATGAAAATGATATCGGGAAATTTCTCCTTTACTTGCGGAATCACCCATTCCCAAAATTCAACAGGCACCATCTCTGCCATATCGCATCGAAAACCATCAACACCCTTCTTTGCCCAATAAAGCAAAATCTGTAACATCTTGCGATAAGTGTTCGGGCCATAGTTAAGTTTTACGGTCTCATACCAATCATTTCTTCCAGGCCATGCCGAGAAAACGTCATTACCTGTAGCCTTGGCTGGTATTTCCTCATAAAGTTTGCCATTACCACGTTCCTCTTCCCTTAAGATATTATCCAAATGCAAAGGTTCGCCTAGATAATAGAAATTGTTTTCGGGAGAACAGTTGAGCGATGTATCGTCACCCTCTCCCAAGTCCAGACAACCTTCAGGACAAGCATCAGAATGATATTGGCGTGCAACATGATTGGGTACAAAATCTTGAATCACCTTCATACCCGCCTTATGGGTACGCTCAATAAGTGCTTCCCACTCCTTTATTCTCTCTGGCACCTTAGTTGCCAAGTCTGGGTCCACATCGTAATAATCCTTAATGGCATAAGGACTGCCGGCCCTGCCTTTTACAACCTCGGGGCAGTCCTTCTGTATGCCATAACGTGTATAGTCGGTTTGGGTGGCATGCTCAATTATGCCAGTATACCATATGTGCGTAATACCCAAAGACTTGATCTCTGCCAAGGCCTTTGCCGTAAACGAGGACATGGTTCCACAACCGTTTTGACTTTTACTGCCATTGCGCACAGGATGCTCTGCATTGGCGCCAAATAGTCGTGTAAAAACCTGATATATATTCATCTCTAAAACGTTTTTATTTCTCGTTAGGCATGTTCCACGATTGCATCCTTGGCAATCTTGGTAATCATACCTGTAAGAGCCTGACCAGGACCACACTCAACAAATTCTGTCGCGCCAGCCTCAACCATAGCCTCAACCTCTTGAGTCCAACGAACGCTTGCGGTAAGCTGGGCAATCAAGTTCTGCTTTATCTCTTCAGGATTGGTATGAGCCTTTCCGTCTACATTCTGATAAATGGGACAAGCAGGAGTATGGAAGGTGGTAGCTTCAATAGCAGCCTCAAGTTCTTCCTTGGCAGGTTGCATCAAAGGACTATGGAAGGCACCGCCAACAGGCAATACCAACGCACGACGAGCACCAGCCTCAAGCAATTTCTCACATGCAACTTCTACAGCCTCCTTGTTGCCACTGATAACCAACTGACCGGGACAGTTATAGTTTGCGGCAACCACAACACCCTTATCGCCCATAGCTGTAACATCTGCACAAATCTGCTCGATAGTCTCATCTGACAAACGGAGCACAGCTGCCATTCCACCAGGAGCAGCCTCACATGCCTTCTGCATAGCCAATGCACGAGCATACACTAATTTCAATCCATCCTCAAAATCCAAAGCACCAGCAGCAACCAAAGCACTGAATTCGCCAAGAGAATGACCGCCAACCATGTCAGGCAGAAAGGCTTCGCCCATACACTTGGCCATTACCACACTATGCAAAAATACAGCAGGCTGTGTGACCTTGGTCTGCTTCAATGCTTCTGCATCGCCTTCAAACATAATATCTGTCAAACGGAAGCCAAGAATCTCATTAGCCTTTTCCATCATTTCCTTTGCAACCTCATTACTCTCGTACAGGTCCTTACCCATACCTGTAAACTGTGCTCCCTGACCGGGAAAAACAAATGCTTTCATTGTCTTTATATTTATTATTTATACTTTCTAAAACTATTATTTTTGCCCAACGATATAAACATTATATATATGTAAGCACACAAAGATAAGTAAAAAAAGATATTTGAAGCAAAAATATGCTAATATTATTTTACTGATTTATTAAAAAACCTTAACTTTGTCAATAATTTATAATATTTTATGTAACCATAAAACCTTCAATAATATTATGGATTACGAATACATTGCCAACAATCTTGCCCAACAGGTTTTTGATGCCATCAGTCCTCGCGTCAGCGAAGAAGATTTGGAACGCGTTAAGAAGGCTTATTTGTTAGCAAAGGAAGCTCATGCTCTACAAAAACGTAAGTCAGGAGAGCCATACATACTTCATCCCATTTCCGTTGCTCTCATTGTTGCCAAGGAATTGCAGCTTGATGCCAATACGGTAATAACAGCTTTCCTGCATGATGTTGTTGAGGACACTCCCTACACCGTAGAAGATATTCAGGAAATGTTTGGCTATGATGTGGCAGGGTTGGTAAATGTGGTTACCAAACAGAAAAAGGAGACATACCAAACCACCAAACAGGTTGACAACTATCAGCAGATTCTTGCCTCACTTCACTACGATATCCGTGCTGTGATGGTAAAGATAAGCGACCGTTTGCACAATATGCGAACATTGCAATCCATGCGTCCCGACAAGCAGATGAAAATTGCCGGTGAGACTGATTGCTTCTATGCCCCACTCGCTAACAGATTAGGACTTTTTGAGGTGAAATCCGATCTCGAGAACCTTTCATTCAAATATCGCTGTGGCAACGAATATGGCGATATTGAAGACAAGTTGACAATTGATGAAGAGAGGAGCAAAAAGCGCTTGGCACGCTTCTGCAAAGATGTGAAAGGCACGCTCAGAGATCATGGAATCCAATGCAACGTCGAAGTCTATTGGCGCCGTCCCTACTCCATTTGGCGCCGCATGCGTCAACAGCAAACCGATTATTGGCATCTTCCCAACCGCTATTATATACGTATCACTTTTTGGGAAGATACCATGGACGACCCACTGACCGACAAAGAGACATGCCTAAAAATATACAATCTCCTTACAAGAGATTTTAGAGAGCGACCTGGCAGTTTCATAAATCAAATAGAGCAACCCAAGGAAAACTCCTATCAATGTCTGAAACTTATGTTGCTCTCAGACGAAGGCGTATGGGAGGATGTGCAAATCTGCTCAGAAACTATGGTGCATGCAAGTCAAGTTGGATGTATCAACGAGATTGGTAGCAATATAGGCAATTGGGTGAAGCGTTTTCGAAAAGTTTTGGAAGACATCTCATTCCAAGGCAACGAGAACCACTTCCTTGAACACATCTCTTCGAGTCTATACTACGATGACATCACTGTATTTGCACCCAATGGTGATAGTTTTATCTTACCCAAAGACAGCACTGTTATTGACTTTGCCTTCAAGCAAGGAGACGAGATTGGGGCACATGCACATTATGCTTATGTCAACGGTATTTTATGTAGCGTCAAGACCATACTCCACGGAGGCGACTGCGTAAAACTCATCACCTCGCCCGAAGCCCATCCACGCAAGGATTGGATTGATCATTGCCAAACATATATAGCCAAACGCTACCTGCGCCTCTTTCTTATCGAACGGCGCCTGATACGTGGCGGAGTTTGCCGTTGCCCAATATGCAAACCACTACCTGGCGGAGAGGTAATAGGTATCCGTATGCACGGCATACATCCTCATACTTCAGAATATGAAAACATCATGCTTCACAAACGTTCTTGCCCCGAGGCCGTCCGCTTGGCAAGCAAGTACGGAGATAATGTTGTTAGTGTAGACTATGCAACCGATGCAGACACTTCTCCCATTGTGGTAAATAGTCCGACATCAATAACAATAAACCGTGTCGGTTTCACCTATCCCATAACACTTCACATAACAGGCGTAGACAGACATCGCATGCTAATGGACTTGACCTCAGAGATAGCCGACCGTCTGCACCTCAATATGGACTCTCTTTGTATCAGCACAAAAGACTGCATATTCAATTGTGAAGTAATCATAATGGTCCATAGCGTAGACGAAATGATTAGCGCCATTAAGCACATCAGCAAAATTCCAGGCGTAGAATCAGTAAGACAGATATTACCAAAACACAAAAAATAATCAACTATTAATTAATCACTTTCATTATGTTAAAAACAATGAGGTATTTTTGGGTAGTGACTCTACTTTTTGTCACTACCATCGTGTCCGCACAGGTGACAACCTCCGGAATGAGTGGTAAATTGACGGACGATAAAAAGGAGGCCATCATTGGCGCCTACATCCAAGCCGTCCACCAACCATCAGGCAGCCGTTACAATACTGTGACAAACACCGATGGTCATTTCTACATTCAGGGTATGCGTCCAGGCGGACCATACGAGGTTAACATCCGTTACATGGGTTTTAAACCCAAGAGTGTCAAAAACATCACTCTTGAATTGGGCGAAACCTACAATCTCAACATCATTATTAACGAAGATGCCAAAGATATGGATGAGCTGATTGTAGTTGGCAGCAAATCTAAATTCTCCGCAGAGAAAACAGGTGCTTCAACAAACATCAGCAACGAGCAACTCAAGGCAATGCCTACCGTCAACCGTTCTATTACCGACATTACCCGTCTCTCCCCCTATGGTGGCAACGGAATGAACTTTGCCGGTGTAGACGGACGTACCGCAAACTTCACCGTGGACGGTGCGAACTTCAACAACAACTTCGGTTTGAGCGAAAACCTCCCTGGCGGCGGTTCTCCCATCTCAATTGATGCGATAGAGGAGTTGCAGGTTGTAATTTCTCCTTTCGATGTCCGTCAGACAAACTTCATCGGTGGTGGCGTAAACGCTATTACAAAGTCTGGTACAAATACATTCAAAGGTACTGCCTATGTTCACCATCGTAACGAAAACATGAGAGGTGACGCTGTTTATGGCCAGACCATTGCCGGTGCTCGCGACAGAGACCGTTCAACAACCTATGGTGCAACATTTGGAGGCCCAATCATCAAGGATAAGCTGTTCTTCTTTGGTAATGCAGAATACACCGCAGCCCCCTCTGTTGCTGTCCGTTGGAGACCTTCTGTTGATGGTGTTGCAAGTGAAGAGAAATACCTATCATACACTACCGTTGCCGATATGGAGCGAGTAAAGGAGCACACTCTGACAAAGTATGGTTATGACCCAGGTTCTTACACTGATTTCCCTGCAGACGAGAGCAACCTTAAGATTCTTGCTCGTTTGGACTGGAATATTACTGACAAGCACAAGTTAGCTCTGCGTTACAACTATACAAAGAATACAGCATGGAATGGTCCCAATGCTTCATCTATGGATGGTGGTGAACGTTCTGCATATTCTCGAACTTCACTTTATTCCATGGTATTCTCCAATTCTATGTATTCTCTCAACAATCTTGTTCACTCAGCATCTGTTGACCTCAACAGTCGCTTGACCAACAAGTTGTCAAATCAGTTCTTAGCCACCTTCTCAAAGCTTGACGATGTTCGCGGTTCTAATTCTTCAGAATTCCCCTTCATTGATATTCATGACGGAACCAATACAACGACACAATACATGGCTTTGGGTTATGAGTTGTTCACATGGAACAATGCCGTACACAACACAGTATTTAATATTAAAGACGACATCACATACTATACTGGTAAGCACAAGATTATTGCAGGCATGAGCTACGAGTATCAGATGGCAGACAACCAGTATATGCGAAATGGTACTGGCTACTATCGTTACAGAAGTGTTGATGATTTCATAAATGGAGCTGCACCTGAGGTTGTATGTCTCACCTATGGCTACGACGGTGAAACGTCTCCTGCTGCACGAGTACGTTTCAGCAAACTTGGCATATATGGCCAAGAGGAGTGGACTGCATCTGACAAGTTCAAACTGACAGCAGGTTTGCGTCTTGATGCGTTGTTCTTCAACAACAACGATCTTATGACTAACAATGCCATCAAGGAACTTGATTATAACGGAAGACATATTGACACAGGCAAGTGGCCTTCCACACAATTGATGGTTTCTCCCCGTATAGGCTTCGTTTATGATATCTTTGGCGACAAATCTTTGAAGATGCGCGGCGGTACTGGCCTTTTCTCTGGTCGTCTTCCTTTGGTGTTCTTCACAAATATGCCCACTAATGGTGGTATGGTACAATATCAAGCACAACTCAGCAGCAAAAATACTGATATGAACCAATTCGCAGGTGGTCTTGTGAAGGAAGAAGGCAAATCATACACTGAATCTTTGCGCGACAAACTCATTGGTATGGGTTATCCATCTACAGTAACTCCTGACGATGGAACAAAACCAAGTTCAATCTCTGCTGTTGATCCTAACTTCAAGATGCCACAGGTTTGGAAAACTTCTTTAGCATTTGACTACACTGTACCAACATCCTTCCCATTCACTCTTTCTGTTGAAGGCATTTATAATAAGACCATCAATGCGGCAACCATCTCTGACTGGAGCATTATGCCTGTGGAAGGTTTTGCACGTTTCAATGGCGTAGACTGTCGTCCCATTTTCCCCAGTACCTTCCGCAGTGGTACTAAGGCATTTGTATTGGAAAACACGAGTCAGGGTTATGGCTGGTCAGCAAACTTCACTATGAATATGCGTCCTATCAAGGAAATCAGCCTTATGGCATCTTACACCCACACTGCAGCTAAGGAAATCACTGGTCTTCCTGGTTCAAATGCAGAGTCTGCATTCACCTATGTTCCCACCGTTAATGGTCCTAACAACATTGCATTACACAACTCTCAATATGTTACTCCAAACCGTGTAATTGCAATGGCTACCTTCCATAAGAAGAACAGCCACTTCAGTTTGGTATACGAAGGTTGGAATGGCGGTTACAACTACTCATTCATGACTGCTAACGACATGAATGGCGACGGCTATAACTACGATGCTCTTTATATTCCAACAGACGAGCAAGTTAAGAATGGAGAGTTCCGTTTCGTAAGCGAAAACGACCGCGACCGCTTCATGGCATATGTTCACAATAACAGTTATTTGAGCAGCAACCAGGGTAAATATGCCGAAGCATATAGTGTCTACAACCCATGGGTACATCGTGTTGATTTGAGCTACAAGCACGACTTCAAATTCAAAGTTGGCAAGTCCCTCAATACAATTCAGTTAAGTTTAGACATGAAGAATGTTCTTAACCTCTTCAGTTCAGAACTTGGCGTAAGCAAGCAAATGAGCACAGAACTCAACTCTGGCCGTATCTTGAAGTTTGAAGGCACTGACGCACAAGGTTACGCTGTATTCTCTACCCCAGAGAAGATTGATGGCAATACACAGACATGGGTACCCAACCACTCAGTAGGTCAATGCTGGAATATTTCTGTTGGTGTAAAATATTTGTTTAACTAAAACAATAAGATGAATACGAATATGAAAATCAAATCTATAATCACAGTACTTCTGTCTGCCATATTCTTCATCGGTTGTTCAGAAGAGCAAGTTGCAGGTACATATCCTGACTTTAATATATCTACTTCATACATAAGTATCTCTGACGAGGGTGGAAGCACAGAAGTAAAGCTAACAGCCAATGAGGCATGGAAGTTTAGCGAAGAAAAGAATAGCAAAGATGCTTACCTTTACCCTATTCCTGCATGGCTGACAATTTCACAAACTGAAGGCGAAGCAGGTATCACTACCCTAACTTTCTCTGCAGAGGCATCTAATGCTGGTCGTGAAGTTGAATTAAAAATTATTTCTGGAAGCAAAAGCATTTTCATCAAGGTTCGCCAAGGTGAGATGACAGCTTCAGAAGCGACTTGTAAGGAAGTAAACGAGGCACCTGATGGCAAGAATTTTGTTGTTTCGGGCACCATCACAAGAATCATGAACACCACCTATGGTAACTGGTACATGACCGATGGTACTGCAGAACTATACATCTATGGTACACTCGATGCAGCTGGTCAAACCAAGAATTTCACCAGCCTAGGTCTTGAAGTTGGTGATAAGGTAACCATTGAAGGTCCAAAGAGTACTTACAATGGCTCTGCACAAATGGTAGACGTTACCGTTAAAAAGATCGAGAAGGCCTTGCTTAAAATCGTTACCGATCCCATCGAAATTTCAAAGGAAGGTGGAGAATTTGAAGTAAAATTAGCAACAAAAGGCAAAGGTGCATACTTCAACATCAGCGAAGAATGTCAGGAATGGGTTTCTTATGAGAATGTTGAATACAAAGAAGGTATTGCCACTAAACTCACTCCCAATCCCGCAGATACAATTATCTATACATTCAATGCACTTCCTAACGATGCAAGTGCACGTACAGGTGCAATCAACTTCTTCGCAAACGAAGGTGAACCAATCGCCTATACCTTTACACAAGCTGGTGGCATTACAGATGTAACCATTGCTGAATTCCTTGCAGCCGAAGTTAACGATGCTGCTCAGTACCGCATCGTGGGCCATGTGACAGGTTTCAACAAATACAACAACAACTTCTATGTCAAGGACTGGAGTGGCGAGGTATATGCCTACTATGTTGAGACCCAGGGTATCAAGAACATTGCCATCGGCGACTTCGTGACCCTCGTCGGCAAGCGTGCCGAGTACAACGGCACACCTCAGATGCCAAAGGGTACTTTGCTCGAAAAGTACACCGCCAGCCCCGAAGTAAGCGTGGCAGAGTTCCTCACCAAGGAGGATAGCAAGGAGGTTTACTACAAGCTCACTGGTACTATCACCAGCATAGACAACCCAACCTATGGCAACATATACATCACCGATGCCAATGGCGACGAAGTATATGTATATGGTCTTCTTCCCGGTTATGGTGCATCTGGCGATGCCAAGAAGGGACTTGTTGATGACAAGGGACTGAAGGAGGGCGACACCATCACCATCGTGGGCAACAAGGCATCTCACAAGGGCTCACCCCAGGTAGGAAATGCCGTTTATCTGTCACACGAATCTAAATAATTTTTGTGTATGCTAACCCTTTTATAAGGTGCTAAATTTAAGGTCGGTTTCCTCGTTTGGAATCCGACCTTTTTCTTCACCTTTATTTTTTGTACAAAATTTTAAACCCAAATTTGCCATAAGCTAATGACTGATTTGGGTTAAACAATAACGGACAAAAGAACTTTCCGTTTATACCATCACCTATCCCTTTTCCCATACAACATGTGCAAATTTGCCAACTCCTGCCACATGTTCACAATGACAACAATGCCTACACTCATCAGCATGGCAAGACCTGTAAGTGATATCATGCGACTGTTCTGTTCCAAGAACAGGAAAGGCATGGAGTGTATGCCAAAGGAGAAGGTCGGTTGACCAATGGGATTGTCCATAATGTAGACAAGCAGGCCTCCGCTTACTATCACGCCCATTAGGAAGGCTGCTATTATGGCATAACGATAGCGCCTATGTTGCCTGTCCTGCATCTGCTTGATGTACTCCACGGCTTGCAGTTTCTTTTCCAGACGATGCATGAAGAGGTCTTCTTGTCCAAGATCGGGTGTATAGCCGTTGAACAGTTCCTGTAATATATCTTTCTGCTCCATCATTTCTTCAATTTATCTTTCAGGTGTTCGCGTCCTCTGGACAATTGTTTCTTTATCGCATCCTCGCTGCATTCCATTATCTTGCTTATCTCACGTACGGAGTATCCCTTTATGTAGAAGAGCAGAATGGAGGTGCGCTCCTTGGGTTGCAGTTCGTTCAAGGTCATGTATAGTTCCTGGTAACGGAACGTATTGTCTGCCAAGGTTGAAGCATCCGTCAGCGAAGACGCCATCTCCAGCGGCTGGTTGCATCTGCCTGCCTTCTTGTGGTCCAGGAACGTACGGTATGCAATCTTGTATAGCCAGGAGGTGAAGTTGCCCTCATCCCGATACCCACTGGAGGAAAGATAGGCCTTGACAAGACTTTCCTGCGCTATGTCGTCAGCCTCATCGCGGTTACCCAGGCATAGGGCAAGCAGGAATCGCCTCAGGTGCCCCTGCTCGCCACGTATGTGTGCAATGAACTCCTCTCTGTTCATGTTTTTTGCTTTGCAACAGACGGTTATTTCTTGTTGGCCTCAACCTCCAGTTCCTTTGCCAGCATCCTCTTGCTAATGAAGAAGACAAGCAGTATGGCCAGACCTATGAGCATGGTAATGCCACCGCAGAAAAAAGACCTTCCCAAATCTTCTACAGGCATGCCACCTATGAAGTTCATATATAGGGCATATCCCAGAAAACCAATACCGATAGCAGATATAACACAGCCCCACATAAGTTTCTTCAGCAATTTCTCCTTCAGAGTCGCACTCTTTGGCGTAATCTTCTGCATCAACTCCTCCAGGTCAATGTTGGGATTCTTCTCCAAGGCCGCCAGCACTATCCCCGTTCTGTTGTCCGACTCATGTTTCTTGTTCCTCATGTGGAGCCACACCATAGTGATGGGCATTATTACACAGATGCTGAGAGGGATAAGGATGTCTTCCAACATGCCGCCAATTTCTTCCAATACTTCCATAATCTTGTTTTGTTGTTATAGGTTAATGAATCGTTTTTAGAGCCTGCTCATAAATATAACGATACGAATAGGCAAAAGGTGACAGCAGAACACAATAATATTTGTTAATAGACTGCTCTTTGGCTTCGCGCAACCAACAATAAGAGATGCATCCATCCCGACACGGATGCACAATTCCCATTACCCATAAACTCAAATCGGTCATTAGAGTGTTATGCGCTAATGACCTATCTGGGATAAACACAAAAGAGACCTTGTCAGCTTGTTGCTTGCAAGGTCTCTTCTTCTTAAAAACGGCGGCTACCTACTCTCCCACGGGTGTGCAGTACCATCGGCGCGGACGGGCTTAACTTCTCTGTTCGGAATGGGAAGAGGTGGAACCCCGACACTATAACCACCTGAATATGG
>JAFYQK010000009.1 GCA_017547165.1 Bacteroidaceae bacterium
ACCTTCTTAGGAAAAGAGTCAACCTCTCCAGTGAAAGTAGTAAACTGTACTCAGACGAAACAGTCAACCAAATCCGTATGGATAAGCAAGTGTTAAAAAACAGGGCCTAAAAAGAGTCAACCATTTTCAGGAAAAGACATTGTTATGTGACAACATATGATGGCGCAAGTGTGTATTTTCGAGATAATACCATGTCTGATTTTATAGATTATTCTAGTGGCCTAAATCCTGGTGCTCGTATATCAAAGGTAGTCCCCTTTTATAAAGATGGAGTATTGCGAATGGCTACTGACCAAGGTTTGTGGGAAGCTCCATTGTATCATCAGAATTTTATTCCAGTACCTCAACCCATGGCCTTGAATTTAGGTTGTGGCGATTTAACATCTGCTCCTTATAAAGAAGTACAGTTTGATAGTTACAGCATTGTCCGTCAGGATGAGGAAACAAAATGGCTATGGAGTTTCAGTCCTCAGCCTTATTATGTTAGCGATGCCTCTGTGCGCAACCCACGTGTAGTGTTTGGCAATGCCGGCTCCTATGATGTTACTCTCAGTATTACCAATGCTCAGGGGACAGCATCACGTACAATCAAGAATATGATAAAAATAGATGGCGCAACAGGTATAGATAAGGAACGTGTTGGAGAGGTAGGTATTGTGAAGACAGTATTGTCTCAAGGAGAAAAATTGGAGTTCGTTACCTATGGTCTGCATGAAGAAGCGACTTTAACAATACACAATATCAAAGGCCACCAACTTCATAGAGAAGGTATTTGGGGCTCTAAGCAAAGAATTTCTATACCTTCAGAAAAATTTCCACCTTCTGTATATATATATTCAATTAGTACGGCCTCAAAGAAATTTTTCGGACAATTTATAATAAAATAATCATAAACATATGAACACTAATAGAATTTTAGCAATAGGTTTATTGCTATCGTCGTATTGTTATGTTAATGCTGCGTTGCAGAGTGATAGCTTATTTATTCCCTACAAGTTGAATTATCTCCCTTCTGGTTCACCGGTGTGGATGGCGCAATTGATATCTCCCGATGGTTTGGATTACCATGCCATGGTGGATAGTTTTAACCATTATTTAAAAGCAACTCCAGGAGCACGTTATAAATCACGCGATACCAAGCAGGTTGTAAATCATTTTCGTCGCTTTCAAAAGGCATATCTTCCTTTTGTTCAGAAGGATGGTATAATTAGATTGCCAAGGGCAAACGACTATCACAAGGATATGGAAAATGCCAAAAGAGAGGCTGAGCATGTAAGAGAATCTCGTGGAATTTTTGGGAATCCGTCTGTTACAGATTCATGGAGGGTTATTTCTCCTATTGTAACATATGACTATTTGCATAAGAAAGTTTCACCTGCACAATCCAATATACAGCGCATGAAGTCCTCACGTTCTAATCCCGATGTGCTCTATTGTGGTTCAGAAACAGGTATGGTGTTTAGAAGCACTGATAAGGGAGAGTCCTGGACGCCATGTGCTAACGGCGAATGGATGTCTGGCGAGATTAAAACAATTGATGTCAGTAAGACTAACGAAAAGAAGGTTATAGTTGGTGGTGGTGGAGTTTATTGGCTCAGCACTGATGGTGGTGACGAGTGGGAGAATGTTACACCAAACAGTCAAAGTTATGCGACTACAACTGCAGCAGAGTTTCATCCCGAAAATGATAATATCATTATAGCCGGTGACCGATCTCAATTGTGGCGAAGCACGGATTGTGGCAAGTCATGGAGCTGGATGATGAGCGGCATGGTGTTTGATGTACGTTTTTCTATACAGAATCCTGATGTCTGTTATGTTGCTATAGAACAGAACAATACTGTATTTGTTTATAAAAGCATTGATGCTGGAGCGACTTGGAATAAGTTAACTCTTTCCGATGATTTGCTTATAAGTGCCCGTATAGGTTTGAGTGAGGCCCCTACAGGTGCCGATTATGTATATGTTTGGGCATGTCGTAGAAATCATCTTTCACAGCCTGGTCCACTTTATTTTAGCGGTCCTCCTTTGTTGTATAAGAGCACAGATGCAGGTTCTTCCTTCTTTAAGATAGATCTGGTAGACCAGATGGAACATGTCGATAGAAATGGTGGTCAGGGATATTATGATATGGTGTGCGAAGCATCGGCTACAAATCCAGAGCATTTGTTGGTGGGAATAATTCAATTGTATCGTTCCACCGATGGTGGTCAGACTATAAGCAATATTGGTGGTTACTATGGTAAGTTCGATTTACATTGTGACATGCAGAGTCTTCACACCAACCATGCCGGTGACACTTGGCTTTCCACCGATGGCGGTGTGATATATAGCAGCGACTTCTTCCTCAACGATTCTCAACCCAAACTCAACGGTTTGTATGCTAGTGAGATGTGGGGGTTCGATCAAGGATGGAACGAAGATGTTATGGTCGGTGGACGTAACCACAATGGTAATATGTCCCAAATGGATCGCTATAATGGAGTTACCATTTCTATGCGAGGTTCGGAATTCCCGACAGGTTATGTGTTCTTGTCAAATCCTAAAAAAGTAGCATTCAGTGATTCTGAAAATGTAATAATGCCAGACAATTGGCAGGAGGAGTTTGTTCCATTTTTGGACTTTTGGACATATCCCAAAGAGTCTTCGCAACATGGCATAGGATTTGAGTTTGACCCACGTTATGCAAAATCTTTCTATATAGTTCAGGGAATGCATGATGATGACTACAAAACTCTATGGCGTACGCAAGATGATGGAGCCTCTTTCTCAACGGTTTATACGTTTCCAAATCCTATAAGTGCAGTTACATTGTCACGTTCAAATCCCGACAAGATTGTTGTAGGAACATGGGGACGCTTGTACTACAGTATGGATGCAGGAAAGTCATTTGTCGAATATGAAATACCTGATGAAATGACTCATACTGTGACCTATAAGATTGCTATACATCCAACAAACGAGAATGAAATATGGGTAAGTGACTGCAATCCTGGTAGTTTCTGGCGTACGGTTAATAATGGCACTACATGGGAAAGACTAAGCGACGGTCTTACGATTGAGAATTGGGAGGGTAAAATTGAGAAACATCAGGTGGGACGTTTCTTCTTGACTGGAAATGAAAAAAATGCAGCCTATGCTATTGCTTCCACTTTGGGATATCTCAATGAGACATATTCAACAACACGCGGTAGAGTGCTCTATCGTGATGATATGACAGAAGGTTGGATAAATATCAGTGAAGGTTTGCCAAGAGTGATAAATCTTAACAGAATGTTGCCTTTCTATAAGAATGGTGTTATTCGTTTGGCAACCAATAATGGCATTTGGGAGAGAGAACTGGTGGACAGCGAGTTCGCTCCTATAGCACAACCACTGATACTTAATGTAGGTTCAGGAGATAATACCCAGTCTAATTATCCCAGAGAGATTCACCTGGAAAGTTATAGCATAGTTAATCAGAAGGATGTACAATGGAAATGGGAGATAAACCCAGCACCCCTTTCAATTACTTCAACCGAGGTGCGAAATCCGATTATGACTATCGAACCAGATCAGACGTATGATATAACTCTAACGGTAACGACGCCTGCCGGCACAGATACCAAATGTGTCAAGGGTATGATAAAAGGAAGTAAACCCGTACCTGAGGCAACAGGAATATCTGATATGTCTGTTCAGGAACGAGGTGTTGTATTGCAACCAGGTAATGTCATTTCTGTTGGACAACCACTTTCTTTTATTCCCAGTGCTTCTACAGGTAACATCAATGTTTATTTATATGACTCGCAGGGGCGTGTTGTTGGGTATGCTATGAGTAAGACAAATGCGGTTATTGAAACACACGGATTGTCGCAAGGTGTATATTTCTTTATGGCAATTGGAAATGATAACTTTAAAAAGACAGGTAAACTCCTTCTTAAGTGATATGTAGAACAAAATGAAGAAATTATGTTTGGTTTTATTGCTAACTTTGCCTACATTCTCCCTGTTTGCAGAGGAATCTCATGATAGTTTGAATACTAGTTCTTTGCGGGAATTGGTTGTATCGGCTACGCGTTGGAGTCAAAAAAAAGATTTGCAACCAGTTAAAGTGACAAGCATGTTTTTCGAGGAATCTAATGGATACAATCCGCAAACAGCTGCAGATATGCTCACTCTTACTGGTGATATTTTTGTTCAGAAAAGTCAGTACGCAGGTGGTAGTCCAATGATACGTGGCTTTGCCACCAACCGCCTTCTATACAGCGTTGATGGAGTTAGGATGAACAATGCTATCTTTAGGGCAGGCAATATTCAGAATGTAATATCCTTGGACCCTTTTGCCATTTCCTCTTCCGAGGTACTATTTGGACCAGGAAGTGTTAGCTTTGGTAGTGATGCTATAGGTGGAGTAATGGTGTTTAATACATTGCGTCCACGTCTTTCATCAGCAACATCACCAGAAGTCTTTGGTTCGGCTACATTCCGTATGGCTTCGACTTCAGGCGAGATAACTGGTCATGCTCATGCTGGAGTGGGGTGGAAGAAATGGGCTATGCTCATAAGTTTTTCTACGACCAACTTTGGTGACTTAAAGCAAGGATTGCACGGTCCCAAAGACTACGTTATGCCTTATGTTGTTATACCTGGTTATGTACATGAGGGAGAGATAAATGACCAAGTTGTTGCTAATGAAGATACACGTTTACAATCACCAAGCAAATACTCACAATACAATCTCATGCAGAAGGTTAGATATGCTCCTGCGAGAGGATGGAATATGGAGTATGCTTTTCATATTAGCGAGACATCTGAGTATGCACGTTATGACAGACACCAACGTATGCGTAATGGTTTGCCTAGGTATGCTGAATGGAACTATGGACCCCAGCTATGGATGATGAACCATTTAAACATTAGTCATACTTCTCCTACAATTATATACGATTCTCTTAAAATAGATATTGCATGGCAACGTTTTGCCGAGAGTAGGATAAGCAGAGATTTGAACAAGCCTCTTAGGGAAAAACAGTTAGAACGTGTTGATGCCTGGAGCGTTAATACAGATTTTATTAAGACTTTTGATAACAAAATAGATTTTTCGTATGGTGCAGAGTTTGTACAGAACAAGGTTGTATCAACTGCAGAGGCTTTTGATTTGTTGACAGGGACTGTACATGATAGTCCCGCTCGCTATCCACATGCCAATTGGGTTAGTTTGGGAATGTATGCACAGGCAGAATGGCGTGCCCATAGAACACTTAACATTGCTGCCGGTCTACGTTACAATCATTATATTATAAAAAGTGATTTCTCTCAGGTTGGTTATAAAGTGCCGTTTGAGCATTTTCAAACCTCTAATGCAGGCAATGTCAGTGGCAATATAGGTATTAATTGGCGTCCTTCGTCGACCTTCTTGTTGCGTGTCAACTATGCGCGTGGTTTTCGTGCACCTAATGTAGATGACATGGGAAAACTTTTTGATAGTGCTGATGGATATGTTACAGTTCCTAACCCATCTCTGCAACCAGAGTATGCAGACAATTTTGAGGTAGGTTTTGCAAAACATTTCTCTTCATGGTTAATGTTTGACGCAACGGCATACTATACACGACTAGGTAATGCCATAGTACGAAGAAATTATATATTCAATGGTCAGTCCTCTATGCAATACCAGGGTGAGTTGTGCATAGTACAGGCCTTGCAAAATGCTGCTGTTTCTCGTGTATGGGGCATACAACTATCGTTGCAGTCGCGTTTTGCACGCTATTTCTATGTTGATGCTCATTTCAATTGGCAACGAGGTTTTGAGGAATTGGATAATGGACAGGTTTCTCCTTCCAGACATGTGGCTCCTATGTTTGGGCGTGCAGCCATTGGTTTTGAGAATAAAAAAATATGTATTGAGGTCTTTACTGCATTTCAGGGAATGCGAGACGCTTGTGATATGCCTGAAGAGGAGAGAGCTAAAACCGAGATATATGCCAAGGATGAAAATGGCAATGCCTATTCGCCAGCATGGGTAACAATAAACATGCGTCTTTCATATGCGATTCTGAAGAATCTTAGACTAAATGCTACAATAGAAAATATTTCTGACATTCGTTACCGACCATATTCCTCTGGAATCAGTGCCCCTGGTCGTAACTTCGCTGCAAGTTTGACTTATAATCTATGAAACAGGTAATAACTAGACAGCTCATACTATATGCTCTCATCTTAGGATGTTGCGATACAGATGTCCTTGCCCAAAGGTGCCAGGGACACAACTGGATGTCTTTTTTGGATGATACAGTATTCTTGTCTACGTTGTCCATTCCTGGCGCTCATGATGCAGCTACAGGTGATGGCTTTGTATTAAATGTTGGTTTAGGTAGAACGCAGGAACTGTCGCTTGATGAGCAGTGGGATAGCGGAGTGCGGGCCTTTGACCTGCGGCCTGCCTTGTGTGATACAATTCTTCACATATATCATGGTTCTCTAAGGACCAAGACAAGTTTCTCTGAGGCTATAGATGTTATTCTCTCCAAACTGAGTGCTAATCCTTCTGAATTTGCTATAGTGCTTATACGCCACGAAAGTGAAAGTGAGAACGAAGTGGAAGAGAAAAACTGGTCTCGTTTTATGGGTACATATATCCATTCTTTAGGCAATCATGCTGTTGCTTTTCATCCGTATCTCACGCTAGGTGAGGTTCGTGGCAAGATACTGTTTCTAACCAGAAGTCCTTACTATGGAACAGACAAGGGGGCTCTAGTGACAGGCTGGTGTCATTCTGCAGATGTAACAACACAGGCTCAAATCACAAGTTATGCCTCTTCTGAAGTTGCCACTTTGCAGATGCAGGACTATTATGCTCCTACAAGCAAAGAGAAACAATTACAAAAAAAACAAGGAGTTTTTCTAATGTTTAAAAGGGCTCAAGCAGCAGAAGAGGGTGTGTGGACAATGAACTTCTTGAGCGGTTATGCCTCGACATGGATGGGAACTGGTCTTTTTGCCACCACTTCGGGTTACAAACGTAACGCCGCTTGGCTCCACCCTCTGGTTCTTGATTTTATTACCACTTCTTCCTCTTCAAATGGTTACGGGATAGTTTTTATGGACTTTGTTGGCACAGATGAAGTACCAGGGGCTCTCTTTCATTGGGCCAGTTTCAATACCCAAGGAAAGAAGTTGCTTGATGCTATAATAGAGACCAATTTCTGAGTGTAGCAACTTAAGAATTATTTCTTAATTGATGTTCACTAAGACACACAAAGAAGAGGACACTACGGTGCCCTCTTCTTGCTTTTGTCTTGAGCATTGGCTCAAGTGAGATTACTTTACAATAACTTTCTTTCCATTCTGGATATAGATACCTGAGGTTTGAGGAGTTGTGATGCGGCGGCCCTGAAGGTCGTACATCGCATCATTTTCTGCATTTTCAGGATTTGAGATGATTTCGTCTATATCGGTTTCGTTGGTTGACTTGATGGGGAAGAAGGGATTCTCATCGCTGAACTTGTACTTACCGTTACTTGCCCAATCGAGTGAGAAGCGAACGAAGCGCATAGTGAAACCACCGAACACGCCTTCCTCCTCGTAGTAGCAACCAAGTGTGCCATCGGGCAATACTACTGTTGCGCTATATGCCGAACCACGAGGGCAAATGGTCTTGGGATTACCGAAGGTTGCGCCTTCGTCGGTAGAGAGGGCTATGCTCACATTCTTGCGACTAGCGTTATTGGGGAGAGTTTGGAATGCAATATCCCACTTGTTACCCTCAAGGGTAGAGCACCATACCATGTACTCACCATCGCAGGCGTTGCCAGAGATACCAGTGGTGAAGCGTGTCTGTGATGGGTTGTGCCATGTCTCACCATCGTCGGAGGTATAGTTGTAGTAGTTATACCCGCTTGCGCGTACACTGATGGCAAGGTCGCCATTGTTGCGCTCGAGGGTCTTGGGCTCATCGGCAGCCTTTGTTCCGCTTGTTCCACTTACATACCAGTTCTTACCTCCGTCCTTACTCATAAAGAAGTAGAAGTTCTGACTGTTGTCGGCCTCACGGTTTACGAAGCTTGATACAAGAGTACCGTCGCGTTTTTGAAGGGCTGCACCTGAACCAGAGAAACCACTCTTCCAAGTCTGTGTTTTGGGATTGTCGCATTTAGCACCAAAGAGGTCATCAGTATGGTCAACGGGAGTTTCCCAAGTCAGACCTCCATCCTTACTTGTGATTGTTTTCCAACGAGGAGGCTCGGCTGCAGTGCCTGCAAAGAAACCATGGCCATAAGTCCCTGCACTGGTCATGATACCTACTATCTCGCCATTGTCGCGGTTTGTAACGATAGAGGCATCACCATGACCATAGTTACCACCAGTCTCGGCGGTACCGGCAACGGTAACAGGGTTGCTCCATGTTTTGCCATTATCCTCGGAGTATTGCGCAACGAGGTAGCAATGAGAGGGAAGGTCACTATTGTGGGCTTTGCGGTCGTCGGTTAGAGTGACGAGACGCTTGCCATCCTTGCTTACTGTGATGGAGGGGATACGATAGTAAAGAGAACCCTTGTCCATTGGCATTAGCACTGCACTTTCAGAAAGGAAGATGGTGGCCATGTGCTCAGGATTGCCGCTTTCTTCCACAATTTCTTCATCATCGATAGTATAACTTGTGATTGAAGCATCAACAAGGTTACCCTCTTGGGCATTATCGGCAATGTCGTATGTGATCCAAATGTAATGGTTTCCTGGAGTTAGTACTTTTGTGCCTATGAATGAGAATTCTCCATTCTCGTCTAGTTTTGTTGTCTCTCCAAACTGCACTGCATTCTCATCACGCCAAGTCATCTTCTTCTCGTCGTCGATGAAAAGTTCGCGGTTATTAGTTGCGAAATAAGCCTTCACATTGGTGATGTCGTTCTTGTCTGTGCCATCAAAGCGACCCTTAATCCCCTGGAATGTACAACTTCCATTAAGACCAGAAATCTGAATTACAGAGCGAACTATTGGCTGGTTCTTATTACCGATAGCAGTAGTTACTTTACCTTGCTGTACTCTTGTTGAACCAAGGGCAGCTTCGGCATTGCTGATGTCCACCTCGTCAAATTTCCAAAGCGAAGCGTTGCCATTGGCCGATGCCCATCTGACAATCTTCTTACCATCGCTTTGTGCATGTAGTTCAACGTTGCTATCCTTTATGATGAATGCGCCAAATGCTTCTTGGATGGTATAGATATAATTTGGAGCATCTACAACACCAAATGCTGTGCTATTGCCTGTGCCAGCACCAGCTGTTCCGAAGTGTTGACCGTTGTAGTTTTTGATAGTAACCTTACCATCTTTTTTCCAGAAACTCCAAATGCGGTCACCACTGAAGGTTCTGTTGTCAAAGCGCAGGATTGATTGGTCAGAATCGTAATAGATTACCTGGTTCTTGCAATACTCTTGGGTTGACGCACTAGCGATGTAATACCAGTGCTCATTGCCCTCGGTGCTGAACTCGGGAGCCTCTATTTTGTCCTCCTTAATCTTTACAACGAAGTCGGTTAAAACAACACCATTGCCGTTGGCACCAGCCAAAGTGAATGACATTGAGTATGTCTTCTGTTTTGAACTTATGGTTTGGGAAGTTTGCTTAGTGGTGTATTGCTTGCCATCGTCCATTGTAAGACTCAAACCTTGATTATGGTTGTTATTGGCAAATGTGAAACTATACTCTGCGATAACATATCCTGTGGGTATTGTCAAGGAGTATGTTGCGCTACCACTTGAACCCGTCATTAACTGAACATTATTGTTAGCCCAATTCATGTTATTGGGACCACAACCAAATTGTAGTTGTGGAGTTATATTGCTCTTCCAATTGTTGTTCCAATTTTGGTTTTCACCTCCATTTGCATGATAGAGGTTACCATTTGCCTTGTCGATAATATAAGTCAACTCAGAGGGATTCTCCTCCTCTATTGGTACTTCCTTATATCTGATGACCAGTTTGGTGATCAATATGCCCTTGGTTCCATTTGTACCTGTACCAACCTTGAGTGTGATGGTGTCGGTAGATAGTCCTTTTGCCACCACGGTCTGCTCTGTTGTTGTTTGTGCAGGACTTGTTGCCACGCCATCGGCGGTAGTGTAGGTGAACGTTCCGTTGAAACCATCTCCATCTAATGTGCTCAACTCATACTCGGTAATCTCGTATCCTTTAGGCACAGTAATATTGTAGGTATAACCTGTTTGTAGCCAGGGGCGCTTTTGTGACCATCCCATATTGTTTACAGCGAGATTAGTACTCTCTACAGTAACGGCAGGAGTGGTGCCTGTAACAAATTTGCCATACCATCCTCCACTGGTGGTATTGCCATGGTATGTCCATGTAGACTTGCCATTAGCCTTTTCAAATTCTGTTGGTGTCAAAGTCAGAGTCATCAATGATGGGTCGGGCAACTCATCAGGTTCGCCAACAACAACTTCAATCAAATACTGACAACCAGAATCGCCACGGTCGGTACCAGTTTGCCCATTGCTCCAGTTGTATACAGGTGCATTATCAAATGTTGTTTGGTTCAATTGTATAGTACCACTGCTTATAATGAAAAGACCAGGAGTATTTGCATAGCTCAATGTCCATCCATTTGTAGGTTGAGTGGCAGAGGTTGTTATTTGTGTGTTGTAACCAGCTGTGGGAGCAAGGTATGAGTTGTCGTTGCGGTTAACAATATCAAAACTATTGTCTCCGCGAGCAACAAACTTCCACATTGACGTAGCATAATTGTTTTTGTCCTCACCCACAACGCCGGCACCGGCACCTGTGCTGGTGAGGTACTTCTTGTTGCGCTGAGGAGTACTCAACTGATACCATATAGTTTCGCTTGAGGTACTTGCCTTAGGCATTGAAAGCGCACTGTTAAGGATAGTGTTGAGCTCGTTAGAGAACGAGGTAACTTCATTCTGAGTGATGTTGTTTTTCTCAAGGATAGTGTTTGCCTCGGCAATCTTTGCATCAAAGGCCTTCATTTTTTCTGCGTTGTACTGACCGGCTTCGTCACCACGGGGTGCAACTAATCCACGAGTAATTACTTGGCCCAACGAATTGCGCAAACCTGCTTGTGCATAGCGTGTCTCTGCTGTTGCATCGTCGATAACGCTAAATACATCCTCGGGGAAGTCAACATTGAGGGCAGACTTCATGGCCTGAGCCACCTTTACATAACCCAAAGCTCCGAGATAGTTGCTGGGGTAGAAGTACTTGGTGTTTGCCACGGTACCATTGAGAAGTGAGGTATATACATCCACATACTTAACCTTCACACCTGCGAGACTCTGCATATAAGTGTTGAGAGCAGAGATGCGGTTTGTGTTGTTGTTCGCATTGTTAGTGGGGCAAAGGCTCATCAGGTAAATAGTAGATGTGGGAGACTTCTCCTTTATCTTATCAACCAAAGTCTTGTAGTTGGTTTTAACGGTCTCAATATCGGTAGTGCCGTTGGCATCTCCTGTACCAGTGTACAAAAAGATTGCTTTTGCTTCCTGCTTCTCTACACCGGTTTCGGCATAGGTAGCGTCAACAATCTTGCTGGTAGTAGCAATGTCACCGCCATAACCCCAACCAGTGCCACGATTCTTTACATTGAGGTTTCCAAGCAACTCCTGCCATTCGCCGTTTTTCACCATCTCGTCGCCGAAGAATAGGATATCCGCGTTGCTGATAGGTAGCATGCTGAAGTATGTGGCACGCATACCGTGTGCACCACCCAAACCACCGTTGTTCTGCTTCTCCAGAGTGTTGTCGGGATAAACGGTGCTCACGGTGTAGCTCTCGTCCTCCTGCAGATACTGGCAGATTTCCTTTGCCCATGCCTGATAAGCACCAGCAGTGAGGTGTAGGTTATCATAGCTCCACGCACCTCCATTTGCTACGTTTGTCAATTTGTCGTATAGGTCAATGTAGGTAACATCTTCGGTAGCATCGGCATAAGCCTTAATAACCTCATTGGCATGCAAC
This sequence comes from Bacteroidaceae bacterium, assembly GCA_017547165.1. Taxonomy (GTDB): domain Bacteria; phylum Bacteroidota; class Bacteroidia; order Bacteroidales; family Bacteroidaceae; genus Physcousia. Next base: position 11,972 of record JAFYQK010000009.1, read on the forward strand.
CAACGCTCACGCTGACGGTTAGAGGTGTTGTTGTTTAGGATGCTGTAAAGATAAATTTTTGTTTCGGGAGAACGCAACTGTATACGCTTCACGATGCTGTTGATGTAGGCAAGAATTTGCTCTCCAGTAAAATCCAAACCTCCACTCGAAGCCAGATCGTTGGTACCAATCATCATAAATACCTTCTTGGGCTTGTTTGCCAAGTAGCTCTCGATATTGTTGCTCTGCTCGGTAGAGTAGGTACCCGAGTTGCCTCGGTTAACAATGGGCAGATACTTGCCTTCAGATGTTTTGAACACCTCGGGCCAACAATGCATGTCGGTAATGCTATTACCAATAAACAGAATACTTCCTTCTGCAGGTTCCAGCGCCTTGAACGAGTCGTAGCGATGATTGCGGAAGGGTTCGTCTGCCCATGCACATAGCATGCTGAAGCATGCCACTAACATTAGTAGATTTCTCTTCATAGTGTTAAAAAATTATATAAATATAAAAGGTTATTCCTCGCAAAGTTAGGAATAATTTCTCAGTTGCGCAAATAGGGGGGGTAAAGTGCCGTTTTTTTAACATAAAAAGCACTGTTTTTGCTGTTGTGTGCAATGTCCTTTTGTGGGAGAGAAAGTGAAGTATTGAAATTGTTGCCGTATCAACAAAGCGTTGTTGTCGTATCAACAATCTTTTGTTGTCGTATCAACAATGCTTTAATGTGCCGACATAAAAGGCACATCATCGGGGGATACGAGGCGAAAGAAAAAGTGTGCCGGCAAGCGAGAGCTGTGTATTTCCTCTCTTTTGCCGGCACACTTCTATGTTGTTGGCCTTAAATCTTGGCGCAGTTTATATGTAGCTAAAAAGACTTTATTCCTGTACCACTTCTTCCTTGATAATCTTTTCAGCAATGGTCTCGTAGGTAGAGTCCTTGCTCAGACTGTCTTGCTCAGCAGCAATCTCCTTTTGGATGTACTTCTCGGCCTCTACTGTTTGAGGTTCGCCATTGCCCCACACAAGTTCGTAGAAACCGCGGTCGATGGGGCGGTGCGCTTTGTCGTAAAGGAAGGCGAAGATGTAGACATTGCCACCCTTATCGTCGCCTCTGTACTTCGAATACTCCTCGCTAGGGTAGAGTAAAGCATAAGCCACCTCGCCCTGCAGAGCCTTCTCGTTGATACGAACAAAGTAGAACTGGTCGTCTTTCTGTGCGTAAGCATTGGTGATTACGATGGATGAGTCCTTCTGGTTTACGCGGAAACAAAGATCTGTGCCCTTTTCTCCGTACCAGTCCTTTGCAATAAAGGTGCTGTCGTCCATCATGGTCAGTTCTATTTGTTGATGCTCAGGAGTGTTGCACAATGTGCCTTGTGTTTGTACATTCCAAACGGGTACCGCTGCAAACAACGAGCTTATATATATGATTGCTACATAGACCCAATGCGCGATGATACCAGCGCATATGCCACCGATAAAAGAACTGAGGAATGCTTTGGCTACCAATGGACGATAACCCAGAGAGTCAAGAGTAGCTGCATCGGTGCTCAAGTATCCACTCCAGCACATACCCATAGCGGTGCATACGGCAATGGCATTGCCATCGATGATACCTTTAGCGGTGAATTCGGGAATCAAACCAAGGGCTGCACCCACGGCACCAAGAGCAGTGATGGGGAAGGCAACAAGTTCGGGAGCGGTGAAGCCGAATAGCCATTCAAATATAAAGCTAAGTTTGCCGGCAATCCAAGGAAGGAGTTGGGTACCTTGGAAGGCTCCACCTGTGTAAACAATAATTTCGTTGCCCATCTCGTCTACACCCTCAGCTGTGCCGCCAAAGGTAAGCATCATTACCAGGGTGCTGATAATCAATACACCAGGAATGATGGCCAAACCAATGCTAACACCATCCTTACCTCCATCCAACAAGGCATTAAGAACGCGAACAAACAGACTGGTGTCATTCTTCTTCTTATCCTCCTCTTGGGTGAAACTTACATCTGGCAATTCCTCCGAACCTTGATAGTTGGTAACTGCCGTGGCATCCTCGTGCTTGTAGTTAGGATACATTTTTAGGGTAAAATATTGCATTAGGCGTGTTGCTATAACGCAGCCGCACATGGTGCCAAAGAAACCAACAAAAGGAGCAAGGAAGTAACCTTGGCCTACCATGAAGACGATAACAAGCAAGCCCATGCCAAAAGCTGTGCCAAAGTTAACAAGTGACACATGCTGATACTTTTTGAAGTAGCGGGCAAAACCTTTGTCCTGGCTAAGTGCAATGATTGCAGGGTTGTCACTCAAGAATGTGAGCACTGCTGCTAACGATGCCACGCCAGGCATGTTGAATACTGGGCGCATAATGGGACGGAGCAGACGCTGAAGGAGGTCAACTACGCCAAACTCAACGAAAATCTTGCCCAGAGCTCCGGTGATGACGCACATGCCCATGAGATAGAAGACGGTGTTGAGCAAAAGGTCGTGTGCCGTGTGCATGATGGTGTTGAGCATGTTGGTGAGTCCCATTACATACCCCATATAACCAAAGAGCAGGCAAATGATAATAAGGCAAGGAATGCCGTTTGGAATCTTTTTAAGCATATGTTTCTTTCTTAAAGGTTCTGTAGATTAGCTTTGTGATGTTAGCTGGATATCAATCATAAAAATGGGGACCTTAATAATTTATGGCCCAAATCTTTAATTCTTCTTTTTCTTCAGCGCCCAACGCAGGCCCTCTAATATATCGAGGTCGAGTTTTGCTCCAGCCGAAAGTCTTATCTCACCATCCTTCAATGCACTATCGGCATTGCCGCTAACGCCCCAGTTGTAACCGGCAACAGCAAAGAGACGCAGTACTTTGGGGTATTTCTTGAAGGGTTCGTATTCAATGCCTCCACTAACGGTGTGCATCTCTGTGCCAGGAGCAACATATACATCAGCGTCAGAATTGGTGTCGTTGAGGTCGAAGGTGTACTTGGCAAACATGCGGATGGTGCTATGGGGCTTGGCACTGAACTCAGAGGCAATGGTGAAGTCCTTGAAGAAGAATGTTTGACCGCTGCTTGCTCGGTTGGTGTAGTCAAGTTCAAGCCAAAGGTTTTTGGTAAAGGTGAATTTGTTGCCAAGAGCTATATAACTCATCCAACGGTTGCCCGTTGACTGGAAGGCGTTGACCGACCAAATAGTCTCCCAAATGCCGTGTTTGCCGTTCCACATCAGAGAGAATCCATATGTGTTATTGTTGCCTATGTCGGTGCGGAAGGGACTGTTGCAGAACTGGAAGAGTAAACGATGGTTAGGGTTGAAACGGTATGCCACGCTAACGCCAAACTGATAGCATGCTATGTGATGCCAGAACTCGCTGTTTGTGATATAGAGGTCTATGGGCGCACGATCGTATTCATATCCGCCAATGGCAACAACCTGCTTACCAGCAGAAATATGCCAATGATTGTTGACCGAGTAATGGAGTTCCATCCAATCAGTTGAATTCCAGAAGTTTCGCTCTGAAGTGATGTTGAGTCGCTGACGCCATGCAAAAGATAGTCCCTTGTAGAGACGTGCGTTAAGACTGAGGTTGATGAACTCGCCTCGGAAACCAGTGTGCTGGTTGTCGGTTTGTCCGTTGGCACGGAGCATCTGCCATGAAAAACGGGTGTCGATGCCGAATTTTGTAATCATGGGACCTTCGTACTTGTGCGAAGGGGTGACAGATATGGAATCGGTCTGTGAGGCATGTAGTCCTAAGGAGCATATGCATGCCAAAAGGAAAAGAAAATAATGCTTTTTCATAATAAATCAAGGACAAAGTTACGAAGATTACTGCACTTGAACAAAAGAAAATAAATAGTTTTTAATATCACTGTTAAAATATAATAATGAGACTGCTTGTATTTTAGATACATTATCGTAACTTTGTAGACAATGATTTTTTGATAAATAAAAGGCTTTATTGTTGTATGAAAATATTGGTCACTGGTGCTAATGGTCAACTTGGTTCGGAGATGCGTTTGCTTGCAGAGGGTAATGTGGGTGATGAATTTATCTTCACTGATGTAAATCAGGTAGAGGGCAGGCAGACGGTCTTCCTCGATATCACCGACCGCCAGGCGGTTATGCAAATGGTGGAGGAGAATCAGGTGCAAGCAATTGTGAACTGTGCGGCATGGACCAATGTAGATGCTTGCGAAACAGATGAAAAGTTGGCTTTGTTGGCAAAGAAACTCAATGCTGATGCACCGGAGAATCTTGCCCTGGCAATGAGGAGCGTTGGTGGGTTGCTGATACATATTTCTACTGACTATGTCTTTGGTGCAGAACCATATAACACTCCGTGTTCAGAAGATATGCAGGGTACTCCCACTGGTGTCTATGGGCGGACAAAGAAGTTGGGTGAGGAACTGATAGAGGCCACTGGTTGCAAGCATGTTATAATACGTACGGCATGGCTGTATTCGGAGTTTGGCAAGAACTTCTGCCGGACAATGCTCCAACTTACGGCTGAGCGCGAAGAGTTGAAGGTGGTTTATGACCAATGTGGAACTCCAACCTATGCTCTTGATTTGGCAAAGGCAATATTTGTGGTTCTTCAGGATTATGCCGCAGATGGAGTGGGGAAGACGGCATACGAAAAGAGTGGTGTCTATCATTACTCTAACCTTGGTGTGTGTTCGTGGTACGATTTCACACATGTGATTCAGCAAATAGCAAACGAACTGGTTGGTGGGAAAGAGGGTTTGCGTCAGTGCAGGATTACCCCTTGCCTTAGCAGTCAGTATCCTTCGCCTGTGAAGCGTCCGGCCTATTCTGTCCTTGATAAATCAAAGGTTCAGAGTGTCTTCAAAATAGAAATCCCATATTGGACCGACTCGCTTCGCCAGTGCTTGCAAAATTTGTTGTCAGAATAATATTAATCTAAAATCATATAATCATCATGGATCTTATTCCTTCTTTTCAGGTTGACCATCGTAACTTGATGCCAGGTATCTATATTTCTCGTCGTGACAGTGTTGGTCAGGAGACTATCACTACATACGATATCCGTATGACGGCACCCAATCAGGAGCCTGCTGTACATATTTCTGCCATCCATACCATCGAGCACATTGTTGCTACATATTTGCGCAACGATGCAGAGTGGAAGGATCGTATTGTCTACTGGGGACCAATGGGCTGTTTGACAGGTAACTATCTCATCATGAAGGGAGAATGGCCCTGCGAAGTCGTGCGTGAATTGATGCTCCGGGCTTTCCAGTATGTTGTTGACTATGCCGATGAGGTGCCAGGTACCACTCCTGCAACATGTGGCAACTATCTTCTGCACGACCTGCCAATGGCAAAGTGGGAGGCAGCACGCTACATCCAGCGACTCACAAACGATTTCCATTGCGAATACCCAGGCATAGTCCGTCCTGAGGATGCTGGCGGATTGGTGTTCCATGATGCTTGAGCAAGTAAATAAGGCATAAATTTCAAATAATAATTTAATGAAACAATATTTATTAAGGAACTCCTTCATGCGAGGAGTCCTCTGCTTGTTGCTCTGTGTGGCAGGAGTAGGGAATGTGTGGGGTGAGGATGTGACTGTAACTTTTGATGCGAGTAAACAAGGTTATGATAATGCGGAAGTAATAACCCATGTCGCAGTTACAGAAGATATTATTGTGGTATTTGATAAAGGAACAAATAGCAATGCCTGTAAATACTACGATACAGGTAATGCTATTAGAGTGTACGGAGGAGGTTACTTTACTATCACTTCCACAATAGGGAAAATAAAAAAAATAAAGTTTACGTTTGGTACAGGAGATGGAACAAATGAAATTACTAAAGATTGTGGTAAATATAATTCGTCAAATAATGAATGGGAAGGATTATCCGAGTCTATTAAATTCACCGTTGGTGGCTCTAGTGGGCACCGAAGAATAAAGTCGATAGCTGTGACATACCAGAAAAATGCAAGTGCGCCTGTTATTACATCTCTTTCGTTTAGCGGTATGCCTACAAATACAGCTTACTATGTTGATGATACCCCATCAGCAGAAGGACTTGTTGTTGAGGCTACATACGATGACCAAAGTTCTAAGGATGTTACACCTTATGTGTCGTGGTCTTTTATCCCCGAACAAATAACAAAAGAAACTAAGACGATTACTGCGATAGCTTCATACGAGAATCTATCAGCAGAAACTTCTTTTGCTATCAGTCTTAAATCTATTGCCAATGAGGCAGAAAATGCCTATTCTGTGACGGAGGCTTATGATATTATAGACGTAGGAAGGGGACTTAGCGAGGAGGTCTATGTAAAAGGTATAGTATCTCAGGTAGAAAGTTTTAACTCAACCAATGGTAGTATATCATATTGGATTTCTGAGGATGGCACCTTAGCAGGGAAGCAATTTCAATGCTATGGTGGTTTGGACTTAGATGGCAATCAGTTCACATCGATTGATGATTTAAAACTAGGAACAGTGGTTATTGTTAGGGGTATACTGAAAAAATATAACGATATCTACGAATTTGATAAGAATAATGTCATTGTATTAAAGGACGAAAGTAATATAAAAACTCTTTCTTCAATAGAAATTAGTGGTTCGCCAGTAAAAACTTCATATGTCATTGGCGAGACTCCAACTGCAGATGGTCTAATTGTTAATGCGATATATTCTGATAACAGCAAAATAGATGTAACTGATGATGTCATATGGACATTCAATCCAGAGGTTATTGTAGAGGGAATAACTGAAGTAGTTATAACTGCCAAATATAAAGAGCTGACTATAAGTTATATTGTTGAAATTATCGTTCAAGATTATACACCAATATATAATCTCATACCTGTAAAAGGTGGTCTTAATGGATATGCAACAGAAAGTTTGATTAATATTGATGATGTTACATGGCATATTTTAGGAAACACCCAAATGCTTCCATGGAGATTCGGAGGAAAATCGTTGGATAAAGTTGATCGTGAGATTAAATGTGCTACTCCTATAAAAGGAATTTTTGGAAAGGTTGTCGTTTCTGTTGGAGAAACTTCTAAATCCATAACCTTAAATAAAATAAAGCTATCTGTTGCAAACAATGCCGAATTTGAAAATGCACAGATATATGAGCATACAAATAATCTCAGGGCTAATACTGAGCATACCTTCGATATTACACCAACAACAGACGGATACTATAAAATTACTTTTAATGTAACAGTTAGTGCTACAAGTAATAATAAATATTATGAGTTTTTAGGAGCAACATTCTATAGGACCGACAATATAACTATTGGGTCCGCTGGCTATGCCACCTTCTCCCTACCTTATAATGCTACCGTACCCGATGGCCTAACCGCATATGCTGCCTCTCAGCATGGAGAGAGTATCAAACTAACTAAAATTGAAAGCGCTAAAATAGCTGCCGGAGAAGGAGTAGTATTAAAAGGTGAAGAAGGGACATATACCTTCATCGCTACAGCTGAAGATGTAATGCCTGCAGATAATAACCTAATGGTTGGTGTAACTAAAGATACAGAACTCGTTGCTACTGATAAGGCTTACTTGCTGACACGCAAAAAGGATGACGGTTCTATTGCCTTCCGCTTGCTGAATAATAATTATACATTAGGCGCAAACAAGGCTTATCTAAAACTAAAAGACTGTGATGCGGGTGAAAGTAGAAATCTTATTCCTGCTTTGTGGGAGGAAGAGACAACAAGTATTGTTGATTTAAGTAATGTCAATAAAGGTTCTGGCAGAGTTTATAATCTATCTGGTCAAAGACTATTGGAACTTCAGCGAGGCATAAATATAGTGGATGGAAAGTTGGTAATTAAATAATTGCCTATGTTTTATTAATAAAATTTAAAAACAATAATGTCGCAAATGAAGAAGAAATATATATCGCCTTATACAGATTATTTGACTACCGAAAAAGAATTTATGCTTGCCGCGTCTAATCTCGAGGTTCCTAAAGAAGAATCGGGTGAAGATATTACCAATTCTGATGGTTTTGAAATTCTGGGTCGTGAAAACTATAGGACTAATATTTGGGATAAACATTGGTAAGGAGTTCTGTATGTCCCAAATACTTATTATATTAGTTGGATAATAAGGAGATGTGATAGGCCTTGTTGTCAATATTTTTGATTGTCCAAGGTACTATCTGCAATGAATCGTCAGCACCACCATTAGCAGGCAGTATGCCAAAATATGGTAGGGGCTGACGATATTTTTGCAAGATTCTTTCTGGTGTATATTTGCTTGTAATACAGGATATTATTTATTTGTCTTGTCACCTTCATAATAACGTTCTCCAATCCATGTCCTAACGCTCCCTAATCTTCCGCCCCGAAGATTGTAATCTTATGCCCGGAAGATTGTAATCTTATGCCCCGAAGATTAGGGCACGTTTTTGATAAGATTACGCCACCTTTCTTCTGGCTACTTGACACAAATTTCGTGTCATAATTTATGAATATACCAGCTTGTCGAACGGAAATGTGACTGCTTTAGCTTGATGAACCAAAGGTGAATAAAACGGAAAACTAAACCTCACTCCTCATCGCACACCACTCACCACTCACCACTCATTGCTCACCACTCATTGCTCACCACTCATTGCTCACTACTCATTGCTCCCCGCTCCCCACTCTTCGCGTAATCTGTCGTGGCTTTAGCCTGCGACGAATCTTCTTACTTTAGCGTGAGCGTTGCATGTTTGGTCAGTTTAATTCTTTTATAATCTGCTTCTTAGTGTAATCTGCGTGAAAAATAGCAACTAGTGGTGTGTTGTTCTCGCACGCAGATTCCGCGAAGGGGCAGATTAAACCAAGTAAATAGCGCTTCGCTAGATTAACGAAGTGGTCGCAAGCTTCGCTACGATGGAGAACGCAGAGGCAAACGGAAAACTGCTCACCACTCACCACTAAACTCTAAACTCTAACCCCTAATCCCTAACCATTCCCTCCTCCCTATATATAATATAAATAAGGTGTATGGTACTCTCGTCTCTGCCATATTGTTCTATTTACACTCATTTTTCATTTTTCTTGTAATTTTCTTTAGTATTCCTTTGCCAGTTTAAATAAAAGTTCTACCTTTGCACTCGCAAAACGGGAACGACCTCCTGCAATATTGGAGGACTGACTGTTACGCGACAAAAGAAAGAGTTCTTTGAAAGATTTTCGTAGACAGAAATTGTAGTACAAGCGCTATTATTTATTTAATAGTAGAACATAAAGCTTGTCAATTCCATAAAAAGTC
>JAFYQK010000010.1 GCA_017547165.1 Bacteroidaceae bacterium
GACTTTTTATGGAATTGACAAGCTTTATGTTCTACTATTAAATAAATAATAGCGCTTGTACTACAATTTCTGTCTACGAAAATCTTTCAAAGAACTCTTTCTTTTGTCGCGTAACAGTCAGTCCTCCAATATTGCAGGAGGCATTCCCGTTTTGCGAGTGCAAAGGTAGAACTTTTATTTAAACTGGCAAAGGAATACTAAAGAAAATTACAAGAAAAATAAAAAATGAGTGTAAATGGGAAAATCGCTGAGAATATATAAAGGTATACACATTATTAATATATAAAGAGAGAAGCAGGAAGTAATGCCGTACTGTATCGGAACATAAACACAAATTATCTTTAATATTATTTTAAGCAAAAAGGCAACAATACTAAAAATCTCTGTACTGTTATTAAGTGCAGTACAGAGATTCTATAGTATAATGCAACTAATAATAATTGTATATCTTATGGCTGCTTACACTCATATTCAGACTTTACCTCCTCATAGAACTCTACCATTGAAGCCTGTACGTAGGGAACAAGCCAAATATAGCCAATACCAAAAGTAAAGAAGCAAAGAATACCCCATCCGATGAACGTGAGTTGGAGACAAAAAAGTTTCATTTTGTAACCATCCATCATTTTCATACTGAGTTCAATAGCTTCATTATTTCTCTTCTCGGGACAATCAAACAGGATGAAAGGAGTCATTGCATAGGAAAAGCCCTTGATGATACCTGGAACTATGAATAGCGAGGTCCACAAAAGGACATAAATCACCTCCAAGAACATAGTGGTGAATATACGAATAAAGTCCTTGTATCCAGCAAACATCTTACCAATACCAAAAGGATCCTCTACACCTCGACGATTCAAAAGGAATGCCATACAAAAGCCCCAAGCCAATGGCATAAGAAAGAAAGTGACTAAAGTACCAAGCCCTTGCTGAACTACATCCAAGACAAATACTGCGGTAACAGAAAATACCCATGAAATGAAAAAATAAACGAAAGTTAGCATTGCAGCCTCGGTCCAATGCCCCTTTAGAGCGACACGAGCCGCCGAACGAATTGATGATGTTGATTTAATCATAATACAAAAGTTTTGAAATTAATAAATTGGTGTTTATATATTTAAATGTTGATATTCATAAATCAAGTACTCGGATGTTGTAGAATATTGATTTGCAAATGCACTTACATAAACAAAAAAGCGTGGAGCCAGCACTAATGCTCGTTCCACGGTCTAAAGGCTCTCGCATTGCCCCAATCTGTCCGAAACGAGCAACGCTGAAAGCCCCACACCAATGCATATATAAACACCATAGATATGAAGCCGTTTAGACATCATATTTTGAGATGTAAATAATACACCACTTGGAGGATTCCCGTTGCCTTGTATCGACAGATTGATGAATTTGCGAGATTCTTAGACCGTCAAAACAAAGCGTACAGTAACGCCATTTATGTATATGTATCATACCCGCCTTATGCCCATTGGGACTTTCTGTACGAGAATGACATTGCAAATATACTAAAATACTTTAAGAAAAAACATTTTTATTTTTAAATTTAAGTCTTTTTGTGCGAACAACATTAATCTATAAAAACGAAACAGAACATCTTTACCTAACAAAAATATTGACAATAAAATATTCTTTAAATAGAGATAAAAACACTCCCTAATCTTTGAGGCGGAAGATTAAATCTTAGGACATAAGATAGTAATCTTAGAGGTCAAAGATAGTAATGTTTGGAACGGAAGATTAGGGAGTAGTTAGAAATAGGACACAAACTATATTTCAAAAAAAACATAAAGAAGAAAAGCAGCCTAAAATACATTTGATTATCAATTCATTAGAGCAACCCACACAATGCACATTACACATCTCCAAATTGAACATTATAAACCAAGAAAAAATGGAAAGGATTTTGTTTTTCATACAACCCTTCCCATTCTTAAACACAAAAAATATTTACATCGCCACACTTTAATAGCAGATAAAAAAAAATACAGAGGATTAATCAAGTAAACCCACAATAATAGACTCTATCCTTGCAAGAGAGCACGATATTCATGAACTGCCTTGCGGTACAACTCTATTGCCTCTTCTATGGTACATTGTAATCTACCCCCAGACGCATTCTTATGACCTCCGCCATTGAAAAAACGAGCCGACATTTCATTGCATGGAAAATCGTCTACACTACGAAGTGAGAACTTGACAAATCCAACATGCTCGGTATCCTCGCTAATAAAAGCTGACAATCTCATGCCCTGTATCTGAAGTGGCATATTAACAATCCCCTCAGTATCACCATTTTTAACACCAAGCATCTTGCGCTCCTGATTGGTAAGAGTCATCAAAGAGGCATTCATACCGCCTATGACCTCCATCTTAACATACAACAGATACCCTATCAGACGCATACGATTGGGAGTGGAAGTAAAGAACACGTTACGATAAATCTTATCTTTATCTATTCCACAAGAAAGAAGGGTGCTGATACATTCGTAGACAACACTACGATTGGAGGCATAGGTGAAGGCACCGGTATCAGTCATCATACCGGTATAGATGCATGTCGCCTCCTTAACCGACATATTTGACAATTCTCCCAACTGATGCATAATATGACAGATAACCTCGCAAGTGGCGCACATTTCGGGTTGAGAGATTTGAATATTACAGAAGCCTTCCTGAGGATGCAAATGATGGTCGGCCATCACCATAAAACCTCCAGCTACTCCCATACTCCTCTCCATGCACTCTGTAAGGATACTTTCCATCTCCAAAGCTCTTGATGGGGCGTTCATATCACAAACCCATATCAAGTCGGCACTACGTAACAATATGTCAGCCTCCTCCTTCTTTTTATCATAACGAATAATCTCGTTAACACCGGGCATCCAGTGGAGAAAGTCTGGAAAACGATTGGGAACAACTACCCTGCATTCTTTGCCTAGACGCTTCATCCATGCAGAAATACCAAGTGTACTTCCGAGGGCATCACCATCGGGACTGACATGACACACACACACCACACGATGTGCTTGCTCTATCTTTTCTTTTAACACGAACAATTGTCCGTCTGTTATCACTTTTTCCATACAGGAGACAAATATACGGAGAATAATTGTATCTTTGCACATGAGAGGATATAAATATAAGTTGATATGGAAAAGAAAGACTTGAGAATAGTATACATGGGCACGCCAGATTTTGCCGTCCCCACTCTTGAACGTCTCATCAGCGACGGATATAATGTAGTTGGTGTCATCACAATGCCCGACAAACCAATCGGCCGCCACCAAAGCCAGTTGCAAGCATCTCCTGTAAAAGAGTGTGCCATGCGCCATAATATTCCAGTTTTACAACCCGAGAAACTTAAAGACGAGATATTTTTAGAGGAACTTCGCCAACTGAAAGCCGATTTACAGATTGTTGTTGCATTCCGTATGTTGCCCGAGGTTGTGTGGGCCATGCCACGATTAGGTACATTTAATCTGCATGCCGCCTTATTGCCTCAATACAGAGGTGCAGCACCTATAAATTGGGCTATTATAAACGGAGACCGCGAAACAGGCATTACCACCTTCTTCTTGGATCACCAGATAGATACGGGCGAAGTCATTCAGCAAGCGAGAGTTCCCATCGGTGAGGACGACAATGTGGAAGACATACATGACCGACTGATGACCTTGGGTGCAGATCTTGTTGCCGAGACGGTACAGAATATCATTGAAGGAAAAATAAAGCCCATACCGCAAGAGCAAATGCACACCGACGAACATTTGCGTCCCGCTCCAAAAATATTCCGCGAGACATGCCAAATCATCTGGACAGACCATACTGTTGAAAGTGCGCATAACTTTATCAGAGGTTTAAGTCCATACCCTGGTGCCTGGACTACTATCATCACTCCCGATGGCAAGGAAACCACCATGAAAATATATAAGACCAAAAAGAACCCTTCTGCCTGTAAAGAGACAAACGAACAACGCACAAATCTATATTCCGATTCGAACAAAAATCTTTGCATACGACTAACAGATGGTGAATTGCAAATACTTGAATTGCAATTGGCTGGCAAGAGAAAGATGAATGCCTCCGACTTTCTGCGTGGCACTTCCATAGAAGGATGGAGTCTTAAATAAGCAACATATTAAACTAAAAATAATGCGCATAATAAAAGTTCTAATAAGTTTCGCCTTGATTTCTTTTTGCGCCCTACATTGCTATGCACAAGAAAATCTTGAAAGTTTAGTTAACCGTTTGAAGACTTTTGGCGAGAAGATTCCTCAGGAACAGATATTCTTGCATCTCGACAATAGCAGTTACTACTTGAACGACACCATATTCTACAAAGCATATGTAAGGCGAACCGACAATGGCAAGCCTTCAAACCTTAGTGGGATCTTGTATTGCGAACTGCTCAACAATGATGGTTATTTGGTTGAACGCCAGATGATAACACTTGACAAGGGCGAAGGACATGGCAATTTCTGCTTGACCGACACTACCCTTTATGCAGGCTATTACGAAATTAGGGCATACACTCGATGGCAACTGAATTGGGGCATCACAGAGCAACCACATAGCAAATGGGCCGACGACTACTTCTTCAACAAGCAGATGGTCAAAGACTACTATCGCGACTATGAGAAACTATATTCGCGCGTTTTCCCTGTATACAACAAGCCCCTATCACCTGGCGACTACACTCCCGAGATGACATTACGCCCCCTGGCAGCATATTACAAAAATCCCAATGAAAATCCCCACACCACAATTCAGTTCTTTCCCGAAGGAGGAAACCTTGTAGAGGGGGTCAAGCAACGGATAGCATGGGAGGTTCGCAACGAGATTGGAATGGCCCTTGAAGGAACATTGTGTGTGCATCTTACAAATGGAGACAGCATTGTTTCCCAAACCATGAACCGCGGAAGAGGAGTTTTCGAGATCACCCCTGTTGCCGGCCAAGAACCGAAGGCAACCTTCACCCCAAAGAAGAATTCAACTAATCCGGCTAACACACAATCTGCAACTAAACAACTGCCCGCCCCCACCAAAGACGGAGTAGCTTTGCGTGTCAACACCGATACTTTAGGCATCAATATTTTATATGCTACACCAAAAACAGTTTTAAATGATACGTTGGGACTAACTATCATGCAAAATGGCATATTGAAGCATTTCCGTGAACTCAATGGCGATACCATACAATTCCTTGCCAACGAACCAGGTGTATACCAGATTACCATCTTCAATCCCGAAGGGAAGGTATATGCCGACAGATTATGTTTCTTCTTACCAGCCAGATTTAATCACAACAACGTATCGTTCAATGGAATAAAAGAAAACAACTACAAAGCCTTTGAACCCATTTCATTTGAGATTAAGGGCGAGCCTGGTTCCTCTTTGTCTGTTGCCGTAAGAGATGCGGCCAAAAGCGAATATATCTACGACACTGGTTCCATGCTCACCGAAGCATTACTATCAAGCCAAATCAAAGGTTTTGTACCACATCCCCAATGGTTTTTCGAATCTGACAATGCAGAAAGACGCCTGGCACTCGACTTGCTGATGATGGTGCAGGGATGGCGCAAGTATTCCTGGAAGGTGATGGCCCTGCCACAACAGTTTGTTTTGCGACACATGCCTGAGGGACGATACCCTCGATGGTCAGGACAAGTACATAATTATTCGGCAGAACAAGTCTTGAGTATCTACGAGCAACAAGCTCAAACTACCCAGCATCAGGGAGCTGAAGATGGGGGCGAAATAGAAGAACAAGAGGAAGAATATAAAGAACAAGCAGAAGAGAGCAGAGAGCAAGATAGTCGTGACAGGTTCAACAAGAAAGAGAACAACTTAAAACACCCGGTGGTGGTTCATGCAGAGTTCTCACAACCAGGTAACCAGGGAGTGACTGGCGAAATGTTTAGTCAAGGAGAATTTTCAATTGATTTCCCCCGCTATTACGAAGAATTCTTCTTCTTCCTTGCCGCAAGCGACAGCACAAAATGGAAGAAGGGAGTTCCGCCAATATGGACACAAACAGGCAGAAGCAAACACGACGAGATCGAGTTTCCCGAATTCTATGTAAAACTTGATCCCATTTATCCACGATTCGTCAAGCCTTATGACTACTACCAATCGCACATAGCACCAATGCCAAAGAGCTATCCTCTATATAATGCACAAGACGAATATGTGCGCATGCTTTCTGAAGTTACTATAGGTGCCCGAAGAAACGGACGAAGAAGATTTGGGCATTGGCGCCCTGCCTTCATCATAGATGCATATGAAGCCTTCAATGCAACATGTGACGCCGGATTCACCCCAGGGTATTTCATGGGATCCTCACGTTTTGGAGAAGATATCGCACGCACATATATTGGCGATATGAAAATGGATAGAAAATACGAAATCAATTATCGTTTTGACGGCAAAATACTAATTGACCGTAACTCATCCTCACAAGGTAAAAGAAAAACAGACATTCCCAATGCTATGCCAGAATCCATCAGCAACATCAGCGACAACAAACTTGACAAGTACAATTACTTGTGGAACTTGAGCGATGTTATAGTTTACACGGATTACTCTCCACGAAACGACAAACACAACAAATACAAAGGCAACGAAATACCGTCAGTCACCGTTGACCTCATACTCTTGAAAGACGGAGAAGAAAGATCGTATCAAAAAAACCGACGCTGGAAGATGAAGGGTTTCTCCATCGCAGACGAGTTCTATTCTCCCGACTATTCAAAAACTCCTTTGCCGCAACACGATTTTCGCCGCACTCTTTATTGGAATCCTTCTATCAGGCTTGACGAAAACGGTAAAGCACAAATAACCTTATACAACAACTCCTCGACAAGCCTGTTGCAGATTCAGGCTGAAGGCTGGACAAAAGAAGGTGCCCCTCAGAGTGGCAAAGTGAACTAATATTGTTCAAATTAGGATATTTAAGCATTTATTGCAGAAAGAACATCTGTTGTTTATCACAAGTTTTTACTATATTTGCGTTCAGCAAAACACAATAACATATTAATCTCTATACACATGGAACAAAACGAATTGAAGAACATTGTATCGCACTTCGCCATCCGTGGCACAGTCAGTGACATCAAACCCCTTGGTGCCGGTCTTATTAACGACACCCTGCTGGTAACCACCGCCGAGGCCGATGCCCCCAATTATGTATTGCAACGCGTGAATACAAATGTATTCCCCGATGTAGACCTCGTAATGCGCAACATCTATGCCGTTACCACACACATCCGCAAAAAGCTGGAGGCTGCCGGTGAAACAGAGATTGACCGCAAGGTTCTTACCTTTATGCCCTCGAAAGACGACGAGACAAAACTTTATGCCATTGTAGATGGTCAGTATTGGCGCATGATGATTTTTATCGAAAACGCCATCACCAAGCAAGCTGTTAACCCAGAGAGTTCTCGTGCTGCGGGCAAGGCTTTTGGCCAGTTCCAGGCAATGCTTGCCGACATTCCCGTAGAATTAGGCGAGACCATCAAGGACTTCCACAACATGGAATTCCGTCTTCAGCAGTTGCGCGAAGTCATTGCGAAGGATCCCGTTGGCCGTGTGGCAGAACCTGAAGTTCAGGCTATGCTCAAGGAAATTAACGCCCGCGCTGAATATATGTGCCAGGCAGAGAGAATGGGCCGTGAGGGTGTTCTGCCCAAGCGCGTATGCCATTGCGACACCAAGGTTAACAACATGATGTTTGACCAGCAAGATAATGTGCTTTGTGTCATTGACCTCGACACCGTGATGCCCAACTTTATCTTCTCTGACTATGGCGACTTCTTGCGCACCGGTGCGAACAAAGTTGCAGAAGACTTCCAAGATATGGACGCTGTATGCTTCGATGTAGATATTTTCAAGGCATTCACCGAGGGTTACCTTTCAAGTGCAAACAGCTTCTTGACTCGTGTCGAGATAGAAAACCTCCCCTATGCGGTTAAGCTCTTCCCCTACATGCAGTGTGTCCGCTTCTTGTGGGACTACCTCAGTGGCGACAAATACTGGAAGTGCCAATACGACAATCACAACTTCGTGCGTGCCAACAACCAGCTTCACCTCCTGCTCAGCATTGAGAAGCATGAAAGCGAGATGGAGGCATTCATTGCAGATTGCTTGAAGTAAGCATACGCCCCGCACAAAGCGGAGCACAAATAAATGAAAAGGAATTATACTTTAATGTCAACTATCAGGAAGTATGCCCAAGGAGGCAACTTCCTGATTTTAGCAACAATAGCGGCACTAATTGTTGCCAATTTACCAGCCACAAGTTCGTGGTACCAATCATTTTGGCATGAACCTCTCCGACTCATTGTTGGAGACATTGACCTGTTAAGTCACAATGGCCAAAGTCTCACCGTAGGAGGTTTCATCAACGACTTCCTTATGGCAATCTTTTTCCTCTCTGTTGGTCTTGAACTGAAGAGGGAAATATTCTGCGGAGGCGAACTCTCGTCAATACGCAAAGCCATGCTCCCAGTAATTGCAGCTACCGGCGGCATGCTGGTCCCTCCACTGTTCTTCTTTCTGGCATGTCATTTCAGCGGAGATGCCCAATATTTAGACATCATGGAGCGAGGTGCACCAATCCCCATGGCCACAGACATAGCCTTCTCTTTGGGCGTGCTCTCACTGTTTTCAAAACGCGTACCCATAAGTCTGAAAGTCTTCCTTGCCGCTCTTGCTGTTGCGGATGACCTTGGCGGCATTATCGTCATAGCACTAAAGTATACCGAACATATCTCATGGGCACATCTAGGCGGAGTAGCCCTCTGCGCTATAGCATGCTGTATCGAATCATATCGCAATGTACGAAGCAAGATGCTATACTTCTCGGTAGGACTGATAATGTGGTGGTGCATGTTCCAAAGCGGCATACACTCCACCATTGCCGGTGTAGTACTGGCATTCTGCATACCCGCTCGTCTCAGTCACGGCACGAAATACTATATAGAACGCATCAGAAAGCAGATAGACAAGTTCCCCCTCTACGAAGTCACTTCCAGAGACAAGCACACACCAAACCTGCTCACCAAGGAAGACATACAGAACCTACGCTCCATAGAATCAGCCTCCGACCATCTTATCTCCACCCTTCAGGACACCGAAGACGTACTACGCAACCCCATCAGCCTGCTCATTATACCAGTCTTTGCCTTTGCCAATGCTGGAGTATGCTTTGAAGGCATGAGTTTTGCCAACCTCTTCCAGGGTGTAGGTCTTGGCGTTTTAGTAGGTCTTATTGTAGGCAAGTTCTGCGGTGTCATGTTAGCATGCTGGCTGAGCATAAAAAGTCGTATTGTCCAACTTCCTGAAGGCGCAACCTGGGGTTCGCTCTCGGGTGTGGCAATGCTCTGTGGCATAGGTTTCACCGTCAGCATCTTTATGGCTTCCCTTTCATATCCAGAAGGGTTTGAGGGACAGGAAGACGCTTTAATGACCACTTTGCTAAACGACGCCAAACTTGGCATACTTTGCGGAACCATCACAAGCGCCATACTCGGATCGCTTATCCTGAACAAGACATTGCCTAAGCAATATTATTCCTCATAATTTAGTCTTAATGTGCGTCTGATATTGTTATAAAAACTATTTTAGTCCCACGCAAAGCCTTAATTCATTATACATTATACATAATGGTTATATATAAATTGTGTGCGATAAGGAAGATTTCTTTCCTATCGCACACAATATTGTTTGCTTCAAAACGTTATACTAATGTTTTTATTCCATAGTACGGACAAAAAAAATCATCATCTCGCCTATGATACTACCACTACCCCAACCCACTCTTTTACCTAAAAAAGAAGTCACAGACTTTCTGCGACAATACGCACGGCAAGTAAGACCCAGTTGAATTTGCCAAGTTATACGGCAAAATCAAGTGCTTTTTCTGCAATCATCTTTCTCAAATTAATAGTAGCATACCGCATTCTACCTAATGCGGTATTTATGCTTGTGCCTGTAATTTGAGCGATTTCCTTGAAAGACAATTCCTCGTAGAATCTTAAGTGGATAATTTCCTGCTGGGGAAGGGGCAACAAGCTAATCAAGTCTGCAAGCATCTGTTGGTCAGCCTGTTTAAACATCTCTGCCTCACAACATTCCTGAGACATGTTCTGATTATTATACAATACATCCGACAAAATATCTTCGTTGCACTCTGCGAAGAACTTATTGCCACGCTTTGAATCAATAACAATATTGTGGGCAATACGCATCAACCAGGCTGAAAACTTACCTGTAGTACGATACTGATGGTTACGTATGTGCACAATCGCCTTCATGAATGTCTCCTGAAAGACATCATTGGCCCTTTCTATATTTTGCGTCAAACGCATTATATAAGCGAAAAGATGCTCCTGATTTCGTGTCAGCAACAAATCAAAAGCCTCATCTATGCCTTGCTCATACAATTCGACCAACTCATGATCAGACATTGTATTGAATTTACTCATACTTCTTTAATAAAATCTTTTGTTCGGAGTAGAGTTCTAAGCTATAGGCATAATGGGGTAAATAGTTAAACAATTTGTTGTTTTTGACACATAATCGCCACAAATTACGCAATTTTTATTCATTTGTACAATAATTACGGCCAAAAACATTTATTTGCATTCCGTTTCTCATACTTTATCCTTGATATTTTTCTAACTTTGTGAAAAACCTGAATTTCTTTTCACGAAAAACAAACACAAAATACTGCTATGAATTACGAACTTAAACTGAACCCCAATAAGCTCGTGGCTTATCTGGGCAAACCTTGCAAAGAATTCACCAAGACAGACATCATCAACTTCATCGTGGAGAACGACATAAGGATGGTGAACTTCATGTATCCTGCTGGCGATGGCCGACTCAAGACTCTGAATTTTGTAATCAACAACCTGGCCTATCTTGATGCCATTCTCACTTGTGGGGAGCGTGTGGACGGTAGTAGTCTCTTCCCCTTCATCGAGGCTGGCAGCAGCGACCTGTATGTATTGCCCAGGTTCAGCACCGCTTTTGTGGATCCTTTTGCAGAAATCCCCACCCTCTCCATGCTCTGTTCCTATTTCAACAAGGATGGCGAACCATTGGAAAGTTCTCCCGAAAATACCTTGCGCAAGGCCTGCCGTGCTTTCAAGCAGGTTACCGGCATGGATTTCCAGGCTATGGGCGAATTGGAATACTATGTCATTGCTCCCGACGAGGAGATGTTCCCTGCCACCGACCAGAAGGGTTATCATGAGTCTGCCCCATATGCCAAATTCAATGAGTTCCGCACACAATGCATGGCATACATCGCCCAAGCTGGCGGACAGATCAAGTACGGCCACTCAGAGGTAGGCAACTTCACCATCGACGGCATGATATATGAGCAGAACGAAATTGAGTTCCTCCCCGTAAATGCAGAGGATGCTGCCGACCAACTGATGATTGCCAAGTGGATAATCCGCAACCTGGCATACGAGATGGGATACGACATTACCTTTGCCCCCAAGATCACCGCAGGCAAGGCTGGCTCTGGTTTGCATGTTCACATGCGCATAGTCAAGGACGGACAGAACCAGATGCTCGATGGCGGCGTTCTCTCCGCTACAGCTCGCCGCGCCATCGCCGGTATGATGCAGTTGGCTCCCTCTATTACTGCCTTTGGCAATACTAACCCAACTTCATATTTCCGCCTCGTGCCTCACCAGGAGGCTCCAACCAACATTTGCTGGGGTGACCGCAACCGCTCTGTTCTGGTGCGTGTTCCCTTGGGATGGGCAGCCAAGAGCGACATGTGCAAAATTGCCAACCCTTTGGAAACTGAGAGTAACTACGACACTACACAGAAGCAGACCGTGGAAATGCGCTCTCCCGATGGTTCTGCCGACATCTACCAACTAATTGCCGGACTATGCGTGGCATGCCGCCATGGTTTTGAACTGGAGAACGCTTTGGAGATTGCCGAAAATACCTATGTGAACGTAAACATCCACCAAAAGGAGAATGCCGAGAAGCTGAATTCCCTAGCTCAATTGCCCGACAGTTGCGAGGCCAGTGCCGATTGTCTGGAGAAGCAGCGCACCGTGTTTGAGCAGTACAATGTGTTCAGCCCTGCCATGATAGACGGCATCATCAAGCGACTTCGCTCGTATGGCGACAAAACTCTTCGTGCCGACATAGGCAGCAATCAGGAAGAAATGCTCAAATTGGTCAACAAATACTTCCATTGCGGATAACATAACGGACCATTATATAACGGATTTAGTGGTGGGCAAAACATTTATAGCACCACAGGAGGATCCTGTTTAAATTACACGCCTCGAGGCATGCCTCGGGGCGTTTTTTTTCACATAGCCACCCTCCCTTGAACTCGCTCATTCCATTCGTGCCACTATCGTCCACAATACTATCACCACGGCATTATCTGTCATGAACATCCTATTCAGGCTGCGCAATTTGAATAAATACTACAAGAACGCTTGTTAGCAAGAACAGAAACGTGCTAAAAATTGTATACACCAGTTAGTTACATCAGCGAGAAGATACCGGGCACCTCGTCCACCCTGCCCTCATATTCCTTCTTCACCTCCTCGCTCAACTTGTATATGCCTGACTGGAAATCCACCAGCACTCCGTCCATATCAAAATACAGTATCTTCTTTTCCATAAATAATTTAAATTACACTATAAATATTGTTACAAATGAAGAAAAATTCAAAAATCAGGGCAACTTTTTTTATTTTTCTAACAAACGGACTATATATCGTTTTATTCTTTAACTTTGTACATCGGAAAAACCTGTTGATTACAATAAGCAAATGAAACACATTATCCTGCCTGTTCTAATAGTTGCCATGACATTGACCAGTTGCTCTGCCTCCAAGATATTCTGCAATCAGCAGAATGAATGGACCACCATCACAAACGGCAACCTCTGGCTGACGAAAAACGGAGACACCGTACAAGCACATGCACCCGGTTTTCTCAAAATAAAAGAAACTTGGTACATGATTGGCGAAGACCGCTCACGAGAGTGGAGACCGGATGTTAACCTGTATAGCAGCAAGGATTTGCAAAACTGGACATTCGAGAAGAAGATCATAGAGAATGGAGTAACCAGTCCAGAACTAGGAACACGCCGTATGATAGAACGTGCCAAACTGCTCTACAACAAGAAGACCAAGCGCTATGTTGTCTGGTGCCATTGGGAGTCATCAAACTATGGAGCCTCGGAAGCAGCATGCTTTTCGTCCGATAAAATTGATGGCACCTATCGTTTGGAATGGAGCGGACGGCCTCTGGGCATAAAGAGCAGGGACTGCAATGTATTTGTAGACACCGATGGTACAGCCTATTTCATCTCCACCACCGAGGAAAACCAGCACTTGGGATTGTTCCGGCTATCGGAAGATTACCTCTCGGTTGTGGAACATACCAGATTGTTCCCTTGGCAAAGACGTGAAGCCCCAGCCATCGTAAAATTGGGCAACAAATACTTCATGTTCTCCTCTGCTTGTACCGGTTGGGCACCCAACCAATGCAAACTATCTTGGAGCGAGAATCTGAAAGAGGGCTGGAGCCCATTGGAAAACATCGGCGACAATAAGGCCTTCCGCACGCAACCTGCCGCCATTCTGGAAATCAAGGGCACGAAAACTACAACCTTCCTGTATGTTGGCGATAGGTGGAAAGATCCAAATCTGGCACAGTCCAAGACCATTATTTTCCCAGTCTCTTTCACAGAGACTTCATGTGATTTCCAATATCGCAACAGTTTTGAAATTAACTTCAAGACAGGCGAGTGGAGAGAAGAAAAATAATTCCCCCGGTCACGCAAAAACCTAAGATAGTTACCTCCGTGTTTTCACGAAGACAATATTCCTCCTAAAAATGCAAACCAAATGTAATAGGACTCATTTAGATAAACTAAAAGAAGAGTAACTATTTAATATACACAACATTGAGGACAATTGTACTTAATACTCAGTACATATGTACATAATATTAGACAAATTCGTAGCCAATATTGTGTACATTTTTATAAACACATTTTTCAGCAGTTTGTTTCCCTTTCCAAATACTTTTATAAAGCGTCACAGGCAACCTTTAAATCCATTGCAATTCTTCAATAGGTATATACTCGGTTTACTACATCAAACAAGGTCATGATTTGCCTTTGAAGTCGCAATCCACAATTCTCTTTGACTGAACTTGCATAGCAGACTGGTTATTCGAGAAGTTGGATTGCAGAAATAAGAAGACCTTTTATGTGTTTCAATATTTTGAGTGCACTTTCGACTCCACTTTTTAGCACACCTCGCTTTGAACCTCCTTGAAACTGCTCACCAATGGAGGAAGGAAGATGATCTATCACCTCCCTGGGAGTAACATTGACAAACTTATCCACAAGATAGTTGCGACGCTCAATGATATCCAGTTTCTCCTTATCCATATCTCCATACCCATAAGTAACACGATACACAGATATAGTCTTCAATGCAGTAAAAAGCAATACAAAGAGCATACATCGCACTATATCTGGATACGAGAATTTTAGAGAGAAACGACGAGAATATTTACAGAACAAACGGACACACACGAAACTGACTAAACCATACAAGGGCAAGGCAAGGCAGAACCATAAAGACTGGCACCAATTGTCAAAAACACCATAGAACAATACAGAAAGTACAGCATAGCACATATATGGCAAGAGCAAGCCATGGAAAGGTGTGCGCAAGATAGGGTTATACCAAAAAATGTTATAGATGACGGTATACAGACAAATGGAGGGAACCACCCCTACCCCATTGTCCACCATCCACACAAATGGCAACAAGGCATAAACGACAAGTTGTGCAAGAAGGCTCTTGCACAACTTGTACATAAACATAAGGATTTTGAGTGTCATTATATACCTTATACCTTATACCTTATTATATATGAACCATAGGAGTAGAGCCTCCCTACAAAAACTCGGGCATCAGGACCTTGACGATGAGCTTGCGCTGAGCGCCATTGCCTATAAGGGGGGCATGAGCATCCTCGGGATAGACAATAAGGAATTCGCCTGGGGTGACTATGGTCTTACAAACCTCGTTGTCCGCATAAAGAGCATAGTCGTCCTGCTCATTGAAGGGTGCCTCACTCTCACCAAGAGCAGAGATGTGCTTATAGGCAATAGTCTCGGTCTGGGTAAGGGGTACATGGATGTCAATGTACTTGCGATGCAACTCAAGTTTAATCACATCGGGGGTGGACAACTGGGTGTCAACAACATTGATGAAGAGATTGGCACCATCAAGCTCAATGCGACCTGGTTCTACCTTGGAGAGGTCGTTGGCCTTTATGTAGTCAAATGCCTGTTTGAACAGGGGATGCAGACTCTCATAGCGAGAGCTGGATTGAAGATTGGATAGGATCATTTTATTAAAGTGTTAAGGGTTAAGGGTTAAAGGTTAAAGGTTAAAGGTGAACGGTGAACGGTGATTTACAGTCCCCCTCCGCACTTAGCGCTCGTTTGCCCAACGTTAAACTGGGAGTTTAACCCTCATGAGGCACAAAATGACATTCAGTCATTTTTCTAAAGACATCATTCGCCCCTGTCTTAGGGGGACAGTCTGACTAGAATGGGTGATTTTAAGTTTATCTCTTGCTCCTTTCTGCTGTTACGGTGAAGAGGACATCGGCACTGGAGTTGAGGGCTGTTTCTACTGAGTCCTGCACTACTCCAATGATGAAGCCTACGGCAACTACCTGCATGGCGATATCGTTGCTGATGCCAAAGAGGGAGCATGCCATGGGGATGAGCAATAGCGAACCTCCTGCCACGCCAGAGGCACCACAAGCACCCAGAGTGGCAATGATACTGAGCACAAGGGCACTTGCCAGCGATACCTCAATTCCGAGGGTGTGACATGTGGCCAAACTCATTACGGTAATCGTGATGGCTGCTCCGTTCATGTTGATGGTACTGCCCAGAGGTATGCTGACAGAATAGAATTCCTCATCAAGTCCCAGACGCTTGCACAGGGCCATATTCACAGGAATATTGGCGGCAGAGGAACGGGTGAAGAAGGCACTGACTGCACTTTCCCTGAGGCACTGGAATACCAAGGGATAGGGATTGCGGCGGAGCATCACAGCCACGATAATGGGGTTGAGCACCAGGGCAACAGTAAGCATGCAACCTACAAGGAGAAGGAGCAGGCGGCCATAGGTGGTGAAGATTTCCAATCCACTTTCCGATACGGTGGTGAACACCAAACCCATAATACCAAACGGTGCACACTGGATAACCCAACGAACTACCATTGATATGCATTCTGCCCACTCGTGCAGGATGTCGATGGAGCGTGGCGATGCCACCTTCTTAAGAGCAAGACCGATGATGATGGCCCAAAGCAGGATGCTCAAGTAGTTGGCCTCTGCTATAGCACGCAGAGGATTGCTCATAAGATTGGCGGCTATGGTACCGAAGACATTGGATAGTTCCTGCGGTGCCTGATTCTCAGCACCAGACACGCCAGACAACACCATCTCTACAGGGAAATAGCGACTTGCCAACACGGCCAGCACGGCAGCAAACAGGGTGCTGAGCATGTAGAGCGCCACAACGGTGCGGAAACGGCTACCGAGTCCATTGCCAGCCTTGGCAACAGACGACACCACGAGCACAGCCACAAGCACAGGAGCAATGGCCTTGAGAGCCCCCACAAAGAGAACGCCAAGAATACCAACAACCTGAGCCTGGGGAAGGAGTAGCGCCAAGAGAGTACCGCATACTATACCTATGAGTATGCGGGACATGAGGTTCAGCTTCTGCCAAGCAGAAAGCATCAAAGAGAGTGTCTTCTTCATCTATATTAATCTACGAAACGGTACTTCTGCTTATCGCGGGGCTTTGCATCAGGGGTCTCGTCGGGATAACCGAAACCTACGCAGAGGCAGAGTTCATAACCCTCGGAGAATCCAAGTTTCTCAAGGACAGGACGGCATTCCTCATTATCAGTAAGGAAACGTACAGGACTACCCAGACAGATAGAACCCACGCCCATACTCCATGCAGAGAGCACCATGTTCTCTGCAAGAAGACCACAATCGTAGGCAGAGAAATCGTATGACTTGTCACGAGCGATGAAGGTCATGACAGGAGCACCACGGAAACAACCAGCCACCATGGCAGAGTCCATCTGGGGATGTCCCTTGGCCATAGCGGCCTTTATCTCGTTCATGAGAGCAGGATTGTCTACCACACGGATTTCCCACGACTGCTTGTTCTGACCATTAGGAGCATTGATACCGCAATCCAGAATCTGTGTCATCACCTCGCGAGGCACTATCTCATCCTTGTACTTGCGTATGCTACGGCGAGACATGATAGTCTCCACCACCTGGTTCTTTTCTTCCTGAGGAGTCATATTCTCTTTATTTTCTGCTGGTGCACATGACATGAGCAATGACATGATAGCGGCACCAAAAAGGATACTTGTCTTTTTCATAAAGATTATTGTTGAAGGACGCTGCACGCAGCGTCCCTACATTCATAGATTACTAAACAAATTAGCAAAACGCTAAACATTAAACTCTCAACCCTTTGCGGCGATGCGCTCGAGTGACTGGTAAACCTGCATCAAGCCACGGGGAACGTGGAAGCAGCCCTTCCACTTGCCACCCTTGAGGGTAAGCAACACCTCGCCCTGACGGTTGAGATAACCGAACCATTCGGGATGCTCGGGATCCATGAAGTGACTCCATACATAATCGTGGATGCGCTCGAACCATGCAAGGCACTCCTCGCTACCGGTGAGTTCATAGCCCTTGATCATGGTGATGAGAGTCTCGATGTGAACCCACCACAACTTCTGGTCCCACTCCAACTGCTGCATCGGACGGTTCAAGCGGTCCATGAAGTAGAAGATGCCTCCGAACTTCTCGTCCCAACCATACTCCACCTCGGCAAGGGCAATCTTCACGGCCTTCTCAATGAGGGCCTGGTCGCCCAAGCGCTTGCCAAGGTCCATGATGAACCACATGGCCTCGATGGCATGACCGGGATTCAACAGACGGCCATCCATGCAATCCACCATCTCGTTGTTGGTGCCAAGGTGCTCTACAATCAAACCAAGTTCGGGACGATAGAAAACATCCATCACCTCGTGAACACAGGTTTCTATGGTCTTGTCGAGGAAGTCCTTGTCGAGCAGAGACTCAATCTCAAGTGCCACATTGCAGAGAATCATGGGCAGGGCAAAGCTCTTCAGTGCACGAGCACCGGGTGCTGCCTTTGACCAACGGCCCTTGGGGTTGTCCACCTTGGAGAGGACGATATCAAAGGTCTTCTTGGCTATCTCGGCATATTCCTGATTGCCTGTAGCAATGGAAAGCTGACCGAAGGCAATAACAGCAAAGGTGTATGAGAAGATGTTATAAGGCTCTACCAGAGGATTACCCTCGCGGTCGAGAGCGAAGTACCAGTTGAGGTTGCCATCGTGACCATACTTCTTCAGGAACTCGGCACCCTGAATGGCTGCATCCAACCATTCCTGACGCTTCTCTACCTTATTATATAATGTAGACAGCATCCACACCTCGCGGCCCTGAAGCCAGATGAACTTGTCGGTATCGAAAACCTCACCGTCGCGCTCAAGGCAGGTGAAGTAACCGCCAAACTCCTTATCGATGCTCTTCTCCATCCAGAAAGGCATCACTCTATCCAAAAGCTCAGACTTATACTGCTGAGCAAGCTGTTTGAAATCTATCATGTGTTTTGTGTTTTTTTGATTTTAACCAGATAAACCAGAGAGTCTGGATAATCTAGGGAAAGCAGACTATCCAGATGTCTAGTATTATTTTAATTCTTCTTGCTTGGCATGATGAGAGAGAATATCCATGCTACGATGACGCTTACTACCATACCTGTTGCACCAAAGAGGAAGAAGTTGGCATCGGCATAAGCATTCATCCAGAACACTACAGCCTCACCTGCTATGAAGCCAATCATAGCAGACCATCCCTTCACCTTGGGCATGAATACAGCGATGAAGAACAATCCACCAAGACCACTGGTGAGCAGACCCAATATCTCGTTGAAGTAATCGAGCAATGACTGGATGTTCCATGTTGCCATGAAGAGGGCAACGACCAAACCAATCAAACCGCTGACCATAGAAGCCCAACGTGCCACGACAAGCAGTTGGTGATCGGTGGTTGAAGGACGGAAGCGCTTCCAGAAGTCAACAGAGAAAGCGGTGGATACGCTATTGATATTGCTTGAAATGGTACTCATGGTTGCGGCAAAGATTGCAGCAATAAGGGCACCGGCAATACCTGCTGGCATCTGACTCATCATGAAGAAGGGGAAGATGGCATCGGACTGTGTCATTGTTACATCCAACTCTACAGGATTGGTCTTGTAGAATGTGTACAAACCTGTACCAATCATATAGAATGCTACTGAAACGAACACGCTCATAACACCATTTACCAAAATGCCACGACCTGCAGACTTCTCATCAGAAGTAGTAAGATAACGCTGAATGACGGTCTGGTCGGAGGTGTAAGAGATAAGGTTGTTGGCAATGCCACCCACCAAGATTACCCACCATGTGGCTTGTGACCATGAATTGCTCCAATCGAAGAGACGTAATTTATCGTTCTCAAGTGCTATATCAATACATCCAGAGAAGCCACCCTCTGTATTCATGGCAAGGTATATTACAGAGAAGATAGCTCCACCTACCAGAATTATACCCTGAACAACATCGCCCCAAATAACGGCCTCAACACCACCCATGGTACAATAAACGATGGTAACCAAACCCATCAGAACAATGCAAAGATAGATATCGATACCTGTAACAGCGGTAAGTGCCAAAGATGGCAAGTAGAGCACAAGAGCCATACGAGCTACCATGAAGACACAGAACAATGCTGATGCCAACAAGCGTGTGGCTGTATTGAAACGCTGCTCAAGAATCTCGTAAGCACTGGTCACATTGAGTTTGCGGAAATATGGCAAATAGTACCAGATTACGGGGAAACTGACAAGAAGTATCATCCAAAGCATAGGATAATAGGTCCAGTCGGTTGTGTATGCCTTAGCAGGGATAGCCATATAGGTAATGGCGGAAAGCATAGTGGCATAGATACTGATACCAGCTGCCCACCAGGGAATACGACCACCTCCTTTGAAGAAATCATCGGCTCCATTCTCCTTGCGCATAAAATATATACCCATACCAAGCATAGCTGCGAGGTAGAGAACAAGCACTGTCCAATTGAGCCAACCGAAGTTCTTCTCGTTAGTAACCTCCACATGTGTCACATCTGCACTACGCACTCCTGGCATAATCTCGCCACCGCTATAACTCCATCCTGTGCCACCAATCTCTGCGGTGAGGCAAGCTCCAGCACGAGCCAAAAGACTATCACCAGGAAGCAAAGCCCATGAATCAGTGATTGTATGATAAGTGAGTACATCCTTGCGGAACTTGTACCACTCGGGATTGTGACGCAGATAGAGACTATCCTGACGACCCTGAATTGCGCTTAAGAAAATATCAAAGTCAACACCACCAAAAAAGAGCACATGACTATAGCCAGAGGCAGCAGAAGTGCTACCTACTATTGCCTGACGGTGGAGTTCGCGAGTGCCATCCTCAGCATCTACCCAGACTGATGCTAGTGAAGTGCGAGTCCATTCCTTAGTGGCAAGATTGAGACACAGACCATCTGTGTGAACTACAGCAGAGAGTTCAAGAGAATCGATGCGAGGCTGATATCCACCAAAAATAAACAGCGAATAACCTTTAGCCGTATTTTGTACTGCTAAACATGGTTGCAGACGGCATGCATCAGGCATGGTGGCAAGGTGGGTCCAAACAGTATCAGTAACAGGGTATGCCAAAGAGTAAACATCGCTGTTAGGTACTCCATTTGATTGGCCACCGGCAACATATATGACACCATTGTGGTAAGTAGCCGCAAAATTATCAAGTCCCTTCGGCAAAGCAGGAAGGTCGACGTAATCGGCACCGAAAGATGGTTTCAAACTGCATTTTTGAATTGAAGCAAGACCATCAGTTCCACCCATTACCACAACCCCATCAGCAACTTGCACACTGGCGCCATAGGCTGAGGGATAGAAAAATTTCTGTCCACCATCGGCACATGACAACTCAGGGAAATTACATCCGCCCATGGTCCATAACTTGCCATTGAGCCACCCGGCATAATGTCCGGAAACCCCCTGATCGCCAGTCTTACTTGTTCCCAAAGGTGGAGTGGAAGTAACAGAAACACGATTCTGTCCCCAGCTTAACAAGGGACAGAATACTATGAGAAATAAAAGGAGTTTTTTCATTCTTGAAAGTGTTCTTGTTTCGTGAACTTAAAACTTATTGCAACGTTCAAAGAAATTGATTGCCTCAAGCTCCGCACGCATAGCATCCTCTTCCTCCTGAGTAAGGTTTTGGAATGGAGTACGGTTGGGGCCAAGGTCCAAACCGATGAGCTTCATGATACGCTTGCCACCAACGATGTTGCCACGGAAATGACAGATGACATTGATAACCTCCTGAGAGAAGTTCTGCAACTCGCGTGCCTTCTCCAAGTCGCCCTCCTTCCAAGCATCAATGATACCAACGAGGTTGACACCGTTGTAGTTGGTAGTACCACCGATACCACCCTGGGCACCACCCATAGCAAGTGAGGGAAGGATGGTCTCGTCCTGACCATGAAGCATATCAAACTTACCACCGGCATACAGACGACACTGGTTGTACTCGTAGATACTCTCAAAGGTGTACTTGATACCGGCAAAGTTGGGGATGCGACCGTCAACTGCCTCGAGCAACTTCACCATGGGCAGGAAAGCACCATTGAAGGCGGGGATATGATAGTAATAGAAAGGCAGATTGGGAGCGCCGGCAGCAATCTCCTCGCAATACTTAACCAACTCCTCGATACGACCAATCTTGGGGAATGGAGGTGCCATAGCACCAATGCCCCATGCACCTATCTTCTGTGCGTGCTCAGCCAACATGCGAGAGTTGCGAACACAACAAGAACCAACATGCACAATAACCTTGAATTCGCTTGGTAATGCCTTAGCAGCCTCTACCCAAGCCTCAGCCAAACGCATGCGCTCTTCCTCGGTGAGCATATAACCCTCGCCACTACTACCGTTGATGAATACACCCTGCATGCCGTTCTTCTGCAACATAGCAGCATAAGCGGGAATGGGTTCCAAGTTCACATCACCATTAGCATAGAAAGGGGTAAATGGAGCATCGATAAGTCCGATAATCTTTTCCATAATGATATTTGTTTGTTTAAGTTTTGATTTTACTTTTGATTATATCTTCAGTTTGAAGACAATGTATTGTTTGAGTTAAAACACCATATTGTTTCGCCTCAAACAATACTTTGTAAAAGGTCAAACAATACGGTGTCTTTTTTATTGCATTTCTATAGTGTAGGTCTCCCCTACCTTAGTCTTGCTTAAAACGATGGTGTTCGCGTCCTTTGCCTTGAACTTAACCTTCTTGCCGGCAGAGTTGCGCATGGTCTTGCCTGCGATACCAGGATACTGGATATAGAGAGGCTGACCAGCATGGCTCTTAACACTAACAACAGTTAGTTTACCCTGCTTCCAGTCCTGGTCTACGGTAAAGTTACCTACTGCCTTGAGACCATGAACATGTCCCTCTGATTCCCATGTGGATGGCATTGCGGGAAGGAGTTGCAAGGTGTCGGTATGGCTTTGAAGAAGCATCTCGGCAATACCGGCACAGCAACCGAAGTTACCATCAATCTGGAAGGGTGCATGTGCATCGTAGAGGTTGTAGTAAACACCACCGGCATATTGGTTCAGACCATAGTCGGTAGAATGGCGCAGAGCATTCTTTAGGATCAGGTGCGCATGGTCACCGTCCAAGGCACGTGCCCAGAGGTTTACCTTCCATCCCATTGACCAACCTGTAGCAGCATCGCCACGGAGTTTCAGCGAGTTGACGGCAGGCTGGAAGTAAGGACTTGTAGGCGCTATCTGTGTCAGGGGATAGAGTGCCATCAGATGGCTCATGTGGCGATGGTCGGGGTCGTCGCTCACATGGTAGGGGCTATACTTCCATTCGCGAAGGATGATGTCACCCTTGTTGATGCCATTACGACCATCCACCCAAGCACGGTGCTTGTCGGTACGAGCGTCGTAAACCTCGGTGTGCAAACCCTTATCGGTCTTCTCCAGATAGTTCTTCAACTTGGCAAGGTCCTCCTTGGTAAGCCCTGTTACCTCGTTACCCAACACTCTCTGCGCCTTGTCAACACAAAGCAACAGGTTGTAAATCAACTGCTGTGCATGAGCAGTACCGTCCTCCTTAGGATGTGAGTTCTGCTCTGCGCTATACTCATCGGGGGCCTCGTAGGTGCCATCCTGTGCCACCTTCATGCGTTCGAACCAGAACTCTGCACAAGACCACATTGCGGGGAAAGCCTTGGCGAGGAAGTCCTTGTCAAGAGTGTAGCGATAATGTTGCCACAAGTGTGTGCAATACCATGCATTGGCAACGAAGTAGTTGGTTCCCCAGATACTCATACCACCAAACAGACTGCTCTCGGTGAAGACGGTCCAACCCTTCTCCACACCAGCATACTTTTTGGCAGCCTTCTTCCAATTCTCATCACCAGCATTCTGGATGATATAATCGAGCAAAGGCATATGTAGCTCGCTCAGGTTGGTTGGCTCTGTGGGCCAATAGTTCATCTGTATGTTGATGTTGGTATGTATGTCGGAGTTCCAAGGCGCATTACTTTGGTTGTTCCATATACCCTGCAGGTTGTTGGGAGCCAAAAGTTCGCGGTTGCTGGAGATAGCCAGATAGCGACCATAATAGAAGTACAACTGCTCCAGGAAGCGAGCCTCTGGGGTATCCAAATTCTTCAACTTATTATAATGATCGATAAGCTCGTTTGTGGGAAGAGAGTTCTTGGCATTAAGATTGAGAGAGACACGTCCGCTATATGAAAGGAAATTCTTTACATGATCAGTCTCAATGTTAGCAAATCCCTTCTTACATGCGTTCTTTACGCGAGACATCATTTCCTTACCAAGATCATCAAGTGACACTCCAGAAGTGCGCGTCTTGGTATTAGGAGCAAAGTCAGTACCTGCCGCCATATACATCACCACCTCTTCAGCACCGACAACCTCGATACCCTTTTCGGTAGCACGAACATTACCTCCACCAATAGGCAGGACACACATCGTTGCTTGATACGCTACGGTTTCGAGTTTTCCGTTAAAGTCTGCATAGCACATAGTAGATGCATCTGTGGTATATTTGACAGGACTTGCATTGATGTCCATACCAGGAACAACAGAGAAAAGCAGATGTAATTTCTTCCTTCCTTTTGCACTATACTTCACCGCCATAACCTTGTCAGGATTACTCACCAGATATGTTCTGGTATAAGATGTCATGTGAGGTGCGCTCATACACTCTACCCTGCATACACCCTCCTGAAGGTCGAGGCTACGAATATAATCCTTCACCTCTGCATCCTTTCCAGGAAGAAATACACCACTGAGATCTTCCACAAAGATGCTACCAAAATTTTTATACTGACCATAGCCACCGCCATAACCCTGCATGTCGCTTGGTTTGCCTGTCCAAAGAGTCTTCTCGTTAAACTGAATCTCGTCCTTATTTAGACCACCGAAAATGCTACCGCCCAACTGTCCGTTACCAATGGGGAGAGAATACTCCATCCACACATTTCTCACACCTGTAGCAGTTGAAGGCACGTCGTACCACATTGTCATGGGATTCTTGGGAGTAAAATCCCTGGCACCCAAAGGCAAGCATACCAATGCCGCCAAACTCAACACACCGAATTTAAATCTTCTCTTTAATTTATTCATGGTCATTAATATGTATTATACTCTTTACTCTTCGCTTGGATATAATTTAATTTCACTTCGCACATGTAAAGATACATAATAAAACGCACACAACAATACCCAAACAGTCACAAAGGGAAAATTCTAAAAACTTTTTCTAAAAAATACCGATATTTATTTGGCGAATCGAAGCTATTATTATACCTTTGCGCCCGATTTTTGCTGCTATAGCTCAGTGGTAGAGCGCATCCTTGGTAAGGATGAGGTCCCGAGTTCAACTCTCGGTAGCAGCTCAAAAACACAACGGAGAAGCTTCACATAGAGCTCCTCCGTTTTCTTTTGCATTCCTACAAACAATTAGTATTGCGATTTTAATGGAATACTAATGCTATACGATATTAAACACTAATATTAGTCCTTTCATTAGTCCTTTCCCTCCAGTTCCTCAATCTGCCTCAGGATATCATCTGCCGTACGGAGCATCTTTGTGAAAGTATATATGCCTATGCATCCTCCAATCAGTAATCCTATTCCGCCACTAATAAACACAATATAAAGTATTTCTCCCTGATAGTATTGCATCTTATCATAGACGAACCATGCCACAAATACAACCAGAAACGGTATGCCTATGCAATATGTCCACCAGAGACTCTGCTTCTTGAAGTTCAAGGTGTCTTTTCGTGCCTCAATCAAATTGCCTTCTATGAACTTATTGGGACGGAATCGCATATACATATAAAAATTATATAAGACACCAAAAGCAAAAAATCCTGCGGAGAAGATGCAGAAAAACATTGATACCTTGCTGATGGTCGGCAAAACCAAAATAAAGAAAGGAATCATAATGAAACACACCATACCCTCCGCTATCAGTTGCCGGGTCAATTTGTCGGCCTTCTCCTTCATAGAACGGCGTATCAGACGCTCGTTTACGATAGTCTCCTTCTCCAGCTTTCTGGTGAGCAGCAGCAACTGTTCCTTCATCTCAAGCAACTCCTTTGAATCGATATTATTTGTCATAATGGGCAAGTTTTATTGGTTTGACATTTTCTTCAACTCCTCCTTGATACGGTAGAGGCGCACCGACACATTTTTCACCGTGATACCTACTATTGCCGCTATCTCGTCATAGGGTATACCCTCGAGCCACAACAGTACTATGGCGCGGTCAAAAGGTTTCAGTTGATGAATGCGCTGATACAGCATCTGTATCTGCTTCGAATCCTCATCCCTATCGTGGAAAAGGTCAATACCCATCTCCAACGGGATGCGCGAAGTGTGCTTCTTCTTGCGCTCCTGCGATATGCAGGTATTGAAACTGATGCGCCATATCCAAGTCTCCACCTTGCTCTCCCTCTTGAAGGACGCAAAACCTCTCCACAGGTTAATCAACACCTCCTGAAACAGGTCATTCACTTCATCAGCATCCTTCGAAAACATAAAGCACACGGTGTAGATAGTGCCTTTGTGCACCCTCACCATTTGTTCAAATTCTGTTTTCAATGTTTTCATTTCCTCTTCTTTTGTTCGTGATTTTGCCCATTAGACGCATCATATGCCCACAAAACTACAAAAACAAGCGAAATTATCATAAATTCAAGGCAAAAGATTGGCTATAACCTATGCTATGCAATGTTTAAATATTACTCTATTCTTAATTTTAAACCAGATAAAATTTGACAATATTAAAGGGGGACCATCGCCCCCCCTCTTTTGCATTTTAATCTTCCCTACTCCATTACGTGCTCAATAAGTATCTTACATCCGATACATATTAGTACGAGTCCACCTACAAACTCGGCCTTGGATTTGAAATGCTCGCCTACCTTCTTACCCAATAGTACACCAACGACGGAGAACATCATGGTGGTAAGACCGATAATGATGATTGGCATCCATATCGACATCTCAAGAAAGGCAAAGGATACCCCAACGGCAAGTGCATCTATGCTGGTAGCTACGGCAAGAGTGAACATATGCCAAAAACCAAAACCAGAAGCAATATCTTCCTCTTCTTTTGAAAATGACTCCTTCACCATGTTTGCACCAATAAGAGTCAGTAATAACCATGCTACCCAATGGTCCCACTGGCCTATAAAAGTAGCAAAACCAAGACCAAGGAAGAATCCCAAGCATGGCATAATAGCCTGAAAACCTCCAAACCATACACCTGCCATCAACGCATGCTTTATCTTGACTTCACGAGCAGAGATACCCTTGGCTAAAGATACGGCAAAGGCATCCATACTGACTCCCACAGCTATCAACAATACTTCTATTATTCCCATATATTAGGATTGTTCCAAAATTTCTTTCATGAACTGTGCCACACCTTTGGAAGCACCCATCTGCAGGTGGCGAAAGGTGCTGGAGGAGTTCCATTGCACTGGTTTGGGGTCGATGAGCCAAATGGGGGTACCATGAGGCACACAACGTGTTAAGCCAGCAGCAGGATAGACATTGAGACTTGTGCCAATGACCACCAGTACATCGGCTTGCATGCAAAGTTCTGCCGCCACCTCTATGTTGGGCACTTCTTCACCAAACCATACAATATAGGGGCGCAGAGGACTTCCGTCTGGAGCCTCATCGCCATACTGCACATCGGCATTGTCGGGGGTGAGGGTGATTATTTGCGAGGGAGCGTTGGGTGCCTCGCTACTGGTCACCTTCATCAGCTCGCCATGCAGGTGGATCACATTGGTGCTACCAGCACGCTCGTGCAGGTCGTCCACATTCTGTGTGATAATCTGCACATCGTGGAAACGCTCCAACTCAGCCAGCAACTTATGTCCAAGGCATGGTTGTGCATCGAGCATCTGTTGACGGCGAAGGTTGTAGAACTCGGTGACAAGTTCCGGATCCCTTGCCCACCCCTCTGGAGTGGCAACATCTTCCACTTTGTACTGTTCCCAAAGACCTCCGCTATCTCGGAAGGTACTGATACCGCTCTCGGCACTCATGCCGGCACCGGTGAGGACAATGATGCGTTTACGCATACACAACTATTCTTTATCTACTTTATATTATATTAATCCCTTGAATCACCCAGCAAAAAGTACACATAAAAAGGCCCATTACCAGACATTCCACTCCTTCCCGTCCATTTGTTAACCAAATCTGGGCGGTTATTTATAAACCAATCCTCAACCGTATTAGCATTATTCACACTTGCCGTCTTATATTTAACAACCATACGTTCCCAATGCATTTCTGGATTTCGATCAATATGTTCATAAAACCTTCGGCGAGGATTATTTGTTATGCCAACCTTCACATTATTATATCTTCTACAATATTGTCCCACCGAAATATTCAAACGTGAACATATCACATTGGGATTTCCTGTATAATAAGCATCCAATTCTGGAAGAAAAGGTATTATTTGTATTAGACCTTTTGATATATCTTTCCTTAAAGTTTCGCAAGTATATGGACTAATCTTACTAAAATCACTGGTATAGAAACCATAAGTCTTTTGCAAAACTGCCCTAATGCACCGTCGTTCCAAGAGTGTTTTATCATTCATTTCAGCCAATAGACGCATTATTTTGTTAATCTCATTACGACTAAATACACTATAATGTGGCATATATATAAAATTATAAATGTTATATACATATTATCAACCTCTAAAAGCAGAGGTTGATAATATTACTTACTTGCTTGCTATAGTCTCCTCAATGGGATCCTTATACATCTTCTGCATCTGCTCAAGTTTCTTGTGCATCTGCTTGCGCACCTTGGCATAGGCAGGGTCGTCGTAGACGTTCTTCATCTCTGTGGGGTCTTCCTGAAGGTCGTAGAGTTCCCATGTGTCGATGTCGTTGTAGAAGTGTATCAACTTATAACGCTCGGTGCGCACACCATAGTGGCGCTTCACGGCATGCTCGGCGGGATACTCGTGGAAGTGGTAGTAGATGGCATCGCGCCACTTGCCTATGGTCTTCTCTCCCTTGAGCAGAGGAACGAGGCTCTTGCCCTGAATGTCGGAAGGTACCTTCACACCAGCCATTTCCAGGAAGGTGGGGGCATAGTCGATGTTCTGCACCATGTCGGTAATCTCGCCACGACGCATGTAACCGTCGGGCAAACGCATGAGCAGAGGTGTAGAAAGGCTCTCCTCGTACATGAAACGCTTGTCGAACCATCCGTGCTCGCCCATATAGAAACCCTGGTCGGAGGTATAGACAACGAGTGTGTTCTCCAACATGCCATTCTCGCGAAGATATGCCATGAGACGACCCACGTTGTCGTCCAGAGAGCGTGTCACCTTGGCATAGTCGCGCATATAGCGCTGATACTTCCACTCCACCAGGTCCCTGCCCTGAAGGTTTTGGCGCTTGAAATCGCAAGAAAGGCTATCGTAGAAGGTCCAGTACTGTTTCTTAAGCTCGGGTTCCAAGCGCTCCACATAGTTTACGTAAGCACCCGACAGGCGTGTCTGGTCGCCTGGGAGATATGCCTTGGTGTCGTAGGCCAGGTCCATGTCGTGATTGGAGGCAATGGCCATCTCCTGCTGCTGGGCGGCAACACGACCCTCGTAGGTGTCCCAGAAGTTGTCAGGTTTCTCGAAGGTCTGGTCCTCATACTCGCGGAGGTACTTCAGTTCGGGCAACCAGTTGCGGTGGCATGCCTTGTGGTGCACGAAGAGGATGAAGGGGCGTTCCTTGTCGCGATTCTCCATCCAGTTGATGGCCTTGTCGGTGATGACGTTGGTGCAATAACCCTTTTCCACCGACTTGCTTCCGTCCTGATGATGGAAGATAGGATTGTAGTATTCGCCCTGACCGATGAGGATGTCCCAGTGGTCGAAACCAGTGGGTTCGCTGACCAGATGCCACTTGCCAATGAGTGCGGTCTGATAGCCTGCCTGCTGAAGCAGTTTGGGCATGGTCTGCTGGGAACCGTCGAAGATACCGTGCTCGTTGTTGGTGAAGCCATTGATGTGGCTGTGCTTACCTGTGAGCATGCAGGCACGACTGGGCCCAGAAAGACTGTTGGCAACGAAACTGTTGCGGAAGAGCACACCCTCCTGGGCAATCTGGTCGAGATTGGGAGTCTGGATGTGGCTCTTGCCATAGGCACTGAGTGCCTGAGCCGTGTGGTCGTCAGTCATAATGTAGACGATGTTGGGACGCTGGCTTTGTGCCTGCGCCGAAAGGGCCGCCATAGCAGCCATTGATAATAAAGTTATCTGCTTCATTGTAACTATATAGTTTTATCTTGCTGAATCTTACTTCTTCACTACAACCCTTCCATCGGTAACATTGATACCTTCTCTCATAGCAGGAATTCGCTGGCCTGCCATATTGTAGACAGGAACATGCCCCTTGGTCTCCTCTGATGCCACATTACCTACGGGTGTATTGTCTTGCAAACTGAAGACGTAAACCTTTGTCTGGTATGCATTCAGGTTTCCTGCATTAAGGGTGTTTGTGACCGTCTCGGTGGTTCCGTCCCAAACGTTCTTGACAGAATAGTTTACATTGCCCTTCATATAAAGATCAGTCAGGTTGAGGGCAGGCACACTAATGGAAGATGAAGAGCGGTTGAACACGGCAACGGCATAACGACCACCAGAGAGGTCCTTGACATAGACATCATAACCTGAAGCAACATTGTCTTGTGTACCTGTGGACAATGCTTCCATATATTCTGCCTGCTGACCAAGGGAGTCCTGATTGATGGCAATGATGTCGGGATTAGTCATAATGTTCAGATCTGTTTCCGTGATGAGCGGATTGGGCAAAGTGCCGGCACTGGTATTGCCATCGGCAACAGGTTTGTCGCGGAAGTCGCAGGTGAGGGCCAAGGGGCTTGACAACATGCACCACAAACTCATCTGCGAACGGTATTGTTCGTCAGTGAGACTGGGGATGACACCACCATTGGCATTGTGCGACGGAGTCATGTTGCTGGGATTGCCGCGTCCATGCAAACCTATCACCATCATGTCCATATCGTTGAAACGATTCACACCACCATACATCCAGAGGTCGCGCACCTGGTCAAGACCTGTCAGTACACCTGGCAGGAGTCCCTCACCCACCCAACACTCGCGTTGGTCGTAGGTGGCTCGCCAACTGCTACCTCCGGCCTCGGCACCCCAAAGCCAGGGTTGGTTGGTTCCCCACTCACAAATATTGAAAACGAAAGGACGGCGACCTTCAGCCTGGCGGCGTGAATTGACATCGCGTATCACCTTACCCATCATCTTATAACTGGCATAGGCGGCATCCTCGCTATTGCAAAAGTCGTACTTGAGCATGTCCACACCCCAACTGTCCCACATCTCCATGTGGGGACGTTCATAAGCGTAAGAACCTGGTTGAATGCGTGCGCAGGTCATGGTGCCGGCATCGGAGTATATGCCCACTATCATGCGCTGGTCCAAGTTCTTTACATCTTGTACGAAACCAGTGATGCCGGTGGGGAACTTCTCTGGGTTGTAGGTCAACTTTGACTTGTCGGTCTGCGTGGTCGCCCATCCATCGTCAATAACTATGGTATTGTAACCTGCGTCTATCAATCCCTTGGTTTTCATGCCACGGAGCACGCCCATGAGTTTGTCGTGAGAGATGTTGCAATCAAACCAGTTCCAAGTCAACCAAGACATCATGGGAGTTGGGGATTGCAAGTGTGTGCTGACAGTGAGGCTTACCTTTGTTTCCGTAACATCGCCCTCTGCATCCATGACCTTGACAGAGTAGACATACTCCCCTTCCTCCTGAGGAGCACGACCATAGACATAGCGGTAGGCATTGCCCATGGAAAGACGGTCTTCCTTGAGTTCAAGAGTGGAGATGGAACCAAAGTCCACACCTATAATGCTTTCACCTGCATTGGGCACCAACTTGTGCATGTATTCGGCACCAGGCAAAGCAAACATAGTGGTGGCACATGCCATAGTACCCAGTGATGGGTCAACGATATTCCAAACACTATTTACATCGCTTGCCGTCCAGAGGTTCAGCACACAATTGTCTGCCACACCACCAGTGAAGTTCCATGCTGGTGAGTTGCCATCGGGACGCTGTACACTACCTGGAACTACGGTTACACTTTCGCCATCATTACCAAGAACTATCTTCCATGTGTTTGCACCTGACTTGTCTGCGGTAAACTTGACATTGCTCTGCGATGTCTGCTTCACCACGGATCCGTTGGTGGCATTGGTGTAATAGATATAACTCTGCGATGCTTTATCGTAGATGTAGTACTGACCTACTTGCTCTGCATCCTCTAAGAAAAGGAAACGGTCGGCCTCTGACTTCTTCTTGGTGTGAACAATATTCTGACCGTTTGTCATTACATAGGCATGGGGCATCTTCATGAGGTATTCCTTTGCCTCTGCCTCATCTACAGAAAGAGCGGGGAGGAACATTTGACGGAAGTCAACATTTATCTGCATGTTTATATTGTCAACAGACATTTCATAGCCCATGCCTCCACCAACGGTGACGGTAATGTCGGATTCGGAAAGTTTACGTGTTACCTCCACCTCCACATTGCCCTGGGCATTAACGCCCTTATAGTCCTTTCCGTCGATGGTGATGGTGGCTCCGTCGGGCATGCCGGCAGAGAAAAGGATGTACTTGTAGACAATCACCTGTGGTTCAACGACCTCGAAGTGGAAGTTCTCACATCCGTCTGCCTTCCAACCGTCCAAGCGATACTCTGTGCCCGATGCTGGATTGTCACAGAAGAGATAGTTGCCTTGACCATTTCCAGTGCGGAAAGTATATGTATTCTCGCCTTCAACCTTAGTGATGGCAAACTTGCCAGCCGAAGAGATTTCTGATGTTAGAGAGACATTCTGTCCCCCGGGATTGACCCAGCCCATATATTTACCAGTATCATAACTCTTGATGTGATACTTGAACTCGCCCGATGCGTTTTCAGCAAGCACGAACTCCCACACCTGGCTATTGTCCTCCTGGGTCGACAAGGCTGAGTAGGCATAAGACGACGCTGAGGTCCAATACAATTGTTGTCCAGGCAAACGCACCGTATTGTACATACGATAGTATTTCCCTTCAAGAGGAAAACTATCTTGCGCCATCATTGGCAACACGAACATCTGCGCTAACAGGACAGTAAAAAGTTTCTTAATCATAGTATTGTTGTTTAGGTTTATTTAGATTATAGAGTACTAATAGCAGATGTAGTTAACACTCACCATTATCTAACATCTCTGCCAGATATGGGGCCGTATATCCTACACCAACCTTGACCATCTCCTCTGGTGTTCCCTCAAAGAGAATCTGCCCCCCCTTTCGACCACCCTCAGGTCCCATCTCTATGATGTGGTCGGCAGCCTTGATGATATCTAGATTGTGCTCTACGATGATAACGGTATTACCCTTGTCCACTAAGCGATTAAGTACACCAAGCAATACGCGGATATCCTCGAAGTGCAGACCCGTAGTGGGTTCATCCAAGATGTACAATGTTCGACCGGTATCTCGCTTTGCCAGTTCGGTGGCCAGTTTAACACGCTGACTCTCACCTCCAGACAAAGTTGTACTGGGTTGACCAAGTTTGATATAACCAAGACCAACATCCTGAAGTACCTTTATCTTTTGGAGAATGTTTGGTTGATTCTCGAAGAACTCTAGGGCTTGATTTATGGTCATATCCAGTATGTCGGCAATACTCTTACCACGGAAGCGCACTTCCAAAGTCTCGCGGTTATAACGTTTGCCACGGCACTCCTCGCATGGTACCATCACATCAGGCAAGAAATTCATCTCTATACTCTTGTATCCATTGCCCGAGCAGGTCTCGCACCGTCCACCTTTTACATTGAATGAGAAACGTCCTGGCTTGTATCCCCTGATCTTGGCCTCGGGGAGGTCGACAAACAGATTGCGTATGTCGTTGAAAACATTTGTGTATGTAGCTGGATTACTTCGTGGTGTACGACCCAATGGAGTCTGATCTACATCTACTACCTTATCAATGAACTCCAATCCTTCTACCAAATCGTACGAGAGAGGATCGGTGAGCGAGCGATAGAAGTGTTGCGAGAGTATAGGGTGAAGCGTATCATTCACCAACGTACTCTTGCCCGAACCGCTTACGCCCGTAACACAGATAAACTTTCCTAGAGGAAAAGCTACTGTTACGTCCTTTAGATTATTGCCCCTGGCACCGCGTATCACAATGCTCTGCCCGTTACCCTCACGGCGTTGTGCAGGTACATCTATGCGCAAACGCCCCGAGAGATATTGGCTCGTAAGAGTATCGGTTTTCAGCATCTCGGGGTATGTACCCTGATACACCACATGTCCACCAGCACGACCAGCACGCGGACCAATGTCCACAATCCAATCTGCATTTTCCATCATCTCCTGGTCGTGTTCCACCACTATCACGCTATTACCAATGTCGCGTAGCGATTTCAAGGAAGAAATCAAACGACTATTGTCCTTCTGGTGCAGACCTATCGATGGTTCGTCAAGAATATAAAGTACATTGACCAGTTGCGAACCTATCTGCGTTGCCAACCTGATACGCTGACTCTCACCACCACTCAACGATACACTCGAACGCGACAGGGAGAGATATTCCAAACCTATATCGAGCAGGAAACGCAGACGGGTGCTTAATTCCTTCAATATCTCGGGTGCTATCTTGTTCTGATGTTCGCTCAGATG
Source organism: Bacteroidaceae bacterium (assembly GCA_017547165.1). GTDB lineage: Bacteria > Bacteroidota > Bacteroidia > Bacteroidales > Bacteroidaceae > Physcousia. The sequence goes on from JAFYQK010000010.1 coordinate 34,582, forward strand.
GTTGGGCAAATCCGTTAGCCAATCATAAAGTTCGTTCAGATCCATCTCAGCCAATTGGGCTATGTTCTTGCCATTGAGAAGGAAATGCAATGACTCGCGACGCAAACGCTGACCATGACATTCTGGACACTGAGCCGTGCGGTTAAACTGTTCAGCCCATTTCTGAGCCGAAGCGCTCATATCAGAATCCAGCATCTGTCCGATGTACTTCACCAAACCATCATAGTCACAGAAATAATCGCTTGATGTCTTTGCCACTGATGCCGGTATGCGCAAACGCTCGGGACTTCCATTGAGTATTTCATCGAGAGCTTCCTGCGGGAGTTCGCCAACAAGAGTGTCCAATGTAGCATCGTAGCGTTCAAGCAAAGCCTGAATCTGCCAGAATATCATAGTCTGGCGAGCATTGCCCAAAGGAGCTATTCCTCCATTACGCACCGAAAGTTTGGGGTCTGGAAATACCTTGTCAGCATCAATGAGCGACACCGTGCCAAGTCCCTTGCACTTTGGGCAGGCACCTTGCGGAGAATTAAAGGAGAAGTCGTGAGGAGCTGGATCGCGATAAGCCACACCACTGGTAGGACACATCAGTCTACGGCTATAATGGCGCGTACTTCCTGTTTCCACGTCATAAATCATAATCAATCCCCCACCCTGACGCATTGCCGTTGCCACACTCTGGCGTAAACGGTCAGCATCTTTCTGTGCAACACGCAAGCGGTCGACAACCACCTCGATACTATGATTCTTGTAGCGGTCGAGCTGCATGTCTGGAAGCAGTTCCTCCATCTCACCGTCAATGCGGGCATATAAATAACCCTTCTTGCGGGCACTCTCGAGAAGTTCACGATAGTGTCCTTTACGGTTCTGAACCATGGGAGCAAGTATGTAAACGCGACATCCCTCATATCTTTCAACCAGCAAGTCAACTATCTGCTCCTCGGTGAAGCGCACCATCTTCTCACCAGTGACATACGACACGGCCTCACCCACTCGAGCATAGAGCAAACGCAGAAAATCGTATATCTCGGTGGTGGTGCCTACGGTAGAGCGCGGGTTGCGATTGGTTGTCTTCTGCTCAATGCTTATAACTGGTGAGAGACCCGTAACCTTATCCACATCTGGGCGCGACATCCCACCCAGGAAATTGCGTGCATATGCTGAAAATGTCTCGATATAACGTCGCTGACCCTCGGCATAGATGGTATCAAAAGCAAGACTCGATTTACCAGAACCGCTCAAACCCGTAATCACGGTGAGCGAACCACGAGGAATCTCAACATCCACATTCTTCAGGTTGTGTTCGCGAGCTCCTTCTACTATAATCTTATCGTTTGCCATGCTCTGCTATTGGTCAATAAAATTCTCGTTTCTCTGCGTAAACACGTTTATTGTTTTCTTCATGCGATAGTTGGTTCCGTCGGCCCCCTTGGCATTCACCACAAGATAGTATGCCCCGTTGTTCACATATTTGCCACCCACACGGCCATCCCAACCTTCAGCCACATCGTCCCACTGATAAAGCCGTTGTCCCCAGCGATTGAACACGGCTGCATGAAACTGCACAATACTTTGATATTCCTTTGCCTTCAGGACATCATTCTGCCCATCTCCGTTTGGAGTGAAGGTATTGGGAAATTCCAAGCGGCTTCCGCTTATGGAAAGACGAAATATTACCGAGTCCATATCCTCCGTAGGATAGTGCCATGTCATCTCACCATTAGTGAATGTAGCCTTCAGGCGCACCTTGTATGTGCCCTTGTGAATGAAATCGTAGTCGAGATTCTCATCAAAACGATGTATCAACTCAAAGAAGTTATTTCCCATTGAACCCGTCACGGTATCTACCATCACCACCCAGTCGTAACTCACATCCCAACCTTCAACATCTTGTGGATTAGCATAAAACAAACCATGCAGAGGTGCATTCTGTATCTCCGTCAGTTGCAGGTCGTCGGGATAACTGCCCGTCAGCACCGTACCCTCGGGATTGGTGTATGTCACCTCGGGACGAAGCGAGGGCATCGTCTGCGCCATGCCCGTCATGGACACGAGCATCAGAATCAAAAGGTGTATATATCGCATGTGTAATATATTATATAAGGTGTATTTTTGCCTATAATTCCATGCAAAGATAACGTAATGAAATGAAAAAAGCAACATTTCCTATCGGAAAGTGACATTGTTCCAAGGAAAGTTGCCTGTATGGGGAGGATGTTTTCCGTTCTCGGTTTTATCCACCCCCTCCCCCCCTGCGGGGTACTCTCTCCGAGCCCGACGTTAAACTGGGGAGTTTAACCCTCATAAGGCACGAAATGACATTGAGTCATTTTTCTAAAGGCCTTATTCGCTCTGTCTCAGGGGGAGAGTCTGTTACAACAGAATATCACCGCACCAGTCGACTGTCCGCCTGAGACAGGTGGGACGAGCGAAGCGGAGGGGGTTGATGTTTCTCGCCTTTCCGTTCATCACGGCCACCCAGCAATGTTGAAAGTATCATTACGTAACACCTGTTTTACCATTTGCAGAACAAAAGTATCGGTTACGATTACCAAATGCTTTAAGACAAGGAGATAAACAGTTGAAAAACGCTTTCATAAAATTGTACTAAACGTTGGGGACAATTGTACTCAACGTTGGGTACATTGCTCCTAAACATTTGGTACAATTATCCGCAATATTGGGTACATTTTATAGAAAGCGTTCTTTCTGCTTATACTTATTGTTCTTATTGCCTTTGGATAGTGTAGTTTAGAAAAATCCCAAACGAGGGTACGATGTGAGATTGATAAAACGAAAACAACAAGAGCGAGAATGTGCCTATTTTGACACATGCCCACAAGGTTCCGCTGGAAAGACCGAGGTCTACATATTTGTACTCCTTATCTGGAGCATCGGCAAGGGAGAATGTGATAGAGTCTTAGAAACTCACACTCGGCATAAATAGTAAACTTTTTCTGCACTCGCTTAATCGTTTCTTTGGGATTTCGCTCACTTATTCGTAACATTGAGGCTATGCCTCGAAGGTACTAACGTTCGGAAAAATCAAAAATCTTTTGCTTTTTCGCTCGCTTAATCGTACTTTGAGGCTGCGCCTCTAAATTACTCACGTTCGGAAATCCTCAAATAAATTTGGGATTTCACTCACTTATTCGTAATTTTGCACACATGAAGAAGCGCATACTACACATATTGCTGCTATGCCTCGTTCCCATCATGGCACTGGCACAGGTGGGAGAATACCGTTCCGACCTTGCCATTGGCATAAACGGAGGCATAGCAATGAACAGCATTGCATTCACCCCGAGGATAAAGCAGAAAATGACCATGGGTCCCGAACTTGGCATTACGCTGCGATATACCTGCGAGAAATACTTCAAGGCTGTTTGCGCCTTGCAGACAGAGGTTAATTTCACCAAACAGGGATGGAGCGAATTGGTGGAATACGGCACATACACCTATGCCAGGGAGATGAACTATATACACATTCCATTTATGGCACGCCTGGGGTTCGGACGCGAACGCAAGGGATTTATGGGATACATTCTGCTGGGACCGCAACTAGGCTTCTGCATAGGCGATAGTGACACACGCACTGGAGACTGGACAGAGGGAAACATACCAACATACCCAGAGGGACCAACCGACCAATACAACCTTGCCGTAGAGAAGAAATTTGAGTACGGCATTATTGGTGGTCTTGGCGTTGAGTTCAGCCATCCCAAAGTAGGTCATTTTGCAATAGACGGAAGATATTATTTCGGTCTGTCAGACATCTTCAACAACGGGAAAAAGGACCCCTTTGCACGCTCTGCAAACTCAAGCATAGTGGTAAAACTGTCATACTTCTGGGACGTTAAAAAAACTAAGGACGATACCATCAAGTGATGCGTGCACTCGTCTCCTGAAACCCGTCCCTCAGAGCCGTCTCAGCAAAGTGATGAAGAAATAAATATTATGGGAATGACAAGGTTGAAAGCTGATAAATAATAAAAGGAACGAGCAGCTCGTAATGTTTCAGTTATACAGAAAATAGACTTTGTGGAACTTAGGTTAGGATTCAAAAAATAAGCACAAAAAACATAGGTAGCCCTTCTGAAAAAGAAGAAGAACCACCTATTGTTTATTTTGTTTCAGCAAAACAACGGAGCCGGTTTATCTCAGTCTGTCCAGACTTCTCACCAACATCTCGTCGCGCAGAATAGCGCGGAAAGCCAAATAAAGGAGTATAGCGTTAGCTGCTGGGATAGCAGCCCATATCTGTGGACGAAACTCTCCTACCAGACCATCTCCAAGTATGAAGGCGAAAGCCACCATTACGGCATACCATCCGAGCAGAAGGATGATGCATAGGGTGCATACTCGCATTTGCAGAGCACGGCGGCGATAGAGAAAGATTGCCAAGAATTCTAATACCCCTGTTATGCCCAGCAGTGCAGGCATTGCCCAAGGGTGGTTCTCGGTTCCTATCTCTAAATAAATGCACACTACACTCGCGATAAAACACACGAGAAGGTATATGGATTGAATGCGCTGAATCATATAAAGTTTTTGTCTTTAAACACTCGATGTATCAATTGAGTGAAAAGGTGAGCAGATACTAATTCTCGCCGTTTAGCGCAGAATCGGCAACAAGCTTGCGATAGTGGATACGTCCTTCCTCAAATTCGTCAATGGCTATTAGGGTTGCCTTTGGGAGTTTCTCATAGTAGCGTGAGATCTCAATCTGTTCACGGTTCTCGAAAACCTCTTCCAATGAAGTTTCTGCTGTAGAAGCAAACTCCTGCAACTTCTGACTGAGTTCCTGCTTGATGTCGGCTGAAATCTGATTTGCACGTTTGCCGATAATAGCAACGCTCTCGTAGATATTACCTGTCTCTTCGCAAAGATTCATAATGTCGCGTGTCACCGTATTGGTGGGCGCCTTTGTCTTCTTGTAATCCATATTTCTAAATTATTATTTATTCGTTTCTGTATTTTAAATAGCAAAATTACTGTTGATGATCCTACTCTCAATAAAAACCGAGGCTTTAGTCTACAAGTTCGTCTTTTGATGCATGGCGGTTTACGAATGCTGTGCTACGGTTGAAAATCTTTTCGGCTTCCTTAAGATACTTACTCTCAGGAAAGTCATTGATGAAGGAGTAATACTCGTCAACACAATCGCGATGTCTTGCCACCTTCTTTGTGTCAACACTCTGCTCTGCAAGGTGGAACTTTGCGCGCAATATCATGATGGAGAGTTCCTCGCGGCGGTCAGCGGTGGCATAAGGAAAGTCGCGCAAGGCATTTTGTGCAGTAACCACACAAGCTTCGTAATTGTTGCCACCATAGGCGCAATTCATTGTATAGTTGCCTAGATCAAAGTAGAGCTTGGCACTGAGATATTCTTTTTCAACAAGTTTGTCCTGCAAACTGTAGATCATCTCATGAGTGCTGGCCTTGATGGAGGTGTAAGGATAGTAATCAAGAAACTCCTGAAACTCCTTAATGGCTTCAAAGGTGCTTTGCTGGTCGAGACGTGGATCTGGTGTCATGTTATACAATGACAAACCACAATAGAATCTTGCATACTCTACATACTGACCCTTAGGATAAACCTGGTAGTATTTGCGAAAATACTGCGAGGCAGCATCATAATCCTTATTACGGAAATTACTCATGGCCGCAAGATAGAGGCTCTCCTCGGCATAGGCAGTTCCCTTCATGATAGCAAGAACCTCGGCAAAAAGTATGCTCGACTGACCATATTTTCCCTCGGCAAAGTATTGCTTGGCAACCTCGTATTTGTATTCAAAATCCTGAGTGTTCTGCAAAGCTGTCAGTTGTGTACACGAAACAAATGTCGCCACCAACAAAACTATCAATAAAAATTTTACCTTCATAAAAGCTATTATTTGTACGAACGCACATGTACGTAACACGCGATTCAGCATGCAAAGTTAGCAAAAAAAACGTTGTCCTGCTCATCGAGAGAGATATTTTTCAATTTTCCGTCCTATTTTTAGAGTGAGAAGAACGAGATTCTATAGTTTTATTTGCCTGTTTTGGTGCATATTATTATCTTTGTAAGATGAAATCCTTCGAACTTACTTCAAAATTTCACCCTACTGGCGACCAGCCCGAGGCTATAAAACAACTCACCCAAGGAGTGCTTGATGGTACTCCCAGTCAGGTGCTTCTTGGCGTTACGGGTAGCGGTAAAACATTCACTATTGCCAACGTAATAGCTAATGTAGGAAAACCAACACTGATACTATCGCACAACAAGACTTTGGCGGCTCAGCTTTATGGTGAGATGAAGCAGTTTTTCCCCAAGAATGCCGTGGAGTATTATGTCTCATACTACGACTACTATCAGCCCGAGGCATACATACCCAGCACGGACACCTACATAGAGAAGGATTTGGCCATAAATGCCGAGATAGACAAGTTGCGTCTGGCCGCCACCTCGGCTCTGCTTTCAGGTCGTAAAGATGTGATTGTTGTTGGTTCGGTATCCTGTATCTATGGAATGGGAAACCCTCTAACATTGAGCGAGAACAGCATAGACATCAGGGTGGGCCAACGCATAGACCGCAACAATCTTCTGCGCAAACTAATAGCGGCACTTTATGTGCGTAACGATGTCACGCCTAACCGTGGCGATGTTCGTGCCATAGGCGACACTCTCGATATTTGGTTAGCCTATGCCGACACAGTGTTACGCGTCACATACTGGGACGACGAGATAGAGTCTATTCAGGAGTTAGACCCGCAAAGTATGCAGGCAAGGGCCACGCTTCAGGACTACCGCATATATCCGGCCAACTTGTTTATGACCAACAAAGATACACAGGAGGCAGCAATACGCCAGATTGAGGAAGATTTGGAAAAGCAGGTGCAATATTTCACCGAGATAGGCAAGACCTTCGAAGCAAAGAGAATTGAAGAACGTGTACGCTACGACATAGAGATGATACGCGAGTTGGGACACTGCTCGGGTATTGAAAACTATTCAAGATATTTTGATGGACGCGAACCCGGCCAACGTCCCTATTGTCTGCTGGATTTCTTCCCGGATGACTTCCTACTTGTTATTGATGAGAGCCACGAATCAATACCGCAGATTGGTGCCATGTTTGGCGGCGATCAGGCTCGTAAGAAAAACCTTGTGGAATATGGTTTTCGCCTGCCTGCAGCCAAGGACAATCGTCCACTGAAGTTTGAAGAATTTGAGGAGCTCACACCCCAAACTATATATGTCTCAGCCACACCTGCTGACTTCGAATTAGAGAAGAGCGAAGGCATTGTTGTAGAACAACTTATACGACCTACCGGCTTATTAGATCCAAGAATAGAAGTTCGCCCGTCGAAGAACCAGATAGACGACCTCATGGAGGAGATACAGCAACGCATAGAACGTCACGAACGCACACTGATAACCACCATTTCAAAACGCATGGCAGAGGAACTATCGGAGTATCTCATGCGCTACGGAGTAAAGACAAACTATATACACTCTGATGTTGACACTTTAGAACGTATCCGCATTATGGATAACCTGCGTAGCGGTGTGTATGACGTGCTTGTGGGTGTCAATCTTCTTCGCGAGGGTCTTGACCTTCCCGAAGTGTCGTTGGTGGCCATACTTGACGCCGACAAGGAAGGATTCCTGCGAAGCTACCGAAGTCTGACGCAAACAATAGGTCGTGCTGCCCGAAACATCAACGGACTCGCCATCCTGTACGCGGACAACATAACTGGTTCCATGCAAAAAACCATAGAGGAGACTGAGCGCAGACGCGACAAACAGATGCGCTATAATATGGAGCACAACATAACACCGCGACAAATTGAAAAGGCACGCACTATGACCGACTTGCTGGAGATTCAGCGTGAAATAGGAGACAAGCGTGCATACGTGGAGGTAGAGACGCCTTCACAGAAGGTAGCGGACCCCATAATAGAGGCAATGTCGCCCCAACAACTTAAAAAGTCTATCGAATCGACCCGCAAACGCATGCAGGAAGCCGCCAAGAAACTGGACTTCATTTTGGCCGCCCAACTTCGTGACGAGATGCTATACATGATGGACAAGCTGGAGAATGAGGAATAAAAAGACGGAAAGCAAAAGGATTTTTTCAGAAGTCTCGGAGTTCTTAGAGATTTTTAAAAATCAATTTCTGCTTTTAACATTTCCGTTTTCACTCATCCTTTCCCTTTTCTTACCCTACTCTTCACATGTTGGAAGAACTTTTTATAACCAGAACAGAGATAGTTTTGATACTCCTCTGACTGAGAGGTTGATTTAATGGGTATGAATCTGTCTTTAGGACACCCGCCAAAACAGAGTTCAACAACATCGCAATGTAAACATTGGGCTGAAAGCGAATCTAATTTGTGCTCGCCAAACTTGCGATTGCCCTGCATCATCTCATACAACGAATCATGCATGATATTGCCCATAAGATAATCCCCAAAGACATATCTGTCGCATCGATAAACATTGCCCCCACGCTCTATGGCGGCACAATGACCACAAACAGATTCGTGAACACACATTCCTGCTGGACGATGTAGAATGTTGCCTATAGCAGCCTCAAATATTTGTACAAATTTCTTACCGACATCACACCTTACCCACTCATCAAATATCTGACAAAGAAACTCTCCATAGGCCTGGGCAGGGACATTGAATGAGGACTCTTGAGTGATGTATCCCGGCGTGGAAGAATATACCCCAGGAGGTTGTGCCACACCGACCGAATCATTAGTACATTCTACAACAGGCAAGAATTGTATATAATCGGATACAGAGCGTAGAAAATGATATACCTCAATAGGATGATGCACATTGGCGGAGTTAACAGTAGCAAGCACATTATAATCCACACCATATCTACGGAGAAGATCAACGCCCTGAATGACCTGATGAAAAGTTCCACTGCCATGGACATCTTTTCTAAAGGTATTATGCAAATGCTCAGGGCCATCCAAACTGATGCCAATGCGAAATTTATTTTCTTTTAAAAAATGGCACCACTCGTCGGTTAGCAGAGTGCCGTTGGTTTGCAGAGTGTTTAAAATTCGTCTGCCCGCCCCATACTCTCTCTGCAACATCAATGCCTTTTCATAAAACTGGATTCCTGCCAAGAGTGGTTCTCCTCCGTGCCATGCAAATTCTATCTCTGCATCAGTGCCATGAATGGAGATGGTTTCGTGAACATATTTTCGGAGTACCTCATCGCTCATAACAGGAGTGTCACCCTGAGGTTCCTTTCCCAGATAATAGCAATAGGCACAACGCAGATTGCACGTTGCGCCTACTGGTTTTACGATTATGGAGTAATGACGATTGTTTGAGTTACTTGCCATACATTCCTATGCCATCAATGAAGGTGGTAGTTTCTTGTCCGTCGTCCACTCCTATCTCTCTGCTTATTATATTGTTTAGCCTCTTATTGAAGTTCTCCACAAGCTCAGAATTATTACCTTGGGGATGAGCCATATTTTCGCACTCATCAGAACCCGTGGCATAGAGTTCGACATCATTGTTTTCATAAAGACTTTTAACATCCGTGGGAGTATTGAAGAGAAGTGGAGAGAAATAGCGTGCAAACTTATAATCCTGAGTAATAATGCCACGCAAATAGCCTCGATTATTGAGATCGACCTTCATACTGATCTCTCCATTGGGTTGTGGTGTCACATCGGGATCATCATCGAGCATGGAAATCATATCGTAAACGAAGAGAGCACCTTCTTGATTTCGCATTGGCGCATCAGTGTTTTGCATGGCTTCCATTAAGCTATAACCCTTTACACCTGCCTTGATACGATTGGCATCAATGTCATTATTAGTCGCCATATCAACAAATGTCGGAGCAAGGTCCAAGTGCGAAGTAATGCTCTTGCAACTTCTACCTCCAACATAGTCTGGATGATAGATAATTAGTGGCACATGAATGTTGTTCTCGTAGATGTTTCCGCCCTTTCCTTTCATTTTATGCTCTCCCGCCATCTCTCCATGATCGGAGGTGTAAACAATGATTGTGTTATCCATCAATCCTAATTGTTCGATGTGATCGAGCAAACGGATCATCTGATTATCACAATCCTGGATGCAATTGAAATAATAATCGCGGAAAGTGCGCCACTCAGTCTCATCCTTAGGAGACTCACCTGTTACAATATCCCATCCTTTTTGATATTGATAATGTGCCGATGGACGTCCTGCTTTATCCAAAGGTTCGTTCCACGAAGCAGGAACGGGCACAGAAGGATAGGTTTTCTTATAGACTGGTTCATCGGGAGCTGTAGCAGAACCGAAAGTACCACCCTTTTCACTCTCACAGAAATACATGATGTCGTGAGGGTTGATAAAGTTTACCGCCAGAAAAAATGGTTGACCATTTGAGTTCTTCTTCATACCAATTGTAGAGAGCCACTCACATGCTCTATCGGCAATGGTGGCATCTGCATGATAACCTTCCCACACAGAACCATAGATATTACCCTCAGTCCAATCCTTGAAACCATAATCCTCCAAAGACTCCTCGTGGCGAGAGATATGCCACTTGCCCTTGTAAGCAGCATAATATCCTGCCTCGGTCATCATATCGCCTACGGTCTTGATATTTGTGTCCATATCGGGTTGAAAAACCAAATTGGTATTGTCAAGCATCTTGGTTTCTGTTATATGACGACCAGTATAAATAACCGAACGCGAAGAGGTTGAGACATTTGAGCAGGCATAATGTTTCTCAAACGAAGTGCCTATGCGACGCAAACGCTCGCGCGCTTCGTAATTGCTTTCCTGAGGGAAAGTAGGCATATAGGCCTCTTGGTCGGTTGTTATGAAGATGATATTGTAATTCTCCTCAGTTGAAGGTTCGTCATATCCACCTTCATCTTCCTTACAACCTGTAAACATCAAACCTATGGGTATTGACAACAATAGCAAAAATTTACTTACACTCCAATAGTTTTTTTTCATATATCACAAGTACATTTTATAATAAGAAAAACTAACTCACAGCACAAATATATATATTTTTAAAAAAGAATCAACCTACACCAGTCTATACAATTACATCATTTTCTTTTTTTTAGTTACTTTTAACCAATTAGAATATCTTTTGGTATGGTGAGAGTATTAAAAAGAAGGAAAGGCAACTAAATAAGGACAAGAGAACTGAATGCAATAGGAAGACGAAAAAAAGAAAAATAAAGACAAGGAAGAAAAAAGAGGAGAATGGAGTTTCTGAGAGTCTATTATTATAGGTCATAGATTTACTAATGCTTGTCTAACTAATAAATTTCAATTAAGATAATGAATACATAAGAGAATATACAAAAGCAACAATAAAGCATTTGGTGTCTTTTTATAAATTTAGATGAAGATATAAAAAAGCGCGCAAGGAACAAATCCCTGTCGCGCTGATTTATAATCAATTACCTATAAGGCAAACAGCCTCACTATTAAGAACTAAACACCAAGCAATAGTATTGATTACTTACAATTAACTATGGAGTTTTTAGCGTCGCACATCATCCGTTAAACGCTCTTCCCCTAATCGTTTTAATCAGTTAACCGTTAATTTCTTCAATAAGTTCATCAGGAGTGACAAGCTTTTGCTCTCCGCTTACCATATCCTTAAGCATAACCTTACCCTCGGCCATCTCGGTTTCGCCTACGATAGCGACATAAGGAATTTGCTTGACATTGGCATATTGCATCTGCTTCTTCATCTTAGAAGAGTCGGGATATATCTCAGCACGAATAGCTGCCTGGCGTGCCTTGGCAACAATGGGCAGGGAGTATTCCACCTCCGCCTGACCAAAGTTAACAAAGAGTAACTGGGTGGCGGTGCGGACCTGCTCTGGATAGAGATCAAGCTGGTTAAGCACGTCATAGATACGGTCGGCACCAAAGCTAATACCTACGCCACTCAAACCTGGCATACCGAAAATGCCTGTGAGATTATCATAACGACCACCACCGGTGATGCTGCCGATCTGCACATCCAATGCCTTTACCTCGAAAATGCAACCAGTGTAGTAATTCAAACCACGAGCAAGGGTGAGATCAAGTTCGATAGGGTTGTTTAGCAGACAAATGTTCTTCAATGCAGAAAGCACAAACTCCACTTCCTCTACGCCCTTCAAGCCCATCTCGCTTTCTGCAAGGACTTCACGCATGATTTGAAGTTTTTCCTCGTTAGTACCACTAAGGTTGATTATGGGTTGTAGTTTGTTAACTCCTTCTTGAGGAATACCAGCGGCGAGCAACTCTTCGTTTACCTTGTCCAACCCAATCTTGTCTAACTTGTCGATAGCCACGGTGATATCCACAATCTTGTCGGCCTGACCAATGATATCAGCTATACCAGAGAGGATTTTGCGGTTGTTAATCTTAAGGCATACACGAATACCAAAACGTGTGAAGACAGTATCAACGATTTGCATCAACTCAACCTCATTCAAAAGAGAGTCGCTACCTACCACATCGGCATCGCACTGATAGAACTCACGATAGCGTCCTTTTTGGGGACGATCGGCACGCCATACGGGTTGAATTTGATAGCGACGGAATGGCATCTGCAACTCCTCGCGATGCTGAACAACATAACGAGCAAATGGTACGGTAAGATCATAGCGCAAACCCTTTTCTGATAATTGAGAGGTGAGTCTGCCCAAAGTATTATCGGTCCATTCATCAGCACTGATGTGCGAGCGGAAGTCGCCACTATTAAGGATTTTAAAAAGAAGTTTGTCTCCCTCTTCACCATACTTGCCCATTAAAGTTGAAAGGTTTTCCATAGCAGGTGTTTCTATCTGCTGGAAACCATAAAGGGCATAAACCTGACGAATAGTATCAAAAATATAATTGCGTCGAGCCATTTCTACGGGTCCAAAATCTCTCGTTCCCTTTGGTATGCTTGGTTTCATACTAAAAATATCGTTTATAATTTATTTCACGCAAAGGTATACAATAATCCTTAAATTATACAGACTTCGGAAAGATTTATTTACAAAAAAGTTTTACACCTACCAAAATACAAGTCTCATTTTGGGCATTATTAAATTTATTATGTATCTTTGCGAAAAAATAATACGCAGAGATGACTCCCAACAATTCGGACATTACAAGTGCACAGCATCAGCGCATGCGAGATTCTCTGGGATTGGCGCAGACAAGGCTCCAAAACATCGAAGAGACCATTAAGCGCTTGCGTTCGTTGCAAGACAAACTATATCGCCACCAGCAGTTGAATTCAGAACTTGACATCAACTCTAAAGAGCTCTTTATCCTGAACAAAGAGTATGCCACACTTTCAGACGAGGCCACAGAGATGGACAGGTTTGAAACCTTTGAAAGTATCATGGCTCCTTTCTTAAGGATGCAACTCTTGGAAACTGAGGCTGACGAAAACAGAAGAGCAGGTAATAATCTTGAACAAAAGATCAGAAACACAAGCAACGAGATAGAGGAACTGCGCAAACATTTCACACAAACTTATGAAAAGCTTGGCATAGCAAAAAATCAGCATCAAGACATGTGCCACATAGTTGAGGAATGTTGTCAGCACGATGGAGCTTGCAATATTCTTCAAATATCATTAAATCGCATTGAGGTTGCTTTAAACAACGAGGAGGATCGCCTGCAAAACATAAAGGAGGAGCTAAGCTCTACTTGTCGTCATATAGAGGATTTGGAGAAAAATCTGGAAGACTTGGGTAGCAAACGCCATAATCTGGAAAGCTATGCAACAATGCTGGAGCACATAGAGCTTACTTTGGGTATGTTGCACCATCTGGAAGCCATGCGAGACAATCTGAACAAAATTAACATTCAGTATGACAAGACTAATACCGAGACAATTAGAACGAATGAAGATTTGGCCAAAATCATCTCGCAACACAACGACGTAGAGCAACAGATTCAAACTCTTTTGGACGAGCAGGAAATTCATCGCAACAACATACGCGGCATGCAGAGCTATGATGTCCAGGAGAGGGTAATCAACCTGAAGAGTCGTGTACTCATGCTCAATGCGGCACAAAGTCTATGGAGACGCATCTCCACTGGATATGCAAGAATTGAGGAGAAAACTCAGTTAATAAATTCTCTTCGCTTAGAGATAGAACACGATCTTAAGGCAGAGCAAAACCTGACCACAACTGTTGCGAGCCTTAAACGACAGGCAGCCGACAAGGAATATTCTCTCAATATGAGCAAGAGCCAAAGTCTAATCAGTCTGAGGGCCGATTTGCGCGAAGGCACGGCGTGCTCTGTGTGTGGAGCAACACACCACCCCTATCATAGTGACACCATGCAGGATCAGTACAAACTGATAAGTGATTTCAGGAGCGACTTTGAGACCCTATCTGGCGAATTACAAGGACTCGAAAGACAATTGTCTGCTCTGCACGACAAGCTCACACAAAATTTAGGTCAGCAGATTGCCGAGCAGCAAAATTTGGACACCATAATCCTCCGTCAGGATGAAGACATAAGGGAATGGAAACTGTTTGCATCACTTGATCCTACATTTGCCGATTGTTCGGAGAGCATCGATAGCGATGCACGAATGGCAACAATACGTCAACTTCTTGATAATACTCAACGCGATCTGCAAGGCGCAGAAGCTACTCTTGGAAGCTTCAATTACCACACAACACAGATAACAAATCTTTCAGCAAAGATTACCGAACTTGAGAAAAAGAAGCACGATATTGCTTTCCGCAAAAATGAAACGGATGCTTTGTGCCGCATTCTGGCAGCTCAATCTGCATCGCTGGACGAGGAACGCAAACTGGCACAAGAAAAATATCATCAGCATTATGAACTGATGCAGAAAGAGATTACCATGCCTGAGTGGTACAAGATATGGCAAAATAATACTGATGGGCTTTACATTCAACTACAACAAATGGCGAGCGACTGGAGGCAGATCAACAATGATATTGCTCAGACAGAAAAATCCATGACAGAGGCTCAGTTTAAGAGAGAGATGTTCTCTTATGCACAAAAAATATGTAAACAGAATCTGGAATTTATCCAGGAAGAATTGCGCATAAGAACAGCTTCTTACAATGAACTTCATGAAAGACGCCAACTTCTTTTGCCCAATATACCCACAAGCGAGGCCCTTGACAAATCACTAACAGCGTTGTACAATGCTTTAGATACTTATTTACAAAGTACAAAAGAATTGCACAACCATTCTCTAAAAGCTAAAGAACTTGAGGGTGCTTATGGCAATGTCAGAACCATGGGAGACATTCTCGACCATAAGGCCAGCGAGCAGCAAAACCTCGTAGACATGTGGATAAGGACTTACAATGCCTCACACCCTCCCGTGCAATACGCCGAATTGAATGCTGTATTAACTCAAAATATCGATTGGAACGAAAAACGCAAGCGTATACGCGAAAACCGTTTGGCAACATCCCTTCAGCAGCAGAAGGTTAAGGCCATCCAATCTGAGATAATTGCTCTGGAAGTGGATACTGGCACCTTGAGTCAAAGTCAACTCACAGAAAAGCAAATTTCAACAGAACGTCAGATAGAGCAACAAGAGGAAAAACTCCGCGAAGTAACAATGCAGATAGCACGACTTCGAATAGATTTAGGCATTTAATTTTAGACACAAAAACTCAACAGAGTCTAATATACATAATATCATGGCAAAATATAATATTACCGAGAAAAAAGAAAAGGATGTTACATACATATCCACTCTGAGTACAACATTGGTAGAGAGCATCTACGAAAAGATTCTGCTCAAACTTATTGTAGAGAAAAAATATCGTGACCCAGGTTATTCCTCTGCAAAAATGGCAAAAGAGATTGGGCACAATGTGCGCTATATAAGTGCCGTGGTCCATTTACGCTATCGCGACAACTTCTCGCAACTCATCAATGACTTCCGCATCAAGGAAGCCATGTACATGATCACCGACAAGCACTTCGCAAAGATGACAATGGAGGAAATTGCCTTGGCTACTGGCTTTGCCAATAGACAAAGTTTCTATGCCGTTTTTTTCCGCAAGAACGGAATGACTCCATTGGAGTACCGCCAGCAGTTCAACCAATAATGACGAACAACATCGCTACTGATGAATTATTCCAATACAGATAACACTGCCTTTCAGTACGCCGACATACGTTTCGCAGACATACAATTATTAAGATACAGAGTCCCTGAGTTTGAAAACCTCACTCTCACACAAAAACTCTATGTCTATCATCTGTCAGAAGCGGCCCTGTGCGGACGCGACATCCTTTGGGACCAGAACTGTCGCCACAATATTGATGTGCGCCATCTGCTCGAAGATATTTTGTTGCACTCTGGCATAGAGCACCAAGGTGCCCAATGGCAGGCATTCCTCACATATATCCGCCAGGTGTGGTTTGCCAACGGAATCCACCATCACTACAGCACTGACAAATTCACACCCAAATTCTCAGCCCAATGGTTGGAAGAGGCCTACAAAGCAATTCCCTCGCCTATTATGGACGAGAGTAGGGTCATGGAACTCATACACATCATCACCGATCCCACCATCATGCCCAAGCGCGTTTGTCAAAACGCCGAGGACCTTCTTCTGGCTTCAGCATGCAACTATTATGCAGAGGGCATCAGGCAGGTCCTGGCAGAAGACTTCTATGCCAAGAAAAAGGCTTCAGCCATTGATGCCAACCGTCCGGTAATGTATGGTATGAATAGCAGATTGGAACTTGACGAAGAAGGTAACTTGAGGGAAAATACCTACTCTACACAGGGTCTCTATGCCTCCCATCTCAATCGCATCTGCTCGCATCTTGAAAAAGCCCAAGAATATGCGGAGAACCAGAAACAAAGGGACATCATCAACCTCCTGCTTCAGTTCTATCGCACTGGGTCATTGGAAACATTTGACCAATATACAATTGCCTGGGTGGGTGAAACAGAGGGCAATATCGATTTCATCAACGGATTCACAGAAGTCTATGGCGACCCGCTCGGTTTAAAGGCTTCATGGGAGGGATATGTCAACATTCTCGACAAGCAAGCAACCCGCCGTACAGAGGTTTTGAGCCAAAATGCTCAATGGTTTGAGGACAACAGTCCTGTTGACTCTCGCTTCAAGAAAAAGGAGTGCAAAGGTGTCACAGCTCGTGTGGTTCAGGCTGCTATGCTTGGTGGTGACCTCTATCCCAGTTCGGCCATCGGCATCAACCTGCCCAACAGCAACTGGGTTCGTTCCGTACACGGAAGCAAAAGTGTGACCATAGGCAACTTGACAGAAGCCTATGACCAAGCAGCACAAGGTAATGGATTCCGTCAGGAGTTCATACGCGACAAAGAAACCTTGAAGATGGTAAACAAATATGCACACCAGTTGGACGATTTGCACACCGATCTTCACGAATGTCTTGGACATGGTTCAGGACAACTTCTACCAGGCGTGGATGCAGATGCTCTCGGCGTACATGGAAGCACCATCGAGGAAACACGAGCCGACCTCTTCGCCTTGTATTACATTGCCGATCAAAAAATGTACCAGCTGGGACTCACTCCCACACCCGATGCATGGCATAGCAACTACTATACCTACATGCTCAATGGTTTGATGACACAACTCGTTCGCATACAACCGGGATGCCAGATTGAGGAAGCCCACATGCGTAACCGAGCTCTCATCGCTCATTGGTGTTTGGAGCAATCCACCCATTGGGCAAACATCTTTGGTACCATCCCTGCAATGCAATTGGTCAAGCGCGAGGATAAGACCGAACTCTTAATACACGACTACCCCACCCTTCGACAATTCATAGGTCAACTTTTGGCAGAGATTCAGCGCATTAAGAGCGAAGGTGACACACTTGCGGCCAAGCATTTGGTAGAGAAATACGGAGTCGACATTGATGCTACTCTTCACACAGAAATACTGGAGCGCTATCAGAAACTCGACCTCGCCCCCTACAAAGGTTTCATCAATCCCTGCTACTCTTTGCAGAAAGACCCCCAAGGCAATGTGGTTGATGTATTGATAAGTTATGACGAGAGTTTCGACTCCCAGATGTTGAGATATGGACAAGAATACGCATAAAACCGTACAACATGGAAGAAACCATCCGTAATATAAAAAAGGAATTGCGTGCTAACATGAACGGCATTGCCTCCACCCAGATGCGCCGTGGTGGCATGCCTCACCATGTGGTATGGGGAATAGAGCTCCCACGCCTAAGAAATATAGCATCCGAGTTCTCTAAGGACCGCGCCTTGGGACAAAGGCTCTGGAATGAAAATGTGCGTGAAAGCCAGCTTCTTGGCATCCTGCTAACCCCTGCCGACGAATTCTTGCCCGAAGTGGCAGATATCTGGGTAAACGAGGCAAGCACACCCGAGGCCGTATCCCTTCTCGCAATGGAACTCATCGCGCCACAACTTTGGGCCACCGAGATCTCATTCCGCTGGATTGCAGGTCAGAACCCTTTGGCAGCACTATGCGGATGGCTCACAATCTGCCGCCTGCTCCGCCAGGGTGCCCAGCTTATGCCACGCTCCGAAGCAGAGCTGCGCGACCATGCTTTGGCACTAACCCAGAACTCTCCCTTGTATCTGCGCAAAGCCGCCATGCAGACTATCGAAACGATAGATGATGATAGATTAACGAAGAGCAAACAAATATAAAAATAAGAAATAAGAGATAATAGATGAGCGATGAGAAATAAAAAATCCTCTTATATACTCCAAAAACTATAAACTAAACAACAAAATACTATACAATTATGGCAAAAGGAAAAGTTGATGCCCTCTTAGGCATCGTCTTCGGCGACGAAGGAAAAGGTAAGGTTGTAGACGTATTCACTCCACGCTATGACGTTGTGGCAAGATTTGCCGGTGGTCCCAATGCCGGACACACCATCATCTTCGAAGGCAAGAAGTTCGTGCTCCGCAGCATCCCCTCCGGCATCTTCGACGAGGGCAAGCTGAACATCATCGGCAACGGTTGTGTCATTGCTCCCGACCTGTTTATGGCCGAGGCAATAGAACTGGAGACTGCTGGCTATGACCTCAAGAGTCGTCTGCACATCAGCAGACGTGCCCACCTCATCTTGCCCACACACCGTGTCCTCGACCGCGCCTACGAAGCTGCCAAGGGAAAGAACAAGGTTGGTACCACCGGTAAGGGCATTGGTCCCACCTATAGCGACAAGGCCAGCCGTATCGGTTTGCGCGTTGGCGACATTCAGGACAACTTCGAGCAGAAGTACCAGGCACTCAAGGCACGCCACGAGCAGATCCTGCGCGACCTCCACTTCACCGACTACGACATCACCGAGGAGGAGGCTAAGTGGATGGAGGGCATACGCTACATGAGCGAGTTCCCCTTGCGCGACACCGAGTTTGAGATTAACCAGGCACTTGCCGAGGGCAAGAATGTACTTGCCGAGGGTGCACAGGGCACCATGCTCGACATTGACCACGGCACCTATCCCTTCGTAAGCTCTTCAAGCACCTGCACCGGCGGTGTATGCACCGGTCTTGGCGTTGCTCCCAACAGCATCGGCGAGATTTTCGGTATCTTCAAGGCCTACAGCACTCGCGTGGGTTCTGGTCCCTTCCCCGTTGAGTTGTTCGACGAGACAGGCGAGAAGATTCGCGACATCGGTCACGAATATGGTGCAGTAACTGGCCGCAACCGTCGTTGTGGTTGGGTGGACATCGTAGGCCTCAAGTATGCCATCATGGTAAACGGCGTCACCCAGCTCATCATGATGAAGAGCGACGTGCTCGACACCTTCCCCACCATCAAGGCATGCGTGGCATACGAGAAAGATGGCGTGCGCACCACCGAGATGCCTTACGACACCGAAGGTTGGGAAGCTGTATATGAGGAATTGCCAGGATGGCAGACCGACCTCACACAGATGACCTCTCCCGACCAGTTCCCCCAAGCTTTCAAAGACTACATCGATTATCTGGAAAAGGCTCTCGAGCGTCCCATCACCATTGTCAGCGTAGGTCCCGACCGCGCACAGACCATCGAGCGATAACCAAAGCTAAGATATCAATCTAAACAAAGGATGCATACTCCCCTTTACACCAAGGAAGATGTATGCATCCTTATTTATTAACTTTTGTATTTTTGAACGTACAGGAATTATATAGGACAATAAATACAAAGATGCGAATCTGCTTACCTCGAGTAATTGATTTCGCATCTTTTTGTTTAAGTTTTAACCAAACCCTATCCTAAAGAGTTTCAAATTTGTCAGCAACTTTGAATGTCCGCAATGAGCTGGTCAACATTCTCTGGTGTTGTTGCCCAACTGGTGCAGATGCGCACGGCGGTGTGGTGAGCATCGACCTTCTGCCAGATGGAGAAGAGGTATTTCTGACTGAGGCGTTCCAATTGGGTGTTGCTGAAGATGGGGAACTGCTGATTGGTGGGGCTATCGATTAGGAATGGTATGCCCTGTGCCTGAAGAGCTTGCTTTATGCGCATGGCCTGATTGATGGCATGCTGGGCTATCTGCATATACAAACCATCGGTGAAGAGTGTGGCGAATTGTATGCCCAGAAGTCTACCTTTTGCCAACATGCCTCCATGGCGTTTGATGCTATAGCGGAAGTCTCGCTTCAAAGCTTCGTTTACTATCACTAAAGCTTCGCCAAACAGAGCACCCACCTTTGTTCCTCCAATATAAAAGACATCTGCCAATTGTGCCAACATAGGCAAAGTGATGTCGCTCTGGAGCGAACAGAGTCCATAACCCAAGCGTGCTCCATCGACAAAGAGTGGGAGATTATATCGTCGACATACTGTGCTGATAGCTTGTAGTTCGCTCAGTGTATATATAGTGCCCACTTCGGTTGGGAAAGATATGTAAACCATGCCTGGCTGCACCATGTGCTCGGGACCATCCTCGTGCAGATGCGCCTGCACTGCCTGCTCTATCTGGGCGGCGGTGAGCTTGCCATCGGCAGAGTCTATGGCCAGCACCTTGTGGCCTGTGGCCTCTATGGCTCCAGTCTCGTGCACGTTGATATGCCCCGTGACGGCACTTATCACTCCCTGGTAGGGTCGAAGTGTATGTGCTATGACGGTGGTATTGGTTTGTGTTCCTCCAACAAGGAAGTGCACATCTACATTATCATTCTCACATGCCTGGCGAATCAGTTTTTTAGCCTCGGTACAAAAATCATCCTCTCCATATCCTACGGTCTGCTCCATGTTTGTTTCGAGCAGACGTTGCAATATCTGTGGATGTGCTCCCTCGTTATAGTCGCATTGAAATTGTATCATAACAATATTTTATCTTCCTTATGTTTCTTGTTTTTATAGCATGGCAAAGTTACATATAAAACGCGGAATAATGAAATTTGATGGAAGCGAAATCTCTCAGATTTTCATTTCATACAAATAATTTGGGAGTTCATACAACAACAGAAAGATTTCATGGTAGAGTAGATATTTTTGTCGTAGTTTGCATACAGAAAACAACAAAGGAAATATTATGATGAAGAAATTTTTAATCACATTGGGTGTTGTACTAATAGCATTGACCTTTTGGCCTGCAGTGATTTTGCTGATAGTTGCTCGAGCCAAGGGGTGGAAAAAGTACGGCGATATTGCTGAGTGTGCCGTGTGGTGGCACACGTTCTCATTCATGTTGCCATACAAAGCAAAGAAGATGGGGGTGATCTCCAATAAAATTTGGGCATGGCTACTGGTGCTGATTTCTCCTTTAGCATGGATTGTTTATACTATAATATTCCTGTGTATCTTGGCGGTGAATCTGAATAAACCTCTGGAGTATGACGAACTGCCCTTCAAGACAAAAGAAGATATGTGTGCGCTTACAGGATTTGAAGAGTTCCCTGAGTTTGAGTATATGGGCAATAGGAAGGATGGATGGGATGGCATTGTGTGGACAGAGTTCCGCTTTAGCGACGAGAAGAGTGCCGAAGTGTTGATGCAACAGATAGAGGCCGAACTAAAGAATGAGGACAACATCTTCTGGAGCAAGGATAGTCTTCGGAAAGAGGAGGACAAGAAGTTCTTCGGTTGCGAGGTGGTTTATGTGATGGAGCGCGGATGGGATTCCATATATATAGAAGGTGCGCAGGAGATGAAGGAGCAATTCACTCAAGTAAGGATGTGCATTGGCGAGAAGGGTTTTGCATTAAGACACATGCGCAATTGGGGTGGGAACCTTGATTACTATTCCAACGTCGATAGCCTGAGCGCTCTGACTGGTGTGGCATTCCCTGAATACAAGATGGTAAACCTGGGATACAATAATTATTTCGTTGATTCTGGATGGAGAGCAACATTGAAACTGAATACCAAACCAAGCAAGACCTTCATCAATGCCATAAAGAACAGTCCTAATTGGGAACAGACAGAAGATGGGTGTTATCATTTCCATCAATCGGACAGAAGTGGCCAAGATCTGTGGGAAGACATTATCGTTAATCCTAAAAATAAAGTAGTACATCTTAGCGTAAGCAATCATTAACACAGAATACCAAATGAAAAAATCAAATATCAAGAAGGCAAATAACAGATGGCAAAAGGTTTTGCTAACAATCAGTATTGTTAGTGTAATTTCGTTTGGTGCTATTTTTGCGCTTGTTGGGGCATACAATTATTATTGGCGCACTGACTCAAAGATACAAGTGCAAAAGATAAACTATAGCACCGAGTTTAACGACAATAATAGGATTCAACTCAAAGCCGCGCAAAAACATGGTGTAAAAAGAATACCAAAGAACAGGAAGGAAGCAAAGAAGCAGGAGTCTGAACTCACAAAAATAGAGAATAACGAAAATTATTTGGTCGACCGCCTTACACATTCCGTTCCCTATCTTACACACGGGGCCGCTGAAGTTCTGAAGATGATTGGAGAAAATTTTCAAGACTCCCTGGAGAGCAAAGGATTAAGCAAATATCGCATCATAGTTACTTCTGTGCTAAGAACACAAGAAGATGTAAAAAATTTAAGAAGTTCTGGCAACATCAACGCAGTATCGAATTCTGCTCATTGCTATGCTACAACATTCGACATCAGCTACGCACGCTTCAATAAATCTAAACTTTGGGCAAAAAGAGCAGATAAGCAAATCCTAAAAAATGTATTGGCGGAAGTTTTGCGAGATTTAAGAAAGCGCAAACTCTGCTTTGTAAAATACGAATACAACCAAAAATGCTTCCATATCACGGTAAACAAATCAAAATAAGACTTTAGCACAAGAGCAGAAAAAAAAAGATCGTACACCTATTATATTATTACTATGAAACGTTTTTTAAAAAAAATAGTAGCAATCCTTGGAGTGTTGCTAATATTATATCTTGGAACTCCGTTTTTAGTGGCAAACTATCCTCTCGACCTCAAGAGGGCAGCACGGTATGCCACCGAGAATGCCGCCCCTCGCTCCAAAACCTGTTGTGCATGGTATGTTATGCGTGCCTTGCAGGAGGGTGGATGCCCCATAAGCATATATCCGGCATGGGCATACAGGTATGTGCTACCCCTTCATGGATTTGAAGAAGTTTCGAAAAAGAACTATTCGCCCAAGACTGGCGACATCGTTGTAATAGAACAGAGCAAAGCACACATCTGGGGCCACATAGCCATCTACAACGGCAGGATATGGGTATCGGACTTCAAACAAAGGAGCATGAACGTCTATAAAAAGAGGTATCCATATAAGATTTACAGGCATAAGAAATTATAATCCACCACTATCTCACCAACTTTTTCAATATTTTGTTCTTATATTTCTTAAAATATGTTATATAGCATAAGAACTTGATTTTCTGTTATTTTATTCTTCTTCATCATTTTTTTTCAATACCTTTACAACACAAAAAAAATGAAGATACACATACTTACTATACTCCTTACCACAACAATTGCCATATCGGCATGCTATCGAAATAAGGAACATAGTCTTTACAACGGACAAGAATTAAGAGCAGGAGATATAGTGCTACGTTGCGGTAGTGGTTTGACAAGCAGAGCGGTGCTTGTTGCAGACAACGGAGGGTGTTACTCTCATGTAGGCATTGTAGTTGATTCATCAGGAGTGATGATGATAGTGCATGCTGTTCCTGGCGAACACGATTTTCCTAACGACATCGACAGGGTGAAAATGGACGATGCAAAGACCTTCTTCCTGACAACCAGGACTACCAACGGCAGAATACTTCGCCACTCCGATAGCATCGTGGCTAAAAAAGCGGCACAGGCGGCTCACAGACTTTATAAATCGAGCATCATCTTCGACCACGAATACAACATATCCGACACTGCTGCTTTATATTGTAGCGAATTGGTTGAATATGCCTATAAGCAAGCCGGTGTACCCTCGATAACAGACTTTGCCAGACATGATGTATATCTACCAGTGTTTCAGTACGAACAAGTCATCCTACCATCGGATTTCATCAATTCCAAGCAACTGAAAACAATTGCCGAATTTTAAATAAAACACTTATACCTATTTATTAACCTTTTTAAAAACTATGCTTATGAAAAAGACATTCGTTAGCCTGTTTGCGATTTTGGCAATGACCCTCTTTATGTGGAGTTGTGGCGGTGGTGGCAACACCCCTACCAAGGTTGTAGAGAAATCCATCAAGTACATCCAGGATAAGGACTACAAATCTTATGTAGAGCTTATGGATCTTGAAGAAAAGGAAGGCAAGGACATCGAAAAGGAGAAAGAACAGTTTGTTGCACTAATCGGTGCCAAAGCTGACCAAGCCCTTGAAAAGAAGCAAGGCATAGCATCTTACGAAATTATAAGCGAAGAAATTTCCGAAGATGGCAACTCTGCCGTTGTTGTTGCTAACATCACCTATGGCGACGGTTCTTCAAAGGAAGATAAAATGAAACTCGTTAAAACCGAAAATGGTGAGTGGAAAATTAGCATGAAGAAGTAAAAAAAATGATAACCCAAAGGGCTGATACCTCGCAAGAAGTGTCAGCCCTCATTTTATATATCAGAAAAGTTTTACCGCGCAGCAATACAAAAAAATAATCCACTCCAATAGCGACATTTTCTTTCAGTATTCCACATAACTAACTGAAGACCAACAAGATTGCCAAACACTCTATATCGCACTAATAGTTTATGATTAATTTTACGAATGAAATCTCAGCATTTTTCTTGCAAAATATTTGGCACTTTCAAAAGAATGTCATACCTTTGCACTCGCAAAACAAAAGGGACAACCAACAATGGTGCGGTAGTTCAGTTGGTTAGAATACTAGCCTGTCACGCTAGGGGTCGCGGGTTCGAGCCCCGTCCGCACCGCAAAGGAGAATCAGAAATGGTTCTCCTTTTTTTATTTCAACTAATGAATAAGTAAAAGAACATGTCTTCTTACTAAAGAGAGAGTATGTAGCTTTTTAATCAGGGGGTACATTGCACACCTCTCCCCCACTAACATCAAAAAACAACACAAAACAATCAGCAACATGGAAAGCCAAAAGAAATTTTATCTTGAGTGTCCCATAAAAGTCAACACCTACGACACCGACTATATGGGCATCGTCAGCAACACAGTATATCCCAAATACTTTGAAAATCTGCGCAACGAGATACTTGACAAGTACTTTCCTCTCGAAGAGATGCTAAAGGAAAAGAATACACCGATATTAGCAGAAACACACATTTGGTACAAGCGTCCACTCACACTCGAAAGCCGACCTATAGGCAAAATAAATGTCACCCTCTCTGGAGCCAGCAGATGGGAAGCAGAGATAGAAATAGTTGAAGGAGAACGTATCTATTGTAAAGGTCACCAGGTAGGCTATTATTTTAATCTTGAGCGAAACAAACCTGTCCGATTTCCTAAGGAATTCCTTGAAAAATATGAGAGTATTTGAATTCTACACCTACATTTACACACTTTAACCTAAAACTAATTTGTAGTATTTACAACTTTTTCTATATTTGCACTGAATAACCTAAAATTCATTTATATGAAGAAAAACTACTACATCTCGGCCTTAATATTGATTTCTGGCTTTTTGGCAGGTTGTGCTAACGACATCAACGAAACCGGACAAATCACTCCCGAAACCTCTTTTGAGGATGTTAATCAGTTTGATACCAGAGCATTTCCCGCAACCGACGGAGCGGCTGCGCTCAGTGGTTCGGCAGCTAAAAAAATGTACAACATACTAACCGCTGCCGATAGCGCATTTGCCACTACCCATGCCACATATAGCATCACCGACGACCAGGTTGCGGAGATAAAAGCTTTTGCCGACAATCTGATTGAGGGAAGCACAACTGATTATCAAAAATACAGAAAAATTTATACCTGGGTTTGCCAGAATGTAAAATACGCTGACGGTTATGTCAGCAACGAGCCCTATGACGTGTTCAAGCAAAAGACGGCCGTGTGTCAGGGCTATGCCAACCTGCTTAACGTGATGCTTCGCACCCAGGGCATCATGGTGGTCACCTCAAATGGTTATCTGATACCCGTTGGTGGCCATGCGTGGAACTATGTCAAATGCGGTAGCATTTGGTATCTCAGTGATCCCACCAACTCCATACAGTACACTGCCTCGAGCTATACGTCATACGAAGGCCAGTTCGCCCCCTTGTCTGCTGATGGCAATTTCTTCGAAGACGAGGTGGCTGGCTACAACTATGTGTACGAAACAATCAACCTGAATGTAGTCAAAAAGGCTGATGACATTTTCACTGTTCCTTATAGCGTAAAACTCAACAAAAACAAGAAATACCAGATCTCCTGCTTCTCTCCCACTCAGGACATGCCCGAGAATGTCAAGGAGGTATATATCGGCAAGAACATCACCTCGCTGGGACAGAACAATGTCATCGGACTCAGAGATCATGGCAAGAATATCGAAGCGGCTCATGTTGACCCTGCCAACAAGACTCTCTCAAGTTTCTGCGGAGTGGTATATCATACTGATATGGATGAACCTTTGTATATTCCCACAGGCATGACAAGAATGACAATGAGACCTACAAAAACCGTAGGCAAGAACTACGTCTATAACCATCCCAATCTGGAGGAACTGCATTTTATGGAAGGTACAGAAAGCATTGAGGCGTGGGCCGTGGAGAATTGTCCTAACCTTAAATATGTTTACATTCCTCTTCAAACCAAGTATGACGAAAATGCCTTTATGAAAGTGCATCCCGAATTTCAAGTCATCCGCCAAGACCAAACAGGCATTAGGGATGTACTTGCTGACTAAACTATGATATAATTCTTTTGTTACATCAAAATAATAAATGAGGAAGAGTTTTTATGTGGCTCTTCCTCATTTTTTTTATATCAATATTGTCTTATGTTTTTTTGTACTTATCTGCGCGTCTACTTCTTAATCCGTTTCAATAGTCAGAGCGGAAGGTTGATGCTGGCAGACCTGCACCGTTCACCAGATTAGCCTTGGTGTAGGGTTGCCATCCATAGCGCACGATGGTGGGGTTCTTCACTTCCTTGCTCCACACCTTCACACGGTTGCCCTCTACCACGGCCGTGGCGGGATAGAAACGGCGGTCCTCGCCTGCTATCTCGAAGGTAAGCAACTCCTCGCCTTCCTTGGCTGGACGAAGTCCCTCGTCATAGTCGAAACTTACATACGCCGCACCCTTCTTGAACTCTACACCCGAGTACAGAGGACCGGAAGGAACGAGATTACGGAAACCGTATGTCTCGTTCAGTGCCCAATATGCCAGGCGCTGACCCACTTCGCGCTTCTCCGTGGGGTGCACATCGGTGGGATTGCCCTTGTCGGTACTTACCGCCATACCCGAGTTGTCGATGTCCTGCAACATACGGCGCTGACTATCGCGGAACAAGGGCCATGAGGGACGGTTCAGACTTGACAACTGGACATAGTAGAAAGGCATATCCTCGTCCTCCCAATACTGACGCCAACTGCGCACCAGACGCTCGAACAACTTTTCGTGTGCCTCTATGTTGTGAGCATTCGACTCGCCCTGATACCAGATAACGCCACGGATGGGGTACTGCTGCATGGGCAGGATGGCAGACTCGAAGAGGTAGCAGGGCTCGTAGGGATGGCGCTGGAACTTGTCCTTTGACTTGCGTATGTTCTGTGCGGCACGACCACGCACCCAATCCTGAATGAAGTCGTTCTTTGTCCAATCGCGCAGGATGGCAGGGAACTCAAACTCCAGCATGCGGCGCGATACCCATGCCTCGGTGGGCGAACCACCCACGGCATTGCAAATCAAGCCTATGGGCACCTGCAAACTGTCCTGAAGCATCTTGCCGAAGTGGTAGGCAATGGCAGAGAAGCGGGCTGCCGTCTGCGGTGTGCACTCTGTCCACTGGGTGTCGTGGAAATATTGCAGATGATTGAGCGAGTCAAGTACCGAAGCATCCCACTCCACGGGGTTGGTGCGCCAACGCGCCTTCATGTCGAAGAGACGGATGTTCCTGTTCTCGGCCATAGGAATGTCCTCCTTGCCAGTGGCAGATTGGTTCAGCTGGAACTCCATATTGGACTGACCCGAACAGAGCCACACCTCACCAGCCATCACGTTCTTGTACACCAGTTCCTTCTTGCCGGTCTCAATCTTCAGGGTGTAAGGTCCGCCAGCCTTCAGTGGGGAGAGTGCCACCGTCCACTTGCCGTCGGTGTCTGCCGTGGCACGATGCTTCTGTCCGGCAATGCTCACGCTCACCTTCTCACCGGCATCTGCCAAGCCCTGCAACTCTATCTGGCGACCATACTGAAGCACCATATTGTCCGTGTAGTAAGGCGACATCTGCAAACCTCCATAGTCGCCCGTAATACCGCCATACACTATCTTTGCAAGCATCTCGGCACCCTCGGCATTGGGGTGTATGTTATCCTCCAGAATGAAGGGATATGGATGCAGGGGTTCGAAGAAGTTTATCATCTGTATGCCCTCGGCGCGTGCCACACAGGCTATGGCCTCCTGAATCTGTTCGTGCCAGTCGCGAGTGCCCGATTCGTAGCGCCAATGGCGGTCGGACAAGGGAGTCATGCGTGCTATCAGGAAGCGCGCCTTGGGGTTGGCCTCGCGGAAGGACTGGATAAGCGAGCGATAGTCCTCAATGAACTCATCCTGATAGTTGGGCCAGTTTCTGGGGTCGGTATCGTTGATACCCAGATGTATCACCACAATGTCGCCGGCAAAGGCAATGGCATCCTTATACTCCTGCTGCTGGGTGTAGGGACGGTGTCCCTTGTTGAGCAGAGTGGCACCAGGCTTGCCGAAGTTGCCCACCTCGTACTCCTCGCCCAGCATGCCCTGCAACTTCACAGGGTAGGCATTCACCTCACGGTTGGCCACACCGCTACCATAGGTGATACTATTGCCCACGCAAGCCACCTTGATCTTCTTTTGCTGGGCATATGCACAAGTGCAGCACAGCACAACCATCAACAGATAAATTATTCTCTTCATAGTTTAGATGTATAGTTTTATTTTTATTTTCCTCTTCGTTTTCTCACCGCTCCTCGCTCACCGCTCACCTCTCACCTCTCACCGTTCATCCGCTCATCAAGCTCCGCAGTCGCAAAGGATTGGATTATCAAAAAGCAATGTCCTATCACGCTGGCGCTGGATTAGTGCTGGCTATGCGCGATGATTTCACAGACTTTTGCGTAATCTGTCGTAGTGTAGCTTACGACAAATTTTGTTAATCTAGCGAAGCGCCATACTCTTGGGGAACTCTGCTTCTTCGCGCTATCTGCGTGGCAAGAACACACCGCTCATCCGCTCACTGTTCATCCGCTCATCCGCTCACCTCTCACCGTTCATCCGCTCATCCGTTAAAAACCGTTCCCTCCTCGGCAGTTTCCTCGCCACCAACTCGTAGCTATGCCTTATGAGTTCCTCTATCAGTTCGTTGGGCAGATGTCCGAACAGGTTCAGCTGATTCCAATGCTTCTTGTTCATATGCCACGCAGGAGCAATCTCCGGGTAACTCTCGCGCAACTCAAGTGACCTGTCTGGGTCGCACTTCAGCACAAACCACTCCGTTCTCTCCAGGTCAATCATAGCAAATATCTTGCCCCCAATGCGAAATGCCAGCGTCGTCTCATCAAAGGGGAAATCCTCCGTTGCCCCAGGCATAGACAAGCAATATTCGCGTACACTCTCGATGTTCATTGCCCCTGGTTTATTGTTTTCACCACCCTGCATGGATTACCCACCGCCACACTATTGCTGGGGATATCCCTCACCACCACGCTACCGGCACCTATGGTGCAATTGTCGCCTATGCTCACCCCCGGCAGTATGGTGACACTTCCGCCTATCCAGCAATTATCGCCTATGCTCACCGGTCGCGCCCACTCCCTGCGAGTGTTCCTCTCCTTCGGGTCGGTACTGTGGCAAGCCGTATATATCGCCACATTAGGACCGATAAAACAGTCATCGCCAATGGTGACCGTAGCCTCATCGAGAACCGTGAAGTTAAAGTTGGCAAAGAAGCCCTTTCCCACATGGATATTCCTGCCCCAATCACAATAGAAAGGTTGCACTATAAAGGTATCATCATGATAACATCCCAATATCTCACGCAAGACCCTTTGCCTTTGCTCCATATCGGTGGGGCGCAAGTTATTGTATTCCCAACATAAATCCTTCACCCGGTTCAACTCTGCTAAAAGTTCAGGTTCTATTGCAGAATAGACCTCACCCGCCATCATCTTACGGAACTCTTCGTTGTGGATTGGTTTGTTGTTCATGACTCTTACCTGTTCATTTTGCTCTCAAAGATAATACTTTTATAAAGAATGGACAAAAGTATACTCATGATTTTTCAATATTGATTTGATTTTTAAGATATACCTTTGCATCAGGATTATTCATAACAGACACCCATGACTTTGGGGCTTCCTCTACTCTCATGAGAGTAGCACGCAGTGGGGAGGGGGTGGATAAGTCGCTCATCCGCTCACCGCTCACCGCTCACCCCTCACCTCTCATCCGCTCACCGCTCACCGCTATTAGTAGTTCCAAGTGTAAAAGTTAATGTATTCTGCCCAATCTGCAAAAGAAAAGGCGCATTATTTGGGAGATGCAAGAGAAGAATGGTTTATTATCCTTGCGATTTCTGACGCAATGATACGATTAAGCGAGTGGAGGCTAAAACTCGTTTTAAGTATCCCGAGCGTGAGTATCTTCGCAATTTAATTGCAAAGATACGACATCCCAATGGCGCTCGTATATTTAGCGATAATTAGAGAGAGATAGAGATAATTAGAGATAAATAATTTTACGAAAGAGCGATTATGACCTGCGATTGCTGGGGAAATTATATTATATCATCATTCTGCTGGCGCGGTGAGTTCTTGTCACGCAGATTGCGCCAAGGGGCAGAGTTACCCAAGAGTATGGCGCTTCGCTGGATTAACAAAATTTGTCGTAAGCTACACTACGACAGATTACGCAAAAAGCTCTGCGAAATCATCGCGCGTAGCCAGCGATAATCCAGCGCAAGCGTGATAGGACATTGCTCTCTGATAATCCATTCCTTTGCAACTGCGGAGCTTGATGAGCCAAGGCGAATAAATCTGCGTGAAAAATAAAAACGTAGAGCGGTAGTCATCGTTAAATCCTTTGAATTTTCTTTACACATCCGAAAATAGTATTTTGTTCGAAAAATCGTTCTGTCGTCTGCGCCTCGTCGTCGGGTGGAATTTACTTGGTGAACATAGGGAGTGAGTGCCGACGATGTGGTAATGGCGGTTAATGAATATGTGGGCTCTCTCAGTGCTTTCGCTCCACCTTTGCAAACCTCGGAGAGGAGTTGTGGGTGGTAGTTGCAATCGTCTGTAAATCAATAGCATAACAAACAAATTGATGTTGGCACCCCACTCTATTTGTCCCCTAAGACAGGTGAAACAAGTGCGAAGGGCAGAGGGGGTATGACCAAAATCACAATCAATGCAGATATTGAAATATCTTTACATATCGTTTCTATATCCGGTACAAGGTGTCCACAGTCCACAGTCCACAGTTAATATTTCGCCATATCACTCCCCCACCCTGTTTTACCTAAAAAGAATTTTTAATATATATATA
>JAFYQK010000011.1 GCA_017547165.1 Bacteroidaceae bacterium
AACCTTCTTAGGAAAAGAGTCAACCTCTCCAGTGAAAGTAGTAAACTGTACTCAGACGAAACAGTCAACCAAATCCGTATGGATAAGCAAGTGTTAAAAAACAGGGCCTAAAAAGAGTCAACCATTTTCAGGAAAAGACACCTTTACCCATTGGGGGGGGCGTTTATGAAGCGTTTATTTAACTTGCAGTAGGGGTATAGGTGTAGGGGGTGTATTATATCCTTATATATATATATAATATAAAAATAAAGGTATGCCCCTATGAGGGGGGACAAGAAGTTAGATAAACGCTTTATAAACGCTTTGGAGGTGTGTTTGCTGGGAGGTCGGCAAATTTGTGACACGGCCAAAGTCTGTTATGAAAAACATTTAATCATGTGTCGCAAAATACGGCAGGTGCAGGTGATAGAGGAGTATTTGGGAGAACCTTGAATAAAAAAGCAATCCGCAACACCTCGCTGATGGGGTGCTGCGGATATGTTGTGTGCATAAAAATGTTTTTTGTATTGTTACAAATCATCTAATGCGTCTGCCTTTTCTTCTCTTTCGTTAGTTAAATTTCCGAGACTATCAGTATACATTATATTTATGCGTTTATTCAATATTGCAAGTCTTATCTCGCCATGGGGAACATCATAGATGGAATAATAAAAGCATTTACTATTTTTGGTCGCTTGTAACTCATACCCATCACCTTCATAATAGGGACTTACAAAAGTTTCAGAAGACCTTGGAGTAACTTGGTACTTTTGTGTAAGTAGTTTCTTTAAATTTAGATAATCTGATTTTAGGGTAGACCATGAATTGGCTTCATCATAAGAAACCATAACTGCATAAACTTGTTTGCTTTGTGGAGTAGCAGAAATAAGTATTGAGCAATCAGAATTAGCAAAATTACCTGTCATTATAGCATAGTCATCCGACTGTGAAGATAACTTGTAGCCTTCTGACTTTAATTGTTCAACAACATTCTCAATTCTGCCAGTAATTGCTATACCTTTAAATTTCAAATGCGCTTCAGCCTCTTGAGCATAAGTTGACGTAAAGACGAGCGCCAACATGTATAGAAAACCTAAAACTCTTTTCATATGATTGCCAATTATTAACCTCTTAATAAGCCCTTACCAATTGTCGTCATTTGTTGCTTCATTCTTATCGCTGAACAGCAGTTCGTTTATGTGAGAATTGAAAGAATTTTCAATATCAATTTTAGCCTTTTCATTTCTTAACTCTTTTTTCTTATATCCCCAAATGGTTTGTGATTTACTTTGAGTCGACGCACTAATCTTTCGACATATTCCTAACAACTCATGTCCATATTCAGGTTCAAATAGTTTGTGGATTAATGGAGCAAAAACCCTAACTCGATTATCCTTGAATTCAATAATCAATTGATAATGTGCATTAATACACCTGTTAGCGAAATTCCATTTATAGGTGGTCACCTGCGTTAATATTGCGTTAATTGTGATTTGTTTATTCTCAACTGTACTAATAACATCCTTCGGAGATTTGTATAACCTGCCAAGTGATAAAAGTACATCATTATACATATCTTCTGCTTTTTTGTCTGTTTGGATTATGCAGAAATTGCTTTTATCTTCCACATTAACAAAACCGTCTGGAGTCAGTTCAAAATACACATCACGCTTTTGTGCATAAGTGATTGTTGACAATAATAACAATAATAAAAGAAAATACTTTCTCATAGCGTAAATTTTTTAAATATGTATTCGTTTTATTGTTTTAACTCTTCTATCTTAGTTTGTGCATTCTTAAAGGCGGTTACTAATTCTTCTGTGTCCTTTACAAAAACTGTTCCGTGCCTCTCAAGTGTAAAAAAACATCGTGCCTTACCTTCAATAACATAATAACCTATATCAAAACCATCCTCTGTCCTAAATTTATTTTCAAGATAGTCTAGATTAGCGCTATAGCGCAGACGTTCTGTGTGCCTATTGTTCTTGTTGTGTTTGAAATTGGCAGTTTCTTAGAGCAAGTAACAATAGCAAAACGCTATTTTCCGATAAGATAGAACAGAGCCGCTGCCCCATTTCTGCAGTCAAAATTAGTAAAAATCCCACACTCCACCAAATAAGGTGCTACAAATTGCATGTTCGCACTAAAAGATGCCATAGGTATGGCAAAGATAACAGAAATCCGCAACACATTGCCATTGATTGGGTGCTGCGGATTGTGTATTCAAAGTCGCTAAACGCTAAACGTAATCGTTAAACGCTAACCATCACTCGAGGAACTCCAACTTTGCACAATGTGTGATGATGCGTTCCTCGGAGGGCAGTTGCATATAGTCGCCATACATCAGACGGAGCATATGGTCATAGTCGTGGGGTACGGGGAAGTCTATACCCTCGAACTTGAGCGTAGACAGGGGGAAGATGTCATTGGCATAACGGCGGTTGTGAAATGGTATTCCCATACCGCTGGTGATAACATCCGTGCCCGAGAGACGACACAGGATACGCAATATGGGAAAGACAAAGCGACGGTTGAAATGGAACCATCGCATCACCTTCCTTATACTCTTGGTATCATCGGTAGAGGTGCGCCATATCTTGTACATGTGGCCTACGGTATTCTCTCCTAATTTATGCAACCATATGGGTTGTTTCTCCAATGGAAAGATGTCGATGTATATACCATTCTCCTTCCACATGCGGTCGTAATTATTGCCCTCTACCAGCAACGAGCGTCGGTCGCGAATCTTGGCATAATAGAAGAAATAGTTAGGATCTGTTTCGTGTGTCTGCAATGCCATAGTAGGTGGCAACTCGCTTGGCAACACAGCCATCAGGCGGTCATAATCTTCACGCATCATCTCGATGTCCAAATCATCGTCCCATGGTATAAAACCTCCATGACGAGCGGCACCTATCAATGTACCACTACTCAGCCAATACTGTATGCCATGTCTCTTGCAAATACTGTCTATCTCCTGAAGTATCTCCAACATTCTCATCTGCTGACGACGCAAGAGAGATCCTTCGGGACTATATTTTTCTCTAAGAGACTGGTGTTGCGACTCTGATATCATGACATTAAGTTTTTTACAAAATTATGCATAAAACAATGAATGACAAAATATTTTAGTATTTTTGTACAAAAGTTCCCTCACCTACAACCCATAAAAGCAGCATTAGGAACTATGGAAAACATGCCTGAAATACAATTACCTCGTAAAGAACGCATGGAGTGGCTCGATGCCATGCGTGGTTTCACTATGATACTGGTGGTGGCATACCATGTGGCACAGATGGGATTCGACCAGTCCGTCAAACTCTCCTCGTCGCTCTCCTTCCTCATGCTCTTCCGCATGCCTTTGTTCTTCTTCGTAAGTGGATTCCTGGCCTACAAGGCTTCGCAGAAGTGGGACTTTTCATCGCTCACAACCATGCTTGGCAAGAAAATGCGTATACAAATTGTGCCCACCTTGGTATTCTTCCTGTTCTCGTGTGTAGCACTCTATCCCAAGTTCTGGCCTGCCGTAGAATCTTGCCTGCACTCCCCCACCAAAGGCGGATACTGGTTCACGCTGGTATTGCTGTATATGTTCGTACTATATTATATTTTCTGCTATTTGGAATCAAAGATAGGCAGAAAGTCGTGGATACCAATCACTCTGTTTTTTATCATATCGCTCGTGCTCTATGAGACTTGCTACCTGCCTAAACATTTCTGGTGGGCGGATGGTCACCGTTTGAAGAAACCCACAGAATTCTTGGAGTACACCAGCCTCATCCAGCTGATGAAGTTCCTTCCCTTCTTCCTCTTCGGTAATATAGTGCGTCGCTATTGGCACAAAGCACAAGAACTGATGGACTCACGCTGGTTCTTCCCCACCATCGTCACCATAGTGGTGTTCTGCACCATGGATATCATGAAGTGGCACACCCTGCGCATGGCATGGGCCAACATCCCTTCCACTCTGTCGAAGTTCATCTTGCTGACGATAGTGTTTATGTACTTCCGCCACTATGCTCCCTACTTCACAAAAATGACATTCATAGGTAGCACATTGCAATACATAGGCCGACGCACACTGGACATCTACCTGATACACTTCCTGTTCCTGCCCAACCTGCCTGCCGTGGGTGCTTTCTTCAAGCTGAACAAGCACAACTTTGCCATAGACACCACCCTATCGGTCCTCATTGCGCTTATTGTAATTGCCTTCTGCATCATCACAAGCAACATACTGCGCATTAGTCCGCTATTCAGGAAGTATTTGTTCGGGAAGTGAGCGGGGAGCAATTAACGGGGAGCGGATGAGCGGATGAGCGGTTATTATCCACCCCCTCCGCGCTTCGCTTTACCCAGCGTCGCAATGGGAATTGCGACCCTCAGAGAGACAGTTTAAAAACGGGGAGCGGATGAGCGTAAATCCTAGACTTTCCAATACATCTAGATATTCTATACTTTTTAGATAGAACAAACATTATCTTTGCGCGTCTGTGGCTACTTTAGCTATTCCCCACGCATATACCTTATCTATATTAGGTGTATGGATACCATGTTCGTGGGCAAGCTTCCAAATGTAGTGCAGACCATAAGGGAAGTCCTCGGTAAAATAACGGCTCGAGAAATCTGGAATCCATCCGCCTTCGCATTCTATCATCGGTGAGGTGATACCTTTGAATCCTTGTATTGAGGACAGTTTCCGTGCCAAGGACTCTGCATCATGACTCTCGTAATAGTCAAGTATTCTTGGCAGATAGTCTTTGCTTACAGGCAAGACGTCCAACAGACGGAAGAACTCCTCGTCCATGTCTATGAGCAGTTGTGCCGCTTCCTTTGTCCATTCTTCATAGAATAGTATCATCCGTGGGAATACCCTACCCTCGTTCTCGCCACCAAACATGGTATAAAGGCGTGAAGTGTGAAGCAGAGGGTTGCTGTTGGTCAGGCTGGCCTCGAGGTAGTTATTCAACATTTTCACAGGTGCATCAAACAGGTACTCTATTCTCTGTCGGAAGCTTTCCTTGTCATCGCAATGCTCCACTGCTATATTGTGCGAATTCTTGTAGCCCAACAAATTGGCACTCTCACCGTATTTGACAGTTCGAGCAATGAAAGGCACACGCTGAAATCCCCATAAGGGCACACTGTTATCAAATATACTCAACGCATCAAAGAAGAAGCCTGTGGATGAAAAGACAGAACCCACATATGTATGCTCGTTCACATAAGGTTTTATCTTATGCAACTGCTGCTTTATAGCAAAACCAGGCAGGCATAGCAGTACCAAACTACAATCCTTCAAAGCCACTTCGGGCAAGTCTGTAACTATATTCAACTCACCTTGCAACTCCTTTCCCTGTGGCGTATGTATCTGCAAAGAACCCTTCCACCTGTCAGGTTTCTGCGTGAGGATATTCACCTGTACATCCTTCTGGGCTGACAAATATCCTGCTATTACATGTCCCAGTGAACCACCGCCACAGATGCAGATTGTTTCCTTCATCATTTGCTCTCCCCTACCTTGCGAAGTGCCTCTATCAACTTTGTATTGTCCTCATGATTGCGGACAGCGATGCGCATATATTGTTTGTTGTCGAAACCGCCCTTGCCTGAGCAATCGCGCATGAGGATATTGTGCTCCTTGAGCATGCGCAACACCAGAGAGTTGGCGGTGAATGGTGGCAACACCTCCACAAGGAAGTAGTTGGCCTGTGAGGGTATCACACGCAGGAAGCTGATGGTACGCAACTTTGCCTCGAAATCGTTGCGCTCTTCGATGAACTTGTCGCAAGCCTTCTTGTAGTCCTTCTCGTATTTGGTATAAATCTGCATGAAGAACTCGCAGAAGGAGTTGAGGTTCCATATGCTCACCATCTTCTTTATCTTGCTGATGATTTCCACATCGGCAGAGCATAGGATGCCCAAACGGATGCCTGGCACGCCATAACTCTTGCTGATAGACTTCATCACCAGCATGTGGGGGTATGTCTCCAGGATCTTGTCTGACAAAAGGGTGTTATGCTCCCAACCTTCGCTGAAGTCCACGAAACTCTCGTCCACAATGAGTCTTACACTCTTCTTCTCGCACCATTCGGCAAGCATGCAGATGTCCTCCACGGGAATGAAGTTGCCCGAGGGATTGTCGGGATTGATGAGCAGGATATTGTCGGCAGGGTTCTTGCCAAAGAAGTCCATCAGGTCCTGTGCCGTGTAGCGGAACTCGTTGTTCTGTGGCACAAAGGTAACGAGTGTTTCCTTGTCCCTGCGGTTGGGATATTCCTCGAAGGTGGGACGTGTGATGCCCAGCGTGCCTGGCAGAAGTTCCATCAAGGCCTTTATCAGTTCGGCTGCGCCGTTGCCTGGCACTATATAGTCTTCCTTCACACCCCAGCACTTGCTTGCCAGAAGGGTGTTCACCTTCATGCCCGAAGGATATTCGGCAATGAGTGTACGGAAGTTGGCCTGCATCTCGTCTATAATCTTGGACGAACGGAAGTAAGGGTTCACCAGATAGCAAAAGTCCAGCATCTTGGGGAAACGCCAATAGCCACCAAACCTGCCGTAGTACTTGCGCATGATGTCTTTCTCCTCGGCAAAGAGAGCCTCGGCTATGTCCAAGTCCTGCTTGTCGTCTATCTCGTACCACTTCTCGTTTGTAATGGGCAAAGCCTTGAGGTCCTTGCTATTGAGGAAACTGATGATGCGCAGGACATTCTCGTAGTACTCGTTATTACCCACCGCCTTTGTGTATGCCTCAAGGAAGGGCACGTACTTTGTCTTACTGAACTCCTTGGAGAACTTGTATATGTTGATGGTCTTGTAGTATTTTCCCACCTCCTCATACTGGAAAGCAGCCTTGGGTACGAAGTTCACGATGTTGTTCTCGTCGTCTATGCAAACCATAGTGCCGTCCATCCATGTCTCGTACTTAGCCACAAGGGCGAGGTTGGGATAAGGATTATCCAGAATGAGGGAGAACATCTTGTCGTCGAAGATGAGGTCGCTCTCTATCAGCAGTGTGTCATCTTCCTGCATCTGTTCCTTTGCCAGGGCGAGTGAGTAGATGTTGTTGGTCTTGTCGTAGATGGGGTTGTTGACATACTCTATGCGCATGCCCTGGTAGTTGTTGCCAAGGTAGTCCATCAGTTTCTGTCCCTCGTAACCAACAACGATTACCACTCTGTTCAGGTTCAGCGTGGACAACTGATTCAACACACGGTCTATCAGTCTCACACCATTCACCTCCACCATGCACTTGGTGTTCTCTTTGGTAAACTCTCCCAGTCGCTTGCCCATTCCGGCAGCCAATATTATTGCTTGCATGCTATTTTGCTTTTTTATCTCGAGAATCTAGGTTGTCTAGGAAATCTAGTATATTTAGGACCTCTATGGCATCCCTTCACCGCTATATACTTATCTCCCCGCTACCCCAGCAGATGGTCTTCTCACGGTCGTAGATGCAACCGAACTGACCTGGTGCTATGCCTTGTATGGGTTGTGGCGAGCGCACTATATAACCCTCAGCATCGCGCTCTATCGTTCCGTCCATAAAATGGTCCACATGGCGCACCTTAAAGGAAATTTCCATGGGAGCATCGCCTTCACTGATTGGCAGAGGTTCGGTAATGGCATGGAAGTCAGCCAGGCGGAAAACGTGGCCATATTGCAACTGTGTGTCCCAGCCGTGTGCCACGAAGACCACATTCTTCCTGACGTTCTTCTTCACCACAAACCATGGTCCTCCACTCAGTCCCAAACCCTTGCGCTGACCTATGGTATGGAACCAGAAACCCTTGTGTGTACCCACTATACGGTTGGTTTCTATATCTATCACCTTGCCTTCCTGTTCGCCAAGGAACTTGCGCAGGAAATCATTGTAGTTTATCTTGCCCAGGAAACAGATGCCCTGACTGTCCTTGCGCTTGGCTTGGGGTAATCGAGCCTCGTTGGCTATGCGTCGCACATCCTCCTTCATCAAGTCGCCAAGAGGCAGAATCATGCGACTTATCTCTACACCCGAAAGTTGTGCCAGGAAGTCGGTTTGGTCCTTTACGGGGTCCTTGGCAACGCCCAACCAGCACTTGCCGTCCTTCTCTATGATGCGACCGTAGTGGCCCGTTGCTATCTTGTCGTACTTGTGCCCGACTTTCTCTTCGAAGGCACCAAACTTGATGAGTCTGTTGCACATCACATCGGGATTGGGTGTCAAGCCCTTCTTCACACGCTCTATGGCATAGCCCACCACGCGCTCCCAGTATTCCTTCTGCAGATCTATCACCTCCAGTTTCAGGCCGTAGCGGTGCGCCGTGGCCATACAGAGTTCTATATCCTCCTCGGCAGTGCACGACGAGTCCTCGCCCTCCATACCAATCTTGATGTAGAAGAGGTCGGGCTTATAGCCCTGTTCCACCAGCAGGTGCGTCACCACTCCGCTGTCCACTCCGCCGCTTATCAGCACGGCTATCTTTTGATTCTCAGTATTCACTTTGCAATGAAGTGTTTGCCATACAAGCGTCCTGTCAGGTCGAACAGCACGGTGTCGGCAGTGAAACGTGTACGGAAATCCTCAAAGTCTTTCTTCTCCTCGGGGCTCCATGCAGCCTCGGCAACAGCCAGCAGACGAGGGTATGCCAGATAGTTGAAGTAGTTGATGTCCGACACATGCTCTGTCCAGAATGTTGCCTGCACACCCACATAATGCTTACTCTTATCGGGGTCCTGCATCACCTTGTCTGGCACGGGTTGGTAGGCATACACGGCTGGCAACTGGTCACTCTGACGCCCAGTACCGGCAGCCACAGGTTCACCCTCACCATCGTGCTGTTTGCGGTTGATATAGTAGCAGCCGGGGCCCCATTCTGTGATGACGGCATCCAGACCCAACGAAGCTGCTACGGCAGCACCACCCTGACAGGGATTCCAACAGAATATCATCGCTCCTGTTGACTTAATGATATCCAAATCAGCACCACCAGCCGTTACACTCTCGTTCCACAGAATCATCTGCTTGCCACGAGCCTTGATATGGTCGTTCATCTGCTTTATGAAGTAACTCTGCAAAGGGCGGAAACGATGTTTGTTGTCCTCGCCAAGATCCTTCACCTTGCCTTCCTTTATCAAGTTCTGTAAGTGTTCCTGACACTGTGCATTGCCTTCCCATGCGTTGGTGGGGCACTCGTCGCCACCGATGTGTACATATTGTCCTGGGAATACATCCATCACTTCGGTCAGTACATCGCGTGCAAACTGTACAGCCTTTGGATCGCCGACATTGAGCACATCGCTCCACACACCACCCTGGTAGGTCTGCACCTTGTGCTCACCCTCGGGGTTGCAACTGAACTCGGGATAAGCAGCTAAAGCCGACATGATGTGTCCGGGCATATCTATCTCGGGAATTACCTCTATATGCAGATTGCGTGCATACTCCACAATCTCGCGACAATCCTCGTGGGTGTAGAAGTAAGGACCATAAGGTTTGCCCAACCAATAGTGTCCCTTCTCCATATCGGTCATACGGCAGTCACTTGCCACAGAACCAACGGTAGTCAGTCGTGGATATTTCTTCACCTCGAAACGCCAGCCCTGGTCCTCGGTCAGATGCCAATGGAAGTAGTTGTACTTATATATGGCCATACCATCCAAGATGTGCTTTATCTCGTCCACGGTAAAGAAATGGCGGCCGCAATCGAGCATGAAACCTCGGTACCAGAAGCGTGGTTCGTCAGCTATCTCCACACAGGGCACCTCAGGGCGCTTTGCCAGCTTCAACCAAGGCAGTTTTTCCTGTGCCTGCTTCATATTCAACTCTGCCATCACATTGGCTGGCATCATCTTCTTCAGTGTCTGGAAGGCGTAGAAGAAACCTCGGGCACTACTTGCACTGATGCTGATGCTCTTCTCTGTA
The DNA here is from genome assembly GCA_017547165.1 of Bacteroidaceae bacterium. Classification (GTDB taxonomy): domain Bacteria; phylum Bacteroidota; class Bacteroidia; order Bacteroidales; family Bacteroidaceae; genus Physcousia. The sequence continues at coordinate 9,887 of JAFYQK010000011.1, forward strand.
ACGCTCAGTGTGTAGCCCTCGTAGGCAATGCTCTTGTCCACCGTCATGTTTATGTCGGCATTCTTGCTCTTAGAGAACTTACCTTTGCAACCAGTGGTCTCTGCAATCACATCCACAAACCTCTGTGCCTCCACCTTTAGACTATCGTCCAGCAGAGCAGCACCCACGGTGAACGATTTAGGGAATCTGTACACACTCTCGCCCACCTCCATCTGCTTGGGCATAGGGGTGATATTAACAAACTGCTTGGCCCCTACTGACAGGAACAAGTAAAACAAACACACGAAACACAAAATAAGTTTCTTCATACTAATACTATGTATCTATTTGTATTATGCCTACAAAGATACAATTAAGTGAGCGATTTCACAAATTTATTTAATGAAATCCGAACGGGGATATCTTCGACAGTAAGGTCGATGATACGATTAAGTCAGCGAAATAACAAATTTATTTAGGTAGGATCTATAAATTAGAATAACCATGATAGAACCTGCCTATAATCTATTCAATTGGAATCTGAATGACAGACAGCCACTGTTCGGGATCGTCTTGATTCCAAGCACCGTCTATATAGCAGATGCGCGGATGCCCTACCATCTTATATCCCTGCTCTTCCATATAGCAGAAGGCCTCGGTATACGACTCATAGAAACGCTCGTAAGGTCCCACATGTTTCATACATAGAGCCTTTGGTACGGCAGAAAGATGCTTGAACTGTATGATATCACTATCTTCACCCATCTCTTCCACCTTCTCACAATATTCAATGTCAATATCCGTGAGGCGATACTCATTTCCGTGCTCTATGGTAAAACAATATCCAGGAGGCGGACATTGACACCCAAGGCGTTGCATCTCTGGACCAATTTTGTTCACGCACAACATTCCCAATGCGCTATAATCTGGAATAATTTCACGATGACTTGCCACGATAATCTCTGGCAATGACTGAATACTGTATTTTTTCATTGAATTGATTTGTTTGTGAGAGTCTATCCACTTGAGCAATTGGTCGCGCCGCTTCGTAAGGATTTCTAACTGGCGCTCCGTTTCCACAATCTTTTCGGTCAGTTGGTCAATACTCGGCATATGCGAGCCATCTTCAAGCAGTCCCCTGATTTCCTCTAACGAGAAGCCTTGCCGTTGCAGTCCGCGTATGGTGTTGAGGCGTTGCATCTGCGCTATATTATAGTACCGATAGCCTGTCCACTCATCCACCTCATCGGGAAAGAGCAATCCTTTCTGCTCATAGTAACGCAATGTCTTCACTGTAACCTGCATCATCTTTGAGAACTCTCCGATTTTTAACTTTGTCTTATTACTCATAATCATATGATTTATTTGCTAGCGGATGCAAAGTTAAGACATGACCTAAGGTACGAGTCAAGAAAAAAACAAATTATTTGCACTTTACCTATCAAAAAAAGGCGGTGAATATACTTCACCACCGAAATAAGGTTACGATTATGCTTGCGAGTCTCTATTACTACAACTACTCTCACATGCTCTCCAACCGCTACCCTGAGATTAGGGAACGAGCCCTCGCCTACCCGCAGACTTCACCGCTCATCCGTTTAAAGACTCTGTTTCCTTCATCATCTTGCGCCAGCGGAGATAGCCGAGGACGGCGAAGACGGTGTATGCCACATGTATTCCTGCTTTGAAAGGAAGACCCTTGTAGGCAAGGAGAAAGACATCGATGATGTTTACCACAAACCATAGCCACCATTGTTGCAGATACTTCTGTGCCATGGTCCACATGGCCACGATGGAGATGGCATTGGTCAAGGCATCCTGCACGGGCACGGTGGAATTGGTATAGGTATCCAAGAACCACCACGTCGCTCCCCAAATAAGGAAGAAGACAATAGCTAGACGCACCGCCACATCACGAGGCATGGAGGTGATGGCACGAACCTGCTTACCGCTGGATGTTGTCACTCTCTTGCCAACAACGGGCAATGTCCAGAGCACCAGGCCATAGAAGGCTGCCAAAAGATAATAAACAGATATGGCCATGTCGCCATAGAGCCCCACCTCGTAGTAGAGGTAGATGTCGATAGCCGGCATAATGATGCCAGCCACCCATACCAACCAGTGAGCACGATACTCCCACCAGAGATAAAGTATTCCCAAAAGGGAAACAAATAAATCAAGATATTGAACCATAGTTTATGAACGGATTAGCGGGTGAGCGGTGAGCGACAACCGCTAATCGTTAATCGTTAACCGTTAACCGTTTATTCCTCAGACCTGATAACATTTGGGCTATTGCTGTTGAACGAGTTTCGGCTTCTCTCAAATCTTCATCGTTGATAAATTTCAAATCGTGAGCTATTTCCAATTGGCACATTGTTTCACAAAGAGAACCATACGCTATTTCGATGAAGTGTAGTTGTTCCTTGGACGAAGCTCGCGACATACCTTCAACAAGATTGGACGGTATTGACACACAAGCCCTTCGCAATTGGTCACACAGAGCGTATTGCTCTTCTTTTGGAAATTGCTTTAGCAAAGCATAAACAAATATCACATAATCTTTTGCATGCTGATAAACTCGCAAGTCACGATATGTAAAATACTGAGTACTCATATATTTAAATCTTGTAAATAACACCTATATCTCCACGAACCGTCACAAAAGTTCGCCTCACCACTCACCGCTCATCCGCTAACCGCTAACACGCTCACCGTTAAAATGAAAGTGTCACATGTCCCATCAGCGTGAAGCCGGCAGAGGGGATGTAACCTATCTGATAATAGCGATTGTCCTCGGTGAAGCCATAGTCGGGAACCACACTGCTATACACCCAACCGCTTTGTGCGAAATGACGGTTAAAGATGTTGTTGAGGTCAAGTCCGAAGACCGTCTGCTTCATGCCGATGGCATTCTTCCCTGGCTTGAGGGTGTAGCTTAAACGGATGGCTGTGGTGCTATAGCGTGGCAAAGAACGAGCCTCGCACTGGGTGTTGTCGAGATACTGACGGCTGACGAAATTGGTATGCCATACTGCCTTGAAATCTCCGAAACGGAAGGTTGCCATACCATTGAGCACCACAGAGGGAGAGAAAGCAAGTGTGGAGTTATCATAGTGCTTGACCACGAAGTATTCGTCCCAGTTGTGGCTGACATACTCATCGAAGTCCAGTATGCGATTGCGGCTGAAAGCTCCGTTCACATCCAATGAGAGCCACTTGAATGGGGTGTATCCAGCACTGACTTCAAGGCCCATACGATAGGAGTCGGAGATGTTGGTGGTAAGAGCTTCGCCTATGTCGCTCAACTGCCCTGTCTGCACCAACTGGTCTTTGTAGTTCATATAGTACATACCCGCCGAGAGATACCAGTTGGAGGCATCATAACTGTAGCCCACCTCCACATCGTGAAGACGTTCTGCTCGTGGTGCACCGCTCTGTCCGTTGTCGGTAAAGTTGTTGCGCTCCGGTTCGCGCGAACTCAAGGCATAACTGGCATAGGCACGATGTCCGTCCTTGTGCCAGGAGATACCTGCCTTGGGGTTAAGGAAATCATATGTCTGATTGATGTCCAGAGGCTGTGCCTGATAAAGTCCGTTGGCATCCTTCACGAACTTGTCGTTATAACCGTCCGTGCGGAAACCTACATGGCGATACTGCACATCGGCAAAGGCATCCCAATGCTTGGAAAGATGACAGGTAGCCTTGGCAAATAGCGACAGATCTGTCTTCCAGGCATCACTATCGTAATACTGATACTTGCCTCCCGGAGTGGGGATATAGTGCTGACGAAGGTCCTCGTTGCTAATGTAGGTGAGATAACCAAAGTGGTTACCAGTGAATCCCTGTGCCGACAAACCTGTTATCACATCCCAACGATTATGCTTGTAGTTGGCATTCAGATGCAAGCCATAGGTGTGCTGTGTCAAACCCTTCTGACGCACGAAGTCCGATCTGTTGCTACCGTCCTTGGGCACATAGTTAAGTCCGAACTTACTTGCACCCTTGTTCTGATAGCGGAACTCGTCATAGTAGCCATAGCCATAGGTATAGCGCAAGGCAGCCGTAGTGCTCCAACGGTCATTGATGCGCCAAGCCATGGAGAGTATGTTGTGGTTCTGCCAGAAATTGTCCGTTGTCCTGTCCCACAAACTGCCGTCGCTCTTGGCATATCGCTCCGTTGTCCATGCCGAGGGATCGTCCCAATCCTCTATGAAACGCTCATAAAGACTATTGAACCTACCCAACCCCATGCGATAGAGGTCCTCGTAGGTGCGTACACCGCCATAAGCATTCAAACTATAGTCGTCATTGCCAGCCACTACACCATTCCATGCCTGACCTGTACTCTCGAAATTACCCAGGTTTCTATACCTGAACACCAACCTGCTATCTTCGCTCAGCCATGCCACACCTGCCGTATAGTTTCCGCTCTTGCCGTGCGTGCCATGCAGATAGCCATCCGTTGTGGTTTGATAATATGCTCCGTCCACCACCCAATGCTTGCCGAGAAGACCCGTGGAAAACTGTCCTCCCATGCGCCATGTGTTGTACATTCCATAACTTCCCGTCAACTCCAGCATGGGGGCCTGTTGTGGCAATTTCGTCTGCATGGCAATGCTACCGCCGAAGGCACCATCACCGTTACTACTGCTTCCCACACCGCGCTGAATCTGCACACTTCCGAGCAGCGATGCATAGGAGTTCATATTTGCCCAAAAGACGCACTGGTCCTCGGGAGAGTTCAATGGCACACCATCCAGCGTTACATTCACTCGGCTTCCGGCACTTCCTCGCATACGCATGTACACGGTTCCTGTGCCCAATCCATTCTCGCTCCACGCCATTAGTCCAGGCGTACGCGAAAAGAGGTATGGCAACTCCTGTGCGCCTGTAGAGAACTCCTGCAACTCTGCCTTGCCTATACGGCTCACGGCAAATGGAGCATCCTTTGGTGCGCTCACCGCCTTCACCACCAGTTCTCTCAATTCTTCCACCTGGATTGAATCCTGTTCACTCTCTCGTGCACAAACAGTGCTTGCCACACCAGCAAATGCCAATGCAGCCAGAAACATTCCTTTCATGTTGTTTCTTTCGTCTCGTAATCAATGTTACGACCCTTTTTTGATTGAAAAAATGGTCCGCTCCCCTACTCCTTATTATATATATAAGGAAGACAAACCGTTCATACTCTCTACGCCGGCACTACCCGGTTCAGATCATTTAAGGGTATGTTCTCAGCAAGACCAATATCGGCCATGCACCCCTGATGACGTTGGCAAAGGTAATACAATGTAGGATAATAACAAAGAGAATTGCAATTTTATTTCTACCTTTCTTCAAGAAAAGACCTTTGAATGCTGGTAAAGGGTACGGACAAGTGAGAGAAAAAGCAAATAATATTTGATTTTCCGAGTAATAGCACCTTCGACCTATAGGTTAGGTGGTAGGAATAAGTGAGAGAAATCGTTCTTATAGCCTTTGCATTGTGCCATTTAGGAAAGTCCAAGGGGCACGATATGGCGATTGACGAACGTTGCCTTGCGTAGTTTTCAGTTTTCCGTTTTTACCTTTCCGTTTCACTATGGGTGCCAGTCCCTGACGTAGCGCACTCGGTTTATGCTTTCGCCAACGCTACCCAAGGTGACACGGTCGCGATAGATGAACCATGAATAGAAATGGGAGTTGCCTGAGCGGTCGTACTGGTTTCCATAGTAACCGAAAGAATAGTAACTGCCCACCAACGAGCCGCTACCGCCCCACCAGTTGGTGTTACTGCCACAGTACAACTGCATCACCACACCCTCGCGAATATTTGGGATACGGTAACCTGCCTCGGGAGCATGCGAAATACCATTCTCCAAATTTCCTTTCAAGGCTATGTATGGAGAGGAATTGCTGCCGATGGGGTAGTTGGTATGCAGAGGACCAGTCTCGAATCCATAGTATAGGCGGCTCATGAAGGAATACTCGTCGCCAGGCACCAGTTCACGCGTGGTATAGTAGCGCAAGGACTCCTCGTTCATGTTCATGAAATTGAAGCGATACACCGAATTGGCATTAAGTGCACCTGTGGTTTCCTCCACAATGACCAGTTCGTCTTCGGGGTAGTTCTTTCCTGCCGACACTATGCTGGACGACGTGGGGAAGGGCATACCGAGATTGCGGACACAACGTACTGGAGAATATGCCGGCTTGCTGTAATGCGACTGGTATTCGCCAGTAGAGGCGCCCTCCTCGGCCCATACTATTACGGGCATATTTCCTGCCACCTGTCCGTTTGCGGTACTGCTTACGACATGCAATCGCCATGGATAAACACCATCGAAAGCACCGCCCGATACCGGGGCATTAGGCGCCCTGCTCGTTTCAATGGGATACAACTGGGCTTCCGAACTAAGTCCCTGGTCACCCAGGAACAAGCCGCACAGCTGGTCCAGTGAGGCTATATACCAACGCAGTTCCTCGGGGTCTATAATGCCGTCACCATCCAAGTCCCTGTTGCGAAGAAGAACGGAATACAGTCCAGCCCTGTAATTTCCCTTCAGCTGGGGTTCCATGCCGGAGTAGTCAATAAACGTGTCCCAACGCAGATTGGTGTTCACCGTCTTGCCTGTGCCTGTGCCACGGACAAGGTTCAGCAGGCAGGCAGTATTGTAGAGCCCGTCGGATTTTGATGTATTGTCGGGGGTGTAGGATGTTATCTTGTATGCAGAGCCGGAGTTCATTCTCTCGTCCGGATGATAGAACCATGCCATATTGTTTGTTTCGTCCGCCGTTTCACATCCCCACGCCTGCTTCAGATCGGTCCTGGACATGTTTATGTTATACGGAGTCTGGATGGAGTGCTGTCTGATGGTAAGAATGCTTCCCGTGAGGGAACTGTCCCCGTCCTTGCTTCGCTGGTTCTTGCACAGAATGTGCATCAGGCGGTTAGGCTGGTTGGCAAACTTCTTCCACAGGATGTCCGAGTCGTCGGGGTTCATAGGATTAGCATCGTAATAGAATTCGTCTACGAAGACGGTCAGTTTCATCTCGCCGTTATTGTCGTACAGACTTGGTTCGCCAGCCTTCCACTTCAATGTTTCCGTCTTTATTGTCGCCAGCATGTCGATGACCGTCTTTAGTTTGCTTTTGTCCGCAGGGTATCTCTGGCATCCTTTACTATAGAGTCCGTCAGTCCCCATCTCGTTGAGCATGAACTCAACCCATTTGTAGTCCAGGTCGTTGTATATTTCCTGTCCGAAAGCATCCTTCATAGGCACACCTTCTCTGCCGAAAGGAGTTCGCACATACCAAGTCATATTCTCCACATCCACCTCATTGGCCTTGATGGTGTAGACACGCTGTCCGTAGTGAGCATCGAAGGTATATATATCCTCCTCTGCCTCATAGAGATGTCCCATGGCACCAGGCTGGTCCTCGTCAATACCAGGAATATTATCGTTGGAAGTCTCCACCTCCACCTCTATCCTGTCCACACCCTTTATGTTGATGGTGTATTTGTAGTGAGTGTTTCGGTGCACGTCGTAATTATCCTTGTCCGCAGCAAAATCGCCCAGATGCACTAGATAAGTGACGTCTGCTATAAGGTGTTGCTCCGTGGTCAGTCCCGGGTCCACAACCATCTTCAACTCACCCTTTACAATAATGTATGTGGCCTGCTCTGGAGCATACTCCCACATGCCGGCTTCGGTATTGTACGTGCCATAATTGTCTGCACTCGAATCGTCGGTGTGCTTTATGCGCCTGTCGCGGTTATGGTAGTTGCCACCCACGCTCTTTTTTCTGTATGCCGACTTAATATTCTCCAACGTGTAGAACGAAAAGCCATACAGCACACCGCCCGTAGGATTACCGTTCACCTCCTCGTTTTCCGTGGTTTCGAAGTTCATGGGCTGGGTGTTGAAGAAAGCGTCCTCCGAAGGTTCTGCTCCGCCTTGGCTGGGCATAAGCAGGCAACTCTTGGGCAAATTCATCACCTGCCACGATTCTGGGGTAAATGCCTCCACACGCTGGTTCTTGCTTTCCTCTGTGGGATTCACCCTGACGTTTACCTGCACCTTGGCATCCAGGCGTTCCAGCATTATCTTGCCACCAGTCACGCTGATGGTTCCATCCTCATGGATACTGACACCGGTTCTGTTGCCTGTCATCATGAAGTAACCGGCATTACGCTCTGGCAGATCTTGGTTCAAGGAAACCAGCAGAGCATTAAGTTCCTCCCTGCTACGCACCAGTCCCAAACGGTCTTCGGACATGTTCATAAAGTCCAAGTCGATATTAGCCACCAGAACTATCTCGGCGCCGCCACCGGAAACCGTAGGAACACAAAGGTGCAAGGTTCCATATGTTTGCGATGAACCGCCGTCGGACGACATATTGTGCACCTCCCAATACTCCTTGTTTCCTGTCTGGTCTAAGTCGTCGGCATCAAAATAGCGTCCGTACACCTTCTTGCCATCAGCAAACAAGAACACATACATGTTTCGCACCATGGACTCGTAGTGGAGGTCATAGGTACCACGGGTTACAACACTGATTTCCTTATGTTCCTTAGAACCGAATGGCAATGCCACCATTACCTCCTTATCACCCACATTGGTCATCTGGGCAAGGTCGTCTTCGGTGCAACCCACCACAAGCATGCCCGTAAGAAGCAGTATGCCAAGTATGCGTATCCAGTCTTTTATCATGTAGTCTTACTCAGTCAAAAGTTATATCTCCCCCCACTTCGTTCCAGTCAGAAACCTCGAATTCTATCTCTCCGCTCTTGTCGTTATAGGAAACATTTACAAGTATATTCACGAAGTCATTTCTGCTTAGTTTCTGCATTGGAACACTCTCGCCGGTTTCCTTGTCTATGGTTGTTATAGGTATGGTAGCCTCTTGTGTAACATCACTGTTCACCGTAGTTGCATTTACCCTATACAGACGGAATCTTCTGCTGTTACCTGTAGAAGAACCAATCGGGCCATTGTTATTCACGGCAAGATAATAGTTGCTAGACGTTGACTTCATATACATGTAGGAACTGGATTGCGAAAGCGTGAAATAGTCATTATCGCCCGCAGTGCTGGTCATAGGCACAGCATTGTTCTTCACCGCGGAACTCCTAATGTAGTATCCGCTTCTTCCCATGGACTCTATCCTGTAGTTGTTGCCACTTGTCCTGATGAATCGCCACACGCAATTATGGTTCAGTTCGCCTCCTGTGGTATAGGACGTAGTGGAAGACAGATTGTTAGAACCATTATCGTACAGATATTTTTTTGCATTAGAGTTGTATATGATGTACAAGCCTCCGTCCACCACACTGCTGGGATTAGTGATATAACTGCTTTCCACCTCATAGACGGTTTCCGAAACTCCACCACCATACCTCAATCCTAAAGTGTACTGATACTGACCTCCGTTGCTTTCCAGCATATAGGCATCAAAGATGGTGGACTCAGTAACACTATTCCCCTCCCCTATTCCAGGAACCATCATGTTCTGCACAAAGGGAGTAACGGCATCGCTGGACGTTACCGACGGTGTGGCATTAGCAGTACCACCCTCGGCAAACAATGGTGCTGTTCTCTGTGTGAACCTATCGGCAAAGTTCAATTTGGTAATCTGCAAATCCGCCTTGCTCTGGTTCCTTACATTTATACGTACGCGTGCGTAGGTCCTGAGCAATTCTCCAGAAGCCATATTTGCACCGGGTTGCAGGACAATTTCCTTCTTCAACGTCAATGGGTATGGCGTTGTTCCAGGGCACAGGGCAGATGTTGCCGACGATGCCACCTGCATGTCTCCTGTAACATCGGTTACGGATGAGAGATGTCCGCTTGTCTGGCTATCATATTCGCCGTAGTTTGCCACGGCATAGAGTTGGTAGGGCTTGCTGTAATCCAGGTTGTCAAAACTTACGGTCGCCTCGGTATTTCCGTTGCCGAAACGCGAGTCTCCCCTTTCCAAAACAGCAGATGCCTCCACCGCACCATCCCTGACCAGAAACACGGCAAGACGGTACATGCGTCTGCCGTCGACAACTTCCTCAAGTTCCGACACAGTACCATTGTCGTCAAGATCCTCTACACCTCGTGTTTCCAGATGCGCCTCAGTGCTTTGGAATGTGACCGTCAGTGATGTTCCCTGCATTTGTCCCTCATTATACTCATGCTCGGTGCATCCGCACATTACCAGCATGGCATACAAGAGAGAGAATAGTTGCAGCAATCTTTGAATCATCTTGCTTTTCTCCTTACATTATGATGTCATGGACAGAATCCAATCTGTTCCAATCTGCTATAGTCAATTTTATATCAACACCGGCACCGCTGATTTCCAGGATATAGGTGTAGCGTTTGCCATGCTCGTAGCTGATGGCCGGTATGTCCACGCTGAACACATGACTTCCGGCACTGTTCATCGTGTAACAGAACTGCAGAGTGCCTCCCTGTACCTGCTGAGGTACAACCAGGATCCATCCTTCGTTCCCTGTATATTCATGACCTGAAACAGTTCCGGTTTCAGTGTATAGATCATTTTCTCCGGCAATAGAAAGCCCCGTATGCTCCCATTTGTACATGGGTGCCGATGAAGACTCGTAAGTATACCAAGTTATCTCCGGATTCTCGTTGCCGGTGTGAAGAAGATATCCGGAGGGTGAGAACAGGTTTGTTGCCGTTCCCTTGTTCTGAAGCCAGCATGAGGTTATTCCCTCTCCACTAGACGGAGTGTAGCCGTCTGTAGGCCTTACCTTGAATTTCAACGCTGCAAAGATGTGTTCCATGTCCAAAGGGACAGGACCGGAGGGCATTTCTGTCTGTATGTCCACATAAGTAGCGGCTACAAGCATATCTTCCTGCAGCACGGAGGTATTGATTGGACCTCCCTGTATAATGGTTGCCTCCATCTGTGTCATCAGGCTTGTCATCAAAGCCTGAGGATAGCATGCACGGAAGGAGTATTGCGAGTTGGTCATCCAAAAACGGGTTTCACCGGGATAGTTCCAATCGTTGTATGGATTGGTGTATTCCAACTTGGGAGCGTATGTCAGGGGCGCAGCATTGAACACATTATAAGTATGTTGCTGGCCGTCCTCGGTGGTTGAGTATTGTCCCCACACTCCTATGCTCTCGTAATTTCCATACACATTAGGCGTGCACGCAAGCCGTAGGGCTTCATCATCTACTAAAGCCCTGGTTGCAGAGGCGCCTTCCTGCTGTATGCTCCAGTTTATGGTTCGTGTTGGCATCGGCTCTGTGGGAGTATCTGTAACCTGCGAACTATCCGCAACAGAGCAACCTGCCATGAAAAGCGTCATAGCAAGCATACACAGGCATACCAAACATGCCTTGCATGCCACGTGGCACGCTGCCAGTACTCTCGTAATGGTACTGCAGTACTTCCGCAATGGTACTGCAGTACTTCCATAATGGTACTGCAGTACTCCTATAGAGGTATTCTGAGGAGTACCGAATGGCTTGATGCACATTTGCCTGTTTCTGATCTTTGTCATTATTGATTCATTTCCCTGGGCATCCCATGACAGACACCCAGGGAAATATTTAAACCCAAATAGCAATTTGGGGTAAACACTATATTATATACTTAATTACAAGTCAATTACAATAACCTCATGGTCAACCCACTGCTCTGCACCTGGTGCAAAGTAGATTCTATCCTGGTCAGCAGCAGACTTGCCATATACCAGACGATAGGTGTAGCGTGTGCCTGGTTCCCATGTAGAAACAGTTTCACCGCTTGTTGATTTCAATACGATACCCTCCTTCAGCTTAGCAGTCTTTGTTCTAAGGCTACCGTTAACGGTATATGTTACCACTACAGTAGCATCATCGGTAAGCTCCTGAGGCATGAGTAACAACTGGTGAGATTCTTCAACCTCGCCATCCTCGTCCTGATCGCCAGCAGCCAACTGTGCCACATACTGTGCTGTGATGGGGAATACAACACTACCTTCAAAACCAAGATATGCCTTATCCTCAGCAATCTTATCTTCTTCAACAGTCCAAGTTGGATTTTGTGTTGATGCGCTATAGTCAGAAGTATTCTCTACCAGATTCTCTTTGAATGTACCCTTGTACTTAACGCCATATACCTTGATTTCCTTCAGCAGAACAAGAGCTTCGCTCTCGTTCATGATAGAGAAACGTACAGAAGACAATGCGTGTCTGAAGTTGATGGGTATACCGCTATAGTAATCAGCCTTATCCAGCATATCCTCAGAAGTCTGGTTCAGAGTTCTTATGCTATAAAGCAAATCAAAGTGGTGGTCTGCACTGGGATTAACCTCAAAATTCTCAATAGTCACACCATCTGCACCATAAGTTCTTGTAGCGCCAACGCACTCCAGATCATAAGGAGAAGATGCAGCGAAAGACATCTTGCCAGAGGGCCAGTAGTAATAACCGCCTGAACTTGTCTTTGGTGCCCAACCGTCAACAGGCTGGTCATAAGAAACCTTAGTCTCGTTGATCTCATGTGCTGTAGCATTTGCCCAACCAGCGAAATCACCATCATGCTGTACTGCATAAATCATGAAATCTTCCTCCTTTGGATACCTGTAGACTGTAGAACTACCATCGTACATGTGGTCTCCAATTTCACCATAGAAGTTTGCTCTTGTACCTTTGTTGGACTGCAACAAGGGAGAAGAGAAAGCCAACTTGACAGGTTCCTTCACACCCTGTTCACCAACAGACTGGTCGGAAACGCAACTGGCAAAAGCCAATCCTGCCATCAAAAGAAAAAATAGATTCTTCTTCATAATGCTTAATTTTAATGGTTAATAAAATGTTTAATTAAAAATAAATTTGTTGTTTTGATTTATTGTTATTTCACTATACTTACAATATTATGCCCGATTCTATATCATCCCAATCGTCAACACCAGGAGTCATTCCGCCAGAAGAACCGTCCATAGGTGGATGGAGTTCTAACTCCTGCTCAATCAGGATCCACTGGTTGTCGCGGACCATAGGTGTGGCAAACATGTCGGTGATGTCTATCTCCTCCACTTGCGAGGTGCCGTCTCTCTTCATGAATTCAAAAGACACAGCCAGCATATTCTGATGGTCAGGCAACTTGCCAAAGGTATGGAAAGTGGTATATAGTACCGCAGAAGAACTTCCGTCATCTGCATTTCGGCGCCTGTCTGCCAGTTTCAGAGAAAAGAGCACGTTTGTCTCGTCCGTTTCCACAAGTCCATTATGCTTATGAAGCAATGAGGAACCCGCCATGCCGTTCAGCACCGATATTGCAGAGGTAGCCCACTCGATGCCCTTCACCTTCAGCTGTATGTAGTAACTCTTAACCATGCTATGCGCTCTGAAGTATGAGCCATCTGCGTAGCGCAAGGTGTCAACCGTAGTACTGTTACCTACGGTTATGCCCTCTATCACCTGATGAAAAAGGTGGTCTGGTTGCTGCCTTATCTGCTCTCCCTCAAGCGCCTGGCTCATGGAGGGCATGTATTGATGGTAGTACTCGCTCTCTACACCCGTATATGCCATCATGGCATAATAGTCATTATCGTCCTTGATTTTCGTATATGCTGTGCCATAACTATAGACAATCATGTTGTATTCGCCTGGCGCTACATTCATATGTCCATGTATATAGTAACCATGCTCGTCACTTCCCTGCTCCTGGATATATCGCTGGGCAACAACATATCCCGTATTAGGATCAGCCAACACCACACGCATGGCTCTAGGTCTGCTGTACACGGGGCGGTCATAATTCTCATTATAGAAGCCACATGTCACATTCTTTATGTCTTCATCCAGATAAATTCGCAAATAGCGAATGTTTAAAGGGTCCTCAAGAAGACGGTGCTCGCACGAGAACGTAATCATGCAAAATATGCAGCATCCCGACAAAAGCAACATCTTACGGAATATGCCCTTCATCGCTTACCTCCTTTCTTCTTAGTAGTAAGGAGGATGGGATATACCAGAGAAACCTGTACCTTAGTGGGGCCAAAATAGTGCCAGCGTCCCTGTTTTGCAGGGTCGCGCCACAGAATCTCGTAATCATCACTAGGAGTGTATCCACGATAGGCAATGGAAGCATAGCCCAAAGAAACAGAGAACTCCATATTGAAGCGCCTGCCCAAAGGCATGGAGTATCCATAGCTGAATCCCACGCTCCAGTGCTCACCCTGATGGCAGATGTTACGTCCCCATTCGAAGTCCCATTTGCCAGATTCTGCATAAAGACCTACGAAATGTCCCATCAGACGGTCGCGCTGCACGCTTTTACCCATCTGCGGACGTGGCTTGGACCAGAACCACCATCGTCCTTCTCCGCCTATACTAAGGAAACGGATACAGTACTTATTGCCAGCCTCACCCCATGTCCACCAAGGAAACTGGTGGTACCAGAGTGCAGAGAACCTGTTGCCTATAGGGACCTCTATTGAGTAGTTGAGCAGAGTCAATGCGTCGTAGAGCAGGTTTGTCTTCAGTGCTAATATGGTTGTCTTCTTTCGCAAAATGGTATCAAGCGGCATAAGCATCGAAGGTTCCGGCACGGGCAATGTCTCCATGCGTACATTCAATTCAGGCATAGTATCTGCCACAAATTCAGGAATAGGCTGATACACACACAACCATGTAGCAACACGAAGCGCTGGCATGTGGTGACGGATTATCCAATTGTAGGTAAAACCATTGTCAAGCTGTTTCAGCCTCCACTTCTTTGTTTCCGTGGGGACATTGGCACGCATGATGCTCATCACACGGTCCCTGTTCATCAGGTGGTAGTTGGCATCCAGTTCCTCATACAGTCCTTCCCAGTTTTCGCCCATCGGGTGAAGAATAATGTTCTGAGGCAACAGCACACTGTCATTAGGCAAATTAGCGAGAATGAAATCGCGTGCCACTTCGGCTCTCCTCTTTGCAAGCCAATCGTTACGGTGTGGCGTTCCCTCGGGCGAAGCATAGGCATATATGGCAATACTGTCAATGCGCGGCGAACGTGCCAGAATGTCCCTTATACGTGCCATCTGCAAAGCATTATCCAAATAGTCTTCCTGAAGGTCTATACGGTCGCAATAATAATACAAGGCATAACGATCGCTGTTTACACTATCAGCCTGGCCATAGACACGGCCATGATAGCATAGACAGAAAAGCGAAATCAAAAAAACTAATAATGCCCTTAACATTACTAACACCTATAACATAACTACACACTTACTGCAAAAAAAAACTGCAGTCTCGTATTACGTAGCACATTTACATATATAAATAATGTACAATTTTATGCAAATCTACATTCTTTTTCTATGAAGATCCCATGACGCATATGGAATTACCCCCCCTATTAACATTTATTAACTACTTTTGATATTTTGTATGGCAATTCCTGCACACTACAGAGTAATAGTGCGCAATATTAAACACATTCGTACTGAAAACCAGATACGTTTTTATTAAGAAATGTAAATTGGAATTCCTATGCTTAGAACAAGGCCATGAAGAAAATTCGCCTCATCCTGCCAAACACCAGAAAACTACAAAAAATTGTCCATGAACATATTCTCGCCATCCCAAGTAACAAAAGTATTCTTTCTAATCCAGTCGCCTAATATAAAAAGACGACTTTGGCTAGAGAGCATAAGGTCAAGTTCTATATGGCGATGACCGAATATAAAGAAATCTGTCTGAGGATGCTCCTTTAAATAAGCCTTGGAAAAAACAACCAAAGGTTCGTTGGCCTCTCCTTGAAAAGCATCCTCCGTTTCGACATTAGCGGAAAGGACATCACCAAGTTGATTACGCACAACACCATCGTCAGAAACACTGAGGCGGTCACCATTCTCTGCCACCATATTACGCAGGTGCTTCAAACGGCTATGCCTTGCCCAACGAAGTCCAAACTCCATACCCAGATCTGCGGGAAAAATGTTACGGAACAGCCACCTGCATATACGAGAATGAAATATGGCACGAATAAAGCGAAAACCTCTACTGGGGTCACCCAAGCCATCGCCGTGTCCAACATAGGCACAAACGTCTTTTCCTGAAACAGAAGGCAACTGTATCCTGCAAGGTTCCTGATGCAGGATAACCCCACACTCTTGTGCAAGATAGTCATAGGTCCACATATCGTGGTTGCCTATAAAAAAATGTATTTCAATGCCAGAATCGGTGAGTTCTGATACCTTCCCCAGGAACCGCGTAAAGCCTTTGGGGATGACATTGTGATACTCAAACCAGAAATCAAAGATGTCTCCAAGAAGATATACCGCTTGGGCATCATCCTTTATTGAGTCAAGGAATTTGCACAAAGCCAACTCGCGCTCACGATTGTCACAAAAAGCACGGCCACCCAAATGAGCATCACTGAGAAAATATATCTTCTTCATATATATACTTGAGAAGCAGAGGAATTTATTTTTAGTGACGTTAGAAACTTATGTAGGTTATTATTATCATGCTACTTGGTATAAAAGGAAGCGGACAGACTACAGGAATCCAAGTTCCATTTTGGCCTCCTCGGTCATCATTTCCTTAGTCCACTCGGGTTCAAAAACCAGATTAACATCTACACGAGCAAGTCCACCGATGCACTCAAGTTTCTGACGTACATCCTCCACTATAAAATCGGCAGCTGGACAATTGGGGGCTGTAAGTGTCATATCAACCTCAAGCACGGTATTTTCATCCTTAACCTCAATGCGATAGATAAGACCAAGGTCATAGATATTGACTGGTATTTCAGGATCGAAGACAGTCTTCAGCAACTCCACTGCTCTCTCCTCTATCGACAAAGATTCTTGTATGTTGTTCTCCATATATATTGATTCTGTTTTATGAATTTCGCTAAAAATCGCTAAACGTTGACTGAATTGAACCTGTTCTTGCTCGGCAATTAAAGCAGGCTCTTGCTTACTCGAAGCGTTAATCGCGAAACGTTTTAAACACTCCGCTAAACGTTAATCCTTCCCTCATCTGCATAGGAGTAATATGTGTCATCTCCGATTATAATATGGTCCAACAAACGCAGGGACACGGCATGACAGGCGGACTGAAGTCGCTTTGTTAGTTCATCGTCCTGGCGGCTGGGATATGGATTGCCGCTTGGATGATTGTGAGCAAGGATTATATTGGGTGCGCCTGTGAGCAAGGCCTGACGCAAAATCAGTCGTACGTCTACAGTAGATTCGGTTATACCTCCACGACTGACTACATGATGTCCCACAAACTGATTCTTGACATCGAGCAGAAGAATGTGGCATTCCTCGTGATTAAGATCGCGCATTCGCACCAAAAAGTATTCGTGCACGTCGTCCGAACCACGGAAACGATGGCGCGGTCCCTTGTTCTCAAGCATAAGACGCTTGCCCAACTCCAACGCAGCCTGTATGGTCACCGCCTTAGCCGGACCGATACCATTGTATTGCTGTAACTCTTGACGAGTGAGGGTACCAAGTGTACGAAGACTATCACCATGGTCGGCAAGGATATTGCGCATGAGGTCGACACTGGTAACCTCAGGAGTTCCGCTTCCAATGAGTATCGCGAGAAGTTCGGCAGAACTAACCGCCTCAACTCCAAGAGACATCACTCTTTCTCGCGGGCGCTCATCGTCGGACCAATCCTTTATTTTCATAACCTTTAGATATGCACAGAAACCAGTTAATCACTCACTATTGATAGAAGTTGTTGCGGAAGGCTTGCAACTCCTCGTTTCGTCCACAGAGACATCGTAACCACCACGCACGAATGAACCCAGTACCATAACCTAGCAACTGGATGAATGATGCTCCTATGCTTAAAGTTGCCACCCGACACGATTTGTTCTGCATGAGCGAATCTGCAAATATCACTATCGAATAAAGCATCAGGGGCAGAAGTGCAGCTATTGTAAGCCAAAAAGCAGACTGGCAAACAAACAACAATACAAGCGAAGCAATAAACAAGAGCAGCAAAAAAGAAACTCCTACAGTGAACACAGCAGGAAGCAAATGCACCAACTTAAGGCTGCCGGGATGGCGTTTCATAAGGTTGATACGGGCTATACCGCTATTGTGGACCTGCTTGAAGAATTTCTTCATGTCGGTACGACGCTTGTGCCACACCCATGCCTTGGGGAACAAACGACACGATGCACCACTCTTGAAAATGCGTATACTGAAGTCAATGTCCTCACCAAAGCGCATGGCCGAGAAGCCTCCGAGCGAATGATATAATTCGGCTTTGATGCCCATATTGAAAGAACGAGGATAGAACTTGTCCAATTTCTTCTTTCCGCCACGGATGCCTCCTGTTGTGAAAAAGGATGTCATGGAGTAGTTTATCGCTTTCTGAACATCAGTAAAACTTTCATGGGCCCTATCAGGACCGCCGAAAGCATCGCACTGGTGGCTAAGCAATTCGTCATCTACGGCCTGCAGATAACCAGGAGGCAGGACACAATCGCTATCGAGAACAATAAGATATTCTCCTTGAGATCGCTCAGCTCCATAATTGCGCGACTGGCCTGGACCGCTATTTTCTTTTTGGAAATAACGCAATGCCAGCCTCGAGGCATGTTCATTGACAACATTTTGACAAGGTATTGTAGAGCCATCTTCGACCACTACAACCTCAAAGTCCTTCAATGTCTGCGCCTCCAGGCTGGCAAGTAACTCGTCTACCTCGTCTGGACGATTGTAGACGGGAATGATGAGGGAGTATTTCATTAGTTTTACTATTCAATTCTCTCCCACCCTTAAAATTAGTGATGTAAAAATAACTTGGCATTTGCTACTCTGTTATTTTCACATCACTTAAGGTTGGTTGAATTATGCTTTCACGCGACCCAAATAGCTACCGTCGCGAGTATCAACTTCTACAATCTCACCCTCGTTGATAAAGAGAGGAACACGGATGTCAGCACCAGTCTCCAACTTTGCAGGCTTAAGAGTGTTGGTGGCAGTATCACCCTTCAAACCGGGTTCAGTCCACTCAATAGCCAAATGAACCTTAGCGGGCAATTCTGCATAAAGGATTGTCTCTGTGCTTGCATCGGTAACAACCTCAACATTTTGACCTTCCTTCATATACTTAACACCTGTAATCTGGTCAGCAGAAATATTTACCTGCTCGTAAGTTTCGTTGTTCATGAACACGAAATCCTCGCCTTCAGCATAGAGGTACTGATAGGGACGACGCTCTACACGAACATCTTCCAACTTTTCACCGATATTGAAGCGACGCTCCAATACACCACCGTTAACAACATCCTTCAAAGTAACGCTCATGATGGTATTACCCTTACCAGGTTTGCGGTGAAGGAAATCGATACAGAAATAAAGTTTGCCGTCCATGCGAATGCATGTACCCTTCTTAATGTCTTGTGAATTAATCATATTGTTATTCTTTATTTATTTGGTAATCATTTATCAAAAAAAACAATGGACCCAACCCATTATTTTCATCGGCAAAGGTACAACAATTTGGACAAAAAACAAGAAAAAAGAGCAGAAAGGTTTGGTCATTTACAAAAAAGTATGTAATTTTGCACCCCGAAACGCATTGTGTGAAAACAAGTAAAACAAAACATAGCTATGAAAAGAACATTCCAACCCTCTAACCGTCGCCGTGCTAACAAGCATGGTTTCCGTCAGAGAATGACTACTGCCAATGGTCGTCGTGTATTGGCAAGCCGCCGCGCTAAGGGTCGCAAAAAGTTGACCGTTTCTGACGAGAAGCATGGCAAGTAAGCAATAATTTGCTTTAACATAAGAGAAGAAGTAAGGTGTTTCCTTGCTTCTTCTTCTTTTTTTATATGGTTTATTTGTGTATTAGGTCTCTATTTTGTATTTTTGCATAGAAATCATATTTATATTCATTCCCTGATGAAATTAAAGAAATTATTCAGTCCCTTTGTGTGGATAAATTTGGCATGCATGCTATTGTTTATTATACTGGTAATATATGGTATGTGGTATGCCACAATGAAATATACCCTTCACGGAGAAATCATCGTTGTGCCCGATGTTACTGGTATGCACCACACATCGGCACGAGATACCCTAACCAAGCACGGATTATGCATACAGATTAGCGACTCTGGCTATAACCGCAAGCTCGCACCCGGCAAAGTACTGATACAGCACCCAGAGGCAGGATGCGAAGTTAAGCGCGACCGCAAGATATACGTCACAATTAACTCAGCAAAGGGTCCAACATTGACTATACCTGACATCGCAGACAATTGCGATGTTTACGAAGCAGAGATAAGATTGCGTGCCATGGGATTCAAACTTGGTCCCAAACAATATGTAAAGGGAGAGAAAGATTGGGTCATGGGTGTAAAATGTCAAGGACGCACTGTGCTGGCCGGCGAGAAAGTACCAGCAGACGCGCTTGTAGTGTTGGTTGTTGGCAATAATAGCAGCCACGATGACCAATGGGACGAAGAAACCCACGATGCCGATGAAAATTCTCAAGAATATACCTTTGAAGAAGAGACAGAATGGTAGACGAACGCGAACAATACGAGAGCATTGACGAACTGGAAGGCTTTGACGACGAAGACTTCGCGTTCCTTACCGAAAAACATTATGGCGTCGAAGGCGAGACATTACATTGTTTGAGGCAAGACAAAGCGTTGTCTGATTGTGAAGAAACCGAACTCTATGAACACCGCCGAGTGGTGGCAGATAGCGGACAAAATCCCGTACGTGTGGACAAGTTCCTGATGGATCATCTTCGCGATACCACACGCAACCGCATACAAAAAGCTGCCGAGGCTGGCTACATACAAGCCAATGGCAAAGCCGTTAAGAGCAACTACAAGGTTAAGCCTGGCGACATCATCACTCTGATGCTCGACCGCCCCAAGCGCGATTGGGAGATTATACCCGAGGACATACCTCTGGATATTGTCTACGAGGACGACCAACTGCTACTCATCAACAAGCCTGCCGGCATGGTGGTACACCCCGGGTGTGGCAATTTCAGTGGCACTCTGGTAAATGCACTTGCATGGCATTTGAAGGATGATCCTAGATATGACCCCAACGATCCAGAAGTGGGACTCGTACATCGCATAGACAAGGATAC
Source organism: Bacteroidaceae bacterium (assembly GCA_017547165.1). Classification (GTDB taxonomy): domain Bacteria; phylum Bacteroidota; class Bacteroidia; order Bacteroidales; family Bacteroidaceae; genus Physcousia. Next base: position 30,937 of record JAFYQK010000011.1, read on the forward strand.
GAGCGGGTTACTCGTTGTAGCAAAAACACCCGAAGCCAAGACCTCGCTCTGCAAACAGTTCTTCCACCACACCACACGCCGATTATATAATGCACTGGTGTGGGGACCGTTCGCACAGGACGAAGGCACCATCATTGGCAACATTGGTCGTGACCCCAAAGACCGTTTGCGCATGGCAGTTTTCCCCGAAGATAGTGATGTAGGCAAGCATGCCGTTACACATTGGCGCGTGCTTGAACGATTTGGTCCAGTAACATTGGTGGAGTGTCGTCTGGAGACTGGAAGAACTCACCAAATCAGGGCACATATGAAGCACACGGGACACCCTCTCTTTGCAGATGAGCGCTATGGTGGCGAACAAATACTTCGAGGTGAGCAGACATCTTCGTATAAAGCTTTTATACGCAATTGCATGGAACTATGTCCGCGTCAGGCTTTGCATGCCAAAACTCTCGGTTTCCAACATCCAACCACCGGCGAGGAAATGGACTTCCAAAGTGAACTTTCAACCGACATGCTGGCTCTGATAGAGAAATGGAGGAAGAAAGTGAATGGTGAACGGATGAGCGATTAACGGTGAGAGGGGAGCGTTTAACGTTTAGTGGGGGAGCGGAAAAGGATAATAAAACAAAGACACATACATATAATGAAGACAATAGCTATCATCTGCGGCGGAGACAGTTCCGAACACGATGTAAGTATGCGCAGCGCAGCTGGAATAGAAACATTTATCGATAGAGAGAAATATATCGTTTACAAAGTGGAGCTCACCTCCGAACTTTGGGAAGCAATACTTCCAGACGGACGCCGTAGCAAGGTGGACCGAAATGATTTCAGTTTCCAGAACGAGAACGGCGAAACAACACGTCCCGATTTCTGCTACATCACCATACATGGTGCACCAGGAGAAAACGGTGTGTTGCAAGGGTATTTTGACCTCATCGGCATGCCATACTCTACAAGCGGTGTGTTGGTAGAGGCATTGACCTTTGACAAGTTTGTACTCAACAACTACATGCGTTCACTTGGTGTAAGCGTGGCCGATAGCCTCATCATTCGCATAGGACAAGAAAACGAAGTAAGCGACGAGGCTATTATTGAACGCATCGGTCTGCCCTGCTTCGTGAAACCAGCACGCGGAGGCAGTTCCTTCGGCACCACCAAGGTAAAGACTCCCGAAGCCTTGCGCCCCGCCATAGAACTGGCACTCAAGGAGGGAGAGGATGTTATGGTCGAGGCCTTTATGGGTGGAACAGAGATAACCTGCGGTTGCTACAAGACACGCACCTCTGCACATGTACTGCCCATTACCGAGGTGGTCACCACCAATGAGTTTTTCGATTATGACGCCAAGTACAATGGTCAGGTCGAGGAGATTACCCCAGCACGCATCTCCGACCGTCTCACACAACGTGTGCAGACACTCACCTCAACCATCTACGACATCCTGGGATGCTATGGCATCATCCGCATCGACTACATCATCACCGAGGGAGAGAAGATAAACCTCCTGGAGATAAACACCACACCCGGCATGACCGCCACCAGTTTCATTCCCCAGCAGATTCGTGCTGCAGGTTTGGACATCAAGGACGTAATGACAGATATCATTGAAGGAAAATAAAAACATCATACCATGGATATACACGAATTTGACGAGATACGCCCCTATGAAAAGGGAGAAATGAAGGAGGCTCTGAACCAACTGCTGAACGACCGCCATTTCAACAAGATGATGCAAGGCATGGCACCCTGGTTGCCCAAGACTTTGCGCAATGGCATCTTCCGCTTGATGTTCATCGGTGTGAAGACTCCACTCGACTTCCAGTTGCGCTTCATGAAGCATGTTGTCCGATACGTGCTCAAGAAATATGCACATGGCTATACCTTCAACCACGACACCATCTCCAACCGCGACAACCAACTCTTCATCTCCAACCATCGCGACATCGTACTGGACAGTGCCATACTGGACCTCATGCTCTACGAGGCTGGTTTCCCCACTACCTGCGAGATTGCCATTGGCGACAACCTGCTGATATATCCATGGATTAAGACCCTTGTGCGCATGAACAAGGCATTCACCGTGCGTCGCAGCCTCAAAGCCAAGGAGATGATGGAGAGCAGCATACTGATGAGCCGCTACATGCACTATGCCATCACAGAGAAGAAAGAGAACATCTGGATAGCCCAGCGCGAGGGCCGTGCCAAGGATAGCAGCGACCACACCCAGGACTCTGTCCTTAAGATGCTTGCCTATGGTGGCGAGGGCACTATTGTTGAAAAGCTCAAGGAACTGAACATCGTTCCCCTGACCATCAGCTACGAGTACGACCCATGCGACTATCTCAAGGCTCAGGAGTTCCAGCAAAAGCGCGACGACCCATCGTGGAAAAAGAGCAAGCAGGACGATCTGGACAACATGAAGATTGGCATCATTGGATACAAAGGTCATGTGCATTACCGCACCGGCACACCCGTCAACCAGTGGATTGACGAACTGAAAGACATGCCCAAGACAGAAGTCTTCAAGGAGATAGCACAACGTCTGGACACAGCCATACATTCCGGTTATATGCTCTATCCTGGCAATTACATTGCATACGACGAATTGAATGGTACGGATAAATATAAAGAAAACTATAGCGAACACGACAAGAAAGTGTTTGCGGAATATGTCAATAAACAGATAGCAAAGATAAAACTTCCGAACCCAGACAAAGATTTCCTTCGCGAGCGCATTCTAACAATGTATGCCAACCCCGTAGTGAACAAAATGCATGCCATGGAGTCATAACAATAGCACATAAAACTATGTCAAATTTACTCAGAGTAGTACCACCACTGATTGCATGCTTCATTATCCTTTGTGCTATATCATGCGACAAGAAGGATGGTATTTACCCAAGCATGACAACCAAGTTTGGCGACATCCGCACCAATGCTGATGGTGTGCTAACGGATATGACTATTGATAACGGCGAGACATTCATCATTACCAACACCAACATCAATCCTCATCGTCCAGACACCACCTATCGTGCCATTATTGGTTATGTTGCCGAGAGCAACGGTACGAGCAAAGAAGCATACATCCATTCTCTCACCGGAGCCATGGTGCTTGCCGATAGTTCTGTACAAGCATTACATCACCCCACTGGCATAGAAAGCATGTGGATGGAGGGGAAATACATCAATATGCAACTAAGCGCCAAAAGTCAGGGTGGAAAACACTATTGGGGATATTGCATCGACAAAGTAGAGCAAAGTGGTGAGGACAACAGGCAGTATGCACACCACCATCTATCCATCCATCACAATCAAGGCAACGACCCACTCTCCTACACCGAGACATATTATTGTTCTATTCTATTACCTTACTTGCCCAATTTCAAGCAGGGAGACACTATCAGCATTTGTGTGAACACATTCAAGGGGGTAAAGACGTGGAAATTCAATAGCAGAAACTAAAAGCAGATTATATAAATCGGTTTTATCTAATTTGCTCCTTTTAAATAAACTTATAGAAACTATCATAAAGAGAGAAAGAGGTGAGCCATCGCAACTCACCTCTTTTCTTTTATCTAATAGTATCAATAATAACTAGCGCTTCCTCATCAAACAGAAATACACCAATGTGCAAATCAACAAGACAAGTACTGCACCAAGACCATATGCCACTGTATGATTCTCCAATCCAACCATCATAGGCGAAATGAATATGTATGACGAACAGACATAAGTCATAAACATGGCTGGAATCAAACCTATCAAAATCGGTTTAGCTTTTTGATGTAGATATACAGTAATGCACCACAAGGTTATTGTTGCCAAGGCCTGATTCATCCAAGCGAAATAACTCCATATTGTCTGGAAGGGAAGAGCGAAAATTATAAGCACACCCAACACAAACAAAGGCAAAGATACCGCAATTCGCTTGAACAAGCTATTTTGAGGAATATTGAACATGTCGGCAGCAATAAGTCGAGCCGAACGGAATGCCGTATCACCAGAGGTTATGGCACATGCGACAATACCAACCACAACCAAAGGAGCCACAAAACAACCCAATGTTGCTTCCGAAATAATATTTACCAATCGCGCCGCGCTACCAGCATTCTCTGCTATAGCATTGTTCAAACCTTCGGTTCCACCCCAAAATGCCATAGCAATAGCAGCCCAGATAAGTGCGATAATACTTTCGGCTATCATTGCACCATAGAAGATAGAACGGCTCTGCTTCTCGTTTGTCATACAACGCGCCATCATTGGCGATTGTGTGGCATGGAAACCAGAGATAGCTCCACAGGCTATGGTTGTAAAGAGCATCGGCACGATAGGAAACTTCTCGGCATCGGCAATATAATTTCGCAACGAGGTGAGTTCTGGGATGACATACTTGTCACTATTGAACATCAATGCAAAAAAGATACCAACAGCCATAACCAACACCGCCATTCCGAATAGCGGATATAGGTGACCTATAATCTTATCCACTGGCATTATTGTGGCCAACACATAATACAGCAATATTAAAATCAGGACAACGAACACCTCCAAACTCATTGTTGGCGACATTGCATGCTCAAACGCAGGCATAGAGAAATTTGCAGCTATAAGTTCAGCTGGTTGCGACATAAACACCGCACCAACTAAAATCATCAGCAACAAAGCGGCAATACGCATAAAGGTCCTTGTCCCCTGTCCCAAATACTTACCAATGATCTCCGGAAGGCTTCGACCTGCATCCTTTAATGAAATGACTCCTGCCACAAAATCGTGCATGGCACCTATGAATATACCACCAAGTGTTATCCACAAGAATGCCACTGGACCAAAAGCGGCACCGAGCAAAGCGCCAAAAATAGGACCGAGACCAGCAATATTGAGCAATTGAATAAGAAAAATCTTCCACCTGGGCAATGGCAAATAGTCAACGCCATCAAAGTGTGTCTTTGAGGGAACTGCATTATTTTCATCTATATCACAAACCCTTTCCAGATATCTTCCGTAGGTGAAATAAGCTATTACCAACGAAGCCAAACAAACGAGAAATGTTATCATATTTTCTCTAATGCAAAAATATTTTATCTGTTAGCAGAATTCTATATCCCATATATTATGCATCGAAACCTGTCCGGGCATAGCATGCTGAGTATAAGGACGGATATCCAAATCTACACTATATCCAATGCGGTCAGGCATACCATACCATGGTTCAACACAAACATAAGGACAAAGCAATCCAGTCATCTGCCATATCAGCAACACAGGCGCACCGTGTTTGATGCGACAAATCTCTGTGGTCTTATCCGTGCGCAAAAGGGTTATTTCCATAACCTGATTTTTGTCAAATATCAAAGCCTCGTTACTGAAAGTATCCACACTGATGGGAATGAGTCCTTCTTCTGTTTGAGGGACATAATACCTCTCACCTCCAAAGCAACCTTGTTCGCTGGCACGCACCACCGTAATGCTCTCCTGCGCACCATGTGGAGTATACACCGAACTTGCACCAGGACGCATATAACCCACCACATCGGCATCTTCTTTAAAGTCGGGAAGCATGATAGCAGGATGTCCGCCTATCTGATAATACAACACTTCACTCTCCGAAGGATTTGCCACACTTGCGTTGCAAGTAAGAGTCTTACCATTCAGAGCATAAGATATTGTCAACGAGAAATCAAAAGGATATTGCTTCTTTGTTTCTTCTGTTTCCTGAACCACGAAACTCATAGCGGCATACTGCTCCTGATCTGTGGGTTTAAACTCCATGGTACGCACAAAACCATGCTTCACCAACTTATAAGCATTACCCTTATACTTGTACTCACCATTCCACAAGCCACCACAAGCTGGAAACAAGATCGGAGAATGTCCAGCCCAATAAGCGGGATCGGCATTCCACCACAATTCCTTCTCTGTCTCCTTGTCAACCACACTTATAACCTCTGCACCCAATGAAGCAATAGTTACGCGCAAATAATCATTTTCTATAATGTAATTCATGGTTCAATGTTCTTTAGATTAAACTTAATACACACATAATAATTGTGTATAGGCAGCATTAGCCATATAAAAAGATGGTTGCCAAAAGTAAAAGCAAAACTCATGCCATCTATATAAAGAAACTACCACCTAAAAAAGAAAAGCGGAACCGAATTCGGACTTTCAATTCTTGTCCCACTCGGTTCCGGCTTATATTATCTTACTTACAAAGAGCCTGGGTATCCAATGCAATCATCAACTCCTCGTCGGTAGGTATGCAACATACTGTTACCTTTGAGTCATCAGCAGAAAGGATGGCCTCTGTAGCACGGCATGCACGATTCTTCTCTTGATCCATCTTCACACCCATGAACTCAAGACCAGATGTTGTGAGTTCGCGAACATCGCTCTGATTCTCACCAGCACCACCGGTAAACAGGATGATGTCAACGCCACCCATAGCAGCAGCATACTGACCGATGTACTTCTTAATGCGATACATATACATATCCTTTGCCAAACGGCACTTGTCGTTACCCTCTGCGATAGCACCAACAACATCGCGATAGTCGCTTGACAGGCAGCTGATACCTGCAAGACCCGACTTCTTGTTTAGCAAATCAGAGATACCCTTGGTGTCAAGATTCAACTTGTCCATAATGAATGTAACCGCACCAGCATCAACATCACCGCTACGGGTACCCATCACCAATCCTTCCAGAGGAGTAAGACCCATGCTGGTATCCACGCATTTGCCATCCTTCACGGCTGCAATAGAAGCACCATTACCGATATGACAGGTGATAATCTTCTTACCTTCAGGACTGCATCCAAGGAATTCACACACACGCTGAGAAACATAGCGATGACTTGTACCATGGAAGCCATAGCGGCGCACTCCGTACTGCTCATACAATTCATAAGGAAGAGCATACATGTAGGCATAGTCAGGCATAGTCTGATGGAAGGCGGTGTCAAACACACCAACCTGTGTGATATTTGGCAACAAAGCAGAAACGGCATTCACACCCTTGATGTTTGCAGGGTTGTGAAGTGGAGCCAAATCATTGCAAGCAGTGAAGGCCTCCATTACCTCGGGGGTGAGCACTACCGATTTATTAAACTTCTCACCACCGTGCACCATACGATGACCAACAGCATCCAACTCCTCAAGACTCTTCAACACGGCATAATCACCTGTTGTCAATACCTCGAAAATCCACTGAACACCAGCAGTATGCTCGGCAATAGGACGCTCCATCTTATACTTCTCGCCGTTAAGCTTAACAACGATGCAACTGTCAGGCAAACCTATCTTCTCAATACCACCACTTGTAATTACGCTCTGGTCAGTCATATTGTAGAGCGCATATTTGATAGACGAACTTCCGCAGTTCAAAACAAGAATCTTCATGATCTTCTTTTATCCTTATTTTTTAACTTTTTTCTTACTGAAATTTCTTCTTACTTGGCATCCATTGCCTGACAAGCGGTGATGGCCACCATCTTGTAGATGTCATCTACCGAGCATCCGCGAGAAAGGTCGTTCACTGGACGTGCAATACCCTGAAGAATGGGACCAATAGCATCTGCTCCGCCCAAACGCTGAACCATTTTGTAGCTGATGTTACCTACCTCCAAAGATGGTGCGATGAGCACATTGGCATGACCTGCTATAGGACTGCCAGGACACTTCTTCTCGCCAACAGAAGGCACCAATGCGGCATCGGCCTGCAATTCGCCATCAACCTTAAGTTCAGGATCCAACTCATGTGCAAGGCGTGTAGCCTCAATTACCTTGTCTACAGCCTCGTGCTTTGCACTACCCTTTGTGCTAAAGCTGAGCATGGCAACACGAGGATCGGCAAAACCAGCAACGCTCTTGGCGGTTTGAGCTGTGCATACGGCAATCTGAGCCAATTGGCTTGCATCGGGAACTGGAGTAACGGCCACATCACCGATTACCAGCACACCATTCTCGCCATACTCGGGTTTGTCAGTAATCATCAGCATAGCACCACTGACACAACTTATGCCAGGAGCACATTTGATAATCTGCAGAGCAGGACGCAAAGTGTCACCCGTTGTGCTCAATGCACCAGAAATTTGTCCGTCGGCATCACCGCTCTTTATGATAAGGCATCCGAAATACAATGGATCCAAAACCAATTCGCGAGCTTTCTCGATGGTCAATCCCTTCTTTTGGCGCAATTGGAAGAGAAGTTGAGCATACTCCTCGGTCTTCTCGCTTGTAACGGGATCGATGATGATTGCCTTGTCCAGGTTCTTCAATCCCAATTTCTCACCCAAGGCGAAAATCTCATCAGGATTGCCAATTAAAATAATTTCAGCCAAACCGTCGCGCAAAGACATGTCTGCGGCGGTCAAAGTACGCTCCTCCAAACTCTCTGGCAAAACAATGCGTTGCTTGTTCTGCTGAGCACGAGCGATGATTTGTTGCATTAGTTGTGACATTGTGTATAATGTTTTATTTGGTTGTTTCCTTTAGTTTCTATCTCTATGTTTTCTACTTTTATATCTTGTGCCTAAGCACCTTTATTTCTCTAAAATCTGCCTTTCATCAGCACTCGCTCCAACATCTCCGCATCCATATGAGGCATGTATTCGTTGTTGAACGAAGCCGTTATGCCACCCGTCTCCTCACTAACCACAATGGCCAAGGCATCCGTCTCCTTGCTTATGCCTCGTGCAGCTCTATGTCTAAGTCCAAATTCCTTTGGGATGTCCAAATCGTGGCTTATAGGCAATATGCACGAAGCAGCAGTTACCTGTCCTCCAGAAATTATCATTGCGCCATCGTGCAGAGGTGAGTTTTTAAAGAAGATGTTCTCTATCAGGCGCTGAGAAATTTTTGCATCAATCCTCTCGCCAGTGCGGATGAAGTCACCCAAAGGCAAGTCGTTCTGCAACACTATCAAGGCGCCAGTCTTTTGCTTGCTCATATTCAGGCACGCCAGCAATATTGGCATGATGGTGTCTCTCTCGTATCTAAACTCGCCACTTTTCAACTTGGTCTTTGGTTTAAAGAACTGAAACAGTTTGTTCACACGCTCATGTGTGCCAAGCGCATAGAACAGGTGACGAATCTCTTCCTGAAACAACACTATCAAGGCAATGGCTCCAACGCTCACCAGCTGATCCAAAATGCTTCCAAGCAATTTCATCTCAAGCACCTTGCTCACCAGGATCCACACACTGATAAAGAGCAACACGCCATAGAAGAGATTCACCGAACGCGATTTCTTCATCAGTCTATAGGCGTAGAAAAGAACTACGGCCACAAGCAGAATGTCTATAAAATCCTTTATTCCGAAATCAAGCATTGAGTATAAATTTTTATTGCCTCGTTGGCCTCTTTCACATCGTGTACCCTTAGGATATTTGCTCCATTTAGCAGTGCTATTGTATTGAGCACGGTTGTTCCGTTGAGCGACTCTTCAGGAGTTGTTTCAAGCAAGCGGTATATCATGCTCTTGCGACTAATCCCAACGAGCAACGGACAGTCTAACAGGGTGAATTCTCCCAATCGTTGCATCATGGTATAGTTCTGTTCCAATGTCTTGCCAAAACCAAATCCTGGATCTATAATAACATCTGCCACCCCTTTTTCGTGCAACACCTCTACCCTTTCGCCAAGCGAGCGAAAAACCTCTGACATCACATCATCGTTGGCATACGAGGTCAACATCTTCTGCGGAGTACCTTTCATATGCATCATCACATATGGCACTTGCTTTTGTGCAACTACGTCGAACATCTCTTTATCGAGGTCACCTCCTGCTATATCGTTGATTATGTCAGCTCCCGCTTCAATAGCTTTATATGCCACATGCGAACGGAAAGTGTCAATGCTAATAATAGACTCGGGCCATTCCTCTCTCACTATGGATATTGCTGGTAGCAAGCGTTGGAGTTCCTCCTCTTGCGACACATCCGTTGCACCAGGACGACTGCTATATGCACCTATGTCAATCATGCTTGCACCATGAAGGCGAATTTCATTGACACGTTGGCGTATCTGCATCTCACCCGAACATCTGCTATCGGCAAAAAAAGAGTCGGGGGTTACGTTCAGTATTCCCATTACCTGTGGCTTTCCCAAGTCCACAAGTCTTCCTCCTACATTGATACTTTTCGAAACCTGACTCGCTCTATTCATACCCTTAACACAACGGGCAAACTCCGTCACAACTTATTATGCGCTTCAAAGTTACGAAGAAGCACGCAAAAATCAAAGAAACGGAATATTTTATTTTAAGTTTTTTTATAACTTTGCATTTGTAAAGTCGATTTAGCAAAATCAACACTATAAAGATAGATAATTTTACGATGAATATTGAACTTTTACACACCATTTTCCTTGCTCATCCCGAGGTGACAACCGATAGTCGAAACTGTCCTCGCGGTTCAATGTTTTTTGCACTAAAAGGCGATAAATTCGATGGCAATCTGTATGCAAAAATGGCATTGGATAACGGTTGTGCCTATGCCGTTGTTGACAATAAGGAGATAATTCCCTCCGACGACAACAGATATATATTGGTTCACGATGTTTTGGCAACATTGCAGCAACTTGCCAAATTCCACCGAAACACTTTTTCCATACCCGTCATCCAAATTACAGGCACAAACGGAAAAACCACAACAAAAGAACTGCTCTCGGCTGTACTCTCAAAGAAATACAACACCCTTTTCACCCAGGGTAATCTCAACAACCACATCGGTGTTCCGCGCACGTTGCTGCGCCTTTGCCCCGAGCATGAAATTGCAGTCATAGAAACCGGCGCCAACCACCCCGGCGAGATTGCCTTCTTATGCGATATGGTGCAGGCTGACTGCGGATTGATAACCAATGTGGGACGTGCCCATCTGGAAGGATTCGGTTCCTTTGAGGGTGTCAAAAGCACCAAGGGCGAACTCTACGACGACCTTATAAGCAGAGAATGTTTTGCCTTTCTCAATACAAAGGATGCCAATCTGGCAAACATGGCTTCGGAACGCAATCTGAAGACCATACCATACGTACAGGGCGAGGTTACAGAATGCAATCCAATGCTTCAGGTACGCTGGTACTGCGAAACTGACGGCGAATGGCACACGGCACAGACAAATCTCATTGGTTCATATAACCTGGCCAACGTCCTGTCCGCTATCACCGTGGGTCTGCATTTCGGATTAGAACCTGCCCTCATAGACAAAGCCTTGAAGGAATACATTCCCACCAACAATCGAAGCGAGTTCCGAAACACCGGTCGCAACCGCCTCATCATAGATGCCTACAACGCTAATCCTACCAGCATGGCCGCTGCCCTCGAAAACTTCCGACAAATGCAGGCTGAGAATAAAATGGTTATACTGGGAGAGATGCGCGAACTGGGCAAAGACAGTACAACAGAACATCAGAACATAATAAACATTCTTGACAATGTCAACGCAAGTGAAATATGGCTTGTAGGACAGGAATTCCAATATACCAACCGCTCCTTGCTCACAACAGCAAATCGCGTTTTCAGCAATGTTGATGAAGTCAAGCAGGAACTGTCAAACCTTCCGTTGAAGGATAAAATGATACTTATTAAAGGCAGCAACGGAACAAGGCTATTTGAATTGCCAGACTATCTTTAGTATTCCAGAGGTTCTCTAACCCAAACATTCACATACAGATAGAGCGGGAACAGCAACATTCCCGCCCTATTTCATGTTATAAAAAAGATAATTACCTATTGGCCGGACAATATTATTCTGTCACAATTACCTTCTTGCCATTTACTATATTTATGCCTTTGGCTGGAACAGAAAGGCGTCGGCCGGTAAGGTCATAGACTTCTGTTTTCTCCTTTCCGCTTTCAGTTTCCACGATGCCGGTAGTATTGTCCTCCTCGAGGGTGAAGGTGAGAGAAGAACCGCCGTCGGTGGCTGCCTGACTGGTGAGCCAATAGCCCAATGTGCCGTTGATGTCGTTCAAATAACCCACGGAGTTGGCCTGATTGCGAAGCACAAGCACACCGCTGTTGTTCTCCAGCACAAAGTATGGTGCCGTGTCTAAGGCTACGGGAGAGACCAGGCCATTGTTAGCCACATTACCTCCAATAGCCTTCTTCGCACCGAGAGCACGATTCTGTATCTTGTAACCTACATATGGATTGCCCACGAAAGCAAACAGAGTCTTGTTACCTGTCTGTTTGGTGGTGGTGCAAGGGAAATTGGAATTTGAGGAATTATAGTAAGGATACTTTGTGCCACGGATGGTGAGTGAGTACCATGCTGCCTGGTCGAAGGAGGCAGAGGGCTTGAAGGGGATGTCCTCGCTGAGGGCACAAGAGATAACAAAGTTCTTACCGGCATCTTCGGCACTTGCCTTACCCTCTGGAGCACCACTGGTCTCTACGTAGGCAGGTTCCAGAATAGGAGGGAATGCTTCGCCTACATAGGCAACTTCCTTCTGCTCGTACCACACGTTGTTGCCGTACATATATGTATAGGTGATGTCCAATGGTGTGGCATCGGTGGGCTGTGCATCACCCACGATACGTACATACTTGCCATTGGTTATTTCGGATATGCTCAGTGACACGTACACCATGGAGTATCCACCCGGGGTCTCCTCATAGAAGAAACCTATGCGGCCATCGTTCTGCAGGGTGAAGGTGCTGTAGGCAGAACCTGTCTGTGTGGTGCTTACCACCATGCCCTTCTGCCAGCCGTTGGCAAAGGTTGCCACATCGTTCTTGCCTGCCTTCTGGTAACTGGTGGGGCTGGTGATGTCCTTATAGTAGAAGCCTACGTTGCGGCGCACATCGCCGGAATATTCGTTAAGACCGAGGGGCAGAGACTGAAGCACTATGTTACAGAGATTGCCGTCAGCATCCTCAACCTGATAGGTCGTAATCTCACCGTTTGTACCGTTCCAATCGCTTGGTGCAGGAATGTTGCTGTTGGTGCCTTCGCCCCATGAACCCTGACCCTTCTCTATGTCGGAGTATGTGAAGATGTTGTAGTAACGGCCATGGGGCTTGCGTGATGACATGATGACATCGCCGTTGGGCAGTTCCTCGCACTTGGGTTCGTTGGCATTGCCGAAGTTAGGGAAAGGCATATCCTGGCGAGTACCCAAAATGTGCCATGTCATACCGAAGTCGTCGGAGTATGCCACGCGGTTGTGCATGTCCTTGCTCCACAGGGCGGCATAGATACGGTAGTACTCGCCCACCTTGATCTTGGAACTCTGGAAGATGCGGCCGGAACCGATGAAGAAGCTCTGTGCCGTGTACTGGTCCTGACTGGTCTTGTCACCTGCCTTGTAAGCCTCGGTGTCCCATAGGCTATAGAACTCCTCGGTGATGTCGTCGTAGATAGAATCGCGACCAGCCACCACGCTATGGTATGTTTCGCCACCGTCCTCGCTATAGAAGCGGGCCATGCGGTTGGGGTTGCTTCTTGTTGCGCTACCGCACACGGTATGTCCTGTTACTGCCATCAGGAGCACACGACCTGTCTCGCGGTCGATACAGATAGCGGGGTCGCCAAAACCATCGTTGCCGTTCCACGAGTCCTTCTCGTTGCCGGTGATGATGGTGGTACCCTTCTCCCACTTCTTGCCATCGGGAGAACCTATACGCTGAACCAAATCCACACGTCCGAAACCGATGTCGGCACCACAGGGACGATAGTCGTTAACGGCCAATAGTTTGCCATCTTTGCGTGTTGCAATGGCAGGGATACGGTATGGAGGATTGTTGTGATACCAGAGATACTGGTACTCGCTCTCCATATCGCCGGCGAAGGTTACATTAGTACCTTCCTCGGTCTCCTCTATAGTGCCCTTCCAACCGTGGTAGGTCCAGGTGCTCATGCTCACCTTTTGGCCATAGGGCAGATACATTTTCTTTTTCTGTCCGTCCAGTTCCTTGGTAACGGTGGTTGTCGAGGTGGTGGTGCCGTAGGTCATCTTGAAATCACCGATACGAGTGTTTGTCTCGGGATATTTTGTCTCGCCTGTAACGGCAAAGGTAATATTCACGGGGTCGGGATTGATGCGGCTGATGGTCCAGCGCGAACCTGCATCGGTGATGCCGTAGAACTTCAGGTCGCCACCGTTGCCGCCATACATGTTAAGCGACTGGCCGCTTGATACATTTGTGGTGATGCCTATGCCTGGTTTTGTTGAGGCCTGATTCTGACTCATGTCAAGGTACCATTTCTTACCAGTACCTGTTGTCCATGTTGCGGCAGTACCATTAGATGTAGCCGAAGCCGTTAGTTTGTATCTCTCGCCCAGAGTCTTGCTATAGATATAGAAACCATTGGTATTGTCACCCACGAAGCAGAACAGTTGGTTCTCCTGACTCATATCCATCTGTGCAGTACCTGCCTTTGAAGATGATGGTGCTACCCATGCATAGCTACCATTATTGCAGTTGCTCAGGCGCAGCCACTTCTCGCCGTACTCTTCAGAGAACACAGCTGGCACCGCATTGGCATCGGGCACATTTACCTTGAAGTAGGGTTCCCATGTCTTCTCGCCACCACCGGCACCCACCTTGGGACCATAGTTGCCACTTGCATTGGAGATAGCAATGCGCTGACCGCAAGAGGAAATGTTGCTGTTAGACTCGGAGAAGAACATATAGTAAGTCTGACCTGCGGTGAGTTTTACTGCATCAAACTTATACTCGATGAAGGCATTATTCTCTGGTGTGGGCTTGTTGGTAGACACAGCCACCTTGCCAGAGATTTCCTTGGTAGAGGAGATTACCATATAGGCAGTCTTCTCGCCACTATTATTCTTGTTGGTACACAAGTGGATATTGTTCAGAGCCACTTCGGTTACGGTTGCACCCTCGTCGTTCACGGTAGGCACGGTGAAGCCAATCCATGTGATATTAGCCTTGTCGTTGGCACCGGTTCCCACAGACCAATAGGTATTAACCTCTTGAGCCACAGATACAACAGCAGTGCATACCATTGCGATCAAGAGCATAAAAATCTTCTTCATTTTTGGTTTCTATTTATTAGTTAATTGTTTGTTTTTCGGTTAAATAAATACTCACCCATTCTCTCTACAAAGATACAACTTTTTTGCGGAATATGCAAATAAAAACATCAGATATATCCGCAAATAAGAAAAAATATTCCGTAATGTCTTTCAATCGCATGCTTATTATTATCACAACTAAATAAAAACAAGCACGGGTTTCAATGCAAAACATTTAAACAGACCGCTCATATTTATGAATATTTCACGCGTTTGGCGGTAGGATTTCTTCAATATATTTATATCTTTGTGTCTGAAAAAGTTAAAATATCACGTCCTGAATTATGAAAAACTTACAAAAGGGATTGCTTTCCCTTGCCACCTTGCCTGGTGCTCTCATGGCACAGGAAGCGACAGAAATAAATAATTTTCAGTCAAAATCCAGTCAATCACGTCCCAATGTGGTGATGATTTATGCCGACGACCTGGGATTCGGCGATCTCGGGTGCTATGGCGCCAAGGGAGTGAAGACACCCAATGTGGACCGTCTGGCAGAGAGGGGTTTGCGCTTTACAAATGCACATGCCGTGGCATCGACAAGCACACCGTCGCGCTACGCACTGCTCACGGGCCAGTACCCATTTCGCAAGACTGGCACCGATGTGGCGGCAGGCGATGCTGCAATGATTATCTCGCCCGACCAATACACCGTGGCTGATGTATTTAAGGATGCGGGATACACTACGGCTGCCTTCGGCAAATGGCACTTGGGACTGGGAGCACAGACGGGCAAGCAGGACTGGAACAAGCCCATCTCCCCTGCCCTGCCCGACATAGGTTTTGACTACTCATACATCATGGCAGCCACGGCCGACCGTGTGCCTTGCGTGTTCATAGAGAATAGCGAGGTTGCAAACTACGACCCCACGGCACCTATTTATGTGAACTACAACAAGAACTTCGAGGGTGAACCTACTGGCAAGGACAATCCAGAACTGCTCTACAACCTGAAGAGTTCGCATGGACACGACTATTCCATAGTAAACGGTATCGGTCGCATTGGCTATATGAAAGGTGGCGGCAAGGCTCTGTGGAAGGACGAGAATATTGCAGATAGCATCACCTCGCACGCCGTAGAGTTCATCAAGGAGAACAGCAAGGACCCCTTCTTCATGTACTTTGCCACGAACGATGTGCACGTGCCCCGATTCCCACATCAGAGATTCCGAGGCACCAGCGAGATGGGATTGCGCGGCGATGCAATAATACAGTTCGACTGGAGCGTAGGCGAAATCATGCGCACATTGGAGGAACACGGACTTATGGAGAACACCATCATCATACTCACCAGCGACAACGGTCCAGTGCTTGACGACGGTTATCAGGATCAGGCAGAGGAACTCGTTGGCGAGCACTCTCCCACTGGTGGTTTGCGCGGCGGTAAGTATAGTGCCTACGAGGGAGGTACACGCGTACCCTTCATAGTACACTGGCCAGCAGCCATCAAGGAGGCAGGAACCAGAGATGCCTTGCTCTCGCAGATTGACTTCCTGGACGTAATGGCAAGTGTTGTGGGCGTTGGCAAGGGCAAGGCTCTGTCGCCCGACGGTCAGCCTGAGCAGAAGGAAACATGGTTTGGCGCCGAGGGCGACGGACGCGATTATGCCATAGGCATGGCACAGAATCATACCTTGACAATCCGCACCCCCCAGTGGAAGTTTATCGAGCCCAAGGGCGGTGCCACCATGATACCTTGGGGACCTAAGATAGAGACTGGCTACTCCACCTCGCCCCAACTGTTCCAGAGAGTGAATGGCGAGTATGACGAGACCGTGAACAAGGCCTCCGAATACAAGTCCGCCTGCGACAGCATCAGCTTGGAACTGGAAAGGGTACGCCTTTCATCCTCTTCCAATTCCATATACCATGGTGCCTACCATATAAAATACAAGGGCAAGCCGGTCTTCATAGGTTACAACACCACCCACGACCGTCACAATAGCGAGGGTTTCAAAATCATCTCGCCCGACCACTACACCAGCACATCTGCCGGCGACGAGGTGGTCATAGTACGTCCGTCCGGACTGGGGCACACCATATCCATGCAGGGCAAGTTCTTGCGCGAACCCCGACTTACACAATGGGGTCACATCATGTTTTCCGACAAGGAATCCGAGGCTGGCATATACCTGATTGAGGAGACCAGCACGGCAGACGCATATAAGATACGAAGCACCAGCGACGGCATAAACTATGTCAACATATACACAGAGCATGGCGTGGCTGGTAATGACAAGGCAGAGAAAGCAGGACTTGCCTCATACGCCATCGAGGAACTGACCTCCTTTCCCTTAACCATTCCGGCAGGAAACATGGCTGGCATCTGCCTGCCCTTCAACGTAATCGTACCCGAGGGAGTCTGTGCCTACGACGCTACATCCGAAGGAATGAAATTCAATGCCGAGAACGGCACCTATACCTGCACCCTGACTCCGATAGCCGTTTCTGGCGAAACGCTGAAGGGGGGTACTCCCGCCATCATAAACGGAGAGCAGGGTTACTACACCCTGACCATCACCATGAAGGACAACAATGCCAAGGGGGCACAAGAGCAGTCCTTGCTCAAGGGCAACTACGTGACAGAGAAACTCAGTCAGAACGGAGATGCTGCCAAATACCTGCTCGCCATACAGGACGGCACACCGACATTTGAAACCTTCAATGGTACTGCCGATATTGCCGCCAACCAGTGCTGGATGGAGTGCATCATGCCTGACGCTGAAAAGTTCACAATCTGCCTGCCCACATCCACAGGCATACAGAATACCCTGACGGGAACACAGGGCAAGGAACGCCATATCTACAACATTGCCGGGCAGCGCCTCAACTCTCCCCAACAGGGCATCAATATAGTGGATGGCAAGAAGTTCGTTGTTGAATAAACGCAGAAGTCCGTTGTTGAATAAGTCCAGAAATCCGACGTAGAATAAACGCCGGAACAATTACCCCTATAAACAACTCAGGAGGCAGATCATTCTTATTGCCTTTGCATAGTGCAGTTTAGGGAAATACCAAACCGAAGCGTTTATAAAGCGTTTATCTAACTTCTTATCCCCCCTCATAGGGCATACCTTTATTTTTATATTATATATATAAGGATATAATACACCCCCTACACCTATACCCCTACTGCAAGTTAAATAAACGCTTCATAAACGCCCCCACAATGGGTAAGGTACGCCACAACACCCGCCCCTGTGCCTCACGGCGTGAAGCCAAACGCCTCGTGTTCCTTCCGCCAGCGCCTCACGATATAGAATGGCCCCCTCAATCCCCCTAAAGGGGGAGGAAAGTGAGCGGGCAAACGCTATTTCTCGCTATTTCTCACATCGCCAAAAGGATGTCGTATCTTTGCATCAGAAACGCTAAGATACTCACACTCACCCGCTCACCTCTCACCTCTCACCTCTCACCCGCTCATCCGCTCATCCGCTCACCTCTAACCGCTCACCTCTAACTCTTAATCTATTAACCCTTTAACAAACTCCCACTTTACCCCTCTTGTTGCGCAAACACCG
The DNA here is from genome assembly GCA_017547165.1 of Bacteroidaceae bacterium. Classification (GTDB taxonomy): domain Bacteria; phylum Bacteroidota; class Bacteroidia; order Bacteroidales; family Bacteroidaceae; genus Physcousia. The sequence goes on from JAFYQK010000011.1 coordinate 49,501, forward strand.
CGCCAGCCCTTCTCCCCATAGAGGGGGCGAACAAGGTCCTCGGAGAATTGACCCAAAGTCAATTCGTGCCTGGTGAGGGGAAAACTCCCCAGTTTGACGAGAGGACATTGCCTGAAAGGCAGAGGGGGTCTGACTATGCCCTCGCTTAATCGCAGGTTTCCGTTTTCACCTTTCCGATTCCAACATGCGCTTGAGCACCACGGTGGCGGAAATCTCGCGGTTGGCGGCTTCGGGGATAACGAGAGAGGTGGGGGCCTCGATTACCTCGTCGGTAACAATCATGCCACGGCGAACGGGCAGACAGTGCATGAAGCGTGCGTTGTTGGTAACAGCCATCTGACGGTCGGATACGGTCCAATCGAGCATGTCGTGATAATCGGCGAGTATCTTTCCATAGTCCTCGGGACGTGTTACACCAGGACATGACCAGTTCTTGGCATAGACGAAGTCAGCACTCTCGAAAGCCTTCATCTGGTCGTACTCCACACGGGCATTGCCGGCAAAGGCAGGGTCAAGTTCATAACCCTCGGGGTGGGTGATAACGAAGTCCACGTCGGCAGCATTCATCCACTCGGCAAAACTGTTGGGCACAGCCTGTGGCAGAGCACGGGGATGGGGAGCCCAGGTGAGCACCACCTTGGGACGTGCCGTCTGCTTGTGCTCCTCAATGGTAATGAGGTCGGCAAAGGCCTGCAAGGGGTGCACAGTGGCAGTTTCCATGGCAAAAATGGGTTTGCCAGAGTATTTCACAAACTGGTTGTAGACGGTTTCGGCATAGTCATAGTTGCGGTCGGTAAGACCAGCAAAGGAGCGTATTCCAATGATGTCGCAATAACTGCTCATCACGGGGATAGCCTCCAAGAGATGCTCGCTCTTATCACCGTCCATGATGACGCCACGCTCTGTTTCCAATTTCCATGCACCGGCATTGACATCAAGCACGATGACATTCATACCGAGATTCTGCGCCGCCTTCTGGGTGGAGAGACGCGTGCGAAGACTATTGTTGAAGAACACGAGCAAGGCTGTTTTGTTCTTGCCAAGTTCTGCAAATTTATAACGGTCTTGCTTTATCTCCTGTGCCTCGGCAAGCGCTTGCTTCAAGTCGCCAAGGTCTTTTGCATTGAGAAAACTTTTCATATGCTATGTATGTGTGTATTCTTATTTATATATTTCTTTAGTAAGCAACTCAACCCTTAAATCCCTAGTTCATCATGCTCCGCAAGTTCGTTTCCTGTTTAGGAACGCGTCTGTCCGTTGCCACGTATCACATACTTACTGGTGGTAATTTCTTCCAGCGCCATAGGACCACGAGCATGGAGTTTTTGTGTGGAGATACCGATCTCGGCACCAAGTCCGAACTGTGCTCCGTCGGTGAAGGAAGTGGGTGCATTGTGATAGACACAAGCAGCATCCACTTCGCGAAGGAAACGCTCGGCAACCGACTGGTTTTCGGTGACAATGCTCTCGCTATGACCAGAACCATATTGGCGTATGTGTGAAAGTGCATCATCTACGTCGGAGACAAAACGTATGCTGAGATCGTGTGAGAGCCACTCCCGTCCAAAGTCAGAGAAATGAATATTGACGGTGTCTTGCATTGGAGCCAGAATCTCCGGCAAGCGATGTTCTATCGAGCGGTGAACAAGCAGACAATCAAGTGCGTTGCACACACTGACACGACGGCATTTGGCATTATACACAATATTACGCGCCATTTCTATATCAGCATCCTTGTCAACATAGCAATGAACCACTCCGGCACCGGTTTCAATGACAGGAATCTTGGAGTTTTCACGAACATAGCGGATTAGTCCGGCTGAACCTCGGGGGATAATGAGGTCCACAAGTCCCTCGGCCGAAAGAAGTTCGGCTGTTGCCTCACGAGTGGCAGGCAAAAGGGTTACGGTGGCAGGATCGAGACCATGCTCGAATAGTGTATTATGTATTACGGAACATATAGCGCGATTACTCTCTTCTGCATCGGAACCTCCCTTGAGAATGACAGCAGAACCAGCCTTCAGACAGAGAGCAGTGACATCGAGGGTGACATTAGGACGAGCCTCGTAGATGACGCCAATGACTCCAAAAGGAACGCTCACACGACTGACATCAAGTCCGTTTGGCAGAACACGGTGTGAGAGAACCCGACCTAAGGGAGAAGGCAGAGTGGCCACATTACGGCAATCGGAAGCTATGGCGGAGATGCGTTCTGGTGTCAGGAGCAGGCGATCGTAGCGAGGATCGGAAGCATCCATGCGAGCAAGATCGGAAGCATTGGCGGCCAATATGATGTCTGTGCTATCCTCCAGAGCATCGGCAAGGTCGGAGAGTAACGAGTTTACCGCCTCCACACTCAAAGATGCCATATTGCGTGATGCCATCTTGATGTAACTGGCTTCCATGATGCAACTTTCCATATGATATTATAATGTTTTTAGTTAGATTGTTTACAGAAATGAGTGTGAGGAACCTCTTCGGCATGCTCAACAAGGTCGACAAGGACATTCTCGCGTGTGCCACGAGCCAAGAGCACATCAATGCCTGAAGCGGCAACCTCAATGGCGGTCTTGCACTTGCTCTGCATGCCACCACGACCAACACCAGACTTTTCAGTCTGTATATACTCGCTCACATCATGACCAGCCTCAACCACAGGAATCAGTTCCACTCCGTCGGCGCCGGGACGGCCATTGTAGAGTCCGTCGATATTACTCAGGAGAATGAGCGTGTCAGCGTGCATCAGGCGCGCTATAAGACCAGAGAGCTCGTCGTTGTCGGTGAACATCAACTCGGTGATGCACACGGTGTCGTTCTCGTTGACAACTGGCAACACTCCGTGCGAGAGCATCACCTCCATACATCGGCGCATATTCTCGCGGTGCTCCTCTGAGTCGAAGTCGGTCTTCTGCGTCAACACCTGTCCTACAGAGATATGGTGCTCGCGCAGGAAATCGTAGTATCTGTTGATGAGTTTTGCCTGACCCACGGCCGAGAACAACTGGCGTTGCTCCACGGAGTCCATCTCAAGTGTGCTCTGCTGGCTGAGGTGCAACTCTCCCCTACCCGAGGCCACGGCACCAGAGGAGATGAGGATTACCTCAATACCTCGATGACGAAGTTCAGCCACCTGGTCCACAAGCGAGGAGAGACGAGTCACATCCAAGGTACCATCCTTGCGAGTGAGCACGGCACTACCTATCTTTACTGCTATTCTTTTCATTCCTTATTATTAGCCTTCAATCCTGCCAGCACGGCATTAGTAAAACCGGCCTCCTCCATGGCATTGAGTCCACGGATGGTGTAACCTCCGGGAGTTGTAACACTATCTATCGCATCCTCGGGGTGCTTGCCGCTCTCTTCGAGCAGAGCCACGGCTCCCTTCATAGTTTGAAGCACGGCCTGCTTGGCATCTTCGGGACAAAGTCCAAGTTCCACTCCCCCTTCCATCATGGCACGCACATAGCGCATCACATAGGCTATGCCACAACCAGATATCTGCATGCCGGCATCCATGAGTTTGTGAGGCACTATCTGTGTCTTGCCAACGAGAGAGAAGAGGTCTACCACCTTTTGATACTGCTCGGTGTGCCTCTCTGGTTCCTCAACATAGGTCATACCTGCTCCATACTGCACGGCGATGTTTGGCATGGTGTAGACATTGATGCGTGCATTGCGCACACCAGCCGCCACACTCACCAACAAGGCGTTTGAGTCACGCAGAGATAGTTTTATCTGGTCTATCACCTCATCCACCAACCATGGTTTCACGGCTATTATCACCACATCGGCACCACGTACGGCCTGAGCGTTGTCGGTGGCGGTATTGATTTCGGGATAAAGAGAGCGGAAACGCTCAAGTGTGGTTTGCGTGCGTGCCGTGATGGTTAGTTGCGAGACCAGTCCTGCCTTGCACCATCCATGCACCAAAGCACCTCCCATATTGCCTGAGCCTATAACGGTTATTTTCATCCTGGATAGAAATTATTTCGCCGGGAAGAAGCACAAGACTTCATACCCGGCAAATATACTGGATTCTGTTTTCCTACGACAACACTTTGCGGAAGGACGCAAGGAACTGGTTGGCCTCCTCTATAGTGAGACACAATGGAGGCAACAAGCGGATGACATTGGTGCCTGAGCAACCGGTGAAGATGTGCTCCTCCTTGATGAGTCGGGTGCGTGGTTCCTTGTAAGGAATGTCAAGTTCTATACCTATCATCAGTCCTCGTCCACGAACATCCACTACATGAGGAAGATTCATTTCCTTGAGCTGAGTCATGATGTAATCTCCCACCTTAGAGGCATTCTCCACAAGTTCCTCACTCTCAATTACATCAAGCACGGCAATAGCACCGGCACATCCGAGGTGATTGCCTCCGAAGGTAGTACCCAATTGTCCGTGTATAGGTGTGAACTTGGGTGAGATGAGCACACCACCCATAGGATAACCGTTGCAAATACCCTTTGCCACGGTGATCATGTCGGGACGGATACCGAGGTGCTGATGTGCGAAGAACTTGCCTGAACGGCCATAGCCGCACTGAATCTCGTCGCAAATGAGCACGGTGTTGTGTGCCTCGCAAAGTGCCTGGAGTTCCTTGATGAAACCCTCCTCCACCATGCGTATGCCACCCACACCTTGTATGCACTCGATGATAACGGCGCACACATCGTCCTTCTCAATCTCCACTCGCCATGGTTCTATGTCGTTCAATGGCAGGTATGTCACATGCCCGTTGGCATTGATGGGGGCTATAATCTTGGGATTGGCGGTTGCCTCCACGGCCAAAGATGTGCGTCCATGGAAAGCCTTCTCGGCAGAAAGCACACGGGTGCGACCATTGTAGAAAGATGCCAACTTTAGTGCATTCTCGTTGGCCTCGGCACCAGAGTTGATGAGGAAGAGTTGGTAGTCCTCATAATCAGACACTTTACCAAGAGCCAGAGCGAGGTCTTTCTGCAAGGGGTTCTGTACTGAGTTGCTATAGAAGCCAAGGCGCTCAACCTGATTTTGAATGGCTTCTACATAATGAGGATGTGCATGACCTATGCTGATGACGGCATGTCCGCCATAGAGATCGAGATATTCTGTACCCTCCTCGTCCCACACGCGGCATCCTTCGCCACGGTCGATGGTGATATCGAAAAGGGGATAAACATCGAATAATTCCATAATATTTCCTATTTTATGACATTAAAGTCTTTAAGGTCCCTAAAGTCTCTAAAGACCTTAAAGAACCTAAACTTTTCCTTTCTTTTAGAATGCGCTTGACTTGAGGTTGAGACCAGCCTTCTCGTCTATGCCGAACATGATGTTCATATTCTGCACGGCCTGACCAACGGCACCCTTCAGCAGGTTGTCGATGCAGGAAATCATAAGGAGCTGGTCTTCGTACTTCTCCACATAGACAACGGCCTTGTTGGTGTTCACCACTTGCTTCATGTCGGGGGACTTGCTCACATAGTGTGTAAAGGCAGCATCCTTATAGTACTCGGCATAGAGTTTCTGGACCTCCTCGAGGGGAGCATCGCACTTGGCATAGGCGGTAACGTATATGCCACGGGCAAAGCAGCCGCGCTGGGGGATGAAGAGCACTCGTCCGTCATAACCGGGATGCAGTTCCTGCACGGTCTGGTTAATCTCCAGAAGGTGCTGATGGTTGAAGGTTTTGTAAACCGAAATATTGTCGTTGCGCCAACTGAAGTGTGTGGTTGCACCAGGCTTCTGTCCTGCACCGGTAGAGCCAGTGATGCCATTCACATGAATGTCTCCGCTGATGATACCTGCCTTCAGTGCGGGGAGCAGAGCCAACTGTATGCAAGTGGCAAAGCAACCGGGATTGGCCAAGTGCATGGCACCAATGGTTTGTTCGCGATGTGTCTCGGGAAGACCATAAACATAATCGTGCTCACCTGCTATACGGAAGTCCTGTGCCAGGTCGATGATACGCACATTGGCGGGAATCTCGTGCTCCTGAAGGAAGGCACGGCTCTTGCCATGCCCAAAGCAGAAGAACACCACATCCACCTCTTCCCAAGGCATCTCGCTGGTGAAGCAGAGGTCGGTTTCGCCATACAAACCCTCGTGCACCTCGCACACAGGATTGCCGGCATTGGATTCGCTATTGGCAAAGACTATCTCTGCCTCGGGATGGTTCAGCAGCACACGGATGAGTTCACCACCAGTGTAACCTGCCGCACCAAGTATACCAACTTTAATCATATCTTAATTTGTCTTTGTCCCCACCTAACTTTGTCCCCCTGAGACAGGGTGGACGAGCGAAGCGGAGGGGGGGATAACCTTAAAGCTACGGACGCTGCGTAGCGTCCCTACTCGCTCACCGTTAAACGATAAACGTTCAACGTTCCTCCTCGGGATGCGCCAGATAGTAAGCACGCAAAGCAGTAGAACTTACCTTGATGAATCCCTTGGCATCATCACTGCTCCATGCCTTTGCGGTCTCGCCATACTCGCCAAGTTTGTTCTTAACGAGGTCGTTGGGAGAATCCACACCCATTGTCTGGAAACTATAGGGACGAAGCTCAAGAGTAACCTCACCTGTAACATTGCGCTGGCTGCTGATGAGCATCGCCTCGATGTCTGGCATAACAGGTTCTAGGTACTGGCTCTCGTGAAGGAACATGCCATACCAGTTGGCCACTTGCTCCTTCCAATACTGTTGCCATTTGCTCAGGGTATACTTCTCCAGGAAGCGGTGTGCACCGATGATGAGCATGGGAGCTGCTGCCTCGAAACCTACACGACCCTTGATGCCAATGATGGTGTCGCCAACATGGCAATCACGACCGATAGCGTATGCGGCGCCAATCTCCTCAACGGCCTGGATGGCCTGAATCTTATCTTCATAGCGAGTGCCGTTGACAGATTCCAACTCACCCTTCTCGAAGCCAAGTTTCAGCAACTCTGTGCCTTCCTTGGTGGGGTGCTTCAGGTATGCGCTCTCGGGCAAGCCTTGTGTGCTATCGAGAATTTCGCCACCGCAGATACTGGTACCCCAGATACCCACGTTGTATGAATACTTCAACTTGGTGAAGTCGGCAAAATAACCGTTCTGGTTCAGGTAATCAACCTCCTCCTGACGGGTAAGGTTTCCATCACGAGTAAGAGTGATAATCTCCACACCGGGAGCCATAACCAAGAAAGTCATATCGAAACGGATCTGGTCGTTGCCTGCACCGGTAGAACCATGTGCTATGGCGCTGGCACCAATCTCACGGGCATAACGTGCAATGGCCATGGCCTGGAAGATGCGCTCGCTGGACACACTGATGGGATAGCAGTTGTTGCGCAACACATTGCCAAAAACCATGTACTTCAGCGACTTCTCGTAGTACTCCTGAGTAACATCAAGAGTAACATACTCCTTTGCACCCAACTTGTAAGCATTCTCCTCGTTAGCCTTCAACTGCTCGGGACTGAAACCACCTGTGTTGGCGCATGCGGCATACACCTCATACCCCTTCTCCTTTGCTAGATACATCACGGTGTAACTGGTATCAAGGCCACCACTGAAGGCAACCACAACTTTCTTCTTTTCCATCTTGTATATTGTTTTATTTATATTCAATTTTTAATTGTCGTATTCTCACGACTTAGACAATACGATGTCTTGCCTCATACAATACTTTGTTTCACCTCGGACAATACGATGTCTCTCAGTTATCCCCTCCTTCCGATAATCTCTCATCCAACGTTGTCCTCCTAAGCCAGAGGTAACGAGGAACGTTGTTTCGTAGGGGATAGATTCGCTTACCTCTAACCTTTTAGTTTAGCAAGACACTAATCGTTATTACTTCGTCATATAATTGTAACTATGTCCGTGCGTAACACTAGGGGAGTTTTTTCTTCTTAAGGAAACACTTATACATTTGATCAAACTTCCAAACCCTCTTCAACCAAGTCTTTTAAAGCGAATGGGAGGAAGCCGCTCCTTTTACTCTATCCCTCGAAGCACAAGGGCCTTCATTACTTCCTTTATCACCTTGAGACTGGTAGGCTCTCCATGGTGTTTCTCTGGATCCCACAGCATACCGGTACACACACAGAATTTGCGCTGCTTCAACTCAAGAATGTCATGATTGATACATCCCTGACAACCTCTCCAGAAAGCCTCGTCATCTGTAAGTTGGTTGAAACTTACGGGAACATAACCCAGATCAGTGTTCATTTTCATAACGGCATCGCCACTAGTAAGAGAAAAAATCTTTGCATTAGGCCAACGAAGGCGCGCGAGTGTAAAGGTGTAGTCCTTAATATGACGGGCTACTCCAAGACCTTGATAGTCGGGATGAACAATCAAACCAGAGGTGGTTACATAATGCTTATTACCCCAAGTTTCAATATAACTGAAACCAGCAAAACGTTCTCCGTCTAATGCAAGCACAGCTTTGCCTTCCTTCATCTTTGTAGCAAGATAGTCATGAGTCCTCTCCGCTATGCCAGTACCACGTTTGCGAGCGGCATCACGTATTGTAAGAAGTATCTCATCAACATACTTTTCGTGAGTGGCATCGGCCACCACAATCTTAATATTGCTATCCTCGAAAGATTTAATATCCTTATTCTCTTCCATCGTGCTTCTGCGTCTCCTTCAGGGTGAAGTATTTATTATTTGGAAACAATTCTATTAACGGTGCTTCTTTAATTGCGGAACAGCTTCAACGAGCATTTCTCGAACCATCTCTCGGTCAGAATTCTCGGTAAGAACTATCATAACGGTGTCATCACCGGCAACTGTTCCAAGTACCATCTCGGACTTGAGTTCGTCTATCTCGTAAGCAACAAGAGAGGCATGCCCTGGAGGAGTGTGCAACACAGCCAAGGTTCCACTGAATTGCAACGACCATTTAGTTGCATTCAATTCCTCACGCGTTTTTGCAGGATCAAAATAAACTACACCAGGCAAAGCATAAACACTCTTTCCCGAACGGGTACGTACCTTAGAGATGCGCAACTGCTTCAAATCACGACTGAGCATAGTTTGAGTGGTTGAAAAACCAGCCTTCTCAAGTTCTATAGCTAATTCCTCCTGATTTTCAATGGGACAATTACCCACTATAGTTCTAATAACCTGTAATCTGACCTTCTTATCTTGCTTTTCCATATTATTGCGCACAAAGTTACAAAAAAATAGTTGCATGGTAGACAAATGTAATTAGATTCGGCCATTTAGTATGCAAAAATCGCGCATAAAAGCTAATTCGCGCAATATTATGCATAAATCTCATGCATACTTATCATTTCCTCTCCCGAAATAAAAAGAAAAACGCCTTCCCTCACAAGGAGAAAAGGCGCTTAAATTATTGCAATTTAGAATTATTCGGCACTTGCTGCGGTCTCTTCTGCAGTCTCAACTGCGGGAACCTCAGCTACAGGAGCTTCTGCTGCCTTCTTGCCAGAGCGACGGGTGCGCTTAGCCTTCTTGGCAGTCTTTGCCATGTTCTCATTGAAGTCAACGAGCTCAATGAAGCACATAGGTGCATTATCACTGGGACGATTGCCAGTCTTGATAATACGTGTATAACCACCGGGACGGTCACCAACCTTTGCACTGATGGTACCGAACAACTCGGTGATAGCCTTCTTGTCCTGAAGGTAGCTGAACACTACACGACGTGCATTAGTTGTATCTTCCTTTGAGCGGGTGATCATAGGCTCTACATACTTTTTAAGAGCCTTGGCCTTAGCCACAGTCGTAGTGATTCTTTTGTGCATGATCAGAGATACAGCCATGTTGCTCAGCATAGCAGCTCTGTGTGATGCAGTACGACTCAAATGATTGAATTTCTTATTATGTCTCATAAGTTTTCTTAATCTTTATCTAATTTGTATCTTGAGATGTCGGTTCCAAACGACAGATTCAGACTCTCCAGCAAATCATCAAGCTCGTTGAGCGATTTCTTACCAAAGTTGCGGAACTTAAGAAGGTCAGTCTTGTTGTACTTAACAAGATCGCCAAGGGTCTCTACATCAGCAGCCTTCAAACAATTGAGAGCGCGCACGCTGAGATCCATGTCTACCAACTTTCTCTTCAGCAACTGACGCATGTGAAGTACCTCCTCGTCAAACTCTTCATTACCCTCAGTATCGCAATTCTCCAGTGTGATCTTGTCATCAGAGAAGAGCATGAAATGATAAATCAGAATTTTAGCAGCTTCCTTCAAAGCATCTTTTGGGTGTATGGAACCATCAGTTGTGATTTCCAGAACGAGTTTCTCGTAGTCAGTCTTCTGCTCTACGCGATAATTCTCAACTGAATATTTCACATTTCTGATAGGAGTATAAATTGAATCGATGGGTATTACATTAACGTCAGTGCAGTATTCACGATTCTCCTCAGAGGGAACGTAACCACGACCTTTGTTGATGCTTATCTCCATCTGCATCGTTGCCTTGGCATCTAGATGGCAAATAACTAAGTCAGGGTTTAACACTTCAAATCCAGTCAGATACTTATTGAAGTCACCAGCCTTGAGTTCGGTCTTTCCCTCTACTCTGATGCTTACTTTCTCTGTCTCGAATTCATTTACTAACTGCTTGAAGCGAACTTGCTTCAGGTTAAGTATAATGTTTGTTACATCCTCCTTCACTCCGGGTACAGTAGCAAATTCATGCTCTACACCACGGATAGATACTGTATTGATGGCAAAACCATCAAGTGAAGAAAGAAGTATGCGGCGCAAAGCATTACCTACTGTAGTACCGAAGCCACCCTCGAGAGGACGAAACTCAAACTTACCATACTTATCGTCCGCCTCCAACATTAATACCTTATCAGGTTTTTGAAATGCTAATATCGCCATCCTTAATTATTATTTAGAGTACAACTCAACGATCAACTGTTCCTTAATATTCTCAGGAATATCTGTACGCTCGGGCTTGTGAAGCAACTTACCAGACTTAGTGTTCTCATCCCACTCAATCCAAGGATACTTGCTGTGGTTGAAACCAGCCAATGCATCACAGATTACCTCCAAGTTCTTCGCACGCTCACGTACACCGACAATCTGACCAGGCTTAACTGCATAACTTGCAATGCCTACTACCTTGCCATCAACGGTGATGTGCTTATGGTTAACCAACTGACGAGCAGCACGACGAGTGGGAGCAATACCCAAACGGAAAACTACATTGTCAAGACGGCACTCCAAATTCTGCAAAAGAATCTCACCAGTGATACCATTGGTACGAGCAGCCTTCTCAAACATGTTGCGGAACTGCTTCTCCAATACACCATAAGTGTACTTAGCCTTCTGCTTCTCTGCCAACATCACACCGTATTCAGAAGTCTTACGACGACGGTTGTTACCGTGCTGACCAGGAGGGAAGTTTCTGCGTGAACGTACTTTCTCAGATCCCAAAATTGTCTCACCAAAACGGCGGTCAATTCTTGACTTAGGTCCAATATATCTTGCCATAATTTTTTAATAACTTTAATTTAGGTCCTTGTTGAATTATACTCTTCTTCTCTTAGGAGGACGACAGCCATTGTGGGGAAGTGGTGTAACGTCGATGATTTCGATTACCTCGATACCAGCACCGTGTACGGTACGGATAGCAGACTCACGACCATTACCAGGACCCTTGACATAAGCCTTAACCTTGCGCAGACCTAAATCAAAAGCGATCTTTGCACAATCCTGTGCTGCCATCTGGGCTGCATAAGGAGTATTCTTCTTACTACCACGGAAACCCATCTTGCCGGCAGAAGACCAAGAAATAACCTGACCCTCACTATTAGCCAAAGAGACGATAATATTATTGAAGGAACTGTGAACGTGGAGCTGACCAAGTGCGTCAACCTTCACATTTCTTTTCTTTGCTGCAACTGTTTTCTTTGCCATATTACTTATTATTTAGTAGCCTTTTTCTTGTTAGCAACGGTCTTCTTCTTACCCTTACGTGTACGAGCGTTGTTCTTTGTGCTCTGACCACGAACAGGAAGACCATGACGATGACGAACACCACGATAGCAACCGATATCCATCAGACGCTTGATATTTAGAGAAATCTCACTGCGGAGGTCACCTTCAACCTTATACTCAGCAGCAATAACCTCACGGATCTTACCTGCCTCGTCATCGGTCCAATCACAAACCTTCTTGTCCTTGTCGACACCAGCCTTCTCTAAAATCTTGGCTGAGCTACTACGACCTATACCATAAACATAGGTCAAAGCGATTTCGCCTCTTTTGTTCTGAGGCAAATCAACACCAACAATTCTAATTGCCATATACTATTTCTTTTTTTTTGCAATAATTTAACCCTGACGTGTCTTAAACTTAGGGTTCTTCTTGTTAATAACATACAAACGACCCTTGCGACGGACAATTTTGCAATCAGGGGTACGCTTTTTTAATGAAGCTCTTGTTTTCATATTTAATGTCTATTATTTGTATCTAAATACGATGCGACCCTTCGTTAAGTCATATGGACTCATTTCCACCTTGACCTTATCACCGGGAAGGATCTTTATATAGTGCATCCTCATTTTACCGCTAATGGTGCATAATATCTGGGCTCCAATTTTTTCGAGTTCAACTCGGAAATTTGCATTAGAAAGAGCCTCTACTACTACTCCATCTTGTTCTATAACTGCTTGCTTTGCCATTATGTACTTATAGCTCTGTTATTAATATTGATTCTCTATCTTTTCAATTTCCTCAAACGAGGAGAGTATCTCTGGTTTACCATGATGTATGGCTATGGTGTGCTCATAATGTGCTGCACATTTGCCGTCACGAGTCTTTATGGTCCATTTGTCAGGCATCATCCATATCTCACGGCTGCCTTGAACAATCATTGGTTCAATTGCGATACACAAACCATTCTTAATTTGTTTACCAGAACCTAATTTTCCATAGTTAGGAACCTGAGGATCCTCATGCATATCTTTACCAATGCCATGCCCCACAAATTCTCTCACTACACCAAATCCATGCTGCTCACAATGATTTTGGATTGCAGCTCCAATATCACCAATTCTTTTACCAGCATAAGAAGCATCTATACCCTTATACAACGACTCTTTAGTGATGCGAAGGAGTTCATTAACTTCATCAGAAACCTCTCCTACTCGGAAAGTATAACATGAATCACCATTGAATCCTTCAAGAAGAACACCGCAATCAACAGAAACAATATCACCATCAACTAATGGAATATCATTTGGGATACCATGCACAACAACATCATTGACCGAAGTGCAAAGACTTGCAGGAAAATCCGAACCATATGGATTAGGATAACCCAAAAAGGTTGGTATCGCCTTGTGGTCGCGAATGAACTCCTCTGCCAACCTGTCCAAGTGTTTGGTTGTAACTCCTGGTTTTATCAACTTACCGACCTCTGTCAGTGTTTTAGAAACCAATTGGTTGGCAGAGCGCATTAAACCAATTTCATCTTCTGTCTTTAGAAATATCATTACAGAGAGATCTCTAAATTACTAAGCCATTCCGTTACGGCCATGAATTCGACCGCTGCTCAACAAACCATCATAGTGTCTCATTAGCAAATGACTCTCAACCTGTTGCAAGGTATCAAGTACAACACCAACTAAAATCAGCAAACTTGTTCCGCCGAAGAATTGTGCGAATTCCTGAGACACTTTCAAATAACCAGCAAATGCAGGCATACATGCTATCAATGCAAGGAATATAGAACCAGGGAATGTGAGACGAGACATTATCTGATCAAGATATTCAGCTGTGTCGTGACCAGGACGAACACCTGGAATAAATCCATTATTACGCTTAATATCTTCTGCCATCTGTACAGGATTCATAGTAATAGCTGTATAGAAATATGTAAATGCAATGATAAGAAGTGCAAATACAACATTATACAACATACTTGTGTGGTCACTTAACATAATCAACCACGCAGAAGGATTCTCACCTCCACTAATCATCTGCAACAGAGTGATGGGGATGAACATTATTGCTTGAGCAAAAATAATGGGCATTACATTAGCAGCAAATACCTTAATAGGAATATACTGACGTGAGCCACCCACCTGCTGTCCTGCATAAACACGCTTAGCATATTGAACGGGTACTTTTCGGGTTCCTTGAACCAACATGATAGAAGCACAAATAACAGCCATGAGAACGATAATCTCAATAGCAAACATTATGAGTCCACCACCTGTCAAATTATTCAGACGACCCACGAGTTCCTGACCAAAAGCCTGAGGCAAACGAGCAATGATACCGAGCATAATAATGATAGAAACACCATTACCAATACCCTTATCAGTAATTCTCTCGCCAAGCCAAAGGATAAACATACTGCCAGCAGCCAGAATTATTGTGCTTGAAACAATGAACCATGTCCAATCCAAATTAGGATTCAAAGCACCAGCAGCCTGCATCTTAAGGTTAATCAAGTAAGAGGGAGCTTGAAAAAGCAGGATGAGAATTGTTAACCAACGAGTATATTGGTTCATTTTTCTACGTCCGCTTTCACCCTCTCTCTGCATTTTTTGGAAATGAGGAACAACGAAAGCAAACAACTGAATAACGATTGAAGCCGAAATATATGGCATAATTCCTAACGCAAAAACTGATGCGTTAGAGAATGCACCACCAGAGAACATATTCAGAAGAGACATCAAACCTGTATTAGTCTGCTCATGCAATTTAGTAAGAGCATTAGGATCAATGCCAGGAAGCACAACAAATGAGCCTAAACGATATATTGCTGCAAATCCTAGGGTGAAGAGGATCTTTGTTCTGAGATCCTCTACACTCCATATGTTCTTTAAGGTTTCAATAAACTTTTTCATTATGTTTACAATTTAGTAGCAGTACCACCAGCTGCAACAATAGCAGCCTCAGCAGACTTAGAGAATGCATTAGCAGTTACCTCAACCTTAGCGGTCAAAGAGCCGTTACCTAAAACTTTTACAAGTTGGCCAGCCTTAGCAAAACCTGCTGCGACAAACTCTGCGTTACTGATAGTGGTAATACCCTTATCAGCCATAACCTGCAAAGCGCTCAAATTCACTGCCTGATACTCAACATGGTTGATATTCTTGAAGCCGAACTTAGGCAAACGACGCTGCAAAGGCATCTGACCACCCTCGAAACCGATCTTCTTCTTATAACCAGAACGAGCCTTAGCACCCTTATGACCACGGGTAGATGTACCACCTAAGCCACTACCGGGACCACGACCAATTCGGCGCTCGCTGTGAGTTGAGCCTGCTGCAGGCTTCAATGTATTTAACTTCATAACGATTTCTGTTTTAGAATTGAATTTAACGATTAGCCGATAACCTTCACTAAGTGATGAACTGCCTGAATCAAGCCACGAGTGCTTGCATTGTCTTCCAACTCAACAATTTGGTTCATCTTCTTTAGGCCCAAAGTATCCAAGGTTGCCTTCTGGCGCTTAGGAGCATGGATACGGCTCTTAACTTGCTGTACTTTAATAGTTGCCATAATAAGTTTCTCCTTTTCTAAGTTTAACCACGGAATACTTTCTCAAGACTAACGCCACGATTTTGAGCAACCTGACGTGCATCACGCATGCTTGCCAAAGCAGCAATAGTAGCCTTAACCAAGTTGTGAGGATTAGAAGAACCCTTTGACTTAGCCAAACAGTCAGTAACACCAACGCTCTCAAGGACAGCACGCATAGCACCACCTGCTACAACACCAGTACCATGGCTAGCGGGCATGATCAATACCTCAGCACCACCAAACTTAGCAGCTGCCTCATGAGGTACAGTTCCTTTAAGAACAGGAACTTTAACCAAATTCTTCTTAGCAGCCTCTACACCCTTAGCGATAGCAGCAGTTACTTCACCAGCCTTACCAAGACCCCAACCGATTACGCCGTTCTCATTACCAACAACAACGATAGCGCTGAATGTGAATGTGCGACCACCCTTAGTAACCTTAGTAACACGGTTAATAGCAACTAAACGATCCTTTAATTCTTCGCTATTAATATTTATGTTCTTAATTGCCATAATTATAATTAGAATTTAAGTCCACCGTTACGAGCAGCATCTGCCACTTCCTTTACTCTACCATGATACAGATAACCATTACGGTCGAAAACTACAGCTGTTATACCAGCCTCAATAGCCTTCTTCGCAATCAACTCACCAACCTTTGCAGCCTGTTCCTTCTTAGGACAAGTCTCCATACCAAGACTACTAGCGCTTACTAAAGTAGTACCAGTAAGGTCGTTGATAATCTGTACATAAATCTGCTTATTGCTGCGGAAAACACTCATACGAGGACGTGCGGCAGTACCAGAAATCTTATTACGAACTCTATACTTAATCTTAATTCGTCTTTCTATTTTTGTTGTCATAATCTTACAGTTTTAAAGATTTACTTTGAACCTGCTGACTTACCAGACTTTCTACGTACTACCTCACCAGCGAAGAGGACACCCTTACCCTTGTAAGGCTCAGGCTTACGGAAAGAACGAATTTTAGCACAAACTTGGCCTAACAACTGCTTGTCGCAAGACTCAAGGATGATCAGAGGATTCTGGTTTCTCTCAGACTTGGTCTCTACCTTAATTTCAGAAGGTAACTGAATGAAAATGCTGTGAGTGAAGCCCAAAGACAACTCTATCAAATTACCTTGGTTGCTTACACGGAAACCTACACCTACCAACTCAAGGGTCTTCTTGTAACCTTCGCTAACGCCAACAACCATGTTGTTAACCAAAGAACGGTACAAACCGTGGTATGCGTGCTTCTGCTTTGCATCAACATCAGCAGTTTCATCAATCTCAAATACAATTTCTGAATCAGAAATCTTAACCAGGATAGAGGAATCAATAGACTGACTCATCTCACCTTTAGGACCCTTAACATTAACAACATTGTTGTTGAATGAAACGGTAACTCCAGCAGGTATAGTAATGGGCAATTTACCTATTCTTGACATTGCTAAATCCTCCTAAATTAATATACATAACAAAGAACCTCACCACCAATCTTAAGATCAGCAGCCTCCTTGTTAGTCATTACACCCTTGGAAGTGGATATAATAGCAATACCCAGTCCGTTAATAACTCTTGGCATATCCTTATAACCAGTATACTTACGCATACCAGGAGTAGATATACGAATCAATTTCTTGATAGCGTTCTGACGAGTCTGCTCGTCATACTTAAGAGCTACCTTGATTGTACCCTGAGGTCCATCTTCGATGAACTTATAGTTCAAGATGTAACCCTTCTCGAAGAGAATCTTAGTGATTTCCTTCTTCAAATTTGACGCAGGACACTCAACAACACGGTGTTTTGCCTGGATTGCATTACGCAAACGCGTCAAATAATCTGCAATTGGATCTGTCATTTGTTTAAAAGTTTTAATTAATCGGGGCTTCCCCGACAATATTAAAAATAACTATATTTATTGACGCTCCTCCTAATATATGTCATCGGGAGGAGCATCAAATCTCTCTTACCAGCTAGCCTTCTTCACGCCAGGAATCAAACCTGCAGATGCCATCTCGCGGAACTGTATACGGCTTATGCCAAACATACGGATATAACCCTTGGGACGACCTGTAATCTTGCAACGATTGTGCAGGCGGATAGGATTTGCATTGCGAGGAATTGCTTGAAGTTTCTGAGCTGCCTCAAATGCATCAACGGGATCTGTATTAGGATTGTTGATGATTTTCTTCAAAGCTGCACGCTTCTCAGCATACTTAGCTACCATTTTTGCACGCTTAACCTCGCGAGCCTTCATTGATTCTTTTGCCATAACTTTATGTTAGTTTTTAGCGTTCTTAAAGGGAAGACCAAACTCCTTCAAAAGAGCATAACCCTCTTCGTCGGTCTTAGCTGTAGTCACAAAAGTGATATTCATACCCAAAATGCGATCGATAGCATCGATATTGATCTCAGGGAAGATAATCTGCTCCTGAATACCGAGAGTATAATTACCTCGGCCATCAAACTTGCTTTCGATACCCTTGAAGTCGCGGATACGTGGCAAAGCAACACGAACCAACTTCTCCAAGAACTCATACATACGCTCACGACGCAGAGTTACCATAACGCCAATAGGCATTTTCTTACGAAGTTTGAACTGTGCAACGTCCTTCTTTGAGAAGGTAGCAACAGCCTTCTGACCAGTAATCTCGGTTATTTCCTTGATAGCTACCTCGATAATCTTCTTATCAGCAGTAGCCATACCCAGACCCTGATTGATCACAATCTTCTTCAGAACGGGGATCTGCATTGAAGAGTCATAGTTGAACTGCTTCATCAATGCAGGAGCTATACGCTCTGCGTATTCTTTCTTAAGGCTTGCAGTATTTGCCATCTTAGATTTCCTCTCCACTCTTTTTAGCAAAACGGACCAACTTACCGTCTGCATTCAGTTTTCTACCAATGCGAGTAGCCTTACCAGTCTTAGGATCTACAGGGTTAAGGTTTGAGATATGGATAGGAGCCTCAATTTCAATAATGCCACCCTGTGGATATTTTGCACTGGGCTTTTGACTCTTCTTAACCTTATTTACACCCTCAACTATGGCGCGCTGCTCTTTAACGAACACCTTCAACACCTTACCGCTCTGACCCTTGTTCTCGCCAGCATTTACGATTACGGTGTCGCCTTTCTTAATGTGTAACTTACTCATTGTTCTTCTAACGTCTTTGAATATTAAAGAACCTCAGGTGCTAAAGACACGACCTTCATGTTTGCAGCACGGAGTTCACGGGCAACGGGACCGAAGATACGACTACCACGCAAATCACCTGAATTATTCAACAGGACACATGCGTTGTCGTCGAAACGGATATATGAACCGTCAGCGCGACGAACCTCCTTCTTTGTACGTACAATCAGGGCCTTTGATACTGCACCTTTCTTAACATCACTGGTGGGGATTGCACTCTGGATAGCGACTACAATCACGTCACCTACTGAAGCGTAGCGACGACGAGTACCACCGAGGACACGAATGCACTTAGCCTCTTTAGCACCGCTATTATCTGCTACTACTAATCTAGATTCTGCTTGTATCATTTTTACTTAGCTCTTTCTACGATTTCTACTACTCTCCATCTCTTGGTCTTGCTCAAAGGACGAGTCTCCATAATCAAAACGGTATCACCCTTATGACAATCGTTCTTCTCGTCGTGAGCATGGTACTTCTTCGTTTTAGCAACGAACTTACCATAAATAGGGTGCTTTTCTTTGAACTTGGCAGCTACAACGATGGTCTTATCCATCTTATCGCTAACCACAACACCCGTACGAGTTTTTCTTAAATTTCTTGCTTCCATATCTTGAAGTACCTAATTACTTGTTTGACTCTTTCTGGCGAAGCACCGTCTTCATGCGAGCGATGTTACGACGAGCAGCCTTAATTTGAGAGTTGTTTTCAAGAGGAGCAACAGCATGATTTAACTTCATCTGATCATAGTTAGCTACCTCTACTGCGATACGCTCTGCAAGTTCTGCAGCTGTCATTGCGTTAATTTCTGCAATCTTCATTATTATGCGTTTTTGTCGTAATCACGTCTAACAATAAACTTGGTGGTTACAGGCAACTTTTGAGCTGCAAGGCGAAGAGCTTCCTTCGCGATTTCGTAACTTACACCTTCAATCTCGAAAATTATACGTCCAGGGGTAATGGGGAACACATAACCTACAGGATCACCCTTACCCTTACCCATACGTACGTCAGCAGGCTTCTTTGTGATTGGTTTGTCAGGGAAGATACGAATCCAGCTCTGACCCTCACGCTGCATGTAACGTGTCATAGCTACACGAGCTGCCTCAATCTGGCGAGCGGTAATCCATCGTGTTTCCAATGACTTGATACCGAAGCTACCGAATGCCAACTGATTGCCACGCATTGCATTACCTTTACGGTGATTTTTTTGTGGCCTTCTGTATTTAGTTCTTTTTGGTTGTAACATTTTAATTCAGTTTTTTAACGGTTGTTGTTCTTCTTGCGACGGAAGTTCTTACCACCGCCATTGCCACCGAAACCACGGCCCTGTTCCTTTGCTTGAGTAAAGTTAGGAGCCAAATCCTTCTTACCAAAAACCTCACCGCGGCAAATCCATACCTTGATACCCAAGATACCAACCTTAGTAAGAGCCTCTGCGTGACAATAATCGATATCAGCTCTCAAAGTATGCAAAGGTGTACGACCCTCTTTAAGCATTTCTGAACGAGCTATTTCAGCACCATTCAAACGACCGCTGATCAGAACCTTGATACCCTCTGCACCAGCACGCATTGAATTAGCGATAGCCATCTTGATTGCGCGACGGTAAGCAATCTTACCTTCAACCTGGCGAGCGATATTGTTTGCAACAATTGTTGCATCCAACTCAGGTTTCTTTACCTCAAAGATATTGATTTGAATATCCTTATCGGTTACCTTCTTCAACTCTTCCTTGAGCTTATCAACCTTCTCACCACCCTTGCCGATGATCAAACCTGGACGAGCAGTGCACACAGTAATAGTAACCATTTTAAGTGTACGCTCGATAACAATACGTGAAATGCTTGCGTCACCAAGACGGGCATTGAGATACTTACGGATCTGGCTATCTTCGAGGATAGTGTCTCCATAGTTCTTGCCACCAAACCAATTCGAATCCCAACCGCGTACAATACCCAAACGGTTGCTTATAGGATTAACTTTCTGTCCCATGTTTCTTTTCTAATTAATCTTTCTTAGTGTCGACGAACAAGGTGATATGATTAGAACGCTTGCGAATTCTATATCCACGACCCTGAGGAGCTGGTCTCATACGCTTAAGAGTTGCACCCTCGTTTACATAAATCTTAGAGATAAACAACTCACCATCCTCGGCTTTGCGCTCGTTCTTCTGTTCCCAATTTGAAATTGCAGAACGAAGCAATCTCTCTACATCTGCGCTGGCAGCCTTTGCACAGAACTTCAATGTACCCAAAGCTCTGTTCACTTCCATTCCGCGAACCAGATCAACAACGTATCTCATTTTGCGGGGAGAAGAAGGAACGTTTTGCAACTTTGCAAAACTCTGGGCCTTGCGTGCTTCCTTTCTTGCGTCAGCAGCTAATCTTTTTCTTTTTCCCATTATATTATTCTATTTTTTCCAGTTGATGGTTCCGTTTACTTCTTTTTCTTATCACCGTGGCCACCGAACTTACGAGTAGGTGCGAACTCACCCAACTTATGACCAACCATGTTTTCTGTTACGTAAACGGGAATGAACTTATTTCCGTTATGAACGGCTACTGTATGTCCTACGAAATCAGGAGAGATCATAGAAGCACGAGCCCAGGTCTTGACTACGTTTTTCTTACCACTCTCATTCATGGCAAGAATCTTCTTCTCAAGATTAACTTCGATATAGGGACCTTTCTTTAATGAACGACTCATAATATTACGCTGTTAACTTCTGATTACTTCTTATTAGCTCTCTCGATGATATACTTATTAGACTGCTTCTTTGGTGCGCGAGTCTTCTTACCCTTAGCATACAAGCCGGTACGTGAACGTGGGTGACCACCAGACTGACGACCTTCACCACCACCCATGGGATGATCATGAGGATTCATAACAACACCACGGTTATGAGGACGACGACCCAACCAGCGACTACGTCCAGCCTTACCAGAGCTCTCCAATGCATGGTCGCTATTACCTACACTACCTACTGTAGCCTTACAAGCGCTCAATATCTGTCGAGTCTCACCTGAAGGCAACTTAATAACGCAGTAACGACCTTCACGAGAAGTCAACTGTGCAAAGTTACCAGCTGAACGAACCAGCAAACCACCCTGACCAGGACGAAGCTCAATATTGTGAACAACAGTACCCACAGGAATATTCTGCAAAGGAAGTGCATTACCTACCTCAGGAGCAGCATCAGCACCGCTCATCAAAGTAGCACCTACCTTCAAACCGTTAGGAGCAATAATATAACGCTTTTCACCATCAGCATAGTAAAGAAGAGCGATACGAGCAGAGCGATTGGGATCATACTCAATAGTCTTTACAACTGCTGGAACACCATCTTTCTCGCGTTTGAAGTCAATAAAACGATACTTCTGTTTGTGACCGCCACCTACATAGCGTACAGTCATCTTACCAGTTGTGTTACGACCACCAGAAGACTTCTTGCCACATACGAGAGACTTCTCAGGTACTGATGCAGTAATTTCCTCGAAAGTACCTATAATCTTATGTCTTTGGCCCGGTGTTGTGGGCTTAAATTTACGTACTGCCATCTTTTAATTAAATATTGCTATAGAAATCAATAACATCGCCCTCCTTAAGAGTAACGATAGCCTTCTTGAAGGCATTTGTACGACCCTTCAACAGACCTGCCTTAGTATAACGAGCTTTGTTCTTACCCGCATAGATGCAAGTATTAACATCAACTACAGTTACATTGTAACGTGTCTCAATCTCCTTCTTCAGTTCGATCTTGTTTGCCTCAGGACGTACCACGAAGCCATACTTATTCTGCTTCTCTGTAATACCGGTCATCTTTTCTGTGACCAGAGGTTTAATAATGTATGTCATAGTTCTACGGACGTCTAATTACTTAGTGAGGTTACCTTCAATAACAGCCAAAGCACTTTCTGCAACAACCATAACATCAGCATTCAAAACCTGATAGGTATTCAAAGCCGACGCAGGCATAGTTGCAACACGCTCAAGATTACGAGCAGACAAATATACTGCCTTATCAGAAGCTGGAGTCACAACCAAAGTCTTCTTGCCTGTAATTTTAAGATTATTTAATACTTCAAGCATAGACTTTGTCTTTGGAGTCTCAAATGTGAAATCCTCAACTACCAAGATAGCGTTCTCCTGTGCCTTGTAGCTAAGAGCGCTACGACGAGCTAACTGACGAACCTTCTTATTCAACTTAAAGCCATAATCGCGAGGCTGAGGACCAAATACACGAGCACCACCAACCAACACTGGGCTATTGATATCACCACGACGAGCACCGCCACCACCTTTCTGACGACCAAGCTTACGTGTAGAACCACTCATTTCACTTCTCTCCTTAGTTTTAGCTGTACCTTGACGCTTGTTAGCAAGAATCAGCTTCACATCCAAGTAGATAGCATGATCATTAGGTTCAATAGCATAGATAGCATCATTGAGAACTACCTTGCGACCAGTCTCCTGGCCATTGATATTCAATACACTTGCTTCCATCTTACTTTACAATGCTAACGATTGAACCTTTATAACCAGGAACACTACCCTTAATTAAAAGCAGATTGTGCTCTGGAATTACCTTTAACACCTGAAGGTTATGTGTAGTAACACGCTCATTACCCATATGACCACCCATGCGCATACCCTTGAACACCTTAGCAGGATATGAACAAGCACCGATAGAACCGGGCTTACGCAAACGGTCATCCTGACCATGAGTAGCTTGACCTACACCACCAAAACCATGACGTTTCACAACGCCCTGGAAACCCTTACCCTTTGATGTACCAACAACATCAACAAAGTTGCAGTCAGCAAACATCTCCACAGTAAGAGAATCACCGAGATTCAACTCACCTTCAAAACCTGTGAACTCAGCCAAGTGGCGCTTGGGAGTGGTACCAGCCTTCTTGAAGTGACCAGCCAAAGGCGCAGAAGTTCTGCTCTCCTTAGCCTCTTCATAACCGATCTGAACAGCCTCATAGCCATCCTTCTCAACGGTCTTGATCTGAGTAACCACGCAAGGACCTACTTCGATAACAGTGCACGGTACATTCTTACCGTCGGCACTGAAAACGGATGTCATTCCGATTTTCTTTCCTAATAATCCTGGCATTTCAGTTTAATTAAAAATTAATATAAATGTTTCCTTATTCTCAAAATTAGCTTTCTCCTATAGGCGTCAGATAGACACACAAAAAGAGAACCGCCACCTTAGGCGTTCTTTTTAGGAATGATGATAGCAAAAGCCAGCGCATTCTTTTCCTTTTTCGATTGCAAAGTTACTGATTTTTAGCCTAACACACAAATATTTACAAAAAATATTACACACAAGCAGGTAAAAAAGAGTAAATTTAACACTTATAACAAGAAAAAGGCCTTTACAGACACCTGCAAAAGCCTTTTTATGCTATCAAACATGTAAATCTATTATTACACCTTGATTTCTACCTCTACACCGCTAGGAAGCTCAAGCTTCATCAAAGCATCGACTGTCTTCTCATTGCTTGAATAGATGTCGATCAGACGCTTGTATGCGCTCAACTGGAACTGCTCACGGCTTTTCTTATTAACGAAAGTTGAGCGGTTTACTGTAAAGATACGCTTGTGAGTTGGCAATGGAATAGGACCAGAAACAACCGCACCTGTAGCCTTAACGGTCTTAACAATCTTCTCTGCACTCTTGTCTACGAGCATATGATCGTAGCTCTTTAACTTAATACGAATTTTCTGACTCATTTCTTTTACTTTTTATTTTAGTAAGGAGGGGCAATCATTAAGAGTCGTTTGCTAATGATTGCTCCTTACCTTATTATTATATTATACAAGTAGATACACTATAATCAGAAAGATTACAGCAAATCAGCACGACCCTTCATCTCCTCAAGTACAGCCTTAGCAACACCAGTGCTTACAGGAGCATGGTGATCATAGGTCATTGAGCTGGTAGCACGACCAGAGGTGATGGTACGCAAAGCAGTTACATAACCAAACATCTCAGCCAGGGGAACCATAGCCTTAACTAGACGAGCACCAGTACGAGTGGTATCCATACCCTCAACCTGACCACGACGCTTATTCAAGTCACCGATAACGTCACCCATGTTCTCCTCGGGAGTAACAACCTCGAGCTTCATGATGGGTTCCATCAATACGGGCTTAGCCTTAGCGCAGCAAGCCTTGTAAGCCATCTGAGCAGCGATTTCGAATGACAACTGGTCAGAGTCAACGGGGTGGAATGAACCATCAACCAACTCTACCTTCAAGCTGTCCATGGGGAAGCCACCGAGCACACCATTCTTCATAGCAGCATCGAAGCCCTTCTGAACACTGGGAATGAACTCCTTGGGAATGTTACCACCAGTTACACTGTTAACGAACTGCAAGGGAGTTTCATTGTAATCCTCGTCGCGGGGACCGACATTAACGATGATGTCAGCAAACTTACCACGACCACCAGACTGCTTCTTGTAAACCTCACGGTGGTTAACGGTAGCAGTGATAGCCTCCTTGTAGTTAACCTGGGGCTTACCCTGATTACACTCTACCTTGAACTCACGACGCAAACGGTCGATGATGATATCCAAGTGAAGCTCACCCATACCAGAGATAACAGTCTGACCGCTCTGCTCGTCGGTCTTAACGGTGAAGGTGGGATCCTCCTCAGCCAACTTCTGAAGACCGATGCTCAACTTATCGAGATCCTTCTGAGTCTTGGGCTCGACTGCGATACCGATAACGGGATCGGGGAAGTCCATAGATTCGAGTACGATAGGTGCATCCTCGTCAGCCAAAGTATCACCAGTATGAATATCCTTAAAACCTACACCAGCACCGATATCACCAGCTGCAATGCAGTCAACGGGATTCTGAGCGTTAGAGTGCATCTGGAACAGACGGCTTACGCGCTCCTTCTTACCAGAACGCACGTTGTAAATGTAAGAACCAGCCTCTACCTTACCAGAGTAAACGCGGAAGAAAGTCAAACGACCTACATATGGATCGGTAGCGATCTTAAATGCAAGAGCTGAAGTCTTCTCGTCCTCGCTGGGCTTACGAGACTCCTCTTCGCCTGTATCAGGATTTGTACCTACTACGCTGGGAGTATCGAGGGGAGAGGGAAGGAACATACAAACATAGTCAAGCAGAGTCTGTACACCCTTGTTCTTGAAAGAAGAACCACAAGACATAGGAACGATGTCCAGATTCAAGGTACCCTTACGGATAGCAGCAACGATTTCCTCCTCGGTCAAGCTATCAGGATCCTCAAAGTATTTCTCCATCAAGGTATCATCCTGCTCGGCAGCGAGTTCAATCATCTTACCGCGCCACTCCTCACACTCGTCAACCATGTCAGCAGGAATATCCTCTACGTCATATTCAGCGCCCATGGTCTCGTCGTGCCACAGAATAGCCTTCATCTTAATAAGGTCAACGATACCCTTGAAAGTCTCCTCTGCACCGATAGGCAGAGCAACAACACAAGGAGTTGCACCAAGAACCTCCTTCATCTGACGAACAACCTCATAGAAGTCTGCACCAGAACGGTCCATCTTATTAACATAACCGATACGAGGCACATTGTACTTGTCAGCCTGACGCCATACAGTCTCAGACTGAGGCTCAACGCCACCTACTGCGCAGTATGTTGCAACAGCACCGTCAAGAACACGCAATGAACGCTCTACCTCAGCGGTAAAGTCAACGTGTCCCGGAGTATCGATCAAATTAAACTTATACTTATCGCCCTTGCAAGTCCAGTAAGCTGTTGTAGCAGCAGAGGTAATAGTAATACCACGCTCCTGCTCCTGAGCCATCCAGTCCATTGTTGCAGAACCATCATGGGTCTCACCGATCTTATGAGTCTTACCGGTGTAGAAAAGGATACGCTCACTGGTTGTTGTCTTACCGGCATCAATGTGAGCCATGATACCGAAGTTACGGGTGTAACGCAAATCTTGCTTTGCCATTGTTTCTTAATATTTAGATTAGTGATGGATTTATATTAGAAACGGAAGTGAGCGAACGCACGGTTAGCCTCAGCCATACGATGCATATCCTCCTTACGCTTGAAGGCACCACCCTGCTCATTGTAAGCATCCTGAATCTCAGCAGCCAACTTATCAGCCATTGTCTTACCACCGCGCTTACGAGCAAAAAGAATCATATTCTTCATACAGATGCTCTCCTTACGGTCAGGACGAATTTCTGTAGGAACTTGGAAAGTAGCACCACCGATACGACGGCTCTTAACCTCAACCTGAGGAGTAATCTTATCCAAAGCCTCCTTCCAAATCTGCAAAGCAGGTTTTTCCTCACTCTGCATCTTGGTAGCTACAATTTCGAGGGCATTGTAGAAGATATCATAAGAGATGCTCTTCTTGCCATCATACATCAGATGATTAACGAACTTAGACACCTTCACGTCGCCGAACTTGGGATCTGGAAGGATAACTCTCTTTTTTGGTTTAGCTTTACGCATTTCTTTAACTTGTTTTGTGTTCAGGTTTGCATCTTGCTCTTCTACTTCAACACTTACCGCTGCAAGGTTTACTCAGGACACTGACTGCAACACCAAAACGGTTTAATTTTAAATTTTCTTTTACTCAGCTTACTTAAGAGAATTACTTCTTAGCAGCCTTGGGGCGCTTAGCACCATACTTAGAACGACGCTGTGTACGGTTAGCAACACCAGCAGTATCCAGAGTACCACGTACCACATGGTAACGTACACCAGGAAGATCCTTTACACGACCACCACGAACGAGTACGATACTGTGTTCCTGCAAGTTATGACCCTCACCAGGGATGTAGCAGTTAACCTCCTTAGAGTTTGTCAAACGAACACGAGCTACCTTACGCATAGCTGAGTTTGGCTTCTTAGGTGTTGTAGTATAAACACGAACACAAACACCACGACGCTGAGGACAGCTGTCCAAAGCGGGGCTCTTGCTCTTGTCTACCAACACTGTACGGCCTTTTCTTACCAATTGTTGAATTGTAGGCATTTTGTTAATTTTTTATTTGTTTATATATTAATTATGTATATACGATAAGCAAGGGCACAATATGCCCATTCGGGTTGCAAAGGTACAACTTTTATTCTAATTTATGCACTTTTCGGTAAAAATAAATAACCTATGACATAAAAACACAACATTTCTTTAGTATTTTTTAACAAACACGCATATTATACCTCCTTTTAAAAATATTCATGGCAAAACAACTAACCGATGTTTCAAGAAGCAGGTTTCTCTAGAAATATCAGCATAAAAATCGTTAGCAGAAGTTAAAATAATTGATTTATCCAATTGGAACATAAAAAAGTAATATCTTTGTAAGTGAACTGATATTAGCACATATTAAATCAACTTAAATTATGAAAAGATTACTTTTACTTGCAATCCCAGCTTTGCTGACAAGTTGCCAGTATACCATAAGCGGTACAGCTGGCAAAGATCTTGAAGGAAAACAAGCTTATTTATGCGATGGCGAGGGTCAAAACATCGACTCATGCGTTATCGAAAATGGAACTTTTAAGTTCAAGGGAAAAGTTGATGGCCAAAGCCTTTATGCCATCAATATCGAGAAAACACGTTTAGGTGTTATTCTAACCAACGGAACCACTGTTGATGTGAACCTAAATGAAAATCCCGCTACCGTTACTGACAATGGCGGATACAATGACACTTATGCCGCAATCATGAACAAGGTTAGCGAAGCAAGTGCCGCATTAAGAGAAAAAGCGAGCAAACTTATGGCCGACGGACTTACCTATCCTCAAGTCAACGACTCCATAAAAGAAGATATCGAAGCTCTGTACGACATCTATCGAAAAGCTCTTGATGAAAACAAGGACAACATTGTTGGAGCAAGAATCCTTGGCATAGTAGCTAACCAGTTCTATAATTCTATCGAGGAAATGGATTCTATTATGAAGGTTGTAAAATATGCATCTGAAATAAAGGCGGTAAACCTTCATCTTGAGAACCTACAGACGCTCGAAAACACAAAAGAAGGAAAGATGTTTATTGACTTCACCGGCAAAAACATTGACGGCACAGTAGCGAAACTCTCTGATTATGTCGGCAAGGGACAATATGTTTTAGTCGACTTCTGGGCAAGTTGGTGCGGTCCTTGCAAGGGTGAAATTCCAAATCTTATTGAGTTGCAAAATCAATATGCTGGAGAGAAATTCACTGTTCTTGGCATCAATGTATGGGATACAGAAGAAAAGTTCAAGACCGCTTTAGAGGAAGAAGGAATAGAATATCCACAGATATTTGTTCCTCGCGACAACAAAGACAATGCCACCCAACTTTATGGCATACAAGGCATTCCTCAAATCATGCTTTTTGCTCCCGACGGAACAATTGTGAAACGCAACTTGCGTGGCCAGGAGATGAAGGACTTCGTTGCCAACCAACTGAAGTAAGAAGACTCAAAACTCTGCACAACATCACAAAGAAAAGGCGTTGCATCAACATGTGCAACGCCTTTTCCTTTTATCTCAACCGGAGCTATTTGATCTTATATTCTCCGCTCTGTTCTCTATCCCAACAGTTCCTTGACCTTGGAAGATATTGCCTTGCCGTCGGCACGTCCTGCCAAGCGCTTGCTGGCAACACCCATAACCTTGCCCATTTCCTTAGCACTGGTGGCGCCAACCTCGGCAATAATAGTGCGGAGTTCTGCTTCCAGTTCCTCGGGAGTGAGAGCCTTGGGAAGATATGCCTCGAGGGCGAGGACCTGTCCCATTTCCTCTTCTGCCAGGTCGGGACGGTTCTGCTCCACATAGAGCTGGGCTGTGTCCTTGCCCTGCTTCACCAACTTGGAAAGAATCTTCAGTGCCTGCTCATCGGAGAGTTCGGCATCGGCGCCAGGGGCGGTGAGTGCCTCCAGGAAATACTTCTTGGCATTGCGCAACGCCATCAGGCGAACCTTGTCCTTGGCCTTCATGGCCACGACTATGTCTTTGCTAATCTGTTCAAACAACATAATGATATGGGGGTTTTTAATATTAAATTATTGTTCCTCACACAAAAGTTCCATTTTTACGTAAGCTCAGGATAAGAACGTTACCAAAGGCAAAATTATATAAATTTTCTGTGCTACGAATGAATTTAACAAGAAATATGAGCAAGAAATTGAAAATTAGCCTCTTCTTGGTTAAGAGGGCAATGACCGGGAAGAGGTTGTAATATTCTATAGAGAATAACAAATAACTGATGCAGCTCTAATATTATACAGAACTGCAAGTACTTGCAAATTATGAGGACGAAACTGTTGGTGCCTGGCAAAAGCATGTGATTGCGAGAAGAGAAATTGGCCTTACTCCCAAGTCGGCCATTAGCGTAAAATAGTCTAATGGCTAATTTGGAATAATGTGGACCAGAAGGTGCAGATGTAAATATTTCTTACCATACCTCATAAACCGAAACATATAAAGTTTTAGACTTATTAATGCAAGACCAATGCTATGATGACATGGAGTGATGCAAATAATATTGCAATAAGATTAAAGACACAAATAACTCAAAAACAAACAGTTAGAGCTATCTGCAAACATTTTTTACGATGTAATTGATGATGCTTTATGCTACAGAAAAACAGACGCCCTAATCTTCAGTTCAACGCGCCCTAATCTTCGGGGCAGAAGATTACAATCTTAAGGACGAAAGATTACAATCTTAGGAGCCGAAGATTGTAATGCGTTTTTGAAGGAAAAACGGGAAAGGTAGGGTGTAAGGATTTTTGAACGAACCGAGCAAATTACCGATTTGGGGATTAAGGTATAATCTTCCTATATGTCAGCGTTTGCACAATGCCTCGGCAAGCAAGATAGGAAAGAAAAGCAATCCACAGACCATGGTTGCCGCAGAAGGGAATGATGAGATAATAACCTGTCAAGAAAAGAACCATGCTAATGACCATAGACAGGAGCATAAGGCGGGGGGAGGTGGCACCGATGTAAATTCCGTCCCACAGGAAGGACGCCACGCCACATACAGGAAGAAGCAGAGTCCAATGGCGATAACTGGATACGGTTTCCAGCACTTGGACATCGTCTGTGAGAAACGACAAGAACCATTCGCCTCCTAAAGCATACAATGCCACAAAGAGCAGGGCCAGTACCCCACCCCATTGGAAAAGCCGACGCACCACAGAGTGGCATAAACCACCGTTCGCCGCACCTATTGCCTTGCCCACAAGCGCCTCGCCGGCATAGGCAAAACCGTCCATAAAGTAACTGAAGATGGTGAACATCTGCATGAGCAGGGTATTGACCGCAAGTTCCACACTGCCCTGCGCTGCCCCGGCAGCAATAAACATAAAATGCACCACTATCAGGCACAAGGTGCGCAGGAACAGGGAGAAGTTCTGGCGGTTGGTGGTACTACGGGGAGCAAGCGCCTGGCGAAAAAGCTGGCCAAACGACGGCATGCAGAACGACTCCCTCTTCCACAACCTGCCATAATACCTCTGGCAAAGGAGAAGGGCAAGGACGAACGCCACCCATTGAGCCAGCAAGGTTCCAAATGCTACACCCTCTATGCGCATTCCCAACACGTAGACAAAAAGAAGGCTACAGATGATGTTCAGCAAGTTTTGCACTATGGCAACAATCATGGGGAAGCGCGAGTTCTGTATGCCTATGTACCATCCGTTCATAGCAAAGAGAGCAAGGGCAGGAACTGCCCCCCATATACATATATTAAAATACGTGCGCGCGAGGGCTGCTACCTCGGTCTCTGGAGCGATGTACCACAAGGCACCTTCGCACACAAGTGGCGAAAGTGCCATAAGCAGTAAAGCAAGTACAAAGGCAAGGAGAAGGCTACGGACAAGCAGGAATACAACTCCATCCAAATCCCTGCGCCCCCAAGCCTGGGCGGTTTCACCACCGGTTCCCATTCTCAGGAAACCGAACATCCAATAAATAATATTGAACAGCATGCCTCCCACGGCAATGGCACCCACGTAATATGAGGCGGGCAATGAAATATCTGCAACATTGCCGTCCGAACTCCCCATATGACCGGTTACTGCAACATCAACCATTCCTAACAACGGAACGGTGATGTTACTGACAATGCTTGGCAGAGCAATGCCAAGGATACGGCGGTCAATGGACGAAAGAATGGGCATCAGGCGAAGAGCTTTTCATCCAGTTCGTTGCAAGATGTCAGCAAACGTCCGTCCTGGATGCAAACGGAATCCACCTTGGCCTTCAGGCACAATTTCTCGTCGGAGGCACGATAGATTTCCTGAAGGAACACATACCGTACGTTTTCCTTCTTGACATAGAGACGACAGATAAATTCATCGCCACTTCGCAATGGAATCTTGAACTCCATGGTTATACGTGCCACAACGGCGTCAATACCTCTAGTATGCATATCGGCAAAACTTATACCACGTTCTAAAAGAAACTCGTGACGTGCATGCTCAAGATAATGCTGATAATTGGCATTGTTCACAATGCCCTGAAGGTCGCACTCATAGTCGCGAACCTTCAACCTTAGTTCATGCATAATGTTCACCATCATATCAGATACTCTTTAAATATTCAGATTAATAATAAAAGATGTGTATAAGAAAAACGCCTTGTTGGTGCAAGGTTGCACCAGCAAAGCGTTCTTCATTATTTATGCAAGTTTACGATTCATTTAAAAATCATCGAAATCAAGACGGGCCTTGCGATTGGCAAGTGTACGCTCGTAATCATCTCGAGAACCAACAACAATCTTGTCATATTCGCGCATACCGGTACCAGCAGGAATGAGGTGACCACAGATCACATTCTCCTTCATACCATCGAGATAATCGCTTTTACCATTGATAGCAGCCTCGTTCAGCACCTTTGTTGTCTCCTGGAAAGAAGCAGCACTCATGAACGAACTGGTTGCCAAAGAAGCGCGGGTGATACCCTGCAAGATCTGTGTTGATGTTGCGGGCATTGCATCACGCACCTCAACAATCTTCTTATCCTGACGCTTGAGCAAAGAGTTCTCGTCGCGCAAACGGCGTGCTGTAACAATTTGACCAGCATGCATTGTCTCACTGTCACCAGCGTTGACAACAACCTTCTTGCCCCAAATACGATCATTTTCCTCTGCAAACTCAAGTTTATCCACAACCTGAGTCTCCAGGAAGCGTGTATCGCCAGGTTCGGCAATCTGTACCTTACGCATCATCTGACGCACAATAACCTCAAAGTGCTTATCATTGATCTTTACACCCTGCAAACGGTAAACGTCCTGAATCTCGTTAACGATATATTCCTGAACAGCGGTAGGACCCTTGATGGCCAAGATGTCGGCAGGAGTGATAGCACCATCAGACAATGGAGTGCCGGCACGCACGTTATCGTTATCCTGAACCAAAATCTGCTTGGAGATGGGAACAAGATATTTACGAACATCGCCAACCCTTGATGTAATGGTTATCTCACGGTTACCGCGCTTGAGGCGACCCATGGTAACCACACCATCGATTTCGGCAACAACTGCAGGATTACTTGGATTACGAGCCTCAAACAACTCAGTAACTCGAGGCAAACCACCAGTAATATCACCGCCACCACCAACAACACGAGGAATCTTAACAAGAACCTCACCAACACGAGCATCAGTACCATCAGTGATAGAAATATGGCCTCCGATGGGGAAGTTATAAGTACGGAGGATATCTCCATTCTCATCAAGGATATGACAAGCAGGAATCTTGTTGCGATCCTTAGATTCGATAATGATATATTCGCTCTGACGTGTTGCCTCGTCGGTCTCAACACGATAAGTTATGTTTTCGATAACATCTTCAAACTTAACCTTACCTGCAACCTCAGTAACGATAACTGAGTTGAAAGGATCCCACTGAGCAATAACATCACCCTTAGTCACCACATCACCATCTTGCTTGAACAGGGTGCTGCCATAAGGAACGTCCTGTGTAAGAAGCACAATACCCGTTTTAGGCTCAATAAAGCGAACCTCAGCCAAACGGCTCACAACCACCTGTGCAACTCCACTGTCGGTTTGTGCGTCAACAGTACGCAATTCCTCAAACTCGAGGCGCGCCTCATACTTTGACTTAATCTGCGCATTTGCAACAGCATTACCAGCAACACCACCGGCGTGGAAAGTACGAAGTGTCAACTGAGTACCAGGCTCACCGATTGACTGAGCTGCGATAACACCAACTGCCTCGCCCTTGTGAACCATGCGACTTGATGCGAGGTTGCGACCATAACACTTAACGCAGACACCCTTACGGCTCTCACAAGTAAGCACAGAACGGATTTCCACCATTTCAATTGGGCTATCCTCAATCTCCTTAGCCTTAGCTTCGGTAATCTCCTCGCCAGAAGCGACAAGCATCTTGCCTGTTGTGGGATGGATGACATCGTGCACACTTACACGACCCAGAATACGATCGTAAAGAGAACTTACAACCTCATCACCGTTCTTCAGTGCAGTGCACTCTAGACCGCGCAATGTTCCACAGTCCTCCTCAGTAATGATTACATCGTGAGAAACATCAACGAGACGACGGGTCAGATAACCGGCATCGGCAGTCTTTAGAGCGGTATCGGCCAGACCCTTACGAGCACCATGAGTAGAGATGAAGTACTCCAGCACACTCATACCCTCCTTAAAGTTAGAAAGAATTGGGTTCTCAATGGTCAAAGGTTCTGCACCTGCCTTTTGAGGTTTAGCCATCAAACCACGCATACCAGATAGCTGACTAATCTGACCAGCACTACCACGGGCACCAGAATCAAGCATCATATATACAGCATTGAAACCTTGCTCAGCCTCGCTCATGGTCTTCATCAAAATCTTAGAAAGGTCGTTGTTGACCTTGGTCCAAGTTTCGATTACCTGGTTGTAACGTTCCTTGTCGGTAATGAAACCCATACCATAGTCCATGGTTATACGCTCAATCTCGTCATTACCACGCTGTACAAGTTCTGCCTTTTGCTCGGGCACGATGATATCACCCAAGTTGAACGACAAACCACCCTCGTATGCCATCTTGTAACCAAGATTCTTGATACCATCAAGGAATTCACATGCACGAGCTACACCAACAGTCTTGATAACAGAAGTAATCAAGCCACGGAGTGTCTTCTTTGCAATAACATCATTGAAGTAACCGATCTCAGCAGGAATTATTTCATTAGCAATCAAACGACCAACAG
The DNA here is from genome assembly GCA_017547165.1 of Bacteroidaceae bacterium. Taxonomy (GTDB): domain Bacteria; phylum Bacteroidota; class Bacteroidia; order Bacteroidales; family Bacteroidaceae; genus Physcousia. Next base: position 84,401 of record JAFYQK010000011.1, read on the forward strand.
AGGTTTCAACCTGGCGCTTTCCTAAAGTTCCGTCCTCAAGGAGATCATCTACAATCACCTTAATGGGCGCATGAATCTCCACACGGTTTTGATTGTATGCAACGATAGCCTCCTCTGGGGCATAGAAGCTCATTCCAGAACCCTTGGCGCCGGGACGGAGCTTGGTGATATAGTACAGACCCAAAACCATATCCTGTGAAGGAACGGTGATAGGCTCACCATTTGCAGGATTCAGAATATTGTGGCTCTGAAGCATCAGCAACTGTGCCTCAAGAATAGCCTCGTTTGACAAAGGCAAATGCACAGCCATCTGGTCACCATCAAAGTCGGCATTGAACGCAGTACAAGCCAATGGATGCAACTGAATTGCTTTACCCTCAATCATCTTGGGTTGGAAGGCCTGAATACCCAAACGGTGCAGAGTTGGTGCACGGTTCAAGAGCACGGGATGACCCTTCATCACATTCTCAAGGATATCCCAAATCACAGAATCCTTACGATCTACAATCTTCTTAGCGCTCTTTACAGTCTTAACAATACCACGCTCAATAAGTTTTCGGATAATGAATGGTTTGTAAAGCTCTGCAGCCATCAGTTTGGGCAGACCACACTCACCCATCTTTAACTCTGGACCAACAACAATTACGGAACGGGCAGAATAGTCAACACGCTTACCCAACAGGTTTTGACGGAAACGACCTTGCTTACCCTTCAGCGAGTCACTCAATGACTTCAAAGGACGGTTGCTCTCGCTCTTAACAGCGCTGGCACGACGGCTATTGTCGAACAAACTGTCGACTGCCTCCTGCAACATACGCTTCTCATTACGCAAGATAACCTCAGGAGCCTTAATTTCAAGCAAACGCTTCAAACGATTGTTACGAATGATAACACGACGATAAAGGTCATTCAAATCACTGGTAGCAAAACGTCCGCCATCGAGGGGAACCAAAGGACGCAACTCAGGTGGGATCACAGGCAATATGCGCAGAATCATCCACTCTGGCTTATTTATCTCGCGACTTGCACGAAAACTCTCAACAACCTGTAATCGCTTCAAAGCCTCATTCTTACGCTGCTGGGCACCTTCCAGATTTGCACTATCACGCAATTCATAACTAAGTTTGTCTAAATCGACTCTCTGCAACAAGTCAAGTATTGCCTCAGCACCCATCTTGGCAACGAACTTATCAGGGTCATTGTCTTCGAGATACTGATTCTCACGTGGTAATCTGTCAATCAAAGATATATACTCCTCTTCGCTCAGTAAATCGCCCTCGCGAACAATTCCATCCTGGATACCACGATCGTCCTTGTCGTTACGAGGACCAAGAATACCTGGCTGAATAACGACATAGCGCTCATAGTAAATGATGCTATCGAGTTTTTTTGTTGGCATACCCAAAAGGTAACCAATCTTATTTGGCAAAGAGCGGAAATACCAAATATGTGCTACAGGCACAACAAGTTGAATATGACCGCTTCTTTCACGGCGAACCTTCTTTTCGGTAACCTCCACACCACAACGGTCGCAGACAATACCCTTATAGCGAATTCTCTTGTACTTGCCGCAATGACATTCGTAGTCCTTTGTAGGACCGAAAATGCGCTCGCAGAACAAACCGTCGCGCTCAGGTTTATATGTTCTGTAGTTTATGGTTTCAGGCTTCAGCACCTCACCAAAAGAGTTCTCAAGAATCTCTTCTGGAGATGCCAATCCGATGGTAATCTTGGTGAAATTGTTTTTCACCTTGGTTTCTTTCTTAAAAGCCATATCTTGTATCAGTCTTTTTTAATCCAATGTTATTCTCAAGCCCAAACCGCGCAACTCATGCAGCAACACATTGAGTGACTCAGGAATACCAGCAGCTGGCATTGACTCACCCTTGACAATAGCCTCATAAGCCTTGCTTCTGCCTACGACATCATCACTCTTAATGGTCAGGATCTCCTGAAGAACGTGGCTGGCACCGAATGCCTCAATTGCCCAAACCTCCATCTCACCGAAACGCTGGCCACCGAATTGTGCCTTACCTCCAAGAGGTTGCTGGGTGATCAAGCTGTAAGGACCAATGCTACGAGCATGCATCTTATCCTCAACCATGTGTCCCAACTTAAGCATATAAGCGACACCAACTGTTGCCAACTGGTCGAAAGGCTCACCTGTAGCACCATCATACAACTGTGTTGAACAATAACGTGGCAAACCAGCCTTGTCAGTCCATTCGTTCAAGTCCTCAAGATGTGCGCCGTCAAAAATAGGAGTAGCAAACTTCACACCCAACTTCTTACCGGCAGCACCAAGTACTGTTTCGAAAATCTGACCGATGTTCATACGGCTAGGTACACCGAGTGGGTTCAGCACGATATCCACAGGAGTACCATCTGCCAAGAAAGGCATATCCTCCTGACGTACCACCTTAGAAACAATACCCTTATTACCATGACGACCGGCCATCTTGTCACCAACGCCAATCTTACGCTTTTTGGCAATGTAGACCTTAGCCATCTGGATTATACCACTGGGCAATTCGTCACCGATTGTGATAGCAATCTTGGCACGTTTGATTTCTGCGTCAAGGAGCTTGTATTTCTTAAGGAAGTTTATTACAAGCTTCTTGATCAGGCCGTTGGTATGCTCATCGTTTGTCCAACCACTCAACTGAATTGCAGTGAAGTCGAAGGTATCCAAAACCTGTGCGGTAATCTCCACACCAGCAGGAATGAGCTCTGCACCCATGTAATCCTTAACGCCAGCACTCATCTTGCCTGCTGTCAACTCAAGCAATTTGTCAATCAAGATTGCCTTGAGGTCAGCAACCTTGCACTCGAACTCCTCATCAATGGCAGCAATGCGCTTTCTATCCTCAGCCTTTGCTGCACGATTCTTGATAGCCTTTGAGAACAACTTCTTATCGATGACAACACCCTTCAGCGAAGGACTAGCCTTCAAAGATGCATCCTTAACATCGCCTGCCTTGTCGCCGAAGATAGCCTTCAGAAGTTTCTCCTCTGGAGTAGGATCGCTCTCACCTTTAGGGGTAATCTTACCGATCATAATATCGCCAGGTACAACATTAGCACCAATGCGGATAATACCATTCTCGTCAAGATCCTTTGTTGCTTCTTCACTAACATTGGGGATATCATTGGTAAGTTCCTCCATACCACGCTTTGTCTCGCGCACCTCAAGGCTGAATTCCTCAACATGGATACTTGTAAGAATATCCTCGCGAACGATACGCTCATTCAATACGATAGCATCCTCGTAGTTGTAACCCTTCCAAGGCATGTATGCAACCAGGAGGTTCTTACCTAATGCCAGTTCACCAGCCTCAGTAGAGTAACCCTCAGTGAGAATATCACCAGCCTTGACACGCTGTCCCTTTTCACATATTGGACGCAAGTCAATGGTCATATTCTGGTTGGTGCGGCGGAACTTAGGAATACGATATTCCTTCATCGCAGGTTCGAAGCTTACAAAATCCTCCTCCTCTGTACGATCGTATAGGATACGGATAGTTGTTGCATCAACATATTCAATAACACCATCGCCCTCGGCAGTTATCATAGTGCGACTATCTTCACAAACCTGCTTCTCAATACCTGTACCCACAATAGGAGCCTCTGTGCGGAGCAAGGGAACTGCCTGACGCATCATGTTACTACCCATCAGTGCACGGTGAGCATCGTCATGCTCCAAAAAAGGAATCAAACTTGCAGCAATAGAAGCAATCTGCTGAGGAGCAACGTCCATCAAGTTAACCTGTGTAGGAGGAACAACTGGATAATCGTCATCCTGGCGGCACTTAACCACCTTACGGATAAATGTACCGTCCTCACGCAAAGGCGCGTTACCCTGACCAATAACTAGCTTCTCCTCCTCCTCTGCACTATAGTACTTGATACCATTGGGAGAAAGGTCTACAATACCGTTTTCAACTTTTCGGTAAGGAGTTTCAATAAAGCCCAAATCATTGATCTTTGCATATACGCAAAGACTGCTGATCAAACCAATGTTAGGACCTTCAGGAGACTCAATGGGACACAATCGCCCGTAATGGGTGAAGTGTACGTCACGAACCTCAAAACCAGCACGCTCACGAGAAAGACCACCAGGACCAAGTGCAGAAAGACGACGCTTATGAGTTACCTCGGCTAATGGGTTAGTCTGGTCCATGAACTGACTCAAAGCATTAGTGCCAAAGAAAGTATTGATAACACCAGAGATAGTCTTTGAATGAATCAAATCGGTAGGACTGAACACCTCATTGTCGCGAACGTTCATGCGTTCACGTATTGTGCGACTCATACGAGCCAAACCAATAGCAAACTGGTTTGCCAACTGCTCACCAACAGTGCGCACACGGCGGTTACTCAAATGGTCAATATCATCAACATTAGCCTTGCTATTGATCAACTCAATCAAGTATTTGATAATCTCAATGATATCCTCTTTGGTCAAGACACGAACATCATTGTCGGTTGTCAGGTTAAGTTTCTTATTGATACGATAACGACCAACCTCGCCCAAGTCGTAACGTTTGTCAGAGAAGAACAAGTTGAAGATAACTTCCTTAGCACTTGCCTCATCAACAGGATCTGCATTGCGCAACTGGCGGTAGATATAGAAAATAGCTTCCTTCTCGCTATTGGAAGTATCCTTTTGTAGTGTGTTAAAAATAATGCTATAATCAGTACCCTTGTTCTCTGACTTATGAACGAGAATAGAACTTTCACCGCTCTCAAGAATTTGAAGGATATTCTCCTCAGTCAACTCACTTTCACGGTCAAGAAGAACCTCATTACGCTCAATAGAAACAACCTCACCAGTATCTTCATCAACAAAATCCTCCACCCAGCTCTTTAACACGCGTGCAGCAAGCTTCTGACCTAGGCGTGCCTTAAGATTTTCCTCTGTTACCTTAACTTCCTCTGCAAGGTTAAAAATCTCAAGGATATCACGGTCATTCTCAAAACCAATAGCACGAAGAAGAGTTGTTACGGGCAATTTCTTCTTACGATCAATGTAAGCATACATCACATTCTGGATGTCAGTGGCAAACTCTATCCAACTTCCTTTGAAAGGAATAATACGGGCAGAGTATAATTGTGTACCATTGCTATGCACACTGCTACCGAAGAAAACGCCTGGAGAACGATGCAACTGACTAACAACAACACGTTCAGCACCATTGATGATAAAGGTGCCATTATTTGTCATGTAAGGAATGGGACCAAGGAAAACATCCTCAATCTCTGTATCGAAATCCTCATGGTCGGGATCAGTACAATAGAGTTTAAGCTTGGCCTTCAAAGGAACACTATAGGTCAAGCCACGCTCAAGACATTCCTCAATAGAATAACGGGGTGGATCGATATAATAATCCAGAAACTCGAGAACAAAATTATTGCGAGTATCTGCGATAGGAAAATTCTCACTGAATACCTTATACAAACCATCATTCTTGCGAAGTTCTGGTGGAGTATCCAATTGGAGAAAATCTTTGAAAGATTTCAACTGCACATCAAGGAAATCCGGATAAGCGTAAGGAGCCTTGACTGAAGCAAAATTTACTCTGTTGTTAATAATATTAGACATCTAATTGGCTTTTGGGATGACTTTGCGAATCTATAGACACAAAAAGGTAAAGAACCCTCTACCAGAGGATCCTTTACCGTATTTCCTGAAATCAGGAAGTTCCGAATTACTTCAACTCGATCTTAGCACCAGCCTCCTCGAGAGTCTTCTTCAGAGCCTCTGCATCAGCCTTGGGCATGCCTTCCTTCAAAGTGCTAGGAGCACCGTCTACCATCTCCTTAGCTTCCTTCAAACCAAGACCACAAGCTTCCTTAACGGCCTTAACAACCTGGAGCTTAGCAGCACCAGCATCAACCAATACTACGTCGAAGTCAGTCTTCTCCTCAGCTGCAGCCTCACCAGCACCAGCAGCAGGAGCAGCAACTGCAACTGCAGCAGCAGCGGGTTCAATACCATACTCATCCTTAAGGATAGTTGCCAACTCATTAACTTCCTTTACTGTCAAGTTTACCAACTCTTCAGCGATAGCTTTCAAATCTGCCATTTTCTTATTTTTTAATTTGTTATGTTTGTTACTATTTGTTTTTTTATGCTGCGCAAGCGAATATTATTCCCCACGCTCGCCCAGAGTCTTGAGAACACCATGAATTGTGTTCTGACCACTCTGCAGGGCTGACAATACGTTCTTTGCAGGAGACTGCAACAGAGCAACGATATCGGCAATAACCTCGTTCTTGCTCTTGATAGAACAAAGTGCATCCAATTGTTCTGCACCTACATAAATACCCTCTTCGGCATAAGCAGCCTTCAAAGCGGGTTTCTCAATCTTCTTGCCCCTGAGTTCCTTAATCATCTTAGCAGGAGCATTTGCAACCTCTGTAAAGAGTACTGCGGTAGTACCTACTAAAACAGAATTCAAAGCAGAAAAATCGATCTCACTAGCCTCGAGAGCCTTCTGAAGCAATGTGTTCTTAACAACAACCATCTTAAGGTTGTTCTTGAAGCACATACGACGCAAATTGCTTGTTTGACCTGCATTCATACCCTCTACATCTACTAGGTAGAAATGAGGATACTGCTTCAGCATTTCACCGAGCTGTTCAATAATTAGGCCTTTATCTTCCTTTCTCATGATCAATAACTATTTTAGATTTCATCAGTAGTTCTGGGATCAACCTTGATACCCAAACTCATTGTACTTGAAAGATAAACACTCTTAACATATGTACCCTTAGCTGCAGATGGCTTCAACTTGATGATAGTTGCCATAAACTCCTTTGCATTCTCAGCGATCTTCTCAGCAGGGAAACTTACCTTACCGATAGAAGCATGAACAATACCAGTTTTGTCAACCTTGAAATCAATCTTACCCTGCTTAACCTCGCGAACAGCCTTAGCAACATCCATTGTTACAGTACCACTCTTGGGGTTGGGCATCAAACCGCGAGGACCAAGAACACGACCTAAAGCACCAATCTTACCCATGATAGCGGGCATAGTGATGATTACATCGATATCAGTCCAACCACCCTTAATCTTCTCAATATACTCATCGAGACCTACATAGTCAGCACCAGCTTCCTTAGCAGCAGCCTCCTGATCAGGTGTACAGAGACAAAGCACACGAGTTACCTTACCTGTACCATTAGGCAGAGATACAACACCACGAACCATCTGGTTAGCCTTACGAGGGTCTACACCAAGACGAACGTCGATATCTACAGAAGCATCAAACTTGGTAGTGGTAATTTCCTTTACCAAGGCAGAAGCCTCTTTCAGTGAATATGCCTTCCCTGCTTCAATCTTCTCTGCTGCCAACTTTTGATTCTTTGTCAGTTTACTCATTGTTAATTGAAGTTTAAAAATTATTTACCAGGGAATTCACCCTTCACAGAAATACCCATACTTCTGGCAGTTCCTGCAACCAAAGTCATAGCAGCCTCGATAGTGAAACAGTTCAAATCGGGCATCTTCTCTTCGGCGATAGCACGAACCTGATCCCATGTAATTTCCGCAATCTTCTTACGGTTAGGTTCTGCAGAACCACCTTTAACTTTTGCAACTTCCATAAGTTGAACTGCAACAGGAGGAGTCTTAACCACGAAGTCATAAGACTTGTCGTTATAATAGGTGATAACTACAGGTAATACCTTACCGGCTTTGTCTTGAGTGCGGGCATTAAAAGCCTTGCAGAAATCCATAATATTGATACCCTTGGAACCAATAGCAGTACCTACTGGAGGTGAAGGATTAGCTGCGCCGCCTTTAATCTGCAATTTGATAAATCCAGCAACTTCTTTAGCCATTTTATTTTCTCTTTTATAATTATTTAGCGAGAAGTATACAAAACAATTATAGTCTTACAACTTCTCAACCTGCATAAAACCAAGTTCCAAGGGAGTTTTACGTCCAAAGATTTTAACCATGACCTTAAGCTTCTTCTTCTCATTATTGATTTCCTCAATAACGGCATCAAAACCATTAAATGGTCCATCGGTAACTTTAACACTCTCTCCAATCTCGAAGGGAATCAAAATCTCCTCTGGAACATCCTGAATTTCATCTACCGTACCAAGCATATGATTCACCTCTGTCTGAGACATAGGCATAGGCATAGTACTTGATTTTGTAGCAGATAAAAATCCTAATACGTTAGGAACATTACGCAACTGTGACTGAGTCTCACCAACCAGGGATGCCTCAACAAAGACATATCCGCTGAAACGGCATTTTTCTTTTACTACACGCTTTCCGTTGCGAACGGTCACAACCTTTTCAGTAGGAATAAGTACCTGAGACACATTTGATGCAAAGTCACTATGTTGAGCGATCATTGCATCAATATACTCCTTAACTTTGCCTTCCTTGCCACTGATGGCACGCATCACGTACCATCTCTTTTCAATTTCAGCCATTCCGATTAACTTAAAAGATTAGTGAAGCATCTCGTAAACGAACTCCATGCAATTCTGCACGACAAAGTCCCAAGCGAAAACAACCAGTGCAATAACAAGGGAAGCAATTAAAACAATTACTGCACTACCTGTAAGCTCCGAACGAGAAGGCCATGTGGTCTTATGTACAAGTTCTTCAAATGAATTCTTGCAATAGTTTATTATGCTATGCATCTTCTTTTCTTTTTTTTGCACGGGAAGAGAGGCTCGAACTCCCGACACCTGGTTTTGGAGACCAGTGCTCTACCAACTGAGCTATTCCCGTAAATCGAGTCCCATCTCACAGAGACAGGACTCTGTATTTATTCAGACTAAATACTAGTCAAGAATTTCAGTAATCTGACCTGAACCAACGGTGCGACCACCCTCACGGATAGCGAAACGCAAACCTACGTTCAAAGCTACTGCGTAAATCAACTCAACATTGATCTCCACGTTATCACCGGGCATTACCATCTCGATACCCTCGGGCAAGTGGATCTCACCAGTACAGTCCATAGTACGCAAGTAGAACTGAGGACGATACTTGTTACCAAATGGAGTATGACGACCACCCTCTTCCTTCTTCAATACATAGATAGAAGCCTTGAAGCTCTTATGAGGCTTAATGACACCGGGGTGAGTAATAACCATACCACGCTTAATCTCCTGCTTATCGATACCACGAAGCAACAAACCTACGTTATCACCAGCTTCACCCTGATCCAACAACTTACGGAACATCTCAACACCAGTGATAACTGACTTCTTATCCTCACCAAGACCAAGGATCTGAACTTCATCACCTACCTTTACAACACCAGTTTCAATACGACCTGTAGCAACGGTACCACGACCAGTAATAGAGAATACATCCTCAACAGGCATCAAGAAAGGCTTGTCAACAGCACGCTCGGGCTCCTGAATCCAGGTATCACAAGCTTCCATCAACTCCATTACCTTATCCTCCCACTGAGCAACACCATTCAATGCGCCGAGAGCAGAACCACGGATAATTGGAGTATCCTCCTCGAACTCGTACTGAGCGAGCAACTCACCCATTTCCATCTCAACGAGCTCCAACATCTCCTCATCCTCAACCATATCACACTTGTTCAAGAAAACAACAAGACGAGGAACATTTACCTGACGAGCCAAAAGGATGTGCTCACGAGTCTGAGGCATAGGACCATCAGTTGCAGCACAAACGATAATAGCACCATCCATCTGAGCAGCACCAGTTACCATGTTCTTTACATAGTCAGCGTGACCAGGGCAGTCAACGTGAGCATAGTGACGATTAGCTGTCTCATACTCAACGTGAGAAGTATTAATAGTAATACCACGCTCCTTCTCCTCGGGAGCATTGTCAATCTGATCGAAGCTCTTCTTCTCTGAAAGACCCTTGTTAGCCAATACAGTTGTAATAGCAGCAGTCAAAGTAGTCTTACCGTGGTCAACATGACCGATTGTACCAATGTTTACATGGGGTTTGGTACGTTCAAATTTTTCTTTTGCCATAGCGGTAGTTTATATTATATATTATGTATAAAATTCTCAATTAATTTTGAGCTGCTACCGAGAGTTGAACTCGGGACCTCATCCTTACCAAGGATGCGCTCTACCACTGAGCTATAGCAGCAACATTCTCTCTTTTTTGAGCGGAAGACGGGGCTCAAACCCGCGACCCCCAGCTTGGAAGGCTAGTGCTCTATCGACTGAGCTACTTCCGCATTAATATTTACATTTTTCTCAAGAAGAGAAGTGGGTAGTGATGGATTCGAACCACCGAAGGCGTAAGCCAGCAGATTTACAGTCTGCCCCATTTGGCCACTCTGGTAACTACCCTAATGCCTATTTGCGGATGCAAAATTAGGCATATTTTTCGAATCTGCCAAAAGTTTTGTAACTTTTTAGCGTTTTATTTACTTATTTTTGTGCTTTTCTATCTGACGTCCCAGAATTTCGCACGTTTTATCTACAGCTTCTTCAAATGTGTCGCATGTTTCTGATGCAAATAAACTCTTGCCAGGAACATCAACCTTCACATCCACTTGTTTATTCATGGCTGTCTCAGGTTTTACGACCTTTAATGACACCTCTACCTTTCCTATTTCGCTTTCGAAGCGACCCAGTTTAGAAACCTTCTTCTCAATGAAGTCTTGCAGTCTCTCGTTCACATCAAAGTGAATGGCCTTGATTCTAATGTCCATAAATCCTCCTTTTTTAAGCCCGTGGATGAGCCTGGTTATACAATTTCTTCAGTTCTTCTAATGTAGTATGCGTATATACCGCTGTGGTTGTAAGGTTTTTATGCCCTAACAACTCCTTTACACTTTGGAGATCTGCTGAATTATTAAGCATTGACGTCGCGAAACTATGTCGCAATGCATGAGGACTCCTCTTGGATTGTAAAGTCACAGCAGACAGAGCAGTTCTGACAATAGTCCGCAACTTTGCATAAGAAAGCTTTTTCGCAACTTTAGTATCCAGGAAGAAAGCATCAATATCAACTGCCTCACCCAAATACTTTTGCCTTGCCAGCAGAAACTTTTCAATATTTTCCTTCAATTCAGGAATCATAGGAATCATTCTCTGCTTATTACGCTTTCCGAGAACAGTGATAACAGAATTCTTAAGATCTACATCCGTCATCTTCAAACCAAGCAATTCTGCAGCACGCATTCCAGTGGAATAAAGCATACTTATCAGCATTTTGCTGGTCACTCCCCCAAAATCATCCGAGAACTCAACATCATCAAGTAATTGACTCAGATGACTTTCTCTGACAAAATAAGGCAAAACCTTACTCTTTTTAGGAGCGTTGACACAATGAGCTGGATCTACATCAATATACCCCCGCCTCAACAGGAATCTATAATAAGATTTAACTGCACTTAACTTTGGACAAACTCCAGCAGGAGAAAGACCAGATTCAAGCAGACACATCAGCCAATTGCGCACAACATCCGTTGTCACCGTTTTCCAAGAGATGCTTTCATCATTTTTTTTGAAGTATAGTTCAAACGCTTTCAAACTACCAGCATACGAAGCTAACGTATATTCGCTATAATTTCGCTCGTACCTCAAATATGCTATATATTCTTCAAACCAAGCATCCATCAAAGGGTTCCTCACATGCTTTTCTGAGGATAAAGATAGACATTTTTTCAGCAACCACAAAGGGCAACCTCAAAAATTAAACTTCTTTAATGTTTTTTGTAGGAGGATTAATCCTCTACACGGTGAAGCTGCTGTACATAGATAGCACGCTCCATCTTCAGACGGTTCTTAACAGAGGGTTTGTCAAACTGCTGACGAGCACGCAACTCCTTAACTACACCAGTCTTCTCAAACTTGCGCTTGAACTTCTTCAACGCGCGCTCAATGTTCTCACCTTCTTTAACAGGTACTACAATCATTTTTTTATTATTATAAATTAGTTAATACAGTGCAAAAGTCACTTTTGCGGCGCAAAGGTACGACCTTTTTACGAAGTGACAAAGCTTTTTCTCCAAAAAAAGCAAACGAAGAGTCCAACGACCCTTCGTTTGCATGATATAATATATATAATTAGGTATATATTACAAATTAGGATTCTCCTTAGTCCAGTCCTCTACAGCAGGAATAATACCGAGGGCAATAATCTCATCACGCATGTGACCCAAGTGCTCTACAGAAGACTGCAATGCTGCCATTTCCTCAGCAGTACCCTCAGGAGCAACATAATGAACACCATCAGCATCAATCACTGTAGGCATAGCCATCATAACGTTCTTATAACCAAGTTCCTCACTATTTACATAGCAACCAGCTGGCAATGTGTAAGGCTCACCACCCATAGCAGCCTCAATCATCTTGATAGCACAATAAGAGGGACTCTGGAATGAACTGCGACCACGTAACTTGATAATGTTCGAACCACCCTGAATGGTATTGTGCTTAATCTCTGCCCAACGCTCCTCAGAAAGACCCATCTCAGCCAAAGGCTTACCATCTATCATTACCTTTGAAGCAAATACAGCCATCTGCTCACCATGACCGCCATATGTCTTTGCACCGGTAACCTTGTCCTGCTGAACACCAAACTCCTTAGCCAAAGCCTGTTGCAAACGTGTAGAGTCAAGAGCAGCCAAAGAGGTCAACTGGTTGGGCTTCAATCCAGAGTGAATCAAAGCGGTAAGAGCTGTTACATCAGCGGGGTTAAAGATAACCACTACATGCTTGACATCGGGACAATACTTCTTTATAAAGTCACCAAACTCAGCAGCGATCTGACAGTTACCCTTCAACAAATCCTCACGTGTCATACCCTCTTTACGTGGAGCACCACCAGAAGAAACAATATACTTAGCACCAGTGAAAGCCTCTTCGGGGTTTGTTGTCCAGGTGATGTTTGCCCCTGGGAAACCACAATGAGCCATTTCGTCTGCAACACCATGAACACCAGGTTCGAAGATATCATACAAACAGATGTTTGGTGTCAATCCCAACATCAACGCACTCTGCACCATGTTAGAACCGATCATGCCGCCAGCACCAACAATAAGAAGTTTCTCGTCTGTTAAAAAAGCCATAATTTTTCTTATTTAAGTTTTAAGATTCTATTTATCACGAACAAAGATAAGTATTTTTCAAATACCAAGCAACGCTAATGCGTTATTTTTACCGATTGACAATTGATTTGCAACATAAGGTTTACAATTACCTTCAAATAGGCATCGTCGCATTCTCAAGCCAAGCCCTATCTGCCTCGTTACCGAGAAGCGGTTGCAGTTTCTCATAAACCCTTTCATGATAACCGTTGAGCCATTGGCGTTCTTCATTGGTAAGCATCTCGGGGACTATCAGTTTCCTGTCATAGGGACACAAGGTCAATGGTTCAAACATCAGAAAATTTCCAAAATCTGTTTTCTGAGACGGAACGCACAGCAAACAGTTCTCTATGCGCACGCCAAACCTGCCTTGAACATATATTCCAGGTTCGTCAGTAATAACCTGCCCTATCTGCACAGGAAGAATTGTGTCTGCACGATGGTTCTTTCTTATCTGCACTGGTCCCTCATGAACTCCCAGCACATGCCCTACTCCGTGCCCCGTACCATGTCCAAAGTCATATCCCTCACGCCACATTGCTGCCCTGGCAAGCGTATCCAGTTGCAAACCTGTAGTTCCATGCGGGAAGTGCATCGCTTGTAGTTGCAGATGTCCTTTGAGCACAAGCGTATAGACACGCTTTTCCTCTTCTGTTGGTTCTCCTATAGCGATTGTTCTTGTTACATCTGTCGTACCACAATTGTAGTGCGCACCACTATCCAACAGGAGCAAACCATTTGGAGAAATCTCTAGATCAGTATCCTCCGTAGCCTCGTAATGCACAATAGCACCATGTGAACCAAAACCGGCAATAGTCTCAAAGCTAAGCGACAGAAAGCCAGATTGTTCCGCACGTAAATCGGCAAGTTCTCTATCTACCCATAGTTCCGTAACCTTTTCACCATGAGCGATTGCCTCCTCTATTCTCTTAAGGAAGCGCACCATAGCAACGCCGTCACGAACATGTGCTTTACGGAAACCTTCCTGCTCAACAGGATTCTTCTGTGATTTCCACAAGGCGACAGGCGTCTTGCCACAGTAACGAGCCAGTCCTTCGTCATAAGACTCTATATCTATCCCCAATTCAGACAGATAAGACTCTATACCCTCTACCTGTTCCTTGTTGACATATAGCACATGATTACCTTCCGCACTGACATACAGGAAAGATATCACATAAGGATTGTAAGAAATGTCATTCCCTCGTATATTCAGCACCCAAGCCACTTCAGCAAGGTCAGAAATATAGATCCCCTCACTGCCATTGACCGCCAGATAGTCAACTATACGTTGCAACTTATCCTTGGCAGACTCACCTGCCACCTCATCCTCCATTACCCACGCCTTGCTGCATGGCAGAGAGGGGCGGTCTGCCCAAATCCTATCAAAAGGTTCGTTGTAACTCCAACGTACTTCTTTACAATGTACCTCAAGCCATGCGTGGATATCTGTATCCACACCGTCCTTCATCAAGCGGAATTCTGTTCCGCCCAGTTGCTCCTCTGCCTGAAGCCAATAACGCGAGTCGGTCCACAACAGAGCCTCATCACGTGTTACTACTGCCGTACCAGCACTACCTGTAAATCCTGTCAGCCACCTGCGGCACTGCCAATGCTCTGCCAGATACTCAGAACCATGCGGATCATCAGTGGGAACAACCAAGGCATCCAGTCCCTCCTCGTCCATCCACTCACGCACAGCACGCAATTTATCCTCTATAGACATATTCGTCGCTTGTTGTCACATTCTGTGTATTCTTTGGATCACTGTCGGTTTCCCTGTACCAATCACTATACTCAACATAGTGTCGTGCATAAGTTTTGTTCAAAGTCTGCGCCAGTTCTGCATCCACCTTCTTCACAAACTTAGCAGGAACCCCTGCCCACAATTCTCCATCACCTATAATCGTATTACTCAAGACCAAAGCACCAGCTGCCACTATTGCGCCACGACCAACTACTGCATGATCCAGTACTGTAGCCCCCATACCGACCAAAGCGCCATCTTTAATCTCGCATCCGTGCAAGGTCACAGAATGACCTATGGTAACATCATCGCCCAAGATGCAAGGCGCCTTGCCGTTCAAGGTATGCAGGCATGAATTGTCCTGTATATTGGTTCTATTGCCTATCTTGATAAAGTGAACATCGCCCCTAACCACAGCATTGAACCATACCGTGCAGTCATCACCCATCTCCACGTCACCAGCAATCACTGCTCCTTCTGAGAAATAGCAGTGCTTGCCGAATCGGGGAGCAGGCATACCCTTCAATGTCTTTATTATAGCCATATTATTACTGATATGGGGTTAGCCCAGGTTTTCCACGGCAAATGCCATTCTGCGTAGAGTCTCTTCCTTACCAAGGAAGGCTGCCAATTCGTACATATCAGGTCCCTGACCCTCACCAACCAGGCACACACGCCAGGCATTCCAGGGTTTCACTCCACTCTCCTCTACCCATGGATCACAAGCCGCTTTCATTCCGTCAACAGTCCATGTATCCACAGTTTTCAACACCTCTGCAAATTGTGTCATTTCATCAGCGGTAGTCTCCTTCCAGTTCTTCTTGACAAACTTATCCTCCTTATCAAAAGTTCCAGGGGCAATAAAGAAGAATTTGGTCAAAGGCCACAGGTCAGAAGCAAAACTTATATTACGTTTTTTCTTATTGTTCTGTGCGTCAACATACTCTATCACCTTCATCTTCATCATACGAACAACCTCGGTCATCTGTTCCACAGTTGCCTCTATGCCCTGTGCTTTAAGAACCTTACCAAATTCCGGTGCCCATTCGCAATCCTCACGACGCACCATATACTGATGATTAAACCAAGCGGCCTTGACAAAATCGAACTTGGCGCCATTCTTCGAACATTTACTCAGGTCGAACAGTTTCACAAGCTCTTCCAAAGAGAACATCTCCGACCCCTCTTCACCAGGATTCCATCCCAGCAATGCAAGGAAGTTTATCACCGCCTCGGGCAGATACCCTTTCTCGCGGTAGCCACTGCTTATCTCGCCACTCTTGGGATCATGCCATTCCAAGGGGAATACAGGGAAGCCCAATTTATCACCATCGCGTTTTGAAAGTTTGCCGTTACCTACGGGTTTAAGCAACAAAGACAAGTGAGCAAAACGGGGCATTGTGTCCTGCCAACCAAAAGCACGATACAACAACACATGCAAAGGAGCGCTGGGCAACCATTCCTCACCACGAATCACATGAGTGACCTCCATCAGGTGGTCGTCAACAATGTTAGCAAGATGGTATGTCGGCAAATCATCAGCACTCTTGTAAAGCACCTTGTCATCAAGTATGCTTGAGTTTATCACGACATCACCTCTGATAATGTCATCAACATGCACATCCTCACCTGGTTCTATCAGGAAACGCACCACATAGGGATGTCCCGACTCTATAAGAGCATCCACATCTTCTTTTGGCATTGTCAGCGAGTTACGCATCATGCCACGAGTCTTTGCGTCATATTGAAAATTCTCAATCTCCTGACGCTTGGCATCAAGCTCCTCCGGAGTATCAAAGGCGATATAAGCTTTGCCTGCGTCCAGAAGCATCTTTACATACTTTCTGTAGATATCCCTGCGTTCACTCTGACGATATGGCCCGTGCTCTCCGCCAAAACCAACACCCTCGTCAAACTTTATACCCAACCAGTTGAACGATTCTATAATGTATTCCTCTGCACCAGGCACGAAACGTCCCGAGTCGGTATCCTCTATTCTGAAAATGAAGTCGCCACCATTCTGACGAGCAAACAAATAATTATATAGCGCCGTACGTACACCACCAATGTGCAAAGGTCCTGTAGGACTTGGTGCAAAGCGCACCCTTACTTTTCTTTCTGCCATCACATTATATATAATATAGTTAATATTGCCACAAAAATACAAACTTTTTTTCTATTACAATACATTTTTTTTGTAAATTCGCAACCGACAAAATATAATAAAAAGAATGAGCAGATTCAATCATCGCAGAAAATGGACACGCCGCGACTACGTCGTCCGCACCTTGTCCACCTTGTTACTGATTGCCATTTTTGTGGCATTCATGCCACGCGAAAGCGTACGCACCTACCACTACCACGAAGGTGGTGTCTGGGACTACACCCCCCTCATTGCCGAAGACAGTTTCCCCATATTGAAAAGTCAGTTTCAGCTCGAGCAGGAGAAAGACAGCATCAAGCACTACTTCATTCCATATTTCATCCGCAAGCAAGGCGTCGCAGACAGTGTCATTAAGGAGTGGAACCAAACCTTTGCCACAGAACTGAAAGACTCAATACCAGCACACTACGAGCAGATTATCGAATCAAAGTTAAGAGATATATACAATCAGGGAATTATTTCAGGCAGCGATTTCTCCACCATTAACCTACCCCAGATCAAATCAGTACGTATCATAAACAACAACATATCCACCCTTCACAGCACAGCAAGCATTTTCACTCCCAAAACAGCCTACGAGTCTATCATAGCCATTGCCGACAGTACATCCATAAGGCGTGATAATCTTATACGTTGCAAACTTAACCGTTTTCTCACCGCCAACCTTAAATACGACGAGAAGAAAAGCCAGCAGCAACTTTCCGAACTGGAAAATCTCATCACACCCTATATAGGGCAGGTCATCACTGGCCAGAAGATAATCGACCGCGGCGAAATAATCGATTCCGAAACATTCCGCATACTTGAAAGCATGCACCAATATTTTGACGACAATGAGAAGACACCAACCGAGATTTTTCTCAATATCCTCGGACAATCTGTCTATACCGCACTTATAGTCATACTCTTTCTGCTCTATTTTCTGCAATTCCGCAGTGACTATCTATCGAGCACTAACTCAATGCTACTCATCTCATCGCTGTTTCTACTATTCCCACTGTTGACCTACGGCATAGTGGCACACAGCAGTTTCAGTCCATACCTTCTTCCATATTGCATCACTCCCATCTTTGTGCGCATCTTTATGGACAGCCGCACAGCCTTTATTGCACACCTGATGACAATCCTCATGTGCGCGGCAGCAGTAGCACAGCCAGCCAACTTCATAACCATACAGACACTTGCCGGTCTGACAGCCATCATCAGTCTGCGACAGCTCACACAACGTTCCGAACTGTTCCGTGCAATACTTATAGTGCTTACCGTATCGGTATTGGCATATATCAGCATACAACTTGTCGACCGCCGTGTACTCATGATAGAGGATGTCGATTACACCGACCTCATCAGCATTACCATTGGCTGTTTGCTTCTAATGATCTCTTACCTTTTGCTTATTCCTATTGAGCGCATATTCGGATTCACCAGCAACGTTACACTTATAGAGCTTTCAAATGCCAACACCCCTCTTCTTCGCCTTATGTCGGAAGAAGCACCAGGCACTTTCCAGCACAGCATGCAGGTGGCGAATCTCGCTGCTGCCGTTGCTGAGAAATTAGGAGCCAAAAGCCAGCTGGTAAGAACCGGAGCATTGTACCACGACATAGGCAAGACACGCCATCCAGTTTTCTTTACCGAAAACCAGCAAAGCATCAATCCACACGACCGCCTCACCGATGTACAGTCGGCCCAAATCATCATCAGTCACATACGTGAAGGCCTGGCACTTGCAGATAAGTACAAACTGCCACAGGTAATCAAAGACTTCATCACCACCCACCATGGCAAGAGTCTAACCCGCTTTTTCTATGTCAGCGCCCAAAACAAATGTCCTGATACAGAAATAGATCCTACTCGTTTCACATATCCCGGTCCCGATCCTCAAACAATGGAGCAGGCCATACTTATGATGTGCGATGCCGTAGAGGCTGCAAGTCGCAGTCTAAAGGAAATCACCGAGGAGAGCATCTCAACCCTTGTTGAGAAAATCATTAACGGACAATTAGCCGAGGGACATTTCAACCAGGCTCCCATCACCTTCCTCGACATTGAGAATGCAAAGGAAGTGCTGAAGAGCAAGCTTCAAACCATTTATCATACAAGAATACAATATCCCGAGTTGAAGAAATAACCGACTATAGCTATATAAAAATATTGACATAAAGCACAGGCAGCATACACACACATAAACACCCAATACAAACAATTACAGATAAGCGCCAATTCTGCACATTTTTCACAACCTCTCGTTGCATTAATCTCATCAAAGGAAACCATGAGAGAACACAAGCAACAATAGCAGACAAAAAAATTACGACAAATAGATTCTGTATCACCAATGTATGACCTAATCCACATCGTAATACATCTGTGCAGCCTTGTATTCCGCCTTGCCGAGCAGAAAAGTCTGTATCTCACGCAAGCGACGGCGCACCTCTGTTAAACTGGCCTCCAGTTCTATCTTCAGGCACACCTTTCTTATATACATGGTCTGCACCCTGGCAATGGCAGGCATATCAGGTCCCAGCACACGCTGACCGAACACCATCCTTAGCGTTCTGGCCAATTCCTCTGCCATATGCTCAAGCACAGCCTCATCCTTGTGCTTCATATACACCTCCACCAGTCGGCACAACGGAGGGTAGTTAAACAACTTCCTCTCTTCAATCTGTTCGGCAAACATGGCCTTGTAATCCCCCCTCACCACTTGCTGCACTGTTGACTGCTTTGCATCATGAACTTGCAGAACAACACGTCCTCTTCGGGAAATCGAAGCATTAGCCGAACGACCAGCACGTCCTGCAACTTGAGTCATCATCTGAAAAGCTCTCTCATAACTTCGGAAATCAGGTTGATTCAGCATAGTGCTTGCGTTAAGTATGCCTACCACACTCACCCTTCTGAAATCTAGACCCTTCACAACCATCTGTGTGCCTATAAGGATATCGGCATCACCACGCTGAAACCCCTTCACTATTCCCTCATAAGAAGCTCGGCTTCGTGTGGTATCCAAATCCATACGCATCAACTTAGCCTCGGGAAACAGCATTGTCAGTTCATCCTCGATTCTTTCTGTTCCATAACCTTTGCAACTAAGTTTCTCTGCCTCGCACTGCGGACAGCGTTGGGGAATCTCCTGCACATAGCTGCAATAGTGACAAACCAAACGGTTGGAACGCTTGTGGTGCGTCAGACTGACATCACAATGCGGACACTGAGGCACCCAACCACATACCTGACATTCAAGCATGGGAGCAAAACCTCGGCGGTTCTGAAACAATATCACCTGCTCCTTTCTCTCCAAAGCCTCCCTCATTTCCTTCAAAAGTAAAGGAGAGAACATCCCTGTCATAAGTTTCTTGCGTTTGAGTTCGGCAATATCCACCACCTCTATCTCAGGCAAACAGACATTACCATATCTGGTAGTCAAAGAAACATATCCATATTTGCCTTGCAGAGCATTGTTGTATGTTTCCAAAGAAGGGGTTGCAGTACCTAACACAACCTTGGCCTTTGCCATGTGTGCCATCATCAATGCTACATTCCTGGCATGATATCTCGGTGCCGGTTCTGCTTGCTTGAAACTTGTTTCGTGCTCCTCATCAACAATCACCAGTCCCAGATTTTTGAAGGGCAACAACACACTGCTGCGCACACCTATCAATATATCATACGGATTATCCGAAACCTGCTTGCGATAAACCTCCACACGCTCAGCATCAGTATATCGGCTATGATAAACGCCCAATCGGTCGCCAAACACTTTCTTCAATCGGTCAGTCAGCTGGCTTGTCAACACTATCTCAGGCAACAGGAACAACACCTGCTTGCCACTTTTAAGAGCATCATTTATTAAATGAATGTAAATCTCTGTCTTACCGCTTGCCGTCACCCCATGCAACAGGCACACATCCTTCTTTTCCCACTCTGTCTCTATTGCCTGTTTGGCATTCTGCTGAGCCTCCGACAACGATGGCAACAGCAAATCTGAAGGGATAGAGGATGTGGGAATTCTGTCCACCACTACCTCATACTCCTCCAGCACTCCCCTATCGCACAAAGCCTTTAGTATGGAGCCCGTACAGCCTGAAGCCTTTAGAATCTCTTCCTTAGTTATCTCTTTGACAAGAGTGGCATTCTGTAATGTCAAGGCAGCATTAACACCTGTCAACTCTATATACCTCATCAGCAGATGTTGCTGCTTTCGTGCCACTTTAAGCGAAGCAAGCAAAGCATTCAACCTGATAGGATCAAAAAAATCCTTAGTAAGACGTACGAAGTCAACAGTGCGGGGACGGTACATCACAACACCATCCTTTTCCTTAAGTCCAGATGGAATCGCAGCTTTATACACCTCTCCCAATGTACACATATAGTATTCCGCTACCCATTGCCATAGTTTCAACTGATGTGGAAGCAGCATGACACTCTCTTCCAAGACGGTCAGGATGTCCTTTGTGTCATATACAGGCTTTTCATCATGCAACCTTGTCACAAGGGCAGCATACTGTTTCTTCTGTCCAAAAGGTACATTCACACGGCAACCCACCTGAACCAGATGGGTCAAGTGGGTTGGTATGTTATATGTAAAAACGCCCTCTAACGGCAGGGGCACTATACAGTCTGCATACATTCAGGACAAATACCTCTTTTTAGAAATAATAGGCCAAGCGCGCCTTGATAGTACTATGGTCGTAATGAGATTCGGAGAAGAGATTTTCAAAATCATCACCCGACAGATATCCGTTGTTGCTAAGTGGAATTGTATAAGTAATACCTATCTGCAAATGGTCGAGAATCTCTATACCACCACCAAAGCTCCATCCCCATGTAGAACGAGAATAGTCATATGGAACACGATCATAAAACATATCCTTCACTGTCTCATCAAAACTGATACAGTAATTATATTGAGGTCCCGTAGCAAGATAGATTGCTACAGCCTGTATATCAAAAGTATATCTCAAATTCATAGGTATCTCTATGTATGAGAGATTTTTGGGTTTAGTGACAGGAAAAGCCTGTGCACTATTATTGATATCATGGTATCTGAAATTCACCTGTGCACTGCTCATGCTATACAACAAAGCCGCATCACATCCAAAACCTAACAGAGGAAGATTGAACTTCACCTTAGGCCCCACGAAAAAACCAAGGCGGTTCTCACTTTCAAACATCTCGCTATCGAAAGACATTTTATTGAAATTCATACCGGCCTCAATACCGATACCTACCAATTTCTTCTGACCCATAGATGATATACTGAACATCACCAAGGCAATTACTAATATAACCTTCTTCATAATTCGATTTTTTTGCTAAAGTGAATCTATCTTCTTTGTCTGCGAACACTGACACGAGGAGCCGATGAACCACCACCGCTGCTCTTGGTCTTCTTAACCTTAACCGACGATGTTGATGAACTTCCGCCAGAACCTCTTCTGCCCGAAATGCTCTTCTTGGTCTTGGTTCCACCCTGAGCAATACGGATGCTATCCTCCTTTGCAGCCTTTATGCTGTCTTCTGCACTCATATGCCCCCAAACGCCTTCTTCAAAATCATCTATCTCCTTCTCAATCCTCTTCTGCTCCTTTATAATGGCAGAGTCAGACTTACAATAATTCGTCAATGCGAGTCCCTGCAGATTATTGGTCTTGTATATCTTGCCATCATAACGGTTCATCGCAAAATAATCGTCAACAGTCATATTAGTGACATTATTCAAATTGCTTGCCATCACCGGCAGACGCGATAACCAGGGAGCCACCTCATCGTAGTTCAACCAGAACAGGGGATAGGGAGTTGCTTCACCGCCAAAATCGTCGGCACCACGCATCAGCACAGGGCAAATTGCTGTCACCTTTGTAGAGAAAGTGCCAGTACGCTGGTCAAGATACACACTCTCCTTAATATAATAGCGTGTTACCTCGGCCGAAGGCACGTCGTTGTTCTCCACAACAAACTTGCCATCCTTCTCCTCGTAATAAATGCTGTATCTGTCGAGCACATCGCGGACTTCCATTTTATCCTTTTCATCAAAACTTTCCACACCGTCAAGTTTGTAGGTGTAGGCATCAACTCTGCCTGTCAGCATCAAACGAAAAATGTATGTGAACAAGTTCACCTGCCTGCCTCTTGGTTCTACGGGATAATACAAAGGAGCATTGGCATCCTTTGTAAGATCAAGAGTACGATAAACATCGCGACGCCACACTACATCCTCAGGCATACTCTGCTTTATGGGGAACATCAAAGTTGCACGGTCGGTAGTAGTACTCTGCGACTTTGTTGCACCTCGCTTTGCTTCAGCAGTGCTATTGGTCACTCTTCTTTTGGTTGGTTGTGCTATCATACAAGTTGCCACACCAGCCATCATCAATATCAGAAACAATCGTTTCATATAGTATAAATATGTATGTGTCTTTTTAATTGTAGTCCTATCAGTTCACTATCACCTCTACGGCACCATTAAGTGTGCGCTCTATGCCATCGGGGCCCTGTGCACGTATCTTTGTTATAAAGAAACGCTTGCCACGCGACAACACACGCATCATAGTCTTCTGCCTCTCGGTGAAATCACCGCTTGCACTAACCTCAGGCACAGCGTTACCCAGGTTATCGAAGAATACAGTTTCAAAACCTTTCACATTGAATGGTATATTGAGCAAGCCATCGTCTATGGCAGCATTCAGACCATGGGCCGACAACAAATCCTTCTTGGATATCTTGCCTCCTTTGAAATGAGAATCTCCAACGGGAATATAGGCAGTAGGATCGGGTAATTTTCGTACTCGATAACTGAACTTGCCCATAACCTGACTGCGTCCCTCCTGATTTGCGGTAACGGTGAACTCGGCTGTTCCACCTACATTTGTAGGTACTGCAACATACTTACCAGGCGCAGTCTGCTTTAGGGTCCCTCCTGTCATTGTCAAACTCACCTGATTGTTGGCTACGCCAGGCACACTGACACTCATTGGGTTGCTATATCCGGCATAAAGCACATTCATGATGTCTGCACTAACTGTGGCGCTTGGTTCTACCACGGTATATTGCTGCAGGAAATCTCTCTTCACAACCTGTCCCTCACCATCAAGCATTTCAATATATCCCTTCAGGGTATAGTTACCGGTTTTGGTACAATACATCTCATAAGATCCGTTGTTGGCCACCTTCTTGTCGCCGATGTAAATATCGGGACGGCGGGTGGTATCAACCGCTGCCATAATAATCTGGGCAGAGAACTTGCCTCCTTGAACTATGGTACGACTGTTTGGGATAACATACGCATTCAGTTGGTTAACCCTGATGTCCTTTTCGTCGATATTGGAAACAAGTTCATTCAACACTTGTCCTTCTGCGAATCTGATATCATTCTGCAGTTTAGTAAGCAATGTTACAGCAGCCGATGTTGGCATCGACTCGAACATATACTCCTGCCAATTCTTTCCCATAAGCTTGGCCGACAGAGGTACATCTGTGTTCAGATTGCTCAACACCAACTCACGCTGAACCTCGTCATCAAGCATTTCCACAACACGTTCACGATAGTTCACAATTGCGTCATGCAACTCTTCTCCTCTACCAGCTATAGGGGTCAGCATCACTTGCGTTGCTGCCTCAAGATCGTCTTTTCTGCGAATATTGCGTACATCAGCATCCTCGCCATCGCTCTTCCTTACAATGTTAAGTTTGAGGTCGTCAAGCAAGGCAAAAATAGAGTCAGACATGCTACGCACAGACAGAGCTTTGTCGTACCATACCTTAACCTTTGCAGGATTGGCATCATACTGCTGCTCAAAACGTTTATAGATCTCCTCGTTCAAACGTGCGGTATTTTCATTTGCATGTGTCAGTTTTTCATCAACCAGATCAAAACCCTTAAGCACGTCGCTGCTCACATTCAGTGCGAGCATTGCCATCATAACGACGTACATCAGATTTATCATCTTCTGACGAGGTGAGATCTTCTTTTTAGTTATCTTTCCCATAATACGAATATTGTGGTTTCACCGTATTATTTATTCTCAGCTGCAGCTGATGACATAGGTGCGCCACCCATATTTATTGTCAAAGCCTGAATCATGCGTGCATACACATTATTCAGTTCCTCTATCTGAGTTGCCATACGTCGTGTCTGCTCGTCAATCTGCTCTATGGTGCTAACCTGCTTGCTAATATTACGCAACTGAAGTTCATACACCGTAGCAATACCTGTGAGTGTACGGTTAAGATTTTCCATTTCATCGCTATCGGTGCTCATACGAGCAGCCTGTGCCTTAACCCTAGAAAGAACCTCGGTCAACTCTGTCAACTCATCGGCATAATTCTTTACTGCCTCTTCTATTACAGATGGGTCAGTTGCTCTAATCTGTGCGCCATCAACTACCACACCACCCTTCAGTTGCGACAATGCCAACTGTGCCTCTGCGGCAGCCTGTCCAGCACTTGCCAGACTTGCAGCGGCAGCGCTTAAAGCAGCACCTTGTGCCAAGGCTTCAGAATCGATGGGAGCAGAAACCTGAATGGGAGCGCCAACAGGCTGTACAACAGAACCAGTTTCTACAACAGGAGCAACAGGCTGGCCAACAACCTGAGGATATACAACCTGCTGCTTTGGTTCTTCGTCTGCCTTCTCTGTCACTCTCTCAAAACCAGAGAGCAAAAACACGAAGACCTCTGTACCCATACCGATAAAAAGCATCAGATTGGCACCTGGCAGATGAGTCAGTTTGAAAAGAGTACCCAAGATTACAATGGCAGCACCCCAACTGTATGCATACTGCATGAAGGTCTGACCTGCCATTGTGTCCATCCACTTCTGTATCTTATATATGATAAACATGATATTCTGATTTATTTATGGTTAATACTTATTTTTTCTTCGCTCTTGAATTATCCACCACCATGCTTCTTACACAACGGAATCCGATGAAACTGCGTGGCTGATTCTGATATTCATAGCTGCGCCATGCCGAACGAATCATGCTCTCAGGGTCTTTCCACGAACCGCCTCTGACCGATTTCTTCTTCAGTCTGTATGGATCCTCCAAGGCGGCATTGTATTTCAGTTCAGGATTCATGTCACTCATAGCCTCCACGCCAGCCTCGGTGTAAACAGTGCTTGTCCATTCTGCAACATTGCCGGCCATATCAAACAAACCTGATGAATTGGCGCTGAATATGCCGCAACGAGAAGTTATCAAGCTTCCATCCTTGGTATAGTTACCACGATCGGGTTTGAAGTTTGCATAGAAACAACCCTTGTCGCTCTTCACCTCCTTTGATTCCCATGGGAAAGCGTTGCCTTCTTTTCCGCGAGCGGCATACTCCCACTCCACCTCGCTTGGCAAGCGATAGCGTTGCAAATGCTTTGCGTATGCACCCATACCAACATTCATCATCTCAGTACGCCATGCGCAAAATGCATTTGCCTGCTCCCAATCTACACCAACTACGGGATAATCATCATAAGCCGAGTGAGAGAAATAGAGTTTCATGTAACGCTCGTTGTCGGCATTATCAAAATCATTAACCCAGCAAGTGGTATCGGGATAGACATTTACTATATAGGTATTAAGGAAATCCCATGGACCGCTCAAGGGACGTGTGATGGTTTGTCTTACAATCTTGCCATCGTCGTCTATCCAAGCAGTATCCTTTGATATCATTACCACCTCATTCTCGTCAACCTGATTGTCGGTATTCAAATCACGTTGTTTGGGATCAAGACGATATTTACGCTTGGCAGCCAAGGCATAGTCGTAAATTTCATAACGATAATTCATCTGACTTGCATCAAGCATCTTGGTTCCGTCTATAGGATGAGTTATGTAAACACTTTCTATAGCACGCAACTCATCTTCTGTAGCTTTGCGCAATGATGGAATGGGTTTGTTCCAATTCAGATGTGGAGTAACGGGTTCGCCATACTTATCTTCTTCGATTTTAAAGGTTTCATCGCCACCGTATGCAGGATCTGCCAAGCGTTCACGGATAATGCTGTCGCGAACCCAATGAACAAACTGGCGGTATTTGGCATTACTAACCTCGTGTTGGTCCATCCAGAAACCATCAACACTGATATCCCTACGAGGGAAAGACGCACCCCATAGGGTATCATTCTCTTCCAGGCCGATCTTCAAACTTCCCTTATTAACCGCTACCATGCCAAAAGGTGCGGTTTCAGCAGTTGCAGAGCCTCTGACTCCTATCACTTCGGAACCATTGGCCATGGCATTGCTCTTTGTTCCCATGCAGGATGTCATAGTCAGTGCCAGTCCAGCCAGCACCGCAACAACCGCCAGGGATTTTTTCGCTTTTTTCATATATTATATTTTATTTTTTATCTTTCTATATCTAACCTCCTGTTTTCCATTCTAATCCCGCTTTGCGGTCTTTAATCTGCTTTCGCTCGGCAATTCAAACAAGTTTGGTAACTCTCGCTTATTCGCAGATTTCACTTTTCCGTTTGTATCATCCACCCCCTCCCCTTCGGGCGCTCCCCCTGTCTCAGGGGGAGAAAGGATGGCAGTTCAGTTTTCCGTTTTCACCTTTCCGTTCGCTAAGGTTTTCCGTTTTACGATTTCCGATTTCCGTTCCCTAAAGCCACCTTACCGACTGATGCTTATTCTTTCCCTTCTTTGTAAGATTCAGTTCCATTGAATATCCTATATGCAATTCATGTGTACCATTCTGCACCGCTATGCCACCTGTGTACATCTCGTAACTATAACCAAAATTCACTCCATGATAGGTAATACCAAGCAACAAGGCCACGCTCACCATCGGACTATAGTTAACTCCAGCATACATCTTGCCTTTCTCGCCATCATAACATAAACGGCCGGTTACATCGGCCCTCCACGTCTGCATATTGGTTCGAAACATAGCATCTGTGCGAAGCGAGAATTCCGGTTGACGAAATCTCAATCTATAACCGCCATTGGCATAAATCGTTGGCGAGGTTTTTATTTGATACTGCTTGTCCTCTCCTAACGAAACAGTTGGCGACATCAAATGCATCACCGATACAGCCGCATACCAAATATTCCGCCTCTCAAACCTGAGCCCAAAGTCCATATCAAAGCCAGTACCATTGACATCCGACGAGGGGACAAGTTCATCAGAACTACCCTCTCCAAGATCAACATCCGAACCCTTGAACGAATTGGAAAGCATTGCCAGCTTTACACCGGCACTCATTATATACTTCTCGCCCAATGGATGATGATAGGCATACTGTAACCACATGCGTTTTGTAGAGAAAAGTCCGATTTTATCGTTCATAAAGCCAGCCCCCAAACCATGTCTCTCAGCCTTTGGCATGAAAAACATAGGCATATCGGCTTGTATCAGCATAGTCTGGCCAGCATCCTCAAAACCGAGCATCTCCATACGGTATGCTCCCTTTATGTCAAGCAACTTCGAACACCCTGCCGCTGCCGGGTTATAGAAACTCTGGAAGTTCCAGTAATTCGTAAAGGCTACATCATCCTGTGCCAGCGCCACCGCCATGGGCAGTACCATCATCATTGTCATCAATAGCCTCTTCATCACCTTATATAACGACTTTCACTACAATAATATTGCACTAACACTCTTTTTATTTTATCATCGCCCTATTCTTTCTGCTCATCTATCAACTTAATCAGCTCTTCCTTTGGAGGTAAAACTTTCAAGAGATCCGGAGCTACTTCATCAGCAGTTTTATATGTAGCAACACCCATTGGCTGTAGAAAATCCTGCATAATGTAATTTACATATTCCTTGTCCATATTCTTACACAAGATGATACCAACCGGCGGATTCTCTCCTTCAAGACGCTCATCATCATTTAGAATTCGCAAATAAGCACTCAATTGGGCAAGATACGCTACCTTAAAATTACCTTTTTTAAGTTCGAACACCACAATACGACGAAGTTCACGATTATAGAACAACAAATCTACCCAATGGTCATGTCCCAACTTATCATAATGAACCTGGTTGCCGACAAAAGCGAATCCCTTACCAAAGGTCATTATAAAATTCTTCACATTTTGTACAATGCTATTTTCTAAAACGCGCTCATCTATTTCCTCATCGCGCATTCCCAATTCTTCAACATTGATAAAATCCAGCAAATATTCATCCTTGAACATCTGCACTGCTCGAAAAGCCTGTTTATAGTCTGCTATAGTACGGGCAAAATTATTAGGTAAAGCACCCTGATTATGAAACAAGTCCTGCTTTTTAATTATAGCAGGCAGCATTTCTGTTGTCGGCTTGAAATTATAACAATAACGGATATAAAACAAGCGCTCATCAACGTCCTTACTATGGTTTAGTATGGAAATATGATGAGAAAAACTAATGCTAAAAAATTCTACTATAGGAAAGTCAGTAAAATTCGTCAGTTGTATCTGACGAAATACATTCAATTGATATTCATCACTTTGAAGTTCATCTTCACCAGCCTTTTGAGCCATTTCCGAAAATTTGTCAGTCAGAACTGACGAATTTTCAAGAACACCACTCCATGCCTCATAAAACAATCTCATATTTTTGAGATTTGTGGCACTAAATCCTCTAAGCCCCGGCAACTCTTGTCGCAAGTGCGAGGATATGTCATCTATAAATCCCCTTCCCCAATTTTTCTTTCGAGTATTTGCCGAAATGAATCTTCCGATACCATAATAAAGTTGCAATTGCTCTTGATTTATAGCCTTTAGCGCTCGTTCCTGGCTTTGAAGTATCGCTAAACGAATCTGTGCAACCGCACGAGCTATCTCATCCGACATGGTATCGTACATAAAACATTTTCTTTTAAATTTTTTAAGGTAGGTTCTATAAATTAGCTTTGAGTTGTTTGATGTCTATTGCGCAGTAGATTTTTAATTTGAGCTTACTCGCATAGTGGTCTATGTGAATAAGTAAAAATGAAAAAGATACAAGTAAGAGACATTAAAGAACCAAAACACTAAAATCAAACGAGAAAGAAGATGGGGACTAATTTATAGAACCTATCTTAGGAACAGCGAGATAAACAACCCGCTTACCTCGCTGTTTTATATAGTGCTTTTATAATAACCATTAATCCTTCTAATACTCTTCCTCATCCCAAAGGAAGTCCTCTTTCTGAGGATAATCTGGCCAAAGGTCCTCAATGGTTTCATATACCTCACCTTCGTCCTCAATCTCTTCAAGGTTCTCAATCACTTCAAGTGGAGCGCCGCTTCTTGTGGCATAGTCAATCAACTCCTCCTTGGTTGCAGGCCAAGGTGCATCCTCCAACTTAGATGCCAATTCCAAAGTCCAATACATATCTTTTTGTTTTATTTTTATTGATTTACGAGCACAAAGATAGGATTTATATTTAAACTACCCACGTTTTTGCCAAATAATTTCATCTTTTCCTTTCAAAAAGTTTTCGTGCAGAGCAAGTACAAACAGGAAATCACTCAACCTGTTGACATATTTCAACAACTCCTCCGGCAAAGCTACCTCATCAGCCAAAGCGAATATTCTGCGCTCAGCTCTACGGCAAACCGTACGGCAAACATGAGCCCTTGAGGCCGACTCCACTCCCCCGGGCAGTACAAACCCCCTCCAACCAGGCAACGTTGCATTCCACTCGTCCATCTGACTCTCAAGCAACGCAACATCTTCTGCGCGCACCCTCATCAAGGAGACACCGTCTCCCTCTCCAGCATTTACTCTATCAACATCGTTCTGCTCCGTTGCCAAAATAGCTCCTATGCGAAACAATACATTCTGACACTCCAGCAAGATGTTTTTTGCCTTTTCATCAGATACCTCACATAGCAGCCAACCCAAGCAACTGTTCAACTCGTCAACCTCACCATAGGCTTCAAGGCGAGCACAATGTTTGCTCACGCGCTTACCACGCGCCAGGCTCGTCATCCCCTTGTCTCCTGTCTTAGTATATACCTTTGCCATACCTTTTACCAATTTACAACATAGTCCTGCTTGTTCAACTCGCCACGGGCAATAGCTACACCAATATCATACATATCAAAAGTAACCCTCACCCTCTCATCGGCCTTTATTTTTTTCCAAAACGTGCGATTTCTCCGCAGATTCAGTACAACCACCATTGTACCTTCCGCTATATAAGAGAGCGCCTTTTCCTCCTCCCTGTCGAGCACTATCATATCTGCCGTAATGAGATCATCAAAACACAGTAATGTCAGACCTCGGACACCGTAATGACAAGCCTCAAACAAAGCATTGTCTCTACACAGGAAAAGCAACGTCTTGGGCTGATGAAAATTTGCCAGTCTTAGCAACAGCCGTCTCACGTTCCTCACCCTTGCCTTTTGCCACCAACGCAAGTTCCTGTCCAACATGGAATAGGCATAATACCTCTCCTTGTTGTAAAGCACATTGGTTATGAAATCGAACGCAAAGGGAGAGTGAACCCCGTAACCTCTACGATGCCTCACTCGCGCCAACCAAACCAAAGGATTTTGTATTATCATCATAACTAGTCATAAAGATACGTTTTTTTTTCAATCCACACCACAAAAAGGAAAGTTTTATTTCGCCAAGTGTTAATTTTCCTTAAACATCATACAATAATAACACACGCACGCATATACATAGGAGAAAATCTATAACTTTGCACTGCATAGGGTGTATTTCGCCCATATTGAAAGCAGACAAATCCAGAGGGAACAAGAATAACTGTCATAACATCGCAGATGTGACATGACACCTTATATATATACTAACCACTTTTATTAATCCTAAAAAACTATTTTTAATTAACTTAATTTATTAACCTAACAAAATCAATTATGAGAAAGATTACATCTTTTCTTCTTTTGATGCTTGTGTGTTGCGTCAGCGCTTTTGCGCAGGAGGTAGTTACCACCGAGAAGCCCGTGGGCAAAATTATCAAGGCTGGTACTGCACAAGCTGAGATGGTACCCAACCAGTGGTACTTTGTTTATCAGGCCCGTGACTATGGCAAGGTTGCAGGTACCCAGGCAACCGTAGGCGAAGAATTGTCAGAATACACTGGCGGTTTCGTTTACAATAAGGGTTACAATGCAGATGGCGTGGCACAAGGAGCTCACAAGACCACTAAGGCTGTTACCGAGGCAATGTGCGTTGAGACTGGTGTTGCCTACTCAAGCTACGCAACACACCTGCTTCGCTTCGTACCTGTTGAAGACAAGGAGGGCGTGTACAACATCCAGTATGCCAATGGCGAGTGGATGGGTGCAGACCTCACAACAGCTTCTGAGTTCCAGTACAAGGCTGGTTTGGCTGGCGAGTTCAACTTCTACCGCATCAAGATTGACGGTGTAGAGAACGAGGAGGGCCGTTTCGGCTGGAACAAGGATCCTTTCGCTAATATCGTTGACAACAATGGTGCTGGCTATGGTCTTGCATTCTGGCTGAGCGGTGAAGTAAAGGACCTTACAGAGGGTAACAACGTATGGAACCTGTTCGAAATCGTGATTGTTGGCGACGAGAACCAGTACTTCTCTGCTTTTGAGGAAGTGGTTGCTTACCACAACACCTTTATCGAGAGCGCTCTTTACATTTCACTTTCAGAAGGTGAAGCTATCGGTAATGGCCCTGGCCAGTATCCCGAGGAAAAGGCTAACGAACTGCTTGAACTGGTAGATGCAGTAGGTACAATGATTGACGAATTCTACACAGCCTATGATGAGGATCCCACCTATGTAGACCCCACCTATAGCACACTGGAGGCAATGCAGCAGCTGTTGGCTGACTACAAGGCTTTGGTTAAGGAAGTAGAGGACAGCCGCGTATCTCGCTCACTGTCTAACATCGTTCCCGGTTACTACCAGATTCACAATGCCAATGTGTGGACTAACACCAGAAACATTGTCTTCACCGAGGAGACTGCTGCCGAGTACAATGAGGCTCACCAGTACGCTGAGGGCGATGAGGGTTATGTTGTTGCTGGTGACCCCACAGGCGAGACAGAGGAATGGAACCCCATCAAGGCTATCTACTCACAGAACGACGACAAGCTCAGCTATAAAACTCTCGAAGCCGACAAGGTAGAGTTCCTTTGGAAGGTAGAGGCTGTTGAGGGCAAGCCCACAGAGTACCGCCTTATCAACATGCTCAAGGGCCTGACAGTTCACAACATTCCTACATCAACCCATGTACCTTTGGTTGAGAATGACACAACAACCGTTTCATTTGACTACAGAGGTGAAACTGTGAACCAGGTTACCAACGAGCCTACAACAATGCTCAGCATCCGTAACACTCAATATACCGACATAGAAAGCAACCACAGCTTGCATGCTGCAAATTGGGGTAACGGTACTTCAGTAAGTAGTACAATTGTTGGTTGGACAGGTTCTACAAATGCACTTGCTTCTCAGTGGTATCTTGCTCCCGTAAGCGAGGAGGATGCTAACAACATCATTAACGCTGCCGCTCCTGCTCTCAAGCTTGCTGCTATGATTGCAAAGGCTGACAGCATCCTTGGCGTTGCTCCTGCTCAGATTGAGAATTCTATGGATATTGTTAGCGAGGTGTACGAGGAAGATTCTGTTGTTGTTGATGCAGAACAGTTCTACAGTCAATACACCACTGCTGACGACCAGACAATTCCTGACGGTCAGACAGAATACCACTTCTTGCTTGACGGCAAGCAGAGCACATACTGGCACTCTGCATGGGAAGGTGGTAACCAACCCTTCAAGAAGCACTACTTGCAGATTGCTGCCGCAGAGACTTTGGAAGGTCTCTATGCAGTTAAGTTGCAGCGCCGTCCTGTAAATGGCGACCAGATTTCTGAGTTGATCGTTAAGGGTTACGAAGAGGAGCCCAACGACGAGACTACATTCGAGGAAGGCACAGAACTAGCTACCTTGAAGTTGCCACTTATAGACAAGAGCGAAACTATCATTACCCGCACTTTTGATGCAACTGGCATGAACTATTTGCGTTTCTATTCTAACGCAACTACCAAAGTTCCTAACAGCGATGGTGGCGAAGGTCGTGGTTACTGGCACGCTTCTGCCTTCAACGTGTTCAAGGCAAGCGAAAGCAAGCGCTACGAGACCACTCAGTACGACGTTCGTAAGGCTGAGGCAGATGCCCTCGCTGCTGCAATGCAGGCATGGGTTGATGCAGAATACGATGCAGAGGACGTAGAGTTGCTTAACGACGAAGCATTCAACGCTGCTTATAACAACCTGATTGCTGCAAGCGAGGCATGGGGTGCAGTTTACACCGATCCCACTGCTCTCCGTCAGGCTATCGCTGGTGCTCCTGATGATAAGCTGTTCGTAGTAGGCAACAAGCCCGGCCAGTGGGCAGAGGGCGTAGAAACTCCCGCTACAATAGTTGCAGAGGCTAAGGCTTATGACGAGAGTGGTGCTTACACTCCTGCACAGTCTGAGGCTTACGTAAAGCAGATTGCAGAATCTATCAATGACGTTTACAGCAAGGCCAACAAGATAAACGACAAGACTTGGTATCGCTTCCACTTCGCTACAGAGGAGACATACGAAGAGTTCGGTTGGGACAAGGTTGGTGCCAAGGAAGGTACCGTCAAAGACGTTAACGAAGATGAACTTGAAACATCAGAGTCTTTGTGGGGCAAATTTGTTGCTGTTGGTAAGACCACTAAGGAATACTTCGACTATGAATACAAAACAACTAAAAATGACGAGGAAGTTGTAGTTAAAGACACTACTACCTACTATGGCACTGACAAGTATGACATTGAGACAGAAGGCATTGTTGAAGGTACAAATCTGTACTTCTTCGATGATGGCGACCATGTGTTTGACAAGGGTGAGCAATTGTTCCGCTTCATCGCTGTTAACGACTCTGCATACATGATTCAGAACAAGGCTACAGGTCTGTTCATCCGTGGCGGTTACCCCGTTTACTTGAGTGCAACTCCCAGCTTGTTCCAGGTTAGTGCAATGGGTGCTGGTGCATGCAAGATCCGCATCAAGAACGTTCTTGACAAGGAAGACGCTGGTTACAACTACCTGCATGCAGAACGTTCTACCAACAAGTTGACTTCTTGGTATTCAGAGAACCTTGGTTCTAACACCATGCTGTTCATCGAGCCCATCGCAAATGTAGATGAAAACGAGTTGCCTGCAACCGACTACGAGAAGAAGTTGTGGCCTGGTGGCTACTATGCTATGACATTGCCCGTAAGCGTTTCTATCAACGAGGGTGCTACTGCATATGGTGCACAGGTTGTAGTAGAAAACGAGACCGCAAAGGTTGTATTGAAGAAGGTAGAGGCTGAGGTTATCGAGCACGGTACTCCTTTCATCATGGTAACTGATTGCGACGAATTTGTTTCTTTAGAGGATCGTAAAAAGGCTATCGAGGAAGAGCTTCGTGCAAAAACTCCTATCGAGGAACTTCCTTGGGGTGAGATCACTCTTGCTGACGACGTTGCTTCTGAGATCGACAACGAGTACATCCGCGTTAAGATGAACCACGGCATGGAGGTTGACACTCTCGTTCACACACTCCTGAACCTTGTAGGTACTATTGACGGTACAACCATTAAGCCTGGTAAGGGTATCACTATTTCTGGCAACGAATTCAAGCACGTTCTCACTACTACTAACATTGGCCGCTATGATGCTTACATTGCAACCGACTTTGGTGCTGAGGATGAGGTTCTTTTGAACACTATCCAGATTGAGGTTAGCGGTTCTATCGACACTGGCATCGAGGAGACTCTCGACAAGGTTACTAAGGGTGGCAACATCTACACCGTTGGTGGTCAGTTGGTAGGCAAGGGTAACGTTAACACCATCAACAAGTTGCCTGCTGGCATCTACATCGTAAATGGTGTGAAGGTTATCAAGAACTAATAACTTGTAACAAAATATATCGGGTAGCAATACCTAATATATAAATACTTAGCGCTCGGTCTTACGACCGGGCGCTTTTTTGTGCCTGCAGTACATAACACAAAACCTTGTCATCTCAAATCTCCTCATTCCTCTCAAACCATCCCCCTCCTTCTAAAGATCTACCCCTTCACGGAATCTGCGTGCAAAAGAAATTCCACGATATCTGCATATTTATTGCCACGCAGATTACGCCAAGAAGCAGATTATAAAAGATTATGTTTCCAAGTTCATTACGCTCACGCTGGATTAAGGAGAGTTGTCGCAGGCAATAGCCACGACAGATTACGCGGAGAGTATAGTTTAAAGTTTAGAGATTAGAGCTTAACGAAGTCCTCTGCGATCTCTGTCGTAGCGAAGCTTGCGACAATATCACTTAATCAAGCGAAGCGCACTCTTCTAAAATATCTGCAACTTCGCGGAATCTGCGTGCAAAAAAAATCCACGCTATATGTTTATTTATTGCCACGCAGATTACGCGAAGAAGCAGATTATAAAAGATTAACTTTATAAGTAAACTACGCTGTCGCTGGATTAAAGGAGAGTTGTCGCAGGCACAAGCCACGACGGATTACACAGAGAGTATAGTTTAAAGTTGAGAGATTAGAGCTTAACGAAGACCTCTGCGCTCTCTGTCGTAGCGAAGCTTGCGACAAATTTGTTAATCCAAGCGACAGCGTCATATCCTCTGCCAAATCTCTACCTTTGCGGAATCTGCGTGCAAAAAAATCCACGATATATGTTTATTTATTGCCACGCAGATTACGCGAAGAAGCAGATTATAAAAGATTATCTTTCCAAGTTCATTACGCTCACGCTGGATTAAGGAGAGTTGTCGCAGGCAATAGCCACGACGGATTACACAGAGAGTATAGTTTAAAGTTGAGAGATTAGAGATTAGACCTTAACGAAGACCTCTGCGAAATCTGTCGTAGCAAAGCTTGCGACAAATTTGTTAATCCAAGCGACAGCGCCATATCCTCTGCCAAATCTCTACCTTTGCGGAATCTGCGTGCAAAAAAATCCACGCTATATGTTTATTTATTGCCATGCAGATTACGCAGAGGAGCAGATTATAAAAGATTATCTTTCCAAGTTCATTACGCTCACGCTGGATTAAGGGGAGTTGTCGCAGGCAATAGCCACGACGGATTACGCGAAGAGAGGGTGTAGTTGAGAGATGAGAGTTTAACGAAGACCTTTGCGTTCTCTGTCGTAGCGAAGCTTGCGACAATATTACTTAATCAAGCGAAGCGCACTCTTCTAAAAATTCTGGAACTTCGCGGAATCTGCGTGACAAAAAAGTTTTCACCTTTCCGTTCAGCAACTTCCTCTGCTCAATCTGTCTCTTCGCGAAATCTGCGTGCAAAAAAAAATCCACGCTATATGTTTATTTATTGCCACGCAGATTACGCAGAGAAGCAGATTATAAAAGAATTAAGTTTCCTATGTCTGTTACGCTGTCGCTGGATTAAAGGAGAGTTGTCGCAGGCAATAGCCACGACAGATTACGCGGAGAGAGGGTATAGTTGAGAGGTGAGAGGTAACGAAGACCTCTGCGCTATCTGTCGTAGCGAAGCTTGCGACAAATTTGTTAATCAAGCGAAGCGCACTCTCCTAAAAAATCTGCACCTTCGCGTAATCTGCGTGGCAAAAAAAGTTTTCACCTTTCCGTTCAGCAACTTCCTCTGCTCAATCTGTCTCTTCGCGAAATCTGCGTGCAAAAGGAAACTGCCACAAAAACAATTCACGATTTTACTATGCGCAATAACCTTTGGAGTCATACTGACGAAAATGCACTAAAATAGCATTTTTCGTCAGTGGGACATTTTCTACCAGATAATAATGAAAGTTTGACTGCCCACGCTTACCTGCAATTTTCCGTTTGCATCATCCACCCTCTACCATTTTAACCAGTTCGTTATTATACAACCCCGAAGGGGGAGAGGGTGGACGAGCTTTCAGTTTAACCCAAATCGGTCATTATACAGTTATGCGCAAATGACCGATTGGAATTTAAACATTGAATCTGTCTAATTTATTGTGTTATATTACAATATCCTATGATTTTTTACTATCTTTGCATTTGTACTGACGAAAACATTCAAAAAACACAATTCTCGTCAGTAGACTTTTTTTGCATAGATAATATGATACAGAGAAAAAGCTACCTAAACCAGTTGATTCAATTACGTGATCAAGATTTAATTAAAGTAGTTACAGGAATCCGACGTTGTGGGAAATCGACTTTACTGCAACACTTTATGCAATATCTTAAATCTAATGGGGTTGATAAAGATGCTATAATCTTTATCAACTTTGAGGAACGTGAAAATGCTCGATTTGCATCATGGGAAGAAATATATGATTTTATAGCAGCAACTCTTATTCCTGCTACTAAACGATACGTTTTTTTGGACGAGGTGCAAATGGTGCCTAATTTTGAAAAGCTCGTAGATGCGTTATATGTAAAAAAAGACATTGATTTATATGTTACAGGATCTAATGCATATCTCCTATCCAGTGAGTTAAGTACCCTTCTTTCCGGACGGTATATAGCCATCAACCTTCACCCGTTCTCATTTGCAGAGTATGTTGCAGCATTCCCAGATGAGCATGATAGTGGTCGATTGTTTCGTCGGTATATGAATGGCTCTTGCTTTCCTGAAGCAGTGACATTGTCAAAGACTGCTCCGCAGCAAGAGAATGTCTACTTGCAATCACTGTATGATACAGTAGTGGTTAAAGATATTGTACAACGCAGAAATTTGAAAAAATTTGACACTCTGCAACGAGTATTAAACTTTATATTTGACAGCGTGGGAAGTATCGTTTCTCCTAACAACATTACAGATATACTGAGGGCGGAAACTAAAGAGGCATTATCACACAATACAATACTAAAGTATTTGCGTTATTTTTCAGAGTCATACCTCATATACCCAGTACGCTTATTCAATATCAAAGGAAAACGATTACTTGCAAGCAACTATAAGTATTATGTTGCTGATCTCGGACTAAAGAATATACTTCATACTAATAGTCCAGTGACGGACTTAGGACATAAATTGGAAAATGTAATCTATTTCGAACTCTTGAGAAGAGGAGGTAACGTATATGCCGGAAACTCAGGAAAAGGAGAGGTAGACTTTGTTGTGCAGCACCATGATGGAACTAGAGAATATTATCAGGTTGCCTACACTGCTAACGAACCCAAAACACTTGAGCGAGAATTATCCTCACTAAGAAATATTCGTGATTCATATCCTAAGTATTTGCTCACTTTAGACTATGAAACATCTAATATTGATGGAATACAGAGAGTAAATGCCATAGATTGGTTGATTGACAAAAACTAAGACTAAATCACTCTGAACTAATAGTAACTATGGCTCATAAGAACTTATGAGTAATGTTGGCTACCTGCTCTACTGACGAAAATGTATTAAAATTGCTTTTTTCGTCAGTGAAGTACTTTTCTGTTTTCACTTTTCCGTTTGCATCATCCACCCTCTCCCCTGCGGTGTTGTCCGCACGTCGCAATGGGGACAATCCCGATAGGGGGAGAGGGTGGATAATAGTTTTCCGATTTGACTTCAACCCCTTCGGGCGTCGACCTTTGGTTCCGTTTTCACCTTTCCGTTTGTTCACTTTCACGCAGATTACGCGAAGAAGCAGATTTAAACAAATTACGCTTCGCTAGAGACAAAGCATTAGTCGCCTGCTACGCACGACAGATTACACAGAGGAACTATCTACTGTGTAACTGACAAAAGCACTATGCACAAAACACTCTCCCACCACCTCTGCGGAATCCGTCGTGGCGAAGCCTGCGACATAATCCCTTAATCAAGCGACAGCGTTATCTCATAAAAAATCTGCAACTTCGCGGAATCTGCGTGGCAAAAAAAGTTTTCACCTTTCCGTTCAGCAACTTCCTCTGCTCAATCTGTCTCTTCGCGGAATCTGCGTGCAAAAAAAGTTTTCACCTGCCTATTTATTTATTGCCACGCAGATTACGCAGAGAAGCAGATTATAAAAGAATTAGTTTCCAAGTTCATTACGCTCACGCTGGATTAAGGAGAGTTGTCGCAGGCAATAGCCACGACGGATTACACAGAGAGAGGGTATAGTTGGAAGGTGAGAGGTAACGAAGTCCTCTGCGCTCTCTGTCGTAGCAAAGCTTGCGACAAATTTGTTAATCTCAGCGACAGCGTCATATCCTCTGCTCAATCCCTCCCTTCGCGGAATCTGCGTGGCAAAAAAAGTTTTCACCTTTCCGTTCGGCAACTTCCTCTGCCAAATCTCTACCTTCGCGGAATCTGCGTGGCAAAGAAAACTTTCCACCTGTCTATTTATTTATTGCCACGCAGATTACGCAGAGAAGCAGATTTATGGTGTTTGTCAATATTTCTTACCTGACCGAGAGAAGTATAAAAAAGGCAATTAGTGAAACAAAAAAGGTCATTTAAAAAAAATGAGGAGAACATTATTACGAAGCAAGGGGAATAAACAAAATCGTAACTTATTACAGAACAGCGTATTAGACATACAGATAGTTTCCTTAATCAAACGGATTAGCAACATCGAAAAAAGACACCCTAATCTTCGGGGCAACGCTCCCTAATCTTACGTCAATAAGAATACAATCTTAGGGCAACAAG
This sequence comes from Bacteroidaceae bacterium, assembly GCA_017547165.1. Taxonomy (GTDB): domain Bacteria; phylum Bacteroidota; class Bacteroidia; order Bacteroidales; family Bacteroidaceae; genus Physcousia. The sequence goes on from JAFYQK010000011.1 coordinate 124,936, forward strand.
ATTACAATCTTCTGCCCCTAAGATTAGGGCGCGATTTTTATAGGATTAAGGTAAATTAGGCATGTAAATATTTTTGAAGATATTAAGCGAAAAGATTGGCACAAGGCTATATATATATATTATATAATGTATAGTAAGTATGAATAAAAAGCATATAAGATAAATAGAGCTGAAGCAAAAGGAAAGAATAAAGAAATTCTTTTTTGACAATTTAGGATAATATAACAAAAAATTAGTACCTTTGCCCATAATGAGGGGATAAATTGCATATATCCCCAAGCCATACCCTACAGACAACACTTAACAACAATATCTTTAACATGAAAAGAACTTTTAGAAAAATTGGCCGCTGGTTGGCTTGTGTTTGCCTAATAGTGTCGGCAAGCAGTATCAATGCAGAAGTGAACCCACAGCCATTTGTTATCCCCGAATTGCAGACATGGATAGGTGCAGAAGGTGAAGTCTCCCTGTCTGGTACTATTCGTGTAAACGGCAATGACAAGGAATTGCTACGTGTTGCCAACGCCTATGCTTCAGACTACAAAACAATGTTTGGCAAAGCACTTGTAGTAAAAAAGGGTACTCCACAAGCAGGTGATATTGTTTTGGCCTTAGAAGCAAGCAACAAGGAACTCGGCAAAGAAGGTTACAAGCTTTCAATCGCTAATCACATCACAGTTACAGCTGCTACCACTCAGGGTGCATTTTGGGCGACACGAACCTTGCTTCAACTGTCGGAGCAGCACGAGGCTCTGCCAAAAGGCGATGCCATCGATGTTCCTGCGTATGAATTGCGTGGTTTCATGGTTGATGTTGCACGTAAATTCATGCCCATCGACTACTTGAACGATCTCGTAAAGGTGATGGCATATTATAAGATGAATGCTCTTCAGGTACACTTGAATGATAATGGTTTCCGCCAGTTCTTCGGAGGCGACTGGAACAAGACTCCATCTGCATTTCGTTTGGAAAGCACTCAACATCCTGGTCTGACATCAAAGGATGGCCACTATACAAAGAAGGAGTTCATTGATTTACAGATTCTTGGTGAGAACAACTATGTGGAAGTAATTCCAGAAATTGATGTACCTGCCCATAGCTTGGCATTTGCACACTATAAGCCTCAACTTGGCAGCAAGGACTATGGTATGGATCACCTTGATATGTTCCACCCTGAGACATACCCCTTCATCGATAGCGTTTTCCGCGAATACCTGGAGGGAGAGAATCCTGTTTTCCGTAGCAAGCGTGTAAACATTGGTACCGACGAATATAGCAACCGCGATAAAAAGGTGGTAGAAAAATTCCGTGAATTTACCGACCATTACATCAAGTTTGTTGAAAGCTTTGGCAAGCAGGCAATGGTTTGGGGTGCTCTAACACATGCAAAGGGAGAAACCCCAGTGAAGAGCGACAATGTTATCATGAACATCTGGCACAATCCGTACGCTCAACCAAAGGACATGAAGGAACTTGGCTATAAACTTGTCTCAATCCCCGATGGTTTAGTGTACATTGTACCCGCAGCAGGCTACTATTACGACTATCTAAACTGCAACTATCTTTACAATAGTTGGACTCCAGCCAACATTGGCGGTGTTCAGTTTGAGGAAGGCGACCCCGCTATCCTTGGCGGTATGTTTGCAGTATGGAACGACCACCATGGAAATGGCATCTCAACCTATGATGTACATCATCGCACATATCCCGCACTGCAAACAATCGCAGTAAAGTGCTGGACAGCAAGCAATACCACCCTACCCTATGCTCAATGGGATGCCAAAAGATGGACCTTGCGCGAGGCTCCAGGCGTAAACTGGTTGGGCAGAATTGGCAAGAATGAAAGTCTCGTTGCTAAGTTTGGAACAGTGAAGCCTGGCGACACATTACCTTTTGAAGAAATTGGCTACGACTACACCGTATCATTCAAAGTAACAGGTGCAAAGGAAGAGAAGGGAACAAAGCTTTTCAGTTCAAAGCATACCACTCTTTACATCTCCGACCCCAGAGAGGGTAAAATAGGTTTTGAACGTGATGGATATCTAAACACCTTCAACTACCGAATTCCTGAAGGACAAACTGTTGAAATTGCCATTCAGGGCAATAACAAGATGACACGCTTGTATGTGGACGGCAGACTTAAGGAAGAACTTGGCGTGAAGATGCTGTATGTGATGGACGACCGCCGAAAGGCTAACTATATTTCCGATCCAAATATGAAGAATGTAGTGCTGTCAAACACCGACGGCGATAAGATATACTACCAACGCACATTGGTATTCCCATTGCGCAATGTAGGACAATTTAAGAGCAATGTCTCTAACCTAAAGATTTGGAATTACATTAAGCAATTCTAATATCTTTTTTCTCAAAATTAGGTTTATATAATCAGCCGTTGTGTAACAAAAAAACAACGGTTGATTATTTTTTTGAGATTTTTTACCTCACTTTTAAATTATTACAAAAAAAAGATGTAATTTTGTATCGCACAAATTGTATATATTAACCTAAAACCACTTATAGACTAATGAAGAAGTTTTTTTGTTTGACCTTATTAGGTCTGATGACAAGTCTTGCTCTCATGGCCCAGCCTACCAAGGGCAAGTACTATCGAATCACCAATGCCCAATACGGCCAAGTTATTACAGAGAACTGGGGTAGCGGAAGTGTGACTTGTACCAACAAGGACCTGGCAGCTTACAACCAGATCTGGCAGTACACCAACAATGGTGCACTAAAAAACGTGTACACCGGCAAATGTATCCAGTACCAATCAAACATGTCTGCAGTATATCAGACAGGAAGCGCTGAACAAAGAGTAACTTTTGCCAAGAAAACTGACGGTCACTACACCATTCAGATTCTTGACAACTTTTTTCATTGCGATGGTGGCCGCAATTTGGTAAAGTGGTGGGACGGAGATACCGAACCTAGCCACTGGACCATCACAGAGGTAACCTTGACCGAGGAAGAGGCCAATGCTGCATACGAGGAGTACATCAAATTCACAGACTTCAAAGCCAATACATCCAAGTATGGTCAGGCTTTGCAAACATTCTACACCGACTTGTTGTGCACTGAGCTGAAAGCCGAATATGCCGCCATGAGCGACGACGCCTTAACCGCAGCAATGGCAGAGGCAGGTTTGCCAGCTGAACTCCAGCAGGTAGCGCTGAAGATCAAGAACCAGTGGTGGAACGACACCAACAAGACAGACTACGCTGACGCAAACAAGTATGCAAAGGATTTCCGTATAGCTTCATACAAACCATACTCCGATGCGAACAGATGGCGTGAAAAGATGAACACCTATGCCCCCAGCTTCATGGGCAACCCCACTGGTATTTATGCCAAGAACAAGGACATTATCCACGTTTTCGTAGGCAACGACATCCCCTCTAATGCATCTCTCTACATCACCCCCATCCGCAATCATGGTCGTATAGGTGACCGCGCCGAGGGTACACAGTTGAAGAAGGGTTACAATGCCATTATTACCACTACCGACAGTGTGGTTTACTATATTAACTATGTAGTAAACACCTTGCCAACCAGCGGTGTAAATGCTCACACAGCCCCCATAGCAAAGATTAGCGACTTCCCCGCTTTGGACATACATATCGAAGGTGGCCAGTGTGTGGGTTACTATCAGAAGCCCGAAGTAAACTCTCCCGAGGAAGACGAGAAATACCAGTACCTTATCGAAAATGCCAACGACGGCATGTACTTCATGGTAAAGGGTGCCACTTCGCTCTTCTACTTTAAGAAGTACACCTACGAGACACATTTTGCCGAGACCATCTGGAACAGCATCAACTGGTTTGACCGTCTGCATTTCTGGGAGTTTGCCCTGATTGGCGTTATGGATGACGTGGCCAACGGCAAGTGCGAGAACGGTACAGAATACTCAAAGGCAGCCTATCCCCTAAACATCAAGGGCGGTGATGCGTTCTATCCCACCTACTGCAACAACCCCACCATGGCTATGGAGGGTCCCAGCGGACAGAACCCTCATGCTACTACCTTCTATACCAGTTATCCTGGTCCTGGCGGTGTTGAGAGTTCGTTCAACGCAGATCGTGCCGACTTCGACACTTGGTGTACTGGTCATGAACATGGTCATCAGATTCAGGCTCCTTACAATTTGGAGTCATGTTCCGAATCTTCTGTAAACCTGCCCTCAAACATCATTACCTACCTGACGGGCTATCGTCTGGGACGCGGTTGGAACTTTGAGCAGAACTATGCATATGTAGCAGACAATGTAGTATTTGGTGCTCGCGACATCAGCATCACCATGCGTATGTACTACAACCTGTTCCTGTACTACCACATCGGTGGAAAGAAGAAGGACTTCTATCCCACCTTTGTAAAGAGTCTGCGTGAAGATCCCATGGATTTCTCAAGAGACGGTGTACAGTACTCTCATCCTGAATGGGGTGCACCCAGCGGCGGTCACCACCGTGCTGTAAACACATGGATTAAATTCTACAAAAAGGCATGTGAAGCTGCTCAGGAAGACTTGACCGAATACTTCCGCATGTGGGGTTTCTTCGTTCCATGCGACAAGTATTATTTCGGCGACTATACCAGCTATGCAGTATCACTCACACAAAAGGAGATTGACGATGCCATTGCTGAAGTCAAAGCAAAGGGTTATCCCGAGAACCTTCAGATTATCTTCGTTGAAGACCGTCAGATTCCACGTCTGCGTACCGACATCTGGGCTCACACAGCAACAGGCACACAAAAGTACAAGCCTACAAACTGGGGCACCTGGTACACAGAAGCACAGCTCAAGGCAGAGTACGGTGACGTAGGTGACATTCTGACCTACATTGACGGCAGTGCAAACACCAGCGAATACACATACATCCTAAGCGGAAACAAACTTTCTATGACTGGTAATGGCGGTGTAGGTTTCATCGTATACAATGCCGAAGGCAACATCGCATACATGAGCAACCGTTTCAAATTTGAAATCCCCGCAGAGTTGGCAGCACAAGAGTTTACCATCAAGGTTATCAATGCAGACGGATCAAGTAGCATAGCAGAAAACGGTGCCAATACTGCCACCGATGAGCAAAAACTGGAAATCCTCCGTGCAGCAATAGAAGAATCTAAGAAGTTCACAAGTCTGGAGGACAAGGATAATAAAAAAGTCGGTTTTTACTCTAGTGAAGACCTTGCCCAGTTGAAAGCATATGTAGCTGATGCAAACACGGCTATAGCCAATAATGATGTTGACAACTATATAGTTTTGGCCTCAAGCATCAATGAACAGATTTTGTGGTTACAAGCTGCTAATCGCATGAAGAAGATCATTACAAACGCTACATACAACATTGAGTGCGTACGCAAAGTAAATAATGCAAAACGCTACCTCTCTGGTGCTACCACTATGTCATTTAGCACAAATACGAGCGCTGCCAGCGATTACAGAAGATGGGCCTTTGTCCCTGTAGAAGGAGTGGACAACACCTATTACCTGATGAATAAGAAAGAACAGATGATGACTGCAGTTCTAAACGAGAAAGGTGGCGTTACAGATGTTAAACTTACAGACACCATTCCTGACAGAGCATGTATTGTGAAAGTAGAGTCTCTTGGCGGAGGCAAGTTCGGAATCAGACCAAGAGACAACACATACCTGAACATGCACAACCAGGGTTATATCACCGTTTGGGGTGATGCAGACGAAGGTTCACAATGGTATATCAACGAATATGAGTCATTTGACCTGTTGACCGACGAGGATATCAACGAACTTATCACTATGTCAGAGGACCTTCTGGAGGATGTAAGCGTGTACACAGAGACTCAGACTAAGGTGGAACTGCAGATTACAGATCAGGCTAGTGCCGGCTATCTTTCTACAAATGCAAAGAGTACAAATGAATCAAGCTTTCCCTTCAGCGAGATTATCGACGGCAATGAGGCTTCAAGCAGCAGATTCCAGATGAACAGCAGCAGTACCGACGAGACTCCTTACCTCAAGGTAGACCTTGGAAGCGGCAAGACCAGCAATCTTGTACAGTTCTACATGAAAGGCGGCAGCACTTATGGCTATGCTACAAGTGCAGAGGTTTATGCCAGCAATAATGGCACATCCTGGACAAAAGTTGCTGAAATTGACAATATGAAGACTACATTCACCAGCGACCTTATCAAGACAAGCACCAAATATCGTTACTGGAGAATAGACCTGACATCAAGCAACAAGACTGACCAGAAACAAATTGGCATCTATGAGTTTGAATTCTATACAGTTACAACAAGCAGTGTATTGAAAGAACAGTTTGCTGTTTCTGGCGGAGTTAGCAGTTCATACGTCACAAGTTGCAGAAACGCAATACAGACAATGAAGGATGTATTGGAGGCTGATTACAGAACCGCAGTTGGTGACTATATCGCATATCAGAATCTGCTGAAGTACTACAACTATGTGTACGACAAGGCTGTTAAGATTGACCCCACTGTTGACATCAACGACATCGAGGGCACAGAGAATGGCGAATCTAACAGCATCTTCGACCTCTCCGGTCGCCGCGTAAACACCGCCAACAAGGGTGTGTACATAGTAAACGGCAAGAAGGTGATAAAATAATCACCATTAGAAAATAAAATACAAAATAAAGAGTGCAGGCCCTCCACAGCCTGCACTCTTTATTTTACCCTCCCTGGCACTCTGCGCTCTCTGTCGTAGCGTAGCTTGCGACACGATCCGTTAATCAAGCGGCAGCGTTATCTCTCCTAAAAATCTGCACCTTCGCGGAATCTGCGTGGCAAAAGAAAACTTTCCACCTGTCTATTTATTTATTGCCACGCAGATTACGCAGAGGAGCAGATTATAAAAGATTATCTTTTCAAGTTCATTACGCTCACGCTGGATTAAGGAGAGTTGTCGCAGGCTATAGCCACGACGGATTACGCGGAGAAGAGAGGGGATAGTTGATAGGTGAGAGGTAACGAAGACCTCTGCGCTCTCTGTCGTAGCGAAGCTTGCGAAAAATTTGTTAATCTCAGCGACAGCGCCATATCCTCTGCTCAATCCCTCCCTTCGCGAAATCTGCGTGGCAAAAAAGTTTCACGTTTCCGTTCGTAACTTCCTCTGCTCAATCCGCCCCTTCGCGGAATCTGCGTGGCAAAGAAAACTTTCCACCTGTCTATTTATTTATTGCCACGCAGATTACGCAGAGAAGCAGATTATAGTAGATTAAGTTTCTAAGTCCGACTCTTCGCGAAATCTGCGTGCAAAAAAAAATCCACGCTATATGTTTATTTATTGCCACGTAAAATTACGCTTCGCTAAAGTAACTTAATTCAAAATCACTCATCAAACTGTTATGATACACTAATAACCCATTTGGGATAATAATTGATTTCGGGCAATACATTTCCGCAATAGTTTTTATTATCATTTTCTTTTATCATTTTTTTTTATTATCTTTGCCGTGAATATAAAGCAAAAAACATGTCTAAAGAAAAGAAAAAACTTATACTGCCAATTATACCATTAATGTTCGCATTGGTATATGTTTGGGCAGCATGGTATTATGGCGATGTTTTTCGCATGGCTCGCGAACGAAGCTTTTGGGTAGCAAGCAGCCAGCAGATGGAGTTTTTGCTTAGTCAGGAGTATGGCACCCTATGGTACATCGGTCGAATGATGATGATGCTTTTCCGCCATCCCTGGTTAGGAGCACTGCCGTTTGCTGCAATGATAACATGGAGCACATGGTGTCTTGGCTATGGTATGCGTCTGAATGCACAGTGGCGCTGGTTGCAATACATTCCAGCAGGAGCCTTTTTGACCTGGTTGTCTTACGAGGGAGTTAATCTATACTTTGAGAACGAGGCAGGAATCATAATGGGCATTCCTTTCTGCGCTACCATCATACTCTCGATATGGGCAGGAATGATTGCAAGTTTCTCAAGAAAAAAATCTCCCGCTATAATTGTAATGCCTAAAGATGAGACCCAGTTGCAAAACTTGCTTCAGGTAATTACACTGACAATAGCACTGACAGTTCCCACTATTATAACAGAGATATGGCGTCCCTACACTCGTGTGGTTGCACAAATGAATGTGGAAGTTATCAATAAAGACTGGAAAAAGGTTGCCGAAATAGCAAGGGATAATGCAGAACTTTCTTATCGACCTATTGCAGCACATTATGCAATAGCATTGGTAAATATGGGACAGATTTGCGACAGATTGTACGACATTCGCTTGGACTACGACTCCATATACATCCACGGCAAAGGAAGCGCGCCAAACAGCAACGTAGTGCCGCTGTACCAAGAGGATTGCGACTACTATGCCGGACTGATACAGACCTGCATACATCATGCTATGGAGAGAGTAACTATGATTGGCCCGAACATCCACTCTATGGAGCTGCTTGTGAAGTGTGCCTTGCTCAAGGGCGAATGGCAGGTGGCCAAGAAATATCTACGTATTCTAAAAGACGTTCCCTTTGAAAGCGAGTTCGTTGAGAAATACAGCCCATACCTTGACAACACAGCCTTGGTGGAGAGCGATGCCGAAATGACATTTATACGGAAATTTGAACCTATACACGATGTCTTTGAGAACGTGTTCCAGCAACCTGTATTCCTGGGATATAATGCAGTACTGATGGAGGGCAGGAGCATGGATGCCTTGAAAAACTCATTAGCAGTGTGTATGTACTCCAAGTCAATGCCTAACTTTATGATGCGGACACAGCCCTTGGCAGGAACAATGCCTCCTGAAAATGTAGCAGACGCTCTTTGCCTGATGATTTCTAAAGATAAAACCATTGAGCAAAGATTCCCCCATATTAGAATAAGATTGGGCAAACTGTCGTCTACGCTAAACGAGATGAAGCCATACATGAAAGACCGTCCCAAGTATGCCAAGGAACTATTCCCAAGATATAAGGGATATTATCCCTACTACTACTTCTTTGGAAACCTGAAAGCTACAAAAAAAACACCCAAGAACGAAGGTTCAAGCACAGCAGGTGTGAATTAAACGAAAAACGGAAAGGTGAAAACGGATAACGGATAACGGAAAACGGAAAACGGAAAACGGAAAACGGAAAACGGAAAACGGAACCGCCAACTTTCTCTCCCTGAGACATGGGCGAAGAGGGTCTTTAGAAGAATGACTTGATGTCATTCTGTGCCCGCTGAGGGTCGCAATCCCCATTGCGACGTGCGGACAACCCCGAAGGGGAGGGGGTGGATGATACAAACTGAAAAGTGGAATCTGCGAATAAGCGAGAGCAATGAAATTTACTTCAATTGCTGAGCGAAGGAGGATTCAAGACTACTAATGTCGGATAAAAAAGAAATCAGTATTTAGGGACAAGCAATTAAAAACAATGAAAAAGATATTTTACTTAATAATAACTACATTTTTGCTTAGTTCGTGTGGGCAAAAGACTTTTGATGTCCCTACCCTATTTGAGCAAAGAACTTCGCAGGCCGAGATATATCCTGACTACAAAGACATTGTTATCCCAGAAAATATTGCACCTCTGAATTTCATGGTAGAGGGATGCGAAGGATTGGTTGCGGTTTTTGAAGGTGCAGACGGAAACAATTTAACCGTTTCTGGCATAGACCGCATTGACATTGACACTACTGAATGGAGAACATTGTTAAAGAACAATAGCGGTGGCAGAATATCTGTGACTGTCTACACTTTAGAAGCAGAAAAATGGCATAAACACAATACACATTACCTTGATGTGGCAGAAGCCATCGACCCATACCTGTCTTATCGCTTGATAGAGCCAGGGTATGAGCTTTACCGCCAGTTGGGAATTTACCAGCGATGCCTGGAAAACTTCACCCAAAAAACAATATACGAGAACAATCGCAGTTACAGCGACGGACATAACCATTGCATCAACTGCCACAACTTTCAAAACTATAGCACCGACCGCATGCTTTTCCATGTGAGAGCTAACCACGGTGGTACAATAATCATCAACGGTGAGAAGGCAACAAAGATACAAATAAAAGATCCCAACATCCTTGCTGCTGGTGTATATCCTTCGTGGCATCCCAAGAAAGATATGGTATGCTTCTCAACAAACAAGACCGGACAGACATTTCATATGTATCACGACGAGAAAATCGAAGTAGTTGATACCGATAGCGACTTGTTGCTGTATTATGCAGACAAAAATGAGGTTAAAAATCTTTTGAGTACAGAATATCTTGAAACATTTCCTTGCTGGAACCCAGAGGGCAACAGACTGTTCTTCTGTGCGGCATACATTCCACAATTGAAAGGAGTACCCGACAGTCTGCGTGCGCCAGCCATAACAGAGAACTATGAGAGCATACACTACAACCTGATGAGCATGCCCTATGACATGGAAAAAGATACCTTCGGTACACCAGTGATGGTAGTGAATGCAGAAGCAAAGCATAAGAGCATCACATTCCCAAGAGTAAGTCCCGACGGAAGATATGTGTTATATGCCGAAGGTGAATATGGCCAATTCCACATTTGGCACAAGAGCAGCGACCTTTGGGTTAAAGACTTGCAAACCGACTCATGCTATGCGTTGACAGAAGCAAACAGCAACGACGTTGACTCATACCACTCGTGGAGCAGCAACGGCAGATGGATAGTTTTCTCCACACGACGCATGGATGGCAACTACACACGACCATTCATTGCATATTTTGATAAAGAAGGCAAGGCTCACAAGGCATTTTGTCTGCCTCAAAGAGATCCCGAACACAACGTCATGCTGATGAAAAGTTATAACGTGCCAGAACTAAGCAAGAATGCAGTGAAGGTAACGGAGCAAACATTGTATGATGTGATATATAACACCGATGGCGATACTGCAAAATATATTGGCGAACCAAGGACAGACGCCATATCAGGAGCTACAAAAAGAAACTAAACTTTATAGGTTATATAGAGACTCTATACAATCTATAATTTCTATAAAACGAGAAACTAAATAACCCTAAAATATTAACCTTATAAACTTTTACAACTATGCGAGTAATTATTGAACCTAATTACACTGAGTTGAGCCGTTGGGCTGCCGAGTATGTTGCTGCACGCATCAACGCTGCTAACCCCACCCCAGAGAAGCCCTTCAAGTTGGGCTGCCCCACAGGTGGTTCTCCCCTTGGCTTGTACAAGAACCTTATCGAGATGTACAAGGCTGGCAAGGTTAGCTTTGAGAATGTTGTTACCTTCAACATGGACGAATACGTTGGTTTGCCCGAAGAGCATCCCGAGAGCTACCACAGCTTCATGTGGAACAATTTCTTCAGCCACATCAACATCAAGAAGGAGAATGTCCACATCTTGAATGGCAATGCAGAAGATCTTGAGGCAGAATGCGCTGCTTACGAGGCTGCTATTGAAGCTGCTGGCGGTATTGACTTGTTTATGGGTGGTATTGGCCCTGATGGTCACTTAGCTTTCAACGAGCCTTTCTCTTCTTTGACAAGCCGCACTCGTATCAAGAGCCTTACAACCGACACTATCATTGCTAACAGCCGTTTCTTTGACAACGATGTTAACAAGGTGCCCAAGACTGCGCTTACTGTTGGTATCGGCACAGTTATGGATGCTAAGGAGGTTCTTATTGTATGTAACGGTCACAACAAGGCTCGTGCTCTGCAGCACGCTATCGAGGCTGGTGTAAGCCAGGAATGGACTATCTCTGCTCTGCAGATGCACCCCCACGCAATCATCGTTTGTGACGAGGCAGCTACAGCAGAACTGAAGCACGGCACATATTTGTACTTCAAGGATATCGAGAAGGACAATTTGTAAAAACTCGCTCTTTATAAAAGCAAAAGCCCGGTTTTCCCGGGCTTTTTGCTTTTTAAGATAGAACTTATAGAAACCCTGTAGGTTATAGGTTTTCCCTAGGATTCCTAGGACTTCCTAGGCTTTCATAGGACTTCCTAGGTTTTCCTAGGTTTTCCTAGGTATTCCTAGGTATTCCTAGGGTTTCCTATATAAAAAAGAGCTGGAAGCCTGTCGCTTCCAGCTCATATATAAAACCTTTCTTTATAGTAAAAGAAAATACTTCTTTTTTCTTAGAACAATGTGTTCTCGATGATCTTACCCATCTGCCATACGCAGCGCACGTTGAGATCCTTGTCGAGGATAAGGATATCGGCATCCTTGCCACGAGAGAGAGAACCCTTGCGGTCATAGCAACCCATAATGTGTGCTGGAGTCTCGCTGACCATACGGCAGGCATCCTCAAGAGGTATCTCGGCTTGCTGTACTGCAGTGCGGATAAGACGGTCCATAGTAGCAACAGAACCTGCCAAAGCAGAGCGATCAGAAAGTTTGCATACACCATCTTCAATAACCACTCGGGGGTCAAATGCCTGTGCGTCATCGCCTGCTGCTGCCACTGCCAAAGCATCTGTGATAAGTGCCATACGCTCAACACCCTTAATCTTATAGCACATACGCATAATTGTGGGAGGTACATGAATACCATCGGCAACTACCTCTACAGTCATGTCGTCCATCAGGTAAACGCTCTCTACAGTACCTTCGTACTTATATTCACCCTTGTTATGGAAACCTGGCATTGCATTGTAGAAATGGGTTACATGGGTGAAACCACACTCGTAAGCAGCCTTGACATCAGAGTACTCTGCTGCTGTATGTGCTATTGAAGGAAGCACACCCTTCTCTGAACAATATCTGCCAAACTGAAGCGCACCTGGCATCTCAGGAGCTGCATCCCAACGGGCAAGACATGGGCTGTTCTCTACGATGGGGATATACTCGTTTGGATCAGGATTCTTGATATACTCAGGCATCTGCGCACCAGCCTTGCTGGGATTAAGATAATGACCCTCAAGGTGCAGACCCAAGATTGGGCTGTTAGGCTCTGCCATAAGTTTGCTGCAAGTTTCCACTGCTTTTTCGATCATTGGCACTGTGCTTGAGCTGAGAGTAGGGAATATACTGGTGGTACCATACTTGGCGTGAGCTGCGCATGCTACACGGAAAGCTTCCTCGGTACCCTCCTGGAAGTCGCGACCGCCACCTCCATGAATATGCATCTCGATACCTCCAGGAACAACATACATTCCCTTGGCATCAATAACATTGGCACCAATGATTGCAAGATCGCAATTGGTAACTTCAAGTATCTTATTGTCTCGAAGGATGACACTACCATCCTTTAACCAACCCTGAGGGGTTAGAATTCGTCCGTTGATAATCTGTGTTAACATAATATTGATATTTGTTTATAAAAAATAGCCCGGGGAGTCCCGGGCTAACAGTTATCCTTTGAAAGCCACGGGACAAAGCCCGTCAAGCAATTACTTTACCATAGAATATACTACATCCATTATATCCTTACCGAGTTGGTCGGCAGCCTCCATAGTGCTTGCCTCAGAATAAACTCGGATAATGGGTTCGGTGTTTGACTTGCGGAGATGCACCCATTTGTCGGGGAAGTCAATCTTAACACCATCGATATCATTTACTTCCTGATCCTTATAAAGTTCCTTAACCTTCTCGAGGATTGAATCAACATCTGTACCTGCAGTGAGGTCGATGCGGTTCTTAGCTATTTGATAAGGGGGATATGTAGCACGAAGCTCACTGGTCTTCATTCCCTTCTTGGCCAAATAAGTAAGGATCAGAGCAATGCCTACCAACGCATCACGGCCACTGTGAGCTGCAGGATAGATGACACCGCCATTACCCTCACCACCGATAACAGCATTAACCTCACGCATCTTTGTAACAACGTTCACTTCGCCTACGGCTGCGGCGCTGTACTGACAACCAGCATACTTGTTGGTAACGTCGCGGAGGGCACGGGTAGAACTGAGGTTACTTACGGTATTGCCGGGAGTGTGCTGAAGGATATAGTCGGCAACGGTAACAAGAGTGTACTCCTCGCCATACATTGTGCCGTCCTCGCAGAAGAGAGCCAAACGGTCAACGTCGGGGTCTACAACAAATGCTATATCGTGCTCGCCCTTCTGCATGAGCTCCTTAATCTCAACCAAGTTCTTCTCAAGAGGTTCTGGATTATGCTGGAAGTCACCTGTTGGTTCGGTAAACAAACCGGTAATCTTCTCTACTCCCAACTGCTCAAGCAACTTGGGAAGGATGATGCCACCAACACTATTCACCGCATCGAAGGCAACCTTGAAATGCGCATTGCGTACTGCCTCTACGTCTACGAGATCGAGGTTCAATACCATATCGATATGCTTCTGGTCGTATGAGTCATCCTCAGTGTACTTACCAAGGTGATCAACATCGGCATATTCAAAATCTTCAGCCTCTGCAATGCGGAGAACCTCTTCGCCTTGCTCTTTATTGAAGAACTCACCCTTTTCGTTGAGCAACTTCAACGCATTCCACATGCGTGGGTTGTGGCTTGCTGTAAGAATGATACCGCCATCAGCGCCTTCCATTGTTACGGCCACCTCTGTGGTTGGAGTACTTGCAAGACCGATGTTGACAACATCAAAACCCATACCCATAAGTGTTCCGCACACCACATTCTTTACCATCTCACCTGAGATGCGGGCGTCGCGTCCAACAACGATTTTGTTAGAACCGACGGGAGAGGTTTTGCGGATTACTGTTGCATAAGCACTAACAAACTTGACAATGTCAAGTGGGTTGAGGGTATCACCAGCCTTGCCGCCGATGGTGCCACGAATACCGGAAATAGATTTAATAAGTGTCATAAGTCACTATTTGTTTGATGTATTAGTTAAAGTTTTCCACTACAAATTTACATAAAATTTCAATACGTTATCATTGAGTTTTGTATTTTCTTGAATAGATAGATTGCAAATGCCGCCTTTTTTATAAATATCACTTGTCAAAACACTATATTTTATATAACTTTACACTCAATTTCTATAGTACAACAAAAAGCACACATATTTGAACGGATAACACAATGAAGGTTATAGACCTCATAAACGATAAACAAAGAACACCCTTCTCTTTTGAAGTTTTACCTCCCTTAAAAGGTACGGGGACCAGTCAGTTGTTCAACACAATTGACCGGTTGAAAGAGTATAATCCAAGATACATAAACATAACAACCCACCGAAGCGAGTATGTTTATAAAGATTTGGGGGGAGGATTAATGCAGAGACAGAGGGTTAGACGCAGACCTGGCACAATTGCGATTGCAGCTGCAATTCAACAGCAATATGGCATACCCGTGGTTCCACATATCGTGTGCAGTGGCCATACGAGAGAGGATTTGGAATATATGCTTCTGGACCTCCAGTTTCTTGGCATAAGTGACTTATTAGTATTAAGAGGGGATAAAGCCAAAGAGGAAAGCATGTTCAAACCCACTGGCGACGGTCCTTCGCATGCTATTGAACTGATAGAGCAGATAAACGAATTCAACAAAGGAAGGTTCTTTGACGGCAGTGATATAAAATGCCCAGGTGAGAAGTTCACCTTTGGTGTTGCATGCTACCCAGAAAAACACGAGGAGGCAGCCAACATGGAAAGCGACTTAGCAATCCTTAAGGAGAAGGTCAGACTTGGTGCTGAATATGCTGTCACACAGCTTTTTTATGACAACGAGAAGTATTTCTCTTTCGTTGAACGTGCCCGTAAGGCAGGCATTGACATTCCCATTGTACCAGGCATCAAACCTTTAACAAAGCTGAACCAATTAAGTATAATTCCCAAAGTATTCCACTGCGATTTACCAGAAGATTTATATAGAGAAGCAGTTAAGTGCAAGTGTGATGAGGAGATAAAGCAAGTTGGAATGGAATGGGCCGTGGAGCAATGTAAGGAACTTATTGCTAAGGGAGCACCTAACCTGCATTTCTACACAATGAGCGCGGTAGACAGTATCGGACAAATTGCAAAACAGATATATTGAACTTTAACAATATCATAGGACAAGAGGCCGTCAAAGAAAGGCTGATAAAAATGGTGAGCGAAAACAGAATTCCGCACGCCATGATGTTTTATGGTCCTAAGGGCAATGGAAAGTTGGCGTTGGGACTGGCATTTGCCCACATGCTTGTATGCAAAGACAGTAGCGACGAGGCAATGCTGAAAGATTGGGCACATCCAGACCTGCATTTCTCGTTGCCGGTATGCAAGAGAAAGAGTACCGACCACCCCGTTTCTGATGACTTTCTCCCCCAATGGAGGGAACTGCTGGCATCGAAGATATATATTGACATTGAGGATTGGCTTACTGCCATAAAAGCTGACAACCAGCAACTTGTGCACTATGTCAGTGAGAGTGATGCCTTGCAGCACAAATTGCAGCTTAAGCCAAGCAGAGGCGGCAGAAGAGTTGTTTTGGTGTGGTTACCAGAAAGAATGATGGTGCAGGCCGCCAACAAACTTTTAAAACTGATTGAAGAACCGCCCTCAGAAACATACTTCATTCTTGTAAGCGAAGAACCAGACAGAGTGCTTGGAACAATCCAGAGTCGCACACAAATGATTCATGTGCCTGCATTGACAGATGAAGAAATTTCTTCGGCATTGATAAAATATAACAACATAGCTGCTGATGAGGCAAAGGTGATGGCTCGTGTGGCTCAAGGAAGCTACTATGCTGCACTTAGCCGCTTGAGTTCGGAAAACGAAGAGAAACTTTTTTTTGACTTATTCGTTCATCTAATGCGCATGAGCTACATGAGACGCATTAAGGACATGCGCGAGTGGAGCGACAAGACAAGCGAGATGGGGCGAGAGAGCCAGAAAAGATTCCTTGAATATTGTCAACGCCTTATTCGCGAAAATTTCATATACAATTTCAATAAAAAGGAGTTGATTTATGAAACTACAGAAGAGGAGGCTTTCAGCACCAGATTTGCAAGGTTTGTAAATGAGAAGAATGTTATTCCAATAATGGAAGAGTTGAGCAAATGCCAGCGGGACATAGAACAGAATGTAAACCCAAGAATGGTGTTTTTTGACTTTGCACTTAAAATGATAGTACTACTAATACAATAATGGAACATAAATATATTTCAGGAGGAGGACGAGGTTTATGTAGCAAAGGCTGGCACACCAACCACTACGCACAGCTGAATGTCTTTGATTACATGGCAGATATTCCTAACAACCCTACAGCAACAGATATTGTTGAGGTGCAGTTTAAAAATACAAGAAAGGGATACTACCATAATTCAAATGGATTAGAATTAAAGAAAGGCGACATTGTAGCAGTAGAGGGAAATCCTGGACATGACATTGGAACTGTGACAATGACTGGTGCTTTAGCAGCATTGCAGGCCAAAAAGGCAAACCTCAGAAGCGAGGAGGAAATTAAGCGCATATATCGAATAGCAAAAGACTGTGACCTGGAACAGTTTGAAGTCGCTAAATCCCGAGAGCATCAGACAATGATAGAATCCAGACAAATAGCAAAGGATCTTGGACTGGAAATGAAAATAGGCGATGTTGAGTATCAGGGAGATGGTAACAAGGCCATTTTCTACTATATCGCTGATGGGCGCGTCGACTTCCGCCAGTTAATTAAAGTTTTAGCAGACGTTTTCCATATCAGAGTGGAGATGAAGCAAATTGGCGCACGCCAGGAAGCAGGTAGAATTGGAGGATTCGGTCCCTGCGGAAGAGAACTGTGTTGCTCGACATGGATGAAGAATTTTACCAGCGTTGGTACGGCAGCTGCCCGCTTTCAGAATCTCTCGCTGAATCCACAAAAACTTGCTGGACAGTGTGCCAAACTTAAGTGTTGCATGAATTATGAGGTAGACCAATATGTGGAGGCCTTCCGCAAACTACCCAACAGAGATATCGTCCTATGCACACAAGAGGGCGAATGGTTCTTTTTCAAAGCAGATACATTAGCAGGAATGGTTTCATACTCTTCTGACAAGCATTTTGCCGCCAACATTACAACCATTACCGCAGAACGTGCCGCTGAGATTATTGCTATGAATAAGCGCGGGGAGAACCCAGTGTCCTTGTCAATAAATACCACAAGCAAAAAAGAAGGACCTGTAGACCTGGCAACACAGGAAGATCTCAGCAGATTTGACGCCCAGCTTGCGAGCAAGAAAAAGAAAAAGAAGAAAAACAGACACAATGGCAAGAACAATACCCAAAATTAGTGCCGTTGTTGTGTTTTTACCACTCCTTGCGACTATGTGGTGTGGGTGCACTGGCAACATTCTGCAACACCAATATCACCACATAACCCAAGAAGGGTGGCTAAGGAGCGACACTTTAAGTTTCAATATTCCTGAACCTGAAGAAAATGGGTTTTACAAGGTGAGATTTGAGATGCGCACTGCTCCTACATTCAAATACAGCCAATTGTGGATTGCATATGATTTTAGGACAAACATTCCGTATCGTTTGGTTTCTGATACCATTTGCTTCACTACTGGAACAAGCGGAGACAACAAACTTGGAGGAAAGGGTGTAACACACAGGAACTTCACAACAGAAAGCGTGGAAATCTTTCTGCACCAAGGTCAGCGGGGGGACTTGATTGTACGGCATATCATGGCAGAAGAACCTATTTCTGAAATTACAGAGATTGGTGTCAAAGTTTACCGTTGCAAAGAATAGAAACTGCCGTTTTCTTAAATTCAGCGTTGCATACGATTACGAGCGGCATCGATACGCAGGAACACAAACAAGAGTATTGTAAAACCCCATAATGATGAACCACCATAGCTAAAGAAAGGCAATGGTATTCCAATTACGGGAGTCAGACCAAGCACCATGCCAACATTGATAAAGACATGGAACAGGAAGATACTCATGACACTATAGCCATAAATCCTTCCAAAACGGAATGGTTGGCGCTCAGCAAGATAAATAAGACGAAGCAAGAACAGCAAGTACAGCACCAGTACCACCGTGGCGCCAACAAATCCTTGCTCTTCACCTACAGTACAGAAAATAAAGTCAGTATCTTGTTCCGGCACATATTTTAATTTAGTTTGGGTGCCATTCAAAAATCCCTTTCCTTTCAGTCCTCCCGAACCAATTGCTATCTTTGCCTGAATGACATTATATCCTGCTCCTTTGGGATCATCTTCAAGACCAAGCAACACTCTGATTCGTGTCTGCTGGTGTGGTTGAAGTATATCGTTCAGAACATAATTTGTAGAATAAAAGAAACCAGTGCTGCCAATAGCAAATATGGCAATAAGAGCATATGACCAAAGCTGTTCACGAACCGATAGATAAATCAAGTATGAAATTGTTGCTACAAGAACAGTCAATTGTATCCAACATACATTAAATGGATAAAGAAACTTGGCATACAAAACAGCCATAAAATAGGCAAGCGTCCCGAATATCAACACTTGTAGCATGGGTTTACGGAGGGATGTGTAAACCCACATCATTATAGAGACGAAAAGGTGTATTCCAGACAGGACAAAAAACTCTCCGCTGCTAATTTGGGTAACATCCCATAGAGGAACGTCGGCATAACGTATGCCAACGACAAAATAAAAGACTGCAGCGGCACCAGAAAAGAGAATGCTCCCAACCATTCCTTCTCGATAGAACATCAAAAAGAATGCCAAGTAGACTAAAGCGGAGCCTGTTTCCTTTTGCATAACAATCAGTATCATAGGCAAAAGAACAAGAATAGCACTAATGCACAGGTCGCGCCAACGGGATAAGTCAAAATTAAAACTACTTATAACTTTGGCTATACAAATTGCGGTTGAGAATTTGGCAAACTCGGCTGGCTGGATACTAAATCCTCCAATCTTGATCCACGACAAACTGCCTTTAATGTCGTGGGCTATCATTGGAGTAACAAATAGCAAGGCTATAAATCCTATATATAATAAATAGGATAGACTTTCTATAAGGCGGTCGTCGACACAAAGAATTACTCCTACCAAAAAGAGAGCTGTGACTATCCAAACCAATTGCATACCACTGCGAGCAGAAAAATCAAGTAACTGCGTACCTGCTTCAAGATTGTAGCTGGCTCCACAAATACTCATCCAACCCATGGCGACAAGTATTATATAAAAGAATACCGTGAGCCAATCTAGGCTACGCAGGGTAGTCTGCTCCTTATTGTTCTTTTTTGCTGATGGCATTGTCTGCAGGAATAATATGTCGGTTTTCAAAAATCTTCGCTTTCTCTTCACTTTCAGGCGACAGTTTGCCAGTAAGATATTGTTCTATCATCAAAGATCCTATGGGCACTCCATACGTTGCACCCCATATACCATTCTCGACATAAACACAAATGGCGATCTTGGGATCGTTCATTGGTGCAAATCCCATGAAGGCCGAGTGATCCTGTCCATGTGGATTTTGGGCGGTACCTGTCTTACCACACACTTCGTAAGCAGAAGTCTCTGCAGCACGACATGTTCCGTTTATCACAGCCTCACGCATACCCTGGACTACAATTTCGTAGTTGGAACGCTGCGCCATAGTATATCGTCGGTTGGTATAAAGCGAATCTATATCCTCGTCCTGAATGTCTTTGACAATGTGAGGAGTGATAAACCAACCACGATTTGCAATAGTGGCACCAAGATTCGCTATTTGAAGAGGAGTCGCATTAACCTCTCCCTGACCAATAGAGATAGATATGACAGTGAGTCCATTCCATGATTTGCGATATGCCTTGTCATAATATGGAGCATTAGGAATCATTCCGCGTTTCTCTCCTGGCAAGTCAACACCAAGTTTGTATCCAAAACCCATTGACACCATATAATCTTTCCAACGTGTCATTGCGTCCTGAACCGTTGGATACTTGTTACGATTGGAGAACATCTGAAAAAGTCCCCAACAATAATAACTATTGCAAGATGTTGCCAACGACGGAACAACAGCAATTGGAGCGGCATGGGCATGACATTTGACAGTCAGACCTTTGAAATGGAATCCGCCAGTACAAGGATAAGATGTGGATGTGGTAGTAATTCCTTCCTGTAAAAAGGTTAGCGCCTGCGTTGTCTTAAATGTAGAACCAGGCGGATACTGGCCCATTATAGCACGATTAAGGAGGGGTTTGTGAGGGTTATTGGAAAGAAGTTTGTTATTCTCACCACGCTGACGACCAACCATCATACGCGGATCGTATGTAGGACTGCTCACCATGCACAGGATTTCACCGGTAGACGGTTCTATGGCAACAATGCCACCCTTCTTCCCCTTCATGAGACGCTCGCCAAGGGCCTGTAATTCTATATCTAAAGACAATGTCAGATTCTTACCAGGAACTGGAGCTTCATCAAATTTTCCGTTCTGATAACGACCCTTAATTCGACCACGAGAGTCACGCAGCAAGATTTCGACACCTTTTTCTCCACGAAGTTGTTCCTCATATTGGCGTTCTATGCCAAGTTTACCAATATAATCACCACTACGATAATAACTATTCTGCTCAATATCCTTGGGGCCCACCTCTCCGACGTCGCCCAACACATGCGCAGCATACGGATATGTATATTGGCGAATACTGCGCTTTTGGACATAAAAACCGGGATAGCAGAAGAGTTTCTCGCTAAAAGTACTGAACTCTTCGGCAGACAGCTGGCTCATAAATAACTGGGGGGTGTGACGACTATAACCAGGATTACGCCTTGGATCGCGAATCTCGTTCATGCGACGAATATACCAGTCTGGAGTGATATTCAGTGTTTTGCACAAATCCAAAGTGTCTACACCTTCCTGCTCCTTCATTACAACCATAATGTCATAAGCAGGTTGATTGTATACCAAAAGCTTGCCATTACGATCGGTAATTGCACCTCTGGCAGGGAATAGTATACGATTCAGAAAAGCATTATTGTCGGCGTGGGATTTGTATTCCTCGCTCAACAACTGTAATGTGAACAAGCGTAAGATATAGGAGCATATAATCACAACTACTATGCCGCCAATAATATATTTACGCTTTCCTAATTCGTATTTCTTCTTCATAAGCAGTTCAGGAACAATCAGGCTTTTGGCTTTCGGAACATCTCTAACAAATAAGCAAAAAGCATCGACAATGCATAACTACTTACAAAGCGTAAGAGCAAGGTTATTGGATTAAAGAACGTAAAGGCATCTAACAGGAAGTAAATGCCATGATGAACTGCCATCAGAATTGCCATATAAAAGAAGTACTTGTATTTACCAAGCAATTCTTTGTTTGGAACGGAATCCTCAAGCGAATCCTTTGGTGCCATTCCATGAAGAAGGGGTTGTTGGACAAATGATGCAACGACCATTGCACCAGCAGAAATACCCGGAGTATTACTAAAGGCATCAAGCAACAAACCAACCATAAAGGCAAGTAGCATAGCACTAATACGCCCTGCATTGACAGGAATATGAAACAGTATCATGACACCCATCAAAGGAACGGCATACCCACCTAAACAGATTTTATTGAAAACAAATATCTGAAGGAAGATAATCAACAGGATTAGACCAATTCTATGAGGCAATGTCTGTATCATCGTCTTTAAGAATTACGGAAACATCGTGTATATTTGCCAAATCAGCAGACAATTGCACAATAAGCTGGTAACTCAAACCATCCTTACTGTCATTTATTTTTATTATACGTCCAACAAATATACCTGGAGGGAACACATTACTGAAACCACTTGTCTCGACGGCATCACCCAATTGGAAATCGGCATGCCTTGGTATATCATCGAGAACTGCAGTCAAAACATTACCTCCTTGCCAATGAAGATAACCGAAATAATTACTACCACGCAAACGGCATGATATTCGCGATTTGCTGTTAAGCACCGACATCACAATAGAATAATGGGCGGTAACGTGTGAGACAATACCCACTAAGCCTGTACCACAAACCACTCCCATCTTGGTTTCAATTCCATCTGCAGAGCCCTTATTAATTGTGATGTAATTGTCTCTTAATGTTATGCTGTTATAAATAACCTTTGCAGGAATTGTTTGTGCTTTTTGCAATTTAGCAGCCAAGGTACGCTCTGTAAACGTACTGTCATGCTTCAAAACATTAAGTTCCCGGCGAAGCACTTCTATCTCCTGCTCTAACAAAAGATTCCGATCGGCAAGTTGTTTATTTACTTTTCCCAATGACAAATAAGAAAACACATCTTGTTGCCATTCATGAACCTGACCAACAATGCGGTTGGCTCCAGCAAACCAGACACTGCCTTGGTAGTTATTGAAAGATATCAACAGGACAAGGCTGATGCTTTCTAACAAAACCAACACCAGCCAATGCGAATATTTTCTTATCCAATCAACAAAACCTTGCATATCGGTAAAGCCCCATCCCGGACGAATGAGGCTTGACAATCATTATTACATCAAGAATGCAAATTCATGTATGTGATTCAATGCTATGCCAGTACCCTTTGCCACACAATGCAAAGGATCTTCAGCAACATGGAAAGGTATATTTATCTTATCAGTAAAGCGACGTGCAAGACCTTTCAGCAAAGCGCCACCACCAGCAAGATAAATGCCATTATGAACAATATCAGCATATAACTCTGGTGGAGTTTCCTCAAGAGCCTGGAGAATAGCAGTTTCTATCTTGGCAACAGTCTTCTCAAGACAGCGTGCAATTTCCTGATAACAAACAGGAACTTCCATAGGCAAAGCAGTGATACGGTTAGGACCATGAACAACATAATCCTCAGGTGCCTCGTCTCCTAAATCGGTAAGAGCGGCACCAACATGTATTTTAATACGTTCTGCCATACGCTCACTGACCTTAACATTATGTTGACGAGACATATACTCCTGAATATCAGCAGTAAGTTCATCGCCGGCAACACGCAAACTCTTGTCGGCAACAATACCACCAAGACTTATCACTGCAATCTCGGTGCTACCACCACCTATATCCACAATCATATTGCCTTCGGGAGCCAAGACATCAATGCCTATACCTATAGCAGCAGCCATTGGTTCGTAGATCAAATAAACCTCACGACCTCCTGCATGCTCAGCACTATCACGAACAGCACGCAACTCTACCTCTGTAGAGCCACTTGGCACACCAATAACCATTTTCAAAGAAGGGGTGAAGAGATGTGTTCCTGTGTGGATTTTCTTAATCAGGCCACGCATCATCTGCTCACATGCATTGAAATCTGCAATGACACCATCACGAAGAGGACGTATGGTACGGATCTCCGGATTGGTCTTTTCGTACATCATCTTTGCGCGACTACCCACTGCAATCATCTTCTCTGAACGACGATCCAATGCTACTACACTGGGTTCATCTACCAAAACCTTACCATCACAAATGATAATGGTGTTGGCTGTACCCAAGTCCATTGCGATTTCTTTTGTAAAACTAAAAAATCCCATTAAATCAAGAGAGTACTAAGAATGATTACTTAACAAAATATTCATGAATAGCAGTATCGTAATGGCTACTTACGCCAAATGCCTGAGCAGCAAACCACATTCTGTCTTCAACATCACTCTCGCCACCCTTCTTCTGAAGAAGATCAAGCAATGCAGAATATTCTGCCTTACTGGGCACAATGATGACGTCGTTAAAGTTCTTAGCACCAGCACGAATCAAACTAATACCACCAATATCTATTTTCTCAATGATATCAGCCTCACTAGCGCCACTTGCTACAGTTTGCTCAAAGGGATAAAGGTCTACGATCACCAAATCTATCTCTGGAATCTCATATTGCTCCATCTGCAGACGGTCGCCTTCAAGTTCACGACGACCAAGAATTCCACCAAAAACCTTAGGGTGAAGAGTTTTTACACGGCCACCAAGAATGCTGGGATAAGATGTTACATCTTCCACCTTTACGCATGGAATACCCAGACTCTCAATAAATGTTTGTGTACCACCAGTGCTGAGCAATTCCACGCCTTGAGCATGTAGTGTGCGCAAAATCTCGTCAAGTCCATCCTTATGGAATACACTGACCAAAGCTCGCTTGATTTTCTTTGTTTGTGACATATTATTACTTTTTAAGTTTAAACACCTTAATTAACGCGTACAAAGGTACGTTTTTTTTAGCAATTATGTGAACGTAATTTGATTATTTTGTATCTTTGTGGTGTTAACAAACCAAAAACATTGATATGAGAAAAAAATATATAATCCTGGTGATCATATTTATCACACAATGCTTTTATGTAAACGCACAAAATGTCAAAATCACCGGCGATTTTAGATGCGGAGGATGGAATGACGATTTCCGCCAATTGAGGGATTTACAATGGAACATGGAAAGTCTGGATTTAAGCGAAGCTGATTGCGACAGCATTAGGCAGAATGCCTTACATTCGAGACACAAACTTAAAAACATCATCTTACCTAACAAACTAAAAATCATTGGTCAGCAAGCTTTATTTGCTTGCGATGGAATAGAAAACATCACCTTACCAGAAAGCACCGAACGAATTGAAAGCCGCGCTTTTGGCAACTGCTTCGGTTTAAAAACCATTATTTCTTCTGCTACCACCCCACCTCAAATTGCAGAAGATGCTTTCAGCGGAATAGACGTTAGCAAAGTAAAACTCATTGTCCCCAAAGGTTCAGAAAAGGCATATAAAACGAGTGATGTATGGAAAGATTTTTTCTCAAAGAAAGCAGGAATCGTCAAAGAAAAGCATAATGGAATTTTCAATATTATACCCATACCTAACAAAATAAGACACACCGAAGGAAAGGAGTTGATTACCAGCAATCTTGGACAAATTATAGCCCCTTCGTCACTCGCTAACGAAAGCCAGCATCTTCAAGAAATTCTTGACAAAAGATTGCGTCTCAAAACAAAGAAAAAAAGCAAGGCCAAAATCACGTTGGAGATAGACAAAACTATCGGCAATCCAGAATCCTATACATTATGCATTGATGATTCAGGCATTAAGATTACTGGTGCTGATGCTGCAGGAGTCTTTTATGGAATAATGACTTTGGACCAGATATTGATTCCAAAAAATAAAAATGGACAAATTAACACTATCCCTCCCACCATCATCGAAGATAGTCCACGCACAGAAATAAGGGAATTGATGCTCGACCCATGCCGAATTTTCATCCCATTTGAAGACCTTAAAGGTATGGTTGCAGAAATGGCCAGATACAAGATGAATGCCATGCACTTGCACCTTACTGACGACCAAGCCTGGAGAATTGAGATTAAAAAGTATCCCAGACTGACAGAGAAAGGCAGTTTCCGTGTTGGTATGGACGACATGCAGATGCCCATTGAAGGCTTCTATACTCAGGAACAAATGAAAGAACTGGTTGCCTTTGCCAAGAATTACCATGTAGAAATAATACCTGAAATTGAGATGCCCGGTCATCAGGTAGCAGCCATACACTGCTATCCTGAACTGACTTGCGGAGGCGTGCAGCTACCCATACGTACAACTTGCGGCGTTTCAGACAACCTGCTATGCCCCAGTAACGAGTTCACTTATGACTTTCTGGAAAACGTGTTCACCGAACTGTCTAGCATCTTTACCTCCAAGTATGTGCATCTTGGCGGCGACGAAGCAGGAAATCCTCCATTGGAATGCTGGTCTGGGTGCAAGAGTTGCCAAGCCTTGCTTAAGGAAATAATGAGCGATCCCAACACAAAGCCCCAACCAGGGTCAAGAAATGACAATTGGCGCCTACAAAAGCATATGTTCGACAGAGTAATAGGATTCTTAAGAAGCAAACTCAATAAAACACCAATGTTCTGGTACGAGACCGATTTTCATGAAATACAGCCCGGTTGCATAGTTTTTGCCTGGCGCCATGGTCTTACAGCAACTGCCATTGATGCGGCCATTAGATGCAATGCAAAAATAATGCTTTGCCCTGGAGAACACTGTTATCTTGACTATCCTGCTGCTTCAGGAGACATGCCGGAGGTAAATTGGGGAATGCCTATTACATCTCTACAACAGACCTACAAACTAAATCCCGCATGGGGATATAGTAAAGATTTTGAAAAGAACAACCTTTGCGGTGTTGCAGGCACACTATGGAGTGAATGTATAAACTCCACAGAAAGATTGTATTACATGGCCTTTCCCAGAGCTTTAGCCTTAAGCGAAGCAGGCTGGAGTCAGCAGAGCAACCGAAACTATGATGATTTCGTAAAGCGTCTAAAGCATATCAGCACAGACATGCACCGAAGAGGTATATGTACTGGAAATCAGCTGAAATAAGAAATTTACTGAATTTTTATAAAAACAAAAGGAGAGTCTAAACTCTCCTTTTTTTCTGTAGCGGGAATGGGACTTGAACCCATGACCTTCGGATTATGAATCCGACGCTCTAACCAGCTGAGCTATCCCGCCATAACCATCCTCATTTACTTGAGGCATTGCTGTTTTGCGAGTGCAAAGGTAATACAATATTTTTATTCTGCAAAGAATTCGGCATATTTTTCTCAAAAAAAAGTAAAAGAATGCAATCCAAACATATAATAACACGCATTTTTGTATCTTTGCGAGGATAATATATGCGCGCATGAGCTTGATTAAGAAAATGGACATCTACATACTGAAGAGTTTCCTGCTGATGTTTGCGGGAACATTCTTCATTTGCTTGTTCATCTTCATCATGCAATTCATCTGGCAATACATCGACGACCTTGTTGGCAAAGGATTGAGTTGGGACATTCTCGTGGAATTTTTCTTTTACGCAAGTCTGACACTGATACCTATGGCTCTTCCTCTTGCTGTGTTGCTTGCTTCACTTATCACCTTTGGCAATATGGGAGAAAAACTGGAACTGCTCTCTTTCAAAGCAGCAGGTGTTCCACTAATCAGAATACTTTGCCCAATTTTTATTGTCTCTGCTCTTACATCTATCGGAAGTTTCTTCTTCCAGAACAATATTCAACCCAAAGCGACAAGGCAATTGGCGACATTACTTTGGAGCATGCGTCAGAAAACCCCGGAAGCAGACATTCCAGAAGGCATATTCTATAGCGAAATCCCAGACTATAGTATCTTTGTAAAAGAAAAATCTGTTTCTGGCATGCTTCATGGGGTGATGATATACCGTAGTCAGGGCGGGTACGACAAAATGGAGATTGTTTTGGCAGACTCCGCAAAACTGGAAAGTACAGCAGACCAAAAGAATTTGAAACTGACCATGTATGGAGGTGAACGCTTCAAAAACATGGATTCAAGCACCGGCAATATGCTTAAGGCAAATGTGCCATATATGAGAGAAACATTCCTTAGAGAGGTCACGCTAATTCCGTTTGATGTGAATTTTAGTATGATGGATGCCAATCTCTTTAATGGTGATGCAAAAACCAAGGAACTAAAAAAAATCATTGACGGTATTGACTCACTGAACAATGTGAGCGATAGTCTTGGCAAATATTTTCACAAAGTCGCAAAAAATCAGTATCTAAAAGGCACATTCCCCAGAGAAGTAAAAGACTCTGTTGCCTTTGTTGCCAAATTAGACTCTGTCGAGCATATTGATTCCTTATTTTTAAGACTTAGTGCCGACAAAAGAAAAACAGTCGTAAAGAGCGCTTTGAGTTCTGCCCAAAGCACACAGGCAGAGTTTGAATTCAGAGGAATGACAACGGAAAACGCCAATTCCACATTACGCAGACATCACATGGAAGCAAGAAAGAAATTCTCTCATAGTCTGGCTTGTCTAATATTCTTTTTTATTGGAGCCCCATTGGGAGCAATTATAAGAAAAGGAGGTCTGGGAGTTCCTGTGGTTGTGAGCGTAATTGTCTTCCTTCTATACTATATTGTCAATGCCGGCGGCGAGAAAATGGCCAAAACCGGAGAGTGGGCTGTCTGGTTTGGAATCTGGCTCAGCAGCATGGTATTAGCTCCGGTTGGATTGTTCCTTGTTAATAAGGCAAACAAGGATAGCGTGGTATTCAACATCGAGGGTTATCAGAATTTCTTCAAAAGAATGCTTGCCATTCGAACCAACAGGAAACTGAATAAAAAGGAGATTGTCATAAATTTGCCCAATTATGACATAATTAAACAAGAATTAGCAAGCATAAGCCAAGATTTAAAGGATTATGGTAAGCGCAAGAAGTTAGCTTCAATCCCCTCGTATTATGCAATATTCTTCAAATACAACGAAGATAATCATATTAAAGAAATTAAAGACAGAC
>JAFYQK010000012.1 GCA_017547165.1 Bacteroidaceae bacterium
AACCTTCTTAGGAAAAGAGTCAACCTCTCCAGTGAAAGTAGTAAACTGTACTCAGACGAAACAGTCAACCAAATCCGTATGGATAAGCAAGTGTTAAAAAACAGGGCCTAAAAAGAGTCAACCATTTTCAGGAAAAGACAGTTTAACGAATTTGTGTTCATATAAAGTATGGATTTTACAATATCCTTTCCATTCGTCAGTATATACCTTTGAAGATTTATCTACTACTCTTATAATTGAGGATGTCAATGTTTCCGATTTTGCATTTTCAATAATATGTGAAACGATTTTACCTTTACGTTCTATCATTCCTATTACAGGAATTTTTGATTTTGTACTACGACCTTGAGTCCCTTGTTTATTGGGTTTTATATTCTTGTTTCTTTCTTTACCTCCAATATAAGTTTCATCAACTTCAACTATATTGAATAACTTATGTTGATTTTCTATCTCAAAACACTTTCTAATACGTTGTAACATAAACCAACCGGTCTTTTGAGTAACATTTATATCCCGTGACAATTGTAATGAAGATATACCTTTCTTATGAGAAGTAATTAACCAAATTGCAATAAACCATTTTTGTAATGGTATTTTGGTATTCTCAAATATTGTTTTTGTCTTAACATTAAACATCTTATTAGTATTCTTACAATAATATCCTTTAGAACACTTATAAACTTTAGATTCTGAATCGAATGGAGAAATCACATTCCCATTCCATCTAATATGTTCCAAATACTCCAAACATTTTTCTTCCGAAGTAAATGTCTGTATCAATTCAAACATTGAATTAAACTTACTCAATCCTATCATTTTGTTGTCTTTTTGTACACCTAAAATTAATAAAAACTTTTGAAATAACCAAATATTTTTGTGATTTATTTTAATGATAATTAACGTTTTATGACTAAACTTTTAGGTGAGATTTCTTATATATATGTATGAAAAACATAATATATAATCACTCTCCTCCTTATCCGTATTTACAAAAAATAGATACGGTCTCACACTCCGTATCTATTCAAGATTGTTAACATTAGTATTAACCTTAATTTTGATAAATAAATCAAAATTTATAATGAATAAAAAAAATTAAGATGAATACTTCATGAAAAATATTCGTAAACATCTAAATATCAAGAATACGTTGGATGTAATCATTCGATTTTCTATTAAAGTATCTATTCGTTTTGACATAGTTGAACTTTTAATGAAATTATTTGAATGATATGATTAGTAATCTTAATTGATTACAAACGGTTTGGATACAACTGAAAGGTTGTGTGATAGTTACTCATTATGAGGTGTACGATTAAGAGAAGTGTCACAACCACTTCTCTTTTTATTACCCAATCATTCGTTTAAGATAATCTACTAAAGATACTATTTTAGATTCTAATATTTTAGTTTTCAAATCTATTATAGATTCATTCCATTCTTCTGGATATACTTTGTTTCCATTATCGTCTATATAATATTTTCCTCCACGTTTTCCCACATGTTTTACTTTCTTAATTTTCCTTCCCGTATCTGGATCAGTGACTTCTTCTTGAGTTTCTTTTTCGTCTTCCGAATCGTCTTTTAATTTAACATCATCTTCTTTATATACTGTTTCAAGGTCGTCAAGTAATGATTTATCACAGTCTTTAAGTGGTTTAATTCCTTTTTCTTCAAGTTCTTTCTTTAATTCAGTAGAATGAATGTTTCTTCTAACTTTCATTATCTTCTCACCACTTTTAGTAGTTTCTACTGTATAAAATACTACATAATGACTCATTTTATCAACATACATTTTATGACTATCTGAACTATATTCAAATTCTTTAGGAAAAATAGAATCTTTAGGGGTTTTGATTTTCTCTAAATTATCCTTGAGATTCTTTTTAAATGACTTATTAATCCCTTTTAATTCATAAGATTGATATTTATGTCCATCTGATTTATTTAATCTTTGAACGTAGTCATTGTGTTTTCTAAAATCTTCTTTGGTTTCACTGGTAAATATAACTTTCATCAATCCAACAACATATTTTTAATCTCTTCAATATCAATACCCTCATAAATAATTCTACCTTCTCTTATATCGTTAAGATAATCCTCATTCTCGTAAAGATATTTTATTACACCTTGTTCTTTTAATTTCTCTGAAATTTCAAAATTGATGTTGTCGTTGTAAATAATTTCATCAATCTCTTCACAAGTATATCCACCACCAAGAGATTCAAATAAGGTTTCTTGTTCCTCTGTCATATAATCATATGAACATTCACTCAAAATATCTCTTGTCCAATTATGTTTCCCAATAGTATTAAGGATATGTTGTGTCATTTCTTCATTATGTGTATGATGAAGTAACTTACAAATACCACGTTCTTGTTCTCTTGTTAATTTTTCCATAATAATTATCTTTATAAGTTTGAATGTATAAATATAATAACAATAATTGAGAAATTTTCGTATCTTTGTGGAAAAATAAAAGTATCGATGATTTTTTTGAGACTTTTTGAATTACTGTAAAGTAATATATAATTACCATTTTTATTTATTGTTTTGCCATGATTCTGCATATTTTTTTATAATTTTGCACATTGAATAGTTAGACTACATTATATATATATTAGCGATATGAATATATCTTATAAATGGCTTCGCGAATACGTTGATTTCAATCTTACGGCAGATGAGATTGCCGTGGCGCTAACAAGCATTGGTTTAGAGGTTGGAAGCGTTGAGGAGGTGCAGAGTATCAAGGGTGGTTTGGAAGGACTTTGGACTGGCCATATTCTTGCATGTGATGAGCATCCTAATAGTGATCACATGCATGTATGTATGGTTGATGTTGGACAGGAGAATCCTCTTCAAATCGTTTGTGGTGCTCCTAACGTAGCAGCTGGACAAAAGGTTATTGTTGCCGTTGTAGGCACAAAATTATATGATGGTGACAACGAATTTGTTATAAAGCGAAGCAAACTGCGTGGTGTTGAAAGTCTTGGCATGATTTGTGCTGAGGACGAAATAGGTGTAGGTACTAGCCATGATGGAATTATAGTATTGCCAGAAGATACTGAAATAGGTATTCCTGCTAAACAATATTATAATCTTGAGAGCGACTACTTGATAGAGGTTGACATAACTCCTAACCGTGCAGATGCATGTAGCCATTGGGGTGTTGCCCGTGATTTGTATGCTTGGCTTGTGCAGAATGGTTATGAAACTTCTCTGCATCGTCCTTCTTGTGACGATTTTAAAGTTGATGATTTGCAATTGACCATTCCTGTTACTGTTGAAGCAACCGAGGCATGTCCACGTTATTGTGCACTGACTTTGACAGGTTGCGAGGTGAAAGAAAGTCCCGAATGGTTGCAAGATCGTCTTCGTATCATTGGTTTACGTCCAATCAACAACATCGTTGATATCACGAATTATATCATGATGGCTTATGGTCAGCCTTTGCATTGTTTTGATGCAGATATGATAGAGGGTGGACTGGTTGTTGTAAAAACAATGCCCGAAGGAACTCCATTTGTTACACTTGATGGAGTTGAACATAAGTTAAGTGAGCGTGATTTGGCTATTTGCAATGCTAAGGAACCTATGTGTATTGCTGGTGTGTTTGGTGGAAAAGGTAGTGGCACCTACGATACTACATGCAACGTATTATTAGAGAGTGCTTACTTTAATCCAACGTGGATAAGAAAAAGTTCTCGCAGGCATGCTCTTCAGACTGATGCAAGCTTCCGCTTTGAGCGTGGCATAGACCCTAATGGACAGATTTATGCTTTGAAGCAAGCTGCCATTATGGCTAAAGAGTTGGCTGGTGCAAAGGTTAGCATGGAAATTGTCGATGTATGTGCTTTTGAGTCAAAACCCTTTGAGATTGAATTAAAATATTCGTATGTAAATTCATTGATTGGCAAGGATATACCTGTTAATGTTGTAAAGAGTATTGTTACCAGTCTTGAAATGGAGATTCTTAAGGAAGATTCAGATGGGGTGCTTCTTGCCGTGCCTGCATATCGCGTAGATGTACAGCGTCCTTGTGATGTAGTGGAAGATATTTTGCGTATATATGGCTATAATAACATTGAGATTCCAACCACGGTAAAATCAAGTCTCTCTGTTAAGGGTGATGCAGATAAGAGTCATAAACTACAGAATCTTGTTGCAGAGCAATTGGTTGGATGTGGTTTCCATGAGATATTGAACAATAGTCTTCAAAAGAGCAGTTATTATCAGTCAAACATCCAACAGACATATAAGGATGAAAATTGTGTTCGTTTGTTGAATCCGCTCTCACAGGATTTGAGTGTATTGCGTCAAAGTTTGCTGTTTGGTGGTCTTGAAAGTATTGCACGCAACACTGCTTATCGCATGCCAGATCAACTTATGTTCGAGTTTGGTAATTGCTACAGATTTGATGAGTCTCACAAGTGCCAGGATATCATTCCTGGAGTTTCCGATAGTAGAGATCCTGAAGTTATCAAGCATGTTCTTGATGCGTATTCCGAGGATATGCATATGGGTTTGTGGGTTACTGGTAAACGTGTTTCTGGCAGTTGGGGACATCCTAACGAGGATAGTTGTTTTGCAGAACTAAAAGCATATGTAATGAACGTTCTCTCACGCTTAGGAGTTACAATGGGTATGCTTGTGTTTGCTGATGGATCAGAGGATATATTTGATAAGAGTATAGAGATTCGTAATCGCGGTGGCAAAACTTTGGTTAAGATGGGTATTGTAAGCTACAGAATTCTTAAGGCATTTGACATTGAGAATCCTGTTTACTTTGCTGATTTAAATTGGCACTTGTTGATGAAGGCTATTCGCAATCAGAGCGTTAAATTTGCAGAAATTAGCAAATTCCCTGCAGTAAGCCGTGATTTGGCATTGCTTATTGATAAAAATGTAGAGTTTGCAAGCATTGAACAAATTGCATATCAAACAGAGAAGAAGTTCCTTAAGACTGTTACTTTGTTTGATGTTTATGAAGGTAAGAACTTGCCAGTTGGAAAGAAATCTTATGCTGTGAACTTCATTCTGCAAGATACGGAGAAGACTATGAGCGAGAAGGCGATTGATGCCATTATGCAGAAACTTATCCTACAATTAACAAAGCAATTAGGTGCAGAGCTTCGTTAAATCAAATACTAATCAAAAACAATTATAATTGGCAATTAAAATTTAAAGATATTATGGGACGCGCATTTGAATACCGTAAAGCAGCAAAGATGAAAAGATGGGGCCATATGGCAAAAACTTTTACTCGTCTTGGCAAACAAATTGCTATAGCAGTAAAAGCCGGTGGTCCAGAACCAGAAAACAACCCAACCCTTCGTTCTGTTATAGCCGTTTGTAAGCGTGAGAACATGCCAAAAGATAACATCGAACGTGCTATCAAGAATGCAATGGGTAAGGATCAAAGTGAATATAAGAGTGTTACATACGAGGGATATGGTCCTCATGGTGTAGCAGTTTTTGTTGACACTTTGACAGATAACACTACTAGAACTGTAGCTGATGTCCGCTCTATTTTCAATAAGTTCAGCGGTAATATGGGCACAACTGGTTCGCTTTCTTTCCTATTTGACCATAAGTGTGTATTCACTTTTAAAAAGAGTGATGACATGGATATGGATGACTTCATTCTTGAAATGATTGATTTCGGAGTAGAGGAGGAGTACGATGAGGAGTACGATGAGGAGAAGGATGAAACAACGATCACCATATATGGTGAACCTACCAGTTATAGCGAAATTCAGAAGGCTCTTGAGGCAAAGGGTTTTGAAGAGGTCGGTGGTGAGTTCTCATATTTTCCTAACGATCTAAAGGAAGTTACTCCCGAGCAACGCGAAGTAATCAATAAAATGGTTGAAAAGATGGAAGAGTTTGACGATGTACAAACTGTTTATACTAACATGAAACCTGAAGAATAAGCATAGTCTATCTTTTTGAAATATAACCTATATCACAAGCCTATGTGTACATTATGTATATTTATGGCTTGTGATTTTTGTAATTAGATTAAAATGAAGTGTATTTTCTTTAGTACCTTGTTTTTACTAACTATATCTACAATTTCTTGCCTGCATGAAAATATTCATGAAAGAATAGCTCGTCAAACATCTGATTTCTGTAGAGCGTCATGCCCTAAGCAAATGGACAATTATACTGTTTTGGATAGTATGGTTTATAATCCATCAGAAACCACAATGTCATATTATTATTCCGTAAGTGAAAAGTTAGATAATGATTCTGTTTACAATGACATATTTATAAATGTTTTCTATACAGATCTACTAAATAATCTAAATGACAATATAGGTTTAATTGAATTGAAGAAAAATAATGTTCATTTTAGATATATTTACTATTCTTCTACATCAAAGAAAATATATATGAATTTTATGTTTAAACCAGAGGATTATAAATAAGTTAGACAAGAGAATTACTTAAAATTATCCTTAAGTTATATATTTTTATGCTTTATAACATAAATAAATACTATTTTCCTTGTTAGTTTAGTGAAATAGTCATAACTTTGCACAAACGAATGTTAATGTTCGTATATTAGGTACAAAAATAAAAAAGGTAAGAAAATGATTGAGAAGATTGGTAGCGTTGCAGGTGCAGTTTGGACAGCACTCAACGAGAATGGCGCAATGAACGCTAAGGACCTCAAGAAGGTTTGCAAGATTAAGACTGATAAGGACTTGTACTTGGCTATGGGCTGGTTGCTCCGCGAGGACAAGTTAAACGTTGAGGAAGAGGGTAAGGAGATTACTCTTTCTTTGAAGTAATCCTCATCAACTAATATTTATTTTAGATGTGTCATACAAAATATGACACATCTTTTTTGTTTCAAATACTGAAGGATGATAATTTCTGTTGATTTTGTAAAATCCAAATTTGATGAATTCAATCAACAAATGTTTGACGGAAAGCTGAGTTCCTTACCAATTAAACTTTCATCGGCCAGAACCTATTTAGGTCAATTAAGATTTCGTCGCAAAAGAAAGCTGTTTGGTGGTTGGAAATATTGTGATTTTCAACTGATAATAAGTAATAAGATACAAATAGAAAAGCAAGTTGTAGAGGATACCATTTTGCATGAGATGATTCATTACTCAATCCTATCTAACCAGTTGATGGATTCGTCAAGCCACGGAAAGTTGTTCCGCTCAAAAATGCTTGATTTAAACCAACGTTTCAATAGAAATATTTCTATTCGACATAGATTTACTAAAGAAGAACAAGATCGCGACGTAGAGCACCGTTTGCATTATATATGTGTCAGCAAATTTATTGATGGTAAGTTGGGAATAACTATAGCTGCTCATGCACGATTACTTTATTTATGGGATGCTTTATTTGCTATTCCCAAAATATCTGAGACCGATTGGTTTGTGTCTCATAATCCTTTTTTCAATAGGTTTCCTCGCTCACTGAAACCTAAAGTTTATAAAATAACAGAAAAGGATTTACGAGATAATCTTGCTGATGCGTATAGATTACGACGTGTTGGTGATAAAATATATATTATAAAGTAAATTGTCTCTGCAATATTCTTGAACTAATAAAGGTTTCAAATGTTACTGAGACAATTTATTATTTTATTTTGAAGAAGAATTATTCGTCTTCTGGTTTTGCCGTGCGTAAAATTAAGGTTGTTGCTCCAATGGTAATAATATCCCCATCGTTAAGTGTTACTCTTTCATTATCGCGAAGGATGCTATTCATATAGAAAGTGCCAGTATTGGAGGGAGCATCTCTCAAAATATACTGCAATTCATCCCCACGTTTGTTATGCTGAACGCGTATGATACAATGCTTGGTATCAACACTGGGGTCAACGGTTTCGATGGGAAGATTTATATTTGTTCCCTTTACATAACGTCCTAAAACATTATCACCCATAGAAAGAGGAAGAACCTGTTTATAGTGGAAAACATTTTCTACAACAACGATACTACCGCACTGATCTTTGTTGGCTTCTTCATCAAGAACCTCATTCTTGCGTGTTTCCTTTACTTTGCTTGTACCCATTCGAATAGCAAATTGCTTAGAGCAATCAGGGCATTGGAATACAAGTTGTTGGCCTGCCTGATATTTTGTTTCGTCAAATGTGATATAGCTATCACATTTTGGGCAACGTACACGCTTCATGTTTCTGCAGAATTATATTTGTTGAAATGGCGGAGATTAAAATTGCTTAATCCAGGAACCTGAATAAAGGTTGTCGGTGGCACGTACTATTGCTAACGATGCACGAGCAGATTCTTCGTTGTGATAACCGGTTAATACCACTCTCAGCATACCATTGTCTATGTGCTTAACAGCATTTGTAAAACCTTCTTTAGATAATTTCCTAATAAGATGATCTGCTCCGCTATGTGTTATGGCGCTTGCCATTACAACACAATAACCTTTAACATCAAGGCTTTCTGTAGGATTATCTTGAATTTTATTTTGTGATTCTGGTACTGTTACCGTTACGGCTTCTTCGGCAATAGCAACAGAAGTTTCTGACGTTTTCACATCTTGTGGTTCAATTGCTAATGTTTCTGCATTGGCAATTGGCTCTTCTGTAATAATATCTACAACATCCACTTTGTTGCTTGAATTGTGAGTGTTGGCAAATATCGGCTCAGGAGCAGTGGTTAAGACATTAGTAATACTTTCTGTCGAAATAAATTTTGCTTGAAATTCACTATAATTGAAATTGCCATAATTAGGCATAATTACAGTAAATGCAATTATCAGCATTGCTGCAGCTGCCATTACCCGGTGAACAGTAGTACGTTTTAGTCTTATAGTGAAATGGGTGGCGTCCTTGTTGAATTTGTTTTTGTGTGTAATAGTGGGTAGTTTTGGCATTTGAAATGAATCAAGACCATAAAGTTCCGGCGTATTCACACCAGCCTCGCATACTTCAAAAATAATCTTATCATCCTGCACGGTAAAACGACCAATGGTACCAATGTCCATGTGG
The DNA here is from genome assembly GCA_017547165.1 of Bacteroidaceae bacterium. Taxonomy (GTDB): domain Bacteria; phylum Bacteroidota; class Bacteroidia; order Bacteroidales; family Bacteroidaceae; genus Physcousia. The sequence goes on from JAFYQK010000012.1 coordinate 8,993, forward strand.
TTTGTTTCTATAAGAGCATGATTGATGTTTTCGATGTAATCAGCAATCCACTTCTTGGCAACACTATGTGTTATGTGGTGAAGTTGTATTAAGCAGCGTTCAAGTTTCCCGTCATCCTCTGTTTTTGAAGTATCTAATCGGACACTTCTAACAGGGGGGATATATAGATTCTCCTCTGTATAATATCTGGCAGGCACGTCTTCTGTAACGAAGAGTCCTATGCCAGGTATTGCTACCGAGTTGTGCTCGCAAAGGAGATATTCTATATGTCTGCTTAAATCTTTCACGTTGGCAAAGGTACAACAAATATCTTTAAAAAGTGTAATTAAAAAGAAGTTATTTTTACCGATTTTTAGCACTCTCCAAAACAATGCCGAAGTCTTTTACTTGTCTTCTTTTTGACTTTCAGCATGTTGGATATTAGGGGTGTCATGATTATTCTTGTAACGCTTATTTTTATGTTTGTTCCTCTTCTTTTTTTCTGGTATTATATCGCTTTTAGAGTTGGGATTCTCTACATTTTCCTTAGTGAAACTATTATTATTTTCTTTAATTTCTTCATTCACAAAGGTGTGGGTGGTTTTGGTTTTGGATTTCTTACAGTTAGAATGGTCTTTTCTGCTATTTCTTCTTCTCTTGTTTTTGTCAGTCTTGTTATTTCGGCCAGTGTATTCGGGACCTTCTCCTACGGAACTTGGTAGTGATAGTTTATCTATGTCTTTCTCAAGAAATTGCTCAATTTTTTTGAACTCAGGCTGGTCCTTTTCTGAAACTAACGTTATGGCACTTCCACCTGCACCAGCTCTTGCAGTTCTGCCAATTCGGTGAATATAGTCCTCTGCATCGTGAGGAACATCAAAGTTAATTACAAGTGTGATGTCATCTATATCTATGCCACGAGCCACGATATCTGTTGCTACAAGTATATCAATCTTTGAGCTACGGAACAGATACATAACCTCGTCACGCTCCTGTTGTGTCAAATCACTATGCATTGCACGACAATTTAGCTTTGCTTTAGCAAGTGCAAGAGCTGACTCCTTGGCTTTTATCTTACTACCTGTGAATATTATTACTCGTTCAGGTTTGTTAGACGAAAAGTATGACTTGATGATATCAATTTTCTGTGTCTCATAACAAATATATGCCATTTGATGAATCTTCTCAGCCGGTCTGCTAATTGCTAAACTGATTTCAACTGGATTGTTTAGAAGACTTTTTGCAAATTGTCTTATCTTATCTGGCATTGTAGCCGAGAACATTATTGTTTGATGTTCTCTTGGTAATTGTTTGGCAATTTGCATAATGTCTTCCGCAAATCCCATGTCGAGCATGCGGTCTGCTTCGTCAAGTATAAAAAAGGACACACGGGAAAGGTCAATATTACCAAGTGATATATGTGAGATGAGTCGTCCAGGTGTTGCGATGATAATATCTGCTCCTTGTTGCATACTTCTCTTCTCTTGTTCATACCTGATTCCATCATTGCCACCATAAACAGCCACGCTACTTATGTATGGAAGATGATATGAAAAACCTTGCAGGGCCTGATCTATTTGTTGTGCCAACTCTCTGGTAGGAGACATTATGATACAATTGATAGCCTCAGCGGGATAATCACCATAAGACAATTCGCTCAGTACAGGCAATAGGTATGCCGCAGTTTTACCAGTTCCTGTTTGTGCTATTCCTAAAACATCACGCCTGGCCAATATTGGCGGTATGGCATGTTCTTGTATTGGCGTTGTGTCTTGGAAATTCATATCCTCCAATGCGTCAAGCACAGGATCGCTTAATTCAAGGTCGTAAAACTTCATCTTTAATTAACTGATGACGATTGTTTATGATGTACTAAATAATTATAATGTATTGCAAAAGTCTATTTGGGTGCTTTAGTGTATAAGAATATCGCTATTGGCATATAAAGGAGGTTTGGAAGCCATGCCGCAAGCCATGGCTGCATTCCTGCTTGCGTACTGAATGTTGCGCAAACTCCTTGAAGAAGGATATATATGGCACTTAAAGCAAGACCTATACCTAATGCAGCTCCCATACCTCCCTTACGTTTTCGAGCAGAAAGGCTTGCACCAATAATGCTTAAGACAAAAGCAGCAAAAGGAGCGGCAATGCGTTTATGGTATTCCACTTCAAAATCTTTTAAACCCGCAATACCTCTTATACGTTGTCGTTCTATGAAATCTTTCAGTTGAGTTGACGTCATTGTTTCCTGCATTTTATTTGTTAGCAGAAAATCTTGGGGTTCAAGTTTTATTATGCTATCAATCTGAGCATAATGTTTTATTGTTTCTCGAGGACCACTAAGTTCTCTAATATTTACATTACGCAATGTCCAATTGAAACGTACGTCGGAGATTGTGTCGTACTGTGCTGATGTAGCAGTAAGGTGGGATACAAGTTTCTTGTTTACAAACTTATCAAGAGAGAGATGATAGCCAGTGCTTGTGCTTCCGTCGAAATGTTCTATAAATGCAACCACACCGCTGTCTACTTGCAGATGAATATTGTCAGCCCATGTCTTCACCTTAATGCGTTTCTTATATTGGTTTTCAAAGGCGATGCGCTCAACTCCGCCACGTGGTATAACTTCGGTGCCAAGATACAAGTTTAGCATCGTTATGAGTGAGGCGCAGAAAAGATATGGGAGCATCAACCTCTTAAAACTTACACCAGCCGCCAGCATGGCTATTATCTCACTATTGTCGGCCAACTTAACCGTAAAGAATATTACAGAAATGAAGACGAACAAAGCGGAGAATAGGTTTGAATAGAAAGGTATGAAATTCAAATAGTAGGTGAATAATATACCTTCCCAGGGAGCATTGTTTGTTGTGAATTTATCAACGTTTTCGTTGAAGTCAAATACTACAGCAATACTGATAATGAGTATGATACTGAAAACATATGTTCCCAGAAACTTCTTTATGATATACCAGTCCAGACGAGTGAATATCTTCATTCCCGTTTACTTTATTTGCTTTTCTGCTACAGGCGGTTAGTTACACGTTTTATCATGATGTTTTTCCATGATGAGAAGTCGCCAGCAATGATATGCTTTCTGGCTTCGCCAACCAACCACAAGTAGAAGGCAAGGTTATGTATAGAGGCTATTTCAAGTGCTAAAAGTTCTTGAGCCTTAAAGAGGTGATGAAGATATGCTTTACTATAGAAGAGGTCAACAGAAGCAGTTCCATTTGGATCAATTGGCGAGAAATCATCAGCCCATTTACGATTGCGCATATTCATAATGCCTTCGCTGGTGAACAGGCAAGCATTACGGCCATTGCGTGTAGGCATGACGCAATCAAACATATCTATACCGCGTTCGATGCCTTCAAGCAGATTTGCCGGTGTACCCACTCCCATAAGATAGCGAGGTTTGTCGGTAGGAAGGATTTCGTTTACAACTTCTATCATTTCATACATCACTTCGGCAGGTTCTCCCACAGCTAATCCACCTATAGCATTACCATCGGCATTTTTCGATGCAACAAATTCTGCACTCTCTCTTCTTAAATCTTTGAAGGTACATCCTTGCACAATAGGGAAGAGGCTCTGTTGATACCCATACAGAGGTTCTGTTTCATTGAAACGCTTGAAGCATCTGTCCAACCATCTGTGTGTCAAACCAAGACTCTTCTTAGCATAAGCATAGTCACTTGTACCTGGAGGGCACTCGTCCAAAGCCATAATAATGTCGGCACCGATGCTACGCTCAATATCCATAACACGCTCGGGAGTGAATATATGTTTTGAACCGTCGAGGTGACTACTGAATGTACATCCTTCTTCTGTAAGCTTTCTGATACCAGTTAGTGAGAATACCTGAAATCCGCCAGAGTCTGTCAGTATTGGTCCATCCCAACCATTGAACTTATGCAAACCACCAGCTTTCTCCAAAATCTCTGTGCCAGGACGGAGATAAAGGTGATAAGTGTTGCCAAGGATAATTTGGGCTTTAACCTCCTCCTTGAGATCACGTACGGTAAGTCCTTTAACACTACCAACAGTACCTACAGGCATGAAGATAGGTGTCTGTATTTGTCCATGATCTGTTGTCAGCACACCAGCTCTTGCCTTGGTGTGAGGGTCAGTATGTTGTAATTCAAATTTCATCTGTTGTATGTTCTATGTTGATTTGTGTTTGCTGATGTCCTTTATTTATTTATGTTTCGCTCTTGTTATCCCAAAGGCAAGTTTATATCTTAAAGACGAATGCCATTTTTATGCATTGATATGTTTGTTTTTTGACGCCCTAATGTTTGAACAAAAACAAAGTAATGTTTTAGCTCAATCAAAGTAATGTCTAAATTTATCATATATTTTGATATTTGCAAGCATTTATGAATGCAGAAAACAAACTTAATGGATAGATCTATGAGTCAACTTAATTTCGGTCGTTCTTCTCTTCTTTCTTTTCTTCGAAATGAAATTCAACAGGATTAGAAACTTTTTCTTTCAGCAATGCATAATCGAGAACATCCATTACTGTATTGACGTAGTGGAAATCCAAACCAGTCAGATAGTTTTCGGGAATCTCATCAATGTCCTTCTTGTTGTCCTGACACAATATTATATGCTTGATACCAGCTCTTTTGGCTGCCAATATCTTCTCGCGTATACCACCGACAGGCAATACTTTACCACGCAAGGTTATCTCGCCGGTCATTGCAAGTTCTTTGCGCAGTTTTCTTTGTGTTAAGGCAGAGGTAATGCTTGTTGCCATTGTGATACCAGCAGAAGGACCATCCTTTGGAACAGCTCCTTCTGGCACATGAATATGAAGATTGTAGTTCTCGAATACACGCATATCTATTCCCAGTTCTCGAGCATGGCATCTGATATACTCAAGGGCAATGGTGGCCGATTCTTTCATTACATCGCCCAGATTACCAGTCAAGGTCAGACGTCCGCCTTTACCTTCTGATACACTTGTTTCTATGAAAAGTATCTCTCCTCCTACACTTGTCCAAGCCAACCCGGTAACAACTCCGGCAAATTCGTTGCCTTGGTATTGGTCGCGGTTGAACAGAGGCTTGCCAAGTAAGCGTTCTACCTCCTGTGAATCAATATTTTTATCAATTATAATACCATTTTCTGTAGAACCCGATTGTTCGCGAGCATACTCGAGAGCTACCTTGCGCAACATCTTGCTGATTTGTTTCTCCAATGTGCGCACACCGCTTTCACGAGTATAATTCTCAATTATTTTCTCAATGGCATTTTTCTTTATCTTAAGTCCCTTTTGGTTGTCAAGACCATTATTTTCCTTTTCTTTAGGGAATAGGTGACGCTTGACTATTTCGATCTTTTCTTCCGTTAGATATCCACCAACCTCAATCAGTTCCATACGGTCGAGCAAAGGACGTGGAATGGTGTGTATGTCGTTAGCTGTAGCAATGAACATCACTCTTGACAAGTCATAATCCACATCAAGGAAGTTGTCGTGAAAAGCAGTGTTCTGTTCTGGGTCAAGCACTTCAAGTAAAGCACTTGAAGGATCGCCATGCATGGTTCCCTGAGTTACCTTGTCTATTTCGTCCAAAACAAAGACGGGGTTTGATGTACCAGCTTTGATTATGCTCTTGATGATACGTCCAGGCATGGCACCAATATATGTGCGTCGATGACCACGTATTTCGCTCTCGTCATGCATACCGCCAAGAGATATACGTACATAGTTGCGCTTAAGAGCGTTGGCTATACTCTTACATAGACTTGTCTTTCCGACACCAGGAGGGCCATACAGACAAATTATTGGACTTTTTCTGTCAGCTTTTAGTTTTAATACGGCAAGATGCTCAAGAATACGCTCTTTTACCTTCTCCATTCCATAATGGTCCTCGTCAAGGAAGCGTTGTGCGCGTTTTAGGTCGAGGTTGTCTTGAGTGCATTCTCCCCAAGGCAACTGAAGCATTGTTTGGAGATAGTTAAGTTGTACATTATAATCAGGACTTTGAGCATTTATACGCGACAATTTTCCTAACTCCTTCTCAAATGTTTTTGCTATGCTATCGCTCCACTTCTTTTGTCTGCCTTGCTCACGCAACTGGTTGATGTCATCAAACTTGTTTGAGAGTTCGTCTGTGTTGCCCAGTTCCGCCTGTAAGTTGCGAATCTCCTGATTAACGAAATATTCACGTTGTTGGCGATTGAGGTCGGCATGTGTCTTTGCCTCAACGTCTTGGCGCATCTTGGCAACATTAAGCTCATAGTTGAGGTATTTGAGCAGTAGGGTAGAGCGTTCTAAGTCAGTATCGGCAAAAATAAGTTGCGCCTTTTTATCTGTAGGGAAGGGGAAACTTGTACACAAAAAGTTCACAAAGAATGCACCAAATGGCATTTTCTTAATGAAATCCATTATTTCCAACGGAATGTTATCGCTCATTGATGCTATGCGTTTAACACGCTCACTGATGAGTTCCATGGTAACTTGTAGTTCTGCCTCCTTATCCTCTTCTTTTATCTCTGGTATAGCAGTTACAGTACCAAATAAACCATCAGGAGTGTTCTGTACATCGTCCAGTCCTACTCTGTTCATCGCCTGAAGCAACGCATTGTGATTACCGTCAGGCAATTTCATCAAATGGACTATACGGCATACTGTACCCATGTGGTATAGATCATCCATTGTTGGGTCATCTGTTTCAGGAGATTTCTGAATGAAAGCAGCAATATAGGATCCGTTCTTCTCTGCCTTTTTTAGTGTTTTAAGACTTTTCTTTCTGCCGATTGTAACAGGAGTTACGGTGCCAGGAAACAATATATTATCCCGCAAAGGCAAAATTCCCATTTGGCCATCTTGCTTTTGGCGGATAAATTTTTCAACGTCGGCATCAATTTCGGTGACAATAGAAAACGAAGGATTCTTTCGCATATTTGTGAAATCTTTGTGTGTTAAAGGTTTTATATAAAAATATATTTTGTGCGCATCAGATACGACAGACACATTATATATTTATGGCTTGCAAAGTTATAAAAAAATGAATAATTGACAAAGTTGTTTTTGAGCAAATTGATTTTTATTCTTGTATTTGGCTTTGACTTTAATATTATTGTTGTATTTTTGTCAATGTATATGTCAAAGGATATATTTAAATTCAGAAAATTTTCTGTATCTCATGCAAAAAGTTCTATGCGTGTTGGTACTGATGCTGTATTGCTTGGTGCATGGGCAGAACCTGCTTTAGATCTAGTTTCAGATAGTTTTCGTGCACTCGATATTGGTTGTGGATGCGGTTTGATTGGTATGATGATTGCTCAGAGATTTCCTGGATTATATGTTGTTGGTGTAGATATTGATGAGGCAAGTATATTGGAGGCAAACGAAAACGCAGACAACAGTCCTTTTGCTGATAGGTTATCTTTTGCTTGTAAGGATATTAGAGAGTTTTCAAAGGAAGAATCTTTACATAATTCCTTCCGGTTTATATTATGTAATCCTCCATATTATACAGAAGACACCTTGCCACCTGATGAGAGACGCAGTAAAGCACGAAATAGTGCTCATCTTTCGTTTACAGAACTTCTTAAGTCTGTTAGGTGTCTGCTTTCAGAACAAGGCGTGTTTTCTGTAGTCCTACCTATGCAGGCAAGGGAAATGTTTGTGACGGAAGCTATTAAAGTCGGCTTATACATCAAACGTGAGTGTCGTGTTCAAACCACTTTAAGTAAAACACCAAAGAGAGTGTTGTTAGAGTTTGAAAAAAAGACAATTGACTTTGCTGATATTGAAACATTAATTCTACAGGATGAAGACGGAAGACGTTCTTGCCAATATTCTCTTTTGTGCCAAGATTTTTATCTATAAACGTCTTATTCTTTAATAGAATCTATATTAGTTTTTATTCTTTTATTAAAAAATATAGATATCAATTTAATCTTGTTTGAATTTATTTTCATAACTTTGTGTTGTTTATTTTTTAAAGTATGAATTACTACGTTCGATATTTTGATTCAGAGGAAGTGTTATCTTCTCCAGAGGCATTGGTGGAATATGTTGCATCCATACCACAAATAATTATGACAGAAGAGTTGGCTGATGCAATATTAAAATTTTGTGAAGACAAGACTAGTTTTCCTCGTCACTTCAGGTTGCCAAACAAGAATACCTTTATTGTTATCAAGACAAATGCTGAGACGCTTGAAGAGTTTAAAACCAGAGGAGCGAATGGTGGTTCGCTAACGCCTCAGCAACCGTCCGATTCTGATAATTTAGAAAATAAAGAAGTTAAGGTTTCTCCAGCTGACGAGATAAAACCAGGATTGTATGATGTGACGATGATCTTCCGCCGTGCAATTGTTAATCCAGAAACACGTAAGTGTAGTTTTGTTGAAGAAACATTCAGGGTGGAGATGCTTGCGCAAAGTCAACGTCAATGCTTTGATGTTGTCATTGAACATCTTAAGAGTCATCCCGATATTGATTCACGTAGTCAGTATCCAAGTATTCGCAGTACTAATTTTAAAGCCGTAATTGTACAAGAATAATCTACTGATTTCATTATTCAGCGAGATATAAGTGGATTAATTCATGTTTATCCCAACTAACTTCATGCGTATGTGTTGCGTGTGAAGTTTTTTTTTTGTAAATTTGTCGCCCGAAAGAATTAAAATATAACGATATATGAGCAAAAAATTTGCAGAACGCACAAAATTGAACCTTAGCGAAATAAATAGCGAGGTTTTGGCACAATGGGATGCAGAAGATGTATTCCATAAAAGTATGTCTGAGAGAGAAGGTTGTCCTTCATTTATTTTCTTTGAAGGTCCCCCATCAGCTAATGGACATCCTGGTATACATCATGTACTTGCACGTTCTTTGAAAGATACTTTCTGTCGATTCAAGACCATGAAGGGATTTCAAGTAAAACGTAAAGCAGGTTGGGATACCCATGGTCTGCCTGTTGAACTTGGTGTAGAGAAAGAGTTAGGTATCACCAAGGAGGATATTGGTTCAAAGATCTCCATCGAAGATTATAATCGTCGTTGTCGCGAAAATGTGATGATGTTCACATCTGAATGGGCTGATCTCTCTCATAAGATGGGTTATTGGGTAGATATGGAAAATCCATATATTACTTATGACAACAAGTACATTGAGTCTTTGTGGTGGTTGCTCAAGCAATTATACAACAAGGACTTGCTCTATAAGGGATATACCATACAACCATATTCTCCTGCTGCTGGCACTGGTTTGAGCAGCCACGAATTGAATCAGCCTGGTTGTTATCGTGACGTTAAGGATACCACCGCGACGGTTCAGTTCCGAGTTCTTTCTGTAGATGGTTGCGAAGCTGCATCTGCATTGCCAAAAGAAAATCTCTATATTCTTGCCTGGACAACAACACCATGGACACTTCCTTCAAATACAGCTCTATGTGTTGGTCCAAAGATTGATTATGTAGCAGTTAAGGGACAGAATCCATATAGTGGTCAGGAGGGTGTTTATATTGTTGCAGAGAATCTGCTTTCAGCACACTTTAAGGCAGAGGAAGGTGCAGAATTGGAAATCTTGTGGAAAGGTAAAGGTTCTGAACTTGTTGGAATAAAGTATCAGCAATTGTTGCCATGGGTAAAACCATGTGCTATTGAAGATGGCAAACCTGTTGTTAAGGAAGACGAGGCATTCCGCGTAATTCCTGGCGATTATGTTACTACAGAGGATGGTACAGGTATTGTTCATATTGCCCCCACCTTTGGTGCCGACGACGCCAAGGTTGCCAAGGATGCTGGCATACCAAGTTTGTTCATTGTTGATAAGGCAGGCGATACCCGTCCTATGGTTGATTTTACCGGCAAGTACTTCATGCCAGAGGATATAAATCTCGAATTTTATGAGCTATGTGTAAATAAGGACAATTATGCAAAGCATCAGGGACAGTATGTAAAAAATGCATACGATCCCAAATATAATGTTAATGGCAAGTATGATGAAAAAGTAGCAGCCAAAGACATGGATCTCAATGTGGTATTATGCATTGAGATGAAAGAGGAGGGTAGTGCATTTAAAATTGAAAAGCACGTCCACAATTATCCTCACTGTTGGCGTACCGACAAACCAGTTTTGTATTATCCTTTAGATTCTTGGTTTATTCGATCTACCGCTGCAAAGGAGCGTATGATGGAATTGAACAAAACAATCCTTTGGAAACCAGAGAGCACTGGTACTGGCCGTTTTGGTAAGTGGCTTGAGAACCTCAATGATTGGAACCTTTCTCGTTCACGTTATTGGGGTACACCATTACCTATTTGGCGTAATCGTGATACCCGTGAGGAAATATGCATAGGTTCTGTTGAAGAACTGTACAACGAGATAGAAAAAGCAGTTGCTGCTGGAGTGATGCCAAGCAATCCATTGAAGGATAAGGACTTTGTTCCTGGTGATATGTCACAAGAAAACTATGACAAGATTGATCTTCACCGTCCTTATGTTGACCACATAAAACTTGTTGGTGAGAGTGGAGCTGTTCTTACTCGCGAACTTGATCTTATTGATGTTTGGTTTGACTCTGGTGCTATGCCATATGCTCAAATTCATTATCCTTTCGAGAATAAGGAATTGCTGGATAATGGTACTTGCTTCCCTGCAGACTTTATTGCAGAAGGTGTTGACCAAACACGTGGATGGTTCTTTACGCTTCATGCAATTTCAACAATGGTGTTTGATTCTGTTTCTTACAAGGCTGTAATATCTAATGGTTTGGTTCTTGATAAGAACGGCTTGAAGATGTCAAAGCGTTTAGGCAATGCTATAGATCCATTCGGAGCTATTGAGCAGTATGGATCTGATGCAGTACGTTGGTATATGATGACCAATTCTCAGCCATGGGATAACCTTAAATTTGATGTAGATGGTGTAAAGGAAGTTACTGGCAGTTTCTTTGGAAAACTTTATCAGACTTATGCCTTCCTTACCATGTATGCAAATGTTGATGGATGGAATTTTAGCGAGGCAGAGGTTACAGTATCTGAACGTCCAGAAATGGATAGATGGATACTTAGTTCATTGAACTCTCTTATTCGTGATGTTGAACAGTGTTACGAAGATTATGAACCAACACGTGCTGGGCGCCTTATCCAATCGTTTATCGTAGACAATGTCAGCAACTGGTTTGTACGCTTATCAAAGAAACGTTTCTGGGGAGGTGAAATGACTACAGATAAGTTATCGGCATATCAAACTTTGTATACATGTCTTGAAACTATTGCACGTTTAATGGCTCCTATAGCTCCATACTATGCTGACCGTCTATATCGTGATTTGCATGAGGGACGTGGTGAAGAAGGAGTGCGTAGTGTTCACCTTGCTAATTTCCCAACAAGTGATATCGCTCTAATAGATGTTGAGCAGGAGGAAAGAATGGCACTCGCTCAACAAGTTACAAGTATGATTCACTCACTTCGCAAGAAAGAGGCTATAAGTGTGAAACAACCCTTGCAACGCATTGCTATCCCTGCTTTGAATGCTGAGCAGCAAGAACGTATTCTTGCTATGAAACAACTCATTCTTGATGAGGTTAATGTCAAGGAGATAGAATTTGTCGAAGGTGCAGGTATGCTTGTCAAGAAGGTTAAGTGCAATTTCCGCACAATGGGCAAAAAGTTTGGTAAGCAAATGAAGGCGGTTGCCGCAGCAGTTGCTCTTATGGGACAAGATCAGATTGCTATGTTGGAACAGGGTAGTGTAACTTTGTCTGTTGATGGTGCAGATGCATTGATTGAGCTTGATGATGTTGAAATTTATAGCGAGGATATCCCAGGTTGGAGTGTTGCTAATGTTGGCACCTTAACTGTGGCTCTTGATCTTACAATCACCGAAGATTTACGTCTTGAAGGTATGGCACGTGAAATCATCCGCAGTATTCAGCAATTACGTAAAGATAGCGGATTTGAGATAACAGACCGAATTATTGTAACACTTCCTGATAATGATGATACACGTGCTTGCTTGAACGCTAACTATGACTATGTCTCAAGTCAGGTGTTAGCTACAGAGATAATTTTTGACGGTAATGAAATTGCTGTGCAGAAAGTTTAATTTCAACTATGAATAGCAAGAAGAAACAAATAGTTATAGCCGTTGGCATATCGCTAACGGCTATTCTTATTGACCAGATAATCAAGATTTGGGTCAAGACAAATATGCATATGCACGAAATGATTGAGATAACTTCTTGGTTTAAGATTTTCTTTACCGAAAACCAGGGTATGGCTTTCGGTATGGAAATAATGGACAAGATTTTTCTCACACTTTTCAGAATATTTGCTGTAGCTTTTCTAATATACATATTATCTAAAAATATAAAAAAAGGTATCAATAACGTATTTCTCGTTTGCCTTTCTTTCATTTTAGCTGGAGCAATAGGCAATATCATCGATTGCCTTTTCTATGGTTTGGTCTTCAATAATCCTCCAGCTCCTATAGTTGCTGAGTTTGTTCCATGGGGAACTGGCTACGATAGTCTTTTTTATGGTAAGGTTGTAGATATGTTCTATTTCCCATTGCTAGAGTGGACATGGCCTGAATGGTTACCAGTTATAGGTGGTGAAAACTTTATCTTCTTCTCACCGATTTTTAATTTTGCTGATGCATGCATCTCTTGCGGTGTTATTGCAATGTTATTATTCTGTCGTAAGCAGTTACAAGAACTGCTCCAATAAACATTTCATCTATGAAGTACACCCTGCAAATTATAGTATTGTTACTTGTAATCGCATGTAAGCCAATGCGACCGCTCCATATTATATCAGAAGACAAAATGGAGGATATTCTGTATGATTATCATATTTCTTTAGCTTTGGCTGAACTTGAAAAGGGTGACCTTCAGGAAAATAGGTATCTGCTTACTCAGGCAGCTTTGCGCAAGCATAATGTAACCGAGGCAGAGTTTGACACATCGCTTGTCTATTGGTGTCGTAATTCTGAAAAGATGGTGAAAATTTGTGAACGTGTTTCGCAACGTCTTTCATATGTGGCTGCAACTCAAGGTGTTGAGAGAAAAGAGCATAGTCGCTATAGTTATTTAAAAAACGAAGGTGATACAGCAAACGTTTGGAATTTGCGTGAAGGTGTAATTATAATTCCTAATATTATTGGTAATATTTATTCCTTCACAATTGATGCAGATACCACATATATGCCAGGTGATAATTTTGAATGGGTGTTTTCTACTAAATTTGTTTCAAGCGACCATTATCAAGAGGCATGGGCATTACTCTCTTATCAATTTGAAAATGACAGTGTTGAGGGAGTTAGTCAAAGAATTACTACAAATAAACAGGTTGAGATAAAATTAAATTGTCCAAAGAAATTTAAGGATATAAAAATACGTAGCATCAATGGGTCGATATATATGCCTCTCAGAGAATCTGGATTTGGTGTATTGTCTGTTAGTAATTTTGTCTTAGTCAGATATCATGATTTAACCCGTAAGAACAAGAAATCTCAAGAAGATGACGTAGTTTTGAAGGACTCTATTATTAATGTAAATGTCTCTGATACTATTCTGCAACGACAGAATCCTTACGATATTCGTGATAAGCAAGACAATGAAAGGAAAATAAATATAATTAAGGATAAACCCTTAAAAATAATGCCAAGCAGGAGATGATAAAAAGAGCATATCATAGAATTGTCACTTATGATAATCATGTTGTAGACGGCCCTGTAGTAGTTGTTTTCAATGATGAATTAAAATACATCGATTATCATCTCCTACAAGGTGAAGAACCAATGGTAGAATGGATTGGCGGTAGCTTTAAAATGTTTCAGTAATATCAATGCATAAAAAATCCCCTTCTGTCAATGAGGGGGACTTAGATAATTATAAGTAAAAACTATTTCTTTCCAATTATTACCATAGTTGCTCCAAAACCATATTTTTGAAACGATGCATCTTGATGCTGGCAATGCTTATAAGTATATTTTAGTTCCGTGAGAATAGCCTGGCGTAGCACCCCATCTCCATTACCATGTATGAAGATTATTTGTCTGCCAACATCCTTCTTGAATCTATCCATTGTCTTCCTAAACACTTTCAATTGGTATTCCTTAATATCTGAAGCTTTAAGTCCATCAATACAGTCTAATAAAGAGTGTGCGTGTAGGTCTATTTCTATTATATCATCTTTTTTGTGTTTTTCTGTGGGTGATGTTAATGGTGCTGCTTTTGCATGAATACGAAGGCTGTTTGCCGCTTCAATTTCTTCCAAACGTCTAGTAAGTTTGTTTACCATCTGTTCTAACTTGATAATGCGCTCTTCGAAATTAACATAGCATTTTTTTTCTGTATTTTCTAAATTGCATGATGTTTTGTTTGCTATAAGTGGATTTATCTTGGTTTGCTTATTTTTCTCATCTTCTTTAGAAAAGTATTTCTTGGCAGAAGGTATAACTACTAGGTCGCTCTCTAGCATCGGAATTTCAAAGCCATCGCTGTCTTCTACCATTACCAAACCTCCCTTTCTAAAACCTGTCACTTTTCCTCCGCCTACTTCTCTCAGGAAGCGGACAGTGTCGCCTATTTTGATATCCATGTCTGTTGCTGATTTGTTTGTTCTTGTTTTAACCCAAATCGGTCATTAGCGTTATGATGATAATAGTCTTTATTTTTGAACAGATGTTTTGCCACTTTGAGGGCGCAATGGGGTTGAATGTCATCCGACCTTTTCCCGCCAAGGCAATGGCTATGTAAACATATCCTTGCTCTTCTAGCTTAACGAAAAGGTTCCGTTGTAACCGAGAAGTGACGAAACAAATGACAAAAAGAAGTTTTCATTTGCGCATAATAGTCTATTGACCGATTTGGGTTTAATTAATATTTGTATTTATTATCCCTTATATAATGCAAATATACACCAAATATATTATAAATGTGCACATTTAACATATTTAGCAATAATCTGGCAATGATAATTTGTGAAAATTATTTAAAAACACTAATTTTGTCTTTCAAATTATATATTATATATATAAACTGGACCTGTATAAATCACATAATCTTAAACATAAAACCTATTGCCTTATGAAAAAAATCTTTTTAACTTTCCTATGTCTGTTGCTAGCAGTGGCAATGGATGCGCAGGAACTGAAGAAGGTTGCTATTAAATCTGCATCAGCAACTAGCAATTCTACTTCAGAGGGTGCTAAAATGGCAATTGATGGCGATTATAGCACTTTTTGGCATAGTCCCTGGAATGGCCAAACTACATCGTTTCCAACAAATTTTACTATCACTTTGGAAGAAGAAGGTTTGGTAGAAATTGCGCGTTATGTTCCTCGTCAGGATAATCAAAATGGTAGTTGGGGAAAGGTTGAAGTACTATACCGTAATACCGAGTCTGGTACCAAGTATATTAGCCTCGGTACTTTTAACTTAAATCAGAGCGGTAAGACCTATGATTTTCCCATAGGTGAAGTATGTAAGTATCTTCGCTTCAGAATTTACGATGGTAAAGGCGGTTGGGCTACAGCTGCAGAAATAGAGGTTGGCAGTTATGACAATACTAAACTTGAAGCTTTTCAATCCTATTTCCAGGACAATCTTTTCACCACACTCAAGCCAGAGGTTACTTCAAGCGAGGGCATTGAGGATGCTGATGTTAAGGCATTGGTTGACAATTTGCTGACAGACCAAGAGTATAAGAACTTCCGTGTTGGCGAGTATGAACCCTATCGTACTCTTGCCTCATTGCAGCAGGAATTAAAAACTAAGTCTACCTACAACCCATGGGAAAACCCTACCGGCATTTATGTTAAGAGGGGCAATAGTTTCTATGTAATGGTAGAGGGTATTGAAAACGAAACTGTAGGATTAAGCATTAAAAACTGGTGTTTGTCAGAGGAGGGAAGTTCTTATTCGCTGCGTAATGGTCTTAACCATATCACAGCAACAACAGAGGGTAATGTATTTGTAGATTATTTTACCGACAACTACAAGACCGCTCCTAATGTGAGGATGCATTTTATCAATGCTCCTGTCCGTGGTTATTGGGACCAGGAGACAATGACAAATGCCGACTGGGTAAAGATGCTTTCTAAATTATCTGCTAAGGATAGTAGCATTATTATTGTTCGTAGTGAGCATGCACAGGTGGCATTTCCCGTAGTTGCATGGAAGCAACATTGTCCTACTAATGTAGATTCACTAATGACTCTATACCAACAGGTAGAGTGGGCCGAGCGCGACATTATGGGTCTGGAGAAATATGGCCGTCAAACCAAGAATCGCCAGTTGTATTATGCTACCACCTATGGTTTCATGGCTGCTGGCGGTAATGGAGCATACTGTAATATAAGCAGCCTTGGCGCCATCATGGCTCCTGACTCTAAGAGATTTGACTTCTGGGGGGTAGGTCACGAGTGGGGACATAACAACCAGATTAGTCCGGGTTTCCATTGGAGCGGTTGTGGTGAGACCACGAACAATATCTATGCGTCTTGGGCACAGATTCACTTTACTGGCACTCGCAGTAATCTGCGTCTTGAAGACGAATGGTCTGGTATTGACGAATATTCCGGCATGCGTGGCGGACGTATGCAGACATACTTTGAAGAGGCCTTGCGCAAGGGTGTTCAATGGCAGTTGCAGGACGGTCCTGACTATCATGGCACTACCCCCAATACCATAACTGTTATGGGCTATGATTACAATGGCAATTCTACAGGTATGGTAACCACCACCTCTCGTAACTACGACCATTTCGTTAAGCTCGTTCCTTTCTGGCAGCTTAACCTTTGGGGAACACTTGCAGGTAAGTGCCCAGATATCATTCCAATGGTAATTGAGGGTATTCGCACAAATAACAACTATGGCAGTACCTACAACACCAACGGCAAGCAGCAGGTGAATTGGATGAAACTGGCATGCGACAGTGCCAAGATAGACCTTCTTCCTTTCTTCGAGAAGGCTGGTATGCTCAAGCCTATCAATGCTTACATCGAGGACTATGGTGCTGGTTGGAACAAGATTAATCAGAGCATGATTGACAACCTCAAGAAGCACGTTGCCTCTAAGGGTTATCCTGCTTTTACCGAGGAGATAAACTATATTAATGGTCACAACTACCACATCTATCGCGACAATCTCAAACTCAGTGTTCCTGCAACTTTGGGTTCTGGTTGTACCTATAATGCAGGTAAGGTTAAGGTATCGCACAGTTCTGTCAAGAATGCCGTTGCTTTTGAGACCTACAATGCTAACGGTGAACTTGTTCGCATTACAATGTATGGTCTTGGTTCAGATGATGCTCATTCTTTCACTATGGTACTTTATCCCACATCTACTGACGAGGCTGAGGCTGCTGCCTATATTATGGCTGTTGGTTATGATGGTACACGCAAGAAGATTTATGAGAAGAACAACCTAATCAAATCCATTGCCAACAAGTTTTATACCATAACAAGTTCTGGTAAGGGCAACTGCCTTTCATGCGGTTCCAGCAGCATTGCACAGAATGGTACTATTACATGGTCTTTGGCTCGTGCTTCAAAAAGTGCTACGTCTGCTGACATAGTTTGGTTTGCAGAAGAGAAGGATGGATTGACTTATCTGTACAATCCCCAGAGTCAGTCTTATTTTGGTGGCAGCTCTTCATCAAAGACAACAAAGCTGTATACTAAATCTTCAGCAACAGCATGGAAGGCAGAATGCATCGACGATGCTGCAAATAAATATGTCTTTGGCGATGGTTCTGGCCAGTATATTAATGCATACAGTGCTACTGAGACTGGTCTTTATGGTGGTGGTGCTGGCGATGCCAACAATATCTGGATATTGGAAGAGGTTAAAACTATTAATGTAAGTACTTCAACCACTCATGGTACTGTTTTTGCCTGCTATCCCTTTGCTCTCGAACTTACCGACGAAATAGATGCCTATGTCGTTTCCGGTGTTGAAAAGTTACCCTATGGAGATGACAATACCGTTTACACGTATGCTGTGCTCGATCGTATTGATGGCAATATTGTTCCTGCTAATATGCCTGTTATTTTCATTGGCAGCAAAAAGGCTCACAAGCTTAAGCTGGTTGCCAATGACAATACCCCTCACAAGACTCCCAATCTGCTGAAGGGTACCGCCTTGAAGCTTACTGGTATGACTAAGGGTTCTGTTATGAACACACTTTCGGCTTCCACTGAAGCAGGTACAGCAGCCCAGGTGAAGGTAAGCACAACTGCTACAACACTTGCCAAGAATAAGTCTTGCTTGTTGTATTCTGATTTCAGTAATGTTTCACCTGTTTTCCTTGCTACACGCGATTTCATCACAGGTATCGAAGATGTTGAAGTTCCGCAGGACAATGAAGGCAAGGTATTCTACGAACTTAACGGAGCACGTGCAACCAAACTCCAGAGCGGCAGAGTGTATGTGACATCCGACGGTAAGAGAATCCTTGTTAAGTAATATATGTAATAAATAGGAGAGTGGTGCTCAGGTGGAGTTCCACTCCCCTTATTATTATATATAATGTATAGTGTTTTTATCTTAATCTGATAAATTATCTTAATACAATAATCAAACCCTATTTTTTATGAAAAGATTCTATCTCTTCATTTCGGCCCTGTTGTTCTCCATGATGGGATGGGCGCAAGGTTTGCCGCAGGCAAGTACAGATGATAATACCATCTGGTATCTCATCCAGTTTATGAACGGTGGCAATGCCATTACCGCCGAAAGTTCTGGTGCTAACATCACCACCTCTAAGGCTACTGGCACCGATGCACAATTGTGGAAACTGACTGGAAACTCAGGTACAGGTTATACCTTTACTAACAAGAAAGGATATACCCTCTGTGTATCTTCTGCCAGCAAGAACGTAATGGTGCAAGCTAAATCTACAGCCTCTGGCGTGAAAAAATTCGTTATCAATCCAACTAACAATTCCGCCTTTGCAGGTGGCTATGAAATACAGCCAACCTCAAACAGTTCCATCTCCTTTAACCTTTGGGGTGGTCCTGAAGAAAACCGTGGTGTAGGTTTGTGGGACAAGGACGACCAAAACAATCCTGTTAAATTTGTTAAAGCCACCGACTTTGAGCAATTAGGCAAGATTTCCATTATTCCTTATCCACAAAAGCTCGAGTTGGGCAATGGCAATCTGCAACTCTCTTCTATCACTGCCTTGGCATACGGCGACGAGGTGTTGAAGGAACATGTTGAGAAGTTTGCTTCACAATTTGCTGCATGTACAGGTCATGAACTGGAATTGAAGCAAGCAACAGATACCCCCGCTGAGGGCGAGATATGGTTCGGCTATGATGCCGATATTGCTAAGGAGGCTTACACCATGTCTGTCACTGCAAGTGGTATTCAGATCAAGGCTTCTGAGTTTAGCGGATGGTTCTATGGTTTGCAGACGTTGCTGCAGATTATGCCTCGCGAGTTCTTTGCAAATGCTTTGAATGAAAAGGTAGAGTGGGTTGTCCCATGCATGAACATCGAAGACCGCCCACACCTTGGTCACCGTGGCTATATGCTTGACATTGCCCGCCATTTCTTCAACAAGGAAGAGGTGAAGAAGGTGCTCGACATTATGGCTCTTTACAAGATGAACCGTTTCCACTGGCATCTTACCGATGACCAGGGATGGCGTATACAGATACCCGAGTATCCAAAACTTACTGAAGTCGGTTCAATTCGTAAGGGTTCGTTTGCTAACAATGGTGATGGTCAAAAATTTTTCGACGACACTGAATATGGTCGTGGTATGTGGTATTCTTTGGACGACCTTCGTGAGGTTGTTGCGTATGCCAAGGCCCGTAATATAGAAATTATTCCAGAAATTGACCTCCCAGGTCACATGGTTGCAGCCGTTGCATCATATCCTGAATTTAGTTGTGACTCTACCAAGAAATATGAGGTGCGTATTGATGGTGGTATCTCTCATGATGTGCTCAATATTGGTGATGATCGTGTGATAGATTTTCTTAAGTGTGTTCTCGGACATGTTGCCGAAGTATTCCCCTATGATTATGTACACCTCGGAGGTGACGAATGTCCCACTGAGCAATGGGCTACTAACGAAAAGTGTCTTGACCGTGTTAAGCAGCTTGGTCTTGATGGTGTTCATCAGTTACAATCATGGTTAGTTGAGGAGTTGGGTATTTTCTTGAAAGAAAACTATGGTAAGGATATCATTGTATGGGACGAACTTCTTGGCAACTGGAATGATAACAACAAGACCAAACCAATCATTATGGCTTGGAACGGTATGGGTTACAGCACACAAGCAGCCAACCGTGGTCTTAAATCCATTATTGTTCCTTATCAGTACCTTTATATTGACTTTATGCAAGCTGAGGAAAGTGGTTGTTTCGTAGACGAAATATATCATGGTGGTTGGGGTGTAAACACCGTTTCTGAAATTTATGGCCTCAATCCTTTAAGTGCTCTCACTGGTAAAGAGGAGTATGCACTCGGCGTTCAGTGTAATATGTGGACCGAGACTTGTAACAATATTGATGAGGTTGAATATTGTCTATTGCCCCGTATGTTGGCTGTATCTGAGATTGGTTGGTTGCCCACAAGCAAGAAGGATTGGGTGTCGTTCTATCGCCGACTTCAAACTCACGATGAGATATTCGACATTCTCGACTATCAGTATGCCAAGCACTTTATCGAAGCAAAGCAATACACAGAGCAGGAAACCGTTATTAACGAGGCAAAAGAGATTTTGGCAAAGAGTATCAGAGGTGGTGTGGGTTATCCTGCTGCTGAATTCTATGATGCTTTGCAAGATGCACTCAATGACACAGATGGTGAGGATGTTTCTGATTTGGAAGACGCCATTATCAACTTTAAGGAAGCTGCACTTGTAACCCCCATTGAGGGTAAGACCTATCAAATAATTTCTGCTTCAACTTACTACAAGCGCCAATACGAAGGTTCTACTATGTATCAGAAGGGTGATGGAGTACGTTTCCATTTCACTCCACAAACAGAACCCGAAGAACTTTGGCAATTTGTTCCCTCTGGCGATGGATATCTTCTTAAGAATGTATGTACAGGTAAGTTCCTGAAGATGGGTAACTATAACACTTCCATACAAATGGCGGAGGATGGTGCCACCATTGTTCGCATAGACAAGGCAACCATAGCAACTCAAAATTTCACCTACATTCCTGGTGTTGTCACTCTTTCCTCTGTTGATGGTTATAACAAGCAGATGACTGGTAGTGTTAAGCGTCTTAGCGCAGAGCTCTCTGGCGAGGTTTATGCAAAGGATGAAGCAGCTCTTTGTTACAATGGTACATGGAGGATCGTGGAGGTAAGCGATTTTTCCGCACAACTAAAGGGACTTGTCTATAAGTGTGAAATTGCCATTCTCACAGCAAAACCTGGTGAAATGGGTAACTATACTCAAGAAGCACTCGATTTCCTGCAGGATGAACTCATAATCAAGGCTAATGCCTTAATTGCCTCTAGTATTGTTAGCGAAAAGGAGTATCTTGCTTTTGTTGATGTCTACAATCAATTCCTGCAAATGCCCAAGACATCTATCAGTCAGTCTCTACGTGAAGATTGCTACTATTATATTCACAACATATGGTTCGGTAGATATGCTAATTACAATTCTGCTTCCAATAACATTGCTTTGTCAACCTCTAAGTCTGCAAATGACACTATGCTTTGGCGCATCAAGAAGAATGCTGACGGCACAGTCTATATCTATAGCAAAAAGACCGAGACTGCAGCATATATTGAAACTAATGCTGTAGATCAGCAGGTAAAGGTTGGTAGAAACTATTCTTGGACTCTTGAGGAACGAACACTCGATGGCAAGACTGGTATCTGCATTATTGACGGAAGTGGTGTAGCAAGTTGGTACACAAATCCCAACTCATGGAGTTATATCCTAATGAAACCTTTCTGGGGAGCATGCACATGGGAGTTTGTCGAGAGTGGGATAGAGGTTCCTACATCCATAACTGATATTAAGACTTCAGACATAGTTTCAGATGTAATTTATGATTTGAGTGGTCGTCGTGTTGTCAATCCTTCCAAGGGTATCTATATCAACAATGGCCAAAAACAAGTAGTGCAGTAACTTTCAAAACATTTAATTTATTTATCAAGTGGCGGTTCGTGTTTAATGAATTGCCACTTTTTTTGTTTAAGGAATTTATAAATAATATTTAATGTTTCTGAAACTCATTATAATTTCTATAAACATAAACCTTATATTATTTGCATGTTTACGTTTAATCAGTATCTTTGTATAAAATATTATATAAGAAATTAGGTGATATGAGTAATAACTACGTTTAGGTCACTCTATTATTCTCCTAAATCAATAAAAATGGAACAAGTTTTGATAAGTGCTACTGGTTTATGTGGAGCTTCATTATTAGGTTCTTTGATTGGCTTTTTCATTAAGGAATTGCCTCATAAGTGGAATGATACAATATTAGGATATTGTGCTGGCATAATGCTTGCTGCTTCAACTATTGGTCTTATTGTACCTGCTTTTAACAAAAGCGAAGATGTATTGCCATGGTGGATTGTTGGCTTAGGGGTTATGCTTGGTGCCTTCTTTTTAAATATTGTTGACTATGTAACGCCACATATGCATAGCATAATGGGTGTAGATAGTGAGGAACATCACAATAATGCATCACTTAACCGTATTATGCTTTTTGTGATGGCAATAGCAATACATAAATTTCCCGAAGGCATTGCTGCTGGTGTTAGTATGAGTGCAGATAATTCCGCTTCTTGGAGTGTAACCATAGGCATTGCTTTTCACAATATACCAGAAGCTATGGTTATTATTGCTCCTTTACTCATGACTGGAGTTTCATACTCTAGAACTATAATGATTTCTTTAGCCATTGGTTTGCTTGAGGTTATTGGTGTCTTTGCAGGTTTTGCTCTTGGCAACATATCATCTACACTACTACCAGTTATGCTTGGCTTTGCGGGTGGTGCTATGTTGTATGTTACCTCTGATGAACTAATTCCAGAGACACATGCTCATGGCTTTCAAAAACAAGCAACATATGCTCTTTTACTTGGATTTATGACTCTGTTACTGATTGATTAAAATATTAAAAAAGTCACATTATATTTATATGAAAAGGATTTTGTTCGTTTGTCATGGTAACATCTGTCGAAGTCCAATGGCAGAGTTTGTGATGAAGCATTTGGTTGAGGAAGCTGGTAGAACAAGGGAGTTTGAAATAGCATCGGCAGCAACAAGTACTGAGGAAATAGGAAATCCTGTTTATCCACCCACACAACGCAAATTAGCGGAACATGGTATCAACTGCAAGGGTAAGACTGCCAGACAGATAACGACAAGTGATTATGCTTACTATGACCTTATTATAGGTATGGATTCGTATAATTTGAGAAATATGCATTGTTTCTTTGGAGGAGATCCGGAGGGTAAGATAAGTCTGCTTCTTGATCATACGAGTCGTCCTGGCGATGTAGCCGACCCATGGTACACGGGTAACTTTGATGCCACATGGCGCGATTGCCTGGAAGGTTGTCTCGAGTTGCTGAAGAAACTTTAAGGGGTGAGGCTTCCCTGATACACCAGGCGAGGGTCGCCGTTCTCCAGGAGGATGATGCCGCAATAGGTGAAACCGTATTTCTGCAAGAGGGCACGCATGGTGCGGTTGTCCTCGTGTGTGTCGATGCGGATGGTGTTGGTGAATGAAAAGGCGTAGTTAAGAACCATACGCATGATGCCATGCACACCGGGTGCCGAGGCAACACGATGGATGACATAGTAGGGCAAGGTGTTCAACCACTGACCATCGTATATCTGGGCATAGGTGGGGTCTGGACCCTCAATCAGCGCAAAGGTTGCTAGGGGGTGTTGTGTCTGTTTATCAACTATAAGGTGGCTGACACCATTCTTGATGTCACTAATGATTTGTTCGTTAGAAGGGTGACCATTGGTCCATTGTGTTGTATTACCTTCAGATATCATTTTCTGCCTTCCGTCATTGATAAGTTTTATGATGAAAGGCAGGTCATTTATAGTAGATTTTCGTATCAGCATTTTTTATAATGGTAGGTTCTATAATTTAGCCTTGAGTTTATATGATGTCTATTATAGAATCTGTTTAAGTTGTTTGGTAAGCCAACGGCGCACTGGTTCGTCCCATAGTTTCAAGCATGTAAACGCTAGGATAATATTTACAGCAAAGACAAGAATCACTGCCAGCCATGTATCGCCAAGGTTGTAGAACTTGTTTTTGATGAGCCAGGCATAGAAGAGATACATCACGGGATAGTGTACGATGTAGAGGGGGTAAGAGAGGTCGCCAAGGAACTTGCATACCTTGGACAATATATTGCCACTCATACTTCCCGATGCGCCCAACCATACAATGAAAGGGAACACAAGTACGATACACATAATTTCATAGAGAGCATTTAGGCTCAATCCGTCTGCCCATGCAAGGCCTTCTGGAGAGATATATGGTACGGAGAACAGGCCAAACAATACGGCAATGGAAATCCAGAAGATTCCAGGTACCTTGTGTGGTTTGAAGTTGCGTGCTAATAGTATACCTAAAGTGAAAGGAAAAGTCATGCGTAGCAAACCGCCATAGAAATTGTTGCCATCCAGTGTCCAACCAACACCAAGCATGTCATATCCCGACACATTGGTGATGCCAAACCATGCCCACAAGGCACCAGTGATGATGCAGAGACATGCAAGCATCTTGGTGGACAAATGGCGGATGAAGAGTGCATACATGGTATTGCCGATGTACTCGAAAAACAACGACCAAGCAGGACCATTGAGCGGGTACATCTCGCCATTGCCACGAACATCGTATCCGGCACCTGGCCATGCAGGTATGAATAGCATTGCCATCATCATCGCTATTATAACCCACGATATGGGAGTGTTGGTTCCGTCCTACTTCACACCGTCTTGGATGAAGAATGTGATGGCGCCAATAATTGTACCTATAATTATCATGGGATGCAAGCGTATAAGTCTGCGTTTGAAGAAGTTGCCCAGCGTGAGGTGCTTGCCATTGTTGTTTTGCCAACGGTCATCATAGGCATAACTGATAACGAATCCCGATAACATGAAGAAGAAGTCTACACTCAGATGACCATGATTGAATGTATCTATGCCAGTACCCTTGGCAAAAGCAAAACCTTCGAAAACATGGTACCACACCACCATCAGTGCAGTAGCACCACGAAGGCCGTCAAGTATCTCATAGTGAGGTTTCGTGTCGGCAAATGCCGCCGACGAGGTTATTCTCGTTGTAGTTTCTATCATAATCTTCTTTTTGCATGCTATTGATGCCTGCAAAGGTAGTGAAAAATAATCTGACTTACAAATGCAAACTTTCAGACCATAAAACATACTGATTACCTACACGAAAAATATATACAAGGAACTCTTTGTTAGTAATCTACTTTCAAAAAAGCAAAAAAAAAGTGCATCCCGAGAGAGATACACTTTGTTGTAGCGACTACGGGAATCGAACCCGTGTTCCATGCGTGAGAGGCATGTGTCCTAACCCCTAGACGAAATCGCCATTTGCAATTGAGTATATTAGCGGAAGCGGGGGGATTCGAACCCCCGGTACGGTTACCCGTACGTCAGTTTAGCAAACTGGTGGTTTCAGCCACTCACCCACACTTCCAAACTTGGATACTTCCGCTCTTTAGAGTACTTGTTTTAGTGCTCCCCTGAGCGCTTTTCCTCTCAATTGCGATGCAAAGGTATAGCTTTTTTTTGATTCATGCAAGAGTTTATAATCTTTTTTTGTATCTTTGTTGAAAATAATTTATAAACGCAGATGGAAAGTTCCAAATTCATTAGCATCGACAATCTTGAAGTACGTCTAAGGTCATGTTCAGACATTCGTGGAGTACTAACTTTTGCTGAAGAAGAAGTTGACTTTCCTTTTCCATTGAAGCGTATTTTTTGGATTACTGACATACCTACATCTGCTCAAAGAGGGGGGCATGCACATAAAACATGTAAAGAACTGGTTTGTTGCGTTATGGGCAGCTTTCGTCTTGTTGTAGACAATGGAAAAGAAACAAGAGAGTTTTTTCTTAATAGACCAGATTATGCTGTGATTATTCCTGAAGGAGTGTGGTGCTCGTTGGAAGACTTCTCCGAAGGCACAATTGTTGTTGTTGGAGCAAGTGAGGAGTATGCGACTGAAGGGTACATTAGAGATTATAGAGAATATTTGGTGGAAATAAATAAGTGATATATGACTATATTACCATATAGCGTTAATAAGAAAAACGCTTGGAACAAGTTTGTAGAAGACAGCAAACAAGGCACATTCTTGTTGGATAGGAATTTTATGGACTATCATGCGGATAGATTCTTTGACTGTTCGTTGTTGGTGTATAGTGATGATGTAGGTGAATATGATAATAGCGATGATAGTCTAATTGCATTATTTCCTGCAAACTGGGTAGAAGAAGAAAAGACTGTATATTCTCACCTGGGTTTAACCTATGGAGGACTCATTACGTCTATAAATATTACACAGAGTGAGGTATTGCGCATTTTGCAAAAAATATTCCTTTACTACCATGACTATCTTTCTGCCAAGGTTGTAATATACAAGCCTATACCTTATATATATAGTAGGTTTCCTAACCAGGAAGACCTTTATGCTCTTTTCAGGGCAGGAGCAAAGTTACACACAAGAGGTGTCGCCACAGTGGTAAGCGTAACGAATCCTTTGAATATGCGTACCTTAAGACTTCGTCAGGCAAAAAAGGCTCTTGAGCATGACTTTTATATTGAAAGGATGAAAGAAGGCGATAATGATTGCCTTGCACAATATTGGTCGGTTCTCACTAATGTTCTTCAAAAGCACCATGGTACCATACCGGTACATTCTCTTGACGAGATTATGTTGCTAATGTCACGTTTCCCCAAGCAAATAAGACTATTTGTTGTTAAGGATACTTATTCCAAAGTTGTAGCTGGCACTATTGTTTTTGAAACAGATATTGTTGCCCATATACAATATA
Source organism: Bacteroidaceae bacterium (assembly GCA_017547165.1). GTDB lineage: Bacteria > Bacteroidota > Bacteroidia > Bacteroidales > Bacteroidaceae > Physcousia. Next base: position 36,001 of record JAFYQK010000012.1, read on the forward strand.
TTGCTTCTTCGCCAGATGGCAGAAAATATGGCGCACTAGATTTGCTTTTACGTCACCTTTGCGGTGAACGATACAAGGATAAACAGTTTATTGATTTTGGAATAAGTACTGAACAAGGAGGTAATATTTTAAACGAGGGACTGATTTTCCAAAAAGAAGGTTTTGGGGGTAGAGCTGTATGTTATGACTCTTATAGAATAGATTTAGACAGAAACAGACTTTTAAAAATGTCTGAAGGTGCAGAAACAGTAACTGGTAAAAAGAATATTAAGTTTTTGGATCTTAAAGCCTTGACTGCTAGTTATGAACCAGAACTATCAAGCAACATCAGCAAGGTTGTCCAGAGCGGTCATTATCTTTTAGGGGCAGAAAACGCAGTTTTTGAGTCAAGATGGAGTAAATATATAGGCACAAAACATGCTGTTCTATGTGCTAATGGTTTGGATGCCCTAACCTTAATTCTTAAGGCATACAAATACCTTCATAAATGGGATGATAATTCTGAGATTGTAGTTCCTGCTAATACCTATATTGCAACAATTCTTGCTGTACGAGAGGCTGGTTTAAAGCCAATTCTTGTTGAACCTCAACTCTTTGATTATAATCTGCATGCAGCCCAATGTTTAAAGCATTTGTCAATACATACAAAGGCCATACTTCCGGTTCATCTTTATGGTAGAGCTTGTGATATGAACATTATTCTTTCATTTGCTAAGGAACACAATCTTTTAGTTATAGAAGATGCAGCTCAAGCTCACGGTGCCATATATCAAGGTATAAGATGTGGTAATTGGGGTGATGCCGCTGCTTTTAGCTTCTATCCAGGTAAGAACCTAGGTGCCTTAGGTGATGCTGGCTGCGTTGTCACTAATGATGATGAACTTGCCCATGTTGTAAGAAGTATGGCTAATTACGGTAGCAGTAAAAAGTATTACAATGATTATGAGGGTGTAAATAGCAGAACAGATGAAATACAGGCAGCAGTTCTTAACACAAAACTCTCACGCCTTGATTCTGATAATGCACATAGACGTGATATAGCAAAGAGGTATATTGAGGGTATTAAGAATCCAATGATTGTCTTACCTTACTTACCAGAAAACGATGAAGAATGCGTTTGGCACCTGTTTCCGATTAGATGTCCCAACAGGGATGTTCTACAGTCATACCTGAAAGAGAATGGGGTAGAGACACTTATTCATTATCCCATTGCGCCTCATAAACAAAATGCTTTGAGGGATGTTCTCGAGCACGGTCCATTGCCAATAACGCAAAGAATACATGCTGAAGAGTTATCTCTTCCTATCTCACCACTTTTAACTTTTGAGGATGCAGATTATGTGATAGACCTAATAAATCGTTTTGTAGATATTTAAATTTAAAAATCATGAAAGTCATCAACTTATCCGAGACCAATAGTGTAATATCAAAATATATTGCACAGATGCGAAATATTGCCATCCAGGGAAATAGACTCTTGTTTCGCAAGAACTTGGAACGAATAGGCACAATGATGGCCTATGAAATAAGCAAAACATTAGATTATTCTCAGAAAAGCATTTTCACGCCTCTATCAGAGTGCGAAATAATAACATATGATGACAAGATTGTTGTTGGCACAGTCTTGCGTGCCGGTCTTGCTCTTCATGAAGGATTTATGCAAGTGTTTGACGATGCAGATGCCGGCTTTGTCGCTGCTTTTCGTAAAGAGGATGGAACGGATATTTCGATACAACTTGACTATTTGGCTTGTCCTCAATTAGATAACACAACATTTATTCTTGTAGACCCTATGCTTGCTACAGGTAAGAGTTTTGATGTTGCCTATCAGGCATACATAAAGCATGGTATTCCTTCAAAGGTACATTTGGTTTCTGTTGTTGCATCAGAACAAGGTGTAAATCATTTGAAGAAGTGTTTCCCTTCGGATAATGTTACATTATGGTGTGCTGTTGTCGATCCTGAATTGAATGACCTTTCTTATATTGTTCCTGGTTTGGGAGATTGTGGTGATCTCTGTTATGGCGAGAAATTGTAGACGGAAACTTCTGAAAGTTTAAAGAATAAAAGGTAAAAGCAGCAAGGTGTGAAAATATGTTACCCTTTGCTACTTTCTTTTTATCTCAACCAAATCAAATCTCCAACCTTAATTTCGTAGTCTTTGGGAGAGAGGTTGTTTAGTTTGTACAGATTCTTAAGTCGGATGCCATACATCTGTGAAATATCGTACATGCTTTGACCTGGCTGTACCTCATGTGGTTTGTTTGCGCAATCCTTTGAAGCTTTATTTGCTTTTTTACGAAGATAAAGAATGTCACCAATTGTCAATGTGTAGTTGTTGTCCAATTCATTGTAATCAAGAAGGTCTTTAATAGAGACACCTGTTGCTTGACTAATGGTTGCAAGGTCGTCGCCTTCCTGAACAATAATAAAGAAATTCTTGTTATTGGCGTAGACACTATGTTTTTGGAAGAAGGGTGGAATCTTCTTTGGTTTAATTTTGTTTTTAGCAAGTCGCTTTAAATACGCACGCGATAGTCGGCCCTCTTCTCCTTTGGCGTTAGTGGTGCTTATGTCAGATGCATTACTTTTTCCTTTAGGATGACATTTGTCAAATTGGTGAAGAGAATACATCTCTATGATACGAATAAGACTTTGGGCATATACTGGACTTGTAGCATATCCACATGCTTTCAGACCTTTTGCCCATGATTTATAATCTGTTATGGAGTAGGTAAACAATACCTTGTAGCGTGGTTTTAGCAAAAATAATGAGTGATCTTCGTAACTATCTCTTGCAGACTTATACTTTCTGAATTTTTCCTTTGGGCGGTCGTCGTCGGCAAGGATATATGGACCTGTCCATCCACCTGGAGTTTTTATACCAAAATGGTTGTTTGCCTCTGTAGCCAAGCGGCTTCTGCCAGCTCCGCTTTCCAACAGACCTTGAGCAAGGGTGATGCTTGCAGGTATCTTATATTTCTGTTGTTGCTCTATGGCAAGTTCCTTGTATTGGTCGATATATGCCCAATAGGCACGATTTGTGCTACCTTGTGCCCAAATCTCAATAGCCAATATGAGCGAACAGAGAAATATAAGATACTTTCGTATATTCATGTTTCCTTAAAAAGGGACTGATAGATTATTTTAATGGAATATCGGTAATGCGCTCAATGTGGCGACCACCTTCAAATGGAGTTTGAAGGAATTCATCCATAATCTGGCGTGCAGTGTCTTCGTCAATAAAACGACCTGGCATAACCAATACATTTGCATCGTTGTGCTGACGTGTAAGGTGAGCAATCTCTGGTATCCAGCAAAGACCTGCACGTATGCCTTGGTGCTTGTTAAGGGTCATGGAAATGCCTTCACCCGAACCACACATAGCTATACCAGGATATACTTCCCCTTTTTCGATACCTTCTGCCAAGAGGTGGCCAAATGTTGCATAGTTGCAGCTTTCCTCAGAATGTGTGCCATAGTCGTGATACATAATACCTTTTTCGTCGAGGTATTTTTTAACAAATTCTTTCAAGGGGAATGCCGCATGGTCGGAGGCTAATCCAACAACTTTAATGTCCATAATTATGATTTTGTTATTAAAAGAGGCTATTGCAGCAATATGATGTGTGCAATAGCCTCTAATATTTATAAATATTGATTAGTTCTCGTTAAGAATACTCTTTACCTGGTTGTATACATTATCAGCGGTATAACCAAGTTTTTCGTCCAAAACCTTATATGGTGCCGAGAAACCGAAACTCTCAAGACCATATACACGGCTTGACGGATGCATACCAACAAGGAAACCTTCTAAATTTACTGGTAGACCTGCACTCAAACCGAATACCTTGCTGCCAATGGGGAAGAGCTCTCGTTGATATTCGATAGGTTGGTTTCGGAATAGGCCTTCCGATGGAGCACTGATAACTCTTACCTTGTGACCGTCTTGGCGTAGAAGTCGTGCACCAGCAATAAGTGTACTAACCTCAGAACCATTACCTACCATGATGATATCGGGGTTCTCGTCACTCTCTGCGCTGATGTAAGCACCCTTGCGGCAAAGTTCGTAGTGTGTACCCTCGGGAAGAGGGTCAATGTTTTGACGAGAGAGAATCAAAGCCGTAGGACTTGTCATGTTCTCCATTGCCATTGCCCAACAAACCGTGGTAGCATTGCAATCAGCAGGACGAAGAACGAGCATAGAGTTGCGACCAGAATGGTTCTTCATCTTTTCCATGAGACGAATTTGTGCCTCTTGCTCTACGGGTTCATGGGTGGGACCATCTTCACCAACACGGAATGCATCGTGACTCCAAACAAACTTGACAGGAAGTTCCATCAAGGCTGCCATGCGGATAGCAGGCTTCATATAATCGGAGAACACAAAGAATGTACCACATGCAGCTAACATACCGCCATGCAATGTAATACCGATACATACGCAAGCCATTGTGAGTTCGGCAACACCAGCCTGAAGGAAACCACCAGCAAAGTTGTCGCGAGAGATAACGCTTGCACCACCCTTAATGAAGCCATCTGTCTTGTCGGAGTTGCAGAGATCTGCACTTGATACAATCATGTTTGGCATTGTCTTAGCCAAAAGGGAAAGACAAGCACTTGAGGCGTTACGCGTTGGATCTCCTTGCTTCTGCTCAATGGTGTGCCAAGGTATTTCGGGTAGACGACCTGCAAACCAGTCGTCTTGTTGTTGTGCCTTTTCGGGGTTAGCTTCAGCCCAAGCTTGTTCTTCAGCATTGCGCTCTGCGCAGATTGCCTTTAACTCTTGCTTTCGTTGGTTGAAGATTTCTTGTACTTCGTCCCAAATGAAGAATGCGTTGTCAGGATCGCCGCCAAGATTTTTGATAGTATTGCGGTAAGCGTCGCCACCAAGAGGAGCACCATGTGTAGAACAGTTGCGCTCATAACTTGTGCCATCAGCCTTAAGGGCACCCTTGCCCATAACACAACGACCGATGATGAGTGTAGGCTTGCCGTTTCTCTTTTGAGCAGCATTCAAAGCCTTACGTATTTCTGTGACATCGTTACCATTGATGGCAATTACATTCCAACCGAGAGCAACATATTTTGCAGCGGTGTCTTCGTTCATTACCACACTTGTCTCGGTAGAGAGCTGTATGTCGTTAGCGTCATAGAACATTACAAGGTTGTCCAAACCAAGTGTTCCTGCTATACGTGCAGCACCTTGTGAAATTTCTTCCTGTATGCCACCATCAGAGATGTAAGCATAGATTGTCTCTTTCTGGAAGGTGGGGTTGCCTGTACGAGCATACAAACACTTTGCTGCAATAGCTGCGCCAACTGCGTAGGTGTGACCTTGGCCAAGTGGACCAGAGCTATTTTCAATACCGCGAGAGTAGTTGAGCTCAGGATGGCCTGGGGTGGGAGACCCCCATTGACGTAACTGCTTCAACTCGTCCATTGTGAAATGACCAGTCATTGTGAGCTGGGCATAGAGCATTGGTGACATGTGACCTGGGTCGAGGAAGAAACGGTCGCGACCTACCCATAGCGGATTTTCGGGATTGTAATTAAGATACTCGCTATATAGAACAGATATGAAATCTGCACCACCCATAGCACCGCCGGGATGTCCGCTCTTTGCTTTCTCTACCATAGCAACAGACAATATGCGGATGTTGTCGGCTGCCTTGTTAAGAGTTTCTATAGAATGCATAACTGACTTATGTGATTTGTTATCTTGATATGTTGTTAAACTATTTTGCGTTCAATGGAGTTTACAAGTGGAAGTTCTTGAGTTCATGATATAGTTTGCTGTCAAACTTATATAGAGCGGCACCTCGCTTACTTGATTTTCTATCAATCTTGTCAGTCTTGACAAAATAGGGCATTTCATTCACCCTTTTGCGGAAGTTTCTCTTGTCTATTGTTTCGCCCAAGATTGTTTCGTAGACCTTTTGCAACTGACCCATAGTGAATTCTTCTGGCAGAAGGTTAAGGGCAATTGGTGTAAAACCGATTTTATCCTGAAGTCTGTGAATTGCCTTCTTCATCATCTTCATGTGGTCGAAGTAGAGTGTAGGCAACTTTGTGATGTCTATCCATTGGCAAGAGTATTTGCGGAGATAGAAATTATCGTATTTGTCTTTGTTGAGCAAAGCAAAATATGCAACACTTATCACACGTCCGCCTGGGTCTCTACCAATGTCGCCAAAGGCTTCGAGCTGTTCGAGATACAAATCCCAAATGCCAGTTCTTTCTGTCAAAACTCTGTATGCGGCCTGGTCTAATGTCTCATCTTCCTGAACAAAACCGCCTAGTGGTGTTAGTTCTCCGTTGTAGGGTTCAATATGTCGGTGCTGAAAGAGGACTTGCAATCTGCCTTCATCGTATCCGAAGATGATGCAGTCCACAGCAACATGGTAGGTGGGTTCGTTAGAATAATACTTAATAGACATTACTGGACTTTAAGTGTTATTGATTTTTTGCAAATATACGATTTTTATTCGTATTTAATGGTAGATTTTACACCTAATTTGCGATAACATATAGTTATTGGCGGCAGTAGGGTAATAATAAACTGTTTTTAGATGTTGGGTACGATGAAATTCTCAGGATGCTTGCCTTGATAGCCCTTGTAGAATGAGTAAATTTCTCGTAAGTCAGCCTTGCGGTCATTCGAAGGCATTACATATTTAGTCATGTGTATTTCTTTCTTTTTGTAGTCCATACCCATTAGTACGATGGGGAGATTTGCCTTTGATGCTATGACATAGAATCCCAAATGCCATTTGGCATTAGCCTTGCGAGTACCTTCTGGAGTGAGAGCCAGACGGAACGTGTCGCTTTGTCCAGCAATATCTATCAATTCGGTAATTAAGGCAGTACCCTGACCGCGATTAACGGGTATGCCTCCCATCCAATGTCGGAAAATATAGTCGAGTGGTCCAACAAACCATTCCTTCTTCATTACAAACCCAGCCTTTCGCCCAACGGCAGTAATAAATAGTTTACCGATGAATAGGTCGAGATTGCTTGTGTGCGGTGCTACACAAATGATGCACTTGTCAAAATAGGGGACATCCACAAAACTCTTCCAACCCATAAGTTTGTGAAAAATAAAACTGCAAATGGTTTTAAGCATATTGTTTGTCGGTTAAAAAAATGATGACAGATGATTTATTAGATAATATATATATCGTACGCAAAGTTATAAAACTTCCAATAAATTTAGGCATGTTAGTTGTAAATACTAAAGTTATTTCGTCATTTTATATTGAAATTAGTTTATGTACAAAGAAAAATCCCCACCTCTATTGTAAGAGGCAGGGATTGTTTTGTTATATTTATTATTATGGTTTAGCAAAGTTTGCGTGAACCGTCACCGATAACAACATCAATTACGATAGGAGCCTTGCCATACTTGGCAGCAAACTTCTCCTTAACAACCTTAACGAAATTGTCGTATAACTCGTCAGCTACCAAGTTGATAGTACAGCCACCGAAGCCACCGCCCATGATGCGGCTACCAGTAACACCTGCGTCCTTAGCAACCTCGTTCAAGAAGTCCAACTCCTCGCAAGATACCTCGTACTCCTGACTCAAACCGTAGTGGGTCTCATACATTTTCTGACCAACGGTTTCGTAGTCGCCACGCTCCAATGCATCACACACTGCCAATACGCGGTCAACCTCACCGATAACGTAGCGAGCTCTCTTGTAATCCTCTTCGCTAACCTCAGCCTTTACCTCATCAAGAAGAGCCATATTTGCATCACGCAATGTCTCTACCTCGGGATGGTGCTTGTTGATTACAGCAGCTACGCGCTCACAAGAAAGACGACGCTCGTTGTAGGGACTACCTGCCAACTCGTGCTTTACACAGCTGTTAACCAATACCAACTTGTAACCCTCTGGATTCCAGGGGAAGTAAGCAAATTCACCGCTACGGCAGTCAAGGCGCATCAAGCTACCAGCCTTACCGTGTACGCTGGCAAACTGGTCCATGATACCACAGTTGCAACCGATGTACTTGTGCTCGGTGCGCTGACCTACACGTGCCAACTCCATTTTCTCAATCTTGTTGTCACCCCACAAGTCATTACATGCAAAAGCGAAGGTGCTCTCCAAGGCAGCTGAAGAACTCATACCAGCACCAAGGGGCACGTCACCAGCAAAAGCGGTGTTGAAACCCTCTACAGGTACACCCAAAGCCATCATCTCACGGCAAACACCGTAGATGTAGCGTGCCCAAGTAGCCTTAGGACCTTCTGGATCGTCAAGGCTGAAAGTAACCTTATCCTTAAGGTCAATAGAGTATGCGTTAACGTTGCGAGTGCCGTTGGGCTTGATCTCAGCAATCATACCCTGCTGTACTGCACCGGGGAATACGAAACCATTGTTGTAGTCAGTATGTTCACCAATCAAGTTAATACGACCGGGTGAAGCATATACACTACCTGTTGTACCATCGAAGTGCTTGATAAAGCGACTTCTTACATCATCAATTGTAAGTCTCATAGTTTATTTAGGTTTTAATAAAGTTAGAGTTTATGTAGTTGGCAAGCAACTTTTGTGTTGCCTGCCATACATTATATTATTATTCTGAGCGCTTTGATACGCGACTACCTACAAGAGCATAGAACAAGAGGTAAGCTGCGCAGAATACTACAACCCAGAAGCTGGTCATGTAGTCGGTAAGGTCGGCAACTGTAGCCTGAACGAGCTGCATTACTGCACAACCAAATACCATTGTCATGAATATACCAGAAGCAATAGCAGTATACTTGCCAAGGCCCTCAACTGCCATGTTGAAGATAGCACCCCACATAACTGAAGTGCAAAGACCAACAAGCAAGAAAGAGAAAATACCCAGAGGTACAGGCTGCCAAATAAGTTCGAGCTTACCCCAGTCAACACCTGGGAAGTTAACGAGAACGTCCGAGGGAGCATACATACCGAAGATAACCAATGCCAAAGTAGCAATTGAAACAGTTGTAATCATTGCACGAGCACTAACTTTGCTGCCGATAGATGCACCTACCAAACGACCAACAAGCATCATTGCCCAATATACAGCTACAATCATACCGACAGTAGCAGCAGGAATTGAATAGGGCTCTGCTGTCAACATTTGCTGAACTGCGTTAGGCACACCAACCTCAATACCCATGTACAAGAAGATAGCCAATGCGCCGAGAGCAAAATGACGGTGGCTCATTGCTCCCTTTATAAGGTCAACGCGTACGGGAGCCTGCTCGGGTTCCTCAATCTTTGTGAAAAGTATAACAACGAATGCAACTACAAAGATTGCAAGTGCAATGAAAAGAGCTGGGGTAGCATCAGCAATTTTAGCCTTAGATGCGTCAGCAATGAGAGCACCCATAAGGATGTAACATGCTACAGCTGCAGATGAGTTGAATACACCACCAATTTGAATCAACTGGTTACCAGAGTTACCGCCACCACCAAGAAGGTTAAGCATGGGGTTAACAACACAGTTGAGGATAGCCATGCAAAGACCTGCTATGAAAGCACCAATGAGATAGATAGAGAATACCAAAGCAAGGTTTTGCTGAGGGTCGAACTGACCGCTTAACCACTGTATAAGGATACCTACGATACCTACAACAAGACCTATGAGGGCAGTCTTCTTGTAACCATACTTTGCAATGAGCATACCAGCAGGAATACCCATGAAGAGATAAGCAAAGAAGTTACCATAGTTACCAATCTGCGCAAGAACGTTAGAAATCTCACCTTGGTTCTTGATAATGGTTGCCATAGGTGTACACAAATTTGTAACGAAGGCAATCATTGCAAATAGCGCAATCATGACGATAATCGCGCCCCATTGTTTTGTTTTTTGAGCCATTTGTTTAATTTAGTTTGTTTAAGTTATTATTATAAAGTTTTTTATAACGAATTTAAGCCACTCTTTCTATATTGCAAGGAAGAGTAGCTTATGTGTTGTTTACTTCTTTACACCAAACTTGTAAACTGTCTTTTGTACATATGTCTCACCTGGCTTTAGCTGAGTGCTTGGGAAATGAGCACGATTGGGAGAGTCGGGGAAATGCTGTGCCTCAAAACACAAACCAGAATGCTTGCCGAAGGTTGCGCCATGCTGTCCCTTATAACCGTCAGCCCAATTGTCGCTATAGAACTGAACACCTGGTTCTGTTGTCCAACATTCCATTGTGCGACCTGTTGAGGGCTCAATCATTGAGGCTGCCAATGTCAGTTCGCCTGGTTCGCGCTTATTGAGCACATAACAATGGTCATAACCAGTCCCATTCTTTATCTGCTCGTCATCGGCAGCAATATCCTGACCAACTGGCTTCGGGGTGCGGAAATCAAAAGGAGTACCCTCTACCTTACGAATCTCACCGGTAGGAATGCTGTTCTCGTCGATAGGAACGTAGAAATCTGCATTGATGGTGAGGATAGTGTCAAGTTGTGATGGAGTGGGGGTACCGATACCTGTAAGAGAGAAGAAACCATGACTTGTCATATTTACAACAGTCTTCTTATTGGTTGTTCCTCGGTAGTCAATAACCAACTCATTATCATTTGTTAATGAATACTTAACAGTCATCTTGACCTCACCAGGGAAACCTTCTTCGTAATAAGCAAATGTGTAACGAAGAACTAATTCCTGATTGTTTATCTGTTCTGCATCCCAAACGCGAGCATGACAACCGGTGGGACCGCCATGAAGGTGGTTGGGACCATTGTTGATAGATAGACTATATTCCTTGCCATTCATAGTGAATTTACCACGACAAATTCTATTGCCATAGCGACCAACCAATGTAGAAAGGAAAGGCTCTGGACTGCTTATGCAATCCTGAATACAATCATGACCCTGAATGACATTAGCCATATTGCCATCCTTGTCTGGCACCATGATAGATACCAAAGAACCGCCATAGTTTGTTATGCTTACTTCCATGCCTTGAGCATTGGTAAGGGTGTACAAGTCTGTCTCCTTACCTTGTACCATAGCTTGAAAGTCTTCACGTTTCAAGCCGGAAATCAACTTATTTTCCATGGGAATTAGTATTTAAAGAGTTTGCTTTTGTTGCAAATATACAAAAATATCTTAATTCAACAAATGCTTGCCATGAAAAAAAGAGGCTGATTGGTGCGCTAAGTGATAAATATTCTCTGTGGAAAGAGGTTTACTATACACTGAATGCCACTGCTTCGAGAAAATCCGCAACAACAAAGGTGCTTCCACCAACAAATATGGTATCTTCAATTGAAGCGTTGTTTTTTGCTGTCTGATATGCTTGCATTACGGTATGATGTATGCTGCCATTAAGTCCACAATCCTTTGCTATAGATGCAAATTCTTCTACGGGCATTGCTCTTTTCACCTTTGCTTGGGTGAAATAAAATTTAGCCCTTTTAGGCAGCAGGCTGATGACTTTTCTAACATCTTTATCTCCAACCATACCTATAACAATATGTAAAATACCAGGAGTAGCGTCTAATTGCTTGCTTAAATACATCCAACCAGCTGTGTTATGACCGGTATCACATATGGTAAGTGGTTGTTTGCTAATAATTTGCCATCTGCCCATTAAGCCTGTTAGTTCGCAAACATGTAGAAAACCTTCTTCTATAGCCTCATCGCTAATATTCAATACAAGAGAAGAGGATTCTTTGTCCTGTATCTTTCTAAGTACTTCGATAGCAGTATGTATTGTCTGTGTATTCTTTTCCTGACAATAGCCTTTCAATTGTGTTTCAATTGTTTTTCTTGGAAGTTCGTCTGCAAAAACTATTGGAGAATTCGTTTCCTTTGCTTTTGTAGCAAATACGTTTCTGATATCCGGGTTGGAAGAAGTTTCTCCTATTACTACAGGTGTATTCTGTTTGATGATACCAGCTTTTTCATGTGCAATGGCAGTAAGTGTTGAACCTAAGAACTGTACATGGTCGAAACTGATATTAGTGATAACTGACATGATAGGGTCAATAATGTTTGTGCAATCTAATCTTCCTCCTAATCCTGTCTCAATTACTGCAATATCAACATTTTCTTCCTCAAAGTATTTGAAGGCCAATGCTGTAGTTAATTCAAAAAAAGATGGATGAAGAGGTTCAAAGAAAGCTTTCTTCTCTTCCACAAACGTTATAACCCTTTCTTCGGGTATCATTTTACCATTGACACGGATACGTTCTCTAAAATCAATTAAGTGCGGACTTGTATAAAGTCCAACCTTATAACCAGCACACTGAAGTATTGCTGCTATAGTATGTGAAACGCTGCCTTTGCCATTGGTTCCTGCAATATGGATTGTCTTGTATTTTTTATGTGGGTGTTTGAAATGTTTGTCTAATTCCTCTGTATTACTTAAACCCTCTTTGTAAGCACCAGCCCCGATGTTTTGAAACAACGGGGCTGAGTTATATAAATACTCTACAGTTTCTAAGTATGTCATGCTTGCGAAAATGGTGTTTTTTTAGTTATTTATGCAATACTAACTGAATAGATTCTTAAATTTTTGAAAGAATGAGTTCTTTGTCGTTTGCGAAGGTTTGAAACTATCGCTGTTTACCATAGACTCAAAAGCTTGGTGTTCTTCCTTAGAAAGAGTTTCTGGAATGTATACAGATATGTTTACAATCAAATCACCAAATCCGTAACCATAACCCTGTAATGCTGGTAATCCTTTGCCGCGAAGGCGAACTATTTTGCCTGGTTGTGTGCCTGGTTCAATCTTTATCTTCACACGTCCATCAATAGTAGGAATTTCAACTGGTCCACCTAATACTGCAGTTGGTAAGTCGAGAAGCAGATTGTAGATAAGGTCATTATCTCTTCTACTCAACTCATGATGTGGTTCTACTTCGACATACACCTGTATATCTCCGGCATAACCATTATTGCGTCCGGCATTACCCTTACCCTGTAGAGTTAGTATCATGCCATCTTGTACACCAGCTGGTATCTGTGCTTCAACAACTTCCTCGCCATTCATAACACCTGTTCCCGAACAATGAGGACATTTGTTTTTGATTACAGTACCCTTACCTCCGCATGTTGAACATACACTCTGTTGTTGCATTCTTCCCAACATTGTGTTTACTGTGCGTACAGTATGGCCGGTACCATTACATGTAGAACAAGTTTCGGTCTTGCCATCCTTGGAACCAGAACCATTACAATGAGTACATGTTACATCCTTCTTAACCTTAAATTTCTTGGTTGTACCTTTTGCAACCTCCTCTAATGTGAGTTTCACCTTAAGGCGAAGGTCACTTCCTTGATGACGTTGTGGTGCTCTGCTACCACCACCGAAACCGCCAAAACCGCCAAACCCTCCGAAGCTTCCGCCACCCATATGACCACCAAAGATATCTCCAAACATGCTGAAAATATCATTCATGTCAAATCCTTGACCACCGAAACCGCTTGCTCCTCCCATGCCGGCATGGCCGAATTGGTCGTAGCGGGCACGTTTGTCTGGATCACGCAATACATCGTAAGCTTCGGCTGCTTCCTTAAACTTTTCTTCTGCTTCTTTATCACCAGGATTGCGGTCGGGGTGATATTTTATGGCCATTTTTTTATAGGCCTTCTTTATTTCGTCGTCGGAAGCTCCTTTCTGAACACCAAGGACTTCGTAGTAATCTCTTTTTTCTGCCATATATTCCTATATTCTTTGGGTGGACGTAAAATGTAATAGCACTTATGGTTTGTCTTTGCCGTTAGTCAATGTAATTAGATGCTAACAACAACCTGTGCGTGACGGATAACCTTTTCGTTAAGTTTATATCCCTTCAGAGTGCAGTCCATAACCTTGTTCTTCATTTCTTCCGAAGGAGCAGGGAACTGTGCTATTGCCTCGTGTACTTCTACATCAAAATCGGCATCTTTTGTTTCTATGGCTTTTACACCTTGCTTTTCCAATATGCCCATGAACTTTTTTTGGATGAGAGTAACACCTTCAACAACAGCCTGTACATCATCAGCCTTATGCATCTGCTCAAGCGCTCGCTCCATATCGTCCATAACAGGAAGGATGGATGCAATAACCTTCTCTCCGCCATTAAGAATTAAGTCGGCTTTTTCCTTGATTACACGCTTACGGAAGTTGTCAAACTCTGCAATCTTGTAGAGCAACTGCTTCTTAAGCTCTGCAATTTCTGCTTGTGCAGCCTCTAATGGGTCAACCTCTACTGTCTCCTTGTTTTCTGTTTCTTCTGCAGTTTCAGTTTGCTCTTGTGAAGTCTCTTGTGCTTCATCAACCTGTACTTCCTTTTCCTGAAGAACCTGCTCTTCGCTATTTATTGTTTCTTCTGTTGCCATATATTCTTGTTTTTATATTCAAATAATTATTCAAGTTTTATTTTGCAAAAAACGTGCCATTGTCATTTTGGCACGTTTTATGTCATAAGGTCATTATTATATTTATTATATATATAACAATGTTCTTTTAGAATATTGCCTTATTGAGCATACATTTTTTCCTTCATTTCCTTTATCTGGTCGTTGATGATATAGTCATCATAGTCCATCAACTTGTCGATAGTACCATTGGGAGTCAGTTCGATGATGCGGTTTGCAACAGTCTGAATGAACTCGTGGTCATGACTTGAGAACAAGATGTTGCCTTTGTATTGCTTAAGGTTGTTGTTGAACGCCTGAATACTTTCAAGATCCAAATGATTGGTTGGAGTATCTAAAATCAGGCAGTTTGCATTCTTCAGTTGCATACGTGCTATCATACAACGCATCTTCTCACCACCAGAAAGCACATTAACCTTCTTCAGCACCTCTTCGCCAGAGAAGAGCATACGACCTAGAAATCCTTTAAAATATACATCATTACCCTCGCCAAACTGACTGAGCCAGTCTACAAGATTTAATTCTGACTGGAAGAATTCTGTATTGTCAACTGGAAGATATGCTGTTGTAATGGTAACACCCCAATTGTATGTACCACCTTGCGCCTCACGATTGCCGTTGATAATTTCAAACAAAGCTGTCATTGCACGTGGGTCGTGGCTTAGGAATACAACCTTCTCACCTTTTTCTATGTTGAAGCTAACATTATCGAAGAGAACGGTGCCGTCGTCCATTGTTGCTTTAAGGTCTTGAACCTCCAAAATCTGGTTACCAGGTTCGCGTTCCATCTGGAAGATGATACCTGGGTATTTACGTGTTGAAGGACGGATTTCGTCAACATTGAGCTTCTCAAGCATCTTCTTGCGACTTGTTGTCTGTTTTGACTTAGCCACGTTAGCGCTGAATCGGCGTATGAACTCTTCCAATTCCTTTTTCTTCTCTTCGGCCTTGGCCTTTTGGTTTTGGGCTTGACGGAGAGCCAACTGACTTGACTCGTACCAGAAACTATAGTTGCCGGCGAACATTGTCACCTTGCCAAAGTCGATGTCAACAGTATGTGTACATACGCTATCGAGGAAGTGACGGTCGTGACTCACCACCAACACTGTGTGTTCAAACTCACTCAAATATTGCTCGAGCCATTGAACAGTCTCAAGGTCAAGGTCATTAGTAGGCTCGTCAAGAAGTAGGTTATCGGGATTGCCAAACAATGCCTTTGCCAACATTACGCGAACTTTCTCTTTACCTGAGAGCTCGCCCATAAGTTGGTGATGAAGCGCTTCTTTAATGCCCAAACCAGACAAGAGGCTGCCAGCATCGCTCTCTGCTGTATAGCCGCCCATTTCGGCAAACTTATCTTCTAGTTCTGCCACTCTGATACCATCCTCGTCGGTAAAGTCTGATTTGCTATAGAGAGC
Organism: Bacteroidaceae bacterium; assembly: GCA_017547165.1. Lineage (GTDB taxonomy): Bacteria > Bacteroidota > Bacteroidia > Bacteroidales > Bacteroidaceae > Physcousia. The sequence continues at coordinate 51,763 of JAFYQK010000012.1, forward strand.
CTCGCGTTCCTTCATTACCTCCCACATGGTGGTATGTCCCATTAACACGGTGTTCAAAACCGTTTCATTATCATACTGGAAGTGGTCCTGGGAAAGCACAGATAAACGCTCACCGGGGCCAAGTTCTACCGTACCCTTTGTTGGTTCTAACTCACCGCTAATGGCTTTCAACAGGGTTGATTTTCCTGCGCCGTTTGCGCCAATAACTCCATAGATGTTGCCATCTGTGAACTTCATGTTCACGTCCTTATAAAGGACTCTTTTGCCGAATTGAACGGCTATATTGCTTAGTGTAATCATTTTCTTACTTAAATATTCAGGTTATCGCTGTTGAAAGTGAGTGGCATCAAAGCTTTCACACTTTCTATACGATGTATTCCTTCTTCGCCATATAAGAGTACAACTATAGGTGAACCTTGTTTGTGTTCGACTTCAAGAAGCGCTTGGCGACACATACCACAAGGGGCAATAGGGGAGGGTGTGTAACGTCCCTCTGTTTGTGCCGCTATTGCTATATGGGTTATAACTTCGTTTGCTCTATTGGCGCCGCACCAGAACAAGGCTGTCCTTTCGGCGCAACATGCAACAGGATAGGCAGCGTTTTCTTGATTGCTCCCCATAATTATTTCGCCACTTTTCAAACATAAAGCAGCACCCACCTGAAAATGACTGTAAGGAGAATAACTTGTTTCTGTTGCCTTTATGGCGGCTTCTAACAAAGCAAGTTCTGTTGCACTGAGCTCCTCCTTTTCAAGTACATCTACATGTGTGCGAATTTCGTACTCTCTCATGATATCATGGATTTGCTATGCAAAGGTACGAATAAATGAGTGAATTATCAAAAAAACTGTTAGTAATATTGTTTTTATATAATGCAGACCTTAACTTGTTTAAAATCTTTTGGCATAGATAAACAAAAAAAGTACAACGATATCCGAAGATAATCGTTGTACATTGGTATACGATGTATAAAGATTTTTTATGTTATTTTTTGCAAGCGCCTTCTTTTTTGCAGTTGCCATGCTGTTTCTTGCAATTACCTTGTTTTTTAGCGCACTTATCTTGCTTCTTTTTGCAATCAGCCTTCTTCTTGTCACATTTCTTTTCGCAAGTAGCTGCATCTTTTTTCTTGCAGTCTTTCTTCTCGCACTTTTTCTCGCATAGCTGCTTTTTCTCACACTGCTTTTGAGGACATTGAGCGAAAGCTGAAGTTGTTGCGCTCAGGAATATAGCCATTAGGGCTACTTTCAATAAGTTTTTCATAACTGTTATTGTTTAGATTAGTGTTAAAAAGAACTCCAAGCGAGATATATCCTCTTGGAGTCCTTGTTATAAGGGCCGCACTGATGATGTGATGAAACTCCTTATGGTAGGATTTGAGGGTCTGTGTCACTTTTGTAATCCATCTAACCACGGAGGGATGGCACGCCATTGGTGGACAGAACTAGTCTCGGTTTCTGAATTTATTTGATGAGTATCCCGATCAAACCAGTGCGGCAATATTTCAATTAATTAATTTTATTATAAATGTGTAGTTAGACAAGTTTTTGTATTGTTTAATTCCACCAAAAGAACCTCTGTTCTTATATCTTGCATTGCAAAGATACTAATTAAATTTTGAACAATAAAGCTTTATACCTTTTTTAATTATAGAATAATATTTTTTAACGTGATAAAAAATGTCTGTTCCCTCGGTATATGTTGAAGAAACAGACATTTATATTATAGTAATTCGAGTAATTACTTGGTGCGATAACTTGATATTGATGATTACTTTATTTTTTGCCAGTAGATTGTTTGGGCTTTAAATCCCATAACAATAGCGCACAACTTTAATTTATTAGCTGATACAAATTCAGCTTCTGTTTTGAAATGCATTCCTTTGGTCGGGTCATATATTTTTGCTCCGCTCCAAATCTTGTCCTCTGCATCATATTTCAATCCTTTTACAATGACAACATTATCAATATCAACATTGCGAAGAGACTTGTCTGGATTTTTTACATCCTTACGCTTCTTGCCATTTTCATCATATGGTTGCTCAACCCAAAATACCTGTGCGTCATATGTGCCTTGAGCATTTTGGGTAATGCGTACCTTACTCTTCTTACCACCACGATCGGTGAGGTATTCGCCCACGATATTGTCGGCTTTGTTATTAAAATCCTGTGCATATGTGTTACATACGGCCATTAATGCACAAATCAATGTAAATAATAGTTTTTTAATCATAAAATATACTGTTTGTGTAATTTTTGTGCAAAGGTATATTAATTTTTGCACATAAACAAATATAGTGAGCAAAATGATGCCCACTATATTATATCTTATCTATTGTTATGCTAAATGTAAAGTTGTAGGTTAAGAAAGGATTTTTAGCGCATATCTATGATTTGGCAATTTTTATATTCATTTGCCGGGAATGTAAATATGGCTTCAGTAAGCGTTGGATTTGTCTTTATGTCGCTTATACTGATTCTTGTCCAATTGCCGTTACTACATACGCGCAGGTTTAATATATCGTAAGTCTTTTTATCAATGATAACAATTATTTTTGATGGTTCTTGTTTTTTACTTTTAGCAGTCATTGTAATCTCCCAAGAAGGTTTGCTTCTAAGTTGTGTATCCTTGACGCTTAATGCGTAACCATATTTGTATAAATTAAGGAATGCCGATGGAGAACTTGTTTGCAGTTCCTCTTGAGTTGGTGTTACAAGATTTACCTCATTGTCACCAGCAAGTAGAGTCCATTGGTCCTTGCCATTAAACCAAGTGTTGACAGAAGTTGTCTTGAGCATATACTTTTGGCCCTTCATGTATATTGTGCCCAAAACTGTTCCTTCGTTTTTTGTATTCTCGTTAGTAGTTAGAACGAAATTTGCGCTTAATATTCCATTTGTTTGTATGCGCTTGGATGTTTTATCGAGAATTTCCGTTGCCGAAGTTTTTTTCTGTGCTATTATAGGTAATACTATTGTCAATAACAGTATTGATAGTATGAATATTTTTTTCATGTGTTTAAATATATAATATGTGTGGTTATTGTTGATACTTAGCGCATGCTATCGAAACGCAGCTGTAAATCCTCCTCACTAATACAAAGCACTTCGCGAGGTTTGCTTCCATGTGCAGGTCCAACAATACCAGCACCCTCAAGCTGGTCCATAAGTCTTCCTGCACGATTATATCCTATTGAGAATTTTCTCTGAATCATACTTGTTGAACCCTGCTGTGTCTGTACCACTAAGCGCGCAACCTCTTCAAACATTGGGTCGAGGTTTTGCATATCTACATCCAAGCCATCTCCATCTTCTCCATCCATAGCAACGGGTGGGAGAGAGAATGGGCCTTGATAGCTTTGTTGGCATGCAATGTATTTTGTTATAGCCTCAACCTCAGGGGTATCAACAAATGCACATTGAACACGAACCGGCTCTGCACCGCTCAATAGAAGCATATCGCCCTTACCTACCAATTGTTGTGCTCCCGCACGGTCGAGAATTGTACGACTATCTACCATTGCGCTAACCTTAAATGCCATACGTCCTGGGAAATTGGCCTTAATGGTACCTGTGATAATATTTGTCGTAGGACGTTGTGTTGCAATAATCATATGTATGCCTACAGCGCGGGCCAATTGGGCAATACGGCATATTGGTAGTTCAATTTCTTTACCAGCTGTCATTATAAGGTCGCCAAACTCATCAATAATAACAACGATGTATGGCATGAAGCGATGACCATTTTGAGGATTCAGATGACGTGACTTAAATTTGTCATTGTATTCGCGAAGGTTTCTGGCACCAGCTTTTTTCAGCAAGTCGTATCGATTATCCATCTCAACACATAATGACTTCAAAGTCTGTACTACCTTCTGTACATCTGTTATTATAGGTTCATCACCTTCAGTTCCTTCTACCTGTGCAAGGAAGTGATTGATTATAGGTGAATATACGCTAAATTCAACCTTTTTAGGGTCGACCATTACCAGTTTAAGTTCTGCTGGATGTTTTTTATACAGCAATGAAGTTATGATTGCATTCAAACCAACAGATTTACCTTGACCTGTAGCACCAGCAACTAAAAGGTGAGGCATTTTAGCCAAGTCAACCATATACAGTTCATTGGTAATTGTCTTACCAAGAGCCATTGGCAATTCATATTGGGTTTCTTGGAACTTGCGACTATTGATGATGCTTTCCATAGAGACAATCTGTGGACGTGCATTAGGAACCTCAATACCAATGGTACCCTTGCCGGGAATGGGGGCTATGATACGGATACCTAAAGCCGACAAAGACAAGGCGATGTCGTCTTCAAGGTTTCTAATTTTAGAGATGCGCACACCAGGAGCTGGTGTAATCTCATATAAGGTGATTGTAGGACCAACGGTAGCCTTGATGCTTGATATCTTGACTCCAAAGTCCATGAGCACCTGTATAATCCTGTTCTTGTTTTGCTGCTGCTCCTCCATATCAATAGAGGTGTCAATATCATAGTGTTTTAGCAAATCAATAGTAGGATACTTATAATTCTCTAAATCCAATTTTGGGTCATAGGGTTCTAATTGACGTGTTTCGTCAAGTTGTGCCTCCTCTTCTTCCTTACCCTTTATTATAGTCATCTCATCAGCAACGATGGTGTTTTCTTTGGTTTTATCGGATTCGGAGGACTCAATGAAATCTTCGTTGTTTACCTCAAATTCAAGGGATATGCTTTCATCGTCCGACTTCTTTGTCTGAGAGTCTAAATCTGCGGTGATATCGTTGAATTCAATTGTTGTTGCTGTTTCCTCTGGAGTTAATCCTTCGTAAGGAACATCACATCTGTCAAATTCATTATTAGAATTGTTATAATTTTGTAAATCATCCTGTTCGAGATTATCTTCTAAACCATCGATTTCATTCTTCTTTGACCTCTTGTATGTTTCCGGCATGAATATTTTACGAATGATTCTTATGGTTTCATCAGACAGATAAATCAAATACAGTAATGTAACGGATATAATAATAAGTATTGTACCAATAGTACCTGTTTTTTCTATTAGGAAATTAACCTCTGCCTTGCCGATTTCTCCTCCTAGATCGATTTTGAAATCTGCTGGCATTGATGGTTGAATGGCAAAGCGTAGGATTACTGAAGACCATATCATCAGTATGGAGCAATTGATAAACCACTTCCACAAGCGAACCTTATAAATCTGCATTATGCGCAATGAGGCCACAAGCATAAATAAGGGTATGAAAAATGAGGAAACACCCCAGGTGTTATCTATGAAGTAGCGTGCTGTACTCAAACCAAGTGTACCCATCCAGTTGTGGGCAGGAGTTCCTTCTATCCAAGAATCGTCCTCTTTGGCAGTAAACAGGTGCGAGGTAATGCTTAAAAGTATAAAACTGCTGACAATAAACAAAATCGCTCCTATACAGAATCGTACAATCTCGGCTTTAGGCATTTCGTCGGGATTATTTGTTGTAGTACCCCCACGCATATCCTTGAAAAACTGAATTGTTTTGCTGAAGAAATTAGGCGACGACTTAGGTTCAACCTTGTTTTTTGTAGACTTAGTCGTCTTTTTTTCTGTTTTATTGTTTGCCATAAGTTTCTATTGGAATTTATTGTGCAAAATTAAGGAAAAAGAATGTAAAAGGTAAGTATTTGATGTTTTTTTTCTTAAATTTGTACTCGATTAGAGTAAAACAACAATTAATGATGATTTTATTATATCTATGAAGACATTGGTTAGCCGATACGACAAGAAGTTGATTGGCCAACTTCCTAAGGTGCTATTCCAAGGTCGGATTATTGTTATTCAGAGCATTGAAGATGCGAAAAAGGCTGTCAAATACCTACTTTCTCAAAAGATTATAGGTATTGACACCGAAACAAAACCTTCCTTTAAGCGAGGAAGCGGTATGAATCCCGTTGCCTTACTCCAAATCTCTACCCCCGATACTTGTTTTTTGTTCAGACTAAACCAGATAGGTCTTACCGAAGATATAATTGCTCTTCTAAGCAGTAATGATATTCTCAAAGTAGGACTCTCGCTCAAGGACGACTTTCATCAACTTCGCAGACGTAAGGATTTTGTTCCAGGTGAATACATCGAACTACAGTCTCTTGCCGTAGAGATGGGTATTGCTGACCAATCTTTGCAAAAACTTTATGCAAATTTCTTTGGACAGCGTATCAGTAAAACCCAACAACTTACCAATTGGGAGGCTGATGTACTAACTGAGGCGCAAAAGCGATATGCTGCCACTGATGCTTGGGCTTGCATACAGATTTACGAGGAGATGCAACAGTTGGACAAGCATGGATATATGCTCGAAATCATTCCAGAACCAGAAAGTCAGTGTGCACCAGTGTTGACAGAGGAGGAAAGAGCCCAAAAGGAGGAGCGAAGAAAGGAGCGTGAAAGAGAGAAACGCCGACGAAAGAGACAACGAGAAAAGGAGCAGCGTAGTATCAATGCAAGGCGAAAAGGTAAAGAAAAACTCAAAGAATTGCTTATAAGTTAGTCGCGATACATATTCTCAATCAATAATAGGCAATATTTCAATCCATTTAAAACAATATAATTTCATTTCTCATGATGAATAACTATAAGACTATCATTTTAAAGAAAGGCAAGGAAGATAGCTTACTTAGAAAACATCCTTGGATATTTTCTGGTGCCATCCACACTATCAGCGACAAAATTAACGAAGGTGAGGTTGTCAGAGTCCTTGCAAGCAACGGAAACTTCATTGCCGTTGGTCATTGGCAGATTGGTAGTATAGCAGTGAGAGTTCTATCGTTTGTTGATGAAGAAATCAATGAAGAATTCTATAAAAAACGCCTTGCAACAGCTTTTGATGTGCGTAAAAGCATTGGTTTGGTGCGTAATAATGCCTCAACAGCCAATACTATCAACAACACCTTCCGACTTATTCATGGTGAAGGTGATAACCTCCCCGGACTTATTATAGATATATATGATGACACTGCTGTAATGCAAGCACATAGTGTTGGTATGCATTGCGACCGCTCAACCATTGCTCAGGCATTGAAGCAGGTAATGGGGGATGACCTTAAGGCCGTATACTATAAGAGCGAGACTACATTGCCATATAAAGCTGATTTAGGACAGGAGAATGGTTTCCTGCTTGGACACTCTACCAATAACATTGCCATTGAGAATGGACTTAAATTCCATATCGACTGGCTTAAAGGTCAAAAGACTGGATTCTTTGTTGACCAACGAGATAACCGCCAACTTCTTGAGCAATATTCTAAGGGTAGAAAGGTATTGAACATGTTCTGTTATACAGGTGGCTTCAGCGTTTACAGCATGCGAGGTGGTGCCGAGTTGGTTCATAGCGTAGATAGCAGTGCCAAGGCTGTTGAACTTGTTAACAAGAATATAGAACTTAATTTCCCCAACGACCCTCGTCACGAGGCCTTTGCTGTTGATGCTTTTAAGTACCTTGAGGATATGGGCAATAACTACGATTTGGTTATTCTCGATCCACCAGCTTTTGCAAAACATCGCGATGCATTGAAGCAAGCCCTGCGTGGATACACCAAACTAAATGCCAAAGCAATGGAGAAAATGCCAAGTGGCAGTATCCTCTTTACCTTCTCTTGCTCGCAAGCTGTTAACAAGGACCAGTTCCGTACGGCAATTTTTGCGGCAGCTATGCAAACAGGCAGAAACATACGCATCCTCCACCAATTGCATCAGCCATCTGACCACCCCATAAACATTTTCCATCCCGAAGGCGAGTACCTGAAGGGATTGGTTGTATATCTTGAATAGGATATATGTTTTTTACACTGCTATTTGAGAAAAAGCATAACATTCATCAACAATAATATTTAATCAGACAAACTGTTTTCTTATGAATATTAAATTCAAGCTCACAGTACTCAATTTTTTGGAGTTTGCCGTATGGGGTGCATACCTTATCAGTATGGGTGGCTATCTTGCTAAGGTAGGTTTAGGTGCCAACATTGGTCTGTTTTATTCAGTACAAGGTTTTGTATCTTTAATAATGCCCACCTTAATGGGTATTGTTGCCGACAGGTGGATGCAAGCACAAAAGGTGTTAAGTCTTTGCCACTTTTTAGCTGGTATCTTTATGATAGGTGCAAGTACCTACTGCTTGCAATCAGGTGACTCTGTTGATTTTGCAACATTGTTTAGTCTTTATACCGCCAGTGTAGCTTTCTTTATGCCCACCATTGCACTTACCAACTCGGTGTGTTATAATGCGTTAGACAAATCTGGTCTTGATTCCGTTAAGGCTTTTCCTCCAATAAGAGTGTTTGGAACCGTTGGTTTCATCGTATCAATGTGGATTGTTGACCTTGCTAACTGGGAGGTTAATCCATATCAGTTCTTGTGGAGTGGTGCCTTGTCTGTTTTCATGTCATTCTATGCTTTGACCATGCCCAAGTGTGAGATTAGTGGTTCGAAGAAGAGTGAGGGCTTAATAAAAACATTAGGTTTGGAGGCATTCACTCTGTTCCGCAACTACCGTATGGCACTATTCTTTATCTTCTCTATGTTACTTGGTTGTTGCTTGCAGATAACCAACGGATATGCAACACCTTTCCTACAGTCATTTGGTGCAAACGAAATCTATCAAGATACTTTAGCAATTAAGTATCCCATTGTTCTCATGTCTCTATCTCAAATAAGCGAGACCCTCTGCATTCTATTGATTCCATTCTGCCTCAGCAAGTTTGGTATCAAGCGTGTTATGCTGATGGCAATGCTGGCGTGGACACTTCGCTTCGGATTCTTTGCAATAGGAAATCCTGGTTCTGGTGTTTGGTTTTTGATTCTAAGTATGATAGTTTATGGCATAGCATTTGACTTCTTCAACATCAGCGGTTCGCTCTTCGTTGACAAAGAAACAGATATTAGCATTCGCAATTCGGCTCAAGGATTATTTATGATGATGACCAACGGTTTGGGTGCATCATTAGGTATGCTCGTAGCTGGTTGGGTGATGAATATGTACACTATCAACGAGGGTGGATTGATGATAGACAAACCCGAGACAGGTGGTTGGGCTATGGCATGGACTATTTTCGCACTCTACGCATTAGTAGTTGCTATTGTCTTTGCCATAATGTTTAAGTACAAGCACACACCAGAGTTTACCAAGTAAAATATGAAGGAAGTTCGCTATTTCTACGACCCCGACCTTTCTGGATCTCTGCCCGAAGAGGAGGCCAAGCATGTTGTTCGTGTGTTGCGAATGAAGGAGGGGGACATCATCAACCTTATGGATGGTCGAGGTAGCTTTCACGAAGCAGAGATAACCACAGCCTCCAACCATAGGTGCTTGTATAGAATTCTTTCCTCCTGTGAGCAGACACGCCCATGGGCAGGTAAGATACATCTTGCCGTTGCACCAACCAAACTCAACGATCGTATTGAGTGGCTTGCCGAAAAGGCAACCGAAATAGGGTGGGATAGGGTGAGTTTTCTTAATTGTCAATTCTCCGAACGCCGCAACATCAAGACTGAACGCATCGAAAAGATACTTGTTTCGGCCACAAAGCAGTCGCACAAGGCATGGATACCTCAGGTTGATGAGATGCTGTCTTTTAAAGACTTTGTAAAGGAATTTGGCAACTCCTCAGGCAATGATGATACGGATAGATTCATCTGCCATTGCTACGAGGGTGAGAAACTACATCTCAAGGATGTTGTAAAAAAAGGTAGAAACTGCATTGTTATGATAGGTCCCGAGGGTGACTTTTCTGTCGAAGAGGTTGCCCTTGCCGAGCAATATGGCTTTAAACCAGTAACCTTGGGTACGAGCCGATTGCGCACCGAAACAGCTGCTCTTGTTGCCGTTCATTTGATGCAGTTGGAACAAGCCTAAATTTTCTAATGACATAGGTCGAAAACATTACTTTGTTTTGCCTCAAACATTACTTTGTTTTGCCTCAAACATTACTTTGTTTCGCCTCAAACATTACTTTGTCTAAGCGAAGACAATACACTAACAAAAACCAATAATATGGAACGACTCGTTCAACTATATAACTCTCTAATAGGACAATCCTCTTGCAAATGCGAAAGGATAGCCGGAGGTGGTAGCAATCGTAGTTACTATCGCTTGAGCTCTCAGGATGGAGTTGCCACGATGATAGGTGCTATCGGTACCTCTCTGGAGGAAAACAATGCTTTCATCGCACTATCCAAACACTTTGCCTCTCTTTCTCTACCCGTTCCGACGATATATGCTGTCAGTGACGATGGTTTGGCATATTTACAATCCGATTTGGGCAGTACATCATTATACGATGCGTTGAAAGAGGGTAGGGAGAGTGCTACTGGATATCAAGCTAAGGATATCACTCTGTTAGAGAAAACGATTCGTCTCTTGCCACGAATGCAAGTCGTTGGTGGTGAGTCACTTGACTATAGTGTCTGCTATCCGCAGGAGTCAATGGATGAGCAGAATGTTTTGTTCGATCTCAATTATTTCAAGTATTGTTTCTTAAAGACGACTGAAGTTGACTTCAACGAAATGAAGTTGGAACAATGCTTCAAATCAATGGCAAAGCATTTGAGTAACGAGTCTTCCAACTATTTCATGTATCGTGATTTTCAGGCACGCAATGTTATGCTTACCGATGATGGCGAACCTCAATTCATCGATTATCAGGGTGGTCGCCGTGGTCCTCTGCAATACGACCTTGTATCTTTCCTGTGGCAAGCCTCGTCGCATTTCGATGCAAGTATTAGAGAGCATCTCATAGATGTCTATCTCGAGTCTCTTCAAGAGTATATTCCAGTTGATGTAGTAAAGTTTAAGGCAAGCATAGCGCAATGGGTACTTTTCCGCACTTTGCAGGTACTTGGTGCCTATGGTTTCAGAGGTCGTTTCGAGCGTAAGAAGTATTTCCTCGATAGCATACCATTGGCTATTGAGAACCTGCGTGAAATTCTCAAGACGGAGGATTCTTGTCCTTATCCTTATTTATATAAGGTGTTATGTCAGTTAGTAGACTCGCCAGAGTTCAATACCAATAAAACGGCATCGCCATCCATTTCGCAATACGATGGTAAGGGTGAACTCAAGGTTCGCATCTTTAGTTTCTCATATAAGAAAGGTATACCTGCCGACAATAGCGGCAACGGCGGTGGTTATGTTTTCGATTGTCGTAGCACACATAATCCAGGCAGATACGAACCCTATAAGAATTTAACCGGATTAGACACTCCAGTGATAGAGTTTCTCGAGAACGACGGTGAGATACTTGTTTTTCTCGATAGCATATACAAACTTGCCGAGGCACATGTAGAGCGTTATATGCAACGTGGTTTTACCTCACTGATGTTCTGTTTCGGTTGTACAGGCGGGCAGCATCGTAGTGTCTATAGCGCTCAACATTTAGCCGAACACCTAAACCAGAAGTATGGTATTGAGGTAGATATCACTCATCGCGAACAAGGCATCCACACCATTTTGCCTGCTCGTCGCAAAGCAATGATATTTGCTGCTGGCATGGGTACTCGTCTGAAACCGCTTACCGACCACATGCCTAAGGCTCTTGTTGAAATATCAGGCAAACCGCTCATCGAACATGTTCTTAGGAAACTTGTTTTCGCTGGTTTCAACGATATTACCATCAATGTTCATCATTTTGCAGATATGATTGAGCAGTGGACACAAAACTTCCACAAAATCAATGAATTTAGCGAAGTCGATATTAAACTGAATATTTCAGACGAACGTCACGAATTGCTCGAAACAGGTGGTGCTATAGCACATGCCAGGAATTTGCTTACCGAGGCTAATCCATCTAAAAAGGTGCTTATTCACAATGTGGACATTCTCTCTAATGTCAATCTTTCCGAATTTAATAAGTTCTTTGATAACACCTCGGCCGATGCATGCTTATTGGTATCTGCTCGCAAAACTGCAAGATATTTTGTTTTCAACGACGACATGAGACTTGTTGGATGGACAAACATCTCAACAGGTGAAATAAAGAGTCCGTACGACGAGGTTCATAAATCACTTGCGAGACGTCCACAGGATGCGCTTGATGTAGATAATCTTCATCTGCGAGCATTCTCAGGTATTCATCTTATAAATACCGACATTATTAACTCAATGTCATCGTGGCCAAAGAAATTCAGCATCACAGATTTTTATCTAAATGCTTGCAAGGATATTGTAATAACTGGTTACGAACAAGCCGATTTAAAACTCATGGATGTTGGCAAACTCAATACCATTCAAGAAGCCGAACAATTTATATTCTAATCTTATTTATAACACACCACTTTTAAACGAGAATATACATTATGTTTAGTTGTGTTTGTGCAATTATAACCATGAATCTCCCTAAACAGCACTCTTTTAGTACTCTTTTTTATAGTTCTTTTCCCATATTCATATATCTATCAATGTAATTACTCACATTACCAGGTGCAATATAATTCTTGTAACACACATCGGTTCGTTATATAAAACAGAAATATGAGGATATCCCACTATGGTTTTATCCTCATATTTTTATTATCTGTCATCTTACGACATTCGCCCTCTTATGTTATTTTCCCCAACCCTCTGCATCATACCATTTCGATTGACTAAGTGGTAATATATTGCCGAATTTACTCCAGTCACTATCCGACTTGAATTCCTCAATCTTTTTGTCCGTAACATAAAGCGTGCATTTGGATAAATCATTATCCAATGCTTTCAAACCTGTAGGCATAGCATAATAAGTCGGCGATAAGAAGTAAAAAGTCCTTAACTCCTTACAATGCTCTAATTGTTTGAAGATATAACTTCTTGCCATATATGGAATACCAATCTCCTTAATGTTACGTGAGTTGGCAAAAACACCTTTGCCAATTTGGGTGACAGTGTTGCTTAACAGTATTCTTTCAAGGCTCTCACACTTTGCAAAGGCACTATCCTCAATCATAGTAAGATGCCTGTTTATTATGACATTCTTTAATGACGAGCATTCTTTGAAACTGTTCGCCTTTACAATTTCGCAATCTACATCTACCGATTCAATAGTTTCAAAACCCCTGAAAGCATTACTTGGAATACACCACACTTTACAATCAGCCACAATTCTCTTTGCTCCGTAACCAGCAAGAGCAAATTCATTATCGATAAACTCTGTTAATGTCAAGGTTTTATTCTCAATATTATAGCGTCCTTTGTATTTTTGCTTGCATTTTAGAACATTGTCCTTTAAAATCTTCTTCCTTAGCCAATTATACTTAGCATTAAAATAACCTTTAGGACGAACTAATACCAAATCGAAAGTATCTACAGAGATCCTGTTATTAGGGAATATGCATCGTGATGGCGATATGATTAGTGTATCGTCCTTTAAAATGACACATAGTTGGGGAAACTGCAATCTATCCTCGCTAACAGCCTTGATATTCAAATCAGACACTAATGTTGTTTCGCGAATATGTTTGTTATTCTTTATCACAGGCATCACCACCGTTCTCACCTCTGGTTCTTGTGTTAGTTCCCAGCCATCCATCGATGAAAGACGCAAACCTTTGAAATTCTTTATATCCCCCAATGCATTCAAGTTGCAATGGTAGGTGGCAAAAATCGTATCACCCACTTCCACTTCGTTATATCCACTGCGTTGTAGGTATTGTGGAGCCATTTCCTCATTATCCAAATCTCCAAACAGTTCCTCAACTTCAGCCTTAATATTCCCTATATCATTTCCTGTACTATCAGTATCAAATAAAAAGAATGCAGCAATTATAATATAAGGCAACAAAACAAATGACAACAGACCCAATATCATTCCTGTCATTGTCGTAGGTTGGTATATACTTGTCTCGCCGTTACCATATGCAGACGTTGGTGGACAATCATTAGCATCATCCTCAACCTCCTCAACCTCCTCAACCTCCTCAACCTCCTCAACCTCGTCTGCATCGTAGTCGTCAACCTCTATATAGTCATAATCCTCCTCCTCGTAGTCATATTCTTCCTCACCTGTCAACTCATCTTCGTTAGCATATTCCTCCTCTACAAATTGTTCTTTTACCTCCTCAACAATATTATCGTGATTATTGCTAACAGGCTCACTTTCTTTTTGGGTACTTTGTTGTTCAGTAGCACTCGCAAAGAAAGGTTCCTCTACTTTCTCCTCATTCTGTTTTTTTGAAAAGAATGACGAAATCCAAGTTCCTCCCCTCTCCTCTTTATTGTATTTACCCTCTGACTTGTTCATAGTTGACAACTCTATATCTATTCACATTCTTAAGGCAAATATATAAAAAAAGAGCGAAAAAAACACGAGAATTTAGAGGAATATTAAACTGCTTTATTGTCTCCGACATTTCACTTTTGTTGTTTTGTTGGAGACTACCTTGCATAAGGTTGACTTTCTACTGTCTTTCAACTTGTTTGGTCACCGACATATCACCGACATTTTGGGGGTTGAAGACACTTATTTGCAGCAAAAATCATAAAAACTATGGATTTATTGCAAGAATGATAAATTCAATCGAAACCGAGGCATGTATTGGTAACCGAGCCACCATACATATTTCACTCTCTACCTCATGTTTCTATTATAAAAATACAACATTCTGCTAAGAGACTGCGAATTAGTGCGAATTAGCAAATGAAAGCCTTCATAATTGGGAAAAAGAATATTTTCAATTAACCAATCCCAATACCGGTTTGTATCTAATTGGTGACAAGTATATTCTTGAAATATATTAGATGAGATGAACAATAGTGGTTAGCCCTTTATGATGTAGAGATAAAATTGGGAGCGAGCATATAACATTGGCTTTTGTTTTCATGCAATGCTATGATGTCAATTTTTTTTCACACTAGAAAATATTCCTTATTGGAGTGTTGGTTTATGGTAATGCTTGATTAGTCTTCGGCTGTGGCAGGGGTATTACAGAATAATAAGCCGAAAAAAGTACTTGTTTATTGCTTAATAATCAAGGTGTTATATTCGTGATTCTATACTAATACTCTCCTCTCCCACCCTTGCTGCTTACTGTGTTGCTACTCGTTATAAAGTTTGTCTTGAAACAAAGTAAAGTTTCGGGTGAGACAAAGTAAAGTTTGAGGTGAAAGAAAGTATTGTTTTGATTGAAAGAAAGCAATGTTTTAGGAGAGAGGCACCGCTGGTTGGATGGTGTAAATATTTTTTACTTTAGGTATTTGCTACATCTCATGTGCAATTCTTCCTTTGTATTACCGTTGTTCTAAGATGCTGGTAATACTATCCCTCTATCCGCCGTAGGGTTGCTAAAATTGCACCACCAAACTGTTCTAATAGATAGTCAGGCATATGCAATTGGGCTCTGAAATAAATACAAACAATGAGGGTGTGCCTTATCGTGATGATTTGACACACCCTCTATGAGAGTTTCTTGAGGAGGATTAGATTATATAGATACGCTCCTCGTAAAAAAGTTGTATTCGGTTATGGTTATTGTTTAGACATTACCAGGTCGGCAGAAGGATTAAGAATTTTTGTTTCGCCTATTGTAATAGTAGTATAACCATCAGACTCCAGATATCTTATATCATACTTTTCGCCACCATCCTGCTTGTTATACATCTCGCACTTAATAGTGTAGTCACCTACAGGAAGAATAATGGATGCTTCAGTACCAGTGCCAGTTGAGCCAATAGCATTAGAGGCGATAGTTTGGTCAATGGTGTACTCTGGTTCTGAAGATGTAGAACCCTTTTTCCAAATCTGTATGTTACCAACATACTGACGTTCACGAGAGGTGTTGGTTATGGTCAACAGACCGGTGGGAATGCGACAAGGTGCCAACAATGCTCGTGTCTCGGTACGATTGCCTTCACTTATAGCAGCATAAGGGCCCTTGGAGTCAAAGTCGGCCGCGGTGGAGTACCAATGATATGCCTTGTAGTATGGTACAACACTCATTTGCAGATTATAATTGTCATTAGAATAGTCGGTAGCACTTGGAACATACCATACCCACGATGCAAACATATCCATATCATTTACAGCAACTTTTGGAATGCTTGGATTAGTTGAAGGACCGGCTTTAGAGGGAAGATTTTCTATTTCGTAACTATATCTTATGTTTGAAGGTGTAGAATTGAGTGAAATCTCCACATCCTGACAATCACGAGTCTCTGAGCTACTCCAACCAACATCAAACCCGATACTACCAGTTAAGGTAAAGCCATCACTATAACCACCGGTAATGTTACCGTTCAATCCCCATGAGAAGCCATCGGTATAACTGGTAGAACCCACCGTAGTGCCAGGATGTGGAGTTTGACCAGCAGGGAACTTAACACTTGTAAACTCTTTCTTGTTTTCATCGAGGAAAACCGTATTGAACTCAAGTTTACTCATGTAGTAACCACAAAGATGTGCATATACTCCACCATGCTTGCTTGTCCATTTGCCCTTATACATATTGCCATTGTGCGCTACAATGCTCGCTTCAACAAGGTAATAGTCGCCAGGCGCTGTTGTTGTGCTGAAGGCATGCATTGGGTAGATGTTGTATGAAACATCAACTGTTGATGACTTAGTCAATCGGTCAGGTTTAGACCAAAGCACATTTGCAATCTCCTCGTCGACGCTAATAGAATATGTATGAGTAATGCTCTGGCTATTGAAAATAGCTCTGATGTCTTCGGTGTTGGCGCGTGTTTCAGAACGATTTACAACAGGAGCCTTATTGTTTGCCCAATGAATGAAGCTATTAGATAGTTTGTGGAATATATCGTCAGAATCTACTGAAGGTACATCCATTGTATAGAATTCGTATTCGTTATTGAATGCATATACAAGCAAATCCTCTTTTTCATGGCAGATAAAACCAAGACTGTTGTTTTCCTTCCATCGTTTTAGCTCTGCAAGATTAGGAGCAACAACGGCGATGGTCGCACCTCTATTATATGCCTTTTTGATAGTTTCGTCGTTGCTGATAAATGTAGTTCCATCCACAAGAACTAACTCTGCCTCTTCTACCTCCGCTTCGGTATTTGCCCTTTCCTTAATTTTCTGCAACAAAGGAGAGTCGCTTGCTGCCAGATAAGCAGTAGATACAAGTAGCTTGTGGTTGTCCAGATCGCATGTACCGCCAGCCTCGGTTTCTTCAGTAGTGACATCGTCACCAACATCATCAACTTCGTTACAGGCAGAAAAAAGCAATAGACTGCTACCTAATACTGTAAGCAGCGCATTTCTTCTAATGAAATCTTGAAAATTTGTTTTCATAAATAATTTGTTAAAAGGTTTTAGGTTAAATTTATTTTTGTTGCAAAGATAATAAATCCATTATAAATTGTATTAATTCAATTTTGCATTTTAGCATTTTTTTGCTTTATTTTCTAAGGTCTAACTCCTTTTAACTTTTGTAAAAATATATTAACCAAAACGTTATATATTATTGGTTTACTAATTAAATACAAACAATGAGGGTGTGCCTTATCATGTTGATTTGACACACCCTCTATGAGAGTTTCTTGAGGAGGATTAGATTATATAGATACGCTCCTCGTAAAAAAGTTGTATTCGGTTATGGTTATTGCTTAGACATTACCAGGTCGGCAGAAGGATTAAGAATTTTTGTTTCGCCAATTGTAATAGTAGTATAACCATCAGACTCCAGATATCTTATATCATACTTTTCGCCACCATCCTTCTTGTTATACATCTCGCACTTAATAGTGTACTCACCTACAGGAAGAATAATGGATGCTTCAGTACCAGTGCCAGTTGAGCCAATAGCATTAGAGGAGATAGTTTGGTTAATGGTGTACTCGGGTTTTGAAGATGTAGAACCCTTTTTCCAAATCTGTATGTTACCAACATACTGACGTTCACGAGAGGTGTTGGTTATGGTCAACAGACCGGTTGGAATGCGACAAGGTGGAAACAATGCTCGTGTTTCTATGCGTTTGTCTCCACTTATAGCAGCATAAGGACCTTTAGTAGCAAAGTCGGCCCTGGTGCTGTACCAATGATAAGCAGTGTAGTATGGTACAACTGTCATTCGCAGTTGGTATGTCTCTTCAGAGTAGTCTTTGGCACTTGGCACATACCATACCCATGATGCATACATATCCATATCATTAACAGCCACTTTAGGAATTTTTGGATCAACTGTCAGACCAGCAGTAGTTGGAAGATTATTAATTTCGTATTTGTAACCTATGTTTGAAGGTGTAGAATTTAGTGTGATCTCCACATCCTGACAATCGCGTGTTTGGGAGTTGTTCCAACCAACTTCAAATCCCACATCGCCGGTTAATATCTTATCATTACCACTACGACCACCAGAAATATTGCCATTTATAGCCCAAGAGAAACCATCGGTATAACTTGTAGAGCCAACAGTAGTACCAGGATGCGGAGTTTGTCCAGCAGGGAACTTAACACTTGTAAACTCTTTCTTGTCTTCATCGAGGAAAACCGTATTGAACTCAAGTTTACTCATGTAGTAGCCGCAAAGGCGTGCATATACTCCGCCATGTCTGCTTGTCCATTTACCCTTATACATATTGCCATTGTGCGCTACTATGCTTGCTTCAACAAGATAATAATCACCAGGCGCTGTTGTTGTGCTGAAGGCATGCATTGGGTAGATGTTGTATGAGACATCAACTGTAGAAGACTTTGTCAAACGGTCAGGGTTAGACAAAATCACATTTGCAATTTCCTGGTTAACGCTTATAGAATATGTATGTGTAATGCTTTGGCTACTATAAAAAGATCTAATGTCTTCTGTGTTGGAACGTGTAGTGGGATGATTTGCTATAGGAGCTTTACTATTGGCCCAGTTGATGAAACTATTTGAAAGTTTGTGGTGTATATCATCGGTATTTACAGAAGGATCGTCCATGGTATAGAATTCATATTCGTTATTGAAGGCATACACTAGCAAACCCTCTTTCTCATGACAGATGAAACCAAGACTATTGTCTTCTTTCCATTGTTTAAGCTCTGCAAGATTAGGTTCAATAACCGCAATGGTAGCACCTCTATTATATGCTTTCTTGATAATCTCATCGTTGCTGATAAAATTATTTCCATCAACGAGTATCAGTAACGCTTCTTCAATATTAACATTATTATTTGTTCTTCTCTTTATTTTCTGCAATAAAGGGGAGTCGTTACCTGGAAGACATGTTGTAGGTATAAGAAGTTTCTTGTCGTCCAGATCGCATGTACCGCCAGCCTCGGTTTCTTCAGTAATGACATCGTCACCAACATCATCAACTTCGTTACAGGCAGAAAAAAGCAATAGACTGCCGCCTAATAATGTAAGCAGCGCATTTCTTCTAATGAAATCTTGAAAATTTGTTTTCATAAATAATTTGATATAGGTTTTAGACTAAAAGTTTTTATTGACACACCCTCTATGAGAGTAAAGTTATGGTTTGTGTATATATTGCTACGCTATTTATTGCGCTTCGATGTTATCTGTGCACTGCAATAGAGCCTGTAAATGAGGAATAAACATAAAGGATGAGGAGAATATAGATGACGAATATGTATTCGGGTATCGGAATATGTATTGAGTATGCGTTTTCGAAACATCCATGTGTATCTACATCCAGAATAAGATAGCTTATACTACCGAGGAAGTATACGAGAATGAGTATTACTTCTTTACTTCTAACTTGGCACGCTTTATTAACTGAAGGGTGGCATCGTTCAGGGGAGGTACTGTAGAAGGAATTATGAAATCAATCTTTTGTGACTTGTTCTTATACTCCTCCTTTGCCTCCTCGTTTGAAAGATATTCACGGTCTACAACATAAAGTTCGACCATAGAGCGGATAACAACGGGTGTCTCGGATTTCAACATCTTACGGAGGAACTTGCCTCGACCGTCAGCTTCCAAAACAAAACTTGCCTCTATTAAATCCTTTGGTTGATACACACCCTTGTCGTTTACTCTAAAGACACCCGTTTTGTAAAGCTGATTTATGTCCATTGTAGCGCCTATCACTTTCAACTCCCAAGGAGACATCTTGTGGTCCTTGGTATCGGCAAGTCCATCCTTGATACATGTGAAGGTATGCGCATTCTGCTTTAGCGAGAGAATAAGACCCGACTTACCCGTTTTTTTATAAACCTTTACTTCGTTGTTATCTTTCATAAAAGAGTCAGGAACCTTCACCTCATCCTTCGAAAGAATAAGGTTCAGAAACGAGGGGAATGTCGATTTATGGTCTATCATGAAGCTATCCTTATCATGCACCTGATAATGCGAATATTGATTGGTAGCAAGTATACGCAACGACGAATTGCCGCCAAATTTGGCATCCTTTGTGGTGGGAAGAAAACGAACGCCCATATGTTCCAAAAACAAGTTGACTGTATCTGTGGCATTGCAGACGCTGAAATATTCGCGAGCATAGATGGTTTGCTTCAGCACGTTACGTTTTACAGGCACAATAACAACCTCCTTCATATCATAGGTTAAGGGAGTCATCTTCCATGTCTTCTCTTCGGGACGCTGAATCACCAATGGTTCGTAACCAAGACAACGAAGTGTAATGGGATAATCCGATTCGGACACCTCAGAAAAGATACCGCCGTTCATGGTATATCCCACCACATTGCCAGTAACATCGAAGATGGATGCCATCTCTACTGGTTGACCAGTTTCGGCATCAACAACACGCTGTTGAGCATCAACCGATGAGGCAAACATAAATATACTTATGATAAGTATGTATATACGCTTCATAATTCTATACTAAATAATTTGCAACAACCTTATAATAGACTCTCAGCAGCAAGGAATATTGCAACCACTAATATTCCCAAAAATATCGCTATGCCAATGAGACAATAAAGTAAACTTGTCATTAATGCACTGAAAATAGCCTTAAACCAATTGCTTGATTTGTACACCCTACGGTATGCAATAGTAAGGTAAGTACAAGAACCAATAAGCATGATGTTGTTAAGTACATTGGCAGAGGGGGCTATAGTTAGATGAAGCAAATAAATGCATATCATCAAGAACTCCAAAAGTGCAGTATAATGCAAGGCAAAAATAAAGTGATTAAAACGTGGTATACGGCTCCTGCGTCGCACTAAAGCCAAGGACATAGATAGAATAGGTGATGTAAACAATACTAGCATAGGGAAATACTGAGTGAACAGGTCCACCATGTTGGTCAAAGTGGAATTAAGGAAGTGCAAATCTTTCTTGCCAGTATCCTTTTTGCTATTAAAACAGTAGTAACCGGTATTGTCACACACTAGTATACTATCCTCGATAAGCACATGTGGAATAACAGCAACCCATTTGTCAAGTCCCATATCTCCAATTTGTCGAACAGAGTCGGGGTTATTCACGAGATTTGGATATTTCTCGGATAGGTAAAATGGGGCAATCAATTTCACTGTATCTCTTGGACTTGCTTCCATTTTCTCGACATAAGAACTGTCTTTCATCAACATTTCAAACTGATAACCTGAACGTACAGCCTCGCTCGTTGTTACATTGAGCATCGATTCGTTCATTTTTTCATTGCCTGAAAAGAAGACAAACAGTGATATGAAGACAAACAGAAGGAACATATTCAGCTTCAGCGGATGCTCCTGCGAAACAAACTTGCCAGAAAGATATTCGTTGGTGAGATGACCAGGTCTGCTAATGAGAGTCCAAATTGTTTTAAAGAATTGGGAATCCCATATAAAAGCATTGTTAAGATATTCCGCAATATAGGCACCTATTGTTGGAGTCTTGCTGGTAGCCTCTTGTCCACAGATATGGCAATACATACCTTTAAGCTCTGCCCCGCAATTGAGACAATGCTTATAAGGTATGTTGCATTGCACATTCTCTGTTTTTGAATTTTCTTTATTCATGATTAAATTTTTTACCCTTGGTTCGCCACCACTACTCTACGCTGTAGTCTTTTGAGTAGCGAAGCATCTGCTCGGCATAACCTTCGGTGTAAGATACGGTAACATTGGTAATGTTTCCATCGGCATCCTTAGTGGCAGTATATACGGGATTGATGAAACCCTTATAAGGAGCAATATCAAGTTTCTCGTAGCGAGTGAGTATTTCCTTGTGGAGATCGTAGTCCAACTTTACGCCATAGGTCTCTACAAGATGACGGGCACCCTCGAAATCGCCTGTAGACTTGATACGCTGTATCTCGGTCAGCAATTCGCCAAACAACACACGAAGCATGTTGTAGTCGTTGATGCGAACGTAGGTCTTGCCATCGCGCTTAACATACTCCATTACGTCGTTGCCGTCGGAAGCGCGACCCTTGCCATTAGCCATAGCCCACTGAGCAATAAGGGCACGGTTACGCATGTGAGCCTCCTCAATCTGTTCACCAAGTTTGATGCGAACATTCTGTGTCATAAGACCATTTTGCATCTGACTGATATAGCAAGCCTTGTAAGCCTCGGCATCGGGAAGCAAACCAAGTTCAATCATCTTTTCGTCGGCAAGATAGTAAAGAGCAAAGAGGTCGGCACGAGTTTCCTCGATGGTGCTGCCGTAAGCCTTGAGTGCTTCTGAATCGACACCAGGTAACAACTTGCCGCTACCATGACCAAGACACTCGTGAAGGTCGGTATGAAGGTCGTCGGTGAAGCTGCCATACTTACGGATAATCTCCGCCTCCTGCTCGCTATATACAAACTCGTCGAGCATACCGCTACCCTTAGAACTTTCGGCATAAGCATGAGTAAGGTTGGCAATGGTTACCGACTTGCTACCATGTTCTGCACGAACCCAGTTGCTGTTGGGCAGGTTGATACCGATAGCGGTAGAAGGATACAGGTCGCCACCCAGGATAGCAGCGCGGATAACCTTGGCGGAAATGCCCTTAACCTCGTCTTTCTTGAACTCGGGAGCAACGGGTGAGTTTTCTTCAAACCATTTTGCATTGTCGCTGAGTTTCTTTGTACGCTTGGTAGCCTCAAGGTCCTTGAAATTAACGATGCTCTCCCAAGAAGCCTTCATGCCCAATGGGTCGCCGTAAGACTCGGTGAAACCATTAACGAAATCGACAAGTGGTTTTGTGTTCTCCACCCAAGCAATGGTGTATTTGTCGAAGGTGTGAAGGTCGCCGGTCTCGTAATATTCAACAAGCAGGTCGATAACCTCCTTTTGTTTCTCATCCTCGGCAAAGGGACGTGCAAGTTTGAGGTTCTCAACAACCTTGCTCAGCGACTTGCCATACTTGCCTGTGGTGGTCCAACGCTCCTCGTAGATAGTGCCATCCTCGCCTTTTACCAAAGTAGAGTTCATGCCATGCATAACGGGACGTTCCTGGTCGCCTTCGGCCTTAACACGAGCATAGAAAGCTTCGGCTTCGGCCTGTGTAACACCCTGGTAGTAGTTGCTCGCGCTGGTAAGAACGAGGTCCTCTCCTTCGGCTTGATTGACACGCTTTGGCATAATCTCGGGGTTGAATATCACCTCGGCAATCTCCTCGCTACAGCCAGTCTGCTCTACAAACCATTCGCGACTGAAAGCGGGAACGAACTTCTCGCTACCATAGTGGTGGTGTATGCCACAGCTGAACCAGAGACGCTTGAGATACTCCTCGAAGGCCTTGAAGTCGGTACTCTCGCGGTCGCCCTGATACTCAACATATAGTTTCTCCATTATGCGACGCAATTCAAGATTGTAACGACCATTTTGGTCGAACAATATGTCGCGTCCCCACAATGCTGCTTCCTGAAGGTGGTAGATGAAGGTCTTCTGCTGGATAGTCAAATCCTCAAAACCCTCTACGTTGTAACGCAACATCTGAATGTCGGCAAAGCGCTCATCGATGTAGTTGAATGTCTCCTCTTTCTTTGTTTCGGTGCATGCAGCCAAAGCAACAACCGAAGAAAGGAGAATAGATTTAATGACAGTTTTCATCTTAATATTGTTTTTTGTTGTTTTAATTGACACGAAATGGTGTATTCTTGAAATGTAAAAGACAACTATCATGTTGTTATACACAATAGTTGTCGTATATTTCTATGTATGCTGAAGAGTGTACAAACTGATGTAGATTTACCTTAATATCTCTCGTTCTCGTTGGGGAAGTCCTCGCTCTTGACATCAGTGATGTACTGTCCGATAGCATCTGTCATAATGCTGAAGAGGTCGGCATATCGGCGAAGGAACTTGGGAGAGAAACCCTTGTTCATACCAAGCATGTCGTGTATCACCAAAACCTGTCCGTCGGCAGGACCTGCGCCAATGCCAATAACGGGTATAGTGAGCTCTTGGCACACTCTCTTGCAAAGTTCGGCAGGTATCTTTTCCAATACAATGGCAAAACAACCAGCTTCCTCAAGAGCATGTGCATCGCTGAGGAGTTTCTCAGCCTCGGCATCATCCTTGGCGCGAACGGCATAGGTGCCGAACTTGTTAATGCTTTGTGGCATCAGACCAAGATGACCCATTACTGGTATGCCAGCATCGAGAATGGTGCGTACGGTATCGATAATCTCTACACCACCTTCAAGCTTGAGGGCATCGGCGTGTGTCTCCTTCATAATGCGGATAGCATTGGCAACACCTTCGGTACGACTTACCTGATAAGAACCAAAGGGCATATCACATACTACGAGCGAACGCTTAACACCGCGCACAACACTCTTTGCATGGTATATCATCTGGTCGACACTAATGGGGAGTGTTGTTACATTACCGGCCATAACATTTGAAGCACTGTCGCCAACAAGAATGATGTCCATGCCGGCTTGGTCAACAATCTGAGCCATAGTATAGTCATAGGCGGTGAGCATGGCAATCTTCTTGCCCTGCTGTTTCATCTCAATCAATCTATGGGTGGTTACTTTGCGGGTATCGTCAACTAAATATC
This sequence comes from Bacteroidaceae bacterium, assembly GCA_017547165.1. Taxonomy (GTDB): domain Bacteria; phylum Bacteroidota; class Bacteroidia; order Bacteroidales; family Bacteroidaceae; genus Physcousia. The sequence goes on from JAFYQK010000012.1 coordinate 76,614, forward strand.
CTGACATATCTTTTTACTTATATATTAACAAACGTGCACAAAGGTACAACAATTTGACTGATGGCACAATATTAAAAATATAAAAAAACATAACGTCTATATCGCTGTGTTAGGAGATGATGTATTTTTTTTTAACTTTGTAGACTAAAATAATGTATCCTATCATGGAATTTACAGATAAACAATCGACCCTGAACATTTACAAGGCATCGGCAGGAAGTGGCAAAACATTCACTCTTACTGTTGAATACATCTACCTGATGGTGCACCCCGAGGCTGAAGAAGAGTATCTGCATACACTTGCCGTTACTTTTACCAACAAAGCGACGGCCGAGATGAAGGACCGCATACTTCAGCACCTATATGGTATTTGGAAGAGCTTGCCAAGTAGTGAGGATTATGTGCAGAAGATACTTGAAAAGTTCTCAAATCAAGGCATTGCAATGAGTGAAACGCTCTTACGAGAACGTAGCGGCTATGCCCTAACAATGATACTTCACGACTATAGCCGTTTCAGGGTGGAGACCATCGATAGTTTCTTTCAGAGTGTATTGCGAACATTGGCAAGAGAATTGGGTCAGAGTTCAAAGTTGCAGGTAGACCTTAACGATGGCGAATTGCTTGAAATTGCCGTAGACCGAATGATTGATTCACTCGACCAGGACAAGGAGCTGCGAAAGATAGTGATGCAGTATGTCTCCGACGAGATTGAGGAAAATGCCAAGTGGAACATACAGTCAGCTATCAAGGACTTTGCAAAATGTATATTTAAGGAGGACTTTATGCAACGTTCGCCTGAAGACAGGCAACGTATCTCCGATACCACCATGGTTCGTAAGTTTCGTGCAGAGATGAAGGAGATAATGGATAAAGCGGAGGGTGCCATTATGTCGGAAACGGCAAGTTTGCTTGAAAAGGCTCAGGAGGTGTGCAGCGACGAATGGGTTGGCAGCAGAAAATCATTGCTGACCTACCTGAGAAACATACAGAATGGCACCAATGCCAAAATGGGTCCCAGCGTAGAAAGTTTCATTACCGACAGTACCGCATTGTTGCTCAAGAAGCAAAAAAGTAATGGTGCTGCTTGTGCCATGATGGAGGACTTACAGACTGATTTCAACAATTTCATTCAAAAAAAGGAGGAACTAACAAGGGCTTATAACACGGCAAAGTTGGCGCGTGCATATACAAACCAACTGCAATTGCTGTCGAAAATAGACGAAATAGTTAAGGATATTAACGACGAACGCGAGACATTCCCCTTGTCGCAAACCCCTACCCTGCTCTCAAGACTTATAGATGGTCAGGACAATCCGTTTGTTTTTGAGAAAATAGGTACTGTGCTGAAGAACATCATGATTGATGAGTTTCAGGATACAAGTCGTCTGCAATGGGATAACTTCCGTGTGCTTCTTTTCGAGAATCAGGCTCTTGGTGGCACAGACCTCATTGTTGGTGACATAAAGCAAAGCATATACCGTTGGCGTGGTGGCGAATGGAGTTTGCTTGGAAATCTTGCTGATACTATGCAGACGTGGTATCCAAAGACAATGACCTTGGATACCAACTACCGAAGCGAGTATAACATCATTGACTTCAATAACAAACTATTCCCAGTTGCTGCCAATCTCATCGATAGCATTGCTCCTGGTTCGCGTTTTCTTGTGGGAGGAAAGCATGGCATTTATGCTGATGTTTACCAAAATACCTCACCAAAGAAGGAGGCCAACAAGCAGGGGTTCTGCAGTGTGACCCTCCGCATGAACGGCACGAAAGATAATGGTTTTGATAAGTTAACGCCACAGGAGATGCAGGATGCCATATACGAGGATATGCTCGATAAGATTTGCACTTTGCACAATGCTGGACTGCCACTTGATAAAATTGCTATTTTGTTGCGTACAAATAGAAGTGCTACTTCAATATTGAAATACTTCGAGGAGAATGCTCCCAAGGATATACGAATTGCCAGTGACGAGGCATATCTGCTTGGCAACAGTTCGTTGGTGATGATTATCATCTGTGCAATCCGCACGCTCCTCTACGATTATAAGGATAAACCAGTGGCATATCATCTCTTCCTGATGCATTATTTGCTAAGAGTAAAGAAGATGGAGCTTACAATGGACAATATCATGCGCATGAATGTTCTTGAGACCATGCCTGAGTTTCTTCACGAGGAGCGTAGCCGATTGAAACAGATGCCACTTTACGAGCTTGTAGAAGAACTTTACCAACGCCTTGGACTTGAGGTTCTTAACGAACAGGAGGCGTATCACTATGCTTTTCTGGATGCCGTGCAACAATATCTGCGAGACAATCCCAACGACCTTAACTCGTTCCTTGAGCAGTGGGATGCAAAATTGTACAAACAGTCAATACCCTCGGGCAAACAGGATGGTATACGCATACTCACCATTCATAAATCAAAGGGATTGGAGTTTCATACGGTGATGATACCTCATTGTGACTGGGAGTTAGAGTCGGATATGGGTGATACGCTATGGTGTCGTGCAGAGGGTGAGCATGAAGAATTCAACTCATTGGGTTATATGCCTATAAGCAAAACTTCGCGAATGAAGGAGTCATACTATAAGGATAGATATAACGAGGAACATCTGCAAAGTCGTGTTGACGAACTGAATGCCCTTTATGTGGCACTGACACGTGCATCGTGCAACATGTACATCTGGGCTAAGACCAATGGTAAGAGTGTTGCAGAGACACCTTCAGTTGGCAATCTGATGCAACACAGTCTTGGGGTTAAAACTAAGGATTTTAGCAATGGTGTATGGCATTGGGAGAATGGTGTTGCTATGACTGAGGTTAAGGAAGAGAAGAAGAGTGACAATCGTATGCAACCCGATTTCGAGTCTAAACCTACTAAGATGGTGAGCTACAAGGCTCGTCTAAACTTCCGACAGAGTAACGAAGCTAAGGAGGTATTTGCCGGTGGTGATAATTCTCGCGTTCAGGGTATACTATACCATAACGTTATGGCCGAAATACGTGATATAACGCAGGTTGAACTCGTGCTTAATCGCAATCGTATGCAGGGGCGGTTGAACAAGGAGCAGTATGATGAACTCCATGGTTATATGCAAGGTATTAAAACCAACGAACTTATTGCTTCTTGGTTTGCACCGGATAACTATGTGTTCTCGGAGTGTGAGATACTCGACCCAAAAAGCAAACGACGTGACAAGCGCAACCAGCGACCCGACCGTATCGTTATGAAGGGTGACACCATTACGGTGATTGACTTTAAGTTTGGTGATGAACATTCACCCTACAAGGGGCAGGTGGCCAATTATATGCGGTTGCTCAGAAAGATGTATCCCAATCATAAGGTAGACGGTTATTTGTGGTATCTTAAAAACGGTACAACGGAACCTGTAACGAAATTTGGCAAGTCAAACAACAATAGTTCACAAGACCAATAACTCTCCCATAATGGAAACTATGTATAAAAACAATATAGATAACTGGAAGGACAATACATTCCTTTCACATGTTGCACAAGACCTTTTGTTGCGCTTTGGCAACAACCTTATGGGAGTTACATTGGTATTCCCCAACAAGCGTGCTCGCCTGTTTATGAACGAGGAGTTGCTTTCAAAAACATCCTCTCCTATGTGGGCACCCGAATATGCTACTATAGCAGAACTCTTCGAGGGTATCGTGAGCAACAATGTTTGCGAAAGCATACCTGCAGTATGTACTCTGTATCAAATATACAAGCAGTTGATGGGCAGTAATGCCGAATCATTGGACAAGTTTTGGGGATGGGGAGAGATAATACTCTCGGATTTTGATGATATCGACAAACATCTTGTAGATGCCAATAGTCTGTTCTTAAATGCAAAAGAGCTGGACCAAATGGAAAGTCTTGATTTTCTCACCGAAAATCAGTTAAATGCACTTAAACAATTTTTTGGCAGTTTCACTCCAGAGAACAAGACTCGATTGCAAGAGCAGTTTGCGCGCTTGTGGAGTGTAATGCCAGAACTTTATCAAGGTCTAAAGGATGCAATGCCCGAGGGGGTGCAACCATACCAGGGAGCTCTTGAGAGATTGGCGGTTGAAAATGCAGATTTGCTTTCCAGACTCAATATGGAGAGAACGTATTGTTTCGTTGGTTTCAATATGTTGAGCGAGACGGAGAAGAAACTGATGTCGTATCTGCAAAAGCGTAACAAGGCTCTCTTCTATTGGGATTATGACGACATGTACCTTAAGAACAGAAACTGTGAGGCAGGTGACTTCATCCGTCAGAATCTCGAACGTTTTCCGAATGCTTTGTCAAAAGGCAATTGCTATGACAACCTTCGTCATAAGACGGAATTCACCTTTGTCTCAACAAGTACCGACAGTATAGCAACAAGGTATATTCCAGAGTGGCTCGAAAATCATCTGACTCCAACAGAGAGAGAAACGGCTTTAGTTTTGTGTGATGAAGCACAACTTCAACCAACTCTTCATTCTATTCCTGATAATGAGGCGAATGGCAGTCCCAAGGATATTAATATCACTATGGGTTACAGTATAGTGGGTACACCTGTGCATAGTCTCATTCTCGCTCTCGTAGCACTCCAGACTGAAGGATGGGATGAGAAGAGAAAACGTTTCCGCCTACCCTTCCTAAAGAGCATTAAATTCCATCCATATCATCAGTATATGGATAGAGATATTTGGGACGTTTACCATAATCCAGTGGATGTGCCTGGACTTATGCTTTATCTCGACAGGGTACTGATGTCGATAACTTCACAAATGAAGGAGGATGAGGCTTTTGACGATGTTCTTATGGTAGAAAGCATTTATGTGGTGCATCGTACCTTGATGCAATTCCATGATATGGCATCTGATGCTCAGTATCCGCTTGAGTTGCATCCAACCACACTTCGTCGCTTGTTGAGGAGAGTGTTTTCTTCGTTGAGTATACCGTTTCATGGTGAGCCAGCACAAGGTTTGCAGGTGATGGGAGTCTTGGAGACTCGCTGTATTGACTTTCGCAACTTGCTTTTGCTTAACGTTGGTGAGGGCTATCTTCCCAAGAGCGGAGCAGATAATTCTATCATTCCTTATACTCTTCGTGTCGGTTTTGGACTTACAACCCCAAGGCATCGTATTGCTGTATTTGCTTATTATTTCTATAGACTTATTCAGCGTGCCGAGCATGTTACATTTATTTATAATGAGAATTCATCCGGTAACGTGCGTCACGAGATGAGTCGCTTCTTGCGTCAGTTACAGGCAGAAACAGATATACCAATAAAATGTTTTAGACTTGAGGCTGAACAGGATAGTGTTTTTACAATGTTGGACACTATTCCTAAAGATAAAGCCATAATGGACTTGATGCATCAGAAATATAATCTCAAATGCAATCCGAAGGCACGGGCTTTGAGTCCTTCTGCAATGAATGTATATATGAATTGTCCTATGCAATTCTATATCTCTTCGATATGTGGCATTAGAGAACAACCCAATCCCGAAGATGGTATTGACCCTCGCCTATTAGGTACCATCGTACATAATGTTGCAGAGATTGTATATAATGATATAATCAGTCATTCGGGGTCGAAGATGATTACTCGTTCGCTTCTTTCGGAATATACAAAGGATGGAGGCAAACTATTACAACCTCTTATTGACAAGGAATTTGAGAAAGAGGCCGGCATTACTGAATTCCGTGGTGAAAACATTCTCGTGAGAGGCGTTGTGGAGAGATATCTTTTAAATCTTTTCCGTTGGGATGAGAAACATGCTCCTATCGTAATGGAGGATATGGAAAGCGATATGTACACAACAATAGAGGTTGAACAGGATGGAGAGAAACTTATAATCAATACCGGTGGTCGTATTGACCGAATGGATATTATAACCGATAAGGATAACAACAAGTGTTTTCGTATTCTCGATTACAAGACTGGTACTCATGAGGATTCTCCCAAATCGTTGAACGACCTTTTCAGAAGAGATGCGGACCATGCCAGTTATTATTTCCAGACGTTTCTTTATGCTTTGGCAACAATGCGTTCTGGTAGGACAAATCTTCCTATCCGTCCGGTGTTGTTCTACACAGCAAAGGCTTGTAAGGACGATTACAATCCTTCGCTTTATTTTGGAAACGATGTTATTGCAGATATATCACATTTTGCTAATGACTTTGAAGAACAATTGAAATTGCTCATTGCGGAGATATTCGATAAGAACAAACCGTTTGTTAAAACAACAAGAACTTCAACCTGCGATTATTGTGATTTCAAGAAACTTTGTGGCAGATAGAATTGTTATTCTGCATCACAGTAAAATATAAATCATAACATCAGATATTAAATTTGAAATAACATAATTATCAATTTTATACATTAACATTAACCTAAACAAAAACTATTATGAAGAAATTTATCTTCTCCATTGCCTTGCTCTCTTTGTCGACGGGTATGGCTTCTGCACAGGCAACAAGTAACGACATCTTTGTTGTTCCTACAGCCAAGAGTGTCAAGGTTGGTAAAGGTGTTGCATCTGTCACATGTAAGGCCAACATTACAGTTAGTGACAAGAGTCTTGACTATGCTGCTGGTTATCTGAAGAAGAGTCTGCACATTTTTGGCGCTCCTTTCCACGGTGAATCTGCAAGCATCAACCTTCAGATTGTTAAGAACAAGAAATTGGGTCAGGAAGGATATTTGCTTGACATCACTCCTGACAAGATTACTGTTTCTGGTCAAACTCCTCAGGCTGTTCTTTGGGGTATTCAGACTATATTGCAGATGCAGGATGCACAGGATGTTAAGGGTAAGTTTGAATTGCCAATCTGTAAGGTGCAGGATGAACCGGATTATCGTATGCGTGGATTTATGATTGATGTGGCTCGTAAGTTCATTCCTATGGATTATCTTAAGAACCTTGTGCGCACAATGTCATATTATAAGATGAATATGCTGCAGGTTCACCTAAACGACAATGGTTTTAAGAAGTATTATCACAATAATTGGGACGAGACCTATGCTACCTTCCGTTTGGAGAGCGAGCGTTTTCCTGATTTAACAGCAAAGGATGGTCATTACACTAAGGCTGAATTTCGTGAGTTTGTAAAGGAATCGGCTAAATTGGGTGTTGAGGTTATTCCTGAGATTGACGTGCCAGCTCATTCTTTGGCATTCGCACATTTCCGTCCCTCGTTGTGTGCTCCTAAGTTTGGCGTTGACCACCTCGACCTTACAAATCCTGAGGTAATACCCTTCGTAGATAGTCTGTTTACAGAATATATGGAGGGTCCCGATCCTGTTTTTGCTGGTCCTCGCGTTCACGTTGGTACCGACGAATATAGCAATGCTGACAAACAGGTAGTTGAATTGTTCCGTGGTTTTACCGATCATTTGATTCGTTTGGTAGAAAAGTATGGTTATCAGGCGAAGCTTTGGGGTTCGTTGACTCATGCCAAGGGTGAAACTCCCGTTAAGAGCGAGAATGTCATTATGGATGTTTGGAATAATGGTTTTGCCAACCCCAAGGACATGAAGGAGTTAGGTTATCAGATGGTTAGTATACCAGACGGATATGTATATATAGTACCTGCTGCGGGTTACTATTACGATTATCTTAACGACCGTTTCTTGTATGAACGTTGGACTCCAGCACAGATTGGTGGTGTAAAGTTTGAGGAGAAAGACCCTCAAATAGAAGGTGGTTGTTTTGCTGTATGGAACGATGTATGTGGTAATGGCATCAGTGTAGGCGATGTTCACCACAGAACATTCCCAGCTATGCAGGTAATGGCACAAAAGTGTTGGCATGCAGTAAACGATACAGTAAATTATCCTGTATGGGATGCTGGAAGAAAGCGCATTGGTGAAGGTCCTGGTGTGAACGAATTAGGTAAGACAGAGGTTGATATACCTATTCTTAGAAGCAAGCAGGTTCTTCTGAATTGCAATAATGCATGTCATGCTCCTAAACACGAGCATAAGGGTAAGAAGGGGAATAATCCTCATGCCTACGTTAATCGTTATGCACAAATTGGTTATGACTATCAGGTAGATTTCGATATTACATGGGATAAAGAACGCAAGGGGGCTGTTTTAACAGAAAGTGCTCGTGCTAAATTCTATCTCTCCGACCCTATCAGCGGTATGCTTGGTTATAGCCGCGATGGTTATCTCTTTACCTTCAAGTATAGTGGTCGTCCTGGTGTAACAGAACATATTACAATTAAAGGAACAAATAAGAAGACTGAACTTTGGGTAAACGGTAAATTATTCGAGACTCTTGGCTACGACGAGCGTTTAGCTGCTGACAAACAACCCTATAACATTGTTCGTACCCTTGTCTTCCCATTGTGGAGAAGCGGTAAGTTTAACAGTGCTATCACCAACTTTAAGGCAAAGAAAATATAATAAAAAGTTTAAATTAGCTAAAGCACACCATTTGTGCTTTGGCTAATATCAGTTATTGTAAAGGGCTGACATTTCGTACGAGGTGTCAGCCCTTAATCTTTCTTATAAGAGGTGTTATGAAATTGTGCCAGACTGATATGGAATATAAGGTATTAGTTATATATATTAATAAGGTGTAAAAAAACGCTCGAGGCAATACCCCGAGCGTTTAATATTATGAATTAAGTTAAATCTGGAATTAACCGTTAACCTTCTTCATGTGAGCAATCAACTCAAGAACCTTGTTTGAGTAACCGATCTCATTGTCGTACCAGCTAACAACCTTAACGAAGGTGTCAGTCAAAGCGATACCAGCCTTAGCGTCGAAGATAGAAGTACGAGCGTCACCCAAGAAGTCAGCAGAAACAACCTCCTCGTTAGTGTAACCGAGTACACCCTTCAACTCGTTCTCAGAAGCAGCCTTCATTGCCTCGCAAATCTCAGCATAAGTAGCGGGCTTAGCCAAGTTTACAGTCAAGTCAACTACAGATACGTCCAAAGTGGGAACGCGGAATGCCATACCTGTCAACTTACCGTTCAACTCAGGAATAACCTTACCTACAGCCTTAGCAGCACCTGTAGAAGAAGGAATGATGTTGCCAGCAGCTGCACGGCCACCACGCCAGTCCTTCAAAGAGGGACCGTCAACAGTCTTCTGAGTAGCAGTTGTAGAGTGAACAGTTGTCATCAAACCGTCCTTGATACCCCACTTGTCGTTCAATACCTTAGCAACGGGAGCCAAACAGTTAGTTGTGCAAGAAGCGTTAGAAACGAACTGAGTACCCTTCTCGTACTTGTCGAAGTTAACACCGCATACGAACATTGGAGTGTCGTCCTTAGAAGGAGCAGACATTACAACGTACTTAGCACCAGCGTCGAGGTGACCCTGAGCCTTGTCCTTTGACAAGAACAAACCTGTAGACTCAACAACGTATTCAGCCTCGATCTCGTTCCACTTCAAATCAGCGGGGTTACGCTCAGCAGTTACGCGAATTTCCTTACCGTTAACAATCAACTTGCTGTTCTCAACATCAGCCTCGATAGTACCATCGAACTGACCGTGCATTGTGTCGTACTTCAACATGTATGCCAAGTAATCAACAGGGCACAAGTCGTTAATACCTACAATCTCGATGTCAGTACGAGTCTGAGCAGCACGGAATACGAAACGACCGATACGGCCGAAACCATTAATACCTACTTTTGTTGCCATTTCTTTAATTTAAATTTAAATTGTTAAAAATGAAAATATGGTTTATAAACTCTATTCGTATATTTAATGAATATATAATGTGTCTATCCGCAATTGCAATGTTCTGCACTTTTACATGATATAACTAATATCGTGAAAAGTATCACTATCAATGGGAAAAGTATTTTATTGTACATTTTTATCTTCATTCTTGCGCAAATTTACAAAATTCTTTTTAATTTCGCATGTGATTGAAGCAATAAAATTTAATGATACAAAATATTTAATCATCGTAAACTATTAAGCTTATGGGAAAAAGTTCATTTTTTCAAGATTTTAAGTCCTTTGCAATGAAGGGTAATGTTGTAGACATGGCTGTGGGTGTTATCATTGGTGGTGCCTTCGGTAAAATTGTTACCAGCGTTGTTAATGATATCATCATGCCTCCTATCGGATGGCTTATTGGCGGCGTTAACTTCAAAGACCTTAAATATGAGTTGCCAATAAATCCTTTGAGTGTTCAGGAAGGTGTAGAAGCAGTACCAGTGACAATAAACTATGGTAACTTTTTGCAGACAACATTTGACTTTCTCATCATTGCATTTTGCATCTTCGTGATGATAAAAGTAATTACAAAGTTAACCGCTAAAAAGGAGGAACCCCAACCTGCTCCTGCACCAGCTCCCGAACCAGAGCCAACAGCAGAAGAGAAGTTGCTTACTGAGATTCGTGACTTGCTGAAGAATAAGTAAATCACACATACAAGCATACCTTTATTAGGAGGATTCCATACAAGTTGGAATCCTCCTTTTCTTATATACATAAGGAGAAACACACTCCCCAATCTCTTCTATGCCAAACACTTCACCGTGATCTCCATAGTCATAAAATACTCCCCTGATGCCGTTGTGGCAACAGAGGAGTATGATTCTCTACCCTACACCTTATGGATGAAGAGATAAGGTGTATGAGGGATATGCTATCCTAGTTTACAGTGATCTCGTCCAGGAATACGAATGAGGGATGTCCTTTGCCACCGTGCCATTCTGGCAATGAATGTTCGGGCTGAACATATACCTTGATATATTTGGCAGAAACGGTATCAAAAGTAAGTGTATGGTTATATATCTGGTTAGGATTTTCGAGAGTCATAACAGGATACTCTTCGGATGCAACTTCTGTAAAATTTGTTCCGTCTTCTGATATGTAAACAGAAAAACGACGTGCATCAAAAACCCAATCGCCTTTTTCTACGAGGGTAGAGATACTTACTGAACTAACCTCGGTTGGTTCTTTCATATCAATGACAGCCTCCATATCATTACGGTAAAATGCAATCCAACGACCGGTTTTATAGTTGTGTGTTCCCTTTATTCCGTCCAGTAAAGTATTTGCACCATCAAAAGCATACTGACTGTTTATGGGCTGAAGCATAGTTATAGGTTTGAAGCTTGCTTTGTGTACCTTTACTTCTTCTTGATATAAACGTGTATTACCACTTGTACGAATTCCTATTGCCTTAATAATACAAGACTCTGTAATTTTAAGAGTATCGGTGTAACGTGGTGATTGCGAGGTTGGGTCGCTGCCATCTAATGTATAGTGTATAGGACTGTTATCAATCGTTTTGAAAGAAACTTTAAGCGCACCTTCGTCGGTATCGGGTGTTAGCTTTGCTGTTATATCAAATACATGTGTGGCGTAATTATACTTTTTAATGTCATAAATACCAACCAATTGAGGTAGTCTTTCAAGGAAATTTTCATAATCCTTAAGTTCTGCCCTACTCCACTGCACCTCGCTGAGTGCTGCCATACGGGGAAGCAGCATATATTCAACATGACTGTATGTGTGAACGTATTCTGTCCATAGATTAGCCTGTATACCAATGATATGTTTCTGCTGCTGTGGAGTTAAAGCAGACAGGTTGGGATTAAAACTGTACACCTTCTCTACGGGTACATATCCACCTATTGCCAATGGTTCGTCGGCAACATCCTTTGTTTGGTAATAGTCAAAATAGAAATACGAAGTTGGTGCTAAAATAGCATCGTGGTTCTGACGAGCAGATTCTATAGCATGGTTCTCACCACGCCATGCCATTACTGTTGCATTGGGAGCCAGACCGCCTTCGAGGATTTCGTCCCATCCAATTATTTGACGTCCTTTGCTATTTAAGAATTTCTCTGCATAGCTGATGAAGAAACTCTGAAGATATTCTTCTGCAGTATGTTTATCATCGCCTTTAATACCAAGACTCTTGATACGTTTTTGACATTTGGGACATGATTTCCAGCGAGTTTTGGGACATTCATCACCGCCAATGTGAATGTATTCTGATGGGAAAATCTCGACAATCTCAGTCAAGACGTCTTCAATAAAACGCAATGTCTCATCATTGCCTGCACACAAGACTTCATCAGAAACGCCCCACATAGTCCAAACATCATACGGACCTCCAGTACATCCCAATTCAGGATAAGCATGTAATGCACCCATCATATGACCAGGCATATCAATTTCGGGAATAACTGTTATGTAACGCTCTGCTGCATACTTCACTATTTCCTTCGCTTCTTCCTGTGTATAGAATCCACCATAAGGGATGCCATCGTATTTACCTGAATTACGACCAATAACGGTTTCCTTACGCATAGAACCTTTTTCGGTTAGGAGTGGACGACTCTTAATCTCTATGCGCCACCCCTGATCTTCTGAAAGATGCCAATGAAATCTGTTGATGTTATGCAGAGCAAGCATATCGATATATCGTTTCAGCGAATCGACGGAAAAGAAATGGCGCGATACGTCAAGCATTGTGCCACGATAGCCGAAACGGGGAGCGTCGTTTATTTCTACTGCTGGCAACAGTACCTGGTCTGTATTTGCATTGGAAATAGATTTTCTTAAAGTCTGGATACCATAGAATACGCCAGCTTCAGAGTTACCGGAAATAATAACCTGTTTTGAATTGACATGAATTTTATAGCCTTCAGGATTACCTTCATTGTCAGACAATTGTAGTATAATACCATTGTTACCGCATGAGGATGTGGGGTTTAATGTTATACCTGTCTGTTCCTTTATATATTCTGCGAGAAATTCAGCATTTCTCTTCATCATTGGTTTCTCTTCTGGATAGTATATGTTCACACCGTCAGAGAGTACAAACCCGTCCTGAGATCTTAAAGCTATCTCAGAAGGTAATGGTATAACATTATAATCAGCCTCCTTGATATTATCTGTGCAAGATATAAATAATCCGGCAACTGCGAATGAAAGTGCGCATTTCAAGAAAATTTTCTTCATAATAGATTTAGGGTATAATTGGTTATTGCATCGTAAATTTACAATTTTTAAAACAATAAAACAAAATTTTTAATATAGTATCTGTGCTATTTTATTGTTTATCTGAAAAAAAGAATAAAACAAAGGGCAAACACCCGTTAAAGAGTGAATGCCCTTTGCTTAATTATAACTTTAATCTATTTTTAGAACCAAGTTACATAGCAGAAGTCCTGACGGTGAGGCAAGTTCTCGTTCTTGGGGAACATACGCATAGCAGACTTGTAGCTGCCAGCGTTGTCAAGAACGTGAGTACCTTCGAATGTGAACTCGTTGCCGTTCTGAGCAACCATCTTCATGGGCTCAACGCTGTAGATGCTCTCTACGCCATCCTTATCGGTGTGTACGGTAACGATTTCTACGCCTACTGCATCGTTCAAGCCAGCCTCGTCGAGAACAACCTTAACGTTGTACTCCTTACCGGCCTCAACCTGACCGTTCATCAGAGCCTCACAAGCATCAACCTTAACAACCTTGATGTCGTTCCACTTGGTAGCTACCTCTTCCTTCCATGCAGCGATCTCCTTAGCCAACTTGTTGTCGTTAGCACGAAGAGCATTGCCACGGTCGCGAAGCTTGTTGTAGAAACGGCTATAGTAGTCATCCAACTGACGCTTCATAGTATAATGAGGAGCGATAGTAGCGATAGAGTTCTTGATAACCTTCACCCAACCTGTGCTGTAACCCTTAGCGTTGCGAGCATAGTAGAGAGGCATAATCTCGTTCTCAAGCAAGCTGTAGATAGTAGCTGCATCGAGCTGGTCCTGATGAGCCTGGTTCTGGTATGTACGCTTCTCGGTAAGAGCCCAACCAGCACCCTCGCGGTAACCCTCAAGCCACCAACCGTCAAGTACTGACAGGTTAACAACACCGTTCATCAAAGCCTTCTCACCAGATGTACCACTTGCCTCGAGAGGACGGGTAGGAGTATTCATCCAGATATCAACACCAGAAATCAAGCGGCGAGCCAACTGCATGTCGTAGTTCTCAAGGAAGATAATCTTGCCTAAGAACTGAGGCATCTGGCTGATCTCATAAATACGCTTGATCAAGCCCTGACCTGCACCATCAGCGGGGTGAGCCTTACCAGTGTAAAGGAACTGTACGGGATAGTTGGGGTTGTTAACGATCTTCTCAAGACGCTCCAAGTCGGTGAACAACAAGTGTGCACGCTTGTAGGTAGCGAAACGACGACCGAAACCAATCAACAATGCGTTGGGGTTAATCTTGTCCATCAAGCTAACAACGCGAGAAGGATCACCCTGGTTCTTCAACCAGCTATCGCGGAACTGCTCACGGATGTAGTTAACCAACTTGGTCTTCAACTCCATACGGGTCTTCCAAACCTCGTCGTCGCTAACATTGTAGATACCGTGCCAGATCTCCTCGTTGCTCTGGTCAGCCAAGTGGTTGGCATCGAAGTGCTTAGCATAGAGCTTGCGCCATTCGTTTGCACACCATGTGGGGAAGTGAACACCATTAGTAACATAACCAACGTGGCTCTCCTCGGGATAGTAACCGTTCCAGATACCAGCGAACATCTTCTTACTAACCTCACCATGCAACCAGCTTACGCCGTTAACCTCCTGACAGGTGTTGCAAGCGAAGGTAGACATACAGAAACGCTCACCCTTATCCTCAGGATTCATACGACCCATGCCGATGAACTCATCCCAGGATATGCCAAGAAGCTGGGGATAACCGCTCATGTACTTAGAGAACAACTGCTCGTCGAAATAGTCGTGACCAGCAGGTACGGGAGTGTGAACAGTGTAAAGAGAACTTACGCGAACCAACTCGAGGGCCTCTGTGAAGCTGAAACCGTCCTTAACGTAGTCAACCAAACGCTGAACATTGCACAATGCAGCGTGACCTTCATTACAGTGGTAAACATCCTTGGTGATGCCGAGTTGCTTTAGCAACAATACGCCACCGATACCGAGCAGAATCTCCTGCTTCAAACGGTTCTCCCAGTTACCACCATAAAGAGCGTGGGTGATGGGACGGTCGAACTCGCTGTTCATCTCGTTGTCGGTATCAAGCAAATAGAGCTTAACACGACCAACGTTTACGCGCCATACGTAAGCGTGAACATAATAGTTCATGTAAGGTACGTCAACTACCATGGGAGTGCCATCAGCGTTCATCTGCTGCTCAATGGGGAGAGAACCGAAGTTCTGTGCCTCATAGTTAGCAACCTGCTGACCATCCATGCTCAGAGTCTGAGTGAAGTAGCCATAACGATACAAGAAACCAACAGCACACATATCTACGTTGCTGTCAGAAGCTTCCTTGATGTAGTCACCTGCCAAGATACCAAGACCACCAGAGTAAATCTTCAATACCTGGTTCAAACCATACTCCATGCAAAGGTATGCAACAGAAGCGCGGTTCTTGTCGGGTTCAACATCCATGTACTGACGGAACTGTGCGTACACGTCGTTCATCTTCTTCACGATAGCCTTGTCCTGAGCCAACTCCTCCATCTTCTCGTGAGAAAGACGCTCCAACAGGAGAACGGGGTTCTGACCGCATTCTGCATACAACTTGGGATCCAAGCTGGTGAACAGGCTGCGAGCATCGTGATTCCAAGCCCACCACATATTGTGTGCGAGCTCATTCAACTTCTCCAATTCAGCGGGGATGCTGCTCTTTGCAGAGACGCTTCTCCAAGCTGCTGCATTGGCGTTGCTTGCTTTAATTCTCATAATTATTATTATTAATTTGTTATTATTGTATTTTTCGTTGATATAGAATTGAAAGGTGGTTTATTTCGATGCGACACGAATGTCACGATTTTTCAATGCAATATCATAAGCTTCATAGTAATACTTGATGAAGTGTTTCCACAAAGCCTTGTCTGAAAGTTTTTTAGCCTTCTTGCGAACATCTTCAACGTCCTTGTCCGAAAGCTGTGAGAATGCTGAAACAGTTTCTTTAATGCGAT
Organism: Bacteroidaceae bacterium; assembly: GCA_017547165.1. Classification (GTDB taxonomy): domain Bacteria; phylum Bacteroidota; class Bacteroidia; order Bacteroidales; family Bacteroidaceae; genus Physcousia. The sequence goes on from JAFYQK010000012.1 coordinate 92,542, forward strand.
CTGCAACCTCACTGTAATTATAGTCGGTACGACGAATAACCTCTACACCATCCATGATGTTTGAATCACCGCCCTTAACACTGTTGGCCCACATACCGAAACCGGCAAGAGTTGTGGTTACACAGGGTACATGGAAAGCAACACTTTCAAGAGGAGTGTATCCCCAAGGTTCATAGTATGAGGGATAAACGCTGAGGTCCTTGCCAATGATGGCATCGTAATATGGAATGTTGATGATACCATCCTTGCCATCAAGATAACAAGGTATGAAAATAAGTTTAACCTTATCCTCGGGACGATTCCACATGTCGTTATATTTCATCATACCAGTTACATTGTCATGCGACATATCATGTAGCCAGTGTGTGATTACGGGGCACTCAAGGGGGGTATTGAATTTCTCACCGCTCTTGATACGCTCTATCAAATCCTCGCGAGGTTCGCCAACCCATGCAGGTACTTCTACCATAGCAAGTACGGGTTTATTCAATTCCTTATCGCGACCAAGACGGTTCATGGCTTCGATAAATACATCAATACCCTTGTTGCGGAACTCATAACGACCACTTGTGCCGATGATGAGGGTATCCTCGGGGAACTCGCAACCAGTAAGGCAGTTTGCAATCTGCAAGAGTTTTTCGCGGGCTATCTTACGCTTGCGCTTGAACTCTGCTGCTTTAGGCACGAAGTCTGCTTCAAAACCATTAGGAAGAATTGTATGACATTTCTTGTCCATCAATTCCTCACATTCCATGCCAGTAACCTCACTAACTGTTGTAAAGCAATCAACGCGGTGAGCAGTTTCGCGTTCAAGGCTGTGCTTCGCTTCTACATTCAGTTCCTTTGACATCTGGACACCGTTGTATGCCCAAAGATAGTCATAAAGAGGCTTGTTGTTGCCTGCTATGCTACGACCTATGGTAGTTGCATGTGTGGTGAAAATGGTTGCTATTTCGGGAACATGTTGCTGAACGTACATTGCACCGAGACATGTCATCCATTCGTGAGCTTGATAAACAACATTCTTGCAAGTCTTTGCCAATGTATGACGGTAGAAGCTCTCAACAACAAGACCAGCAGCATATGAGAACATGTTTGCCTCGTCATAATCGCCATAACCATTCATGCTATCAACCTTTGCATACTCCCAAAGGTTACCATACAATTGGTCACGCTTCTCAAAATATTTCTGAAACTCTACAAGAATCACACAAGGTTGTCCTGGAATATTCCAACGTCCGGTACGTACTTCCAAACCTTCCTTACGTGCTTTGGTTGCCCAAGCCTTCCATAACTTCTTGTCTTCAATAAACAAAGGATTTTCTTTTCCTTGCCAAAAATCAGGACCAATAAAAATAACCTTATCAGTCATCGCATCCTGTAAAGTCTTGGCGCGAGTAGAAAGAACGGTATATATACCACCGACTTTATTGCAAACCTCCCAACTTGACTCAAAAATAAAGTCAGGAGCAAGCTTAGTAGTTGTCATTTTGATAGATTTTCTATATAAAAATTACCTTAAACTGTGTGCAAAGATACAATTATTTATTTTAATATACAAATATCATTATCAAAATATCACAATATCGCACATTTATACTAACTTTGTGTACACCGAATTTTAGTGACATAAAAGCACGTCCTGATCATGAAAAAGACATTATTGTTATACTTTTTATTGGCAAATAGTATTGTTGCGGCTCAAAAACCATGGAAAGTTCACCTTATTGAACGAGAGAGGAAAATCATGCTTAACATCGACCTGCATGAAGAATCAATCATGGTGCCTGGTATGGAAATGTTTGGACCATTAAACGGTTATTTTGGTGGTGGCGAAATTTACGGCACATGGGTAGTAACATCTTTTAAAATAGAGGAAGACAAGGCTAAAATGCGCTTGTCTAACGATTTTGGAAGCGAAACACAGGAAGCGGAATTGCTGCAAACGTCCGACAGTACCTTCACTTTAAAATTGACAGGCAATGTTGTTATAAAAAAGGTAAATGGACGCAAACTACAGAAGATTGCGCCCATCATCAATATGAAAAAGAAATAAATTATCTCAAAAAGACCACCCTAACACTAAGGCTGTAATATAGACAATATATATTGTTACCATAACCAGACCTTCCACTTTTGTTATACGACGGTCTGTACCGCCAAATACAAACAATAGAACACTGCTTAATACCAGAGCTAAAAAGTCAATATTGCCAATGCCTTTAATTTCCAGTGGTGTAATGGCAGCACAAGCACCCAGTATCAGGAAAATATTAAATAAGTTACTGCCTATTACATTGCCCAAAGCCAAGCCATTACTTCCCTTTCTTGCAGCCACAACACTGGTAGCCAATTCGGGCAAGCTGGTGCCTGCTGCCAAGATAGTCAAACCGATAACTCTTTCTGAAATACCACACCTTGTTGCTAAAGCTGATGCACTTGTTGTCAGCAACTGACCACCGCCAATCAAGCAACCTATACCCAATATAAGGAACAACAATGTTTTACCCCACCCATAGGTAACTACATTGGTGGAGTCTTCCTCTTTTGCTTCATTTTTTGCCGAATTGAACGAATAAACCATATACATGCCAAAACATGTAAGCAATACCACAGCATCCAAAAGGTTGATGCTGCCGTCTATTGAAAGAGCCACTAAAATGAGTGAGGAGAATACAACAAACAATACGTCTCGCGTCAATAGTTTTTTTGTTAGTGTCATAGACATAAATAATGTCGACACGCCGACAATTACAAGCGAATTAAATATGTTGCTTCCTACAACATTACCGACACTCATATCACCGCTTCCTTTGAGAGCACTGAAAAAACTTACCACAAATTCGGGCATACTGGTTCCCATAGCAACTACGGTAAGACCAATAATCATCTCACTTACATTCCATCTTCTGGCCATACTTGCTGCTCCATCGGTAAACTTGTCCGCACCCCATAGAACAACAACTATGCTTACGAGTAAAAAAACAATGTTGACAAAAATATCCATACTCTATATTATATAATGTATATTATAATTGAAGTAACAAAAACTCATTAGAAGTCTCATCAAACAATACTTTTGCAAATGTAAAACATTTAACTATAATTTATGATATTCTTGTTTGATTTTACTTTTTTAAGAACACAAAAACTTATATTATTGAGAAAAATATGTAACTTTGCACGCATAAATGGTATATAGTGCAGATAAATTAATTGAGTTTGAACAGTATATTTAACACTATTTCCACACAAAAGATATAATAAAACAATATAAGAAGATAAATAGAATTATGAAAATCAGAACACTTGCCTTTATGTTCATGGCTTCATTTGTAACTACTGCCATGGCTCAGTTTGAAGGCGTTTCGGTTGACGAAAGAATTGCCGCTACAGCCGGTGAAGACAGTATCGCTGTAGGTCGTGGCCACATCAGCAGCTTCCAGATGGGTATTGAAAACAAGAATTGGAAGGATGCTCACATTTCATGGAAATGGCTTATGAACAATGCACCATTTGCAGTATCAGGTCTATACAAGGGACATGCTCCCTTCATGCTCTACCAATTGATTGTTGCGGAGCAGGATCCTGTACAGAAGTTGGCATATTTCAACGATCTTATGGATATGTTCGACAAGCGTGCTCTTCGTCTCGACACACTTAACAGCATGGAGAAGCGTGAGAATTTGAAAAGTACCCTTGGTGACGTTCTTGCCATTAAGGCCGACTATTACAATTGGACAGCTCCTTCAACACCAAACTCTGGTTATACCCTTAACAAAAGTTACAAGAACTATTCAGATGCTATTCGCATGATTAACGAGAAGGGCGGTCGTGAAGTAGAGGGTTCCGTACTCCAGAACTTCTTCCTTACATCCGACGCAATGTATAAGAGTGCTCCTAACACTTTGCGTGAGCAGTATCTTCAGGACTACCTTGACTCAAAGGATGCATGCGAAACCATGCTTCAGCTTGCTAAGGAAGCTCAGGCTAATGGTGAAGACGCTAAGGCTCAGAAGATCTTGGCTAAGTATGAAGGTCCTTTGGCACTCATTGAGCAGACATTTGCCAACAGCGGTGCTGCTGATCCTGAGCAGATTGTAGCTATCTACACCAAGAAGTTCAATGTGTACAAGTCTGATATAGCAAAGCTTAACTCATCATTGAACCTTATGGCTCAGAACGGTTGTGACAATGATTCTATCTATTTCGTATATGCAAAGGCTGCATACGATATTGAACCAACCTTCACAGCTGCCATCGGTCTTGCTCAGAAGGCACAAAAGGATGGTAAAGCAGCAGAGGCTTTGTCATATTACAACAAGGCATTGGAGCTTGCTTCTGACGATGCTACACGAGGAAAGATCTGCATCAAGATTGGTCAGGCACTTATCTCAAGTGGTGGTTTTGCCAAAGGTGAGGAATATTTCAACAAGGCAATTGAGTTCAATCCTTCTCTCACAGGTGCTGCATATTGGCAGTTGGCAGTAAGTCTGATTAAAGCACACGACCTCAAGGGTGCAATCGATTATTGTGACAAGGCTGGTGAAGCAGACATCACATATGCCAATCGTGCTGCTGACATGAAAAAGCGTTTGAATGACGCACTTGCACAACAGGCAAGCAATGCGAAGATGCGTGCTGAATACGAGGAATATATGCGTAAGAAGAAGGCAGAGGAAGCATTCTGGAACCAGAAATAATCAAATTACTCCTCATACAATAAACAAAGGTGTGATCAGAAGGTCACACCTTTGTTGTTTTATACGGCTATCTGTTTTAAAAGAGTAATACGCTAATTACTACGCAAACTCCGATAGTTCGAGCCAACGCATTGATTTCTCATCAAGTTCATCGTTAAGGATGGGCAGACGCTTAGACATTGTTGTTATCTCGTCAACGCTTATAGTTCCGGAACTCAAGGCATTTTCTATATCGCTCTTCTCCTGTTCCAATAGCTCTATATCCTTCTCAAGTTGCTCAAACTCCTTACGTTCATTAAATGTAAGTCTGCGTTTCTTTTCTTGAAGACGAGGTTTGCCATTTGTAGATATTGAAGAAGATACATTATTTGCAGAAGAAACAGAAACCTTAGTCTTTGAGTCTTCAACCTTCTGCATCTTCTTTTGTGCATCGCGATATTGGGTGTAGTTGCCTGGATAGTCCTTTACTTCGCCGTCACCTTGAAATACAAGTAGATGATCTACCACACGATCCATAAAATAACGGTCGTGCGAAACAATTATAACACACCCTTTAAAATCCTGAAGGTATTGTTCCAGAATCTGCAGAGTTACAATATCCATATCGTTGGTAGGCTCGTCAAGAATAAGGAAATTGGGATTCTGCATCAATACTGTACACAATTGCAAACGACGGCGTTCACCTCCGGAAAGTTTATAGATATAATTCTGCTGCTGAAGTGGTGAGAACATAAAGTGCTGCAGAAATTGCATTGCACTGAGATGCTTGCCTCCACCAAGATCCACATACTCAGCCACACGTCGTACGGCATCTATCACCTTCATACTCTCGTCCACTTGCAATGGTTCTTGACTGAAATATCCGAATTTTACAGTCTCACCAATAACAAAACGTCCAGAATCTGGGGGGATAAGTCCAAGCAGAAGTTTAAGGAATGTACTCTTACCTGTACCATTATTACCAACGATACCCATCTTCTCGTAGCGAGAGAAATTATAGTAGAAGTCCTTCAGTATCACAAGTTCATTCCTACCCTCACCTGCAGGAAAAGCCTTGCTGACATACTCTGCCTCAAATATCTTGCTGCCGATATAAGTACTATTGACCTGAAGGCGCATTTTATCCTCTTCGATGTGTTGTTTGGCCTTCTTCTCTAATTCGTAAAAAGCCTCCTCACGATAGCGTGCTTTATGACTTCGTGCCTGTGGTGTAGAACGCATCCATTCCAGTTCGGTACGATATAGATTATTAGCACGAGCTATCTCGGCACGAGCGTTATCAATGCGTTCTTGTCGTTTCTCAAGATAATAGGCATAATTTCCACGGTAGGTGTAAAGCGTCTCATTATCTAACTCAACTATCACATTACACACTCTATCCAGAAAATATCTATCGTGTGTAACCATAAGTAAGGTGATACATTGACGAGCAAGATACCCCTCGAGCCATTCTATCATCTCAAGATCAAGATGGTTGGTAGGTTCGTCAAGGATAAGTAAATCTGGATTTTGTATAAGCACGTTAGCGAGTGCAACACGCTTAACCTGACCACCAGAAAGCACTCCCATCTTACGCGAAGTATCACCAATCTTTAGTTTACCAAGAATCTGTTTGCTTCTGACTTCAAGATCAAGAGCCTCCTCTGTATCATCCCTATCCTGTCTTGCATGCCAGAAGCAGGCATCTAAAACAGACATCTCATCTGGGAATACGGGCGATTGACTGAGATAACCCAATTTAACACCACTACGCAATATAACCTCACCGCCATCGGCATCGTCCTTTCCTGCCAGGATGTTTAGCAAGGTTGTCTTTCCGGTACCATTCTGCGCTATAAGTCCAACACGTTGACCTTCGCCAATACCTAAATTTATATTGCTGAACAGAGTTTTATCACCAACTCTTCTTGTTAATTCTGATGCTTGTAGATATATCTTCATAAAATCAAACAACCCAACATTCAAGGGTTTCACTTTTCCTTTGCAAAGATACGTATAAACGAGCGAGAAAAAAGAAGTTTACTTCTTTTTTTTCAAAGCGAGTGAAAGTATCTTCGACGAAATGTCAATGATACGTATAAACGAGCGAGAAATATCAAGCTTGCTTGAATGTCTTTTCCTGAAAATGGTTGACTCTTTTTAGGCCCTGTTTTTTAACACTTGCTTATCCATACGGATTTGGTTGACTGTTTCGTCTGAGTACAGTTTACTACTTTCACTGGAGAGGTTGACTCTTTTCCTAAGAAGGT
>JAFYQK010000013.1 GCA_017547165.1 Bacteroidaceae bacterium
ATTTACCACTTTGCATGTACTCGATGCAAATACTGCGCTTCAAGGAGCGGCTGAATTTTTGTTTTCCCATAATTCTTAAATGAATTTGATAATTTAACATTTAAGCCTATCTGGGAGTCAACCTATTTCAGTACAAGACACAACTATTGTGTTCGTCACCTACCAATATTACCTGGTGAATTCGTTTATTTGATAAAGAGCCCAAGTCAAAAGGAGTCCAATTCGCACCTCCGTCAAAAGTTTCACTAACAAGACCTGGCAGATCATGGCAAATAAAAATTACATGATCTTCGTCATTAGGATCGATTGTGATACGAGTAAAATGCATATTGCCATCCAACTGAGGCAAAGGTTGTACTCTACATTCGGTGAACGTTTCACCTCCGTCATCCGAACGCCACATATTCCATGTTCCGGAAATATATACTCTATTAGGGTCTGTGCGTGCAAACTCATAGCTATAAAACTCCTCACCATCACTATCAAAAACCTTTTGGAAAGATACACCCTCATCATAAGAAAGATACCCTTCCTGTGGATTTGTCATATCCTGCAAGAATACACGTAAGGCATACCTAGGATCAGTGGCTATTTCTCCATTTATACGCAACGCTTCATAAGGTTTCACTCCGGTAAACCATGGGCCATAGTGCTCCTCTATTTTTCCGTCCATTTGATGTGGCATAATTCTAGTGGATGCATCTGAAAAATATACCTTCCATGGATTGCTACGCATTACATAACCTGTTGCTATTTCAACACCACCTACATGCACTGAATTACCTTCACCATAATTGGCAGCATGAACAACATCACCATTATGCCATCGACCGGCAGCCATTACATCCTCGTTCCATCCAACTCCCAACCCCTGATAGTCGGAAGCATAAATGCCGTCATAACGGTCTTCACCTTTGGTCTCAAAGAAATCACGCGAATATTTGATACCTCCGTCATTGCACACCCAGGTGTCTCCACATGGATGTATGGCTATATCTTGAATATCACAATGCATCCAGTCGCTTCGCTGATACCCCCCTATGCCACCTTGGCGATAATTACATGTGCCTTCCTCAGTAGAGCGGTAAAGTGAGCACAAGCCGAAGAGCACATGGGCAGGATTCTGCGGAGATGAGCCCACCATCATATCAAAGAAACCCTGTCCGCCATCGGTATCAAGAAAGGGTGAGAAGGTGTTGTACTTACCAGGTGTCACAGGAATTGTTTTGTCCTCCCAATTCTCACCAGCATCTTTAGAAAGCAGGATGAAGGGTTCGCCCTTGCCTCCAAAGGGACCACGGTCATAGGCATAGCGGTCGCATGTCACAAGGGCATAGACGTAGTTCTGACCTCCGGGAGCAACGCTGACAGCCAAACGACCACATATCATAAAGGATATGGGCAACTCTTTCTTGCTCCACGACATTCCCATATTGTCCGAAACATAGATATCAGTCCATACACCACGTTCTTCTCTTCTTATAACATATATTCTGGAGGAATTACCTGGCTGAAGCTCGTGATCGTAGCATATGCCACGCAGAGTGCACGAGAAAGTAGCACCACCATTGGAAGAGATGAAAAAACCGTTGCCATTCTTGTTGCCATCCTTGCCTCCACAAGCTGCAGTGATATAGTTGCGGTCATTGGGGTCAATACGTATGGAATTGACACGACTGGTTATGCCTTCGCACCGTGTCCACGTATCACCACCGTCTACACTCTTCCATAGCCATGGGCCACCACCGACATAAACAATATCCTTGTCCATAGGATCTATCTCGATGCTGTAAATCGAACCGCCAAAAGTGTGCTCAGGTGCGCATGGTTTCCATGTGAGACCATGGTCGGTGGTCTTGAACACCACTCCTGACTCTGTGCCACAATATAGCGTTGCACTATCGGTAAGTGCTACGGCAATACGGAACACACACACCTGAGAATCTTTACGCCGGATTGTGCCATTATCGTTCTGATAGGTTCGGTTGGGACCAATATTACGCCATATCTTTGAATCCATCTGGGATATGCCTCTGATGCGTGCCTGAGCTGGTCGGGTATTGAGTGAATCAATATATGCTTGATATTCCTGTATTGTGGGCAGAACAATTTGGCCGTTCTGATTAACATACTTGCGATAAGCACTAGACCAACGGCGGAAGAAATTAACTGCTGGCTTGTTATCAAGGGTCTTGACGCGTACATTAACATCAGCGGCACTCCATTGGGAATAAAGTTTCTGCATCTCATGAAAATTCACTCCCGAAGGGTTTTCTACTATCTCCTTCATCCATTCAGGCGCATTGATTGGCAAAGGTTCAGACATATAAGGATCATAGAGTTGCACACCATATGAAGCTTTAATAGTATCAACATGACTACTAAAACCGTTTATACTAACTCCTAAAAACAAACATACAAGGGCAATGATTAGAACTTTTTTCCGTTTGTATTGTATCATATTTTTTGCTTTTTTTCGTTTTTTCTATCGCAAATGTACAGAATTTATAATTATTACGATCTACATATCTATCTAAGGTTTATTTATTTAACAATTATTATAAACGTTATAAAATTTAGTAAGAAACGTTCTGTCACTCTTTAACTCTAAACAGAATCCAACTTCCATAATTAGTTCAACAAGCACTAAACAAAAAATAATCCCGATAGTTCCATTTGGTTGGCAGATAGACTATCGGGATTTATATAGTTTGAGTCCTTATCGCTAATCTAAGGAGTCATCAAAAACCTCTTGAAAGCAGAGAAGTTGTTTGGCATTTGCACGGATTGTTTTTGGCCTTGCATGAAGGCGGCAAGACGGGCAGGGATTTCAATATCGGTGGCACAAATCTCGTCCACTACTTGCTTGAACTTAGCAGGATGAGCAGTTTCAAGGAAGAAACCTACCTCTCCAGAACGAAGACCGTCCTGTAATGCCCTATAGCCGCATGCTCCATGGGGGTCGAGCTGATAGCCTGTCTCTGCCAAACACTGACGCATGGTGTTGGCAATCTGCTCATCGGAATAGGTGGCACCGGAAATATGCTCGGTGATGGCCTCGTGACTATGGTCATATAGGTCTAGGATACGTGCAAAATTGCTAGGATCGCCCACATCCATAGCATTGGCGATAGTGGCGGTAGATGGACGGGGATTGTACTGACCTGTCTGCAAATAGTTATAAAAGATGTCGTTGGCATTATTGGCAGCAATAAAGCGGTCGATTGGCAGTCCCATACGACGACCGAAAAGAGCACTACAGATGTTGCCGAAGTTGCCCGAGGGTACGCATGCCACGAGTTTGGGAGTCTGTGCCGAGGGTGCAGCATTCAAGGCAATGCCTTGCTTCTTGAGTTGTGCATAGGCCCAGAAGTAGTAGAAACTCTGGGGCAGGAAGCGTGCTACGTTGATGGAGTTAGCAGATGTGAGTTTCATGTGCTGGTTGAGTTCAGCATCCATGAAGGCATTCTTTACCATTGTCTGGCAATCATCAAAGACACCGTCCACCTCAATGGCGGTGATATTCTGTCCGAGGGTGGTGAACTGACTCTCCTGGATGGGAGACACTTTGCCCTTAGGATAGAGCACATAGACGTGGATGCCCTCAACACCAAGGAAACCGTTGGCAACGGCAGAACCGGTGTCGCCAGAGGTAGCAACAAGGACATTAACGAGGTGCCTTCCACCCTGCTTCTTGTTGAAATAACTCAGAAGGCGTGCCATGAAACGTGCGCCTACGTCCTTGAAGGCCAAGGTAGGACCATGGAAGAGTTCAAGCGAGTAGATATTGTCGGTAACCTTTACGGCAGGGATGTCGAAAGACATGGTGTCGTAGACTATCTGGCGCAGATCGTCGGCAGGGATATCCTCGCCGAAGAAGCACTCTGCCACACGGAAGGATATTTCCTGAAGCGACATGCCCTGTATGTTGTCGAAGAACTCCTGTGGCAGGGGACGGATAGCTGTGGGCATATAGAGACCACGATCAGTGGCAAGTCCCTTGACAACAGCGGTTTCGAGACTCTCTCTGGTGGCGGTATTGTTAGTAGAATAGTATTGCATAACTTTAAAACGGAAAAGTGAAAACGAAAATCTGTGAGTAAGCGAGAGCTATGAAACTTGTTTCTATTGCCAAGCCTGAGCAAATTTAATCCGACTAGTCGGCTTAACACGGAAAACTTTTTAGAGATCTCAGAGTATTTGGATGTTTCTGGTTTCCGATTTCTGGTTGGTTAGTATATTTCTGATTGATAATTCTCTAATTCTCTCTCGCGCATGAAGGCGCAGATGAACTCATCGCCCTCGAGGAGGCCATAGGAACCTTGGCGCGCGGAGTCTTCGTCGAAAGCGCTAACACAGTCAGGTTCAATGCCTGGATGCCAAATGGCAAATGGAATAGGCTCAGCGGTGTGAGTGCGAAGATCAATAGGTGTGGGATGATCGGGCAGTATGGCAATGGACAAGGGTTCACCCAAATCATATGCAGCCTGCATTATTGGTCCTACAATATAATTATCTATATTTTCTATGCACTGTATCTTAAGAGCCAGTTCGCCATCATGACCAGCCTCGTCGGCGGCCTCAACATGAAGATAGACAAAGTCGTCGGTCTGCAAAGCCTCCAAAGCGGCATGTGCCTTTCCGGCGTAATTGGTATCCCAAAGACCAGTGGCTCCCACCACATCTATGATTTTGAGCCCGGCGTAGCGACCTATGCCACGGATAAGGTCTACAGCAGTGATAACAGAACCTCGCTTTATCTGTTGGGCAAATCTCTCGGTTAAAGGAGTCATCTGCGGGCGGTAGCCACCACCCCATGGCCAGATGCTGCTGACAGGGTCCTGTCCCAATTCAATGCGCTGGGCATTGAGGGGATGATATTTAAGCAAGACTTGACTCTTATAAACGAGTTCGGTTAGCAGACGAGCCGTTTCCTCTGCCTCGGGGGTAGCTGCACTAAGCATATACTCGCGCCATGGACGACCAGGAATGTCGTGTGGAGGGGTACAACGAAGATGCTTGTTGCCCCCTTTGATGACAAGAAGGTGGCGATATTGTACACCAGTATAGAAGTGCACGCGTTCGTTACCCAATTCATCCTGAAGGTATTTTATGAGTATATCTGCATCCACGGTTTCCAGACGTCCACATGAATGATTGCGCAGGAGGTTGCCATCAAGGGAAACGAAGTTGCAACGCAGAGCTAGGTCGTCATCTTCGAGCTCCACGCCAATGCTTGCAGCCTCGAGTGGACCACGTCCTTCGTAGACAAGAAACTGGTCATAGCCTAAGATACTGCTGTTTGCCACCTCGCTACCAGGATGAAAACCATCTGCTACGGTACGCAGAAGTCCACACCTGCCCATGCGTGCTAAACGGTCCATATTTGGGGTGTGGGCATGCTGAAGGATGGTTTGTCCTCCCAAGGCCTCCTGGTGCCAATCTGCCATGCCATCACCAAGGATTATTATTCGTTTCATAGTTTTTGAACGGAAAGTTTTTTAGAAGTACTCGGAATACCCAGAGCACTCGGAGAAAGTTAACCGCTAACCGTTTTATTAAGCCAATGACATTATGTCTGCAAACACACCGGCGGCGGTGACAGAAGCACCAGCACCATATCCTTGAATGAGCATGGGGTACTCGTTGTAACGTTCAGTGGTGAGCAGGACGATATTGTTACTGCCTTCCAATTGGTAGAAGGGGTGCCCCTGCTCTATCTCCTGGAGAGAGATACTAGCGTGACCGTCCTCGTACTTGGCAACGAAGCGCCATACCTTATTCTGACTCTCCAATACCTGACGACGAGACTCCCATTCAGCATCAAGCGAGGGAAGGTTCTGCCAGAACTCGTCCATAGTGCCGTCAAAGAATGACTGAGGCACGAAGAGGCGTGCCTCAACGTCCTCTTGATTGATGCTATATCCAGCCTCGCGGCTCAGGATTACCAACTTGCGGAGCACGTCCTTGCCCGAAAGGTCTATACGTGGATCGGGTTCGCTGTAACCCTCGGCCTTAGCCATCTCGACTGTCTTGCTGAAAGGCACTTGGGCAGAAATGGTGTTGAAGATATAGTTGAGTGTGCCACTAAGAACAGCCTCGATGCGGAGGATTTTATCGCCAGAGTTGCGCAAGTCATTGATGGTGCGGATGATAGGGAGACCAGCACCTACGTTGGTCTCAAAGAGGAACTTAACGCCACGCATCTGCGCAATGCGCTTGAGTTCGCTATATTGTTCGTAGTCACTTGAAGCCGCTATCTTATTGGCTGCAACGATGTTTATATTGTGCAAAAGGAAATCCTTATAGAGCGAAGCTACATCGGCAGAGGCTGTACAATCAACAAAAACGCTATTAAAAATATTCATACCGATAACTTCCTCGCGCAAGCGCTCCAAATTACTCTCGGGAGCCTGCTTCAACCGCTCGCACACATTCTCCAGATTCAGTCCATCTCGAGAGAACATGGCATTATGTCCAGAGGCTATGCCTACAACATTCAGTTGGATTCGTAGTTCGCGCATTAGTTTCTCGCGTTGCTGATGTATCTGTTCTATCAAACTGCTGCCAACGGTGCCTACACCACATATAAAAAGGTTAAGCACCTGGTATTCACTTAGAAAAAAGGAGTCGTGAATTACATTAAGGGCCTTGCGCAAGCATTCCTCTGAAATAACAAAGGAAATATTGGTTTCACTGGCACCCTGAGCACAAGCTATGACACTGATGCCACTACGGCCAAGTGTACCGAACAATTTGCCAGCAATACCTGGGGTGTGCTTCATGTTTTCACCTACGATGGCCACTGTCGCCAAACCGCCCTCAGCCTTCATGGGGTACATTGCACCTTCTGATATTTCCTGGGTAAACTCCTCGTTTAGAACGTGGCATGCCTCTTGGGCATCTACATCGCGTACACCGATGGAGGTGCTATTCTCACTACTGGCCTGAGACACCATGAACACAGAGATTCCATTGTCAGCCAAACAAGTGAAGATGCGACGGTTAACACCGATAACACCAACCATGGAGAGACCACTAACAGTGATAAGCGTGGTGCCCTTGATGCTGGAGATACCACGGATAGGCTTCTCGCCCAGGTGTATGTCTTTCTTGATGATGGTACCAGTAGCCTCTGGATTAAAGGTATTCTTAACCCAGATGGGAATATTCTTGACGCAAACTGGATAAATTGTAGGTGGATATATGACTTTGGCACCGAAGTTGCAAAGTTCCATTGCCTCGGTGTAGGACAGTTCGTCAATGACATAGGCAGTGCTGATTACGCGTGGGTCAGCTGTCATGAAACCATCTACATCTGTCCATATCTCCAGTGCAGTGGCATCTAAAGCTGCCGCAACAATGGCTGCAGTATAGTCACTACCGCCTCGACCAAGGTTGGTTACCTCACCACTCTCTATGTCGGAGGATATGAAACCACCCATTAAACTGATCTCGGGAACTTGTTTCCAAGTGCTGCGTACTATCTCGTTAGTACGTTGTGCAGAGAGAATATTCTTGCCATTCTTCTTTTCAGTGCGGATGATGTCGCGCGAGTCGAACCAGCGAGCTCCCTCTATCACTGTGGCAACGATGCGCGAAGACATACGCTCGCCATAGCTGACAATGGTAGCCTCGGTCTTTTGAGAGAGGTCACGGATAAGGAACACACCTTGATAAATGCTACGCAATTCCTCAAGTAGAGCACGCACTATAGTGAGCAGTTCACCACGGGCCGAACCGGCAGGGAGAGCCTCGCGTATTACCTTCTCATGACGACCTACAATTTCTAGAAACTGTTTCTGGTATCGCTCATCGCCCTCCTTGGCCATATGGGCCGTTTGTATAAGTTTATCTGTGATGCCACCCAAAGCACTCACCACTACAATGACAGGCTCCGTCTGCGACTCAACAATCTTCTTTACATTAAGTATACTTTCTGCACTACCAACACTGGTACCGCCAAATTTCAATACTTTCATAGTTGCATATATTGTTTGCGTAAACTTGTAACGCTTATCGCCAATAATTAAACTTGCGCAAATATATAACTATTTATAGCAAAAGCAAGCAAAATGTTAGTATTTTTATGTTTTTACTATCATTTGGTATATTTTTGAGCTATCATCTCTGCACAACGCTCACCATCCACACCTGCCGAGACAATTCCGCCGGCATAGCCTGCCCCCTCGCCACAGGGGAACAAACCCTTGATACGAATATGTTGGAGTGTTTCCCTCTCGCGAAGTACACGCACGGGAGCAGAGGTACGTGTCTCAACAGCTATCATATTGGCCTCATTGGTAAGGAAGCCATGATAGCTGCGACCAAAAGCCTTAAAGCCTTCCTGCAAACGGGTGGTAATAAACTTGGGCATCCAAAAGTGCAAAGGGCTGGCAATGAGTCCTGGTGCATAACTACTGGGATTGAGGTCAGAACTAAGACGGTTGTTGACAAAGTCGGCCATACGCTGAGCTGGGGCCGTCTGCAGACGATTGCCTTGAAGCCAACAATGGCGCTCCAACTGTTCCTGTAAGAGCATGGTACGAAGAATGTCATCCTGCATATCTCTGGGGTTAATACTCTCTCCCACGCCCTCCAGGGCTATGATATCAGCGCTTTTGATGTTGTTGGGGGTGAGCAGGGATGAGGGCATGATGTCCTCGGGACGAATCTCCACCACCATGCCTGAATTGCTCCACTTACCTCCGCGGTTGGACGGACTCATACCGTTTACCACTATCTGTTCGGGACTGCTGGCGGCTGGTACCACCACACCACCGGGGCACATGCAGAAGCTATACACGCCACGACCTGCGGCCTGGCGCACCATGGAGTATTCTGCGGCAGGGAGCCACTTGCCCCTACCTTCATTGGAGTGATATTGTATCTGGTCGATGAGGTGCGAGGGATGCTCCAGACGTACGCCGATAGCAAGGCCCTTAGACTCCATCTCTATGTTTTCGTAATACAGATAGCGATATACATCGCGTGCAGAATGACCTGTGGCAAGAATGACTGACGAGGCCAGGAACTCCTGCTCGCCGCATCTGATACCTCGTACCTCGTTGTCTTCCATGATAAGAGATGTCATCTTGGTCTGGAAGTGTACCTCGCCACCATGCGAGAGGATGGTCTTGCGCATATTCTCTATGACACGAGGCAGACAATCGGTGCCTATGTGTGGATGTGCATCCACGAGGATGTTGGGGTTGGCGCCATGTTGAACGAAGACACGAAGTATTTTGTCCGAATCGCCACGTTTCTTACTTCGGGTGAAGAGCTTGCCATCACTATATGCTCCTGCTCCGCCCTCGCCAAAGGAATAATTGCTTTCGGCATCTACACGTTGCTCTGAGCGTATGCGTGCAAGGTCCTTCTTACGTTCGCGCACATCCTTGCCTCGCTCCACCACAATGGGGCGAAGACCCAACTCTATCAAACGCAGAGCTGCAAACAGACCGCCAGGACCGGCACCAACAACGATGACCGGTTCTGCCTCACTGACATCGGGATAGAAGATTGGGTCGAAGAGTTGCTCGCTAGGTTGCTCGTCCACAAAGGCACGCACGGTGAGATTAACATAGATGGTGCGCTGACGTGCGTCGATGCTACGCTTTAGCACCAGCACAGCATTGGCCTTGATGCCCTTCTCACGTTGAAGGTAAGCAATGATTCCCCTTTCGTCGTAGGCCTCTCGGGGGGATATTCGTATTTGCAGTTCGTATATCATAATTCAAAATTTCAGAATAATCGGAATAATCAAATTATTCGGAGTAATCAGAGTATTCCAATTATTTCTTTACCCGAATAGCTCTCTTACCGCCTCTGCCACTCGGCGCACGGGTACTATCTCTATGGTGTAGTTCTTTTTGTCAATACTCGATACATTATTATAAGGTACGAGTATTCGCGAGAAGCCAAGGCGCTGGGCCTCGCTGATGCGCTGCTCTATACGGCTGACAGGACGAATCTCGCCACTGAGCCCCACCTCGCCAGACATGGCAACACCGGTATCTATTGGAGAGTCCACACTGCTAGAGAGTACGGCGGCAATGACGCTGAGGTCCAAGGCAGGGTCGGTAACACGAAGTCCGCCTGCTATATTCAGGAAGACATCCTTTTGTGCTAGTTTAAAGCCCACTCGCTTCTCCAGTATGGCAAGAAGCATGTTTAATCGTTTGCTATCAAAACCTATGGTGCTTCTCTGTGCCGTGCCATAGGCGGCGGTAGACACCAAAGCTTGAGTCTCTATGAGAAAGGGACGTACACCCTCGATGGCAGAGGCTATGGCCACACCAGAGAGGCCCTCGCGATTGTCGGAAAGAAGCAGTTCTGATGGGTTGGAGACTTGTCGCAAACCATCATGCCTCATCTCGTAGATACCTAGTTCGGAGGTACTTCCGAATCGGTTCTTTATGCTTCGAAGAATGCGGTACATGTAGTGCTGGTCGCCCTCAAACTGAAGAACAGTGTCCACAATGTGTTCCAGAACCTTGGGACCTGCCAGAGAACCCTCCTTAGTAATGTGTCCAATGAGCAGAATGCTGACTCCGCCCGATTTGGCATAACGTAAGAGCGATGCGGCACATTCTCTTATCTGAGAAAGCGATCCAGGACTGGATTCTACTGCCTCGGTAGAGATTGTCTGTATGGAGTCGATAACAACTAGATCAGGTTGTGTTTCCTGTATCTGAAGAAATATCTGTTCAAGCGATGTCTCGGTAAAAACAAGCATACCTCCATCCTCGGCACTTGCCTTGAGGGGCGACAATCGTTCGGCACGAAGTTTGATCTGTCGGGCACTTTCCTCACCAGAGACATAAAGCACCTTCTTGTCAATAAGCGCAAGAATAGTCTGCAACACCAAGGTGCTCTTGCCTATACCGGGCTCACCACCAAGCAACACCAGACTACCAGGCACAAGACCACCGCCAAGAACTCTGTTCAGTTCGCCATCCAACAAGTCCATACGCGGTTCTTGAGTGGCATTGATATCTGAGAGGGGCATGGGGTTGCGCCGTTTCTCACCATCATCGCCACCGGCTGCCTGCATGGCCATGCGTGTGATGGCAGATTGCGGTTTCTCAGGTTGGATGTGCATTTCCTTCATGGTGTTCCAACGACCGCAGGCAGGGCACTTGCCCACCCAACGGACAGACTCCTGCCCACAATAGTCACACACATATACTGTCTTCTGCTTTGCCATAGAAAGTATTTTTATAGATGGTCTATAAATCTAGAAATTCTGGATACTCTATATATTTTTTAATAATCGCAGTTTTCCGTTTTCATCTTTTCGTTAATCCTCCAACTCCACCATCATCTGGCACGCCTTGCAATCGAAGCGTAGGAAGAATCTTCTGCCATCAGCACCTCGAAGGTACAAGGGACCACGGACGGCATTGGGATTGCGCTTCAAGCATTGGCCCAACTGATAGCGTATGCAATAGCGACATGTCATCAGGGGCGAAGTGCTTATATTTAATGCCTCGGGACAACCGAGGTCGGACAATACATTGTTTGAGATCAGAGAATACTTTGTTTGTGGTTCGACAATACTTTGTTCTTCCAGCATCGTCAGCACCTCTCTGCGCCACTCTGCCAATCGGCTTCTGGGTATGAACCAAGGACCAGAGAACACTATCTCGATGTCTATGATTTCGTATATCGTTCCGCCCAACTTTGACAGGACATCGCGGATGGAAGCGGTTTGGTCGGTTCTCGCCTCCTGATGTTCGCACTCAAAGTCCTGATATGCGGTTCTCTCTCCCTGACGAGCAGTAAGGCGGAAACCTGTCTGGGTTTCTTCCAACAACCAACTGATGGGCAAGAAGCGTCGGGATGTCTGTCCGACAAGTACACTTTCCATCTGTTGGTCCTGATTACGATACACCACAGTTCCATCCTTCAAGCCTTGGGGCATGCGGTGAGGATACAAGTGATTGCCCTCGGCACGATTTATACGGAAGCCCACCAATTCATCCCTACCCTGCGCACCCGCCACATAGCAAAGTCCGTCGCCATTTGCAAAGGATGCCGTGCCGGACACCACGATGTGGTCGCGCCTTATCTCCTTGACGAAGCCCACTCTCTCGCCCATGCTCTTTGGGGTGATAATATTGCACAGGTCGGCGGTGCGTCCGTTTATGAAGTAGTCGGTAAAACCACGATTGAAACTCCTTTCGGGATTGGGGATGAATGTAATCTCTACCCTACCCTGCGAGGCTGCTCCGTACTCCTTGCGTCTCTTAAAAATGGCATCCAACTTCTGACGATACCATGCCGTCACATTCTTTACATAGAAGGCATCCTTCAGGCGGCCCTCTATCTTCAGGGAGCGTGCACCTGCATCGAGCAGAGCCTCCAGTTGTGCTGTGCGGTTCATATCACGCATGGACAGGAGGTAGCGACCTGAGACAAGTTTCTCGCCATCCGCCGTCTCCAGATCGTAGGGCATACGACAGAACTGAGCACACTCTCCACGATTGGCACTACGACCATAGCACACCTCGGAGGCATAGCAACGACCATTGTAACTGACGCAGATGGCACCATGGATGAAGACCTCCAGGGGCATCTGGGGTACCTGGTGGTGAATGTCTGCAATCTCCTTGATGGTGAGCTCGCGTGCAAGAACCACCTGCTCATAGCCCTCGTTGTAGAGTCTCTGCACCTTCTCTGCCGTGCGGTTGTCCATCTGTGTGGAGGCATGCAGAGGAATGGGAGGCATAGATGACAAGGTCCTCAACCTCTCGTCCTGAACTATCAGAGCATCCACACCTATAGCATGCATTCGCCATGCTAGATCGCGAGCCTCGCGGAGTTCCTCCTCGTTGGCAAGCAGAGTATTCAGCGTGACATACACCTTCACACCAAAGGGATGAGCATAGCGCACCACCTGGGCAATGTCCTCGTCGCTATTTCCTGCCGCCGCACGGGCACCATAGCGCAGAGCACCCATATAGACGGCATCGGCACCGTGGTCTATGGCCGCCAAAGCACATTCCTTGTCACGTGCAGGAGCAAGCAGTTCTATCTTTATTTTATTCAATGGCATTTATGTCGTATGGTGTTTCCTGATAAACATAGTAGTTTAGCCAATTGGTAAAAAGTAGGTTGCCATGTCCGCGCCATGTCACATGCACGCCCTTTTCGGGGTCGTTGTCGGTATAGTAGTTGTAGGGCATCTGTATGGGCAACCCCTTGCCAAGGTCGCGTTTGTACTCTGTGTCCAGGGTAAGGGGCGAGTATTCGCTATGGCCGGTAACAAAGATTTCCCTGCCACCTCGGGCCATAACCATGGACACACCACTCAACGGACTCTCTGCTATTATCTCCAGCTCGGGCACACGCTCAATGTCCTCGCGGCGCACCTCGGTGTGTCGGCTATGAGGCATATTGAACACATCATCAAAGCCACGGAATATGGGCAGACGAGGATTGAGGGGAGTCTGCGGGAAGATGCCAAACATCTTCTCGGGCAGGGGATACTTGGGCACTCCGTAGTAGTAGTTCAGTGCCGCCTGAGCCGCCCAGCAGATGAACATGGTGGAGGTGACATTGTGTCGGCACCACTCCATAATCTCCTCCATCTCCTCCCAGTAGGTCACATCCTCATACTCGAGATGTTCCACAGGTGCACCGGTGATAATCATACCATCGAACTTCTCGTGCTTCATCTCCTCAAAGTCGCGATAGAACGCCTGCATGTGCTCAATGGGGGTGTTCTTGGATGTGTGCGCCTTCACCTTCATCAGATGAATCTCCATCTGCAAGGGGGTGTTGGACAGGAGACGAAGCAGGTCCGTCTCTGTGGTTATCTTCAACGGCATCAGGTTGAGGATGGCAATGCGCAGGGGACGAATATCCTGATGCTTCGCCCTCTCGTCGCCAAGCACAAAGATGTTCTCTTCCTTGAGATACTCTATCGCTGGCAGTTTATCTGGTAATGTTAATGGCATGGTCTTTTGTTTACTCCATCAGCTCCATCCACCTCTCTTCGGCAGCGGAGAGTTGTTTTTTTAGTTTTGTATGTTTCTCGTATAATGACATGTCTTGCGAACCAGTCTCAGTGGCCATCTGTTCCTCCAATAAAGCAATAGCGCCTTCCAGTTGTGACACTTCGGCCTCTGCCTCGGCAAGAGCCTTTTCCCTCTTCTTCTGAGCACGTGCCTGAGCCTTCTGCTCCTCGTAGGAGAGTTTATTTTCCAAGATAGTTTCCGGTGCCTGTTCCTTTGCCTTGGGAGCTGGAGCCTGAGCCAGACTCTTCACCAACTCTGCCTCGTGCTGACGTATCCAATCATAGATACCTCCAAGGTATTCACGTACCTTGCCTCCCCCGAATTCATAGACACGCTCCACCAAACCATCAAGAAAATCACGATCATGGCTCACAATAATCACTGTGCCATCAAAATCACGAATGGCCTCCTTGAGTACATCCTTGGATTTGAGGTCGAGGTGATTGGTAGGCTCGTCCAAGATAAGCAGATTCACTGGTTCAAGCAGGAGTTTTATCATCGCCAATCGGGTACGTTCGCCCCCAGAGAGGAACTTTACCTTCTTCTCCGAAGCCTCGCCACCAAACATAAAGGCACCCAGGATATCACGTATCTTCAATCGGATATCGCCTCTGGCCACATGGTCAATAGTGTCAAACACAGTGAGTTCGCCGTCAAGCATCTGCGCCTGGTTTTGAGCAAAGTAGCCTATCTGCACATTGTGACCAACCTTCACCTCTCCGTCAAAGGTAATCTCGTTCATGATGCACTTCACCATGGTGGACTTTCCCTCGCCGTTCTTACCAACAAAGGCAACCTTCTCACCACGCTTTATGGTCAGGTTCACCTTATCAAAGACAACATGGTCGTACTCCTTGCGTGCCTCGTTGCAAATAACGGGATAATCACCGCTTCTTTGCGAACAAGTGAACTTTAGACGCAAGGCCGAATTGTCCACCTCATCTACCTCAACGGGTATCATCTTCTCCAATTGGCGGATGCGTTGCTGGACCTGTATAGCCTTGGTAGCCTGATAACGGAAACGATCTATAAAAGCCTGTGTATCAGCAATCTCCTTCTGCTGATTCTCATAAGCTCGCAACTGCTGCTCGCGACGCTCGGCACGCAGGTTGACATACTCGTCATACTTCACACGATAATCATATATGCGTCCGCAACTTATCTCTATGGTACGATTAGTTACATTGTTTATGAAGGCACGGTCATGACTCACCAGCATCACGGCACCCGAATAGGCGGAGAGGAACTGTTCCAACCATTGTATTGACTCAATATCCAGATGGTTAGTAGGTTCGTCAAGCAGAAGCACATCGGGATGCTGAAGAAGAATCTTAGCAAGTTCGACACGCATGCGCCAACCTCCCGAAAACTCACTGGTGGGACGATCAAGGTCGGTCTGACGGAAGCCCAATCCCATGAGCGTACGCTCCAGTTTGCCCATGTATTCGCTTCCACCCATCATGGCCAATCGCTCGCTCTCGTGAGTGAAACGCTCGCACAACTGCATGTAGCTCTCACTCTCATAGTCCTCGCGCTCGGCCATCTCGCACTCCATACGCTTGATGTCTTGTTCCATCTCATGCAAATGAGCAAAAGCCTTCTCTGCCTCTTGGCGCACGGTACATGTATCGGAGAGCACCATCACCTGGGGTAGGTAACCAATGGTAGCGCCCTTGGGTACAGAGACGCCACCACCAGTAGGTTGTTCAACCCCGGCTATGATTTTCAGCATGGTCGACTTACCCGCACCATTCTTGCCCACAAGAGCAATACGGTCGCGGTCGTTCACCACATACGATATATCCGCAAACAACGGACACGCGCTGAATTCAACTGATAATTGATCTATTGAAATCACAATAATTAATCTTTATTTCTGCGCACAAATTTACACATTTATTTTTGATTTACTCAACTAATATCAGCTTTATTGTATTTGAGTCAGATAGTTATATGGAATCAAAAATAAAACTACAAAAAAAAGAGGTGAAAGTTCGCCACTCATGCGGAAGACGATTCTATCATAATGAAGGGAAATGCAATAAAAAGTAAGAGTCCCTTGCAAACCAATCGGTTTAACAAGGGACTCGGAGGGAGGGATGGGTGACTAGTGGGATTCGAACCCACGACATTCAGAACCACAATCTGACGCTCTAACCGACTGAACTATAGTCACCATCTTAGTTAGAATTGCTTTCAGAGAGCAATCTTGCTTTTCTTAAGCGAGTGCAAAGGTATGATATTTTAATGATACCGCCAAATGTATTAGCAACTTTTTTTGATATTTTATGTATTTCTACAAAAAAAGAGCCGTAATCAAGAACTACATCTACGATTGTGAAGAACTCTCGACAGTATTTTTATAAGCCTGAAGAGTATTAAGCATCAGCATACAGATTGTCATAGGTCCCACTCCACCTGGCACAGGAGTGATGGCCGAGCAAAGAGGAGCTACTTGCTCGAAGTCAACATCACCTTGAAGACGGAAACCTGAAGCGCGGGTAGCATCAGGCACACGGGTAGTACCGACATCGATAACAACCGCTCCTGGTTTTACCATGTCGGCGGTAACAAATGCAGGGCTTCCTATCGCCGCAATAAGGATGTCAGCCTGGCGACACTCCTGAGCAAGATTATGCGAGTGGGAATGAAGCACCATGACGGTCGAGTCTCCAAACTGTTTCTGCATCATGAGCGAAGCCATAGGTTTACCCACGATATTTGATCGTCCTATGATTACCACCTTCTTACCTCTGGTTTCTATATTATAACGTTGCAAAAGAGTGAGAATGCCAAGCGGTGTTGCCGAGATAAAGGCAGGCAAACCAATGGACATGCGACCTACGTTAACGGGATGAAATCCATCTACATCCTTATCGGGACGGATAGCCTCAGTAACCTTTTGCTCGTCAATATGTTTTGGAAGAGGCAACTGAACAATAAAACCATCGATATTGAAATCGTTGTTTAATTGATCAACTACTGAAAGCAGTTCTTCTTCGGTAATAGTGTCCTCAAAAGTCAACAGAGTGCTTTGAAAACCGCAAGCCTCGCAAGCAAGAACCTTATTACGGACATAGGTTTCGCTTCCACCATCATGACCAACAAGCACTGCTGCAAGATGTGGCGCACGGCCACCTACGGCAACTATTGCCTCCACCTCGCTCTTTATCTCCGCCTTGATTTGCGTTGCCGTAGCTTTACCATCTATTATCTGCATAATCTTATCTTTTTAAGGAAAATCCCGAAAAACCTTCAGTTTTTAATTTTCACTTTTACGTTTCTAATTACATTCTTCCCCTCATCAATGATGCCATCTGCGCCATCTTTGATTTATCGGTCATCATCTTCATCATCTTGCGTGTCTGATCAAACTGCTTAATGAGACGATTTACCTGCTGAACATCCACACCAGCGCCTTTGGCAATACGCTGACGGCGAGATGTATTAAGACACTCTGGATGTTCACGCTCGTAGGGGGTCATACTCTGAATGATAGCCTCAATGCCTTTGAAAGCATTATCATCAATATCCACATCCTTCAACGCCTTGCCCACACCAGGAATCATGCTAGCCAAATCCTTCAGATTACCCATCTTCTTTATCTGCTGAATCTGGTTGTAGAAATCTGAGAAATCAAACTTGTTCTTACGGATCTTTGCCTCGAGTTTCTTTGCCTCAGCCTCATCGAATTGCTCTTGAGCACGCTCCACCAACGAAACGATATCACCCATGCCCAAAATACGGTCGGCCATACGAGAGGGATGGAATGGATCAATAGCCTCCATCTTCTCACCAGTGCCAACGAACTTGATGGGTTTATTAACCACGGTACGGATAGATAGTGCCGCACCACCACGAGTATCGCCGTCCAATTTGGTGAGAATGACACCGGTATAATCAAGACGATCATTGAATTCCTTTGCGGTATTCACGGCATCCTGACCAGTCATGGCATCAACGACAAACAGAATCTCGTGAGGGTTGATTGCGTTCTTGATATCACTGATCTGCTGCATCAACTCCTCGTCGATAGCCAGACGACCCGCGGTGTCAACAATAACAACATCATTGGCCTTTGACTTTGCCTCACGAATGGCATTGAGAGCAACCTGAACGGGATCAGTGGCACCCTGCTCTATATATACGGGCACTCCGACCTGCTCACCCAAAACACGCAACTGCTCCATTGCGGCAGGACGGAAGGTGTCGCAGGCAGCCAACAGAGGAGACTTGTGTTTCTTCTCCTTCAACATCTTAGCCAGTTTTCCGCTCATGGTGGTCTTACCCGAACCATTCAAACCTGCCATAAGAATGACGGTAGGATCACCGGTGCGACCTGGAAGATTAAGTTCGGCGGTTTCACCACCCATCAATTCTGCCAATTCGTCATGAACAATCTTCACCATCAACTGCTGAGGCTTTACGGCGGTGAGCACATTCTGCCCCATAGCTTTCTGCTTCACTGTATCGGTAAAGTTCTTTGCAACCTTGTAGTTAACGTCAGCATCCAACAATGCACGACGCACATCCTTGAGAGTCTCTGCAACATTGATTTCGGTGATTTTACCCTCACCCTTCAATATTTTCCACGAACGTTCGAGGCGTTCCGATAAATTTTCAAACATATATTATATTCTTTTTATTAATTTAACATGTCATTTTAGACATCGTAATAAATTGACGAAGACACCGTAATGTTTTGCCTCATTCAAAGTAATGTCTCATTGTAAACAAAGTAATGTCTCAACCATTGGGATAATAACCTTACCCAGCACCACTCCATTGAGATAATGCTCACCATCGAAAAGTGTCATTTGGGATTCACCATAATGCTTTCGAAAATCAGGTTGACAATTAACATTCTTATCTTTGGTTCCAAACAAACCCCACACCAGTTTTTTCTCTTCTGCGGTAATTCCAACAAAACTCTCCTTCTCAACCTCCTTAAATTCCGCAATCATCTGCTTGTCTACTTTGAATTCACGCTCACCATCCATGCGCTTGTTGCGAAACTCTTGACGACCCATTCCTCGAAAAGTGAGCAGTTTTGCCATATGAAAAGAAGGATTTACAAGAATACGTCTGATACCCCGAAGCTGTTCAGCGTACATAGCCCCCATGGAAGTGGCCACGACGAGGTCGGGTTGATGCTCTGCTACATATTCACGTAGAAAATTTATGGCACGAAGTGGTTCAACGGGAATATCCGGACTGAGCACTTGCACACCTTTGGCATATAAATGATTGCGCAACTGAGTAGCACTACCCGTACTACCTGCCGACGCAAAACCATGTATATTAAGTACCTTCATCACTTGTTTTTCAATACGTTGCCGTTATAAACTAAAAAGAACTCCCTAGCAAAGAAAATACTTTAACCAGGGAGTTCCACCACCACTTCAGTTGCGGGGGTCCGACTCGAACGGGCGACCTCCAGGTTATGAGCCTGGCGAGCTACCAACTGCTCCACCCCGCGATATTATAACTACGAAACAAGTAAGCAACACATGTCGTCCCTTGTTTGCGAGTGCAAAGGTATGTCTTTTTTCTTTTACTGCCAAATGTTTTACTAAAAAAATACAAAATAATTGTTTATCTGCTCAAAATACCTTATCTTTGTGCAAAAATACACCTTATTATAAACACATACGAACATGGCGGTAGAAAAGACAAGATCCAAACTGATAGAGGTTGCGCGAATGCTGTTTGCAAAAAATGGCATCGAAGAAACCACTATGAATGACATTGCAGTTGCTTCTGGCAAAGGCAGACGCACCTTGTACACCTACTTCAAAAGCAAGGAGGACATATATGACGCCGTTGTTCAGGATGAATTAGAATTGATGTCTTTAAAGATGGCCGAAGTAGCCAAACAGGACATGGACCCCGAGGACAAGCTGGTGGCTATAATATATGCCCATTTGAATGCCATTAAGGATGTGGTACAGAGAAACGGCAACATTCGTGCAGAATTTTTCCGTGACATCTGGCGCGTAAGCCTTATTAGACAAAGATTCGATCGCAATGAAAAGATTTTGTTAACAACCGTCCTTTCCGAAGGCATAGAAAAGGGACAATTCGAAATAGAAGACCTAACTCTGATGGTGGACATAATCAGATATGCGGTAAGAGGACTTGAAGTACCATATATCTACGGACGCATAGCAGATGGTATGCCAAAGGGTATGATCAGAGGAGTGGTACATAAAATAATACACCGCTCATTAAGCAAAAAATATAATAATCAAACATCATAAGATACCGTGAAACTACTGGAAGGAAAAACAGCTTTGATAACAGGTGCCACTCGTGGAATTGGCAAGGGCATCGCGTTGAAATTTGCCTCAGAGGGTGCCAACATTGCATTTACTGGTCGTGGTGCCAATGAAGAAATGCTTGCTGCTCTGGAAACAACCCGCAAGGAAATAGAGGCATTGGGCGTGAAATGTGTAGCCTATGCAGCAGATGCTTCTGATTTTACACAAACCGAAGAAACAATACAGAAAATTAAGGCAGATTTTGGCTCTATAGATATTCTCGTGAACAACGCCGGCATAACTAAAGATGCTTTAATGTTGCGCATGACCGAAGAACAGTGGGATAGCGTAATCAATGCCAATCTCAAATCGGCATTCAATCTTATTCATGCATGCCTTCCAGTCATGATGCGCCAACGTGGCGGTTCAATCATAAACATGTCCAGTGTGGTTGGAGTCCATGGCAATGCAGGACAAGCCAACTATGCAGCGTCTAAAGCCGGCATGATAGCATTGGCACAAAGTGTTGCAAAGGAAATGGGACCTAAAGGCATTCGTGTCAACACCATTGCTCCAGGTTTTATTGAGACAGCCATGACAGGAGCTTTATCTGACGAAGTTCGCGAAGAATGGAAAAAGAAAATACCTCTACGACGTGTAGGTCAGACCGAAGATATCGCAAATGCCGCATTATATTTGGCTAGCGACCTTTCAAGTTATGTAACAGGTCAAGTTATTCAGGTTGATGGTGGCATGAATATGTAAATGTGCACAGATGACTGTTTTATACGAAGACAACCATTTGATTATAGTAAACAAACAGGCAGGGGAAATTGTACAGGGGGATAAGACCGGCGACACTCCCCTATCTGAAATTGTAAAAGACTGGATTAAGCAAAAGTATAACAAACCTGGCAATGTATATCTTGGGGTTGTACATCGTTTGGACAGACCCGTGTCAGGTATAGTTTTATTTGCAAAAACGAGCAAGTCGTTGCCACGTTTGAACATGATGTTTGCTAATCATGATAAGATAAAAAAAACATATTGGGCAATAGTACAAAATAAGCCCGCCAACCCAAAAGGCACATTGACCCATTGGCTGACACGGCAGGAGAAAAACAATACGGCAAGAGCATACGACCGCGAGGTTCCGGGCTCTAAAAAGGCCATCCTTGATTACGAACTCATTGCCTCAAGCGAAAGATATCATCTACTTGAAGTACATCTTCACACAGGTCGCCACCACCAAATACGATGTCAATTGGCCAAGATGGGATGTCCTATAAAAGGAGACTTAAAATACGGTGCTCCACGAAGCAACCCCGACGGAAGTATCTCGCTACATGCAAGAAACTTAACCATTGAACACCCAGTAAGTCACGAAGTAATCTCCATCACGGCACCAGTACCGAACGATAGTCTTTGGCTAGCAATTAGCAAGGTCGTAAATAAGTAAGGCTACGCCCCCAACAACACTCATCACCTCGTTATTTATATCGCTTGAAGATATTTAGACAATTAGTAAAGTGGACAGGCATCACCATTGGCACAATCATTATTTTGCCAATAATTTTAATGATGCTATTATACATTCCTCCCATACAAAACTGGGCGGTCAAAACAGCCATTGCCTTTGCTTCTGAAGCAAGCGGAATGAATATCAGCTTAGAGAAAGTTGGAATCAGCTTTCCTTTAGACATTGAACTTCAAAATCTAATTGCTATGCAAGAGCAAGACACCATCTTGCATACCGAGTCAATTATTATAGATTTTGACTTCAACAAAGTCTACAAGAAGCAAATTGGCATAGAAACCATAGAAATAAGAGAAGGAGCATTCAACTCTCTTTCTCTTATCCCTCAAATGAAAATAAAGGGAAGTTTAGGACTTCTGATTCTCAGCAATGAGTGCACTGACTTTGAAAAGGGGGTAGCATCAATCAGTGGAGCACAAATAAACCGAGGTGACTTGGATATTGTCATGCAAGACACCACCATCATTGACACAACAAGCAGTTCACCGCTTCCATGGATTATCCAAGTCGATAATATTGGCATAAGTAACACCCGGATTGGGTTCAGAAGTGCAGGGGATACTCTCGCCCTTATGACAAAAGTCAACGACGTTCACATATACAATGGCGACATCGACCTTTTAAATAGCATATACATGGTGGATAAATTGAGATTCGGTATTGACACACTATCTCTCACCATGACTGACTCTACTGGTGTACAAAAACATATACCGCTCTCTGCTACATCACTCAAAGTGGATGGGTTTAAAATGGACACCACCCATGTAGACCTACATAACCTACATCTTCACACAGGCACAGAAAACTATCCCATAAGTTTCATTGACGGCAAAGCATATTTTGAATTCAATGCTTTTACACCAGATAGTGGAGGTATAATTTCAGCAGAACTGAAGACCTCGTTCGCACATAGTGACATTCTTACCATAGCAAAAGATTATATTCCCCAAGAACTATCAAAAGTTTATCCTTCTGTTGCATTAAACGCAGACATAAAAGTATATGGCAACATTGACTCCATTGCCATAAAAACAATGCGTGCGCATATGCCAAAAGTTATAAACATCGATGCCAAAGGAGATATACACAACCTTCTTCTCGGCAACAAAAAAGAGGGAGATTTTAACTTGGATGTATCTACTGGAAATTTAATTTTCATAACAAAATTCCTTAAACTTAGCGACATAAACATCCCCAAGATGGACTTAAGCGCAAAGTTGCAGATGCATGGAAATACATACAAGGCAGATGCCATACTAAAACAAGCAGACGGAAGTATGAATGTTAAAGGCATGATAGACATTGACAACATGGCATATCGTGCAAAAATCAATACTCAAAATCTTAATATCGCCAACTTCCTGCCCAACGACAGCATAGGACTTTTGACCTTTTCAACCAAACTTCAGGGTCATGGCACCGACCCTCTATCTAAATCCACGGGGTTTGAAGGCGAGTTCGACCTTAAACAACTTGAATACAAAAATCTGAATATAAACAATACCAGACTTACCGCACTTTTGAAACAGGGATTGGCAACAATAGATTTTACCTGCGACAACGATTTGCTAATAGCCAATGCCTGTGTTGGAGCTGATGTTACAAAAACAGATTCAAAGGCTGATTTCTCTTTATCATTGAATAAAATAAATTTCCATGCTTTAGGTATAACCAAAGACTCCATTATGGCATCTATGGTACTAAATGCCGACGGACATACTGACATGAAGCAAACACATCGATTGATGGGTGGCATACATAGCATGGAGATATCTACTCCAGATACCACATATTACCCTTTGGATTTGGATATCAAAGTGGAGATGAACGAACAAAGCATCTTGGCAAAAACCTCTGCAGGAGACCTTAATCTAAATTTTGAGGCAGCAGAAGGTATTGATTCCCTAATCCACAAATTTACATCTATTGCTAAAGAATTAAATTCTCAGATAGACAACAAAAAACTAAACCACAACAACATCAAGGATAAATTGCCTAAGTTAAGTCTAAAAATGTCATGTAAAGACAACAATCCTTTGGCAAATATAACACGCTCTATGCTTGGAGCACGATTCAACGATTTAAATATAGAATTAAAAACTGATTTACGAAACGGCATTAATGGTTATGGACAGTTGAACAAATTAAGGACTTCCGCAATAATGCTTGATTCTATATCATGGGATATCAAACATCTCAACGAAGGAATAGACATCACAAGCAGAGTAAAAAACGGACCTAGAAACAAGGTTGTCAACTTTGAATCAAACATACATGCCTTACTGAAATCCAACGGTTTGGAAACATCATTCCTTTTTATAGATGACAAAGGAGAAAAGGGTGTAGATTTTGGAATGAACTTTGAATCCAATGATAGTTCAATACGCGTATCTTTGAGTCAATTGAACCCAATAATCGCTTATCGACAATTTGATGTCAACAAGGACAATCACATATCTCTAAACAAGACCAACCATCTCAGCGCCAACATGAATCTACTGGCTGATGATGGCACGAACCTTAAACTATATAGCTCTCCCAACGAGAATGCACAACAAGACATAACATTATCCATTGCCAATTTTAACCTCGGAGAATTATCCAATGTACTTCCTTTCATGCCAGTTGTTACAGGCATGCTTAATGGGGACATCCATGCTCTAAAAGAAGACGAGCAAGCAACCTTGTCTGTAGATGTGGATATTATAAACATGGGATATGAGGGAAGCAAACTTGGAGACATTGGAATGGAGGTCATCTATTTCCCCAATACCGATGGTTCTCATCTGATGGATGCCATATTGTCACAAAATCAGCGCGAGATTATCCTACTAAACGGAAAGTATTGGTCTACAGAACATGAGAATTTGTTAGAAGCGGAAGCGCATCTCATTCAAGTGCCCATGAATATGGCTAACGGCCTAATAGCAAATAAAGTCGCTCGCCTCGAAGGATATCTAAGCGGCATTTTGGATGTACATGGACCTATCTCCTCTCCTATACTATCCGGCACATTATCTACAGATAGCATGCATATTTGCTCCGACCCATACAGCATATATCTTCAAATGCCAGACGACACTGTAGAAATAAAGAACAATTTCATAGACCTTAACAAACTGCAAGTCTTTGCTAATGGCAACAACCCACTTACATTAGACGGCAAAATTGATTTCTCCGACTTGAATCAAGCAAAAATCAACCTAAATGTGGTTGCTCGTGACTTTAATCTCATCAATGCTCCCAAACGCAAAGGAGCAGAAGCATATGGTAAGGTATATGTTGATCTTTTGGGACGAGTCAAAGGTACTTTGAGCGATTTAGACATCAGCGGGCGTTTGAATATAAATGGAAAAACAAACCTTACCTATGTAATGAAGGATTCACCTCTTGTTGTGGAAGACCAATTAAATAGTTTAGTTTCCTTCGTAGATTTCTCCGACACACTGGAAGTGCCCAAAACAGTATTGCCAGAACAGAATGTTAAGATGAATCTACAGGTAAACATTGATGAAGCAACAACAATACATTGTTTGTTGAGCGAAGATGGACAAGACAAGATAGACCTTGAGGGGGGAGGCGAATTACGTATGACCTATGACATGCTCTCTGGTTTGAAACTCTTTGGCAGATACACAGTCCTTTCAGGCCGAATCGACTATAGCCTTGTTCTCGTTTCACTCAAAAATTTCCAGGTTGACAGTGGCAGTTATATAGAATTTTTGGGCGATATCATGAATCCTAATCTTAACATTAGTGCAAGTGAGAGAAAGAAAGCCTCTGTCACAACAAACAAGACAACAAGGACGGTCAATTTTGATGTTGGTCTTAAAATAACTCAATCTCTTGAAGATCTTGGCCTTGAATTCACTCTAAAGGCACCAGAAGATTTAAGTGTTCAAAACGAGCTTTCTTCCATGTCTGTTGAAGAGCGCGGACGCGCTGCAGTAACCATGCTTACAACTGGCATGTACCTTTCACCTAATTCAGAAAACGGCGGTGGAAGTTTTGATGCCACTAGTGCATTGAATTCTTTCTTGAATAGTCAGATTTCAAATATTGCAGGTAAAGCCCTGTCTACAATCGACATTGGTTTTGGCATAGACAATTCCACCAGCCTCACTGGTGCAGCCCAAACAGACTATAATTTCTCTTTCGCGAAACGTTTCTGGGGCAACCGCATAAGTGTAATTATTGGTGGCAAAGTAAGTTCTGGCAACGACGCCCAAAATACGGGTATGAGCATCATAAACAATGTTTCTATCGAATATCGTTTGGATAATTCCGGAACACGATATGTAAAAGCATTCTACAACAAAGATACCGAGTCCATACTAGATTCGGAAGTAATGGAAATGGGTGGAAGCCTTGTTCTGAGACGCAAAACAGAAAAATTGGGAGAACTGTTTATTTTCAGAGATAAGAAACAAAAACAGCGAAACCCAAAAGTACAAAAAAATACAAGGCAGAAAGATTCTTCTGTATCCAAAACCATACAATAAAAACACTACTCAAGCATAAAGCGACAATGCGCCATATATTATATAAGGTATATACCATATTTTTTATATTGTTTGCTACACTTGCAGGAAGCAGTTGCTATCAGACACGCAACATTCCTGAAGATGAATATCTATATGCAGGAATTAAAGAAATAGCATACGGCCACCGTTGGGGTGAAAAACAAAAGAAAAGCAAAGACAGTACAGGTGTCATAACAGCTATGGGCGATGCATACTATGCTGTTGAAAATATATTAAATGGTAATGCTCCAACTATACAAAACACCTATCAACAAATCATCAGCAAAGAGGAACTTGATAGTATAAACCATCAAAAACTTATTGATAAAGAAGCATACAACACAGCCCGCTCCGAAGCCTATGGAGCGTTGGCATATGCGCCAAACGGTTCAATCATGGGTTCAAGCAAATGGACACACCCATTCACTATTGACCTATGGGTATGGAATCGCTATGCAGAAAGTGAAAGCGCTTTTGGCAAATGGATGATGAATACTTTTGGTGCCACTCCAAAATATATCAGTACTGCCAATCCTAAAATTCGCACACAAATTGCGCGCAATACATTGCGCAACTTTGGTTTCTTCAGAAGCGAGGCCATTTACAGGATTGAAGATGTAAAAAATCCGAGAAAAAAGAAGATATCTTATCAGGTATTACCCAGAGAACTCTTTCATTTAGACAGGATAGAGTACAAGGATTTCCCCACAAGCATAGACACTATCATCAGAGAACACCTTACTGAATCACATTTAAAAACTGCAATGCCATTTAATGTCTCGGCATTATCTAACGAACGTGACAGACTTACTTCTATTCTGCGCAACCAAGGATATTACTACTTTAGGAATGATCATATTGCTTTTCGTGCTGACACTCTAGAACGCCCGCTTCAAGTACAATTACAGATTGTACCTTCCCCCACTTTAAACCAAGCTTCAACGACACCTTTTTACATAGGCAATACCAAAATAACCATATTAAAATATAACACACACGAACTTACAGACTCCTTAAAAGTTCGTAATTTCAATATGTTCTGGAGTGGTGGAGGCAAACGAAAACCTTCACTACGTCTTTCTGCCTTCTCCCGATATTTACATCAAAAGAAAGGTGATTTATACAGACAAGACATGCAAAGCCTTATGCAGAAGGAACTTTCAAATATGGGAATTTTCTCCTCTGTACAGGTTAACTATATTCCTCGCGATACATCCTTGTTAGCAGGAAAGTACAACAATAAAAATTTATGCGATACTCTTGACCTGGAAATATTATGTACTTTAGATAAACCATATGATAGTGAGTTTGAGGCTAAAATAACCAACAAGACAAATGGTTTATTAGGACCGGGCCTTGCCTACTCGATAAACAAACGCAATGCTTTTCGTGGAGCAGAAACACTTACTTGGGGAGCTAATGCCTCATACGAATGGCAAACTGGTGCCAACATGAAGGGAGACAACACTGGCATAAACTCATGGGAATTGGGAACCAACCTTAGTCTCACCTATCCACGATTTGTATTTTTCGGAAATCTATGGAGAAAACTTGACCGCAAGACTCGTGCCACAACACTATTCAAATTAGATGCAAAATGGATGAATCGTGCAGGATACTATGGTAGTGCAAGTGCTGGAGCCCGCCTAAAATGGACTTTTCAAAAGGGTGAGAACATAATACACGAATTCACCCCAATCCACCTAGAATACAATCACTTGCTAAGCACATCGCAACGATTTGACAGTCTTATGTCAGAAAATCCTGCTCTATATGAAAGTCTGCGCGACAAACTTGTCCCCAGTATGGAATATTCCTTCACTTGGACAAGCGCACAAAAACAAAAACATCAGGGACGAGTATCATTATTCACAAAGCAAGCCATACAATTCCAAAAATACACCGCAGAATACTCACATATGTTGCGGCTCACCCAAAAGAGTCAATTGGTATTCCGCGGATTTTTGGGAGGAATTTGGAATTATGGAGACAAGACAGCCCCCTATGCTGATTTGTTCTCTGCCGGTGGCGCCAACAGTATCAGGGCGTTTGGGGTACGTGGCATTGGTCCTGGTAGTTATAACCCAGCAAAAAGCAGTTATTCATACCTAGACCAAGTAGGCAATATCCGTTTTGAATGTAATGCAGAATACAGATTCCCAATTATTGGAAATCTTTTTGGCGCCATTTTCATTGATGCAGGCAATGTGTGGCTCACTCATGACGACCCATCACGCCCTGGAGGACAATTCCAATGGAAGAATCTTGGCAAGGAATTAGCTCTTGGCACAGGTGCAGGTGTAAGGTATGACCTCGACTTTCTTGTCATAAGATTTGACCTTGGTGTTGGTATCCATGCACCTTACGATACAGGCAAAGAAGGATATTACAATATGCCCTCGTTCGGAAAATCATTAGGATATCATTTTGCTGTAGGATATCCTTTCTAAATAGATTTCTAAACCTGTATGACAGTTCATGTTTTATAAAAATCATATCAGCAGACATCTTTGAGATATATTTTTACGCATTTTATGTCATCACCTACACAATTTATTTGTATATTTGTAGCAAAGAAAGATTATAGTTAACCAAATTAAACACTTTAAAAAGCAATGAAACCTACACTATTCCTTTTGGCTGCAGGTATGGGCAGTCGCTATGGTGGTTTGAAGCAGTTGGACACTCTTGGTCCTCAAGGTCAAAGCATTATGGACTATAGCATCTATGATGCTATTCAAGCTGGCTTCGGTAAAATCGTCTGGGTTATCCGTCGTGATTTCGAAGAGCAGTTCCGCACTCAGATTTTGGCAAAATACGAAGGCCATGTTCCTTGCGAATTGTGTTTCCAGGCATTAGACGCTCTTCCTGAAGGATTCACTGTTCCTGAAGGCCGCGAAAAGCCTTGGGGTACAAACCATGCAGTAATGATGGGTAAGGAAGTTATCAATGAACCTTTCGCAGTTTTGAATTGTGACGACTTCTATGATCGTGATGCTTTCCAGGTTATGGCCAAGTTCTTAACATCTCTGCCAGAGGGCAGCAAAGGCAAGTACGCAATGGTTGGTTTCCGTGTGGACAACACTCTGTCCGAGAGCGGTACCGTTAGCCGTGGTATTTGTGAGATGGATCCCGA
This sequence comes from Bacteroidaceae bacterium, assembly GCA_017547165.1. Classification (GTDB taxonomy): domain Bacteria; phylum Bacteroidota; class Bacteroidia; order Bacteroidales; family Bacteroidaceae; genus Physcousia. Next base: position 29,484 of record JAFYQK010000013.1, read on the forward strand.
GACTCATCTGCTCACTGGTGTTGTAGAGCGTACAAAGATTGAGCGCCACAATGGTGTTGTAGAGTATTTGGATGAAGATGGTACATGGGTTGGTATACCAGATACAGCTCCTACTAGCATGAACTTCTGGGGTTTCACTCCTGATTATTTCCAGTACAGCGAAGACTTCTTCAAGACATTCTTGTCTGATCCCAAGAACCAGACCAACCTAAAGAGCGAATTCTTTATTCCTTTGATGGTAGATACCCTTATCAAGGAAGGCAAAGCTACTTGTGAGGTTTTGGACACGACATCTAAATGGTTCGGTGTAACCTATCCAGAGGATCGTCCCGAAACAGTCGCAAAACTTGCAGCATTGCACGATGCTGGTCAATATCCCGACAAGATGTTCTAATTCAATTGAACCAATTGCCTGGGGTTGGAACTATATTTTAGTTTACTGCTCATCTATGTCATTAGATGAGCAGTTTTTTGTATTCCCAATTATAGCAATTTTTACATAATTCATTTTTGTGCCTTTGGCTTTTTTTTCGTAACTTTGAACCGCAAATAATTATTGGAATAAAGATATGGCAATTACCTTCTTTAAAACATCGCAGCAAAGCATCATTGCTACGGAAAGCGCCGAGGCACTCAACTCGGCAGAAATCGAAAAGTTGTGCTGGCTCTATGGCGAAGCAGAAGTACTGGAATCAGACCATTTGGATGGTTGCTTCGTTGGTCCACGTCGCGAAATGATTACCCCCTGGAGCACCAACGCTGTAGAGATTACACAGAACATGGCTGTCGAGGGCATTTCACGCATAGAGGAATACTTCCCTGTAGAGAGCGAGAACGCTGAATTCGACCCCATGCTACAACGCATGTATAAGAATGGTCTTAACCAAGACCTCTTCCTCGTGAACATCGAGCCTCAACCCATCGTAGAGATTACCGATCTGGAGACATACAACGAACAGGAAGGTTTGGCGTTGAGTGCAGAGGAAATTGAATATCTGCATAAGGTAGAAGGCCAGTTGGGCCGTCCCTTGACAGACTCTGAGGTATTCGGCTTTGCACAGATTAATAGTGAGCATTGTCGTCATAAGATTTTCGGTGGCACATTCGTAATTGATGGCGAGGAGAAAGAAAGCAGCCTCTTCCAGATGATAAAGAAGACCACTCAGGAAAACCCCAATCGCATCCTTTCTGCCTACAAGGACAACGTGGCATTCAGCCAGGGTCCCAAGGTAGAATTGTTTGCTCCCGTTGACCATTCTCAACCCGACTACTATCAGGTTAAGGAAGTAGAGAGTGTCATCTCCCTGAAGGCCGAGACACACAACTTCCCAACTACCGTAGAACCATTCAATGGTGCTTCAACTGGTAGCGGTGGTGAGATCCGTGACCGTATGGGTGGTGGTGTTGGTTCTATGCCCATTGCTGGTACCGCTGTATATATGACCAGCTACCCCCGCTTGCAAGGCGACGCACTGAGTGCAAAGCATGATGCAAGTCTGAAGGAGTGGGAAAAGATTCTGCCCGTTCGCGAATGGTTGTACCAGACCCCTGAGCAGATTCTTATCAAGGCTTCTAATGGTGCCAGTGACTTCGGCAACAAGTTTGGTCAACCACTGATTTGCGGTTCTGTGCTCACATTCGAACACAACGAGCAAGGCAGCGATGAGAGATATGCCTACGACAAGGTTATCATGCTTGCCGGTGGTGTTGGTTATGGCACCAAGCGCGACTGCTTGAAGGGTCAGCCTCAGCCTGGCAACAAAGTTGTTGTCATGGGTGGCGAGAACTATCGCATTGGTCTTGGTGGTGGTAGCGTAAGTTCTGTTGAGACAGGTCGCTATAGCAGCGGCATTGAGTTGAACGCAGTTCAGCGTGCCAACCCCGAGATGCAGAAGCGCACATACAATGTTGTACGCGCACTTTGCGAGGAGGACAACAACCCCATCGTCAGCATTCACGACCACGGTTCAGCAGGTCATGTAAACTGCTTGAGCGAATTGGTAGAAGAGTGCGGTGGTATCATCCACATGGACAAGTTGCCCATCGGTGACAAGACCCTCTCTGCAAAGGAAATCATTGCCAACGAGAGCCAGGAGCGCATGGGCTTGCTCATTGACGAGAAGGCTATCGAACATGTACGTTGCATCGCCGAGCGCGAGCGTGCTCCAATGTATACTGTTGGTGAAACAACTGGCGACCACCGTTTCACATTCGAACAGGCAGATGGTGTTCGCCCCTTCGATTTGGCCGTTGAGCAGATGTTCGGTTCTTCTCCCAAGACCGTGATGGTAGACAAGACCGTTGAGCGCAACTATAATAACAAGCAGGATTTGGATGCCACTCAAATCGAAACATATTTGAAGAACCTCCTTCCCCTTGAGGCCGTTGCATGTAAGGACTGGTTGACCAACAAGGTGGACCGTTGCGTAAGCGGTCGCGTTGCACGTCAGCAGTGTCAAGGCGAGTTGCAATTGCCTTTGAGCGACTGTGGTGCAGTAGCACTTGACTATCGTGGCGAGAAGGGTATTGCCACAGCACTTGGCCACGCACCCCAGGCAGCATTGGCCAATCCCGCAGCTGGTAGTGTTTTGGCTGTAGCCGAGGCATTGACCAACTTGGTATGGGCACCTCTTGCCATTGAAGACGAGAAGGGCGCAAGCGCTATGGACAGCATCAGCCTCAGCGCCAACTGGATGTGGCCTTGCCGTGCACAAGAGGGCGAGGATGCACGCCTATACACAGCTGTAAAGGCATTGAGCGACTTCTGCTGCGCATTGCAAATCAACGTCCCCACTGGAAAGGACTCATTGAGTATGACCCAGAAGTACCCCAATGGCGACAAGGTTGTAAGTCCTGGTACTGTTATCGTCAGTGCAGGTGGCGAGGTTAGCGACATCAAGAAGATTGTTTCTCCCGTATTGAAGCAGGTTAAGGGCAAGTGGAATGGTAGCCGTTTGTACCACATCGACTTCAGCTTCGACAGCTTGAAGTTGGGCGGCAGCGCCTTCAATCAGAGCTGGGGCTTGGTAGGTAGCGATGTTCCCACTGTTCAGAACCCCGAATATTTCCGCGATGCATTCCTGGCTGTACAGCAGTTGGTTAGCGAAGGCCTCATCATGGCTGGTCATGACATCAGCGCTGGTGGTTTAGCAACTTGCTTGTTGGAGATGTGCTTTGCAAACACCACTGGTGGTTTGAAACTCGACCTCAGCAAGTTCAAGAGTGAAGACAATGCACAGGATGCACTTGTCAAGATACTCTTTGCCGAGAATCCCGGTATTGTCATTCAGGTTAGCGATGAGAATGGTTCTCGTGTCAAGAAGATTCTTGAAGACGCTGGTGTTGGCTACATCAAGATTGGCGAGGTTTGCGAAGAGCGCGCTATCGACCTTGGCAACGGCATAGCATTGGACATTGACCAGTACCGCGACATCTGGTATCAGACCTCATACCTGCTGGACCGCAAGCAGAGTTTCCACGGCAAGGCAGCAGAGCGCTACCAAAACTACAAGAGCATGCCCGTTCAACCCGTATTCGGTAAGGATTTCACTGGCAAATTGAGTCAGTATGGCGCTAATCCCGACCGCAGAGAGAAGAGTGGCATTCGTGCTGCTGTAATCCGCGAGAAGGGAACCAATAGCGAGCGCGAAATGGCTTACTCATTCTGGTTGGCAGGCTTTGACGTGAAGGATGTTACCATGACCGACCTCATCACTGGCCGCGAGACACTGGAGGATGTCAATATCATTGCATTCTGTGGTGGTTTCTCTAACAGCGACGTCCTTGGTAGTGCCAAGGGTTGGGCTGGTGCATTCCTCTACAATCCCAAAGCCAAGGAGGCATTGGACAAGTTCTATGCTCGTGAAGACACCTTGAGTTTGGGTGTATGTAATGGTTGCCAGTTGATGATCGAGTTAGGTTTGGTTAACAAGAGCCTTGACACCACCTCTGGCGAAAGTATTCTGGACAGCAAGCGTTTGAGCCAATATCGCAAGGAGACTGCACAGATGTTGCACAACGATAGCCACAAGTTCGAAAGCACCTTCGTGGCACTGACCATCCCCGAGAACAACAGCGTGATGTTTGGTTCTCTGAGCGGATTCAAGATTGGCACATGGGTGGCTCATGGCGAGGGCAAGTTCCGTCTGCCCAAGGCAGAGAGCGAGTACAATGTAGTTGCCAAGTTCAGCTACACTGGCTATCCCGGTAACCCCAATGGTTCGGACTACGACGTAGCTGCTATCTGTAGCGGTGATGGTCGTCATCTGGCTATCATGCCCCATCCCGAGCGTACCATCTTCCCTTGGCAGTGTGGTTACTATCCCGAGGAGCGCCGTCTCACCGACCAGTGCACTCCCTGGCTGGAAGCCTTCGTCAATGCACGCAAGTGGGTTGAAAGCAAGATGAAGTAACTATTATATAATATGTATAGGGGAGGAGCATGTCCTCCCCTATATTTTTAAAAAAGCAACGATTGTGTTGCTCAGCCTTTTCCTATATGAAACAAATGTTTGAACTGTTCCTTACCTTTGCCAAGATAGGTCTATTCACTATCGGTGGTGGTTATGCCATGATACCGCTCATCAAAGAAACCGTGGTAGACAAGAAGCAATGGACTACAGAAGAAGACCTCATGGACCTGATTGCCGTAGCACAATCGTGCCCTGGAGTCTTTGCTATAAATATCAGCGTGTTCATAGGCTATAGGATGAGGCGTCTACCAGGAGCATTGATGTGTGCACTAGGCGCTGCCCTACCCTCTTTCATTATCATCCTTGCAATAGCCATGTTCTTCCGTCAATTCAAGGACAACCCAACTGTGGCAAGCATTTTCCGTGGCATCCGTCCTGCTGTTGTAGCTTTGATAGCAGTACCCGTATTCAAAATGGCACGTACCTCCAAGATAAATATTTACAACAGTTGGATTCCAATTGTTTCTGCATTATGCATTTGGTTAATAGGTGTTAGTCCTATATACATAATATTGATAGCTGCAATTGGAGGATACACTTACAGGCACTTATTAAAATGATATTTCTTCTTTTATTCATTACTTTTTTCCAAATTGGACTATTAGGATTTGGAGGGGGCTATTCAATGCTTTCAATGATTCAGACCGAAGTCGTTACTCTTCGTGGTTGGATGACCATGGGAGAGTTCACCGACATGGTAGCCCTAAGTCAGATGACCCCTGGCCCCATAGGCATCAACTCTGCCACATATGTCGGCTACACAGCAGTAATCAATGCAGGTTATCCAGAATGGGCAGGCATTCTTGGTTCGGCACTGGCAACATTCTCCCTTATCCTGCCATCCTTCATTCTAATGATAATCATATGTCGTTTCCTTCTACGATACAAGTCACACCCCATAGTGGAAAGCATCTTTAGCGGACTTCGACCTGCCGTAGTGGGACTTATCGCAGCAGCAGCATTGTTGCTATGCACCGAAGACAATTTCGGATCTCCTACCTCATCACCATGGCAGTTCTGGATAAGTCTGGGGCTCTTTACTTTCACTTTCATTGGGCAACAGGTCTACAAGATGAACCCCATATTAATTATCTGCATGTGCGGTTTGGCTGGATGGATACTGTTTTAAACAATAATGTGGTTAAAATAGCTGCTGAACAAAATTATGCTCCAGCATTGGAAACCTTAAGGTAGGTTATATAAATTAGTAATAACTTGTTTTAATTGAAATTCGATTGCTTTTGTTCTATAACATCTCTTGCACCATATCTTCTTCATTATCATTCACTCACATAGACCACTATGTTCGTTCATTCAAATATTGAATCTATGGCACAATAGATATCATATAACTTAAAGCTAATTTATAGAACCTACCTTAAGAAATATATCCATATAACATTAGGGATTCGCTCTACAGACAATACATTGTCTAAGTCGTAAACAACTTATTATCTACCTTTATTGCAGAAGAATGGCGATATAGGACTGAAAACTAACTGAGGTCTGTGGACAGGGTGTGCTAATTTATAGCACACCTTTGTTGTAGTTGAGGGTATGTTTCGTGCCGTCATCTTTTCAGTTCGCGGTAGGAGTGGGGAATTTTAAAGAAGTAGAGACCTGACTCGTTGATAAAGATAACTTCCCTGTTTTGACCTGACATAACGATTCGTTCTCTCAGCCTTAGATGAGATGTCTAAAACCAACGTAGCAATACCTCATTGGTTTAAAAGTCGGATAAAAGGGAGATGAGAGAAATCTAAGGGGTGCACATTTCGTTCAACCCTTTGTCATTGATGAAGCGCCATCTTTTTCACTTTGCCGTAGGGGTGGGATGTTTTATCCCATCCTAGATGATTAAGATGATAGGGTTGCATTAAAACTGAAATTGAGTTAACTGAGCTATGATATCCCCTTACAGAGTGAGTGACGGAATAAGGGGGACGTTCTAAAATGCCCCCCCACATCAAGCGCAAAAATCGAACTGACAACTGACAACTGATGACCCTATATGATTGTGCTAATACTTAAAGTTGTTAGTCTTCAGTATGTTATAATGATATGCGAAGTGTTGCATGGCTGTCAGTTAGAAGCAGTGCCATGATTTAGGGGGTGGTTTCGCTTCCAAAAGTCAACCTTTTTAGGGATAGAGTTATCTATTTTAAGGGTAAAAGTCAACGAAAATAGGCTTCAGACGATATATTGTCTGAGATGGAACAATACATTCCTTGAAGTGAGACAATGTATTGTTCCATGACATATACCATATGGTTTTATCTGAGAGCATAGATAATACATTTATTTTCAAATGTATAATAGAATATAACATCAATGATGCGCCAAAAGAATGTTTCCGTTTTCTAAAAATATCTCACATTTTGCTTGCATAAATCAAAAAAAGAATTTACCTTTGCAATGTTTTTAAGGCATAAGTCATGAAAACAATCGGGGTGTAGCGCAGTTGGTAGCGCACCTGGTTTGGGACCAGGTGGTCGCCCGTTCGAGTCGGGTCACCCCGACTTTTTTTATTTATATACATTTTGTACCTGAAATAATACTAAATAAGATTATGAAGAAGTATAATTTCAACGCAGGTCCCTCCAAGTTGCCCAAAGAGGTAATGGAGGCAGTTTCAAAAGCATGTATCGAATTTGACGGTTGTGGTCTTTCACTGATGGAAATGAGCCACCGCGCAAAGAACTTCCAGCCCGTATTGGACGAAGCTATTGCCCTATTCAAGGAGTTGCTGAACATACCAGAAGGTTATAGTGTACTCTTCCTTGGTGGTGGTGCAAGTTTGGAGTTCTGTATGATTCCATATAATTTCCTTGAGAACAAAGCAGCATACATCAATACTGGAGTTTGGGCCAAGAAGGCTATGGCAGAAGCCAAGCTCTTTGGTGAGTGCGTAGAAGTGGCTTCAAGTGCCGATTTCAACTACACATACATCCCCAAGCACTACACAGTACCTGCAGATGCCGATTATTTCCACATCACAACCAACAACACCATATATGGTACAGAGATCCGTCGTGATTTGGACAGTCCCGTGCCTCTGATTGCCGACATGAGTTCGGACATCTTCTCTCGTCCCATCAATGTCAGCAAGTATGCCATGATTTATGGTGGTGCACAGAAGAATCTTGCTATGGCAGGTGTCACCTTCATTATCGTCAAGGACGAGGCTCTTGGTAAGGTTAGTCGTGCCATTCCCACAATGTTGGACTACCGCACACATATCAAGGGTGGTTCTATGTTCAACACACCTCCCACAGTTCCCATCTATTGCGCACTTCAGACACTGCGCTGGATCAAGAAGAATGGTGGTGTTGCCGAGATGGAGCGCCGCGCCATTGAAAAGGCAGACTTGCTCTATGGCGAGATAGACCGCAACAAGATGTTCCGCGCCACAGTGCAGGACACCGAAGACAGAAGCCGCATGAATGTTTGCTTCGTGATGAACGAGGGTTACGAAGACCTTGAAGCAGAATTCATGACCTTTGCCACAGAACGCGGTATGGTGGGAATCAAGGGACACCGCAGCGTAGGTGGTTTCAGAGCAAGCCTCTACAATGCAGTAGAACTGGAAGATGTTCAAGCACTCGTAGCGTGCATGCAGGAGTTTGAAGCTCAACACTAATAAAAAAAATATATAGGGCTCTTCGAAACTTTACGACAAAGTTCCGAGGGGCCCTAAATGATAATAAATTAAACACTGGAAAATACTATGTCAAAGATACTGATTGCAACGGAAAAGCCTTTCAGCAAGGTTGCCGTTGACGGAATAAAGCAGGTTATAGACGAAGCCGGCATGGAACTGGCACTTTTGGAAAAATATACCGAGAAGGCACAATTGCTCGAGGCTGTTGCCGATGCAGATGCTCTCATCGTACGTTCTGACAAGGTGGATGCAGAAGTTATCGAGGCTGCCAAGAACCTGAAGATTGTTGTTCGTGCTGGTGCAGGTTTTGACAACCTCGACCTTGAGGCTTGCACAAAGGCAGGTGTGGTGGCAATGAACACCCCTGGACAGAATGCCAACAGCGTGGCAGAGTTGGTCTTTGGTATGCTCGTGATGGCAGTACGCAACTTCTACGACGGCACCAGCGGCACAGAGCTCATGGGCAAGAAGTTGGGCATCCTGGCCTTTGGTAATGTTGGTCGCAATGTAGCACGCATAGCCAAGGGTTTCGGTATGGAGATTATGGCATACGATGCATTCTGCCCTGCAGAAGTTATTGAAAGCGCAGGTGTGAAGGCTGCCACAAGTCAGGTAGAACTCTTTGAACAGTGCGACATCGTTTCTCTACATATCCCTGCAACTGCCGAGACACGCAACAGCATCAATGCAGAATTGGTTGGCAAGATGAAGAAGGGTGCCATCGTAGCAAATACCGCCCGCAAGGAAATCATCGACGAGGCATCGCTTCTCGAACTCATGAAGGAGCGCACCGACCTGAAGTATGTTACCGACATCAAGCCCGACATGCACGCCGAATACACCGAAGCATTGGCAGGCCGCTACTTCTCCACCCCCAAGAAGATGGGTGCACAGACTGCCGAAGCAAATGTAAATGCCGGCATAGCAGCAGCAAAGCAGATTGTTGGCTATATCAAGGAAGGCATCACCAAGTTCCAGCTGAACAAGTAATGAAGTAGCCATTCAAAAATACAACAAGCAAAAACTACCCATATATGACATACGGAAAAATGTTTGGAGCCTTGATAACAGGTATGTTATTCGCTCTATTTATGTGGATTGGAGATGAGTTTGTTCTTGACAACAAGAACCCATTATACATATATATAGTTTATGCTGTGGTATTTGCCGTGGCAATGTACATATATGATAAATTCTTCGGAAAGAAGAAATAAGAAACCTTAAGAAAAATCTAATACTATGGCAATAATCAGACCATTCAAGGGCTTGCGCCCACCAAAAGACCTTGTAGAACAAGTACAGTCTCGCCCCTACGATGTGCTCGACTCGGAAGAAGCAAGAGTCGAAGCCGAAGGTAACGAGAAGAGCCTCTACCATATCATCAAACCTGAAATTGACTTCCCTGTTGGCACTAGCGAATATGCTCCCGAGGTATACGAAAAGGCCGCAGAAAATTTCCAGAAATTCCAGGACAATGGATGGTTGGTACAAGATCAGGAGGTTGGATACTATATCTATGCACAAACCATGAACGGCAAGACACAGTACGGATTGGTTGTATGTGCGTATGTCGACGACTACATGAACGGAGTCATCAAGAAGCACGAACTCACTCGCCGCGACAAGGAGGAGGACCGCATGAAGCATGTTCGCATAAATGATGCCAACATGGAACCTGTCTTCTTTGCATATCCCGACAATGAAACGCTCTCTGCCATCATTGCACGCTACATCTGCACATCTCCCGAATACGACTTCGTGGCACAGGGCGATGGTTTCCGCCACCAGTTGTGGCTCATCAAGGAACAGGCCGATTTGGATGCTATAACTGCAGCCTTTGCCGACATACCATATCTGTACATTGCCGATGGACACCATCGCAGTGCTGCGGCAGCATTGGTAGGTGCAGAAAAGGCCAAGCAAAACCCAAACCATAAGGGAGACGAGGAGTACAATTTCTTCATGGCCGTTTGCTTCCCAGCAAGCCAGCTGACTATCTTGGACTATAATCGCGTGGTGAAGGACCTTAACGGACTAAGCAGTTTAAAGTTCCTGTCCTTACTGGCAGAAAACTTTACCGTCACCCCTATGGGTGCAGCTTGCTATCGCCCAGAGAAGCTACACGAGTTCAGTCTCTACCTTGATGGCGAATGGTATAAATTAGAACTTCTTCCCGGCAAGGCCGACGAAACAGACCCCATCAAGTCACTCGATGTAAGCATCAGTAGCGAACTGATCCTCGACCAGATACTTGGCATCAAGGATCTCCGTAGCGACAAGCGCATAGATTTTGTTGGCGGATTGCGTGGTTTGGAAGAACTGAAGCGCCGTGTTGACAATGGAGAAATGCGTATGGCATTGGCTCTATACCCTGTTAGCATGCAACAAATCATCAACATCGCCGACACTGGCAACATCATGCCACCAAAGGCCACATGGTTTGAGCCTAAGTTGCGTTCCGGTCTTGTGGTGCACAAATTATCATGAGAGATTCATACAAAGTATTGATAAAGCCAAGCGAAGGAACTTATTCTGAACTAAGGAGTAAGTTCCTCTCTTTCGCTATACCTGTACGCACCGCCGAGGAGGCTATGGAGCAAGTTGCCAAGTATCAAAAAGAATACTTCGATGCACGCCATGTATGCTGGGCATACCGACTGGGTCCTGAAGGAGAGGAATATCGGTCGAACGACAATGGAGAACCATCAGGCACCGCCGGCAAACCAATACTTGGACAGATGGTAAGCGCAGACGTATCTGATCTTATCATTTTAGTTATACGCTACTTTGGTGGAGTCAAGTTAGGCACAAGCGGACTTATAGTAGCATACAAAACAGCAGCAGCCTTGGCTATTGAGGCGGGTGAATTCAAAGAAAGACTTGTTGAAAGCCAACTCCGCCTAACCTTTGGCTACGAGCATATGAACATGGTGATGCGCATGGTGAAAGAACTTGAACCACGCATCGTTGCACAGGACTATAAAGACAATGGAGATATAGTCATGACCATTGCAATACGCCTTTCCTTAGTGAGGCGTGTACAATCTGCCTTCATTGTTAATGGACAAAGTTTAGTAAAGGTTGAAGAGTGTTGATAGGGCAACACTACATTGTTGATGTATCAACAAAACAGTGAGAACACGACAAAACTATTTACATTCAAGCAAGTTTTGATATTACAACAAAAGACAGAAGCAATGAGTTTTGGAATACGCTGATAAAAAAAATAAAACGACCCGCATAACTGCAGGTCGTTTTATTTTTAATCAAAGTATTTTTAGAAGTTGAAACCAACATTAACTGACAAATTGTCGAATCGAACATCTCCCATATACTTATTGAAATCAGTTCCGTAACATACACCAACCATAAACTTCTTGATGTGAGTCTTTAAACCGATCTGCCAACCTGCATTAAAACGAGTTGGACCATCTATATAATCAAACAAACTTTCACTAAGATCATAACCCTTAACTCCTAAATTGGCCATAAGATTAACACGGAAATAAACACCAGTGTAGGGAATAAGTGCAACATTATCACTCAATTGGAACTTATACGCAAAATTAACTGGCAAAGATAAATTCAACTGATCAACATACGCATCATAACCACCATAATCTTCTGAATATCTGCCATAAGCAAAATTCAAACCTGTTTCAATAAATATAGGTGTGCTACTGGACAAAGAAAAACCTCTCAAGTATCCAACACTTATTCCATGGACATTTACATCATAACCTCCAGCATTGTAATTGTACGAAACATTGAAACCTTGCCAAGGATCAGTAGCCTCCTGTGCAAATGCCTTAAAGTTTGTAGAAACAAGCATCAACATCGCAATGATAAAACCGAACTTTTTCATAATTGTTAGATTTTAAGTTAATAAATAAGGTTTATTATCTTCTATTAAAGAATTTTCTATGTAATATTACCTTTTTTATATCTTTCTGCACTTCAAAGATACAAAATTTCCTATCATTAACTATTATTTTTCAAAAAAAAATCTATTACTATTGTTTTTTCTCTTTCATAACCCTCAAACTCCTCTTTTATTGCCCATTTAGTAAAAAAGAGGACACTTCAAAAAAGAAGTATCCTCTCTGGTTAATTTATTTTTTCGTTAACCTTATTCTGCCTCCTGCTTCTCATCAAAATCGGTAACACCATTCTCGATGAGAATATTGTACCACTGAACGAGTTTCTTCATGTCGCTGGGATAAACATGGTCACGGTCGTAATTGGGAAGAGCCTTAGCCATAAAGTCAGCCAACTCCTCCTTAGACGCCTTACGATAGTCAAGAGAAGTAGCCTTACCACCCTCCATGTCATATATATTCTTCAGGACCTGACGCAAGGGCACCTCTTCCTCGTCGGTGTACATAGCAATATCCGCCAAAGAAATAATCTTATCTGCAGCAAATGCAGGCATACGCTTCTTCTGAGCATCCAAGGTCTCTACAATAAGACTACGATTACCGCGATTGACCAAACGGTAAAGTCCGGGTTTACCGGAGATAGCAAGAATTGTTTCGAGCATAATAGTTCTTGTTTGATTAGGACTTCTTTAATTTATTTCAAAGAAGAGTTTACTATTTATTTTACTTATACATTATTTATAATAATATCAGGGGTTGGATAGTCGCTTTGACAAGAAATACGCTCAAGCACTTTCTCGCGCGTAACTCCGTCGCGTTGCATCGCACGGGCTATACGAACCTCTAAAGGAGCATCCACACGCACAACCCTATCGACAACATCATCAATACCACTTTCTGCAAGCAAGGCTGTTTCTATTGCCACTACCGGAACATTCTGTCTTTCCGCCCACCTTAGAAAATCGGCTTTTACAATAGGATGTATCAATGCGTTTATTTTCCTGGCATTTTCAGTATTCGCAAACAGGAATGAAGCAAGTCTTGCTTTATCCAAATGCCCGTCGGCATCATAGACATCAGCTCCTACCATAGAAACCAGTCTATTTCTTATTTCTTCAGATTCCTCATTGAGACGTTTCGCATTGCTATCCGAATCATACACAGGAATTCCCAACAAGGCAGTCATCTGACGTGCGACATAACTTTTCCCACTCCCTATTCCACCGGTTATCGCTATTTTTATTGGCATTGCATCATTCAGTATTTAGCAAATTTGTCGACCGACGCCAAAGAATCAGTAAAAGATTCATAGGTTTGCTCCAACAGAAAATCAACCTCTTGAGGATATATGCGCACATTGCTGACACCATCAGGAATAGATGTAAGTTGCAAACGTAACTTCTGGTCGGTATTGGCAAGCAACTCCTCATAAGTGGAACCAAGAACAAAGTTCTCTGGTTTAAGTCTTTTCAACATTGCCGCCTTAACCCAGAATTTCACGTTTGCCATTGCTGGAAATGTCTTCAGTACACAACCTTTTGGAAAATCCACACCGACAATGGGAATCTGCATAGTCTGCTCTGTATAATAATCTATATGAGCTGTCATTACAACTGTCTCCGGCACCATCTTCATTGTTGAAATAGAAGTAAAGCCTACTTCAAACTTTGAAGTTCTAGTCAAACCATTTATTTCCTGACTTTGAATATAAGCATATTGCAAAGTATCAAGGATGGACGATGTTGCATAAACAGTAACAGAATCTGGAGAGAAGGTTATATCCTGTAGATAATGTTGCATTCCGGTTGTTACCTTTCCTAAAAAACTAACAGGCAAACGTTTTGAGATACCACGATTATAATGGAATTCTATTTTATTAGGACTCATTTCCATTATCTGCGTAGACGAAGGCAACTGTTGCTGGATTACACGTTGCAAATCGACAGTTGGTATTGCTACCTTATTTGTCTGTGCACCATCATCATACAGAGAAAAGTCTATTTTGATAGGTTCTACTTCACTGCTATATCTGACAAAGTTAAAAAGATTGGTACCCCTATCTTGCACATTCACAATTATCTCCTTTGGCAAAGGAGATGTAATCACCATCCCTTTAGGCATCTCTACTATCTCTATAGGAAAGACCACCTCTGATTCGAATGTATCCTCAAGCTTCTGCAAAAACCAGAAACCACAACTCACCGCGAGGAAGAAGGCAAAAATAAGTATATCCCCACTCTTTTCACGGAGTAGGGATGACAATCCCAAAAGGATTCCTTTCTTACTTTGTCTGTTCGTTTTGGGCAGTTGCATAGACATTATTGCGGTCTACACGAATATTCACACCCTTGGCAACTTCAATAGAAAGAGTATTGTCTTCCTCGATAGCTCGAACTGTGCCATAAATGCCACCAGCTGTTACAACTGAAGAACCAATGGTAATAGAGTTACGAAAGTTCTGAATCTCCTTTTGTCTCTTCTTCTGAGGACGGATGATGAAGAACCAGAAAATAAGACCAATAGCCACCCACATGATAATCATTGCGGGATCAAAACCACCCTGAGCTGCAATTGTTTGAATCATTTTTATATATTTTTGTTATTTAAATTTAAGCATTCTTTATTAATTTGTGCTCTGCCATGAGTTTCTTGCTAATATTATCAAGAGTTGCGTTGATATAACGAGCACTGTTGGGAGTGCTGTAGCTCTTAGCTATCTCGATATACTCATTTATTGACACAGAAAGAGGTATTGTTGGGAAAGAAGTTATCTCTGCCAATGCCACCTGCATTATTACACGGTCCATCAATGGCACTCGATCAACATCCCAATTACGGGTATTTTGAGCGATCAAACCACGATAATAATCCGCTCCCACCAACGATTGACGAACCAGTTTGCAAGCAAACTCCTGTTCCTCCTCAGTACGGAACTCTGGCAACAAGGGATGGTCATCATTACTCTCTGCAGTAAAACGATTGATTGTCTTAAGCACAAATGTATCTATTATGAAACGATCGTCGTTCCAGTAGATATTCACATCCTCAAGCATAGAGTCAATACCTTCATCATCAACCAAAATATAACGATAAATCTTGCGCCAAAGTT
The DNA here is from genome assembly GCA_017547165.1 of Bacteroidaceae bacterium. Taxonomy (GTDB): domain Bacteria; phylum Bacteroidota; class Bacteroidia; order Bacteroidales; family Bacteroidaceae; genus Physcousia. Next base: position 44,604 of record JAFYQK010000013.1, read on the forward strand.
CACGGTCTTCCTCGTAGCTACTGATACCACTCTCCATATACTCACAATAGAAATCACTCTCTACTACCTTCTTATACAGAGTACGGACGAACTCCTCCTCATTTGCCCAATCTATACGCTGGTTCTGACGATTATCCTGCAACTGGCGATTACCCTCGAGCTGCAACATAAAATGGTTATCAACAAATTTACGGCTTGGTTCAGACAAACCCAAACGCTTGGCTCGATTTGCCTGCGCCTCATGAGCACGCAATGCCAGACGCGAAATCTCTACCATAAGGCAGAGCATAGTATTATACAAATCGTAGGCAGTTCCCAAACTACGCAACAGAATACTTTCGCCTTGTTCGGGGCGACATACCTCTTTAAACTCACCTAAACCTTGAATAGGAGTATCCACAGATATGAGTCCCTCATTCAAGCAATAAGAATATACAACCTGTACGGTCTTGATTCGGATTAGTTTACGATTTATCATAAGAACGATTTATAAAGCGCACAAAGATACTTATTTTTAATGACCTAAAAGCATGATGTGGGCACAAAATATCCAAATAGGCATATACATTTTTAAAAAGGATGAAGTATTTTGTCTTTGTTTCACTTTTTTTTCATACCTTTGCACCCGCTTATTAGAGCCTGTGTGATGGCGAATTAGGCAAAACACTTAATTTAGAGTAACACAACTAACAAAAACAAACAAAAATGAAAAGTATCGACGTAAAGGGCACTGCCCGCACCGCTACTGGTAAGAAGGCTACTCGCGAGATTCGCAAGAGCGGTTCTATCCCTTGTAACTTGTATGGTGAAAAGCGTGGCGAAAACGGTTTGCCCGTAGCTCTCGGTTTCTCTGTAACCGCTTCTGAGGTTCGCAACCTTGTTTATTCTCCCGACATCTACAGCGTAAACCTGAACATCGATGGTCAGGAATACAAGGCTGTTATGAAGGAGTTGCAGTTCCACCCCGTAACAGACCAGTTGCTCCACATCGATTTCTATGAAATCACTGAGGAGAAGCCCATTGTTATGGAAGTACCCATTAAGCTTAATGGTTTGGCTGAGGGTGTTAAGGCCGGTGGTAAGTTGGCAGCAAGCGTTCGCAACCTTAAGGTTCGTGCTCCCTATGGCCAGATTCCCGAAAAGTTGAATATCGACGTTACCCACTTGGGTCTTGGTAAGACTATTAAGGTTGCTGAGTTGAGCTTCGAAGGTTTGGAACTCGTTACCAGTCCCAGCGTAGTAGTATGTCAGGTTAAGATGACACGTAGTGCAATGAGCGCTAAGGCTGCTGCAGCTAAGAAGTAATCAACACAGTCATGCATTAAAAGTACGGGTAACGGCATGTGCCGCTACCCGTATTTTGCTTATTATGAACAGTCTCATTAAAATATTCAAGAAACTACTTGCTGGTTCTACTTCAAAACTATCATCATCTACCACCCTATCAAAACAAGGCAAAGAGAGTAGCAGCAAGGCAATATCAGCTATGAAATACCTTATCGTAGGCCTTGGCAATATAGGCAATGAATACGGCGGCACACGCCACAACATTGGTTTCCGAGTTGTTGATGCTTTGGCAGAAGCTCAAAATGCCAGTTTTCTTGACAAACGCTATGGTTTTATATGCAAAACCAGGGTCAAGAATGCCGAACTATTGTTGCTTAAACCCAGTACATACATGAACCTCTCTGGCAATGCTGTGCGTTATTGGATGCAGCAAGAAAAAATCCCTCTGGAGAATATTCTTATCATTGTCGACGACCTCTCACTGCCTGTTGGAGCAATCCGCATGAAACAGAACGGTTCTGCAGCAGGCCATAACGGTTTGAAACATATCGCGCAGATGCTCGGAACCGAAGGTTACAACCGTCTTAAGTTCGGCATTGGCAACGACTTCCCCCGCGGAGGGCAGGTGGATTTTGTGCTTGGCAAGTTTTCTGCCGACGACAACAAGATCATCAACGAGAAAGTAAGCATTGCATGCGATGCTATCAAAGCATTTGCCCTTAGCGGAATGCAGTTTGCTATGTGTCACTATAACAACAAATGAAAGACGAAGCAAGAGTTGACAAATGGTTATGGGCGGCTCGCATATTCAAGACTCGCACCATAGCTGCCGCTGCCTGTAAGAAAGGACAGGTCTGCATGAAAGGAGCACAATTAAAACCCTCGCGCACAGTACGCGTGGGTGACATCATAGATGTACGTAAGTCCCCAGTAACCTATAGTTTCCGTATCCTGCAAGCCATAGAAAAACGTGTAGGAGCCAAGTTATTGCCGGAAATATTTGAAAACGTCACTGCCCCCGAACAATTTGAGATCCTTGAAATGGCAAAAATATCAGGATTCATAGGAAGAGCGAAAGGTTTAGGTCGACCAACTAAAAAAGACCGTCGCAGCCTTGATTCCTTTACAGGTGACGTCCCCGAATTTTACGGAGATTTTGACTTTGACTTTGACGATGACACTGATGACAATTTCATTGATGAAACAGAAGAGTATGACAAATAATTTGTCAGTGCTCCAGAAAACCTCGAAACTTCAATGGTAGATTCCACAAATTAGTTTTGAGTTTTTTGATGAGTATTGCTATATCGATTTTTAATTTGAAAGACTGAACATAGTGGTCTATGTGAATGAGCAAAAATTTAAAAGATACAAGCAAGAGACATTAAAAAATAGAAACCTTTAGAATTCTACCAAGAATATAGATAAACCAATTTATAGAACCTATCTAATTTGAATACTTTCTTATCATGACCAAAATCCTTTCCCATTTAGTCTACATCATCCTGTTGCTTGCCCCAACAAGTTCTATTGCGCAAAACGACTACATTACAGACGATGGCACAACACTCAAGCAGTATGCAATTGACCAATACAAAGAACCACGTATAGGCACTACCCCAGACACCCTGGCATGGGAAAAGATCAGCGATGGTTTACACTTTACCTGGGCATCACGCAACACACATTATTCTCTTCACGATGTTCCCGAGACAGAACAATGCGATGTAGCAACCATTTCGGCATGGAAAGGCGAAAGAGCCAATATACAAGCCTTGCTTTTCAGCAAAAGCGACCAAGGTGAGCTGCAATTGAGTATGGCACCATGGAAACTCAATAAAAAGAAGACTCACATCAACTCTGCACAAGCACGTTTTGTCAATTTTGTTATCACCGACGATTACAAGGCCTGTGGCAATCACCCCACAAATCTTCAACCATGGTTAGTTCCAGATGTAATTGACCAAGACAAACCACACACCGTGCCAGCCATGGAAACTCGCCCAGTTTGGTGCACCATAGAAATTCCCCGAGACATTGAAGCGGGCGAATACACTACCAACCTTTTTGTAAAAAACAAGAAAGGCAAAACACTTAAAACACTAACATTAAAAATAAAGGTCAATAGTCGATCACTACCTACCGTGGACCAACAAAAATTCCATCTCGACCTATGGCAACAACCTTATGCCGTAAGTCGATTCTATGGTGTAAAACGTTGGAGCAAAGAGCACATTGAGGCATTGCGCCCTTATCTTGAAGCCTTAGGACGAGCAGGACAAAGGACTGTTTCTACCATCATGTTCTACGAACCATGGGGAAGACAAACACACGATCTCTTCGATCCTATGATACAAACCACCAAGAAAAATGACGGCACATGGGATTACGATTATAGCGCTTTTGATCTATATGTCGAACTTTGCAACGAATATGGCATCAACCGCCAAATCAACTGTTTCAGCATGGTGCCATGGGACATGAATTTCCGCTATTGGGACGAATCAACAAATGCATATAAATACATAAAGACAACCACAGGAACAGATGAATACAAAGAACTTTGGACAAACTTCCTAAATGCTTTCAAAGAACATCTGCTTGCCAAAGGCTGGTTTGAAAAAACAAATATCGCCATGGACGAACGTGCAGAAGCCGATATGCTCAATGCATACAACATAGCAAACACTTTAGGCTTCAAAATGGCGTTAGCAGGAAACTACCATGCTTCTCTTACCGACAAGCTACAAGACTTCTGTGTTGCATTTGCACAATCCAAACGTTTCACCCCCGAGCAGTTAGCACAACGCAAGGCAAACAATCAGGTGACAACCATCTATACTAGTTGTGCAGAGAGCGAACCAAACATATACTCTAATTCACTTCCTGCAGAAGCTACCTACCTGCCACTTTATGCTGCTGCGAACCAAATGGATGGTTATCTACATTGGGCTTGGATAAATTGGGACGAGCACCCCCTTACTGATAGCAGATATCGTTTATTCGGCTCGGGCGACACCTATTTCTACTATCCAGGCAACCGTTCCAGCATTCGTTTCGAACGCCTCATCGAAGGTATTCATCAGTTTGAAAAAATACAAATATTAAAGGAAGAGTACAAGAACAATCCTGAAAAACTACAGCAACTAAACTCTCTCCTAAAGGAATTTGAGAATCATTCTATTGCTGGAATAGATTGTGCCGCAAAGGTCGATGCCATTGAAGCCTTCCTAAATGCACAATAACAGAAAACACTCTCCTTTTTCAATTCTTTCTGAACCTCTTTGCTACAGTTGCATAACCACAACGACGGCAGAGAGGTTCTGTTGCTATATGGCGCGAAAAACCTTCGTACAATGCCTTTGCTCTGGGAGACTCCAGTATCTCCTTCAACGATTGTTCAAACAGATTGCCCAATGCAATATCGCCATCATGATCCAAACAACATGGCACTACTGTACCGTCCACAAGCACACCAATCTGATTGCGCAAAGCATAACAAAACACCTCCTCTGCTTCATACTCCTCGCGCTCAGCATCAGGCCATTCAAATACTCCATCATACTCTAAATAGATATTATCTGCCAGTTTCCAACCATCATAGCGCTCTGTCCAAGGTCTTGGCACATATCTCTCCATAAGGTTTATCAAATTCTTGTTGGCCGAATCCAATCCACCCTGATTCCATAGACGCAGCACTACTATCGTACCTTGTTCGGCAGCCATTTGGGCATAGTGCATTATATCGTCTATGTACTCATCAAGACAATCCTTTGCATTACCCTCATGCGAATGCAGCGATATCTGTATTTTGTGTGGCGATGCTATCAAAAGTTCCTCTTCCCTTCTTTTTATTAGTGTACCATTAGTAGTAAGAACCGGCACAAAACCTTTGTCTTTTGCAATCAAGATAAAATCCTTCAAGCAACTGTGCATCAAAGGTTCCCCCATCAGGTGAAAATACAAAAACTTTATCTCTCCACACAATTTATCCATAAGCTGTTCAAAGTCCTCAAGAGAAAGACTCCGCCCCACACGCTTTGTCTTTGGACAGAACACACACTTAAGATTGCAAATATTAGTTATCTCAAGATAGCAACGAGATATCATATCGCTCTATTTCTTTAATGTTCTGTAAGATAGTATGTGCCAACTGATGGCCACTGCTAAAAGCAGAAGAAGAGTAGCAATCCACATTGGTAATCCCATACCAAAAGCACAATACAATAGAGTAATCCATACTAATGACACTGAGATTATTTTTGTGTACATTGGAATAGCCTTATACTCTCGAAAGTTACGAATATATGACCCAAATGTGCGATGTCCCAGAAGCCAAGCATAAAGTCGTGGAGAACTACGGAAGAACAATGCTGCTGCCAGTAGCAGGAAAGGCGTTGTGGGTAAGAGAGGCATAAATAGTCCTACCACCCCCAGCCCCACAAACACGAGCCCCATTACCTTCATGCAAACATCTTTCATCCAAAGACTCCACAAAACGTTAAGAGTATCTCTCTGATACTATACGGCAGATGTTCACCACTGTCTGCATGGCCTTCTCCATGCTTTGAATGGGCAGGAACTCATGTCGGCCGTGGAAATTTAGTCCTCCTGCAAAGATGTTTGGACAAGGCAGACCCTTGAACGAGAGTTGTGCACCATCAGTACCGCCACGGATGGGAACCACCTTTGAGAATCCGCATGCCTCCTCTATGGCACACAAGGCTATTTCGGTGATATGGGGCTTGTCTACCAACTGGGTGTGCATATTATAATAGGTATCCTTCACCTCGGGCAGGAAAGTACCATGTCCGTACTTGTCGTTCATCCTCTCGCACATGTCTAGGATGAGACGCTTGCGCATCTGGAACATCTGCGTGTTGTGGTCGCGGATTATGTAGGTCAGTGTGGCCTGCTCTACCCCACCCTGCATCTGGTACAGGTGGAAGAATCCCTCATAACCCGTTGTGCGCTCAGGCACCTCGTTCTCGGGCATCTGCTGAGCGAACTCCGTTGCCAACAGAGCAGCATTCACCATCTTATCCTTTGCGTAACCAGGATGCACGCTAACACCATTAACAACAATCTTGGCACTGGCAGCATTGAAGTTCTCATACTCCAACTCGCCCACTTCGCTACCATCCATGGTGTATGCCCATTGGCACCCAAACTTCTCAACATCAAACAAATGGGCACCGCAACCAATTTCCTCGTCGGGATTGAAACACACGCGTACCTTGCCATGCTTCACCTCGGGATGAGTCTGCAGGTAAGACATTGCCGACATTATCTCTGCGATACCAGCCTTGTCGTCGGCACCCAAGAGCGTGTGACCGTCGGTGACAATGAGATCCTCGCCTTTATGCTCAAGAAGTTCAGGAAACTGACTAACGCGTGTTACAATGCCCTCTACTTCGTCCAGCACAATGTCCGTGCCATCGTAGTTATCTATGATGCGTGGCTTTACATCAGCACCCGAGCAGTCAGGGCTGGTGTCCATGTGTGCAATGAAACCCACCACAGGAACTTCCTCCATACCCTCGCTGGCTGGAAGTGTGGCAAAGACATAGCCATGAGCATCCATCTCTACCTCCTGCATGCCTATCTCCTTCAGTTCCTCCACCAGGTATTCTGCCAAGCGCAGTTGTTTCTCAGTACTGGGACAACGGCCCTCAGCCTCCTCGCTTGACTGGGTGTCGAAACTCACATATTTCAAGAATCTTTCTACTATTTCCTTTTTCATATTGTCCATGTTCTTACGTTATTCTTCCGCACAAAGGTACGAATAAGCGAGAGAAATACCAAACTTGTTTGAGGATTTCCGAGCGTGAGTACCTTCGAGACGCAGTCTCAATGGTACGATTAAGTGAGCGAAAATGCAAACTTGTTTGAGGATTTCCGAACCGACGCGCGAAACAAGAGCAGAGAATGCTTGTATTCTATGCCTTGTAAGGAGGAGGAAGACCGAAGGTCAACGTGAGTACCTTCGAGACGCAGTCTCAATGGTACGATTAAGTGAGCGAAAATGCAAGAGCATTGCAGACCTTAGTTCTTATTGTGAGAGGAATACTAATCCAACTTTATTGGCAGATAGTATCTTATCGGTATGATTCTACCGGCCTCAGAAGCAGGTTTCCATCGTGGCATATTCTTCACGACTCGCACGGCTTTCTTGTCCAGCCTTTTGTTTCCAGAAGCACGAACTATCTCTATGTCACTTAAGCTTCCGTCTACATTGATTGTAAACCTAAGTATTATTCTGTCACATGTTATTTTCTTCAGGGATTTCCTGGTATATCGGAATTCTTTTTTTAGATACTCCTTCAATGCTTCCTGTCCACCTGGAAATTCGGCAGGAAATTCAAAATCTTCAAAAATAGTACAGTCTCTGCTCTCCTTGGTTTTCAAACTATCAGTGTTGCTGACCATGGTCTCTGTCTTAGCATGAGAAAGAATGGAGACAACAAGCATGGCAGACAGGAATAGTCCTCTAAGCATGAGAAACTTGTTTGAATTCTGTTTGTACTTCATATTGGCATTGCGTTTAAAGCCTTTACGTTTGTACTATTATTTTTGAAATCTGTCCTATTCGAATCGGATGTATTTTGAAATCTTGCTGAGAATGGTTTCTATGCTGACTTCCTCGTTGGTGAAGATGAGCATGCGCATGGCATCTTTGCGTCCCTTTTTGTAGAACTCAACGGCATAACAGTTCTTTACCTTCTCCCGGATGATTCGGTCATTTAATGTGCCTGCATTCTTGATTTCTTCTAAATGAGGAAACTGAACAACGAAGATTTTGTCGGCGTTGGTATTTTCAATAAATTCGCCAGAAGTGAATGTACGCTCGTACTTAGCGCGTAGTTGCTTTATGGTACTTTTTACCTTGGCACGCTCTTTAGCAGAGAGAGTGGCATTCTTCTTGTCGTCAGTGTCTGCATCCACACCACCGTTGTGCTCTATTTGTCCTTCCATCCAATAGGTATCACAATTCTTGAGCATCCAACCGGTGATGGTGGGAAAATAGCTTGGGTCATACTCGTACTGTTCATGTCTGAGAGCTATAGTAGTAGTGTCCATTGTTAGTACAAGGAAGTTCTTGAAGTAAGTACATATTGCTCCCACCTCAAAGATAGGTGAGCCTTGGTGCTTTTGTATGTCGCCAAACGTGTAGGTTAGCATAAAGGTACCGACAAACTTTAGGGTTTGGGCAGGTAGAAACTTGGAAAGTCCTAAATGTTTCTTCAATCTAAGCGAGTAAAGACGTTTGTTTACTTCCTCTTTTGCCTTAAATCTCTTCTTTACCAATTCTTCCTCTGTTGGCTGAGGACGTCCAAGCACTTCATAGAGGGCCTTTGGATTATTGCGGTACATCTGGGCAATGATTTGTATGGTCTTCTCATCAATACATAGTGTATCATGTGGAGAAACCTCAACAACCTCGGTGACATTAATGTCTGCTTCTAAATTTTTGACAATTTCATTTACTAATTCAACCTTTCCTTCTGAGCATAATTGGCGAACCCTGTCTTTTATCTCTGCATCCGAATAGATGGTATCGCCAGTTGCGGTTATCTGTTTCTCGATATGTATTACTACTGTATTTTGCTCCGGCAGGGCAAATATGGTAGAAGCACCTACCAGTGTAACGCCCCACAGTATGGCCGCGGTTTTACCCCAATGTCCAAGAACGGCGACACCCTTGCGCTTCATTTCCTTGATGCGACGACGGATAAAGGATTGATTGAAACCATTGGTAAAGATGGAACATTCGTCAGAAGCCACTTCCAGCAACAGGCACTGATAAGAATGTACATCCACTCCTTGTGCAAGAACAAGGTGATCGGCCTCAAATTCGTGCAAGTCGCGCAAGTACTTGCGTACCACCCATAGCATGGGGTTGAACCATAGTAGTCTTACCATCACCTCTATGCACCACACATCAATGTAGTGCAAACTCTGGATGTGAGCCTTTTCATGCTTGATAAAAATATCTTCTGCCTCCTTGCTCTTTCCCATGGGCAGGAATATGATGCGTCCCATGGAGAAGGGAGTGCTGACCCATGGTTTCCGTACGATGGTGCAGGAACCATCCATGCTTGAGCACCTGATAGCACGGGTGCGAAGCAAGATTTGCACAAGAGGGATGAGTACTATGAGCAAGAGCAGTGCTGATACTATGGGAATACCAAGGTAGATGCATTTTTGGATAGTGCTGGCAGAGATTACCAATTGTTCTTCCCCGGGCAAGGGCGCTGGTGTAGATATGTCCTCTGCTTTTACAACTGGTATTTCCTCAGCAATCACCCTCGTTTCAGGATTCTCATATTGGTATTGCCTTGCCTCTTCTTGGGTGAGAGTAATAACCTCGACTTCTTCTTGAGGCATAATTTTAGGCAGAACGGCCAATGAGACAATCTGCATGAGACATACCACAGGGATACTCAGCAAGTACATGCGCTGAAAGCGAAACGATTGCTTGCGCGACATCACTAATAAGTAGAATGCCATCAGCAAAGTTGATACCAGCAGGATACTGCCATAGCCTTGCAGCATGGGGATGAGGGAATCAAAGTTTGTCATAAGGTGTGAAGGGGTTTAAGTGATTGGAATTTCATGTGACAGGATTATTCCCCGTCATTGATTTCGTCAAGGATTTTATTCAGTTCTTCCTTGCTCAATTTTTCGCTCTTCACGAAATAGGAGAAGAGACTGCGCAAAGAACCCTGAAAGAGAACGTTGCGGGTTTCCTGCATAAAAGTATCGATGTATTCTTCGCGAGAGAGCAGAGGACGAAACACGTGCGCCTTGCCCCTGCGCTCAGGAGAGACTATTCCCTTGCGGGTAAGTACCTGCATCACGGTCAGCACCGTTGTGTAGGCAGGTTTGGGTTCGCCCATCACTTCGATTATCTCGTTCACGGTGGCTTCGTTCTTGCTCCACAGAATGTTCATCACATTTAGTTCTGCCTTGGTCAGAGATTTCTTGTTTTCCATATCGCCTAAGTGTTATATTCATTGCATTTGATAATCAAAAAATATACGTTGCTCAGTTTCTTCTACTACAAATGTAGTATAAAAAGATATACTGGCAAACATTTTTAACTACGATTATAGTATTTAGATAAGCAAAAACGCCAACAAGCAACTATAGTCATAGTACTATACATTATATATATAGGTAAATTCTATGAATTCACACACCGTATATCCATAGTAGTCTTGAAGTTTGTCGCCTCATCAATCGTCACTGAGCAGCCCTTGAGCAAAAGCATCATTGAGACAGCACTATGCCAAAGTTCTAAGAAAGGCAATAATAAGCAGAAAGAGCACTTTCTAAAAAGTAAACTCAATATTGCGGAGCATTGTACTGAACGTTGAGGACGAATATACTAAACATTGGGGACAATTGTACTCAATATTGGGGACAAATTTATGAACGCGTTTTTCTTCAGTTTATTTCCTTGTCTTAATGCTTTTAATAAGCGTAGTTCTCGCCTTTAGAACAATATGAGGAAGTCGCCCTTTCACAATACTATATTGTAAAGACAGGTATTTACGTTGACCTGACGGCATTAGAAACTAACATGTTTCAAGATTCTTTCTACTGTCTCCGTTCTCACGTCTATCTGCTCAAAGTTAATAAAATATTTTTCATTACACGGGCATAATTTGTCTTATTCACGATAAATTACAGTTACATACACTAAAAAAGACTGTGTTCATTCTTTTATTTATAGCAATTAGTTATCTTTGCGTGGCATATTATGCCTATTGCACTATATTGCAAACAAATAATACTCAAACAATAAACCCTTCTATCATGAAAAGAAGACTTCATTTAGCACTACTGTTGTTGCTTGCAGTTGTTGCGCAAGTGACTTATGCCCAAGCGCCGGTGGCAACACCTAAGGAGGCAGTAACGGCATTGCTCAACCGTATCGGTGGTAACGGTGCGGCTGACAAGTTTGTCATCGTCATTGACGCTTCATTGGCAGAGAATGGCCAGGACGTTTTCGTCATCACATCACAAGACGGCAAACCCTGCATCAAGGGTAACACACAGTTGTCAGTGACTACGGGTATCAACTGGTATCTGAACCACCATGCGCATATCAACCTGACATGGAACCAGCTTACCACCAATCTATCAAAAGCAACCTTACCGGTTCCCTCCGGTGAGGAGAAGCATGTTTGTAACGCAACATACCGTTACAACTTCAACACTTGCACCTTCTCCTACTCCATGGCATTCTGGACATGGGAGCGTTGGCAGCAAGAGATTGACTGGATGGCTCTGCACGGCATCAACGCACCCCTGAACCTTGTGGGCCTTGACGTTGTGACACGCAAATTCCTTCGTGAACTCGGTGTAAGCGAGAATGATATTAATGCCTATATCGCAGGTCCTGGCTTTATCGCCTGGTTCGCCATGAACAATCTTGAAGGTTGGGGTGGAACAATCAATTCGCCTAGCACTGGAGTGAATATGAGCGGTAACCCCGACTGGTGGTACACCCGTCAGGAACTGCTCTGCCGTAACATGCTCCAGCGAATGCGTGAACTGGGTATGCAGCCCGTAATCCCCGGCTTCAGCGGTCAGGTTCCCAACTGCATTGTAAACTACTCTATCAATGGTTTCAGTAGCGGTGATGTCGTAAATAACGGTACCTGGGCAGGCGGTTACACTCGTCCCGACATTCTGAAACCAAACACAGAAAGCTACCGCACCTTTGCCAAGGTGTACTACAAGCACTTGCACGAAGTCATGGGTGTGTCTGAACTCTATAGCATTGACCCCTTCCACGAGGGTAGTCTTCCATCGGGCGTTACAAATGCCACTTGCTATCCCAACATTATGGCGGAATTGGACAACTACTATAATGGTGTTTCTACAGATGACAAAACCAAGTTCTTTGTTGACGAGCAACCCAAGTGGATGATTCAGTATTGGCAGGGGGTACCTCAAGAGGGAGCATTTAGTGCTATGAACAGCTATGGCGACCGTTTTATCGCTCTTGACCTATTTGCTGATAACATCTATGCCGACAATGCAGCAAAGTGGAGAACAAATTATTATAACGGACGCCCATACATTTATTGTATGCTCCACAACTTCGGCGGACGCAGCGGTTTACACGGACGTTTGGAAACAACCTTGGACGGTTATTTTCAAGCTATGGCAAAAGGCAACAATTGCCAGGGAATTGGTGCAACTCCCGAGGGCACTGAGACCAACCCTATCCTTTACGATATGCTCTTCGAGTTGCCTTGGATGAACAGCAAACCTACTGCCGACGAATGGCTTGAGGACTATGCCCATGCCCGCTATGGAACAGAGAACGAGCAGACTCTTGAGGCGATGAAACTCCTCAAGAAATCTGTTTGGGATTGCAAGGTGAACCAACAAGGTACCTCCGAGGCCATTATTCTTGCACGCCCCAATTGGACAGTTAATAGTGTTTCTTCATGGAGCACATCTGCTATCTATTGGGACACTCAGGATGTACTTATGGCAGCCGACTTGCTAATTTCTGCAGAAGAGGTAATTCGATCTATTGAAGGTAAGGAAAACTACAACTACGATGTAATGGATGTCATTCGCCAGGCAATGGTAGACTATGCAGCCGAATTACTTCCCCTTATCAATGCTGCACGAGGAAACAATGACGAATATACCCGTTTGTACCAACTTTACCTCCAACTGATGCTTGACCTCGACGAAATGCTCTCATACAACGAGAACTTCAAACTGGAGCGTTGGACAAGTCTGGCACGCAACATTGCCGACGAGGTAAGTGGCACTACTGAAAACGACCGCAACTGGCTTGAGTGGAATGCACGCACACAGATTACTGTTTGGTCGAAGGGCAATACCGACCTTCACGACTACTCCAACCGTTGCTGGGCTGGACTTATAAAGGATTTCCACTACAAGCGCTGGGAGAAGTTCTTCACCACAAAGGGTGGCTCGTTCGATGGTGGTTGGTATAGCGGTTTCGAGTATCCTTGGACTGTAGACTTCAATGGCACATACAACCTTGCGAGCGACTACTCACAGGTTGTGATTCCCACAGACATGACCGCTACTGAAAAGGCTGCACAGACTTTCGGCAACTACTTCGGTCGTGTAAAGGGTGCTACAAAGAACTACATCTTCCCCATGGGTGTTGCAACCAAGGCTACGAAGAGCGATGTAATTCCCGAGGTTTATCGTGGTCAGACTGTTGACCTTCCGCTTATCATTGGTAAGAATGTAACCATATCAAGCGTATGGGTGGACCTCAACAACGACGGTGCGAAAGGTAATGGTGAAACACTTACTGCTAACAATAACCAAGTTGCCATCCCCGCAGATGCAGCGATTGGTAAGACTACCGCACAAGTCGTATATAGCGACGGAACGGACATCACCTTCAACCTCGCCCTCGTAGAAGATATTACAACTGCACGTACCGTAACTGCTGTTGCTGGTGCGAATGGTTCTGTGGCGATTGAAGGTACAAACGAACTCTCTGTTACCAACACCAAAGCGGTGAAGATGACGGCCACAGCTAACACGGGTTACAATTTCGAGAACTGGACCGATGCCAATGGCAATGTGGTAAGCAACGACAACCCTTTCATTTACTACGGCAAGGAAGAAGCCACTTTCACGGCGAACTTTATTCAGGATAAGTGGGGAGTGCCTTCAATGACTTCAGAAGGTTTAAAAGCAGTTAAAGATAACAACCAATATGTAAGTCAAATTAATTTTGCATATCGTGGTCGTGAAGCTGAGACTATTTATGATGCAACATCTACCGCTCCTACAAGCTTGTTTACAACAATTCCGCAGATTATCAATGTTCCTCAAGGTGCAAGTTTCACAATTTCTTGGACGGACAATGGCAAGCAGAATCTTACAAAATGCTTCTTGTCTGCGTATATGGACTTTGATGGTGATGGTAATTTTGAAGAGGAGGGTGAACTTGTAAAAGTTGTTGGTACAAGAAATGCGGACAATGCTTCTGTACGTAATGGCAGTTTCCAGGTAATTCTTCCTTATGATGCTCCAACGGGTATCACTCACTTGCGTATGCGTTTTGATAGTGCTTGGGGTAACCAGTATAATAGCACAACTAAAGCATTTAACTCAAAGGGTGAGCTTGACCGCATGTGCTATGAAGTAGTTATCAACGTAACCGAAAAGTCGGACAAGGCAGCAACTGTCAATGTCGAAACTAACAATGCCGAATGGGGTAGCGTTGAGGTTTGGACCGATGAGACCCCCGACGGTTCTACAGGTACCGAGTGGGTAGTGAGCGCAAACATTCCCATGTACCTGCGTGCTACCAAGGCTAGCGAAGATGTTGAGTTCCTGGGCTGGTATGACCACTATGGCCGCCTGCTCACCGACGAACTTGAATACACGATGTATGCACGTGAAGACGCCACTTATACCGCCAAGTTCCGCAAGTTCCTCGAAATAGATGGTTGGAATATTGAGTACCGCACAGAATCTGGTAGTGAGGTTGTTACTGCCAAACTTGCCCAAGGTGAAAAACCCGTAAACGGTAAGAAGTACTATATTGCAGCTGATGCAAAACAAAGTAATGGTTCTTTCATTTCATACTATCTCTATGATAACGGCAGTGCACTCAAAACCACCACATCTGTAAATGGCAACAATTATTTATGGACCTGTATAATTAATGACGATGGCACATATTCGTTTCAGAATGAAAGCGGAAAATATCTTGCCAATGACGGGAATTATTATTTGAGCATTGGGTCCACACCAGCAAAATACGCTTTTGAGACAGCTAATGCGGGAACAGGTGTCGCTTTGACAAATGTTTCAGATGGTTATACCGGTAGCAAATGGATGGTTACAAAATTCGATGGTTCTGCGTTCAACAAGAATAGTGTTTCAGTAAATAATGGTTCTTGGTGTAATGACTATATATTTACAGAAGTATCCACTCCCGATGTAGTTGTCTTTACCAATGTGCGCAAGAGCGGTGACCACGACCTCGTCATCCCCGAAACCGTTGAGATTTTGGGAGAACAGTGCAAGATTGTAGGTTTCGACAATGGCGTCTTCAACAACAACAAGGACTTGTGGTCGATTACGATGCCAAAGAGCATGGAGTTTTTGAGCGAGAAGACACTCTTTAGCCATACGCTTACAGGTAATGATAATGCTAGTACACAGACCTTCAATGTTGATATTAAGAATAACGAAGCCTGGACTATTACCATGGATGTTAAGCGAACTGGCGAACTCACAGGTTGGGGTTCTTGCTTGCTCGCTTCTGGTAGTATTCCTGCAAAGTCTGATGGTTTGAATTATGCAGAAGGTTTCCAATTCTACTTACAATCGCCCAATAATCCCAATAACAAAAAGGAGAATGATAAGTTGATTATCAAAACCAAAACTCAAGTTAATGATAACTGGTATTTTGATGATGTTTACCAAGAGGCAAGTTTCAAAGTAATTATCTCTTACAATGGAGCACAGCAACTGTCTGTGAATGTATTGAAAGCTGATGGCACCAATGCTACGAACCACAATGGCACTAAGGAAGCAATTGTTTTTACCGATTGTACTATTCAAGATATCAAGCAACTTTGCACGAACGTTCAAGCTGCAATAACTGCAAAAGTTGACATTAATAAGACTGCAGAAGCCAACCCCTTCAGCGGCTGTTCAAACCTTGACAACATTGCCATTGATGGTGATTGCGCGAACTACTATGTGAATGATGAAAATGGTGACCTATACAACTCAAGCAATGTGCTTGTTTGTTCACCTGAAGGTAGGGCTAAGGGTGCTGCCAGTCGTGAACTCGCTGCACTCATTGAAAAGATGAAGAGTTTGACGGCACAGGTGGCTACTTATAATCCTATAGGTAAGGAGAATAAGATTGCTTTGCAAACAACAAAAGGACAATCTTATTATATGTGGTGTAACGCTCCTCAAAGTGGTGATGAAGGAAATATTTCTAATTTGCTTGATAGTAATGGTGGTACTTTCTTTCATAGTAATTGGGGATCAACGACAGCACCTGCTGATGGTTTGGATCACCACTTTACAATAGAACTTGGCGACGATAATGCAATCACTAATTTTAAGTTCTACTATAAAGCAAGAAGTGGTAGTGGGCTTGGAGACTATCCCAAAACAATTAAGGTTCAAGGTAGTAATGATGGAAGTAATTACTTTGAAATCCAAATTGTAGAACCAAGAAATGCTAATGGTGGCATAATAGAAAATGGTGCGGAGTGGACTTCTGCTGTTCTTACTGATGGTGTGGTCTACAAGTATCTCCGTTTCATGGTAACAGCAACTACGACAAACAAAAAGAAAGACGGTCATATCTACTTCCACATGGCAGATTTTGAACTCTATAACATGACTTCTTCTGCCACCTTGCACAAACACTTTGTAGGTACAGCACTTACTGCTGGCTTTGCAGCTGAGAAGTACGACGTGTTGCTTGATGCTATCTATGCATTTGACCATGCAACAACTGCAGAGGAAGTACAGAATGCTTTGAATGAACTTCAAACTGCGTACACCGAACTTGAAAATAAGATTAAGGAGATTATCTCTGTTAAGTTTACCCTTGACGAGAACAATCCTGTTCTCCATAAGATTTTCATCAAGCGTACAGAAGATGTAACTGTACTAAAGTACGATGAGAGCGACAAAATGGTTGCTGTAGCAGATAAGGCAGATGACAGTTCTTGGCAAGCATGGTATTTCATGGGTGATGCAAATGGTATCACTATCCACCCCTACAATGCAGATGGCATGGTGCTTAGCGCTGATAATACGAGTAATGCTCCTGCTAAGGTTTGGGCAGCAAAGAAGGGTGAAAAACCTTTCTATGGATGGTTGTTTGTACCTCAAAGCGATGGATACTATAACATTCAAGCGCATGACAAGTCTAACTACTTCAGTAATAATGGTGGGGTAAATAACAAGATGGGATTCTGGAGTGACGATGCTACTACCGATGGTGGTTCGCTCTTCAAAATAGAAGAGGTAAAATTCTCTAATGATAATCCTCGCTTTTATCAATTGAGCGATTTTAAAGCCACTACGACTGTTGATGGAACTAATATCTATGGTGGTACAAGTGTAGGTCTCTACACCGGTGGCAAGGAGTATCGCGAAGCTTATACAACTGCAATGTCTTTGATTAACGCTGGTAATACTTCGGAATCTGATGCTTGCTATGAGACTTATAAGAACTTGCGCACTGCTAAGGAAGGTCTTTCATACAATGAGGCTGATCCCACAGAATTCTACGTCATCAAGTCAACTGCAACCAACGGCTATTGCAAAGGACAGTATGTGCATACTTACTATGAACTTCAACCGTCGCACAATAACTACGATCACAAAGATCTTGTATATCACAATTACAATGACATAGCAACCAAGGCACTTGCTGTATTTCAGTTCGAAACTACTGCTACACAGGGCGAGTATAAGATGAAGAACTTGCACACAGGTCTTTATGTGAAGTCGTTTGGTAAGAATGCTGACCATTTGGGTAGCGCTGACGAGGCTCAGGTTGTGAAAATTGCTGGCATAGCTGATGGACAAGTGACACTTAAGATTGGTGATGCAGATCCAATGCATGCTCAGGACGACAATGATTGTATTGTTGGCTGGGGTGCTGCAGTTGGTAATGCTTCAACCTGGACGATTGAGGAAGCCAATGTTGAAGATATCTGTCATAAAGTCACAATCAGCCCCGTCGGCTACTCTACCCTATACCTGAACTATCCCGTAGCAATACCCAGCGGACTGAGTGCATATACAACTACTCAAATAGGAGAAACTACAATGAGATTGACTGAAATCTCAGAAGTTATCCCAGCCAGAACCGCCGTGATTCTACAGGGAGAGGAGGGCACATACGACTTCTGCTACACAGAAACAGAAGAGCAAACTAATCCAAATGCATTACTGAAGGGTACTCTTTATAAGGAGACTATAAAGAAGGATAATGGATTCAATTACTATGTCCTCGCAAATGTTGACACTACTCCTGATGATGGTGTAGACAACAAGAAGGTCGGTTTCTATCAGGCAGTAAAAGGCGATGACCCAGATAAGTTCATAAACGCAGCTAACAAGGCATACCTGCAGGTTAGTCCAAGTGAACACGGAATAAGCTTGGCTTTCCTTGGTTTTGACTTTGACGATGACCAAGAGACTGGCATTATAGAAACTGAAAACGGAAATGTGGACGGTGAAAATGCTGTCATCATCGACCTTCAGGGACGCCGTCTGCAAAAGGCAAACAAGCCTGGCATATACATTGTTAATGGCAAGAAGGTGTTGGTGAAGTAAAACTGGAAGAACAGACGCCGTACATATTTATAATATTACGCGCGCATATACACACATGAGGACGAGGAGGTGCCGACGAGAGAAGTGCACCTCCTCGTTTTTATGTTCTGAAAAAATACCTCATCTCTCAGTACGAAAAGCTCAAGAAAAAATCCTATCTTTGTACTTGCTATGATAGACAGAATCACTACCGACAAGATAAAGGAAGCGGCACAGATTGTGGATGTGGTGTCGGACTTCGTTACACTGAAGAAGTCCGGGGCCAACTACAAGGGCCTATGCCCTTTCCACGACGACCGCACTCCCTCCTTCATAGTCTCCCCTGCCAAGAACTATTGCAAGTGCTTTGCTTGCGGCAAGGGTGGCAATCCCATAGGCTTCATCATGGAGCACGAGCAGCTCTCCTATCCCGATGCTCTACGCTACTTGGCAAAGAAGTATGGCATACAGGTGGAGGAAAAGGAACTCACCGCCGAGGAGCGTGCCGCACAGACTGAACGCGAGAGTATGTTCATCCTAAATGAATGGGCACTGAAGTGGTTCAAGGAGCAGATGCACGAGACACAGGATGGGCGTGCCATTGGTCTTGCCTATTTCCGCGAACGTGGATTTCGCGACGATATCATAGAGAAGTTCCAATTGGGTTTCTGTCCCAAAAGTCGCGATACCATGAGCCAAGCAGCACAGAAGGAAGGTTACAAGGAGCAATTCCTCGTGGGCACAGGTTTGTCTATCAAGCGCGAGGATGGCAGTGTGGTCGACCGCTTCTGGGGTCGTGTCATGTTTCCCTGGCACACCGTGGGAGGCAAGGTGGCTGGCTTCGGTGGGCGCGTACTGGATGCCGCCACCAAGGGCGTTGCCGTAAAGTATCAAAACTCACCAGAATCGTCAATCTATAGCAAGCGCCGCGAACTCTATGGTCTGTTCCAGGCCAAGCAATCCATAGTGAAAATGGATCAGGTCTACATGGTAGAGGGTTACACCGATGTCATCTCCATGCACCAGTGCGGTATAGAGAATGTGGTGGCGAACTCGGGCACGGCTCTCACTCGCGAACAGATACACCTCTTGCATCGTTTCACCAACAACATCACCCTGCTCTACGATGGTGACGAGGCAGGCATACATGCTGCTCAGCGAGGCACCGACATGTTGCTGGCGGCTGGCATGAATGTTAAGATTCTGCTCTTGCCCGATGGTGACGACCCCGATAGCTTTGCTCGCAAGCACAATGCCGAGGACTTCCGCAAATATGTGGAGGAGCATCAGGTTGACTTCCTTAGGTTCAAAACCAATCTGGCGCTTGCCGAATCGCAAAACGACCCTCGCAAACTCAGTGCCTTGGTTGCAGAGATCGTGACAAGCATATCGTTCATTCCAGACGAAATCACTCGTTCCATCTACATCCGCGAGACAGCGCAGACCATGCGCATGGACGAAAAAATGATAGTTCGTGCTGTTCAAAACCAAATGTCGAAGAACCGAGAAGAGGAGCATCGCCGCAAGGTTTCTGCAATGAACACAGGAAGTGCAACTATGAGCGGTGAGGTTGGCAGGGCGAACAAGGAGCCTGTGAGCGGTGAACAAGAAGCGGTGGAAACTGCAAGCGGAGACGATAGAGGCGCAAGCGCTGAGCAAGTGATAACTAGCAATGCAGTGACCACTAATCTAAGCACACGCAGGACTACTCCCATAGAAGCCGCAGAACTTCTGCTTGCGCAACTTATTGTGCGATATGGCGAGCAGCTTATATGCGAAGCCGAAGATGAGGATGGCAAAATGATTCCGCTCAACGTAACAGAATTTATTTTCTATTCGCTTACACAGGATGGACTTACGTTTACACACCCCACGGCACAGGTGATAATGAACAAGGCTATGGAGCATATACATGACGATGGTTTTGTTGCAGAAAAATACTTCCTTGGACATCAGGACAGACAACTCTCAGAGGTCGCTTTTCAGTTAAGCGTTGACAAAGAGGAGTTGAGCAAATATCACATCAAGCAGAAACAGATGACAGACGACAGGGAGCGCCTGATGGAACTTACTACTCATGTGCTTGCCGACATGAAACTACAGGTGGTGAAAAAGGAAATTGTCACCATCATGTCGCAACTTAAAGACCCCATGCTGCCCAAGGAGAAACAACGCGAATTGCTCGAAAAGTTCAAAGAGATGAAAGAGGCACAAACACGTCTGGCCAAGGATTGTGGCGACAGAGTGCTGAGATAGAAACAATCGGAAGAATGAAAATACCAAGACATTTCTTCCAATAAAAACGTCGCACTTATTTTTATGATGTGACATAAAAAACGACACATCAGTAAGACAATATATAGTAACGACTATGTATCTCTCTCAATAATTCAAATATACCCCTCTGACAAAATATGACAAAGGGGTATATTTGTGAATGGTTAAAACAATGAGGATATTATAACCTGCTCATCCTTATGAGGGAGAGAAACTCTTCGCGAGTCTTGGCCTGATTGAAAGCTCCACAGAAGTCGCTGGTTGTAGTGATGCTACCTTGTTTCTCCACACCACGCATCTGCATACACATGTGTTGGGCCTCACAAACAACCATAACACCTTGAGGGTGCAAAGCCTCATGGATAGCTTCGCGAATTTGCTTTGTTAGTCGTTCTTGAAGTTGAAGTCGATGACTAAAGACATCCACAACTCGAGGTATTTTGCTTAAACCAGTAACCTCGCCATTAGGAATATAGGCAACATGCACCTTACCGTAGAAAGGCAACATGTGGTGTTCGCAAAGCGAATAGAAGTTGATGTCCTTGACAATAACCATCTGGTTGCACCCTTCCTCATGAAAGACTGCACCTCTCAAAATAGCGACAGGATCTTGCTCATAACCACGAGTAAGATCAGTCATTGCTCTTGCAACACGCTGTGGAGTCTTTAGCAAGCCCTCCCTCTGCGGGTCCTCGCCCAACAGTTCCAATATTCGTGTTACATGATGCTGAATTTCCTGTTGCACAGGAGTCAGTTGGTTCTTCTCTTCTAAGTTCATCTTCTCTAATAAAAACCTTGCTCTTCACTATTATTGCACGGGGGAAACGGCCTGATTCGCGCATGGCCTGAAGCACCTCCATAGCCTCTTCGCGTGTCTGAAAATCACCAGCACGACATATCCAGTGAGGAGACGAAAATGATGTGTATACACGTAGGTTTTCAAACCATATCTTCACTCGGCCTGCCATATTATAGGCTTCCTGCTTGGATTTCTTGTTATTGCCTCCGTAATATACCTGAATGCGAAAACCATTTACTCGGATACGCTTGGATGAGGTGGTGGCAACACTGTCCTGAGTTAGAGCTACAGAATCTGGCGCCACATTTAAAGCTATACTATCTTGTTGGGCTTTTGCCAAAGAGACAAACAGAACGACAAGAAGCATTGTGATGAAAAGGCGTTTCTTCATAAATGGAGTTTTTAGTGATTGATTGTTATCTCCTGCAGAAGATAACTTGAGATTGAAGTTCAAGTCTCTTCTGCAGAAGGATTTAAGAATTATAATATTAGTTCCAAGCGTCAATGATGCCCTTGAAGTCGTCAGCCTTCAAAGATGCGCCACCAATCAAGCCACCATCGATATTGGGCTTGCCGAAGAGTTCGGGAGCGTTGCTTGCCTTGCAAGAACCACCATAAAGAATGCTGGTCTCGTCTGCAATCTCAGCACCATAAACCTCAGCAACGCAAGAACGGATGTAAGCATGAATCTCCTCTGCCTGCTCAGCTGTAGCGGTCTTACCTGTACCGATAGCCCAGATGGGTTCGTAAGCAATAACAACATTCTTCCACTGCTCTGCGGTGAGGTGGAATACGCTGCCAGCCAACTCTGCCTTACATACAGCCTCCTGCTCGTTAGCCTCGCGCTCTGCCAAACTCTCGCCAATACAGAAGATAACCTTCAAACCATTTGCCAAAGCCAAGTCTACCTTCTCCTTAAGAATCTCGGGAGTCTCGTGGTAGTACTCGCGACGCTCTGAGTGACCGAGGATTACATACTCAGCACCAGTGCTCTTTACCATAGAAGCGCTAACCTCGCCAGTGTAAGCACCGCTCTCCTTGTTAGCACAGTTTTCTGCACTTACAGCAATAACGCTATCCTTCAACAACTCACTAACTGTTGCCAAGTGAATGAAAGGAGTACCAATGATAACCTCACAGTTGGGCTTCTGAGCAGCCAACATTTCCTTCAACTCTGTAGCCAGTGCTACACCTTCCTGCAGGCTCTTGTTCATCTTCCAGTTACCTGCTACAATGTGCTTTCTCATTTTCTTTGTTTTTAAATTGTTATTATTATACTTGTTTTTCCTATTTTTATATAATCTTGTACCGAACCATATTCTGTCTAAAAAGAAGCATAGAAGCAAAGGGAACAAATACCACTTCATAAGTATAATGAACCTGTCAGCATAGGTAGAGTACTGCTTATGTGCCCAGTCCAAATCCTCAAGCGGTGCATTCAAATCATTGGCGCCAGGTATTTGGGTTGACGCCCATTTGTTTGCAACAACACTTCCATTAAGAAGAATCAATCCAGGATTGCTCCTTATCATTGTCTTTAGCGGTATCTCGTCAGCAATAAGGAATGGATATTCCGCTCCTGTAATATCACACCAATAATTGATAAGACTATCGTTGCTGGCCGTAAGAGCCACTATTTTATAGTTATGAGCCTGACAATACTCTGTCAGTTCAGTCAAACGATCCATAACTCCGTCGTCGGCATGCTCAACATGTGGCAACACAATAATGAACTTCCACCCATCAGACTGGACGATGCTATCAGTCAAGTCCTCTCCTGTATGTGGATGAGTTATGAGCAAATCATTTATTTGGGGTATCTCGTCATTGTCGCCCCATTGCATCTTTGCATGCAAATCGGCACCTATATGATATGGTCGGAAGTCCATCACTGGAAGTGTGTACACACAATAAAGCGAGAGGACAAAACCAAATAACCAAGTATATGTGGTAATAATCCACTGGTTATGCTCTGTTATCAATCGGGTTTGCAATTTATAGCCAAAGCACACCACTATGGCACAAGTAAGGAACAGTACATTCTTGGCAAAGCTCTGCCAATTGGTAAGCACCCATAAATCACCAAAACAACCGCAATCGCTTACCGGATTTGCTATGGCAATATACAGTGTCAATGGCGTAAAGACGACAAAAAGCATTAGCAACACCCTTGATGTCCAACGCCTGTTGCTACCGAAGAACAGATTGATGCCTAAGCCAAATTCAAGTAACGCCAATGCAATACTGAGAACCAAAGGCAGATAAAAGATCATAAGGTCATCCAATCCGAAAGCAATGGCATAATCCTTTATCTTATATTCTGTTCCGCGTGGGTCGATAGCCTTGACAGCACCCGAAAATATCATCGCACTCGCAAGCAACATGCGACAGATATTTACCACACTCCACTTAAGAAAGGGCAATAGTTTATTGCTCTTCACCGAATGTAAGTTTTATCAAGCCAAATACGGCATAGTTAAGCATATCCATATAGTTGGCATCAATTCCTTCTGATACCAAGGTCTCTCCGCTGAGAGACTCTATCTGTTTGGTTCTAAATATCTTCATCAGAATGAGGTCAGTATAACTGCTAATACGCATAGAACGCCAAGCCTCGTCGTAATCATGATTCTTGCGCAACATCAGCTCCAAACATTGCTGAGCATACTTATCATACTCGGCCATTGCATGTTCAGGAGTCATGTCGTCAGTTAGATCTGCCGCGCCGAGATTTAGTTGGATAAGTCCTACCAGAGCGTAGTTTACAATACCGATAAATTCGGGTCTGATACCCTCGCCTACCATAGTCACACCCTTGGTCTCTATGCTTCGAATACGATTTGCCTTGATATAAATTTGATCTGTGACTGACTCTGGACGCATAATGCGCCAAGCAGCACCATAGTCATGCAACTTCTTTGAAAAAAGAGTACGACACTCAAGCAATACCGTTTCAAATTGTTCGCGCGTGTTCATTATATAATATATAAAGTAGGGTTCGAGTATATATTAACAAAAGAACCGACCCCGGCCGGGGACCGGTTCTTCGTTGCATTATCTAATTATATTCTGCACAAAGGCGGTGCTCACGAACATCTAAGAACCTGACCTATACGAAGGACGGTCTTAGTTGTTATGTTGTTGAGTTTACAAAGTTTGGCAACAGTGGTGCCACGCTTCTTTGCAATGGTCGAGAGTGTATCGCCAGACTTAACCTTATAAACACTCTGACGCATAGCCTCGCGGCGCTCTGCTTGGAATCTCTTGCTCTCAGCCTCCTTGTCGGCCTTAAATGTAGGACCTCCCTGACTTGCCAAAATCTCATTGCTTGGCAACTTATTGCTTTCTTCAACAGTAATCAAACGACCACGTCCAACAGATGAGTACATATAGAACTCGCCCAAAATATCCTGAGCAGTGAAGTCAAACATATCTTCTGGATCAATGAATACTCCCAAGAAACGAGTTTCAAAATGGAGGTGACTACCTGTAGAGCGACCGGTATTACCACCAAGGCCAATAACCTCACCAGCCTTTACCTCCTGGTTTTCTACTACAAGCTGCTTGCTCAAATGACCATATACAGTCTCCAAACCATTGTAGTGACGAATAACAATGTACTGACCATAACCACGCGGATTATATGCGACGATACGAACCTTACCACTAAAAGCAGAACGAATAGTATCACCTACATATACCTTGATATCGGTACCATAGTGATTGCGACGGAACGAGCGACGATAACCATAACTGCTGGTCACACGACGACTCTCGCAAGGAGCATGAAAACCGCGCAAATCAATCTTATATTCCTTGGGCATTGTAACACCGAAATTTGTGGTGTATTTATTGTTCCACTCAGGATAAAGCGAAGCGGCAGGATTGCCAATAAACTCTTTCTCAGTAAGTCTTACGAGACTAACAGAATCAATGGCACGCAAACGCTTATCAATGGGCGGTATGCTTGCCAACTTATCTTGTGCAAAGCAGACACATGCCAACATTGCAACAATTGGTAAGATCAGTAATCTTTTCTTCTCAGTGATTGTTAAAAAGTGCATTGGTGTTTAGTTTTTATGGTGGTTAATCAATTTACATATAACAATTAATCTACTTTAATCAAGGAATCCATCAAATTTCGTCCTCGGCATATAAACGTGGAATGTTCAATGTGCCAAAATCAAAGATTTCTTCAGGACAGAAAAACCGATTCAGCTCTGCTTTTGCAGATTCGGGAGAATCTGAAGCATGTACGATATTCTGTTGGTTGCTCATACAATAATCGCCACGGATAGTACCAGGATCAGCATTACGTCCATTAGTAGAACCTGTTATTGTGCGAACTACTGATATTGCATCAACTCCCTCGAGGCACATTGCCACAACTGGAGTTCTCATCATTGAAGCCTTGAGTATGCCAAAGAATGGTTTGTCTACCAAATGAGAATAGTGATTGGCAAGAATAGCATCATCAAGTTGCATCATTTTCATGCCAACGATACGCAAACCTTTCTTTTCAAATCGGCTGATAATCTCACCCATCAACGCTCTTTCGAGAGTGCAGGGTTTTAGCAAAACCAAGGTTTTTTCCAACTTCATATCCTAAACAAGTCTTTCTTTTAATAAAAACGTTCGGGCATAAAAGTGCCACAATCGGATACAAAGGTACGACTTTTATTCTAAAGTCCGACTATTATATAATATATAATTTTGTTAAAAACACCATTTTATGCAAGATATAGGGTATTTTTGACACTTTTTCGTTCAACTAATATTGCTCCAGTCCATTTCATCACGCTTAAGATAGCGCATGCGGTCAACAAGAATTCGGTTCTCCGAACTTGAAAGCATTGGGTCTGCATCAAGTATCTCCGAAGCCATATCGCGGGCCAGTTGTACAATCTGACCATCCTTGGCAAGATTGGCGAGCTTCAAATCAAAAGCAATACCACTCTGTTGTGTTCCCTCAAGGTCACCAGGACCTCTGAAACGCAAATCTGCCTCGGCAATTTCAAATCCATCGTTGGTTTCTGTCATTATATCAATACGACGGCGAGTGTCCTTGGAAAGGTCGTATTTAGTAACCAAAATGCAATAACTCTGACTTGCGCCACGACCTACCCTGCCTCGTAACTGATGCAATTGAGCCAACCCAAAACGCTCAGCATTCTGTATCACCATCACAGATGCATTGGGGACATTTACTCCTACCTCAATCACGGTTGTTGCCACCAATATCTGCGTTTCTCCAGACACAAACCTTTGCATTTCAGCCTCTTTATCGGATGGTTTCATTTGCCCGTGCACCATGCTGATTTTGTATTGAGGAAACACCTTTTGTAAATGTACATAAGCAGCCTCAACATTCTTCAAATCAAGCTTTTCGCTCTCTTTGACGAGAGGATACACCATATATACTTGCCGTCCCTCCTGTATCTGCGCATTAATGCCATTATAAAGTTTCTCAGGCGCGTTATCGTACATATGCGTTGTTTGAATAGGCTTACGACCTGGTGGCAATTCGTCAATAACAGAGACATCCAAATCGCCATAAAGAGTCATTGCCAGGGTGCGTGGAATTGGAGTTGCTGTCATGACAAGAATATGTGGAGGTGTTGAATTTTTCTCCCACAACTTTGCTCTTTGCGCAACTCCAAAACGATGCTGTTCGTCTATAACCACAAGTCCTAGATTTGCAAACTGAACATTATCTTCTATAACAGCATGAGTACCTACAAGTATCTGCACCTCACCAGATTGCAAACCATCGAACACCGACTTGCGACGCTTGCCTTTTACCATACCTGTAAGCAGTTCCACACGTACAGGCATATCACCAAGCATCTTCCTGAAAGTGGCCAGATGCTGCTCGGCAAGTATTTCTGTTGGAGCCATAATACATGCCTGATAGCCATTGTCCAAAGCTATAAGCATAGTCATAAGGGCCACCATGGTCTTACCCGAACCCACATCACCCTGAACAAGACGATTCATCTGTCGACCAGATTTCATATCGGCATGCATCTCGCGAATAACCCTTTTCTGTGCCTCCGTCAATTGAAACGGTAAATTATTAGAATAGAAGCTATTAAAGTATGTGCCTACCCTTGAGAACACATGTCCCCGAATAGTCCCCTGACGCAGACGAGCGTAGCGTAGAACAGAGAGTTGAACATAAAACAGTTCCTCGAACTTCAAGCGATAGTTGGCCTGGGTGAGTTCTTGAGAAGTGCTCGGATAATGCGCCATGCGGAGAGCCTCATCCAAAGACACCATACACAATCGTGCAAGCATGTTGCGAGGCAAAGTATCAACAATAGAAGCAGGCGGTATCTGGCGTAACAAGGTACTCGTGAATTTTTCCAATGTGCGCGAATTCACTCCAGCCTTCTTCATCTTCTCTGTGGTCTGATAGTATGGTTGCATACTCATCTTGCTAAGCATAAGTGTGTCCGCCGGATCTACATCTGGATGATTAAGATTAATCCTTCCATTAAAAACAGAAGGACGACCAAAAAGAATATAGTCGGTAT
Source organism: Bacteroidaceae bacterium (assembly GCA_017547165.1). Classification (GTDB taxonomy): domain Bacteria; phylum Bacteroidota; class Bacteroidia; order Bacteroidales; family Bacteroidaceae; genus Physcousia. The sequence continues at coordinate 72,834 of JAFYQK010000013.1, forward strand.
GTAACTTTACACTCTTAAGGATGTATTGTTGTGAATTGAACCATACACAATCGACCCACCCATAACCATCGGTAAAATGACCAACAAGGCGTTTCTTCCTTCCCTCGCCCATTTGCTCAAAGCTGACAAAACGACCCTTGACCTGAACAAAAGGCATATCAGAGGTCAATTCCGAAGTTCGATAAAGCCTGCTACGATCGATATGCTTATAGGGGAAATAATACAACAAATCTTCCCAGGCCTGCAACCCGAGCTCCTTCTGTAATAGTTCGGCCCTTTTCGGACCGATACCGGGCAGATACGTTAGTGGTGTTTCAAGAAGAGCAGAACTCACAGAAGTTTATTTTACAGGACTTTAAGGACTCTGAGACCTTAAAGACCTTAATGTCCTATTCTATTCCTTTAACCAAGCAACTGATTGTAAATCATTCCCTCGCGCAAAGGAGCAACTGCCTCTACACCAAGGAAAGACTCTGCTATAGCATAACCAAACTCCATTGCGGCAGCTGGACCGCGACCGGTAATAAACTGTCCGTCCTTAGTAACTATCTCACCAGTATATTCTGCACCAGTCAGTTGACCTTCAACTCCAGGGTAACAAGTAGCCTTAACCCCTTCCAAAATACCCAAATGGCCGAAAACCATTGGTGCGGCGCATATTGCCGCCAAAGGCTTACCTTGGGCATGATGAGCAAGAATTTCCTTGCGAAGAGGTTCACAAGCATCAAGGTTGGTACTACCTGGAAGGCCTCCTGGTAAAACAAGCATATCAGCACTTGAAAAATCTATTTCTGTCATCAAAGCATCTGCCACAATACCTACACCATGAGCACTGTACACAACCTTCTCATCGGTTATACTCACCGTCTGCACTTCAAGACCAACACGACGCATAATATCAAGTGGTGCCAATGCTTCTATATCCTCAAATCCCGTAGCTAAAAATTGGTATATCATAATATCTGTATTTGGTTAGTTCATTGTACAAAGATAATGATTTTTAGACGAAAAAACGCAAAAATATATTAACTTTGTGCACGAATAAGTTAATTACACACGAATGAAGAAACTTCGCTTCGCTATATTTGGCAACACTCATCAGGCCAAGAAATCGGCTTGCGTGCAAGAATTGATTGACAAACTGAACGAGCACAATGCCACCTTGCTGATAGATGCGGCTTTCTATCAATATCTCACCCAAAAACTACACATCGTTGTCAATCCCGAGGAATTGATAGAGGATAGCGTCTTTGATGCAGACTTTGCCATCTCTTTGGGAGGAGATGGAACTTTTCTTGAGGCGGCACGCCGTGTTGGCGACAAGGGGATTCCGGTTTTCGGCATAAACATGGGGCGACTTGGATTTCTCGCCGACTATCAGGCAGAGGACATTGCTTCGGTTATAGAAAACATCTATAATGGAAGTTATCGCGTAGAGGAACGCACCGTGCTGATGGTGAGCAAGAAGAACAATGACCTTGAAGGATATCCATATGCACTGAACGAAGTTGCTGTTTTGAAACACGACAACTCTTCGATGATCAGTATTGACGTATGGATAAACGGCGAGTTTCTCACCACCTACCAAGCCGACGGACTTATAGCGAACACATCTACGGGAAGTACTGGTTATGCTCTCTCGGTAGGCGGACCCATTATTGTGCCTGGCACTAAAATCATTGGTTTAGCACCTGTTGCTCCACATTCGCTCACCGTGCGTCCATTAACCTTCTCGGCAGATGCGGTAATAAAAATGAAAGTTAAGAGCCGCTCTCACAATTTCCTTCTTTCTATTGACGGACGAAGCGAGTCGTCTCACGAGAACACCACTATTACAATACAACGCGCTCCATACACCATAAATGTATTAAAAAGGGGTGAAGGAAGTTTCTTCCGCACCCTACGAGAGAAACTCATGTGGGGTGCAGATTCACGCGAATGATATCAAATACACAAACACATCAATAAAATAAAACATACATCATTTTGAGTTAAACCAGACATTACTTTGAGTCAGTTCAAACATTACTTTGAATGAACCCAAACATTACTTTGATTGAAGACAGGCATTACGACGTTTGATTTTCAAGAAAAAAGCATCTTAATTCCACCGATATGATAAAGACACAACAAGTAAAAAACCTCACATCATGGCTTTGGCATACAAGTCAAGGTTTCAGACAGAAGTCGGTTCTAAATGTGTTGCTCGGGTTGATTACGGTAGGTATGGATTTTGCTTTCATCTGGGCAACCAAAATGACAATCGACACCGCCACATCACAAAGCGAAAGACCGTTGTGGATGGGGTGCGCCATACTGATAGGCATTGGATTTGCAAATATTGGATTCTCCTTTGCCCACCGATGGTCAGAGGCTCTATTGGGTGTAAAAAGCCAAAACCTGATGCAGCTCAAAGCCTTTTCCAGACTGATGAACAGCGTTTGGATTGGCAAAGAGCAGTTCCATTCGGGGGATGTGATGAACCGTCTCATAAGGGATGCCCACGAAATAACTACCATCATTACCGACACCCTGCCTGCCGCAATGTGCGTGATGGTGAGACTACTTCTTGCTTTTGCCTATCTCTTTTATTTCGACTCGTGGCTTGCGGTACTCATTGTGCTGGTGGCACCCTTATTCCTGCTTCTGAGCAAAATATACATCAACAAGATGAAAAGGCTCACCAGCGAGATCAGGCAAACCGACAGCCGGATACAAAGCATACTTCAAGAGAGCATCCAGCACCGTATGCTGCTAAAGACCTTGGAACAAACTGAAGGTATGGTAAAAAAACTGCAAGGCAAGCAGCAACATCTCCAACAACAGGTGAGGCATCGAACCATTTTTTCCAGCTTCAGCGGACTCACCGTAAATTTCGGGTTTACCGCCGGCTACCTGATCACGTTCATTTGGGGTGTTTACCGCATGGATGCAGGAACCATCACATATGGCACGATGTTGGCATTCATACAATTGGTGGGACAGATACAAGGTCCTTTCCGTGACATGACACGTTTCGTGCCTGCTATTGTCAGCGCACTGACAGCAGCAGAGAGGCTGCAACAGCTTGAAGAGACGCAATTGGAGAAAAGAGGCGAAAAACAGGAACTGTCACGCCCGGTTGGTATACGGTTAGAAAATATCAGCTATAAATACAAGGACGGACATCGCCACATCCTTAAAAACTTCTCTTACGATTTCGTTCCAGGCAGTTCAACCGCCATCCTGGGTGAGACAGGAGCAGGCAAGACCACACTGATACGCCTCATCCTGGCCCTTCTGTCTCCCAATGAGGGAAAAGTGGAATTCTACAATTCACATTCCAACACTACCGCCTCACCCGCCACACGCTGCAATCTGATATATGTACCCCAAGGAAACACCTTGCTAAGTGGCACAATACGCCAGAACCTCCTCCTTGGCAACGAGAATGCAACAGAAGAAGAGCTCTCTGAAGCGCTTCGACTGGCCTGCGCTGACTTTGTTTTCTCACTGCCGCAAGGCATGGACACGATGTGCGGAGAGGGGGGCACTGGACTTTCCGAGGGGCAGGCCCAACGCATTGCAATAGCCCGATCATTGCTGAGAAATGGCAGTATCCTGCTTCTGGACGAGGCCACAAGTGCTCTTGACCAAGAAACGGAAAACCTACTTATAAGCAACATATCCAACATTGCAAGGAGAAGAAACCTGACAACTATCTTCATCACCCACCGCCCTGCCATAGTGGATTACTGTGCCAACGTCTTGCACCTGGAAAGAATAAAATAATTATTTTAAAAATAAAACAATAGCAACCATTACCTTTACAAGTAATCGTTGCTATTGCCTTTAATTAACTAAGTTTTTACTTTTAACCGACAACTATTCTTCACCGGTATATTCTTGTTCTATAATCACTTCATCAACCATAAAACGAGAAGTGGTCATAAAGCCCAAATAGGGTGAATGAACCGATCTTCTCCAACGCAATAACTCTATGTTGTCATAGGACAAAATAAGTCTGCCTCCTTTGTATTCTATTACAAATTCGATTTCTTTATTTTTTCCATCTGGCAACTTAATTTTGATTTCTTCACCTTCGTCAAAATTAAATTTACCCTTGTTATAAGTGCACGCGATGAACTTGTTTTCCCTGAACAAGAAAGCTAATCTATTGAATTTCTCATCCATATCAAAAAGAACGGCAGAAAAATGCTCATCCTTTATCTTAGGAAACACAAGCTTCATTGTTATCTTAAAATCATACTCGATAACAATAGGTAAATCGGCATTAGACGATATATAAAGGCCCTCCTCCTTTACTTCCATATCTAATTTACCTGTTTTAATAAGGGCACTTACCTCCTTATCTACATATTCTTTCCAATTTAAAGTACCGACACCATCAAAAGTGTCAGTAATTTTTATTTGTGCGAATGACACTGATGCAATACACACAACAAAAAATAAAGCACAAATCTTCTTCATACTACTTCTCGCCAATACGTTGTTGCATTTCATTAATCAGAGGCTGATACTTTTTGAGAACTCTTGTCCAAGGTTTATAACCAGAATCACCAGGAGAATTCAAAGGTGCAATTTCTGAAGAAATACGAACTTGATATGCTAAACCGTCATTTGTAATTTCCTTGATTTGAACCATGGTTCTAACCTTCAAATCTGACTGAGGAAATCTAGCAACAATCCAAGCTGTATTCATAAATCCAGATGCCTTATCTGAAGTCTTCATTTCATCAAAATAATTGAGCAAAACCTGAGTCAACAATTTCCATGCCTGTGACTCGTCTATACCCTCTCTTACATTGATTGTAAAATATTTATTTGCATGTGATGACTCCTCAGAGGCTCCAAGAGATTCATCTACAACCATGTCAATAGCTATTGTCTTTCGTGAGTCATTCTTATATACTCTGATTGTTTTTTCAACATAACCTGCAGCTTCTACACGTACATTGAAAAATTCATCGTTTCTTTTAAAATCCAAAACATATAAACCATCGGCCACATAACTACCGTTAACGTAAATTTTGGCTGTCTCTGGATTTGTAACAACCTTAATCTTCTTTGCATACAATTCGTTACTAAACACAAAACATGCCATTAATGCAAAAATAACTGCTAGAAACTTTTTCATATTCCTTTTATTTAAAATCCTCCTACTCTTTTATCGGTTTTTCAGAATCACACCGTTGTCCCTTGGGTGAAATACATACGCACAAAAAAAGCGTGGAACAATTAGATTATTCTTCAACCTAAGGTGTTTGGCGTAACCTTTCTAACAGAACAACTAAAAGCCCACGCCTATCTAGCGTGAGCATTTCAGCATCATTCTCGTTAGAATCCTTTTAGTCGCCAAACTTTTAGATTGCAAGAATAAAGCTAAAACGCTTTTCCAATATGTTTAAATGTGCATAATAACTATATGCAATTATTTCATAGGCTATCTATTTTATTATTAATAATACCAATTTTTATGTAACTAAGGATTTATGTATGCAAAGATACTAAAAAAAATAATATTAGACGCGTACTAGATAAATTTTACTATTGGTGTCCGATATTTTATCCAAACCGGCCAATGCCAGTCTGTTCTCTGCTCACCTATGCCACTCCTCCACCCTACCTGAGACAAGGGTTTTCTGAACGTCAATGAGTCTTTGATTTGATGAGCCACGGAAAAGCAGTTCTACATCACGTTGAGCAAGAACAAAAGGACCATCAACCAAGACATCAATATGATGCAGGAGTGACATGACATGCGGATTGGCCTGCGCTATGATATCCTCCCAAACATAGCCCGTATAGCACCACACACTCTTGTCGGTTTCTGACTTTATCCTTCTACATAGTTCGGCACAAGTCTCTGCCTGGAGTAAAGGATCTCCACCTGACAGGGTCACATGAGAGATGGGATCGCTCTGTATCACCAGCATAAGTTCCTCTACAGTATACTCCTCTCCAGCCAGTTCGTTCCACGATTCGGGGTTGTGACATCCCAGACACCTGTGCCTGCACCCCGCCATATATATACTGGTGCGGAAACCGGGGCCATCCACCGTTGTGCATTCAACAATATCCAAAACTCTCAACTTCTTCATAAATGCTATATATAAATAATGAGAAAAAAAATGGTCAGCAATTGCGGTTGCAATTACCGACCATTATATTCCTTGGGACTTGCGTCCTTATTACTTGCCATGTATAACGCGATCGTTGAGCTCTGCCAGTTTGGCCTTATTCCAACGGTCGGTGGTACCCACGAGATAACCGGTAATGCGCTGAAGGCGGTCTACATTGTGGCTACCGCACTTGGGGCACTCGTCCATCGTCTTCTCGGCATTCTCATAACCACAATCCATACAACGGTTGCGTGTGTGGTTTACAGAACCATAACCGATATTGAAACGGTCCATCATATCCACAATGTTCATCACTGCCTCGGGATTATGAGTGGCGTCGCCATCTATCTCCACATAGAAGATGTGGCCGCCTCCGGTGAGGGCATGATAAGGAGCCTCGACCTGTGCCTTGTGCAGGGCAGAACACTTGTAGTAGACTGGCACATGGTTTGAGTTGGTATAGTAGTCCTTGTCGGTGATACCTGGGATTACACCATACTTCTTCTTGTCGAACTTGGTGAAGCGGCCAGAAAGACCCTCTGCAGGAGTGGCCAGAACGCTATAGTTGTGCTGGTAACGCTCGCAGAATTCAACCACACGGTCGCGCATGTAGGTAACAATCTTCAGACCCAATTCCTGGCTTTCCTCGCTCTCGCCATGATGCTTGCCTGTAAGAGCTATCAGACATTCGGCAAGACCTATAAAACCGATACCCAGAGTTCCCTGGTTGATTACTGGAGCTATGCTATCGTTGGGAGAAAGATTCTCGCTACCTATCCACAAACCGCGCATAAGCAATGGGAACTGCTTGGCGAAAGCTGTCTTCTGGAACTCCATGCGATCGTGCAACTGCTGTGCGGTTACCTCAAGCAATCCATCCAACTTGGCAAAGAATGCTGCAATGCGGTCTTCCTTATCCTTTATATTCATGCACTCGATGGCAAGACGCACAATATTGATTGTCGAGAAAGACAGGTTGCCACGACCAATGCTGGTCTTAGGACCGAAACGGTTCTCAAATACACGTGTACGGCAACCCATGGTAGCGCACTCGTACTTATAACGCTCTGGATCATTGATATCCCACTTCTCATGATAGTTGTAGGGGGCATCAAGATTGATGAAGTTGGGGAAGAAACGACGGGCAGTCACCTGACAGGCATACTTGGTGAAACAGGTGCAGGAAAAACAACACTCATCAGACTTATCCTTGCTCTGCTCACTCCCTCAAAAGGTGAAGTCGAATTTTATAGCAAGGAATGCACCATTATGGCATCTCCGGCAACGCGTTGCAACATTGTCTTTGTCCCTCAGGGCAACACCCTAATGAGTGGAACCATACGCGACAATCTTCTTTTAGGAAATCCAGATGCACCAGAGGAAGAACTTATAAAAGTATTGCATCTTGCGTGTGCCGACTTCGTGTTTACACTTCCCGAAGGATTAGACGCCATCTGCGGAGAGGGCGGTACTGGTTTATCCGAAGGCCAAGCTCAACGCATTGCCATAGCCCGCTCTCTTCTGCGCAAAGGCGCAATACTTCTTCTCGACGAGGCGACGAGTGCACTTGATTCAGAAACAGAAAACCGACTTTTGCAAAACATTGCCCATCAGGCCAAGACAGAAAAGCAAACAGTTATCTTTATAACACACCGCCCAAGCGTGATAGATATCTGTGAGAACACTTTACGGTTGCAAAGGAACGAAGCATAGGTGTAGGCACGGATAACACCTGACATTTACCTATTTGAATCACTCGCAACAATAGTTCCATCCATTCACTTCACCGTCCTTGCAAACTACAACCATTCTTTGGGCAGAGCAGCAATCTATTTCTTAACCTTCATTGAATTACCAGAGACCTTATCCTCTTTCTTCCTGAATATAACCCACTCATTCATAACGAAATTGAAGGCACCGGAGAAGATTAAGGCCAATAGATTGCATATCACTACATTAAGACCGGCGAAATGTCTGATAAGAAGATATGGAACCATCTTTATCAAGAATGCCACTATGCATGAGGCATTATAGGGGACAAAACGCTTAAAGAATGAGGATTTAGAGCGCTCTCCTACCCTATCTTTCCATACAAAGAAGTATGCAAGAGTGTAGTTTGTGAATACGGCACATTCAAACGATACGGTAGGTGCAACAAACAAACCAACAAAAGAGACATCAGCAAAAAGAACTTCGGCCAAAAGCCACATAACAAAACAATCTACGGCAGTTCCTCCGAGTGTAGATACCATAAACTTAAGGTAACGAAGTATCTTTTCCATGTCTTCAATCCTAAATAATATATCAATAAAAAAATAACTAAGAGAGTACTTACATACCCACTTAGTCATTTATGTTGTTTGAGTAAATTTATTTCTTAATCAGGGGATCAATCTTTGCAAAATATTTGCCATCCTTTATCATGCTGCTGAAATAAAGGAAGCAGAGCACAAAGAACACCACTACTGCAGCAAGATCAAGACTCTTGAACGTGCCTACCAAAGGACCAACAGCAACAGGAATCTCAAGTGTGTGCAAAGGTTCAACAAAGAACAGGATAGTGTTCAAGATAATGATGAGCAAACGGAACTCAGTGGGACCAAATATACCATAGGTGAGTTTGAACTCATTCTTCAAATGAGCACAAATCATTACATAAACCTCCATGGCCAAATACACGCAGAAGAGCATTAAACCCATCCAGAAATGCATATAGGCAGAAAGACCCATACCACCAAAGATAAAGAACTCAGTGACACAATCCATATTATGATCGATATAGAAACCATATATGGGACGAGATTGCTTACGGACACGAGCAATGGTTCCATCCAAAGAGTCGCCATACCAGTGCAACACCACACCAAACGAAGACAACCACAACCATGCGGGGTGATAGTTAGTTAAAAGATAACCAGCCGCAATAACCAACGATCCGAAAAGACTGAACCATGTCAGCATATCAGAGGTAACCCACTTTGGCAAACGCTCTGCAATCCAGATGAGCACCTTTTTCTCATAAGGGTTCAATATAGAAGTCTGTATACGAACCGAATTTTCCTTTTTACTCATAACACTCTTATTTTTAAACATTATATGTTATTGAAATTTTCAACAACATAAGTATTTTGTTGTCGAACAAATGCCTAAAGCACAATTTTCGGTTGCAAAGTTACTACTTTTTATTCGAACGAACAAATTTATGCTTATTCACATCATCTATGCCACTCTTCCACCTTACCCAACTCAAGAGACTTTTGTACATCTATCAAACGTTGATTGGAAGAACCTCTAAAGAGCAAATCTGTATTACGCAGAGATTGAATAAATGGGCCATCTACCAAAACATCTATATGCTCCAGCAAGAGCATTACTTCTGGTGTTTTCTCTTTAATAAGAGTCTCCCAAGTATAACCGGTATAGCACCAAATTGTTTTGTCAGTTTCCGACTTCACTCTACAAGCAAGCTCAGCACATCCTGCAGCTTGCAACAATGGGTCACCGCCAGACAAAGTCACATGAGCAAACGGATCGTTTATTATCACTTGCATTAGAGTATCAATATCCACTTCTTTACCACCATGCTCGTTCCACGATTCAGGGTTATGACATCCCGGACATCTGTGACGACAGCCTGCCAAATAGATACTTGTGCGAAAGCCAGGACCATCAACGGTGGTATCTTCTACAATATCCAATACTCGTAATTTCATAAACACTTACATATAAAATCAACCGACATGCCATCACTATTTGATAAAATAGAATAGCTGTCGGTTGACTATATCTTAATTTTCAGAGAACATATTATTTGTGAACAACTCTATCGTTCAGTTCGGCCAATTTAGCAGAGTTCCATCTGTCGGTAGTACCTACGAGATAACCGGTGATGCGCTGAAGACGGTCGATATTAGTGCTTCCACACTTGGGACATTCATCCATTGTCTTTTCTGCATTCTCATAACCACATGCCATACAGCGATTGCGTGTGTGGTTTACTGAACCATAACCTATATTGAACTTATCCATCATGTCAACGATGTTCATTACGGCCTCGGGATTATGAGTAGCATCACCGTCAATCTCTACATAGAAGATGTGACCACCACCAGTGAGAACATGATAGGGAGCCTCAACCTGAGCCTTGTGAAGAGCAGAACACTTATAATAAACAGGCACGTGGTTTGAGTTGGTATAGTAATCCTTATCAGTTATACCAGGGATGATACCATACTTTTTCTTATCAAACTTGGTGAAGCGACCGGAAAGACCTTCGGCAGGAGTGGCCAATACACTATAGTTGTGCTGATAGCGGTCACAGAACTCGACAACACGGTCACGCATATAGGTCACAATCTTCAAACCAAGTTCCTGACTCTCCTCACTCTCACCATGATGCTTGCCTGTAAGCGCAATTAAGCATTCTGCCAAACCAATGAAACCAATACCAAGTGTACCCTGATTGATAACAGGAGCAATAGTATCGTTGGGAGCAAGATTTTCACTACCAATCCACAAACCACGCATCAACAATGGGAACTGCTTGGCGAAGGCTGTCTTCTGGAACTCCATACGGTCGTGCAACTGCTGAGCAGTAATACCTAGCAAATTATCCAACTTGGCAAAGAAAGCTGCTATACGGTCTTCCTTATCCTTGATGTTCATACACTCAATAGCGAGACGTACAATGTTGATGGTTGAGAAAGAGAGATTACCACGGCCGATACTGGTCTTGGGACCAAAACGATTCTCAAACACACGGGTACGACAACCCATGGTAGCACACTCATACTTGTATCGTTCTGGATCGTTGATATCCCACTTCTCGTGATAGTTATATGGAGCATCAAGGTTGATGAAGTTGGGGAAGAAACGACGAGCTGTTACCTTACAAGCATACTTGTAAAGGTCGTAGTTGCGGTCGGTAGGCAAATAGCTCACACCACGCTTTTTCTTCCAAATCTGAATAGGGAAGATAGCTGTCTCGCCATTGCCGACACCCTCGTATGTACTACGTAGCAATTCACGAATAATACAACGTCCTTCAGCACTGGTATCGGTACCATAGTTGATAGAAGAGAACACCACCTGATTACCACCACGAGAATGGATAGTATTCATATTATGGATGAACGCCTCCATTGCCTGATGCACACGTTCCACAGTTTTGTTTATAGCATGCTGACGGACACGCTCTCTACCAACCAATCCAGTAAGCGGAGTCTCTATGAAATCCTCTATATCACTATTATACAACTCACTATAATCCTCGGCATTAAGGTCTTCCAAAACCTTCACCTCTTCGATAAAACTCTTGCGTACATATGGAGCCAGATAGAAGTCGAAAGCAGGGATAGCCTGACCACCATGCATCTCATTTTGCACCGTTTCCATGCTGATACAACCGAGAATTGAAGCTGTTTCGATGCGCTTTGCAGGACGGCTCTCGCCATGACCAGCCTGGAAACCATACTTGAGAATACGATCCAAGGGATGCTGAACACAGGTCAATGACTTGGTTGGATAGTAGTCCTTGTCATGAATGTGCAGATAATTGTTCTTCACAGCATCCTTAACCTCATCACTCAACAGATAGTCATCAACGAAAGGCTTGGTTGTCTCGCTGGAGAACTTCATCATCATACCGGCAGGAGTATCGGCATTCATGTTGGCATTCTCACGGGTAACATCGTTGTTCTTGATGTTGATAATCTCAAGGAAGATATCGCGTGTCTTTGCCTTACGCGCAATCGTACGCGCGCTACGATACTTTATATATATTTTAGCAACATCAGGGCGACTGGATTTCATCAACTCGTCCTCAACCATATCCTGAATATCCTCCACGGTCATCTGCGATTTGCCACGCATTGTCACGCGGTCGGTAATCTTCACGATCAACTCGTTGTCCTCACCTGCATCGGTGGTCAACATTGCCTTACGAATGGCAGCACCTATCTTCTGCTCGTTAAAACCAACGATGCGACCATCACGCTTTACTACTGTCTGTATCATATCCCTATTGTTTTTATGTTATTATGCAAATTCAAGGTTACTCTCTCATTATAAGAAAACGCTGTTTTCAAAAAAGCGGAAAAGTGTTGCAAATATACAACAATAGAAAATATGAGGCAAGAATAAAAAGGAAAACTTTTCCATTTTGAGCAACTTTTTAACATCCCAAAACAGAAAAGTTTTCCAAAAGTTTTTCTATCTACCTGATTTTCAGTGTATTTTTATTTCTTCCTAAAGAAAAAGTTTTCCAAAACGTATTTTTCTATGTAATTTAAACTGAATCTCAATGGTTTAGAAGTTCATTATATTCTGATGCTTATCAACAAGCATGCCATCGGTGTGCTGGAGGTTGAATTTCAGTTTTTTCTTAGCCTTCATCTTCACAACAATAAGTGCAGCATCACCCTCGATGTTCTGTTGTTCGCCAAGGTTAACGAAGGTGGGGTAAAGCACCTTGTCGCCATTGGTATGGAGACGGTCGTAGGTCATGTTGTACATCTTGCTCAACGCAGGTGCTTCAACACCAACATACTCCCACTCCTGAGCATTATAAGGAAGAGCTAAGCTCAAACCATTCACACTCTTCAAACCCTTACCGCTAATAGTGATTGTAGCCACATCACCAGCATTGTACTGAGCCTTATCGGCCTTAATAGTAATTTCACCAGCTACATGCTCAACCTTGCGAGGACTTACACCGTCGTTCAGTGCCACAGCAACAGACATGATGTCGTATGCATCGAGCAAACCATTACCATTAAGGTCACCCTTGCTCACATAGTCAAAGTCACCATCGCCCTTACGCAAACCAGTGTAGTTCATATAAGAGGTAAGGTCGTTCTCATCCAACTTACCATCCAGATTGATATCACCGGGGATATAGTACTCAGAATCGGGTTGACGGAAGATGTACATCTCATAGCCAGAACCGAAGTTGCCTAGAGCCTCAGTAACCTTGATGCGGATAAAGCGAGCCTTAGGAGCACCCTCGAAGACAACCTCCTTAACCTGACCGTCGCGTGCCCAGTTGAGAACCACGGGAGCTGACCAGTTCATCTTATCCATACTCAATTCATAGCTTGCCTTCAGGATAGTACCATTACCACCATCGGGACGAGGCATATAGTGCATCCTGTCGAGGAAGTTAACGGTTCTCAAGTCGATAACCATCTCGAAGGGAACAGCCGACTTACTCCATGCGGTATGCCAGATGCTGGTCTCATCGAAGTCGAACAACTTATTCACGCCCTGACCACCCTGATTTTCACATGTTGTCTCTGCCTGAACACCACGGATAGCAAAGCGAAGAGGATCGGCAGCTGTGGTAGCCTTCAATGATGTCCATTCGCTCACACCGTCCTTGTTTACGGCACGAACCTTCATCTCATAAGAGGTAGATGCAGAAAGACCATCGATAGTGTACTCGGTAGCTGCAATAGTGCTATAGATTTGACCCTCGAACTCAAGCTCGTAGTAGTCGGCATTCTGCTGAGCCTCCCAAGTAGGAGTGAGAGTATACGCCTCGGTACCCTCCAACTGAGCCTTGGGAGCAACCAAAGCACCAGTATTGGCTAGCAACTTGTTAGTATTGTCAACCACAACATTAGAAGCAGTAACAACAACCTCGTTGGCAACAACATCTGTCTCAGCAATATTCACCATCAGACCCTTCACCTTCATATACTTATCCTCAGCATTCTCGCCATAGTAGAAACTGTTGGGAGTAGCCTTCCATGCAGCATAGTCATTAACCTCAACGAGCTTAACCTTCTTGCCACCAACCTTTGCGGCAACCTTTGCGGGTTTCTCGCTACAGAATACTGTTACATGGGTGAACTTCTGCTTCTCAAAGCCCTTGAACTCACCCTTTGTAGGTTCAACAGTAACGGTAAGATTGCCCTTTGCATCAAGTTTGCTATTTACCTTTGTCTTGGTACATTCGCCCAGAAGATAAGCCTGAGTTTTAGCATCGTCGTCATATTCTGTAAATGTGCTCTCGCCGAAGGGATAAATCTCGTATGCACGCATCTTGGGATCAAGTTCGGCAGGAGTGTTTGTTGTCTTGTGTACGGGAATGATAGCACCGCGCTTCATCAACACGGGCAACTTCCAAAGAGGAGCAGGGAAGTTATTGATGATACGACCACCCTGATATACATCGCCGGTGAAGTAATCAACCCACTCGCCCTTGGGCAGATAGATACCATCACGTACATCGTTACCTTCCTTGTCGGCACGAGTTGCCTGATAGATGGGAGCCACCAAGATGTAGGGACCAAACATATACTGATATTCAGTGCGCTTACCAAGAGTGAATGCATTCTCTTCCTCGAGGAACATAGCACGGATCATGGGAAGACCATCAACAGCCTCGCGAGCGATAGCATACTGATAGGGAAGAATCTTTGACTTGAGCTTGAGGTAGTAGCGGTTCAGGTCAGCTGCCTTCTCACCCAAAGCCTGGGGATACTTGGGACTTGAACCCCAACCATCCATGTTCAACTGCATAGGACCATAGGTCTTCCACTGAAAGTCGCGCACATTAACCTGAAGGTTCTGACCGCCGAAGATACCATCGGTATCACTGGTAATGTTTGGCTGACCTGCAAGACCTGCACCGATGTAGGTAGGAATATGGAAACGGATATACTCCCACTCACCACCTGTCTGGTCACCCGACCAAATACCAGCATAGCGCTGAGTACCAGCCCAACCGTCCAAAGAGATAATGAAAGGACGAGCATCATTACCATAATAAGGCATGATCTGTGCCACATCGGCAACACCATTCAAACCGAATGAGTAACCAGCACCAACCCATGCCACATCGGTCTTCAATACACGAACACCAGCAACACCAACCTCCTTGACGATATCGCGCTGAAGCAATGCCTCGATACCCTCCTTGGGGTGAAGGTCGCTCTGAGTCCAAAGACCAATCTCAACACCCTTGCTACGAGCATAGTCACCAAACTCTTTCAAGTTCTGGATATTGCCGTCCAATGTGCCTGTCTGACCATAACCTGCACCATAACCGTCATTGGGAAGGAACCAACCCAAGGGGAAGTCATTGTCGAGATAACGGTCGATAGCAGCACGGGCAGAGAACTGATAGTTGTTCTTCTCACCGTTCAAAGTCTCCTGCACACCACCATTGTCCTTCTGGCTCTCCTTGTAGAACTTGCCGTCCTCATAAGGCATCTGGATGTAGTTATCACGCTTTGCCTCCTCTGTCCAGAAGTCGCGGTTGTATGCATTCAGGTGGCCCTGATAGAAACCGAACTTGGGCAACAGAACAGGATTACCGGTCAACTGATAAAAATCGTTCAGCAAAGGCACTGCACCCTCGTTTACCATCACGAAAATATCCAGGTAGTCAGTATCGTGATAAAGCACGGTATTCTCTGCCTCGGCATTACCGAAATCATAACCACCAGGCTTGAAAGTGTGCCACATCACACCATAACCACCAGTACTCCAATAGTAAGGAGTGGGGCTACAAACACCACCATCTACCCAGTTGTTGGTATTAACGATGGCAATGAACTTGCCCTTGTGAGAGAAACGACCGTTTTGCACACCACCACCATAGAAGTAATCATTCTCATTCTGAGCGAACTTCACGGTAGTACGCTTTTTACCAAACTCCGTAGGTACAACCTGATCAACGATGACCTTGCCACCCTTAAGAGCCTGAATCTGACCAGTCTTGGTATTCACCTTTACCACAATCTCCTTTGTGGTAAGTGTTGCAGCCTCCTCGTTGAGCACAACCTCACCAGCATCGCGACGAGGGTTGTTTACTAAAATCTGTGCCTCAGGACTTGCCTTTGGATCACGGATGATACCACCATTGGGATCCTGAAAAACACGGAAGGTATGGGGACCATAGAAATCCACATACATGCGTTTTCCACCATCCAATGTAACCTCAGCGGTTGTCTTGTTGAGCATACGGATGCCGTCTGCCCAGGCACCAGCAGCACTTGCCAACAAGGCCGCCAACATGATAATTTTACGCATAGTTATTTAGGTTAAAAAATATTATCAACAGGGACAAAGTTAATAAAAATATACAAGGCAAGCAAGAGTATACACAAGAATTTGAACACATATTATATTATATAAGGAATAATTCATATCTTTGCATACAGAAATATATAGATACGCAAATATAAAACCACGCAATTATGAACAAGAAAGTATTATTGATTGCCGCCTCTGCTGTATGCATCGTACTCATCGGCGTACTCATTTACATGAACACACAGATGAGAGCACGCCAGGAGGAAAACGAACAGATGATAGAGGTTCTAAAAATGGATAAGGCCGAAATGGAGAACGAATACGAGCAGTTCGCCATGCAATACAACGAGATGATGACACAAATTAACAACGATTCGCTCATCAACCAACTATCTATTGAGCAGGAGCGTGTCCAGAAACTCTTGCAAGAACTTAAGGAGACCAAGGCGACCAATGCTCGCGAAATAATGCGTTTGAAGAAGGAACTCGCCACCTTGCGCGCTATCCTCAAGGACTATGTGATGCAGATTGACTCACTAAACCGAGAGAATCAGGCCCTTAAGGTGGATAATACCAATCTGCGCAACCAAAACCAACAAGCACAGGCGCATATCACCGACCTCTCTACAGAGAAAGAGCAGTTGGTAGAGAAAGTTGCCATAGCAAGCCAGCTTCATGCAACTAACATCAATGTTTCTGCCAAGAACAAAAAAGGAAAGGAAACCGATAAGATAAAGAAAGCCAAGAAGTTCGCCATCTCGTTCACCCTTGCCCGTAATGTCACCACAACAACAGGTATGCGCACCGTTTATGTACGCATCGCTACACCCACTGGTTCAGTACTTGCAAGCGGCGGCACCTTCCCATACGAGAACCGCGACCTTCAGTATAGCATCTCCAAAGAGATAGAATACACTGGAGAGGAACAAAACATTACCGTATACTGGGATATTGCAGAAGCACTCTCTGCGGGCGAATACCGAGTAGACATCTTTGCCGACGGACAAAACATTGGCAGCACTACCTTTGAAATGGAATAAGAAGATATGGGAAAAGGTAAGTTAGCAAAATTTGCCGATATGGCAAGCAATCCTTTGGTTGTTGAGCGTCCATATCGTCCTGGCGACGACCCACACCGACTTGATTGGCATAAGGAGTTCTTCAAGAACGAGAACCCCATCATTCTTGAACTCGGATGTGGTCGTGGCGAATACACCGTTGGCATGGGAGCATTATATCCTCATAACAACTACATCGGCGTTGACATCAAGGGAGCACGCATGTGGACAGGAGCCCAGGAAGCCATGCACAAGGGGATGAAGAATGTAGGTTTCCTTCGCACCAACATCGAGTTCATCGACCAGTTTTTCTCTCCCGAAGAGGTGGCCGAGATATGGCTCACCTTCTCCGATCCACAGATGAAGAAGGCAACAAAACGTCTCACATCAACCTATTTCCTTCAGCGTTATCGCAAGATCATGAAGGATGGTGGCATAGTACACCTTAAGACCGACTCCAACTTCCTTTTCACCTACACCGAGGAAATGCTCAAGGCCAATGGTCTACAACCCCTCGTTTGCACTCGAAGTCTATATAGCGAGACAGGAGAAGATACCGCCGAGGCACGCTCACGCCAAACCTACTACGAGCAGATGTGGCGCGAACGAGGTATCGACATCAAGTATCTGGCCTTCCGTCTTCCCCACGAAGGAAAACTCAAAGAGCCTGAGGTGGAAATTGAATTCGACGAATATCGCAGCTATGGACGAAACAAACGAAGCGGCCTCGATGCCGGCTTTTAAAAGAGAGACTCTCATAGGAAATCCTAGATATACCTAGGAAACCATAGATATTCTAGGAATTTCTAGAGGAACTAGAATATCTAGAAAATCCAGGCTACCTATAAAACAATAAAAAACACAATGGAAGATATCCAATCGACTCGCGAGCCACGCAAACCATCTGCGTGGCTCAGTTCAATACCCTTCATCACCCTCATAGCCTTACTCTCGTGCACGCTTGTTATCTTCGGGAGCGACTCGCTTGGAGGTCCCTCTCAGATTGTCCTGCTAACCGCCAGCGGCATATGCATTGCACTTGGCATGGGTGTGTGCCACATCAAGTGGAGCACCATTGAGGAAAGCATTGCAGAAAAGATACGTGAAAGTTCTGTAGCCATCTGCATACTCCTGCTCATCGGCATGCTCTCGGCCTCGTGGATGATTTCCGGCATTGTCCCCACACTCATCTGCTATGGCATACAGATGATACACCCTGCGGTTTTTCTGCTCTCCTCGTGTCTGATTTGCGCTCTTGTGTCGTTGATGTCGGGTTCGTCGTGGACAACCATAGCCACCATAGGTATAGCTCTGATAGGCATAGGCCGAGCTTTGGGATTTGAAGACGGTTGGACGGCTGGTGCCATCATCTCTGGTGCCTATTTCGGAGACAAGATTTCTCCACTTTCCGACACCACCGTACTGGCAAGTTCAAGTAGCGGAACACCACTCTTCCAGCACATCCGATACATGCTCGTAACCACTATCCCAAGCATGTTTATTTCACTGATAATCTTCGGATTGGCAGGTATTTGGATAGGAAGCAGCAATCTTACAGAATCGATAGATACATACACCGGAGCGCTAAACAGCACCTTCTACATCTCGCCCTGGTTGCTTGTTGTGCCTGTTATCACGGCTGTGCTCATCTACAAGAAAGTACCCACGCTCATTGTACTCTTCCTCTCCTCCATTATGGCCATCACCCTGGCGATTATCTTCCAAGGGAATATACTAATGCAGATAGGAGGTTCTACCGATGGTTCATACTCCTTCGAGGCACTTTTCCGTGGCATCATCACCACCTTTGCCAACTCAACATCAGTGGATACAGGCAATGCCATCTTGAACGACCTTGTCTCCACCCGAGGCATGGGAGGTATGATGGATACTATCTGGCTGATTCTCTCCGCCATGGTATTCGGAGGTGCCATGACATCGTGCGGCATGCTGAAGAGTTTCCTCGAAGCCATATTCCGTCGTTTTATGAAGACACGTCTGGGACTTGTAAGTTGCACCGTGTTCAATGGTATTGCCATGAACCTGATGACGGGCGACCAATACATCTCCATCATCCTTTCAAGCAATATGTTCAAGGACGAGTACACCCGCCAGGGTTATGAATCACGCTTGCTTTCCCGCTCCACCGAGGACAGTGCTACCGTGGTGTCGGTACTCATCCCTTGGAATACCTGCGGTATGACACAAGCCACCGTGCTCGGCGTTGCCACCCTCACCTACCTACCCTACACCTTCTTCTGTCTCATCTCCCCCATCATGTCCATCATCCACGCCGCCATAGGTTGGAAGATAAAGAGACATGAGGAATGGATAAAGGAAGGGGAAAAGTGAAAACGAAAAACGGAAATCTGCGAGTAAGCGAGAGCAGAGTTAAACTCGTTTAAACTATGCCGAGCGGGAGCAGATTCGATAAAGTCGGATTAAAACAGAAAACTAAAATACTAGCGCCAACCTACCACAGTGGTAGGCTGGCGCTAGTATTATATAAGTATCTATCGGAGCAAATAGTTATGATACTGCTGTTCCTGTTTCGTAGAGGTATTCAGGGGCAAGGTCTGCTCCATTTTCCCATTCTATAGTATTGAATTTGATGGTAAATCGCTTGAAATATTCCAAATCCTTCAGTGGACGAAAGACTTCTCCATTCAGCGAATTAGCCAAGTCCACCACCTTCACAACCTGGTTATTGAACCACAATTTGATGCGGTAATCATTCAGATACTCCGCCTTTACAACTTCCAAAAACATATTCATCTATTTTAGAGGTTCTATCTTATCCAATGCTGCGCCTTCCTGTGCTTAACTCTGTCCATCCTTTTTATTTCTTCCCCTGAGGCAGGGGAAGTCCCGAAGGGGATGGGGTATGCCCTATACAGAAACATTTCTTTTCTCTATAGATGTTTTTCGTTTTTTATTGAAGCAATAGTCCTTCTGATTTCTTCAAGCACACTGGCTAATGAATTGAAGATATCCTTATTTTCAAATCTTATGGTTACTATGTTGTGCTCGTTTTTCAGGAACTCGGTCCGTTTGTAATCATATCTGTCTCCAGAGGAAGTAAAGTGGTCTTTTCCATCCAATTCAATGCAAAGTCTAATTTCGGGACTATAGAAATCCAAGATATATGGACCTATGCTGAATTGTCTTCTAAACTTAACTCCTTCTATTTGTCTTGACCTTATCTGTGTCCACAACAATACCTCTGCAGAAGTACTGTTTTTCCTGAGATAGCGTCTATTCTCCAGCAAGTTCCTATTGTTGTGATCTTGTGTAGACATAGAATTACGTTTTGAGATTACATCACTGGCTTGGCTATAGGTCATACCCCATCCCCCTTCGGGGACTTCCCCTGTCTCAGGGGAAGAAATAAAAAGGAGTGTCAGCAATTTTATAAGATTCCGTCCCCACCTTAACCCTTAACTCTCAATAAACATGACAAAAACATACTATTTGCAGAGGAACCATTGAAGCGAATCCTATTCCGATATAACGCTATCTGGTATATAGGGCTTGGGCATTTCTATCCTACGATGAGGAGGAAGAAGGAACTCTGTAGACAAATCTTCATATCTGCGCTCACCATCATTAGCGTTACAATAATCTAACTGCTGAAAGAAAAAATACTTGGGAGATTCATTAGATGCATTTCCCTTATAGTAGGTATAAACGCCATTTACCAATGCATCAACAGAATCCTTAGGAGCATTTTTATCAAGCTTCAACACTATATAAGTAGGATTGAGCTCGTTCAACATATCTGTAGCATTAGAAATATCCTCCGTAATAACACCGTTAAGCATTAAGGTAGCAACCATATTCATCCTAAGAGTCAACACTTCTTCCTCCTTAATTCCTTTTATTGTAGGAGTAGTGTCCAGTTTTGCCATGTACTCTATACTTGCCTGCTTCATCTCAGCAAGTTTGCTGGTTATCTCAACCGAGTCAGTTTCTACAACAGGACCACTACATTGTTGGCCATTATTACAAGAGAATAATGACACCAGAACTGGAATTAACAACAACTTCTTCATAATTTTTTGATATTAAAAGTTAATACTATATTCACTTCTTCATCTCCACAATCTTGGTCTTCTCGCGCTCGATGTTGCGGCGGTCGGTTTCGGTGACCACACGAGCGGCAAGCTGGAGGAAGGCCTGGCCTGTGATACTGCCTGGTTCCAATGCTACGGGAGTGCCGCCATCGCCATTCTCGCAGATGCTCTGCACCAC
Organism: Bacteroidaceae bacterium; assembly: GCA_017547165.1. Lineage (GTDB taxonomy): Bacteria > Bacteroidota > Bacteroidia > Bacteroidales > Bacteroidaceae > Physcousia. The sequence goes on from JAFYQK010000013.1 coordinate 94,306, forward strand.
GGGAATCTGTCCAAGCAAGGGGACATTCATCTCCTGGGCAAGAGTCTTCACGCCTTCACGCCCGAAGAGGTAGTATTTCTCCTCGGCATGCTCCTCGGGAGTGAACCATGCCATGTTCTCCACCAGACCCAGGATGGGCACATTCACCTTCTCGTTGGTGTACATATTGATACCCTTTCTGGCATCGGCAAGAGCCACCTGCTGGGGTGTGCTCACGATGACGGCACCTGTGATGGGAAGAGTCTGCACGAGAGTAAGGTGTATGTCGGAAGTGCCTGGAGGTGTGTCGAGCACGAAATAATCAAGGTCGCCCCAAGCGGCATCGCCAATGAGCTGCTTCAAGGCATTTGATGCCATACCGCCACGCCAGAGTGTTGGAGTACCAGGATCAACGAAGAAACCAATGCTCAACACCTTGATGCCATACTTCTCAACGGGCATGATGAGGTCGCGTCCGTCGATGTTCTCGCTATAGGGACGAGCATCCTCCATGCCAAACATCTTGGGAGCACTGGGGCCAAAGATATCGCAATCCAAGAGACCAACACGATGCCCCATACGCGCCAGAGCCACGGCAAGATTTGTTGCCACAGTGCTCTTGCCCACTCCACCCTTGCCGCTGCTCACGGCAATGATGTTCTTCACTCCGGGGAGAAGGTCGGGCAGGTCGGGACGTGGAGCCTGTAAGGTCTTTGTCTTTATCTCCACCTCCACATCCTTCGACACATAGGCGTGGATGGCTGCCTCCGAGGCCTTAACAAGGGATTTCAGGAAGGGGTTGGTGGGTTTGTCGAAGATGAGAGAGAAACTCACATGCATACCAGCTATGCGAAGGTCGTCCTCCACCATCTCCATCTCCACTATGTTCTTGCCTGTGCCAGGATAACGCACCGTAGCAAGAGCATCCATTATGAGTTTGGGATACAGTTCCATATCGTATTATATATATAAGGTATGTTCGTTTAACAGAATGCAAAGGTACGATTAAGCGAGAGAAATTCCAAAGAAACGATTAAGTGAGAGCAGAAAAGTTTACTTTTTTATGCCGAACGTGAGTTTCTAAGACTGCTAAGCCAAACTTGTTTGAGAATTTCCGAGCGAAAGTACCTAAGACGATAGTCAAGGGGGCGATAAGGCGAGGGAAATACAAAATAAACACACGCCACTTGCCCACATTGCATAAAACTGTTAATTACAGCAATAAAAGGCACTAAGACCAGGAAATAAACATATTGAAAACGTTTTCATAAAATTGTACTCAATATTGGGGAGCATTGTACTCAACGTTAAGTACATTGCTCCTGAATATTGCGTACAATGCTCCACAATATTGAGTTCACTTTTTGGAAAGTGTTCTTTCTGCTTATTCTTATCTTTCTTATTATCTTTGCATAGTGCAGTCTTGGGGAAAGTTTCTGATCGAGACACAACTGTTGCACCAAGCGGATTACTTCCTAGCGACAATAAAACACAATCCGCAGACACTCTCCATCACTGGGGTGCCTGCAGATCGTATGTGTGTTATAGGAAAAATGGATAAACCTTAAATCCTCACCTTCACGCTCTTGTTGCCGAACTTCACTACCACTATAGTACCGCTCTGCAAACCGGTGCTGATGGTTGCTGTGCCGTCGGCAGCAGTTGCACGGGCAACCTCTGTGCCACTGATGGTGTAAACCACCACATCAGTGCCCTTTGCCACACCGCTAACAGTCAGTATGCCGCCATTGCCTTGGATGAGGACCGGAGCAGTCTCCACGCTGATGATGCCAGTCTCCTCATCCACATTGCCGTTCTCTACCCAAACAAGTGCCACATTCACGGTGTCAGAGTTCTCAAAGTTAGCCTTAGTAGCATATACCTCGATATTGTATGTCGCGCTGAGTTCAATTTCGGCATCGTAGTGCTTCTTAAAGTCACTGCTTGTAATATCAGTAACAAACTCCGCCCCCTCTGTCTCGCAAGAGAAGGACAACTTTCCTTCAGCATAAGTCACCACAGGTGTAGCGCATTTCTCTACTTCGGGTTCTTCTTCTGGAAGTTCCACTATCTTTCCAAAACCACTCCAGGGCCTATATTTCAAATAACTTTCAATAGAAGCAGCAGGAACATGAAGGGTGGCATCTGCTATGGGCGAATCTTCAAATGTTTCGCCACTATATGTAGTAGGCAGTTTCTCGGCATAGCAATAGACATCAAGTAGCTCTGGGCAATTGGCAAAGGCTTCGTAACCAATGTACTCAACTCCACTACCTATAGTCACCGAGGTCAAACCAGGGCAATTATAGAAAGCATAATCCTTTATCCTCGTCACACTATTGGGGATAGTCACCGAGGTCAAAGAACAACCAGCGAAAGCATAAACACCAATGACATAATCCTCTCCCTTATATTTTTCTGGTAGTTGGAGATCTGTATCCGTACCCATATAACCATACAATTCGTTAGAATAAAATACATAATTATCGATAATTTCAGGATTCTTTAATATCACATGAGCATAATATCCAACATAACCGTAACCGCTACTATCGTAGCTAATATTCAATCTTGAAAAATTTAAAACCTTCTTTAATGAACCGCAATAATAGAAAGCATAATCCCCTATGCTCGTCACACTATTGCCGATAGTCACCGAGGTCAAATCAGAGCAATAATAGAAAGCATAATCCCCTATGCTCGTCACACTATTGGGGATAGTAACCGAGGTCAAACGAGAGCAATATTCGAAAGCAGCATACTCTATGCTCTCCACACTATTGCCGATAGTCACCGATGTCAAACCAGAGCAACTACGGAAAGCACTCTCCCCTATGCTCTTCACACTATTGGGGATAGTAACCGAGGTCAAACCAGAGCAATTACGGAAAGCAAAAGACCCTATGCTCTCCACACCATTGCCAATAATAACCGAGGTCAAACCTGAGCAATCAGAGAAAGCAACATCCCCTATGCTCGTCACACTATTGGGGATAGTAACCGAGGGCAAGCCAGAGCAATATTCGAAAGCGCTATTCCCTATGCTCGTCACACTATTAGGAATAGTCACCGAACTCAAACCAGAGCACTTACTGAAAGCAAAAGACCCTATGCTCTTCACACTATTGCCGATAGTCACCGAACTCAAGCCAGAGCAACCATAGAAAGCATCATCACCTATGCTAGTCACATTATTGCCGATAGAAACCGAGGTCAAACCATAGCAATCTTCGAAAGCGCTATTCCCTATGCTTGTCACACGATAAGTAGTACCTCCATACTCAACAGACTCTAGAATAACAATTTCTCCTGAATACTTGCCACTGCTCTTCTCTATAACAGTAGCCTGCTCTGCCTCTGCATTAAGGTCATAGTTTATCCCATCAATCTCAACCTCTACTGCCAGCATGGGCAGGGACAGGAGCACCGCCAGGGACAGGAACAGCGCCCGCAAGGAATTGTGTAGATGTTTTTTCATCTTGTATTTGCTTTTCGCCTTCCAATTCCCAGAAGAAAGCAGTGGGTATAAAATAAAGGTGTGGGAACTATATCTGCTTTATCCTAAAATCAGGCTTCTCGCATTGCCTTTGCTGTGGATAAAACAATAGCCCACACCAAAGGTTATGTAGGTAGCCAATTGTGGCCGTACATACCAACGATGTGGTGCTATCGCTATCATCTTCACAGCGTTCAAACTTTGCGAGAATTTGATTTTAGAAGATAATTTCAATAACACCTTTTTCGATAAAATCCTTCCTCACACCACCGCTGTGGCGACGGAATTTTTGCAAAGATAAGAAAAAGATGTGATAAACAAGAAGAGATGGGGTGTTTTCTTCAATAACAGGATGAAGGACAAAAAAAAAGGGGCGTGACAAATAATCCCAAATCGGTTCATTAGAATATTCTGCGCTAATGAGCAATTTGGGATAATTTCATCTCCTTTACTGTCCCCCAAAGCACAAGGGGATAAAACAAAGCGGACGCAGCACGCTGCGTCCCTACTTCAGAACAGAGCAAGAGCTGGGACAGAGTCAAATATATCCAGAAAGAAGCACTGCATATAGGTGACAAAAACATCCCCCAACAACTCTCCATACAGGAAAGATGTTGGGGGATGTAAATTCTATACGTTATTGTGTTCTCTTATTGAACAGGCTTAACATTATTTCTAACGTACAACCTTTTTGCCATTCTGGATGAAGACACCGTGCTGAGAGGTGCGAGCCTTGCGGCCACTGAGGTCGTAGAAAGCACCTTGTTTGCTATCTGCATCTACAGAACCGATACCCGTGGGGTCAATTACCTGAAGAGTTGCATCAACGATAGTACCTCCATTTGCCAAAATACCATTTGTGCCTGTACAAGTGCCATCAGCAGCAATCTGACCGCCTGCATCGACGCTGTTCCAGTCTACCTTGAAACGGATACGATATGCGCCAGCCTCAGGTGCGGTGAACTTGGGGCATGCTATATTGCTACCAGGATTGCGGCCATTGCCACTGATCTCCTCGCCCAAGGAATTGACACCGGCACCGTCATCACCGAACTTGCCATTATAGAAGAAGAAACTTACCAGATCAGTACCGTTCTGGTCAGTACTGCCTTCCTTGAAGCTGAACTGCTGGTCATTGTCAAGGTCGATGTAAACATAACCGTGCATCCATGCACCACTATGCTTCAAAGTCACATTGATTTCCTCGCCAGGAGCACAGGTAAGAACCATGTCCTCTGCCTCGGTCAAATCAAGATAACGCTTTGCCTTGTCAGCATCGGCAATCTGCAATGTCTTAGCCTCTGTTGTAGCAGGAGCGAATACTATCTGTGATACGGCACGGCCACCAGCATCCTTGGTCAAATTCTTATCGAAGTTGATGCTATATGGAGGAATAACCTTCTCGGTTACGGTAACCTCTGCCTGACAAAGCACACCAGAACCGTCGGTTGCGGTTGCGGTGATAGTAGCCTTACCTACTGAGATACCCTTAACAAGACCGTTTGCCACGGTGGCCACCGCCTCGTCGCTTGAAGTCCACTCAAGAGCCTTTACGGTGGCGTTAGTAGGGTTTACTGTAGCGATGATACCTACGGTTGACTCCTCCTCAACCTCGTACTTAGCCTTGTCGAAGGTGATGCTCTCTACGGCAACCACGGCTGCCTCGCTATCACGACCGTTGAACATGAATACACTACTTCCGGGCAAAGTCAATGTCAACTCGGTATCGATGTCGATAGCCTGACCCTCGGTCAAACCGCTCAAGTCGGCCTGATCGGCGAAGGGCTTGGTCAGGATGATGGAACCTGTGATGTTGGCAGGAATCTCGAATGCCTGGCGCAAGGTGAGCTTGATGCTCTGAGCGTTGTTGTCGCCGTTGCGCAGAGCCAGAGTGGCCTTCTCGCCATTCCATGAAGCCCAACCGTAGATCTCGTGCTTGCTGCCTGTCCAGGGATCGCCACCTACCCAGTGAGCATCCATCAGAACATCCTCGTTCTCCTTCTGCCACTTGATAAGTTCAGCAAGGTCACCCCAAAGTTTGCCACCCTCGATAGAGTTCATCAGCTTATAGTCGTTGTAGAGTTCAACCATACCGCTACCGCAAGCGAAGGCGCAACGCAACTCGTTGAGCACTGACTTGTAGTCGCGTGGGTCACCTGCTGGGGGACCAAACTCGGTGAGCATGAAGCCGTGGGTCATCAGGGTGTTGATAGGACAGATGGGAGAAGCGGTGACATAATTCTGGTGAACCAAGTTGTCGCGGTAGGTGATCCACTGCTCACGGTTGTGGCTGTTGTTGCCTGCGCGACCGTGGTCGTTCTCCTGACGCCATGTTGCATCGGTGATCTGATACCAGAAGGGAGAAGCCCAAGTACCTACTGTGGTGTTGAAGAAGATGTCCTCCTTGAGGTTCTCGCGAACATACTGCTCCAGACGGATGATACCCTCGGCATTTTCATTACCGGTGTCGCCATTGTCGGGACCTACGGCAGAGAATTGAGCAGAGATACCGTCGAACTTGAAGAAGTTGTAAGTACCCTTGCCGTTCACATGCTGGTTCTTCACCAGGTTCTCGGCAGCAGTAAGGAAGGTCTCGTAATAAGCAGGGTTAGAGAGCTGCATACCACCCTTGTCGCTCCAATAGCTACGACGATAGTTACCGCTCTCGCCATAACCACCAACGGGACCGAGCCATGCACCCACGCCAGCGTTCATGTCGGCAGCATAAGCAGCCATGTCCTTCATCTGGTTGGGGAAGGCAGAGTGAAAAGTCCATGTTCCATAGTTGTCCCAACCGTCATCGATGATGAAGCTTGCAGGACCAACGCCATACTTGTCATACATCTTCTCCTTCCACTGAGCAAGGATCTCCATCACGGGACCAATCTGCATGTTGGTGTGCTCCTGTCCGGGGGCTGCGTTGTTGCGGTTGATATTGAGTTCGTACCAACTGATGTAGCAGGGGAATGCACGCCAGGGTACTGCACGCTCGCGCTCGCTGTAGGCAAGGAATGAGCGGCGCTTCTGGGTGAGGCGTACATCGCTCTCGTCCTCGTTGCCGTCCTGTGCGATAAGGCCTACCACGGCACCTACCTTCCAAACCTCGTCCTTCTTCAGAGTCACATTGCGGCTCCAACGGCCTTGCATGTTCACGATGTCGGTGTTGACAACGGCGCCAGCCTTGGGCTCGTACACCTCAATCATTATCTCACCGCCGGGGATTGTGGCCTCGCGCTTGTCGATGAAGACGCGCACATCAAATTCGCCATCGTTGGGAGCTTTGAAACTATATACATTATTCTCCTTGGCCGTACCGCAGAAACCAAAGTGATAGTCGCTTGCCACCTCCTTGCCTGACTGATCCAAAAGGTCGGCACCGTCGATGTTGTAGCGGTGGCTACCGCTCTTGTAACTCAGGGTAACAACCACCTTCTGGCCACTCTTCAGACTAACATTCTTTGTGAGGGTGTAGTAGGTCTGGTTAGAACCGCCAACCTCCTGCACACGCATAGGAACGCTGTTGATATCCATCTGCTTCCATTCAGAAGCTGCCACAGCCACATTGTTGTAGGGGGTAGCCACCAGATTCCAGCTGTCGCTATCGTCAGCACCACCCACGGTATTGTAGGCTGTTGGGGTCTCCAAACCAGCGAATATCTTGTTGCTCATAATCACCTTACCACGGGTGTTACCTATTGTAGCAGGCTTGCTGCCAGCCTCCTTGGAATCAACATTGTAGGTCATGGCGATGATGTCGAACATGTCCACATTGCCGATACCCTTGAGTTCCATCTCGGTGCGCAGGTAGTGGCTGCCGTCGCGCAAAACCGCACGCCACAAAATCTCTATCTCCTCACCCTTGTAGGTATAGCCAAATACAGCTTCCAATGCCTTGCCATAGTAGTGCTCGGCGCCTCCGATAGCATTTTGTTTGGGAGTAAGATCCTTCTGCTCGAAGCTCTTCAGTGTCATCTGGCTTGCCGATACCTTCTCGCCGTTGCCGAAACCAACTACAAAGAGTTCGGTACCTGCCACCAGATTCATTGCCTTGCTACCAAGGAAGTATATGGCCTTCTCACCCTTGAGGAAACTTGCAGCCAATACCTTATTATAGAGAGTGTAGATGTCGTTGCTCTTATCGCTCATGGCATCGCCAACATTGTCCTGCTGCTTGGGATAAACCCATGCCTGGGTGTAGGGCTGACTTTCGCGAAGTTCGGGCATATCGTAGTAGGTAACGGAGATGGTCTTATTCTCGTTGTCCACATTTACTACAGCAAACTTGCCCTCCTTCTGTGAAGCAACTACGTCGCTGGGAGATATAGCACCTGTTGAGTTTACAATCTGTCCGTTAGTGTAGGTCTGTCCATTAATGATTACGCTCTCGCCATCAGCAAGCACCACGGTGTAGTCGTAAACCACCACCTCGGCAACAATCCAACGACTGCCAGCGTCATTATTGGCGCCATCCTGCCAAAAGCCAACTGTCGTGCTGGTATTATCCAAAGCATTCTGGCTCTCACCGCCATACCAGTTCATGTAAACGCTTGCTACCGAACCACTACTGAGGTAAGGAGCAACCTGATAAACCTTGTTGCCACTAACGGTTACCTCACTGATATTCCATGGCTGAGCACTTGACTTTGCATCTACAAGCTTAGCCTTGTTGGTACCATTAGTGTAAGATGTTGATCTGGTGTAAGACACCCACTTCTGACGATCGATGCTGTAGATATAGACAGCATCCGCTTTGCTCCCTGCATAGAAAGCAAACTTACCTGCATTTGCCTCTGTCTTTGTTGGAGAGGTGTAAGAGGTCATCGTCAAGCCGTTGCCGTTCTTCACGACATACATGTGTTCTGGCTTGTCAACGCTCTCGGACAACTTCACATCTTCTGTCTGTGCCCAAGCAAAGGCACCAACCATAGCAAAGATGGAAAGCATCCAAAAACGAAGTTTCTGCGAGTTTAGATTCTTCATAGATTGTGTTTGGTTAGTTAATATTTTTTAGGTTAGTCATTAGTCATTCTCTCTCCCTTGAGAACATTCCCCAGCCAAACACTCGACTTATAGAAAAGGAACGCCTCAAGCGCCTCAAGCGCCTCAAGCGCCTCAAGCGCCTCAAGCGCTCTTTGCTATGCAAAGATACAAAAAAATACTGATTTTTACAAACATCACAAAAACTATTTTCGCTTAAAAACACCATTTGTCACAAGAAAGAATTAACTTTGCAGAAAAGGATACCGAAGACCCTGAAATAGCGAGATTCCGAGAGTAATCGGAGTATCGGAATCCTCACAACTATCGTAACACTCTACAAACAATTATGGCACAATACTCCTCAAAAGAAACCTTCAACCGCTCCACCCTACTCCTTGGCAGCGATGGCATGAAAGCCCTCGACGAGGCAAGGGTAATAATCTTTGGCGTGGGTGGCGTGGGCTCGTGGTGCGCCGAAGGACTGGTGCGCGCTGGAATCACACACCTCACCATAGTGGATAGCGACAAGGTGTGCCCCACCAACATGAACCGCCAACTCATGGCCACACACCATACCATAGGTCAGCCCAAGGTACTTGCCATGCGCGAGCGTCTCCTGCAAATCAACCCCGAGGCAGAAATCCAGGCTCTGGACATGATGTACACCGAGGAGACGGCAGAAGGGTTCCACCTTGAACAGTACGACTACGTGATAGATTGCATCGACTCACTGCGCGACAAGTGCGACCTCATCCTGCGCACCACCTCCCTGGAGCGCCCCACCCTGCTCTGTAGCATGGGAGCAGCCCTGCGCATAGACCCCACCAAGGTGCGCCTGGCCGAGTTTCGCAAGGTAGAGGGAGATGCCCTGGCGCGTGCCGTGCGCAATCGTTTCAAGAAAGCCAAGACCTTCCCCCGCCGCAAGTTCCTCTGCGCCTATAGCGAGGAGCCTGCCATGCAGAACCGCACCGAGGATGCCGCACTCACCGAGGAACTGAAGTTCAACAAGGTGCAAACCAACGGTTCCCTATGCCACATCACCGCCATCTTTGGCATGATGCTGACTGGCGAGGTGATCAAACGATTAGCAGCGAGAAGCGAACAAAAGTTAAAAGTTGATAGTTGACTGTAAGATTTTATGTCAAGAACACTTGTCATATTGTCAGTGCCAAAACGCTACGTTATTTCTGCCGAGACATCACGACTAAGATACACGGACATTACAATGATTTTCTGCATCAATTTGGTCACCAACGGCTAACACCACCATTTTTACCCCATTTCATCGAAGAAATCCCCTCCCACAAATAATCTTTACACCCCACCATACATCTGACTTTTTGCCTCTACTCACACTTCGTCTCATTCATCCTCAGACAATAAAACGCCACACCCAGCTCTATACGGCACATCAGCACCAGTATCTCCACAGAACAAGATGTAAGGATTTTTCCACCTCCACTGCCCCACTCCCGTTTCCCTCATCAAACGATTTTAGACGCTGGCTTATGAAATAAGACACATACGCCATCCCAAATTAAGAGCATTTTGGGGGCAGCGCGACTGAAGAAAACCATGTGCCATCTGGCTTCGGCAACTATTGCCAGTGCAAAGTATCAACACTCTCATAATAAACAATTAAACAAATAGCCCGACAATATTATAAGTAAGGTTACCACACCAAAGAATATGCCTATCAGGCGCCAGGTCATCACCTGTTTCAACATTGTGGCTTCGGGCATAGACAATCCGATTACCGACATCATAAAGGCAATAGCAGTGCCCAGAGGAATGCCTTTGGCCACAAAGACCTCAACAATGGGGACTATGCTTGCGGGGTTGGCATACATGGGTACGGCAAGCATCACCGCCATGGGCACACCCCACCATTTATGGCTGGACAGGACACTCTCGAAGAAGCCTTCGGGAACAAAACCGTACATGCAGGCACCAATACCTATGCCTATGACGACATACGGGAATACTTTTTTTACTAAGCCCCACGAGTCACCGACAATAACAGGCAAGCGTCCGGCAAAGGAAACATTCCCGGTATCCCATTGCTCGCTCTGCGCATTGCTCTGCTTCTGGGCATTCCTAACCCATTCGCACAAATAGGATTCCAGACGCATCTTACCCAAAAGATATCCTGCAGCCATAGACAAAAGCGTACCGCTGAGCACATAAACGAACGTTGCCTTTACTCCAAACGAGCCAAGAAACATAGCAATAGCCACCTCACTGATTAGTGGCGAAGAGATAAGGAATGTCAGCGTTACACCCAAAGGGATACCACCCTTGACAAAGCCTATGAACAATGGTACTGACGAGCAGGTGCAGAATGGGGTAATGGCTCCAAAGAGAGCCGCCAGAAGATAATCCAAACCATAGAGCCTATGGGTGAGAAGATATTGGCGGAGTCGCCCAATAGGGAAATAGGCATTGACAAGACCCATCAGGAAACTGATGAGAAAGAGCAACAACAGAATCTTAATCGTATCATAGACAAAGAAATTTACTGCCGTGCCATGCGGAGCGGTGGCATCCAATCCAAAGATGCCATACACCATCCAATCTGCAAATTGCTGTATCATACCCCCAACAAAGCCTTGACCTCACTCTCCGAGGGTACACGGCCCTTTATCCTCACCTCGCCATCCACACAAACGGCAGGCAGGGTCATCACATTATATTTCACAATCTCTGCCATATCAGTCACCTTGGAAAGAGTGACGTCCAGATCATTCTCCCTGACCACCTTCTCAATTATCGAATAAGTAGCCTTACACTTGGCGCAACATGCACCCAACACTTTCACTTCCATGGTTTTTTTACGCATTTACAGAATCCGTCTTATTGCCTCCCTTCATCATCGCCATAACCTTGGTGGGACAAGCCGCTATGCACTTGCCACACTTGATGCAATCGGGGTGAAGATAACCTTGTTGCTGACCTCGGGAGTCGTAGGGAGTGAGTTGCATGGGGCATACCTTGGCGCATCGTTTGCACTTCATACCACAGACCTCCGACACCCACACATAGGGAAAACCATCCTTGTGCCTGTTGGGTGCCACCCAGGCGGAGAGAGTGCCCATGGGACAGAAGGTGCACCAGGTGCGAGGAGCATAGATAAAGCCCAGTACTATGCCTACAATGGTGGTAACGAGGATGATGTTCCAGAACGTGCGACCTATACCTGCCATGGTGAGGCCATTCATGTACATCTGCACGCCAAACATACCAAAGATAAATAGGAGCATGAAGATGCGGAAACCCTTGGTGCGCACAAACTGGGGTATGCGCTTATGGGGAGAGAAACGCGATACCACCTTATCGTAAAGACTGCCTCGGGGACAGAAATGACCGCACCAATAGCGTCCCTTCCTGACTGCCATTGCCACAGGGCCTATCATACAAATCAGGGCAATAACACCCACCTCGGGCACAAAATATGCCACAATCAAATAAACAAACAGAATCCAAAACATGGTTTATAGTAAATTAGTGAGTAATGTGTAATGAGTAATGAGTAGTGAGTAGTGAGTAGTGAGTAATGAGTAATGAGTAATGAGTAATGAGTAATTGGTTAGTAACGAGTCTTAACTATTCTACATTCGTATTTTTAGTTAATGGTTGATTATTTTATTCGCTTTGTAAGAGTAAAACCTTGGTGATTAACTGCTAACCTGTTCGTTATTCGTAAAATCACGAACATAAGTTCTAAAAAAAGAGGTTGCTCTACTTGCAACAACCCTCTTTCTTCTTCTCTGTACATTGACAAAACAGACCACCAAAGAGTTCGCAAGCCAAGTGCCAATTCTCACGGTTTATGCAATACCTCACCTTGGGTGCTTCCACCTCGCCTTGTATCAATCCTGCCTCCTTCAGTTCCTTCAGATGCTGCGATACGGTGGCCTTGGCAATGGGGAGTTCCTCGTGGATGTCACCAAAATAGCACTGCTTCTGCTTGGCAAGGAACTCCAGTATCGCTATGCGTGCCGGATGTCCCATAGCCTTGGCAAAGCGTGCCGTCTGCTCCTGTCTGAGGGTATAGTCTTTCTTTGTCATACGCCTTCCATCATGCTTTCTGTTCGCAAAATTACGAACAAAACTTCGATTCTACCCACTAAAACCTTCATTTTCTCGCCATTTTAACCAACATTTAACACAAAAAGAACATTCCAACGCCTCATCTTCAATTTTCATAGATGTGAATCAATAACTTTGAATAAAACGGTAATGTGTGCTCTATTATATGTCTTTTAGTTTAATGTTATTGCTCAACGTAATAATTAGAAAGAATCTATATTAGTTTTATTCTGTTTATAGTCTGCAGTGACAGGATTGTTATGAATAACTTTCCGATGTTTTTTAGATAAAATTTAATCAATTACGAATTATTATAGAATCTTAATATATACGAAACAGGTTCTCGTATTTACAAGAACCTGCAGTTATTTAAAATTTGTCCGTTTATTGCGCGGATGTTGTTTACCATTCAAAGCCTACACGGAAATTTAATGTACTACCAACTGTAGCATTTTGTGTCATTTCATAACCAAAAGCAAAGGTAGCAGCTTTGGCACGACCTAATCTTACACCAATTGATGGCGCTACATATACTCCATAAATATCAACAGGAGAGTAACCTACGCGAAAATCAGCAAACAATGCAACTGGTGAAGAACCCAATGGTAATGTACCTCGTACATCTGCAAAAATCGGTAAACTAATGGTTTCATAATCTAACCAATATTTTACACCAATACCTGCACCTACAAATAAGTATGGATTAAATTGATATCCATGTACTGTTGTAATGTTAATTCGACTTGGATCTGCTACCCAATCGTCGTGTATACCTATTCCATAGGCAAATTCCACTGAACCTGAATAACCTTTTTCGGGATAATCAGCTTGTGCAAACATTGATGTTGAACACAATAGTGCTATTGCAGCAACTAAAAATCTTAACTTTTTCATAGTAATAAAGATTTAGTTAAGGGAGGTTCTATAAATTCAATTAATCATTAGCGAATAGTCAGAACCTCTTTAAGGCTACCGCTAATGCGATTATGTTGTCGTAAATTTAACAAAAATTTTTCTAACTTTTGATAAAAATTCCGTTATAAAGCTTTGTCATTTACACAGTTGTCCACTCCTTGTGATATCTATAAATTTGTGTTAAGCGTGCTATGTTGTATGTAAGGTTTGTCATTGCTACATTCGCCTTTGCTCTGACAATGCCAATTCCCCGAAACACAAGACTGCTACATGACTGATTGCGACGATAATTAGGACTTTTCTTCATAATCTCTCTTATTTTGCACAAAGATACAAAATAATTCACTGATTAACAAACGATTAATTTATAGAACTTCCCTAAATATTTTCTGTTATGGTTAAGAAATTTTAGAGAATATGTTTAAGAACATAGTTTTTTTGCCTCTAACTCTTACTTCCTTCATCTCCTTGTTGCATCAATATTTTACAATATGTACGCATTAAAAATACCTCATTTAATAGAAAAGCAATGCTATTGACAAAGCATTTGTGGCGTCAAAAGGTGTGTATATAAGGAACAAAATCGTATATTTGTAACACCGAAAGTATAAAAATTAAGCATCATGAAGCACTATTATTGGGAAGCTGTGATTATAGCATTGGGAATTGTTGTATTTGGCTCGTTCATACAGAACTCTTTGGCGAGGTTTGTAAACAAGGAACGAGTGGTGACGGTGAAAGGCCTGTCGGAGCGCGAGATGCCTGCCGACAAGGTGACATGGCCACTGGTGTTCAAAGAGTTGGGCAACGACCCTGCTGAGATATACCGTAGCATAGAGAGGAAGAACCAGGTGCTGGTATCGTTCCTTCAAGAGCAAGGTCTTGGCACCGACGAGGTGATGGTGAATGCTCCCGACATCAAGGACCGCTTTGCCGACTCGTGGTCGCAGGAACAGATAACAAACAGATATGTGGCCACCAGCGTGATAATAGTGACCAGCAACAAGGTGGAACTGGTGCGCTCCATCATGCAGAAACAGGCACAACTAATGAAAATGGGCATAGCACTCATCACTGAGGACTATGGCAAGAACACTGTAAAGTATGAATTCACCCGACTGAACGACATCAAGCCCGAGATGGTGGAGGAGTCAACAAAGAACGCTCGCGCCACGGCAGAGAAGTTTGCCGAGGACTCGGATAGCGAGTTGGGCAAGATTCGTCGTGCCACACAGGGCCAGTTCAGCATCAGCGACCGCGACAACAACACACCACACATCAAAAACATCCGCGTAGTCTCCACCATCGAGTACTATATTAACGATGAGCGGTGAGCGATGAGCGGTGAGCGATGAGCGGTGAGCGATGAGCGGTGAGCGATGAGCGATGAGCGAAACCAGCACACACAGGAATCCTAATACAACAACCCGACCTGCCTCCCAATGAAGAGAAGCAGGTCGTTTTCTTTTGCTTTGCTATAATCTGTTTCGGTTTTACTTTTCCGTTTTAACCCTACTCTATCACCACGCGTGTCCAGTCGTGGATGTCGGGTTCGGTGCCGTATTGGATGCCACGGAGCTTGTTGTAGAGCTGGGTGGAAACGGGACCTGGCTTGCCGTCCTTGGAGATGACATAGCTGATTTCGTTCTCCAAATCATCAATGCGCTGAATGGGAGAGATAACGGCCGCCGTGCCACATGCACCAGCCTCCTCGAAGGTGGAGAGTTCCTCCACGGGGATGGGACGGCGCTCAACACTGAGGCCAAGGTCTTGTGCCAGTTGCATCAGGCTCTTGTTGGTGATGGAAGGCAGGATGCTGGTAGACTTGGGAGTAACATAGGTATTATCCTTGATACCGAAGAAGTTGGCAGCACCGCACTCGTCGATATACTTCTTCTCCTTGGCATCGAGATAGAACTCGCAGGAGTAGCCCAGGTCGTGCGCCATCTTGTTGGCACGCAGAGAAGCGGCATAGTTGCCACCCACCTTATAGACACCGGTGCCAAGAGGTGCAGAGCGGTCGAACTCGCGGATGATGACATAGGGATTGGTGGAGAAACCGCCCTTGAAGTAAGGACCAACGGGGGTTACGAAGATAAGGAACAGATACTCCTCGGAGGGATGCACACCAACCTGTGCGCTGGTGCCTATCATGAGGGGACGGATGTAGAGGCTGGCACCACTCTCGTAGGGAGGGATGAAACGCTCGTTCAGGCGCACCACACGATCTACCATCTCGTTGAACTTCTCCGTGGGCAATTCGGGCATCAGTATGCCACGACATGTGCTCTGCAGGCGAGCAGCATTCTCATCAGAACGGAACACACGCACCTTGCCGTCGGGACAACGATAGGCCTTCAAGCCCTCGAAAGCCTCCTGACCATAGTGCAAACAGGTGGCAGCTATGTGCATGGGGATGGTCTCCTCGCTACAATTCTCTATCTCGCCCCATGCGCCATTGCGATAATAGCAGCGCACGTTGTAATCCGTTTTCATGTAGCCAAAAGAAAGGCTACTCCAATCTATTCCGTTCATAGCAGTATTATGTTTTTTATGATTTTGCCTACAAATTTACACATTTATAGCAAAAAAGCGATACAAATGTAAGGCAAATTTACAAAATCAGTAGTTTTTGTCAACGGAAGACTATACTCGTCTATTCATCGCGGAAACCATATCCAAATCCAGAACGAGTGACTATACAAGACCCGTAGACCCCGATTTTAGAACGTAGGCGGGTGATGTTTACATCTATGGTGCGGTCGAGAACAACAACCTCGTCGCTCCACACCCGAGCAAGGATTTCCTCACGAGAGCACACCTTGCCACGATGGCGCAAGAGAAAGGCAAGCAGGTCGAATTCCGTCTTGGTAAGTTTAACCTCCACCCCGTCTATGGTGCAACGCTTGAACTTCATATTAAGGCATAATCCCTCGACTTGAAGGGCGTCTTCGGCACGAGTGGCAGACGGTGCATATTGAAGCGAGGCGCTGGTACGACGCAGAACACTCTTGACACGAGCTATGACATTGCGCAGGGAGTATGGTTTCATTATATAATCGTCGGCACCAAGATTCAATCCCATAACCATCTCATCCTCGCTATCGCGTGCAGTACAGAATATTATAGGTATGTGAGCCGTGGCGGCATCGGCCTTGAGCATCTTTGCCATCTTTATGCCACTGATTTCCCCCATCATAATGTCAAGGATTATCAACTGATATACCGAGAGGTCGAGTTTGAGAGCCTCTTCGGCACTGAGAGCAGTGTCTGCATCAAACCCTTCTAACTCGAGGTTATATTTGAGCACCTCGCAGAGCGACTCCTCGTCGTCGACTATCAAAATGCGTGCGTTTGACATAGTGCTGCTTACTAAAAAAAATTATTCTTGCTGACCAGAAGTTATCTTCTTGAGTTCCTCGTCCACACTGGTAAGTTGCTCCTGGCAATACTTCACCAGTTCCTGCGCCTCACGCAAGCGAGAGGCAATCTGGTCGATAGGCAATTCGTTTTGTTCAAGTTGCCGAGCAATCTGCTCAAGCTTTGCTATGGCTTCTTCGTATTTCATTTTATATTCTTATTTAGCGATTAGCGTTTATTCTGCTTCAACAACCTTTGATGTCACCTCTCCATCCTGCAAGCGGGTCACTATGGTTTGACCAGGAACAAGTTGCGAGGCATGGGTCACGATCTTGCCGTCATGAATGGTGATGCTATAACCACGTTTCAGCAAAAGTTCGGGATTCATGCTCTCCAGGCGATGCGAAAGCATGTCCAGACGATGCTTCTCCTTCTCTAGCACCATGATGGCCGAGACTGGCAAAAGAAGCGAGGTGCGCTCGAGACGCTGATGCTCGCATTGCAAACGCAGGGCCACCATAGACGGAAGACGCTGATGCAAAAGAGCAAGGCGTCTGTCCTCGAGCTGCATCATGGAGGTGGCGGCAATAGGAATGCGTTGCTGAAGGTCCTGAAGACGAGCAAGGCAAGAGCATTGGTGGTCGAGGATGAAAGCGGCGGCGGCCGTTGGTGTCTTCACCGAGGTGTGCGCAACATGGTCGAGCACCGTCTCGTCGCGATCGTGTCCAACACCAACAATAACAGGCAAAGGGTGCTGGGCTATGCAAGCGGCCAAAGGATAGGAGTCGTAATCGGAGAGGTCACTAGTGGCTCCTCCGCCTCGAATAATGACAACAGCATCCCAATGGTCGGCCTCATCCGATATTTGAGTCAATGCCGCAGCAATGCTATCAGGTACATGCTGACCTTGCATCACGGCAGGGAAAAGTTGTACACGGAAGGCCAATCCCCACTCGTTCTCGAGCAATTGGCGGCGGAAATCGCCATAACCTGCCGCCGATGAACTGGACACCACGGCAATGCGCTTTAGCAAGGCGGGCAGAGGCAAGGTCTTGTTGTCGTCGATGATACCATCCTCCGTAAGACGTTTAAGTATCTCTTGGCGTTGGCGTGCCTGATCGCCTAGGGTGTAGGAACCATCGATATCAATCACATTGAGCGCATAGCCATAAAGTTCGCTGAAGGAGAGTTTCACCTTCATAAGCACTTTGAGACCGGCACGCAAACTTTGTCCCGTCTCGGCTTGGAAACGCAAGGCCAGCATATTGTAAACACGAGCCCAAATGGTGATGCGTGCCTTTGCCACTATGGCACCGCTGAGTTCGTTCTTTTCAACCATTTCGCCATAGAAATGTCCGCCATATCCAACCCTACCCTCCAGAAGTTCGCCATGTACCCAATAGGTATCTTCTGCACCCTCCTCGATGAAGGAGCGCACCAGTGCATTTAGTTCAAAGAGTGAAAGTGCTTGCATGGGCAATCTACGTTTTTACACAATGGTAGTAAAGACAAAGGTACACTTTTTTTCATTGTCATGCAAAATTCGTTGGAGACAAATCGGGATTTCGTAATGTAAAAGCAACCTTGTGTAGTGTTAATCTTTGCTGATTTTCACATTTAGAACACTATTAGCGTTAAAAAACGAAGACA
The DNA here is from genome assembly GCA_017547165.1 of Bacteroidaceae bacterium. GTDB lineage: Bacteria > Bacteroidota > Bacteroidia > Bacteroidales > Bacteroidaceae > Physcousia. Next base: position 112,775 of record JAFYQK010000013.1, read on the forward strand.
ACATAAACAATATATGCGTACCTTTGCATGCGCAAAATAAAAGAAAACCAAACCTTATGAAAAAGAAAACAATGAAAGCGTTATACTTGTGGCAAATCATGCTGATGGCGGTTTGCCTGATGGCATGCTCCCAGAAAAAGGAGCAGGAGCAAACGGTTCCTCTAAAGGTAAAGACAGAAAGTGCAGTATACCAACCTAACGAGGCAGAAACCGCCTATGTAGGCACGGTAGAGGAAGCAACATCCGTGGCGGTGAGTTTCACCGGCATGGGAACTATTAAGCAGGTGCACGTAGGCGAAGGACAAAGAGTGCGCAAAGGGCAACTGATTGCCGAGATAGACAAGACTCAGGCACAGAATGCTCTGGCCACGGCACAGGCCATGCACAAACAGGCCACCGATGCCTATAACCGAATGAAGCAATTGCATGAGAACAAGTCGCTTGCCGACATAAAATGGGTTGAAGTGCAAAGCAAGGTGGAGCAGGCCGAAGCATCGCTCGCTGCCGCCAAGAAGATGCTGGAGGATTGCGAGATACATGCTCCCATGGATGGTATCGTAGGCAAGAAATGGGTTAGTGCCGGAGAAACTGCCTTACCAAGTCAACCCGTACTGACCATCCTGGACATCAAGACTTTGAAGGTGAAGGTAAGTATCCCTGAGAAGGAAATTTCCACCATCAAGCACAACACTTCATCATTCATAAGCATTGAAGCTATAGGAGACAAGACATTGGAAGGCGGAAAGATAGAGAAAGGCGTGGTGGCAGATGCGCTCACACACACCTACGACATACGCATAGCCCTGCCCAACCCCGATGGCGACATTTTGCCTGGCATGGTGGCAAAGGTGTATCTGCAAGCCAGCGATAGCATTCAGGGCATGTATCTGCCTGTACGTAGCATCCAGCAATCGGCCGATGGCAAGCACTTCGTGTGGGTGGTGGAAGGCGGCAAAGCACACAGAAAAGACATCGCCATGGGTAAAACCATGGGCAATCGCATACAGGTGCTCTCCGGCCTAAGCAAGGACGACCATGTGATAACAAATGGCTATCAGAAGGTGAGCGAGGGAACAGAAGTGCAAACGGAAAACTAAACGAAGACCGCAGGCGGTATTAAATCGGAATCCGATTACTCGGACTACTCAGATTACTCCGCCCTCTCCCCAGTTTTCCGATTTGACTTCAGCCCCTTCGGGCATCGACTTTCGGTTCCGTTTTCACATTTAAGATTTAACAACTATGACATTCAAGAACAGCAGTTGGATAGCATGGCCTATCCAGAACTATAAGATAACCGCCTTCCTCACAGCATTGCTTCTGGCCTTTGGCCTGTGGGCGATATATGTGATGCCCAAGGACGAGTTTCCAGCTTTCACCATACGTCAGGGTGTGGTGATTGCCGTAATGCCAGGTGCCACGGCCGAGGAGATAGAAGAACAGGTTGCTCGTCCCCTGGAGCGCTATATCTTCACCTACAAGGAGGTGGACCGTAGCAAGACCTACTCCACAAGCCAAAACGGCATGTGCATAGTGATGGTGCAATTTCATCAGGACCAGGACAACCTAACTCCCGTTTGGAGCAAGATGAAGCATGGGTTGAATACCTTCAAGTCTTCATTGCCTCAGGGAGTGCTGGCATTGGTGGTGCAGGACGATTTCGGCGACACGAGTGCCTTGCTCATCACCGTGGAGAGTGACCAGCGCTCGTACCGCGAACTTCAGGGTTATAGTGATGAACTTGCCGACCGTCTGCGCCGATTTCCCAATGTGAGCAAGGTGCAACAACTTGGCGAGAAGAAGCAGCAACTCACCATCACCGTGGACAAGGAGCGTCTGGCTGCCTATGGCATCGGACGTCAGGCATTGGTGCAGGCATTGACGAGTCAGGGACTTACCACCATGAGCGGTATGGTATCCACCCCGCATCAAAACCTGAAGATACATGTGACACCAAGCATCAGTTCCGAGCAGGAGATAAGCGAGCGCATCATCTTTAACGCTCCCGATGGCAAGGTATTGAGGGTGTGCGACATTGCCACCGTGACACGCGAATACGACATGAGCGAGGCATACATAGAGTCCAACGGCAAGCGTTGCGTAGTTCTCTCGCTGGAGATGCTCAAGGGCCACAACATAGTGCAGTTTGGCAAGGATGTGGACAAGGTGCTGGATCAGTTCCGCGAGGATTGTCTGCCCAACGATGTGGAGATGCGCCGCATCACCGACCAGCCAGAGGTTGTTGGCACAAGCGTGAGCGACTTCCTACGCGACCTCGTCATCTCCATGCTCATCATCGTGGCGGTGATGATAGTGCTCTTCCCATTGAAGAGTGCCATCGTGGCGGCTCTCACCATACCTCTGTCAACCTTCGTGAGCACTGGCATAATGTATGCCATGGGCATAGAGTTGAACATCATCACACTGGCTTGCCTCATCGTGGTGCTGGGCATGATAGTAGACAATAGCATAGTGGTAATCGACGGTTATCTCGAGTACCTGGGCAAAGGTATGGGCAGACGCGAGGCGGCGGTGAAGAGTGTACAACAGTACTTCTGGCCCATGCTTCTGGCCACGGTGTGTATCTGTGCAATCTTCTTCCCCATACTCAAGTTCATGAAGGGCGAGGCAGCCGATGTGATAAGACTCTTCCCCCTTACCATCACCATCAACCTTATGGTTTCGCTTGTGATGGCGGCCTTTATCATTCCCCTGCTCAATGCGGCAATCATACGCAAGGTGAAGGAGAAGAAGCCAGGCAAGCGCGATATAACGGATTGGGTGCAACACTGGTACGACAAGACCTTGGAGTGGAACTTCCGCCATCCTTGGCTCACCATAGTGGGAAGCATAGTGCTGGTCATCGCCACAGGTGCCTTGTTCCCCTTGCTCAAGATGCGCCAGTTCCCCTTTGCCGACCGTAATCAGTTTGCCGTGGAGATATACTTGCCCGAGGGTAGCGGATTGGAGGAGACGAAACTCATTGCCGAGGAATTAAGCACCATACTGGAGGCCAACGACAAGGTGACTGGGGTGACAAGTTTCATTGGTTGTTCTTCGCCTCGCTTCCATGCCAGTTATGCTCCGGTGATTGCCGGCAAGAACTTTGCACAACTTATAGTGAATACCGAGAGCAACAATGCTTCGCTTGAGATACTTGACGAACTGGCTCCGAAATATAGCAACCACTGGCCCAATGCCTATGTGCGTTGGAAACAGATGGATTATCTACCTGTGCCTACCTACGAATATCGTTTTTATGGCAACAACGCAGATTCCATACAGAAGGCGGCTCAGATTCTTATGGAAGAGATGCGCAGGATTCCCGAACTGGAGTGGGTGCATACCGATTACGACATGCCTTCGCCTCTGGTGGAGGTTAACCTCGATCCCGTGGCATCGGCTCAGATGGGTATCACACGTACTTCTGCCGAATTGCAACTGATGCTCCAGACAGGTAAGGTGCAAGTGGGAAGCATCTGGGAGGCTGGTGATGTGGACGGGAAGAGCCGCACCTACGAAGTACCCATCATCATGAAGGATAGAAATCAGGATGCCATGCAGGTGAGCGATGTGGAGAACACCTATCTGACCACTCCTACCGCCTCGTCCGTACCACTACGTCAAGTGGCCGAGGTGAAACCCGTATGGAACCAAACAAAGATAGTGCATCGCAATGGCGAGCGTTGCATCTCCGTAATCGCCGAGGGAAAGCGCGGCACCTTCGCTCTTGACATACAAAACAAGTTAATCAGCTACATCAACAATATGGACTTGCCTCATGGCGTACGTGCCGAGATTGGTGGAGAGACAGAGAAGAACAACGAGACGACACCCGACATCATGGTAAGTATGGGTATGGCCGTGGTGCTCATCTTCTTCTTCCTGCTCTTCAACTTCCGCAAGTTCTCCATAGCCACCGTGTGCATCGTTGCCATCAGCCTGGGCATGCCGGGTGCCATCATAGGCCTGCTCATTGCCAACAAGGTGCTGGGCCTCACGGGTATGTTCGGCTTTATCACCCTGATGGGTATGATAATGCGCAACGAGATACTCATCTTCGAGCATGCCAACGAGAAAATGGCAGAGGGTATGTCGGCACACGATGCCGCACTGGATGCCGGCAAGCGCCGCATGGTGCCCATCTTCCTCACCACCGCCACCACGGCCGTGGGTGTAGTGCCTATGATTATCGCAGGTAGCAGTTTCTGGATGCCAGTGGGCATAACCATCTTTGCCGGTGGTATAGGCATGCTCCTGCTCGTCACCACAGTACTGCCAGTTGTTTACTGGAAATTATATGAGAAATAGCATTCAGGAAGGCCTGGGATACCAAAGGGTGACTAGGACTTCCTACCCCACATCATCAAAACAAAAAATATGAAACGCTTATTCCCTACCCTGGTCTTTTTCCTTGCCTCCATAACTATTCAGGCACAACCCAAGAATCTGACCATAGAAGAATGTTTGCAAAAAGCAGCCACTCATAATCGAGAACTACAGAACGCAGCCATAAGCCTACAGATGGCTGGAGAGCAGAAAAAAGAAGCCTTTACAAAGTACTTCCCACAAATTTCCGCCAATGTACTGGCATTTAAAGCCTTTGACAAGATAATAAGGAAAGAGGGACATTTCCCACAAGAACTTGAAGCACTTGCTCAAGTCAATCCTCAATTGGCAGCATTGGCAGGTCAACCGTTCAGCATAGGCGAACTGGACAAAGGTTATGCCTTGATGGCAACCGTAACACAACCTGTCTTTGTTGGCGGGCAAATTGTAAATGGCAACCGCTTGGCCAACATTGGCAAAGAAGTGGCAGAACTGCAATTGGAACTGAAAACAGAGGATGTACTACAGAAAGTAACAGAAAACTTTTATCAAATAGCCAAACTGAAATTAAATTTGAAGACCATCTCAAGTGCACAAGCGCAACTTAAGGAAATTTATCGTGAGGTCAAGAACTTTGTCGATGCTGGTGTAACAACGAACAACGACCTGCTGAAAGTAACACTTGAGATCCAAGAACTTGCATCGGACAGCATTAAAACAACACATGCCAAACATGTTCTTAGTCTATTGCTTGCCCAACAGATAGGTATGCCAGGAGAAGACATTGAAGTAAGTGGAGAAATGGACTTCAATAACGAAACTCCGTACCCTTATTATGTTTCCCCAGAAGAAGCAATCTATAACCGTAAAGAATTAATGCTGGCAAAGAAGGGTGTGGATGCCAACAAACTGAAAGTAAAAATGGAAGTGGGCAAGCATTTGCCTACCGTTGCCGTAGGTGCAAGTATCTTTCGTACAGGTTTTGGCGGAATTTCGGATGCAGTTTCAAGCATAATGGAAACAACTTCGAACAATGGTATGGTATTCGGTACGATAAACGTTCCTCTTAGTGCCTGGTGGGGAGGCTCACATGCCATCAAACGCGAGAAACTGGCACTAAAGCAGGCAGAAAACCAATTAGAAGATACACGAGAACTACTCATGATTGATATTGAGTCGGCATGGTCAGGACTGACTGAAGCCTTCGCACAAATAGGTGTTGCCATAACCAGTTACAACGAGGCAAAAGAGAATATGCGAATGTCATTGGAAAAATATCGCATGGGAACAGAAATTCTTTCAGATCTTCTGGAGAGCGAAACTATGCTACGCAAGAGCGAAGACCGCTTGGCTTCTGCCGCAGCAGATTACCTCACAAAATTGGCCGATTACAGAAGAAAGACCAGATAAGACGAAAAACGGATAACAGAGCTCTAACAATAACGTCCTCTCTTGACTAAATCCAACCACACTGCGCCACCCCCTCCGCTTCGCTCTGCCCAGCGGCGGGGGTGGATAGTTTTACGCTTTCACCCTTCACATTCTCTCTCCCCCCAAGGCGTAAGCGCTAAGCTAATATTGATAATATTATCACGAAACTCTATTCCCCATTTATAAGTTTAACCCAAATAACTCATTAGTATGTTACGCACTAATGAGTTATTTGGGTTAAAGATGTTAGTTACGGTTACCCAAAGCATTAAGACCAGAAAATAAACAGCTGAAATATGCATTTATAAAATTGTACTGAACATTGTGTACAATTGTACTAAATATTGTGTACATTAATACTAAACACTGAGTACAATTGTCCTCAATATAGGATTTATTTTATTGAAAGTGCTCTTCCTGCATATACTTAGCATTCTTATTACCTTTGTATAGTGTAGAGTGTAGTTTCGGCAAATCTTAACCGAGGACATTCTGTGGCAAGTTATAAAGCGGAATAAACAAAGCAGACAAAAGGTGAAGACAGAAAACGGGAAAGTGACTGGCAGAGGTTGATGAGCGACAGCATTAGGTTGATGAGTTCGGACTAACAAGGCGAACTATAACCAATGGCAAAAACACAATACAGGCTCGGTACATAACGTGCCGAGCCTGTATTTATATATATAGGTCTATACCTTTTGGAGCGTTGGACTAACCCAAGAAGCTGAGCAGAATACCAGCTGCTACGGCAGAACCGATAACACCGGCAACGTTGGGACCCATGGCGTGCATGAGGAGGAAGTTGCGGCGATCTTCCTTCTGGCCTTCCTGCTGAGATACGCGAGCAGCCATAGGCACAGCGCTCACACCGGCAGAACCGATAAGAGGATTTATCTTTGAACCTTCCTTCAAGAATAGGTTCATCAACTTGGCCATAAGAACACCAGAAGCCGAACCTGCACCGAAGGCAACGATACCAACGGCAAGGATACCGATAGTTTGCACATTGAGGAAAGACTGAGCTGTTGCAGTTGCACCTACGGTAATACCGAGGAAGATAACCACGATGTTGTTTAATTCGTTCTGTGCAGTCTTGCTCAAACGATCTACAACGCCACACTCCTTCATCAAATTACCAAGCATCAAACTACCAATCAGTGTACCAGAACTGGGAACAACCAATGTAACGATGATAGCAACCACGATGGGGAAAATAATCTTCTCCTTCTTGCTCACAGTACGCAACTGAGACATGCGGATTAGTCGTTCCTTCTTGGTGGTGAGAGCCCTCATAATAGGAGGCTGAATCACAGGAACAAGAGCCATATAACTATAAGCAGCCACGGCAATAGGACCAAGCAATTCGGGAGCCAACTTTGATGTCAGGAAGATAGCGGTAGGACCGTCGGCACCACCGATAATACCGATAGAACCAGCCTGAGCAGGGGTGAAACCGAAACCAGGTATATCAGCCTGTACTACGATGAAAGTAGCGAAGATACCAATCTGGGCTGCCGCACCGAGCAGAAGGCTCTTTGGGTTGGCAATCAGGGGACCGAAGTCAGTCATTGCACCCACACCGAGGAATATGAGACAAGGATAGATACCTGCCTTAACACCGATATAGAGGATATCCAACAAACCGCCATGTGCCATGATGTGGCCATAGCTGTGGTAGTGAGGACTGGCAGGATTGATGAATTCCGCCCAAAGTTCGCTACTATACATACCTGCACTTGGCAGATTGGCAAGAATCATACCAAAGGCTATGGGCAGAAGCAAGAGGGGTTCGAAACCCTTCTTGATGGCAAGATAGAGCAGGTAGCAACCCACTGCTATCATTATGAGGTTCTTCCAACCCTCGCCCTGGAAGAAGGAGATGAAGCCCATCTCGTTGAAGAAATCGGCAATGCCCTCCTCCATATTGAAATCAGCAGCCATGACAGGTGTTGCCATAAGCAGCATCAAAGCCATTAAGGAGAAGTATTTCAAATAATTTTTCATAGGTGAAATTTCGTTTAGTCTCTTTATTATTTAATATGACATTATGCCAATTCCACCAATGCCTGACCACTCTGAACCTGATCGCCTTCCTTACAAAGAATTGCCTTTACAGTACCAGCTGCCTCTGCGGTAATACTGTTCTCCATCTTCATAGCTTCCATCATCAACACGGTATCGCCGGTTGCTATAGTGTCACCCACCTTAACAACAATCTTGGTGATAGCACCTGGGAGTGGAGCTGTAACAGTCTTGCTTCCAGCAGGAGTTGGAGTAGACATTGAGGGAGTAGTATCAACACCTGCTGGAGCTGCTGGAGCAGGCTTGGGTTCGAGAGCAGGAGCCTTAGCGGCAACGAAATCTGCCACCATCTCAACTAAGAGATCACCCTGGTTTACACTCTGACCATTGCTAACAGCAACACGCTGAACTGTGCCATCAACCTCTGAAACAATGTCATTAGCCATCTTCATTGCTTCGATAACAAGCAGAACCTCGCCACGCTTAACACGCTGACCAGCACTGACATTTACGCTTGTCACAGTACCAGGCAATTCACTAACAACATTCTTTGGACCACCTGCCTGTGCAGAAGCAGAAGCTGCTGCTGCAGGACGGGGACCCTGTGCCTTGGTTTGAGGTATCTCTACCTGATATGTCTGACCATTAACGGTAACCTGCATATTACCACCTTTCAGGTCTTCTACGGTGGCAATATAGTCGGTACCACCTATCTTGAACTTGAATTCTTTCATTTTTCTGTTCGTCTTTAGTTATAAATGTGTGTGGTTAACACGAATTACAGTCTTGGGTTCAACTCCGATGACCATGCCTGACTGCTATGCTTGATTGTGAGGACACGACTCTCGAGGTTATTCTTCTCCTCGGCATAAAGATACAATGCCATTGCCACAGCTGCCTTGTCTTCGTCGCTGGCATTGGCAAAGCTCTTTGCCTGTTTGTATTGAGTGTGCGAATCCTTTACTACTCGTGCTCCCTTCATAGTTTTAGTAGCCAAGAGAGTAAAGATATTCAAAATCAATACAAGAACAATGAGGATAACGAATACCACGCCAATACTGATTAGGGCCAAATACAATGTATCGGCTGTTATTGCAAGGATATTCATAGATTAGAGAGGAATATTGCCATGCTTCTTGGCAGGGTTAGTAAGTTTCTTGTTCTCAAGTTGAGCCAAAGCACGGATTATGCGGAAACGTGTGTTACGAGGTTCGATAACATCGTCGATATAACCATACTTTGCTGCCTGATATGGGTTAGCAAAGAGTTTGGTATACTCGTCTTCTTTCTCCTTGATATATGCCTTTGCTTCTTCCACCTTGCCTTCGTCCTTGAGGGCCTTGGCATCCTTGGCATAAAGTACGCTGGCTGCACCACTTGCACCCATAACAGCAATCTCTGAAGAAGGCCATGCATAGTTGATATCGCCACGCAACTGCTTACAGCTCATTACGATGTGGCTACCGCCATAACTCTTACGCAATGTAACAGTTACTTTAGGCACAGTTGCTTCACCATAAGCATATAGCAACTTAGCGCCATGCAAAATAACAGCATTGTACTCCTGAGCTGTGCCAGGCAAGAAACCAGGAACGTCAACAAGAGTAACGATGGGAATATTGAAAGCATCGCAGAAACGAACGAAGCGTGCACCCTTACGGCTACTATTACAATCGAGCACACCTGCCAATTGCTTGGGCTGGTTGGCTACGATACCTACCGATTGGCCATTGAAACGAGCGAAACCTACGATAAGGTTCTTGGCATAGTTGGGTTGCACCTCAAAGAACTCGCCATTGTCTACGATACCAGCAATAACCTGATACATATCATATGGCATATTAGGATTGTCAGGAATGATATCATTCAAATAATCCTCCATACGACCAATGGGGTCTGTGCAAGTCTTACGAGGAGTCTTCTCCAGATTGTTCTGAGGAATATAACTCATCAATTTCTTGATCATTGAGATAGCCTCTTCCTCTGTACTTGCGGTAAAGTGTGTTACACCACTCTTGGTTGCATGCACACTAGCACCACCCAACTGCTCCTGAGTTACAACCTCACCCAATACAGCCTTAACGGGACCAGGGCCAGTCAGGAACATGTAAGAAGTGTTCTCCACCATAAGTGTGAAGTCGGTCAAAGCAGGACTATAAACGGCACCACCGGCACAGGGGCCCATGATAGCACTAATCTGTGGTACTACACCAGATGCCATAATGTTGCGTTGGAAAATCTCAGCATAACCAGCCAAAGCATTGATACCCTCCTGAAGACGAGCACCACCCGAGTCATTCAAACCAATAACAGGTGCACCTACCTTCATTGCCATATCCATAACCTTGCAAATCTTGCTTGCAAGCATTTCTGACAAAGAACCAGCACTAACAGTAAAGTCCTGTGCAAAAACATACACGAGACGACCATCAATAGTACCACTACCAGTTACAACACCATCACCAAGATAGTGTTTCTTCTCCATGCCGAAGTTTGAACAACGGTGCTCAACGAACATGTCCATCTCCTCAAAACTACCTGCATCCAACAACAGGTTGATACGTTCGCGGGCAGTCAGTTTACCCTTCTCGTGCTGCTTAGCAATAGCTTTCTCACCACCACCAATGCGAGCCTTCTCGCGGAGCTGCATCAGCTCCTTGATCTTTTCTGATTGATTGCTCATTTTTGATTTTAAATGATATTTTGTTAATATTCAAATTTCCTCTTGATATAAAACGAAAATCGCGCGTACCTATTTATAAATACGCACAATCGTTGGCAAAGTTAGCAATAATTAACGAATGACATAATAACTTGTACCGCTATTTTACCTCAACCGGGCTTTTTTTATTGAAATATGATACGAGTAGAAGGATTATTGTGTAGTTTTTTATACCTTTGGCACATAACCTTGGATGAGTTTTCTCTAAATAACAAACTACATTTGCTAAACGCTAATACGCTACAGCTTTTTCATGGCACAAAGAGTTCCTACAGAGTTGGGTGAAAAGCCCGTCGGAAAATTATTACTAAACTATGCCCTGCCGGCCATCGCAGCCATGGTGGCAAGTTCTTTGTATAATATTGTTGACAGAGCCTTCATTGGTCACTATGTAGGCACATTGGCATTAGGAGGCCTTACTGCAACCTTTCCTTTTATGAACTTGGGGGCGGCCTTCGGTGCAATGGTGGGTGTAGGTGCATGCACGGTGATAAGTGTAAGATTAGGACAGAAAGATTATGCAACGGCACAAAATGTTCTGGGAAATACAATTACACTAAATGTTATCCTTGGCACACTTTTCACCATCGTGTGTTTACTATTCTTAGACCCTATACTAATGGTTTTCGGTGCCTCCGATACCACCTTGCCGTATGCAAGGGAATATATGCAGATTATACTGGTTTTCAATGTCATATCGCATAGTTACCTTGGCCTCAATGCCATAATGCGCGCAGCAGGGCACCCTATTACTGCCATGATTTTGACATTGTGCGGTGTAATGATAAACGCAGCATTAGACCCCTTGTTCATCATTGTTTTTGATATGGGCATACGAGGAGCTGCTATTGCCACAGTTATCTCCCAAAGTTTGGCACTTGTAGCAGTTTTGCTACTATTCAGTCGCAAAAGCGAACTTTTGCATTTAAGGCGTGGAATCTACAAACTAAAATCAAGTATCGTTCGTCAAACTCTGGCCATTGGCATGTCGCCATTCCTGATGAATGCATGTGCTTGTTTGGTGGTATTGCTGTTGAATCGAAGTATGCAGGAATATGGTGGAGACAATGCATTGGCCGCATATGGCATAGTTAACAGCGTAGCGTTCGTATTCATAATGGTTGTTATGGGGTTGAACCAAGGCATGCAACCCATTGCCGGCTACAATTGGGGAGCACACAAGAACGACCGTGTTTGGCAGGTATTGCGTTACACCATGGTAGCAGGAACAATTGTGACAACCATTGGTTTCCTTATAGGCATATTTGCTCCCGAACTACCTGCTATGGCCTTCACAAAAGACGAAAAAATTATTGCCATGGCGGCACATGGATTCCGTATCTGTGTGCTCATATTCCCACTGGTAGGTGGGCAAATAGTTGTGAGTCATTTTTTTCAAAGCATCGGACATGCAGGCAAGAGCATATTCTTAAGTCTCTCTCGCCAACTCATATTCCTGATACCAGGCATGCTCATACTGCCCAATTTCTTCGGATTGGACGGAGTATGGTATAGTCTGCCTTTTGCCGACACAATGAGTTGTATCATAGCAACAACACTGCTTTGGTGGCAAGTGCAACACATACGCTCTAAGGAGGAACAGAAAGCATGAAACTGATTCTCAAGGACAACGTTGGCAACTACACGCATAAGGATTTGGAAGCAGATATGGCATTGCTTCCCTCCTGGCGTAGGGAGCAAGCCTTAAAATACAGACTTTTCAATGGGAAGCGCGATTGCACACTCTCTTATCTCCTGCTCTGCCAGGCCTTAAAAGAAGAATACGGCATAACTGACAAACCAACCTTTGTCATTAGCGAACATGGCAAGCCCTCACTACTGGAGTTTCCTGAAATACATTTCAACCTTAGCCATTGCAACAATGCCATCGCATGTGCAATATCTTCATCACCTATTGGCATTGATGTAGAAAGCACTGAGCGCAAGATAAGCGATGCACTCATCAGGCACACGATGAGCCCGCAGGAACAGGAGCAAATAGCAGGGGACCCAATACGCTTCTTCCGCTTCTGGACACAAAAAGAGGCGCTTGTGAAACTACACGGCACGGGACTTCAGGACAACCTGCACGACCTGCTTCTGCCACAAAACACGGCAGACATTGCCTTCCACACCGAAGAGCATACCGGCAAGGGTTATGTCCTATCCATAGCAACACTAAAACAAGCAACTCTAAAAGACAAGATATAACAGACACATGAAATTCATAAGTTGGAACGTAAACGGCCTGCGTGCCGTTGTCGGCAAGAACTTCCTAGAGGCTTTCAATGCCTTGGATGCCGACTTCTTCTGCCTTCAGGAGACAAAACTTCAGGAAGGGCAGATAGACTTGGATATACCCGGCTATCAGTCATACTGGAACTATGCCGAAAAGAAAGGATACAGTGGCACAGCCATCTTCACACGCCACACTCCCTTGTCCGTATCATACGGCATGGGCATAGAGGAGCACGACCACGAAGGGCGCCTCATCACATTGGAGATGGAGGAGTTTTACCTCGTCTGCTGCTATACGCCAAACTCTCAGGACGGACTTAAGCGCCTTGATTACCGTATGCAATGGGAAACCGACCTGTGCGAATACCTGATGCAACTGGACGCAAAGAAGCCAGTCATCTATTGTGGCGACCTTAACGTGGCACATCAGGAGATTGACCTGAAGAATCCAAAGACAAACCGCATGAACCCAGGGTTTACCGACGAAGAGCGCGAGAAGATGACCGCTTTGCTGGGAAACGGTTTTACCGACACCTTCCGTTTCCTGCATCCTGACAAAAGGGACATCTACTCATGGTGGAGCTACCGCTTCAAGGCTCGCGAAAAGAACACAGGGTGGCGTATTGACTATTTCATTACATCCGATTCCTTAAGGGAACGCATCACAGAGGCAAACATCCTCACCGACATTTATGGTAGCGACCATTGTCCTGTAGAATTAATACTAAGATAATTCCTTTTATCCCCAATAGGTCTTAAGTACCGCTTGACACTTCTGTCATATGATACATAAAGGAGGGTTCCGCTTTAACGGCGGAACCCTCCTTATTTTTGATTATATATCAATTACTTAACCACAACCTTCTTGCCATCAACAATATAAACGCCGGCAGGCAAGCCTACTATAGTTTTTCCGACATACTGACCTGAAACGGAATATACACCCTTAAGATGTGCTGTTTGTCCTCCGTCTTGCAGTGCCTCGTCTACAGAAGTGATGGTCTCATTCGCTACCTTAGCGTCCAAATACAACGAGAACACACCCTTTGACAAGCCCCATGCGTCACCATCAGGACCAAAGCCTGTGCGCACACCATGGTTGCCATTAACCGTGCGGTCATTAACATCACCTCCATTCTGGTTGAAGTCATAATAAACCACTAGTTTCTGATCACTTACCAAAGCCGCCACCTCTTCATCTGATGGATATACATTGCAAACGTTCTTCAAGTACAGATAATCCTTGGTCCAAATACGGAACTCATCAATGCTTGCTTTCATTGGAATGCCATCTACCCCCAACATAAACTTGGTCATACCCTTGACAGAAGTTGTTGCTCCTTCACTTGCCTCTGAAATTTTTTCATTGTTACGATAGAATGTAATCTTACCTGAACTATTACGTCTGATCGCATAATGATTCCATATGCCGGGCTGAACATATCCATTGGCAGATTGTACTGTAACGCCATTTATGGACACATACATCGCACCAACCTCGTTCACTTTGATAAGGAAGGTTTCCTCACTCTCGCCCATACCCATGCAGTAATTACTCAAGAACGTGGGATTAGCCCAGAAGTCAATAGTCATAGCTCTGGCAGAAAGAGCATAGGGTATTGTAACCTTGGCACCATCCTGAGAAAAGTTCAAACCATTCTTAGAGTCGTCATTACAAACAATCAAGAAGTTCTGCTTGGTTGCAGAATGGCTGCCAACACTATTTGTGGCCTTCAGTGTGACATCATATCTGCCTGGATATTTGGGAGTCCACCATTGTTCCTTCTGTCCTTCTGTTATAGTAACCGTATTGGCATCGCCCTCCAATGTCCACTCATATTCTGTTGCGCCATAACGCGATGTGCTGGTAAACATGACAGGAGTCTCTTTAAGCACAGCCATCTCATTCACCATGAAATCTGCTACGGGAGCAACACTTGTAGTCAAGACTACCTGTGAACTTTCGGCAACACGGCCATCAGAAGATGTCATCTTAAGTGTCATGGTATAGGTTCCGGCGGCATCATATATTGCGCCTGCCTTGGGACCAAATACTTTTTCTACGTTAGCACCATGCATTGTCCACTCATAGCTACAGGCATCTACATAATTGTTTACATGCATGCTGAACTGTTCGCCACAAGGCATTGTAGTTGAATTGATTGTGAACGAAGCATCAAGAGCAGCAGCCTCCTTTACTTCGATTTCCATAGTATCAGAAACAATGGCATCGGCATAACTTGAACCAAACACAACCACCTCATGCTTGCCTGGTGTATTAAATACTACCGTTGGCGCAAGTATATGTTTCTCTGTCACACCACATGATGATATTGTCCACCAAACTTTGTTTACGGCATCGCTTCTTTCAGCGCTAAATGTCACAGGAACACCAACAAAAATATCATCTTTTTGCTCTCTGATAGCAACAGTTGCCGCACGCTTTGTCACCTTTATCTTACTTGCGTTACCAGCATCGACCACAGGATTGGAAGTCACTGTCATACGGGCGTGGTTGCCACCAACACAATCACGCATATAGTATGCTCCATCCTCACCAAGGAAGGCATCACCCTTATAGTATGCCAACAGACCTTCGGGCAAGACCTCACCATAATACTCAGGATACTGCATTGATGTAGTTGAAAGTTTTTGTCCTCTAATCTCCGCCTGAGTACGCGCATAGTTCCATACACGGATTTCATCATACTGAGCATTCTGGGCACCACTATTATGACTTGATGAACTGAAAACGTAGTCTCCAAATCCACCCAATCCACTATATGTATTACTTGTTACGGTTCCAACCGAAGTTCCATTCTTATACAATGTCATCTTATTGCCTTTTACAACAATGGCAATGTGATGCCATGTATTAACCCCAAATGTCTGAGAACTATTGATACGATTTGAGGTATCCCAACCACAGGTGAATTGACCATTAGCGTTGAAATGTTGCATATATGTTCCCCAACCGGGACCTGCCTCACAATTCCAATTCTTCACAGCTGTGGGCTTTATCAAGAACTCTATGGTACATTCGTTGTATTTGTTTACAAAGATATTTGGGATTGTAAAACCTGCACCATCCAATAATATAGCATCATTATCATCTCCCTTTACCTCAGACTTAACTGACACCTTAGCACTCTCTGTGCCATCACTATAAACTGCAGAAACAGAATACTCGTTAGCCTCTCCTACGGCATATGTTCTCTCTGTTGTTTCACCAACAAGAACACCGTCGGCATAAACCTTGTACGACTTCACATCATAACTGCTCTTCTTGGGAGCATCCCACAACAGGGTTGAACCGTCAAGCATAAGGTTCATAACAGACTCATATCCCTTGCCATATACAACGGCACTAATCATCAAACACTTGCCATCTTGAGTTATTTCATAAAAGGACCCGCCCAAGTCAAACATTGATTCTATACCATTCAGGTCCTTTTCAAGGTCAACTATACTTGCTTCGTATATATTGCCTGTACCGTTGCTTGTCGCATTCTTTCTGTTGACAATAAAGAAATACTTCAAGGGTTTGTTGGTATCAAAGTTTGCGCTTAGGTCTGTAAGGTCGTAGCAGAACTCCATGGGGTCATAGTTAAGTGCATTCTTCCATCTGCCCAGCATTGGAATGGCAGGAACAGGATCCGCATTACCATTTGCGCCATCACCGGCGTAGCGGAAGTGATGCATGTCCATCACTGCCTCTGGCTCTGTAGCATTCAAGTCAGAGCTGATGCCCACCTGAAGCAGCAACTCGCTTCGATGGCTGTAATCCATCTTCAGCTTTATCACGCGCAAGGGACGGAAGTTCTTGCGGGCATGATAGAGCTCGCCGCTCCAGTAGCCACTGGTCATCTCACCTGTAGCCTGGTCGCTCACAGGACCAGCATACTTATAAGGACAGTAGATGAAGCCCTTGTTCTCCCAGTTGCCCCAGCTATTAACGATAATCCAGGCGCCTTTTTCGTCCTTGCTAACCTCACCGGCAACACCATTGCCGTCTAAGTCGAACTCGATGCGGTCGTCCCAACCTACCATGGTTACAGCATGGTCTACCTGAGTACCCCAACGGTGAACATAGCCCATGCCTGTCACACCAGCGGCATCATTGGCTGCGGTCTGGGGGATATTCCTACATATACAAGCAGAAGCCACACCAAGACCGATAAGACCACCCGCCTTGAAGTCCAAGTCTCCGGCATGATTATATAGCCATGCCTTGGCAGCCAGGCGGCCTTCCTCTGTGTCTACCGTCAAAGGATTGGATGTTGGACGAAGCATACGATTGCCTATAGCATTCATCCACTTGTCATAACCAGTCATCCAACCGAAGTCGTTATTCGTCTCTTCCTGATAGCCAAACAGAGAACTATAAGTGCGGCCTCCGTAAACAGCCGCATTGGGCACACCTACGTATTCTACAAAGGCATCCTTGCCCGAATTACCGTTTGTCAGCAGCCATACGAAATGTGAAGGATACTGATTCTCGGGCAAACTGGCGTCAAGGTCACGCAAAGCATTTATCTCATGGGTAAACATGTAACAGATACGACTTGCACTACCGCACGAACCACCATCCTGATTGAACACCGGTGGGAAGTACTTGGTATCGGCATTGTTCCAATACTCTGGCAGTTCATCTGCAGCCACCCTACGCATTGCCGAACGGCTTGCAGCCTCACCTTCAACTGGAACAAATTTCAACAGTCGTGGCTCAGCTGGATACGCCTTCTGGGGATCAACATAATCGGGATACTTCTCTCTGTTTACAGGAACATCCTGTGCATACGACAATGTTGCCAAAGCGCAACATGCCATTAAACTAAGAGTAAATCTTCTCATAAGCATTTATTTGTTTAGGTTTTAAGTCATTTTTTGCGATTTTTGCCATACAAATATACACGTTTTGCAATTACTACAATTCAATTATACTTTATTTAACATTTTTCGTATTAGTATTGCCATTTATACCTTACAAATTAGTATATTTTCATATCTATCTATCAGATTAATCAGTAAAAAACAGTAACTTTGCACGCAAAAATATATGTATGGAGCCCAAGCATATTCAAATAAAGGACTACAACTACCATTTGACTGACGAAAGGATTGCAAAATTTCCTCTTTCCCAGCGCGACATGAGCAAACTCTTAGTGTATCGCCAGGGAGATATCAGCAAGGACATTTTCTGCAACCTTCCGGAATATCTTCCCAAAGGAGCCTTGATGGTTTTCAACAACACCAGAGTGGTGAGGGCAAGACTTCACTTTCGCAAAGGTCAGACATTACTTTGTCCGAGTTCAAACATTACTTTGTCTGAGGCAAAAGACAGTAATGTCCAAACACCCCTTGGAGCGCTCATCGAAATTTTCATCCTGGAACCTGCACTCCCCATTGAGTATCAAGAGAATTTTCTAAGTCGAGGCAAATGCTCATGGTACTGCCTTATAGGCAACTTAAAGAAATGGAAGGCTGGTGCTCTGCATCAACAAATTTCAATAGATGACACCACCATCACGCTCTCTGCCAATCGTTTAGGCACTCATGGGACCAGTCATCAAATAGAATTCACATGGGACAGCGATCACACTTGGGCTGAGATTCTCGAAGCCTCTGGCGAACTTCCCATTCCACCATATCTTAACAGAAACACCGAGCAAAGCGACCTCACCACCTATCAAACCGTATATTCCAAGATTAAAGGCAGTGTGGCAGCCCCCACGGCAGGTCTGCATTTCACATCCGAGGTTCTAACATCACTTGACTCACATGACATTGACCGCGAAGAGGTTACACTGCATGTTGGTGCCGGCACCTTCAAACCCGTTAAGAGCGAGGAGATTGGCGACCATGACATGCACACCGAACACATAGCCGTACGCCGAGAGACTATAGAGAAACTTATCTCCCATAATGGACATGCTATAGCAGTTGGCACAACCAGTGTACGCACCTTGGAGAGTCTGTATTATATGGGCATATTGGCCATGAAGGGCGAGGAAGATTTGCACGTTAAACAATGGATGCCATACGAGGAGAATACCTCGCACATCAGCACATGCAAAGCTCTTAAAGCACTCCTCAAGTATATGGACAAGCGAGGCATGGACATACTCCATTCTTCTACACAGATTATCATTGCACCTGGATATGATTTCCACATTGTAAGGATGATGATAACCAACTTCCACCAACCCCAAAGCACGCTCCTGCTTCTGGTTAGCGCCTTTGTAAAGGGCAATTGGAAGAGCATATACGATTATGCGTTGGAAAATGATTTCCGATTCCTATCCTATGGTGATAGCAGTATATTGATTCCATAATCCTCCTCATGTATGGCAAACATGCAAGATAATCAACTAGAACTCCTTCCGCTTGTCAACTCTGATGGCAATATCCTTGGAAGCGCTACACGCGGAGAGTGTCACGATGGATCAATGAAACTTCATCCTGTGGTCCACCTTCATGTGTTCAACGGCAAAGGAGAACTCTACTTGCAAAAGCGTCCCGAATGGAAAACCATTCAGCCAGGCAAGTGGGACACCGCAGTGGGCGGTCATGTTGATTTTGGCGAGGAAATCCACACAGCCATGCTTCGTGAAGCACGAGAGGAATTGGGAGTTGATGCCAATCAAGCCCAACTGATAGAGAAATATGTGTTCACCTCCGAGTGCGAAAAGGAACTCATTTTTGCCTACAAACTCACCACTGATGCCGAAATCTCCCCAAGTGCAGAAACAGACGGTGGTCGTTTCTGGAGCATGGAGGAGATACATGATGCCATAGGTCAGGGCACACTGACACCCAACTTTGAGCAGGAATTCATGCGACTATTCGAAAAAAATAAAAGAACCATAGCAAATCCTAGTACCATTTAGGCTACCCAAAGAAACCCTAAAAAACAACCTAAAACTTTAATCAAATACAAAACAATGAAAAAGAATTTAGAAACTCTTTGCATACATGGTGGGTGGAAGGCAACCAAGGGAGAACCCCAGCAGTTGCCCATCTACCAAAGCACCACGTTCCGATACGAAACCAGTGACCAAATGGCAAAACTCTTTGACTTGGAGGATAGCGGTTATTTCTACACCCGCTTGGCAAATCCCACCAACGATGCCGTTGCCAAGAAGATTGCAGCCCTTGAGGGTGGTGTAGGTGCCCTTTTGACTTCTTCTGGTCAGGCAGCCAATTTCTATGCCATATTCAACATCTGCCAGGCTGGCGATCATTTCATCACCTCCAACAATATTTACGGTGGTACCTTCAACCTCTTTGGTGTTACATTGAAGAAGTTAGGCATTGAGTGCACCTTCGTTGACCAGGACTGGGACGATGATCGTATCGAAGCAGAGTTCCGCCCCAACACTAAGTGCTTCTTCGGTGAAACTATCAGCAATCCTGGTGGTCGCATCTTTGATATAGAGCGCTTTGCCAAGATGGCTCACAAGCATGGTGTGCCCCTCATTGTAGACAACACCTTTGCCACTCCCATAAACTGCCGTCCCTTCGAGTGGGGTGCCGACATAGTTACCCACTCCACTACCAAGTACATGGACGGTCATGCCACACAGGTTGGAGGATGCGTTGTGGATAGCGGTAACTTCGATTGGGAGGCTCAGCACGACAGATTCACCTGCCTCACCGAGCCCGACGAAAGTTACCATGGTCTGACCTACACCACTTCGTTCGGCAATATGGCATACATCACCAAGATGGTAGTTCAGCTCATGCGCGATTTGGGTAGCATCCCAGCTCCCCAAAACTGTTTCCTACTGAATATTGGTCTTGAGACCCTCGCCTTGCGCATGCGCCAACATTGTGCCAATGCACAGAAGGTAGCAGAGTGGCTTGAAAAGAACGATAAGGTAAGTTGGGTAAACTATGCTACCCTTCCATCTGATAAGGACCATGCTTTGGCGCAGAAGTATCTGCCCAATGGTACTTGTGGCGTGATAGCATTCGGTCTAAAAGGCAGTCGTGAAGAAGCTATCCGTTTTATGGACAATCTGGACTTCATATCCATCGTAACCCACGTGGCAGATGCCCGTACCTGTGTACTACATCCTGCCAGCCATACCCATCGCCAACTTTCAGAGGAGCAGCTCAAGGAGGCAGGAATCTCTCCCGATCTCGTGCGCCTATCCGTTGGTATTGAGAACGTTGACGACATCATTGCCGACCTACAGCAAGCAATGGATAAGATGTAAAGAAGACTATCAGGCGGGTGCCCGACAGACGGTGCACTCGCCTTCCTTTTGGGATATACATAAACCCTAATAAAATATAAAATTATGTTTAACAACTTTCACGGATTCCATCTCATTGAGGAACTCCACAAAAGAAATCTGGAGAGAGCAGCCAAGCGACTGAACAGCAAGTTCTTTAAGCTCCTGTTGGCTATCGCCGTCACTCTCACCATCTGGTTCTTGCCTGCCGAATCCTTCGGTATGGCCAATCTTACTGTAGTAGAGCAACGCATCATTGGCATCTTCGTTTTTGCCACCCTGATGTGGATTATGGAGGCCATCCCTGCATGGACCACCTCACTCATTGCCGTAGTATTGCTTCTGTTCATGGTCTCTAACAGTGCGCTTAAGCCATTAGTGCATTATTCGCCAGAGCAACTGGGAACTATCCTCAAGTACGAGGACATTCTGCACTGCTTTGCAGACCCCATCATCATGCTCTTCATTGGTGGTTTCATTCTAGCTATTGCCGCCACCAAGTACGGTCTTGATGCAACCATTGCACGCGTGTTGCTTAAGCCCTTCGGCACTCAGTCACGTTTCGTTATGCTGGGTTTCATCATGGTAACAGGCCTGTTCTCCATGTTCGTTAGCAACACCGCCACCGCAGCCATGATGCTTGCCTTCCTGGCTCCAGTGTTGAAAGCTCTTCCTGCCGACGGCAAGGGCAAGATTGGTTTGGCTCTGTCCATCCCTGTAGCTGCTAATATCGGTGGTATGGCCACTCCTATCGGCACACCTCCAAATGGTATCGTACTGAAGTATCTTAACGACCCTGCCGGCATGAACATGAACATCGGTTTCGGCGACTGGACAGCCTTCATGTTCCCACTAACCATCCTGCTTCTATTCCTCTCTTGGATTATCCTGCTGAAGATGTTCCCCTTCAAGCAAAAGACCATCAATCTGGAGATTCCCGACAACTCAAAGAAGAGCTGGCGCACTACATTGGTTTATATCACCTTCTTTGCTACTATCCTCATGTGGATGTTCGACAAGTATCTTGGGGTAAAGACCAATGCTGTTGCGATGTTCCCCGTGGCGGTCTTCTGTGCCACTGGTATCATTGACCGTCGTGACTTGGAACAAATCAACTGGAGCGTACTCTGGATGGTTGCTGGTGGTTTTGCTCTTGGTGTGGCGCTGAACAAGTCTGGCTTAGCTGCACACATGATTGATGCAATCCCATTCAACACATGGTCACCCCTGTTGGTAATAATTGGTTCAGGCCTGGTATGCTATGCTATGAGCAACTTCATCTCTCACACCGCCACCGCTGCTCTGCTGGTACCTATTCTGGCCGTTGTTGGCATGAGTATGTCCAAAGAATTGGATGGTGTAGGTGGTGTTTGCACCCTGCTCATCGGTGTTGCCCTCTGTTCTTCTGTGGCTATGGTTCTTCCAATCAGTACTCCTCCCAATGCCTTGGCACACGCCACAGGTCTTATTGAGCAAAAGAGTATGATAAAGGTAGGCCTTGTCCTAGGCTTCATCAGCATGGCAATTGGTTATGTCCTGCTCATATTATTAGGTATCAACGGCATGTTCGAAAATTAACATCACTATATCCCATAATTAGGGAGGCAAACATTTTAGTTTGCCTCCCTAATTATATTATATAATGTATGTCTGACGCTATTTTACAACCACCTCATCTAGGAAGAGCCAACCACGTCGTTCCGTACGTTTGGCCTTAATATGGAGGAAACGACACTTAGTGCCCGGAGTTGTATTCAATCTATAAGGCTGAACTACAAAAGGTGCATCGTACATTTCTGATGGCAATAAACAATGAACGTCATATAAGTTTTTATTCTCCCCATCTATAACAGTCATCTCTACATCTGCAGGAAGGTATATCTCGGGGCCAAGAATCTGCAGAAAAGAGAGTTCAACGTATGAAACCTCACGCTCCTGACCAAGATCTACTACCAAATCTATATCACGTATAAAGCCCTGCCAACGCTGGTCGTTATTGTTCCATGTACCACACACACCATCGGTCAAGGTGGTGTCACCTCCAGCCTTATAGAAAGCGTTATATGGATTGTTGTATGTCACCTTGGCACCGCATGCAAGATGCTCTACTGGTTGAAGAGACTCTGTGCGCTGACCATATTCATTGGCCAGGTCAAAGGCATTGATACCTGCCTGGCGCATGCTGTCTGCCACACCGACAGCCCACTGATGAAACTCCTCATAGGAACGTGTACGTCCCAAGCCACGCTCGGCGATAGCCAGGGCACGAGGCCATATCTGGTATTCGAGAATTTCTGGTGTAGGCACATATTCTGTGAAAATACATGCCTGTATGCCTAACAAACGACCTGTAGAGGTTGACTCCGCACAAATAGCGCTGTCCAATGGCATCTCATAGATGTGCGAGAGGGGGCGATATCCACCCATTGCCTCGGGCTGGTCCATGGGGCGGTCCTGATAACTATCCAGATAACACCAATTACTCGGGCACATAATCACGTCATGACCAAGACGGATAGCCTCAGCAGCAGTATCGGGATTGCGCCATACCATTATTATCTGTGCACTGTCGGCAGGATTGTCGGTAAGTCCCTCGTCCCATACAATCATACGACGGCCAAGTCCCTCCACTATCTTCTGGATACGGCGCATAGCCTCGGGTTGAAGACCCTTTTGAGTTGCCGATTCGTCGCCTCCAACATGTATGTATGGAGCAGGGAATATCTCTGCCACCTCGGCAAGAACATCTGCCATGAACATATAGGTACTATCCTTGGTCATGTCCATCTCAGCATGATTATAGCCTATCCAAGGATAAGCAGCCACAACCTCCTCGCTATGAGCAGGAAACTCTATCTCTGGCACGATGGTAATGCCACGCTCCTGTGCATAGGCAACAAGCTGGCGCATCTCGTCCTGGGTATAGAAACCGCCAAAACCGTTCTGGGCATCTGAGAAGGCTGGTGCGAACCACTCATTACCCTTGGTCTCATCGGTAGCACGAGGACGCAGTGCCCACCATTCCTTCCATGTCCGGTGTGTACGCCATGCGCCAAGGTCGGTGAGACGAGGATACTTCTTTATCTCCAAACGCCAGCCTGCAGCATCGGTAAGATGCAAGTGCAGAGTGTTAAGGCCATAGTTTCCCATAAGGTCAATCTGCCGCTTCAGCACGTCCATGGGATAGAAATGACGGCTAACGTCAATCATCAGTCCACGCCATTCCATCTGGCGCACCTCTTCCTTTTCTGTCTGTGTGCATGAGAAAATACACAGAGCAAGCGCAAATATTGAAAGGATACACTTCTTCATAATCTGTTTTCTTTTGTTTTAGGATACCTGAGGAATCAAGAGATTTCACGGACTCTCCTATAATATTCCCTTAACGGCGGGGCACTCCTCCCTTGAAGGAGCCGTGCACCTCTGTTGCCCCAGTCTCTTCCACAATCTGCATGTAGTTCGCGGCACTTACTCCGGCACCTGCCAGAATGCAGAGTCTGCCTGCAGAAGCCTCTACAAGCTTCTTCAGCATGGGAATTCCCTTGACTGCCGAAGATTCCTGACCAGAAGTGAGCAGGCGGTTGCATCCCATGGCAATGATTTCCTCCAATGCCTGCATGGGATTGCGGCAGACATCAAAAGCACGGTGGAAGGTAATGCCCAGCGGACGATTGCCAGCCTGGTTAGCCATATACTCCTTGGCCACAGCTATCCACTTAAAGCACATAGGCACATCCAGGTTGCCGTCCTTGGTAAGAGCACCTATGACAATACCGTCAGCGCCCTCTTCCAAAGCCATTACTATCTCAGCAGACATCTGCTCTGCCTCTGCCTCGTTGTAAACAAAGTTGCCCTCACGTGAACGTATAAGCACATGCACCACCACACCTTCGGCATGGCACATAGACACAGCCTGGTGTATCTCCTCCCTTGTAGGAGTCAAGCCGTCCAGTTCCAGAGCAGTACATAGTTCTATACGGTCTGCACCACCCTCTATGGCACGCTTTACGCTGGCAAGGTCAGGACAGCAAACTTCTATCTTCATAATCTTTATTTTTTTACGGTAAGCGATGAGCGTCCCTACCATGCTCCTGCTCTCGCTTACTCGCAGATTTCCGTTCTACTTCAGTACCAGTACATAGTCCACCACATCCACCTTCTCGGGCAGGGTAATGCTGACACAACCCTTACTCTTGCTGAACTTCACCTTGGCACCACCGATGAACTCTGTAACGGATTTCACCTTGCGCGCCAATGGCAGATGCAGGATGCGCTGACCATTCTCGTCCTTCACAATCTGGTCAAGGGCAGTGATGTGCAGATAGAGTTTGTCATCCTTCTGTGTGCTAACACCCCATTTCTGATGCTTTATATCGCCAGCGTCTGTGCCGTAGATAGTCTCTCCGTAGACAGAAGTCCATTCGCCCAGTTCCTTCAGACGGTCCAATGCTATTGCAGGCAATTCACCATTGGGTTGTGGACCAATATTCATGAGCAGGTTAGCACCCTTGCCAGAAGTATTGATGAGCAGACGGATTATGTCGGCCGAAGTCTTGTAGTTGTTATCAATAACTTTATACCCCCACATGCCGTTCATAGTTTGACATGTCTCTAAGGGCAGACGGCTCACCTGGGCAGCATGCTTAGCAAAACCACTGGTCATCTCACCAGGGAGATCGCGTTCAAAAATTTGAATGTCCTCCCCTTCGAAAGGAGCGCCATGATGATTATTACCTACAAGGCAGGCAGGTTGTAATTTGTGAATCATCTCATACTGGGCAGGCAATTCCCAATCAAAAGGAACACTATCCTCCTCATGATCCCACCAACCGTCGAACCAGATAGAACCTATATCGCCATACTCTGTGAGAAGTTCGGTCAACTGTGAGTTCATAAATTTATAATAACTCGCCCAATCAGAGTTGTTGCGACTTTTGCCACACTTGGTACCAGTACGCCCCATGGGATAATCATCACGCATCCAGTCAATATGGCTATAGTAAAGATGTAAACGTATGCCCTCTTCACGGCAAGCCTCTGCCAGTTCCTTCAGGACATCTTTACCATATGGTGTAGCATCCACTATATTGAACTTACTCTGCTTGGTGTGCCACATAGAGAAACCGTCATGATGACGAGAGGTGAAACAAATGTACTTGGCACCTGCTGCCTTTATCGCACGAACCCACTCTCGTGCATTAAAACGATGGGGATAAAAGGCATCTGCAGCCTTGGCATACTCATAACGGTCAGGCACTGCATTCTGTAAATACCACTCGCCCTGTGCAAACATACTGTAGATACCCCAATGCAGGAAGATACCAAGTTTCATATCACGGAACTCCTCACGAGAGCGCAGGTTAGCCTCTGTGGGAACATACTCTCCCTGTGCCTTCAAACTGGCGAAAGCCACCAGAGCCAATACTATTGATAATAATGCCTTTTTCATGGTTATTTTTTATATCGTATCAGTTGTTTTCAGATTTCTGTTTTCTGTTCTCCGTTTTTCTCATCCTTGCACACTTGTTGCAGAGGCATCCTTGTCAGAATCCTGTAGATTCAGTAAATCGTGTGTTGCTTTCTTCTCACTCTGTCGAGAAGAAATAGTCACCACTGTATCCTCACCAGCCTTTACTTCCACGATCTGATAAGAAGCCAATACGTCACCACCCAACAAACGAGTTCCCGTTACAAGAAGATATGCTCCCTCTGGCAATAACAAGCCATAAGCAAAAGGATTACCCAAAGTCTGATCCTCATCGTCAAAATTCAGAGATTGGGGACGACCGTCAACAATACGTGAGACAGAAAAATCAGAGAAATACTTCATTGACTCAGCAGCATGTATAAACAACTTTCCTTCTCCCTTAACCTTTTGCTCCTCTTGTGTTGCCCCTTCTATATATGCTGCACCAGTGGCATCAAGCCATGCCTTCATTCCTAATGCTCTTGCTCCGGCCACCTTAAACACCTCAATACTACGAGAATCTGTTGTTTTGTGCTTGGCAACAGAAACAGCACTCATATATACTTTGGTCGGATTGGTTGTGTCGTCTATGCTAATATTATCATTAACCCATTCCAACCACTCACTTGGAGTCAACCCCACAGGCAACAGCTGCACCAATTCATCCATATAAGGACGGAGAGGTTCCGTTGCAATTCGTGTCGCACTGTCTTGCAACACATCCATAGTAACATCACGCAAATCCTTTTCACTCAAACCTGTCAGCAAATAATTTCTGGCAGCATCTTCATCCGGTGACTCTGCAAGATATTCCTCTATCACTTGCCAATTGCTACGCGCCTTGCGCAACAACTCATCATCGCCCCAATAGAATGTCGCTTGCTGATATGCGACGCGTATACTGTCTTCCTTCAGTAAACGACGTCCGTTCTCACTAACCGTATCAATAATGCTTCTATCTGGTTCTGGCAAAGCAGAAACAGGAGCATACAAGTCTAATTCTTGCGAAGACAATGTGTTTTGTTTCGTCGTCGGTTTAATAGTGACCTCTTCCTGCTGAGCTGGCACATACGCTGCATTAAAATTAACTCCATCACTAACCCATACCAACAAATCACCATATCCCGTAGTCAAACATGCCTTTCCCTCGGCGTCTGTTGTCTGTGTTGCAATCGGATAGAACTCTGCATAGTTATACACTCTAAAATCCACAGTGGCATTAGGCACAGGATTGCCATTGGTATCCAGCACAATAACCTTTAATTTCTTTGTTGGCGCATATGTTGGCAAACAGTTTATCTCGGTGAAGCATTTGTTACGCGAAAGAACCTCCTCCTTACCATTATAATCAGCACCAAAAACACGGGTATGTACCAACATGGCACGAGAGGCGGCCCAATTAAACCAACCCTTATCCAATACGGCTTCAGGTTCACAAGCACCCATAAAACGCCAACGCCCATTACCTTTGTCATCATCAGCAATCCAAACTTCAACCCAAGCATGGTTGCTATCAGTATGCGACCATCTTGGACAATACACCTGACGCGCAGGGATACCCACAGCACGCATTGCCGCAACAGTAAATGTACTCTCCTCACCACAACGGCCAATTGCGTTTGCCATAGTTGCCAACGGAGGTGATGTTCTTCCGTCACTAGGTTGGTAACTAACCTTCTCATGGCACCAATGGTTGACTTCAAGAGCAGCCTCTTCCATAGCCATTCCTTTAAGACGTGGAGCCAATTCTGCATAAATCACGCTACGCGCCTCATCAAGAGCTTCATTATTAACACGAACAGGAAGGACAAAGTGTTTCCACTCTGTCTCTGGCACCAACTTTGCCCAAGGCATTTCCCTACGTGCACGTTCAGACATAGCGACCTGACGTTCCCAATACTCTCGGGAATAATCCACACTATCCGACAAAGGCATATATCTGTAAAGAAATGCCACATAATCATTTTTCTCACTATGGCATGCCCCTAAAAGCAACAGACTCATGCACAATATAAATGACGAAAAGTAGTGTCTCATGGTTTTATAATTTATTTTTTCTATTATATGAAGTCATAGGTTATACTAAGGTTTCCTTGTAATGTCTATAACTGCCTCGGGGTTCCTATATCATTCTATCTCTCAATTCCCAGTAGCTGCAGTTCCTCCTGCTTCTTGGTTTCCAAGAATTCATATATGCCACACAAGTGCTCTCGAACCTTACCACCGCCAAATTCGTACACTTTGGTTACAAGTCCATCCAGGAAGTCACGGTCGTGGCTGACAACTATCAAAGTGCCGTCAAAGTCCTGCAGAGCCTGCTTCAGCACATCCTTAGTCTTCAAGTCAAGATGGTTGGTAGGTTCGTCAAGAATGAGAAGGTTAACTGGCTCAAGCAATAGTTTCAGTATTGCCAAACGTGTGCGCTCGCCACCCGACAGCACCTTTACCTTCTTAGTGCTCTCCTCACCACCAAACATAAAGGCGCCAAGCATGTCACGTATTTTTAGACGAATTTCACCTTTAGCAACATCATCTATTGTCTGGAATACGGTGAGTTCACCGTCCAAAAGTGATGCCTGATTCTGCGCGAAGTAACCAATCTGCACGTTGTGTCCGAGTTCCAACTTGCCTTCGTGTTCCAACTGCTGCATAATGCACTTCACCAGTGTAGACTTACCCTCACCGTTTCTACCTACAAAAGCAATCTTGTCACCACGCTCTACGGTAAGGTTCACTCCACTGAATATCTGCTTCACCTTGCCGGTATCAGGATTCTCAAATGACTTTGCCACATCGGACATCATTACTGGATAACTGCCAGAGCGAGGACTGGGCGGGAACTTCAGGCGCAATGCGCTTGTATCCTCCTCGTCCACCTCAATGAGTTCCAGCTTTTCAAGCATCTTCACACGACTCTGCACCTGTAGTGTCTTTGAGTATGTACCCTTGAAGCGTTCGATGAAGTCCTTGGTTTCCTGAATCATCTTCTGTTGCTCCTCATACTGTTTCTGCTGCTGGGCACGACGCTCCTTGCGCAGTTCCAGATAATGCGAGTAAGTTGCCTTGTAATCATATATGCGACCCATTGTCACCTCTATGGTACGGGTTGTGATATTATCCACAAATTTGCGATCATGACTAATAACTACCACAGCCTTGCTGCTTTCGCGAATAAAATCTTCAAGCCAGCCAATACTTTCTATGTCAAGATGATTCGTTGGCTCGTCCAGCAGCAGAACATCTGGGTCCTTAAGCAGAAGCTTTGCCAACTCTATGCGCATACGCCACCCTCCCGAGAACTCGCTGGTAGGACGGTCAAACTCTTCACGTTTGAAGCCAAGGCCAAGAAGGGTCTTCTCCACATCCTCCTCAAAATGTGTCATGTCTATGGCATAGAATTTCTCGGAAAGTGCGCTCACCTTCTCTATGAGAGCCATGTACTCCTCGCTCTCGTAGTCAGTACGCACGGTCAGCTCTTCGTTTATGCGATTTATCTCTGCCTCCGTTTCATGCAGATGTGCAAAGGCCTGACAGGTTTCCTCAAACACAGTGCGTCCGTCCTCCGTCATCAAATGCTGCGGCAGGTATGCAATCACCGTATCCTTAGGGGCGGATACCGTACCTCTGGTAGCAGGGCGAACTCCTGCCAAAATCTTCAACAAGGTACTCTTTCCTGCACCGTTCTTGCCCATCAAGGCTATACGGTCCTTCTCGTTTATCTGAAAGGAAATATCCTTGAATAATGTCGTTCCGCCGAATTCTACGGTCAGTCCATCTACTGTTATCATGTCGTTATCTTAAAGTTTATGTGCACAAATTTAGTCATAATAGGGGAAACTGCCAGAATTTACATTGGGACAAACATTACCATTGAACATCAGAATGACCTCTATCAAATGAATGCCCTTCCATGTCCACTATTTTGAAATCCCGTTTTCTTGCATTAGAAAATCTTTTATCTTCTCCTTACTGGGCAACTGCAGTTCATATCGACCAACAAACAGTTGCGGGTCGGTAAAAGGAGCCAGATATTCCACCATCTCTTGTCCATACTCTGTACATAGCAGCAAACCGACAGGAGGATTGTCATCAGGCATCATATAATGCTTGCGGTAATATTCCATATACATATTTAACTGGGCTACATCGGCATAATCCAAGCGGTGTGCCTTCAATTCCACAAGGCAGTGGCACTTCAATATACGATGATAAAATACCAGATCTACCTTATAATACCTGTCGTCAATCAACAAACGTTTCTGTTCGTCCTCAAGACAGAAACCCATTCCCATCTCCATTATGAATTCCCTCAGATGACTCACAATGGACTTCTCCAAATCCTCCTCGCTGATGGCTTCCTTGGCAGAAAGTCCAAGAAATTCAAAGAAATATGGCGACTTCATGTCTTGGTGGAATGAAGGGCACTCTCCAGTGGCATTAAGCCTTTTGCTCAGCAACTCCGGTTTTTCACTCCAACCACTACGGACATAATAATTGGTATCTATCTGACGCTGCAATTCCCTCACACTCCAAGGCCCACGCATAGCCTCAATGGCATAGAATGCCCGTTGTAACGGTTCTTCAATATGCAGAAGCTGGACGATATGGGTAAAAGACAATCTGTCAAACAACATTTGAGGTTCTGCCTTCACACTGCCATCGTCCATAATAATGGCAAAACCATCTGGCGAAGTCCCTCTGACAGGAAACTGCTCATTACGGATAGTCAATTCAGCAGTCAGCGACTGCTTTTTTTCGGAACCCAGCAATTCAGCAATCAGCGACTGCTGAATTGAGTCTATTTCACAATGCCTATGTACTATCTCATTATTATACTGCCCAAAACGTTCATACAGATATTTTGCCACTATTGGACGCAATTCTGGATAGAGCAAATAAAACAATCTGTAACTGCGCAAGTTAGTGGCGCTATAGCTTTTGCCCCCAAGACTCTTGGAAAGGTTATGAATCAGGTTTTCGCCATACTTGGCTCTGTCCCTGCCATGCTGCTCATATTCTACGATATAGAAACCAGTAAGCCATGCTCTTGACGTGATATTGCGATTTATCACCACGTGAACATCATGGCGCAACACTTCGCCCACACCTTGAATATGCTCTATCAAACTACTGAAAGTTCCACCTGCATAAGCCA
Source organism: Bacteroidaceae bacterium (assembly GCA_017547165.1). GTDB lineage: Bacteria > Bacteroidota > Bacteroidia > Bacteroidales > Bacteroidaceae > Physcousia. The sequence goes on from JAFYQK010000013.1 coordinate 144,379, forward strand.
TAGATTCTTCCGGAGTCATTGTATATTCTTTATGTTTATGTGCACAAATTTACTCATAATTAGGGAAACTGCCAAATATGCGACTATCTACATTGCTGATGATAAAGCCCAAAACAAAAGCAATGTGCCTCTTTTATAGGAAACACATTGCTTTTGTTTATATTAGAGATAAATTGCAATTGCTTATTTTATCAACTTAGCGCCATTCTTTATATATATACCCTTGTGAATATTACTGTTGATACGTCGGCCTTGAAGGTCATAAACATTGCTGTCAGACTGGTCCATTTCTGACTCCATGCCAGGCAGGGTTTCAATACCTGTTACAGTATTGTCACGCACGAGAACATCGTCAATATATATTGGACAATCTGCAGAAATTGTTATCTTTGCCTTACCTGAGCCTGTCATCTCTGTACTAAATTCCACCCATTGCTGTGCTGTCATAGAAATCTTTTTAGTTGACAGAGAAACAGCAGGATTATCTGTAGTAACTGTTACTGTCATAGTGTTTTTCTTTGCAAATGGAGCTACACGGAAAGATAGAGTAGACGAGCCATTCAGTGTAATTTGAGGAGAAACAACATTAACTGCCGTTGTTGTCATTGTGCCAATTTTAGCGCAATGACGACCACCTGTTATACCTAGGTTTGCACTCCAACCATCATTGTCCGCACGCAATGTACCTGTTGCAGTTCCAAGAGTCATCCAAACTCCATCATTTGCACCAGTGCCATTGCAATCATCAAATGATTCGGCAAACAATACCGACTCATCAGCTGCTGCCCAATCGCCAAATACAAACGACATTGTACCATCATCATTCTTCTTTATACGATTGATACGGATATTCATTTTCGTTGTTCCATCAATGTTAGCATTATGGAGAGTTGCCGCTGGGATGCTATAATTAGAAAGCACATTTAAATTATTATATGGATACGGGTCGGTTGTTTCGTTTTTATCACCCTCTGTATTATCTGCATGGAAAATGGTCAAACGCTGATGGTCATTAACACCATTAACAAATGTATTAGGTGCATTATAGGCATTGAAAATAGTCGCATTATAATCTACATGCAGAATCAGCATGCCCTCTGCAGGAATATGCCTGTCCCATCCTTGCTTGGCACGGTTCTCTATCAGATAATACTCGTTCTTGAAAGCGGGGTTATAGATAACATACGACTCACCACCATCTGTCAAAGGCTTCATGTCTGCTACATAGGTATCAGTTGTCAGTTCTATTGGTTCCAGCCAACCAGTCATCATCCTTTCCCAGCTGGTATAGCTTGCAGGGGTATAGCCATTGTTGTTATAGCTGCCACTGTTCATAATATCCCATGTACCCATACCATAATTGGCAGCGGTATTGCCGCTGTTTCCAGATGTATCATACATATCGGGCAAACCCAAACAGTGAGAGAACTCGTGACACAATGTGCCAATGCCTGCGGTCTTATTGTTTTGGTTAACCTCGTTAGAGCATGCATACACGTCAAGTGTAATTCCCTGCTTAACAATAGGGGTACCGCCACACTCCGGTTTGTATCTCAGGTTATGCTTATGAGGCCAAATAGTATTAGCGCCTGCACCTGTTGCCTGTCCACCACCTGCATAGATAAAATATATCTGCTCAACCTCATTGTCACCATTCCAATCATAATCGGCCCAATTTACCTGATTATCCACTACATTTATAGCAGTAATGAGCATAGAACCAATATTAACGTCAATATCGCCATTGGCACCATCCTGACCGTAATATGTGTGGTCGGCAGACATCTTCACAGGTCCAACGACATCAAATGTCAAGTCAAACTGACCGTAACTCTGGTCATAGAAATAGTCATGAACACTGCCAGACTGACTGCCATCCTTGAATCCAACATCATTTGCCATACGGTTGTAATATGCCTGTGGAGAAGGCATGGAGAAAGACTTATCTTTGAATTCTACCAAAATGATGAGTCCCTTCTTTTTACCCATAAAAGAACTAGAAGACTTTGATACATTTGCCATGCGTGCATCATTCATAGTAGATGCATGCATGAATGTTCGACGCTTCATAGCAAACGCATTAACCTCACCTACGGATGAACGAACGAAGTTACCGTCTCTTTGTACAAAGACTTCTCCAGCAACGGTCTGCCAATAGTGAGCATATTCATCACCTTTAAGTTCAGCCAACACCTCTGTACCATCAGCCAATCGGATTGTCTGCCACAATCCCGGCATAGCTCTATCGGCCCAAACAGTAAGAGAGCAAGCAATAATCGAAAATAATAGTAGTAGTCTTTTATTCATAATATCCTTAGTTAGTTATATTTATGTAATATTTCGTACAAAGATACTATATAAATTAGATTAACAACAATTATATATAACTTTTAACGATACATTACAATTTATAACACTAACAAAAAGGGTGTGTCTATGGACACACCCTTTTATATTAGCATTGTATTCTGATTATTTCTTTACCATCTTGGCAACAACGAAACGATCCCACCAACCGTACAATTGACCACCAACAACAATCACCATACCCATCTTGGGAGTTGCTTCAAAGGTAATCTCAGACATATCATCATTCCATACACCTCTGATTGAAGCAGAAGACAACAGCTGGTTATTTTCATTTACACCGTAAAGATGAATGTCACCAACGAAAGAACCGAAGTTAACACTTTCTACTGAAACATAAGGCATTGGGAATTCAACATAACCTTCCTCTGTACTTTCGTTGTAAGAATAATCCAAACGTGCAGTCATGAAAGAGTAACCAGAAAGACCCTGTATAATGCAGTATTTCTCATAAGCACTACCACCTTCTTCATCTGTTATAACGGTTACATCAAATGTTAAAGGACCATCCCAGTCTGATACAACATTCATATACCATGCACCAGCCAATCTGTCATATGGATTACTGTCATTATCCTTCAAAGTTACCAAAGTAGACTTGTTATTCTCATCAATTGTGGCTCCTTCAACAGAGACAACAGTAACAATAAACTGACGATTGTTATTAATCTCTACATCATCAACAGTCTTAATCTCAATATTACCTGTTGTTTTATCAGCAGGAACCTTGATAACCTTGCTTGTTACAAGGTAGTTAACATCCTCAATAGCGGAAACAACCTTATCTGTCTCCTCTACGGGACTAACCTCAACAGTAATCTGAACTTCGGCATTACGATTACCTGTAACAGAAATAGGCAAATTGAAAATACCTTTGGCCTCGTTTACCACCAAAGTGGCATCTGCCATACCTACAAGGGCACCCTCTGATGTGTTCCACTCCTCTTTCTCAGAACAAGAAGCGAATGCGAGCGCTACACCTGCAAGCAAAAATATTTTAGAAAATTTCATAACTTAATATTCTTGTTTGTTTTATCATTGATTAATAACCAACGTTCTGCTGACCCTTCAAATTGGGATTAGCATCCATCTCAGTCTTAGGAATTGGCCATGTAAAGCGGTGGTCATCATTAGCATAGGTCATGCTACGACCAGCAGCAACTACAACATTATTCAAAGCAGGATTTTCATCATGACTTGCATAACGTGAGAAACCCATATTCCAACGACGCAGGTCACTCATGCGGAAGCCTTCACCCAAAAGCTCAAGCTCACGCTCCTTCTTAACCTCTGACAAAAGGATATCAGAATTGTAATTTACAGCGCTGTAATTCTTAATACGATTTGCACGCAAAGCATTCAAATACACATTACCATTAGCCTCAGGTACGAAACATGCAGCCTCAGCAGCAATCAAATACATCTCAGAAAGACGGAATACCTTAGGCATGTTTACATAGTTGTTTTCCTCTGTTGTACGAAGTGCAGGATTGCCAGGATACTTCAAGAAAACATATGCCTGATAATCAGAACCTTCTACATCCAGATTCCAAACCTTGAAATAGGTATTGAAACGAATGTCACCGTCTACCTGCAAATAGTTTAACAATGTACCACATGTTGGAATGTAGTCAGCCTGAGTCTCTGTAGTGCTTGCAGTATAGGTGCTACCGGTAGAAGCGAGACCTTCCTCCTTGCTCATGTAAGCAAGCATGATTACCTCACTGTTCGCGTCGTTAACCCACATGTCTGCATAGTTTTCGAGAGTTGCAAGGGTGTAAACATTAGAGTCGATAACGCTCTTTGCCTTTGCAAAAGCTGTAGCATAGTCACCCTTAACAAGAGCGACACGAGCCTGCATAGCAGCTACTGCATATGAAGACAGGTAGATTGCATTGGGAGCAACATTTGAAGCATCAGTCTTCTCATAAGCAACCAAACCCTCGTAAGCAGCCTGAAGATCGCTCTCAATCAAAGCATAAGTTTCTGCCAATGAACTACGAGAGGGATATGCATTGATATCACCTGTAGGATTGTAGTGAGTAACAATCATTGCACCGGTACCATCCTGAGTGGGATCAACTTCAGCATATGGCTGAGAGAAGTGATCTGCCAAGAAGAAGTAAGAATAAGCGCGCAAGAAGTGACCTTCTGCCTTATAGCGATTGATAGAAGCGAGGTCTGCATCCTTATCCTTGTACAAACCAGAAGCTGCCATCTCTGCAGACTTATCAATCAAATAGTTAGCCTTTGCAATACGGCTGTAACAACCTGCAAACATGCTCTCAATGTCACCATCAGCAGAAGTAAACAAAGCATTAGAGAAATTACCGCCACGGTTACCATTGTTAACCAAACCATGGAACTGGTCCATTTGGATGTCCTGATAAGTAATCCAGCCACCAGCATTCATGCTACGAAGGCTTGAATAAACACCAGCACGGAAACGACTGAGGTCGTTAACATTCTGGATTGCTGTTGTCTCGTCAAGAGATCCGAAAGGCTTCTTGTCCATTTCGCAAGATGTCAGGAATCCAAGTCCGAGCGCCAGCATCAATGATAAATATATTTTCTTCATATTATTTTTCGTCTTTTTTCCTTAAATGAATGTTTTTAACCTTAGAATGTCAACTCCATACCGAATACGAACTGACGTGTATTGGGGTAGTTGAACTTAACGAGGTTGATATCGGGTTCGGGATCATAACCAGAGAACTTTGTTGCAGTGAAGAGGTTACGACCTACGAAGAATACCTTTGCATTCTGAATACCCTTTGTTGCCTTCATCCACTTTGCAGGGAAGGTGTACTGAACGATCAAGTTCTTCATGCGCAAGAAAGAAGCGTCCTCCAACAAGTGAGTATCAAACTCAACCTGCTCACCATACTTAGGAATATCGGTGATGTCGCCGGGCTTTGTCCAGATATTCAACATATCAACAGCCTGGTTGAATGAAGTACCCTGATTAGCGTTCATCAAGAAGTAGTTGTCGTTGTTGGTCATATACTTACCATACTGCCATGCGAAGTCAGCGGTTACAGAAAGACCCTTCCAGGTGAAGGTTGTACCCATACCACCGCTCCAAGGAGCAAAACGCTGCTTGCCAACGAACTTAGAGTCGCGCTCCTCGTTGTAAACCTTGGTCAGGTTACCGTCGATATCGTACCACATGGGCTTACCGTCGCGGGGGTCAACACCTGCATACTCTACCATGTAGAACTCGCCATAGGGCTTACCTACCTCAAGCTTCATACCAGTGTTGGCGATGATGTACTCGTCACGACCAGCGAACAACTCGGTAACCTCGTTCTTGTTGTAGTTAACGTTAGCCTTGAAAGTCCAGTCAATATCCTTAGTCTTCAAGATGTTAACATTGATGTCAGCATCAAAACCCTTGTTAACCATCGCACCGATGTTACCAGCACCACTGCTGAAACCAGTTGTATAAGAATAAGGAATAGGCATCAACATGTCATAAGTCTTACGACGGTAAGCATCAACATTCAATGTAACACGATCCAAGAAACCAAAGGTTACACCGGCATTGAATGAAGCAACTTTCTCCCAAGTCAGAGTGCTGTTGCTGGGACTAGAGATACCCATAGAGCTCTGGCCATTGTAAAGAGAACCAGTACCGAAGAGACCATAGTAGTCATAAGAACCTACACCAGTAGAGTTACCTACCAAACCATAAGTGGCACGAGCCTGAAGATTGTTCAACCAATCTACATTCTTTAAGAAGTTCTCCTTCTTCATGTCCCACATACCACCTACAGAGTAGAAGTGACCCCAACGATGACCGGGAGCAAACTTAGAGCTACCGTCAGCACGGTAAGAAGCATCCAAGTAGTACTTGCCTGCATAGTCGTATGACAATGTAGCGAAGAATGAGTTGAAGCTTTCCTCTGCACGAGAGTCAGATACATTACCGATGGCAATAGAAGTACCGTCGGTCAAACGAGTCTGACGGGGATCGGTCTGACCTTCTGTGTAAACACCGAAAGAACGGCTTCTTGAGAAGATAGACTCCTGACCAATCAATGCGCTAAATGCATGATCCTGAATCTTTTTACGATACTCTGCGGTGTGAGTAAAGGTATAAGAAGCATAGCGCTGGAAGCTGTTAGAAGTATAACCAGAACTTGCAGATACCGAAGAACCCATTGGAGTCTTGAATGCCTCATAAGGATAGTAACGGTTGTCGGTAGTATAATCATAACCGTCCATAGCCTGCTGAGCACGGATAGTCAAGCCCTCGATGGGGTTCAACTGCTCGAATGCATTCAACATCAATGTTAGATTGTTCTTTCTGTAGTCACGATGTTCATTTACGAAACTGGGGTGCATCAAACCGCTATACTTCAGTTTGGCAACAGGTTCTTTACTCGGAACAAGGTTACCATGCTCACAGATTTCGTAATAGTAAGGAGCATCGTAAGGCAATGCCAAACGAGAGAAAATCATGGGGTTAAGGGTGTAGAGATCAGAAGCCTCTGCCTCATTGTTCTGCTGGTAAGAGTTAGTACCTAAATTCAACTGAACACCGGCCTTGAACCAACGATTAAGACGAGCCTCAACATTAGCACGGAGAGCCTCACGGTGCATTCTTGACTGCTCAATCAAACCTTCCTGACTGTGGTGGTTGAAAGACAAATAGTAGTTGATGTGTTCGCTACCACCGGTCAAAGCAGCATCAACAGTATAAGTTGCGGCATTGTTGTTCAATACCTCGTCGCGCCAGTTTGTGCTGATACCATAGTTCTTAACCAAGTCCTTGATGCTCTGACTAACAGGCTGACCAATCATATCACGGAACTGGATGTACTGCTCAGAGTTCATCATCTGCAAACCATCAGCAACAGGATCAGAGAAACCATACTGAGCCTTAACAACCAAGTTAGCCTTCTCGTTCAACTTACCCTTCTTACTGGTAATAACGATTACACCGTTAGCAGCACGAGAACCGTAGATAGCAGTAGAAGCAGCATCCTTCAATACAGTAATATCCTGAATGTCAGCAGGGTTCAATGTATTGAACATTGTTGAAGAAATGGGAGCACCGTCCAAAATGAACAAAGGAGTGCTGCTTGAGTTGATAGAGTTGATACCACGAAGACGAATGCTTGCACTCTTTGAGGGATCACCACTTGCAGTCAATACGCTCAAACCTGAAACCTGACCAGCAAGAGCATCGGTGAAGTTTGGAGTAACTGCCTTCTCCATCTTCTTGTTGTCAACAGTAACAACAGCGCCTACGATAGAACCAAGCTTCTTACCAGAACCATAACCGGTAACAACTAATTCGTCCATCATCTCTTCTGTTGTCTCCATCTTGACAAGCATACCATTCTTTGCGGCACGCTCTACTGTCTCCATAGCGATGTAAGAGAACACCAGGGTTTTGCCAGCCTCGGTGTTGATCTTGAACTTACCATTCAAGTCTGTCACAGCACCTTGGGTTGTACCCTTTACCTTTACAGAGGCGCCAATGATGGGTTCGCCATCAGCGGCAGACACTACTGTACCAGTGATAACTGTCTGTGCCCAAGCTGCAATAGTTGCAACCATGCACAGAAGCATCAATGAGAGTCTTTTTTTCATAAATACTGATTTGTGTTGATTAATATTATTACTAATTATTTTAAATCTCTCTACCAGTAAACTGAGTCACTATACCTTATTTATATTATATAAGCGTTATAAAGAATATTAAAACTTTCTAAGTTTAATGACCGTTTTAAAGAAACATTACATAAGTTATTTTTATCTTTTTAACGCAATTTGGTTGCAAAAGTAATATTTTTAATCAATCTAAACAAACAAATGTTTAAAAAATGTTATTACAAAGACACCAAAATAGCATTTTGTTACAAATAACCACCAAAATCACTGATTTAAGAGCATTTTGCTATCATTTTGACAACATTTTATTAAGTGTAAATATTACGATAAAAATTTCCATATTCCTCTTCTTTCAATCTCATTGACTCGCTTTTAACAACAATTTAAACGCTTTTGTTTGAACTTACACCTATTTGCTATCATTTTGTTAGTTAAAAGACACATACTAAGAATTCTGGATGGATATTAGTTTTTTATAATGGATTTCCAACTGAAAGACATCTATTCATGCCTAAAAGACTTATTCGTATTTCAGCATCCAACTAAAGCATCTGCTCAAACCGTAGATAATAGAAGAAAGCAGAAACCTTTGCAACATGATAATAGAGAAAGGCATTAGCCTATTCCGCGAATAAAAACAAACACATCTGCTAACCAGAAAAAAAACATCTCATTCTTGCCGAACAAGAAGGATGGTCTCCTGCTGTATTCATCAGAGAAAAGTATTAAGCAAAACAGTTGGGGATTAAAGAATCGTAAACTGTTCCAGTATGTCCAGAAGAAAGGTGTAAACCTATTCTGCCAATGAAATCAAAACGTCTACATAAATCCAGAAAAGACTGTAAAAATATTGACATCATCAACCTTCGCACAAGACATTACTTTCTTAGAAGCAAGACAAAGCATTCTTCGGACCATAAGATTGTAATCTTTGGCTCATAAGATTATAATCTTCGTGCCGTAAGATTAGGGAGTGTTTTCACAAAGATAAGATGGAGACAATCCGAGGAGTAGCAAAAGAATACTCAAAAACGAATATCCATCTTATAATCAACCACTTGAACAACACAAAACCTCACCCAAACAACTATAGAATAAACTCCAAAAACCTTTCTATATACGACATTAGACAGAGAGGCAGCTACCTTTCACCATAGAGACCCCAATAGAAATATCTTTACACCAAACAATTCCTCCCTGCTTAAGCACGTCAAACTTAAGCAGGGAGGTTCAAAATTTCATGCCTCATTGGCCAAACGATAAAATTTTCGATTTAACTTGCCTTTTGATGTTCGCTCTATTTTATCAACACATTGATAGACAAGAGGAACATGACAATGTTTCAAATGAACATTTCGAAGACTAATACAACTTAGTGCAAGTTCTGCGTTATAGCATCAAGATTTACAATAACTATTCAGACAGGGACAGTTTCACTTCCTTTGCTATGCTTGCACCGCGATAATAGAAGATTTTTTCTATCTCTACATTGTTGACACGTTGAAGAAGGAACTGATTCTTATTCCAATGGAAAGGTTTATAATCTATGTTCTTAACAATATTGTTATTGCGGAATAACAAGCCATCAACACTCTTGGCATAGAGAATAGGTGCATCAAAAGTTTCAAAGACATTGTCCTCTATGCGAATTGCTGTTTTTTTGCCTCCGTGGAAGAGTTTATTCTGTCCGGCCAAATTAGGTATCTCGGGATAGATGGAAATTACGGCATTAGTAAACTGGAACTGACTTGTAAGAGAGTTGACGAAACGGTTGTGGCGTATGGTGACATCACGACAAGCACCTGTTTCGAACCATCCATTGCAATCACCACACAACAAAATGGCACAACCCGAGGTATGGTCGAACAAATTATGCTCTACCACAACCTTACGAGGGGTACTGAACAAGGTGCCACGAGCACGATTGTTGCGAATGGTATTATGTGCGAAATAAACTTCAGGGGTCCAGGTCAGATTCTCTATACCATAGCCGTCCTTATCAGAAACTTCAGCAGGAACGGGTTTCTTGAAACGGATACGGAAAGTTTTGGCACCATCCATGCCACTACCCTGCTCCTTGATAACGGCATCCAAAGGACTGATTTCCACAACCTCATTGGTACCTTCAAGTAATTCCATGGTATTGGAACGAACGAACTGCACCTTATCACCCTTGTACCCCCAATCGAAACCATAAGCCTGCGAGTGCATATAACGACCCTCCAGGGTGTAATCGTCAATACGACGAACAACCTTGAGATATGTGCCATGAACGTTGATGGCATCATCCATCATACCCTCATAAAGACCATTAACCGAAGTAATCTTGCCTTTACAACCCGAAAAATGTGTTGCATCGGCCTGAGTAGTAAAGTAGCGAGCATCGTCGTCACCCTTGAGACAAACCGAAAAACCATCCAACTCGATATTCTCACTCATCTGTGCCAACAATCCCATTCCTTCGGCATAGTGCATCTTTACATTATGCAAACGAGTATTAACGCAATGTGTAAGGAAGATACCAGGAGAAGGACGCTCCCAACTTCTCAATGCCAACACAGTACCAGCCTTCAGGCGCTGATCCTTCCAACCAGGAACATTAAACTTGTTATCGCCCACCTGCTTAACGTTGGCGATTGGACAATACAAGTCGGCTGTATTGTATACAATATGACGAGTATCTCCCTCGAATGCTATACCATACTGATGACGGAATGTCCACCCTTCGCCATAAGAAAGAAAATCACCACTATCGGAGATACGATACTTGACCCAAGGAGCCGGTGTAAAGGTAATTCCCTTCTCTGCATCACTTTCAACTATTGTTATCTGAGATATCTGAGGATTCTCAAAGTCAATACTGAAGTCCTTCAAGGTGCAATCTGTTGAACGGACAAGCGAAAGAGGCATCATTCGACCATGGAAAACGAGTTCTGCTCCCTGACCATCCAGGACGAAGTCGTGCAAGTCCTCCAAGGGCACGCCTACAGGGCGTGGCTGGGGCTGGTCGTGATTGGAAACATAATAGTTGCGAGTGGCAGCATCTTGAGGGTGAAAGTCGTAACGGCCCTTCTCTAGGACAAGGACGGCCTTGTCTCCTTTCTTCATCTCAGTGCGTATAGTTGCAATGACTTTCTGCATTTGGCCAGACATAGACTTTCCTGTGTTGGGCACAACACCTAAATCGGCTGCCTTGTAGACTTTATTTTCTGCTAACACTGGCAAGGCAGAGCATACAAGCGCCACCAGAAACAAAAGGATGATTTTCTTCATATAGGATGTAGAGTTTAGGGGTTAATAGTTAGAGTTTTGGGTGTGTTTAGTATGTATCCCTACTATTGGGGTTTCAGTTTTCAGTTTCGTTTTCCGTTGCTTTGTCCCCCTGAGACAGGTGGGACGAGGAGCGAAGCGACGGAGGGGGTGGATAGTTTTAAGTATTAAGTTTTAATCCACCCTCTCCCCACTGCGTGGGACTCCCCCTGTCTCAGGGGGAGAAAGAGGGAAAGGACCTTTCCGTTTTCAGCTTTCACCTTTCCGTTATCATCGTCCGTACGCCTTAATGACAAGCTCCCCGAACAGGCCATTTGCCCAAGCAAACCAAGAGCGTGTGAACTTCGTTGGATTAGAAGGATTGAAACTTTCGTGCATGTAGCCAGTCCCACCATCAGTTTGCATAAGCATACGCACACATTCCTGTTGCTCCTGACGGTCATTGCTGGTAAGGCCCTTCATGATAATGCTCATAGGCCACACCATGCCTAAGCCCGTATGAGGCGAACCTATTGCACCCACCTTGGCGCCATTAAGCGAACCAGTGAAGAAATATGGATTATCCTCACTCCATATCATACGGCGCGTATTCTGATAAACAGAATCATCGATAGAAACCAATTCGGGACACAGATAAGGCAAGGAAAGCAGCGAAGGTGCATTGGCATCATCCATAAGAAGATGCGAACCATAGGCATCTGTCTCAAAGGCATATACCTTGCCATACTTTGGGTGGTTCACAATGGCATGTTGCTTCAAACCTCGATTGATATCATCGGCAATAGCCAGACATTCGGCTGACAAAGTGTCATCTTTATTGACATCTTTCAGAATTACTGCAGCTTTGCGCAAGACACTCTCTGCGAAGAAATTACTGGGAACAAGATAAGGAAAAATCTGACTATCATCAGATGGACGGAAAGCACTTGCTACCATGCCACAAGGTTTGGCTGGATGTCCGTAGCCGTAATTGCTTGAGGTATCGTGAAGGAAATGCGTGGTGCGTTGAAATCTATATGTTGTTTTAGGACCATTGACACGTTGTTGCTCGCGCATCAAAGAAAGGATTTCGCCCATTGCCTGCATCCAAAGGTCGCCAAAGATACTGGAATCACCTGTCAACAACCAATACTGATAGGCAAGGCGTATGGGATAGCACATCGAATCCAACTCGTATTTACGCTCATGCACTCCCTTCTTCATTACAGTATAATCCGAAGCCCAATGACTTACCTTTGTTGTATCACTCAGAAAAGCATTGGCATACGGGTCGAGACAAATAAACTCAAACTGCTGTAGAATAACACCCCTGATAAGTTTGGCAAGCTCGGGATCGTCCTTAACATATTGAATGTATGTCCACACCTGCGCACCAGAATCCCTGAGCCACATGGCATCAATGTCGCCAGTAATTACAAAAGTATGGTCACCATCGGGAAAAACTGTTGTATCCAACGTGTTTGGAAAACAATTCTGAAACATCTGCCAAAGTTTGGGAGACACCTCAAGTAACCTCGAATGCATCTGCTTTATTTGCATTTCTACAGACCTGCTGACAAAACAACGTTTCTCAACAGGAGGGCGATGATAGAATGTGTCTGGCAATTGCTCAGACAAAGATTGGCAAACATTGGGATTATATGCCTTGACCGTAGAGGCGATGATAAAAAGGATGAAGAAAAAGCGTAATTTCATTTCTGCATTATTTTTTCTTTAATTCTGCGACCAAAACACCACCTTGCATTATTTCCTCGTGAGTTATATAAGGACGCTGCAACTTCTTTCCGTTCAACTTCCATTTTTTCACAATGCTTCCCTTGCCTTTAGTGCGTATGGTAAAAGTCTTACCTTCCGAAACCTGGAAAACGGCCTCACGAACAAGGGGAACCGAAAGCTGATAGACACCTCCACATGGTTCAACCTGATACAATCCCAAGGCAGACATAATATACCATGCCGACATCTGTCCCACATCCTCGTTGCCACAAAGTCCGTCGGCACCTTCCGTATAAAGTCGGGAGAGGACCTCATGAACACGCTTTTGAGTCTTTTGAGGATTACCCAGATAATTATATATATATAAGGTGTGGTGTGATGGCTCGTTTCCATGCGCATACTGACCTATCAAACCTGTGATATCGGGGTTGGCACCTGCATTAAGTCTACTATCAGCAAGGAAAAGACTATCCAAACGCGCCTCTGCGCTCTCTGTCCCTCCAAGAAGTTCAACCAATCCTTGCACATCATGCGGCACTAGCCAAAGATATTGCCATGGAGTGCCCTCGGTATAATCAGGGGTATGATGAGAGGGGTTGAAACCTTCTAAGCTACGGAAATTACCAGCCTTGTCCTTAGCACGGAAGCATCCGACACGCTCGTCGAAAAGTTTCCTGTACCCCTGACTTAAATTGTAGTAGCGTATACTATCCTCCGTATGTCCAAGTTTTCCTGCCACCTGTGCCACACTCCATGCCGCCAAATAATACTCCAAACTCTTTGATACAGTCTCTCCCTCCTTACTATCAAACGGCAAATATCCGTATTTCCACAAATCAGCCTTGCCACGATCGGGAATACGGCGATACTGGAAACGTCGTTGTTCGGGTGTATACTCTGGGTCACCCATACTCTGTTTCATATACAAGAAGGCTTTTTCATAATCAAAACCGTCAACACCCTTGAGAATCATGTCCGCCAACACCGGAATACCAGGTTCTCCCACCATACAATAAGTGTCGGTGCTGTGCAAATGCCACACCGGAAGTTCTCCATGTTGCTGACAGATTGCCATCATTGTCTGTGCCCAATCGCTAAGTTTGTCCTGCATCACAAGCGTTGCCAAAGGATGAAGCGCACGATAGGTGTCCCACAAACTCCATGTTGTATAATTCTGAAAATCAGGCGAACGATGTATCTGTCCATCCGTACCTTTATAATCACCAGTAACATCGTTCCACAACTGTGGTGCAAATAACGCATGATATAGCGATGTATAGAATACAATGCTATCACGCTCCGAATTGAATGAAGCCTTGATACGACCAAGTTCGTTATTCCAGCGCTCACGAGCCTCTAACCTGATTTTATCAAAATCTTTTTCGTGTTGCTCAATCTGTAGATTAGCCAAAGCACCCATTTCGCTTACCGGAGAGATGCCGACCTGCACTTGTATGGCAGTTCCTGGGTCTACCTCAAAAAAGGTCTGACAATATCTGGCATCAATGCTATCCATATAGAATTCAGAAACAGGACGATCGAAGCGTATAGCATAGTAAACGGTATGATTTGTCCATCCGCGACTGGTACGATAACCTACCAAAGTAAAAATATCATAGGGCCATATTCGTGTTTCAGTAGCACGGTCACCTACCCCACTCTCCAAATCAAGAACAATATTGGCATAACGATTGCCTTTAGGAAAAGTAAAGCGATGAATGGCGGTGCGGTCCGTTGCCGTCATCTCTGCCTTAATACCCCACTTTTTCAATAAAACACTATAAAACCCTGGTTCAACAACCTCATGCTCATGGCTATAGCGTGATGCTATATCGGTAATAAAATCCGCCCTCGAAGGTTTTGTACGTGCAAAACCGTATATGGGCATTAGAGTGATGTCACCCAAATCGCTACAACCCGTACCACTCAAGTGTGTATGTGAGAATCCAATAATTGAGTCACCTGATGCATGATATCCACTACACCAATCCCAACCATGATATGGCTGAACCGGTCCGACATTGACCATACCCCATGGCACATTGGCGCCAACGAACACATGACCATGCTCAGCACTTCCAATACGAGGGTTAACCTTTTCAACATATTGAGAAAATGCAGTCAAACTGAACAAAAGCAGGATTGGAATTATATAAAGATTCTTCTTCATTATAAGTAAAATGTGGATGATATAAATTAATTCAGTTATCAAAGATACAATTTATAAGTCTATATTTCCTCTTATTAATCAGTTTTTTAATAACTTTGCGGCAAATTAAATATTTTTGACAATAAAATTCAAATAATCAACATGAAAAAGTTATTTATGCTCCTTATGGCATCAGCTCTCTTAGTTATGCCTGTTGAAGCAAAGAAAAAAGACAAAAAAGGAAAGGGAAAGGCGAAGACAGAAGCAGCAACTCCTGCTCCTGCACCCAAGAAAAAGGATATCAAACCCAGCATCTCACGCAAAGGTATGCTGAATGTGGAGAAGGTGGGCACAGACTGGTTCCTTGAAGTACCCGACAGTTTGCTGGGCAAGGATATTCTGGCTGTTACACGCTACACATCCACTCCCTCAAGTTCTGGCAAGTTCGGTGGCGAGGAGTGCAACGAGCAAGTTGTATTCTTTGAGATGAACCCCGACAGCACTCTTCTTCTGCGCTCTCGCATGACCATTAACGTTGCTGATAGCACCACAGCCATTTCCAAGGCTATCAATGTCAGTAACGAGTCCCCCATTATCGGAGCCTTCAAGGTAGAGAAGCACAAGAATGGTATGTCACGCATCAAAGTGACACAATTCCTCAATAGCGACAACCCTCTTGGCATTATGTCATTCTACAAGAAGTCTTTCACCTTGGGTATGCAGGATGCTTCCTTGTCTTATGTGGAGGACATCAAGACCTTCCCTACAAACACTGAAATCCGTCTGGTAAAGACCTACAATAGTGCCGGCAGAGAACTCCCTGCTTCAGTATATACAGGCAAGGTGACTTTCGGTTTGAATATCAGTTTGGTTCTATTGCCTGAAGAACCCATGCTGCCCCGTCTGTTTGACCAGCGCGTGGGTTACTTCACCCATGGTTTCAACCAATTCAGTGACGAGCAGCAGCGTGTGGGCAAGCAGGTTATGATCTCACGCTTCCGTCTGGAGCCCAAGAACGCCGAAGATGCTGAAAAGATGCGTCGTGGCGAACTCATCGAGCCCAAGAAGCCCATCATCTACTACATCGACCCTGCCACTCCCAAGCAATGGCGCAAATACCTAATCATGGGTGTGAACGACTGGCAGGCTGCCTTTGAAAAGGCCGGTTGGAAAAATGCAATCCGTGGCGAGGAATGGCCCGAGAACGACTCTACCATGAGCATGGAGGATGCCCGTTTCTCTATGATTCGTTACCTGGCAAGTCCCATCCCCAATGCATATGGTCCTCACATCTCCGACCCTCGTACAGGTGAGATTATGGAGGCACATGTTTGCTGGTATCACAATGTTATGTCTCTGGTTCATGACTGGTACATGGTACAGGCCAGCAGCATAGACGAGGCAGCACGCAAGATGCACTATAGCGAGGAGTTGATGGGCGAACTGATCCGTTTCGTATCAAGCCACGAGGTTGGTCACTCGTTGGGCCTGCGTCACAACTTCGGTTCTTCTGCTATGGTTCCCACCGATAGTCTGCGCAACAAAGCATGGGTAGAGAAGAATGGCCATACTCCCTCTATCATGGACTATGCTCGCTTCAACTATGTGGCTCAGCCTGAGGACGGCATCTCACAGAAGGGCATCTTCCCCCGCATTGGCGACTACGACATGTGGGCCATCGAATGGGGTTATCGTCCTATGCTTGATGCCAAGACTCCAATGGAGGACCACAAGGCTCTGGAGGCTATGACACAGAAGGCACAGAAAAACCCACGTCTGTGGTGGGGCGATGGCGAAGGCCTGCGTGGCGTTGACCCCCGTCGCCAGACCGAGGACCTGGGTGATAATGCAGTAAAGTCAAGCACCTATGGTGTGATGAACCTTAAGCGTGAGATGGCAGAGTTAGAGAAGTGGACATTTGACGAGAATGACATTTACGATGAGAACCTTGCGACCATGTACAAACAGATGCAGACACAATTCCTGCGTTATGCTGGACATGTTGCTGGTTATATCGGTGGTACATACCAGACCTACAATACCCGTGCTCAGGGCGGTACAGCCTTCGAGCCAACTCCATTGAAGAAACAGAAAGAGTCTCTCCTGTGGTTGGAGAAGAACGTTCTGAACGAACCTGCATGGATGCGTGAGTTTGATTACTGCAAGACCCTGACAAAGGACACACGCACACTGACTACATCAATTGCGTCTTCTGGTGCAGCTTTGTTGCTCAACCGTCTGACATATCTAAACGAACTCTATACCAGCGACAAGTACATTGCTGACATAGTCCGCATGTGCTTCTCAGAGGCTCAAAGTGGTAAGAGCATAAGCCTATACCGTCAGACCCTGCAGAATGCGTTGGTACAGGTTTTGGTGAATCGTTTCGAGACAATGACAGCTATTTATCCTCTGCGTGCCGACATCCTTATGGCACTAAAGAGCATCCAAAGCAAAGTAAAGAATGCCGGTGCAGATGCCAAAAGCCGTGCACACTTCCAGAACCTCTCAGACATGATTGAGCGTGCTTTGGCAGTAAAGTAAACACAACAATACATGATATGATGCCCCGGACTCTCGAGTTCGGGGTATTTTTATGCATTACAGAGAGTGAACATACTTAAATGCCGAATATTTTTAGTATGTTTACACCCGATTTCGTTTAAAATAAGATTATTATGGGATTAGGAAAATGGATAGGTGGCATTGTCGGTTGGATGGCAGGAGGACCATTGGGGGCATTGGCAGGATATGCCATTGGCAAAATGCTTGAAGGTAATAACGAGAACGAGGATTATAAAACTAACACTTATGATTCAACGTCATATGGGCAACGTAATAGTTTCCTTTTTTCTCTGCTCGTAATGGCATCATATATCATCAAAGCAGATGGTAAGGTAATGCATAGCGAAATGGAATTTGTACGACAGTTTCTGCGTATAAATTTTGGAGAAGCTGCGGTAAATGAAGGTAATCAGATACTTTTAAACCTCTTTGAACAACGCAAGCAGATGGATGCCAGAAATCCATCTGCATTCAAGAATGCCATCTACGAATGTGGAGCACAGATAAAAGTGTATATGAACTATGAGCAGCGCCTGCAATTACTAAGCTTCTTGGTTCAGATTGCACAAAGTGACGGAAATGTCTGTAATGAAGAAACAGAGGCACTGAAAGAGATTGCTTCTGCAATAGGTCTGTCTATGGAAGAAGTGGATTCGATGCTTAACCTTGGAGGCCAAACGCTGAAAGAAGCTTATAAGGTGCTTGAGATTGACGAAAATGCCACAGACGAAGATATTAAGAAAGCATATCGTAAATTAGCTCTAAAACATCACCCTGACAAAGTGGCGACCTTAGGAGAAGACATTAAAATGGCTGCAGAGGAGAAATTCCGACAGATCAATAACGCAAAGGAAATTATATTCAAGGCAAGGGGGATAAAGTGACTCTTATAAAATATCTTTGTATCTAAATAAAATCGACCAAAACCTAAATGGCTTTGGTCGATTTATTTCGACTTAATTATTAGATTTATTTATAAGCATTATATACCTCTTGGAATACATACTTAACCTCCTCATATGTCATGCCGACCAAACCAGGATAATTTTCTTCATACTTTTCACCGGCATACTCAACAGCAACAACACATTTAGTACACTTTCCACCACTAAAGGATGCTGTATACGTTGTTTTAACACCTTCAATATTGACCCTTAAAATAAGTTTACCAGGAGCCTGACTCTCGTCAATACCAACTTTCCAGTTACCTTCTGGTTGTTCCTGATTGTTGTCACCACCTGGCTTAATTTCGTTCTCGTCCTTGTCGCAAGATGTAAATGCCAAAGCACCACACAAAACAAACGCGAACATCAACCAAAACTTTTTCATAGTAATTAAGATTTAAATTATCGGCGCATTATAGTTTGTGATTGTAAAGCCGCGCCTTATTAGCTCTGCATCACTACTTAACTCTATCGCAAATATACAGACTTATGTCTTGTACTGAAATAGGTTGACTCCCAGATAGGCTTAAATGTTAAATTATCAAATTCATTTAAGAATTATGGGAAAACAAAAATTCAGCCGCTCCTTGAAGCGCAGTATTTGCATCGAGTACATGCAAAGTGGTAAAT
>JAFYQK010000014.1 GCA_017547165.1 Bacteroidaceae bacterium
ACCTTCTTAGGAAAAGAGTCAACCTCTCCAGTGAAAGTAGTAAACTGTACTCAGACGAAACAGTCAACCAAATCCGTATGGATAAGCAAGTGTTAAAAAACAGGGCCTAAAAAGAGTCAACCATTTTCAGGAAAAGACATTATATTAACAATAACAAACATTTTTTTTATTATTTTTTTAATTCATTACAAAAACACAGCGAATAGCCAATTTCTAATAGCATAATAATGCCAAAATGGCAAAAAACAAGCAAGCGAGTCTATTTCGAAATAGACTCGCTTGCTTTTAACTTTATATCTTCTTCATTCGTACACGGAACTCATATGTCTGCTTGCCGTCGATGACATACTTCTGCATGGGACCAGGACCGCAAGAGGCATTGCCAAGGCCACGGATGTCCATGCCCAACTGCAACCAGATGTATGGACGAGCCTTAATGTCCCATGTGTGCTGGGCATTCATAAGATCAGCATCGGTATAACGATTGGCACTGAAGTAGATACCCTCGGGACATTCTATCTGCCATCCCTGTCCCTGTGCATCAGTCAAAGCTACCTTATAAACAAGACGGTCGCCAGTGGTCTGAGGCTTCATGTAGGGTTCCATCAAAGAACCCTCGGGCAGAGTGCCGTCAGCATTGAAGGGCAAAGCCTTGCCACTATAGTTACCCACAAGTACGCCAGCCATACGGTCGGGATAGTTCTCGTAGGGACCATAGCCATAATATTTGACATTACAGAAAGTGGTATCCAGTTCGGCAGCCACACCCACACGACGCAGATTAGCATCCTTGGGAGTAACCTTCACTATCATGTCTATGCTACCGTCCTTCAGGTAGTCGTAGGTAATATCGCAATCAGCCTTGTTCTCGCTATTGGTATCGCCGAAGCGGTCGTTCTCAATCCAACGGTGGTTCTGGAAGGCGAACTGGGGATGCTCGGTCTTCTCGCCCTTGGCAAGGACAGGCAGGACAGCACCCTTCGCAATATCCACACCATAGTGTGCAACGATGTGGTTGGCAGGAGTAGACAGTGATGCCTTGGTATCGATGACAACAACATTGAGTACAACGTGCTGGCCTGATGACTTACTGCTGCTGTATACCGTCTTTCCATTTACAATAACCGTCTTGGTCTTCTTAACAGTATTCTTGACATACTTGGAAACGGGAATATCAATAGTGGTTGTCTCACCAGGCTTCACATCGCCGAGCATGGCGGTTACAGTCTTCTTCACCTTGCCATCTACCATGATCTTAGCCTCCACCTTCATATCCTTGAGCGAACGGAAGTCATAAGCGTTACGCAAAGTTAGAGTTCCATTTTCGTAGGCAAACTTTACATACTGGTATGCGAACTTAACCTCGGCCAGTTTGGCTGTCTGGCGACGCTCTGCAGTAACGACACCATTAGAGCAGAAGTTGCCCTGATGAGGACCGGGGAAGTCATAACCAGTGTGCAGACGGCGGATACCCTTCTTTAGTTCACGAGGTTCATATATTGCCTGATCCACCCAGTCCCAGATACAACCACCGATGGTGGAGTTGCTCTCCTCCATGCTCTGCATGTACTCGGGCAGGTTGCCGATGGCATTACCCATAGCATGAGCATATTCGCAAAGGAACATGGGCTTGTCCATATTGCTTGTATTCTTTGCCATCCAGTCCATGCTGGGATACATCTTGGAGTAGAAGTCAGAGTAGGCACTACCACCAAAGTCACGGTCGATACGTGTTCCCTCGTAGTGTACGGGACGAGTGCCGTCCATCTTGTGTGCAGCCTCATAGCAGTCCTTGAAATTGGTACCGGCACCTGCCTCGTTACCCAGAGACCACATGATTACGCTGGCATGGTTGATGTCGCGGCTCACCATACGGTCGATACGGTCCACGAAGGAAGGAATCCATGACTTCATGTACGAGATTGACTGGTTGGCATGGTCCTCAAGGTCGGCCTCATCGCAGCAGTACAGACCATAGTGGTCGAACATGGCATACATGCGTGCATCGTTGGGATAGTGGCTGGTTCGGATGGTGTTGATATTGTTGCGCTTCATCAGCAGAACGTCCTCCAGCATATTGTCCGTAGAAACGGTACGACCTGTAACGGGATTAGTGTCATGACGGTTAACGCCCTTCAGAATGACACGCTTGCCGTTTACATAAAGCAGAGAACCAACGATCTTCACCTCTCGGATACCCACCTTGGTAGAGAATGCCATCACATCCTTACCGCTCTGGTCCTTCTGCACAATGTCCAAAGTGTAAAGAGCGGGGGTCTCTGCTGTCCAAAGTTCTGCATTTGGCACAATGAATTTTGCCTTATTGCCATAGAACTTCTGTTCTGCTACCAAAGTTCCTTCAGGAGTATACAACTTGGCAACAGATGGAACATCTGCATCAACATTAACGGTAACGATGCCATCATTTCCACTGATTGTGGTTTGCACGACATGGTTACGGATGCTCTTTTTGGGCACATTATATATATATACGCTACGGAAGATACCTGACATGCGGAACATATCCTGACACTCAAGATATGAACCATCGCACCAACGGTGAACCTGAACTACAAGGTCGTTCTTACCTGTACGAACCAAGTGTGTTAAGTCAAACTCTGCTACATTATTGGAACCCTCGGTATAACCAACATACTTGCCGTTTAGCCAAACCAGTGCGCAAGAGTAGATGCCGCCGAAATGAATTATGGTGCGTTGCTTATCCCAACCCTGAGGTAGGTCGAAACTGCGGTGATATGTACCTACGGGATTGATGGCATAGTTCTTGCCACCGTCGTTGAAACCAGGACGTGCCTTGATGAAAGGAGGTGTGTTGCCATGAGGATACTCTACATTGCAATAGATAGGACGATCGTAACCCTGCATTTCCCAACATGAAGGTACAGGAATAGCATCTGGTTTACGGGTTATATTGCCTTGGGCGGCAGACATGGCTGCCTCATAAGCTGGTACATCCATTGCCTCTACATCATCAGCCACCTTACCCTTTTCAGGAACCTCTGTGAACCAGAAATTCCAGGTACCGTCCAATGTCTTATAGAGTGTACTCTGAGGTTCGGTCCATGGTGTTGCATAATAAGCCTTATCAGCCTTCATCTCGGCCTCGTTGGCATATGGCATATATGTAGCTACACCGGGCAGTTTATTGATAGCAAAGACGGTTTCATCCTCCCAAATGGGCGAAGAGAGTTTGGGTTTCTCCACCTGCTCGATAGTGAACCAGGAAGCCTTGTCGGCGTCATCCTTGTCGGCAATGGTCATCTGCTTGCCATCCCAACGGAACATCTTCTGCTTATTGGCAGATACAATGCGATAAACACCTTTCTGTCCCTTGACGGGTTCTATACTCATAAGAGCATTACCTGGATTAGCAGGATTAGCGGTCCACTGTAGAAGCCATGTAATACTTGGATTGCCACCTCCGTCATCAAAATAAGTTTCATAGAAAGCACCACTGACAAGATGTCTGTCCAAAGCCAAAGTCTTGATGCTCCAGTACTGACCACGATTCAGGGTATCCTGTTTCTCTGCACGAATTCGCGCATTGTTGTTACCGTCGTCGTTGTTACCTAACACCATAGCAGGGTCTTCTACGCTACGGAAACGGTAAGTACAGTTAACATCACTACCGAATGCATCAGCTTCCTTGATAACAACACCTTTTTTCAGTGCTTGAAAGGAAGTCTGGTTAGTGGGAACGGCACTATACTTGCCGGGAGCAATCTCCTTCAGAGTCCATTTCTGCAACTCGTCGCTACCATTAACCTCACCATACTCCATGCCCTTATCGCCCACACGCAAGGCACGTTGTTTGAAAGGATCGATGAATCGCCATGAACCTGACAACTCATCTAGAATGAACAACTGCCCCTTATACTCCGTGGGAATGCCGTCTACCTGATACAAGGCACCCTTGCGGAAGTTCTGGGCATAGACACCGGCTGTGGCCAGTATCACACTCAGTAAGATTAGGATTCTTTTCATTTGCTTGATTTTATTTATTTGTTTAGTATTTTATAGACACTGTATTATTTCGGATCAATCATAGTAATGTTTAGCCTCACACAATATAATGTTTAATCTTATACATCGTATTGTTTAACATCATATAATACGAGAAGAGGGGTATAAGAATTTGCAGCTATGCTTTTGTCACTTGAGATATTTGCCGAAGCAAAGATAAGTGGTTCTATACATAATGTTTCATAACAAGGTGTGACATCTATGTGACATTAGCGTGACAGGAATGACAGGTGAAATTCACCCCTTTTGCACATGGGTTCCCAATGCTGGCACATATTCTCCTTCAGGAGTAGTTTCCATGGCATCAACCTTAGCAGAAATATTGTCCAAATAGGTTACAATAGCCGCTTCCTGCAGACATGGCAAGACAGGGCTACCATATTCGCGTTGTCCATGGTGGGCAAGTACGCAATGTATGATGCGTTTAACTTCTTCGGATGCTACATCGTGCTGTTCAAGAACATTTTGCAACTTATGTGCTCCAATATAAATATGCCCCAATAAGTACATGTCCGACTGAGTATCGCCCTGACGGTTGTATTCATACACCTTGCCATAGTCATGGAAGAGTATGGCAAGGATGCAACGCTCGACCTTAATCTGATACGGCAGACACGGATATAAACCCTCTAGCATGTGCAGCATCTGGTGGGTATGGTTCAACAAGCCTCCCTGGTAGGCATGATGCACTGTGGTGGCGGCAGGGTATTCGCTATAGGGTTTGTATAGTTTATCAGCAAAATCTTGTATTATGGGTACTAAATTCTCATCGCTACAATATGATACCAATTGTTCAATGGTTTTATCCCATACCTGACGAACTATCGGACGCGGTATCAGTCCATACAACGGATGCTGGTCATCGGCAATTAAGCCAAGTATCATATCCGAAAAACTACACGACTTTTTTCCGCCAAAATCCTTTATCTGATTGAAGCGAACCAATTGCCCTGGAACGGGTGGCATATCAGGTGCAACATCCCAAACGGAAATGGTAAAAGTTTGTTCAGCATCCGCAACCTTGAGCATCACATAAGGACTACCCTGACGGGTGGTACCATTACTCCGTCCAACAACCAAAAATTCTTTTTGCATGCCGTTATACCTATTTATAAAAATATATACTCGCAAACAAAGATAGTTTTTTTTTTGCAATTGTGTCACAACAATATGATACAAAAGCATTATTACTGACATTTTGTCCACTTGAACCATATTTGGCACAATTATGGCAATATGTTTTTTAGAACAATCAGACAAAACTAATTAAAGCAAACAATATACTATGAACATTAAACCATTGGCAGACCGCGTTCTCATTGAACCCGCTGCAGCAGAGACAAAAACAATCGGTGGCATTATCATCCCTGACACTGCAAAGGAAAAGCCCTTACAGGGTACTATCGTTGCCGTGGGATGTGGCACCAAGGACGAGGAAATGATTCTAAAGGAGGGTGACACCGTCCTTTATGGCAAGTATGCCGGCACTGAGATTGAGCACGAGGGAAAGAAGTACCTCATTATGCGTCAGAGCGATGTAGTGGCAATCCTGTCATAATAATAAACCTTTTAAAATTAGACAAATAATAAAACTATGGCAAAAGATATCAAATTCAATATAGAGGCTCGCGACCTGATGAAGCAGGGCGTAGACAGCTTGGCAAATGCAGTAAAGGTGACTCTCGGTCCCAAGGGCCGCAACGTTATCATTGAGAAGAAGTTCGGTGCTCCACACATCACCAAGGATGGTGTTACCGTGGCAAAGGAGATTGAACTGGCAGATCCCTTCCAGAACGCTGGTGCACAGTTGGTAAAAAGTGTTGCCTCAAAGACTGGCGACGATGCCGGTGATGGTACAACAACCGCTACCGTACTGGCTCAGGCTATCGTTCGCGAGGGTTTGAAGAACGTTGCTGCTGGTGCTAATCCTATGGACTTGAAGCGCGGTATTGACAAGGCCGTTACTGCTGTAGTGGCAGAAATCAAGAACATGGCAGAGGTTGTAGGCGATGACTATCAGAAGATAGAGCAGGTTGCCACCGTAAGCGCCAACAACGACCCCGAAATTGGCCAGCTCCTTGCCGATGCCATGCAGAAGGTTAGTAAGGATGGCGTTATCACCATCGAGGAGGCAAAGAGCCGCGACACCACCATCGGTGTGGTTGAGGGCATGCAGTTCGACCGTGGCTATCTCTCTCCCTACTTCGTAACAAACACTGAGAAGATGGAATGTGAGATGGAGAACCCCTATATCCTCATCTATGACAAGAAGATCAGCAACCTGAAGGATTTCCTGCCCATTCTGGAACCTGCAGTTCAGACCGGCCGTCCCCTCTTGGTAATTGCCGAGGACGTTGAGGCAGAGGCTTTGACCACTCTCGTTGTAAACCGTCTTCGTGGCCAGTTGAAGATTTGTGCAGTTAAGGCTCCCGGCTTTGGCGACCGCAGAAAGGCAATGCTTCAGGACATCGCCACCCTGACCGGCGGTCTCGTAATCAGCGAGGAGACAGGTCTGAAATTAGAGCAGGCTACCATCGAGATGCTTGGCACTGCCGACAAGGTTACCGTTAGCAAGGACAACACCACAATCGTAAACGGTCATGGCGACAAGCAGATGATTGCCGAGCGTGTTTCACAGATTAAGAACGAGATTGCCAACTCTACAAGCGACTACGACAAGGAGAAGTTGCAGGAGCGTCTGGCCAAGTTGGCTGGTGGCGTAGCTGTTCTCTATGTAGGTGCCCCCTCCGAGGTTGAGATGAAGGAGAAGAAGGACCGTGTGGACGACGCATTGTGCGCAACTCGCGCTGCTATTGAAGAGGGAATCATCCCTGGTGGTGGTGTAGCATACATCCGTGCACAAAAGGCACTTGACTCTCTCACCGGAGTTAATGCCGATGAGCAGACTGGTATCCGCATCGTTCGTCGTGCCATTGAGGAACCCTTGCGCCAGATTGTTGAGAACGCAGGTTTGGAAGGCAGCGTAGTAGTGAACGAGGTTCGCAATGGCGAAGGTGACTATGGCTACAATGCTCGCGAAGACAAATACGAGAACATGAAGGCTTCTGGTATCATCGATCCTGCCAAGGTTACTCGTGTTGCTCTTGAGAACGCAGCATCTATCGCTGGTATGTTCCTCACCACAGAGTGCGTAATCTGCGACGCCAAGGAAGACAAACCCGAAATGCCTATGGGTGCTCCCGGCATGGGCGGCATGATGTAATCAGGCATCAACAGATAGTAATCAGCCCCCGCCGACCAATTGGTTGGCGGGGGCTTTCTGTTTCCTCTCTGTAAGAGATATAGATTCTATAGGATCTATAGTTTCTATAGATTTATTAATAGCCGAAGATGTCCTCTTGTGTGAGGCGAACAATCTTGCCCCACTTCTCCAGCGACTTTATGTCAAGGTCGCTCTCACGGCCAAGGATAGCAGTAACGGCCTTGCGGTCCTTTACATTTGCTTGCTGGTAAGCCTTTACGTCGTCCAGGGTCATTCCCTGCACGGCTTCGAACAGCTGCTTGCGAGTGTCTTCGGCAAGTCCTAGTTCCTCCTGGTCGAGGTAATAGGTCAGCACGTCTTCCTTGGTGATACGCTCCGAGCGCAATCTGCTGATGATAGCCTCCTTGGCAATTGCAAATGCCTGCTCGCTCAGAGGCATGTTGTTGATTATCTCCTCAAATGCAGTGAGTGCATCTATCATCTTGTCGTTCTGGGTGGCTATCATTGAGAAATAACCATAGGGTTCCTCCAAACGTGCAGGCTCCATAGCAAGGGCGTATGCACTGTAGGCCAGGCCACGTGCCTCGCGCATCTCCTGGAACACGATGCTGTTCATTCCTCCACCGAAGTATTCGTTGTACATATTCAGCACGGGCGACTTCTGCACATCATACTTCTCACCCTTGGAAGCGTAGGTTATCATGTATATCTGGTTTGCGTCGTATGGGGCGATATAAACCACATTTTCATTCACTGTCTGCAACTTGAACACATCGTTCTCGGGCACGGGGCTAAGGTTCTCGGGCACCTTATGCAGTGATGCAACAGTAGAAGACACCTCGCCCATGGCCAAAGGACCGTAGTACAGCACACGGTGCTCCATTGCAGACAACTGCGAGATGCGCTGCAACAACGCCTCGGGAGACATGCTTCTCAGTTCTGCCTCACCTAGGATATTGTTTGAAGGATTATTGGCACCATAGAACGTGTAGGTCTGCAGACGTCTGAAGTTGGCTTGCTGGTCAGCCTTGTCATTAAGGCGTGCTCTCAGTATGTCGTCCACAAGTCCATCGTAAGCCTCCTTGTTGGGCTGTGCATCGGCAAGAACCTTCTCCAACAGTTCCATTGCCTTGGGCATGTTCTCTGCCAGACCACTCAGGACAACAACGACTCTATCCTTGCTTGCACTAATACGATAAGTACACGCCAGATTATAGAAAGCCAACTTTATCTCTGCTGGCGACATGTCGGACGTACCAAGATAATCAAGGTAAGAGGCTGCCAAACCCATCTCCTTCATCTCGGCTGTACCAAAATCATAGATGTATTGCAAAGTAAAGAGGTCGTTTGTCTCGTTCTTCTTGTAGAGCAGAGGAAGTTTGCCAACAGTTCCCTGACTCATATCCTTACCGAAGTCAACGAACACAGGCTCTATCGGAGCAACTACAGAAGCCTGTATCTCCTGCAGGAACGCACTGGTAGTGTCACGGTTCATGAAGATAGGCGTAATGGCGGGTTTGTTCACCTTCTTGATATTGGGATCCTCGCCCTGGCGCTTGTACACCACAGCATAGTTGCTGTCCTTCAGATAGGCGTTGGCAAATGCCACCACGTCGTCCTTGGTGATCTTCTCCATCTTCTCCATGCGCTTCACAACATCTGCCCATGGCTGGTTGTTGACGAATGCCTGCACGAAGAGGTCAGCACGTGATTCGTTGTCCTCGAGCATCTGCTGCAAACGCAGTTTGTAGTTGGCTATGCCTGCTGCCAGCAACGACTCGTCCCAATTGCCCTGACGCAGTGAGTCTATCTGTGCAAGCAGCATTCCTCTTACTTCTTCAAGACTCTGTCCGTCCTTGGGTTCGCCCTGCAGTATGTAGGAAGTATAGTCAGACATTGCATAGGGGAAGGAATAGGCAGAGAGCAGCTTCTGCTCCTGCAGCAGATTGAGGTCGATAATACCAGCCTTGCCGTTGTTCATGATGGCATCAGCTACTTCCAGCATCAAAGCCTCATCAGAAGCAGCACCGGGCAGGCGCCATGCGATGGTAACATTCTCCGACTCCAGACCCAGAACCTCACGCTCCACTGGGGCGGTAATCTCCTCCTCTGCAGCGAAGTTCAGCATCTGCAAGTCCTTGTTGGGCTGCATGTCACCGAAATACTTCTCTATCACATCCATAGCCTCATCATAGTCGAAATCGCCCGACATGCAGATGGCCATATTGTTGGGCACATACCACTGCTTGTAGAAGTTCTTGATGTTGGTGATAGAGGGGTTCTTAAGATGTTCCTGACTGCCCAGTACGGTCTGCGTACCATAGGGGTGCCTGGTATATAGTGAGCCAAGAATAGCCTCAATGACCTTTCTGCTGTCATTAGTAAGACTCATATTCTTCTCCTCGTACACTGTTTCCAATTCGGTATGGAAACCGCGTATCACGTTGTTCTTGAAACGGTCGGCCTGTATCTTTGCCCAGTTGTCTAACTGATTTGAGGGGATATCCTCTACATAACATGTAACATCGTAGCTTGTATAGGCATTAGTACCGGATGCACCGATAGCTGCCATGAGTTTGTCGTACTCGTTAGGGATTGCCAACTTGGAAGCTTCATACGAGATGCTGTCTATCTGATGATAGATTGCCGCACGCTCTGCCTCGTCGGTCTTAGTGCGATATACCTCGAACAGTGCCTCAATCTGGTCCAGCATAGGCTTTTCCTCTGCATAGTTCTGGGTACCGAAACTTTCCGTGCCCTTGAACATGAGGTGTTCAAAGTAGTGTGCAAGACCAGTCGTCTCGGCAGGATCGTTCTTTCCACCCACGCGAACAGGAATGTAGGTTTGGATGCGAGGCACTTCCTTATTGACGGTCAGATAGACCTTAAGACCGTTGTCCAGCGTGTAGATACGGCTTTGCATGGGATCGCCTTTCACTGTCTCGTAGCTTCGTTTACCACCACAAGAAACCATCAGCATGGCAATCATTACCACCGATAGCACGAATAATAGATTCTTTTTCATTCTGCGTGTTTGATGAATTTATATTGTTGTTTCATTTTGCCGAGCAAAAGTACACATTATAATTCGAATTGCCACTACTTTGACACTACTAAATATACATATTGTTGGTATTTAAGAAAAATAAATTACCTTTGTAACATGACAAGAGGAAGATTTGCTCCGTCGCCTACAGGTCGTATGCACCTGGGTAATGTATTCTGTGCCCTGCTCTCCTGGCTTTCTGCAAAAAGCAAGGGAGGAGAATGGGTGCTACGTATAGAGGATCTTGACCCTCAACGCAGTAAAAGGGAGTATGCCTTGCAGTTGATGGATGACTTACAATGGTTAGGTCTACCATGGGATGGCGAACCCGTATGGCAAAGCGAAAGAGGAGAAATTTATGAGGAGCATCTGCATCAATTAGCAGAGATAGGACTAACCTACCCCTGTTTCTGTACGCGCGCTGACATTATGGCCACACAAGCGCCACACGAAACCGACGGAAGAGTGGTGTACAAAGGTACATGCCGACCAAACTCCACCCACCCTTCCACCCTCACCCCTCACCCCTCACCCCTAGACGCTGCCACCCGACTTATGGTTCCAAACAGCATAATCCCTTTCACCGACGGACATTATGGCAAACATGACATAAATCTGGCAGAACATTGCGGCGACTACATTCTAAGAAGAAAAGATGGTGCATGGGCATATCAGTTGGCAGTAGTTATTGACGACGCTCTAATGGGAATTACTGAAATTGTGCGTGGACGCGACCTTCTGCTCTCATCACCTCAGCAAATACACCTTAGGGAACTGCTTTTTCAGAGAGATATTAAAACGGAAAAAGGAAAGAAGGAAAAGGAAAGTGGAAAAAGAGAAATGGAAAATTTCGCATATTCCTCATCGTTGACAATAGCACGCTCTGTCAGTTTCTATCACCATCCATTACTTTGCAACAAAGAGGGTCTTCGTCTATGTAAGCGTGATAAAAGTATGGACCTTGGTTATCTAAGAGCCAAAGACATCACATCATCTGAAATAATTGGCAGATTAGCACACCTTGCTGGGTTGATTGAAGACTATCAGCCTATGCATCCTCAAGACTTATTAGAAGTATTCTCTTGGAACAAAATACCGACAACGGATATAATTATAAAATATGATGTACAGGCGACTTAACGATACCGATATCGCTCAATTAGAGGCACAATATTGTGTTGCAGAAGATTGGAACACGATAAGCATACATTCTGAATTGAACCTCAAATATATTCGCGAGGTCCGCTTTTCAGGAACCTGTCGGCTGGGCATTTTTGAAAAATCATTCGATATGCCGGGAGGTATCAAGAAACATAGTGGTATTTTTAAGGCAACCCTACATAATGTTAGTGTAGGGGACAATTGTTGTATTGAGAACATAAAGAATTACATTGCCAATTACGATATTGAAGAAGGGTGTTTTATTGAAAATTGCGACATCATTCTTGTTGACAAGGAAAGTAGCTTTGGCTGTGGTGTTGAGGTTTCAGTACTGTGCGAAACAGGTGGTCGCGAAGTAACCATACATGACAATCTAACTGCTCACGAGGCATACATAGTTGCCATGTACCGCCACCGTCCGCTATTAGTTCAACGTTTGAAGGATATGGCGCTTACCAGAACTAAAGAAAGGACAAGCACTCGTGGCAAGATATCTGCAAATTGTACAATTGTTGATACTGGATACTTAAAAAATGTTTACATCGGCAAGAGTTGCAAGATAGAAGGAGCCGGTAGATTGAAAAACGGTTCACTAATGTCAACTTCAGATGCCCCGATACAAATAGGGTATGGTGTTATTGCGGATGATTTCATCATCCAGAATGGCAGTTGCATAGACGATTGCACCACCTTAACCCGTTGCTTTGTTGGCCAGGCTTGCACATTAAAGCATGGATATAGTGCCAGTGACTCTTTGTTTTTTTGCAATTGCCATGAAGAGAATGGCGAAGCATGTTCTATATTTGCCGGTCCATTTACCGTAACACACCACAAGAGTACATTGTTGATTGCAGGAATGTTCTCGTTCATGAACGCCGGTAGCGGAAGCAACCAAAGCAATCACATGTACAAACTTGGTCCTATTCATCATGGAGCATTGGAGCGAGGTGCCAAAACAGCCAGTGACTCTTATATTCTTTGGCCTGCTCGCATTGGAGCCTTCTCACTAGTGATGGGCCGGCATACAGCCAACCCCGACACTTCAGACATGCCGTTTAGTTATCTAATTGAAAAAGATGGTGTAACATACCTTGCACCTGGTGTCGCACTACGTAGTGTAGGCACAATACGCGACGCGCAAAAATGGCCGAGAAGAGACAAACGTCCGAAAGAGGGAAGATTAGATTGCGTGAATTTTAATCTGCTATCTCCCTATACTATTCAGAAAATGCTGCGTGGACTTAAAATACTTAAACAACTGAAGGAGATTTCAGGGGTCACTTCAGATACATACGCATATCAAAGCGCGCGCATCACAGGTTCTGCTATGGAAAAAGGAATAAAACTATACACCATGGCAATAAACAAATTTCTGGGCAATAGTCTCATATCCCGTTTAGAGAAGGTGAATGGGGATATAGAATTACTTAAACCATATGGCAATGATGGCGAGGGAACTTGGGTGGATTTATGTGGCCTTATTGCCCCTAAAAAGAAAATTCTTCCGTTATTGGACAGGATTCAGTGCGGTATAATGAGTGATTTGAAAGAAATCAATGCTGAATTTGAGTCTTTACACCACAACTATTATGATTTGGAGTGGCAGTGGGCCTACAATATCATACTCGATTTTTATAATATCAAACAAGAAGACGAACTCACTCCTTCCATACTCTCTAAAATTATTGAAATCTGGAAAGACTCTGTCATCTCACTGGATCGTATGCTATGGGAGGACGCACGCAAAGAGTTCTCATTAAGCGCACGAACAGGTTTTGGTTTTGATGGAGAAAACATTGAGACGCAAAGCATGGATTTTTCAGAGGTTCGCGGTCAATTTGAATCAAATCCCTTTGTCAAGGCTGTAGAAGAGCATATTCAAACCAAAAGCGCATTGGGTGACAAATGGCTTGCCATACTGAATTGCTGACACAGAAGTCTACTTTACGTAAAGCAAGATATCCTAGCAATGATTTACCACATTAGCGGAAAATGGTTTGTGTCGTCATGCTAACAATCCTTTGTTGATATAGCAACACTGAGCTAAAACAGTGAAGATTTACAGAAAGCGATACGAGCATTCTGTGAACAGAAATAAAAAACATCTGCTTTGAATATACAAAACAGATGTTTTTGAACTTTCTTTACGATTACCAAAATAGCTTCAGGAATTTTTAGAACTCAGCATTTTTAGGTGTACGTGGGAAAGGTATCACATCACGAATGTTCTGCATGCCTGTCACAAACAGTATCAAACGTTCGAAACCAAGTCCGAAACCCGCATGAGGACAAGAACCATACTTACGTGTATCGAGATACCATGTCATGTCCTTCATAGGGATGTTGCGTGCCTGAATCTCGCCGATGAGTTTATCGTAACTTTCCTCGCGGACGCTACCACCGATGATTTCGCCGATAGAGGGGAAAAGAACATCGGTACCCTGTACTGTTTCCTCCATCTCAACCCCATCAAGAACGGGTTTCTCTGCATCTATCTTCATATAGAAAGCCTTGATCTTCTTAGGGTAATTGGTCATGATGACAGGCTTTTGGAAATATTCCTCAACAAGATAACGTTCATGTTCGCTAGCCAAATCGTCTCCCCAATTGCAGGGGAACTCAAACTTACGACCATCCTTAACTGCTTGCTGAAGAATCTTGATGCCTTCAGTATAGGGAAGACGTACGAAAGTTTCTTTCAGGATACCTTCCAGACGGGCAATAAGTCCCTTGTCAACCATCTTGTTCAAGAATTCAAGATCATCCTTACAATGCTCCAATGCCCAACGAACACAGTACTTAATGAAATCTTCTTCAAGATCCATCAACTCATCCAAGTCCATAAAAGCAACCTCTGGCTCAATCATCCAGAATTCGGCAAGGTGACGAGGAGTGTTAGAGTTCTCTGCACGGAAGGTTGGACCGAAGGTATAAATGGAACCAAGTGCAGTTGCGCCAAGCTCACCCTCAAGCTGACCACTTACGGTAAGAGACGCCTGCTTACCGAAGAAATCGTCGTCGTAGATGATGCTGCCGTTCTCGTCCTTCTTCAGGTCGTAAAGGTTCTTGGTTGTTACCTGGAACATCTGACCTGCACCTTCACAGTCGCTTGCCGTGATTATAGGAGAATGGAAATAGAAATAACCATGCTCATGGAAATAAGTATGTATAGCCATTGCCATATTGTGACGGATACGCAAAATGGCACCAAAAGTATTGGTACGCGGGCGCAAATGTGCCACAGTACGGAGATATTCCCAAGAAGCACCCTTCTTTTGAAGAGGATATGTATTGTCGGCAGGACCGAGCACCTCAATCTCCTTGGCTTGTATCTCGCTTGCCTGACCAGCAGCAGGGCTCTCTACCAATGTTCCAATCACACTGATACATGCACCAGTAGTAATCAGTTTGATTGTCTCTTCCTGGAAATTGGCATCGTCACCAACGATTTGTATGTTCTTGATGGTGGAACCATCGTTTAGAGCAATAAAGAAAATACCCTTACTGCCACGCTTCGAACGCACCCATCCCTTAACAACGATGTCAGAACCGTAATCGGTACGCACCAAAGCATCTATAACTTTTGTTCTTTTCATTATTGTATTATTATACAGACATTATTCAAATGCGCCCATCTTGAGCATATTCACCTCGTCCTGTGTAAGGAAACGCCAATCGCCTCGTTTAACATTCTTCTTAGTCAAACCAGCGAAGTAGACACGATCCAATTTGACTACCTTATAACCGAAAT
Source organism: Bacteroidaceae bacterium (assembly GCA_017547165.1). GTDB lineage: Bacteria > Bacteroidota > Bacteroidia > Bacteroidales > Bacteroidaceae > Physcousia. The sequence continues at coordinate 15,226 of JAFYQK010000014.1, forward strand.
GTTCAAAGATACGGCGGACAATACGGTTGCGGCCACTATGAATTTCGATGCCAACTTGCTTTTTGTCAACAGGATCTGCATAGTCTATGGCATCGGCATGTATCTCGCCATCCTCAAGCATAATACCATCTGCTATTTGGCGAATGTCAGCAGCAGTCACATTCTTGTCGCAATATACGTGATAAATTTTCTTTTTAAGATATTGTGGATGTGTGAGCTTTGTAGCCAAATCACCATCATTAGTAAACAACAACACGCCAGTAGTATTACGGTCCAAACGGCCTACGGGATAGATGCGTTCGCGACAAGCATTCTTTACCAACTCCATCACAGTCTTACGATTCTGTGGGTCGTCGCTAGTAGTGACATAGTCTTTTGGCTTATTAAGAAGTACATACACTTTCTTCTCCATATTGATGGTCTGGTCATGGAACATAACCTCATCACTGCGCTTCACCTTTGTGCCTAATTCGGTTACCACTATACCATTAACCTTCACCACGCCAGCTTGAATAAAGGTATCTGCCTCGCGACGACTACATACTCCGGCATTCGCAAGGAAACGATTCAAACGTACAGGCTCGTCTGGATCATAATGTTTCTCCTTATACTCAATCTGCTTCTTCATGCTGTATTTTGCATGAGGATTATAGCCAGGAGTACGCTTCCTGAATGTTCCTCCTTGTTGGCCATAACGCCCTTCTTCGCGATGCTGATAACCACCCTCGCGATTATAGGGACGACTTTGATAACCGTCACGCTGACGTTCTGAAGCATTTCTGTTATATGAACGCTGAGAAGCAGACTCATTGTTATAGCCACGGCCTTCGCTACGATTGTATCCTGAATTTGGACGTGCCCCCCTGCTTGTTCTTGCGAATCTGCCATCGCGCTGGTACGAAGCACGCTCGCCGTCGTTGTTTCCGTTAGTACGGAAGTCTCTTCGTTCACGTTGATACCCCCCGACTGGGCGATTATAAGAAGAACGTTGTGGGCGGCCACCACCAGCACTTCCTTCGCTGGCAAAATGCTTGCGCCAGCTTTCGTCGTCTGTAGTCATAGTTTTTGCTTATTTGCTGTATTTTTCTTTATTCTAATACCTATCTCTCAAATATATATCTTATAGTTTCTCCCCTTTGATTAAGTGATATTCAAAAATACTGTCCAAAACTGATACAAGTTATTATCTTCGTGTCACTAAATACCAGTGTAGGTGTGGGGAGTTATTTGGCGTAACTCTGCCTTCACAGACTCACTGACATCAAGACTCTCTATAAAATCCTTGATAGTAGATTCGTTTATGCTAGCACCTGTTCGTGTCAATGCCTTCAATGCCTCGTAAGGATTTGGATAGGCCTCACGGCGAAGAATTGTCTGAATAGCCTCGGCACACACTGCCCAACAACCATCCAAATCACGGTTAATGGCCTCCTGATTCAATAGTAATTTACCTAAACCCTTTAATGTGCTCTGAACACTTATAAGCATATGCCCCATGGGCACGCCAACATTACGCAACACGGTAGAGTCGGTCAAATCTCGTTGCAAACGACTGATGGGGAGTTTCTGCGCTAAATGCGAAAGAATTGCATTGGCAACACCGAGATTACCCTCTGAGTTCTCAAAGTCAATAGGATTAACCTTATGGGGCATTGCACTTGAACCTACCTCGCCAACCTTAACCTTCTGACGGAAATATTCCATAGAGACATACTGCCAGAAATCACGATCAAGATCGATAATTATGGTATTGATGCGCTTCATCGCATCAAAAACACCAGCGAGACTGTCATAATTAGAAATCTGGGTAGTCCACTCTTCTCGCTCCAAACCAAGCTTCTCGCTAACGAACTTGCTGCCAAAAGCGCGCCAATCATATTGTGGATAAGCGACATTGTGAGCATTGTAGTTACCAGTTGCACCGCCAAACTTTGCTGTCATGGGTTGTGCCTTTAGTGCCTCCAATTGACGTTCAAGACGATATACAAATACCATAATCTCCTTGCCCAATCGTGTGGGAGAGGCTGGCTGACCATGAGTTTTTGCCAACATAGGAACATCCTTCCATTCTTCAGCATAAGCGCGAAGCTGTGCAATCAACTCCTCGATGAGCGGATAATATACCTCTTCAAGAGCATCCTTGACACTTAAGGGAACACTTGTATTATTGATATCCTGACTGGTCAATCCAAAATGAATGAATTCCTTATAAGCTTCCAGTCCACCAATCTTATCAAACTGTTCCTTAATAAAATATTCAACAGCCTTAACGTCATGATTAGTAACACTTTCTATATCCTTTACACGTTGAGCATCCTTTTCTGTAAAGTTAATATAAATGCCGCGCAAAGTTTCAGCAGATGCAGGAAACCCCTCCAACTGAGGGAGAGGCAATTCACATAATGTGATAAAATACTCAATCTCTACACGTACACGATACTTGATCAACGCAAACTCTGAAAAATAAGCAGCCAAAGACTTTGTTTTGCCACGGTAACGTCCATCAATGGGACTAATAGCAGATAGAAGACTTAATTCCATTTTCAAATATTATTAAAAAGAAAAAACTGACATGCTCCCAAATAGAAGCTGTCAGTTTTCTACCATAGTTGTGGGCAATGACGGATTCGAACCGCCGACCCTCTGCTTGTAAGGCAGATGCTCTGAACCAGCTGAGCTAATTGCCCCTAATATTCCGTAGAATTGCGATGCAAATTTACGACAATTCTACGGAACAAACAAACATTTAACTGAATATTTTATTTATTAAATACAAAAAGGTGCATCTTAAGGAGCAATGAATATCAGCACTATTTGGCAGAGGCATATCTCTTGGCCTGTTCTTGAATCAACTCTGCATCATCAAAATAATTGATCTTCATAGCCTTGCGTACATCATCCATCGTCTCAATAGCGGCCTTACGGGCCTTCTCACAACCTTGGCGCAAGATCTCGTAAATTGCGGGTATATCTTTTTGCAACTCAAGGCGACGCTCACGTATTGGAGCCAAACGGTCATTAAGGACGTTATACAAGAACTTCTTACATGTTCCATCTCCCAATCCTCCACGAGTGTAATGAGCTTTCAACTCATCCAGATTCTTATATTCTGGTAAGAACTTCTGAAAATCTTCATCTGTACAGAAGGCATCAAGGTAAGTGAACACAGTATTCCCTTCCAAATGACCCGGCTGTTCAATATGAATATGTTCGGGATCGGTATACATACTATTAACCTTCTTCTTCAACTCTTTCGCCGTATCGCTCAAATATATGCAATTACCTAATGATTTGGACATCTTTGCCTTACCATCCGTTCCGGGCAAACGCAAGCACGCAGAATTGTCTGGCAACATTATATTGGGTTCCACCAATGTATCACCATATATATTATTAAAACGACGAACAATTTCGCGACTTTGCTCAAGCATCGGTTCCTGATCCTGTCCAGCCGGCACAGTAGTGGCCTTAAACAATGTGATATCTGCCGCTTGGCTTATTGGATATGTAAAAAAACCAACAGGAATACTCTCGCCCGCAAAACCACGCATCTGAACTTCCGTCTTTACTGTTGGATTACGCTGAAGTCTAGATACAGAAACCAGATCCATAAAGTAGAATGACAACTCGCACAACTCCGGTATCTGACTTTGTATAAAAATGGTGACCTTTTCCGGATCAAGGCCACAAGCCAAATAATCCAAAGCCACTTCAATTACATTCTGGCGAACCTTTTCTGGATTATCAATATTATCAGTCAAAGCCTGGGCATCAGCAATAAAAACATACATTTGGTCATAATTCCCTTCGTTTTGCAATTCCACCCTACGACGAAGACTGCCCACATAATGTCCGATATGCAAACGACCCGTTGGTCTATCACCAGTGAGAATTATTCTTTTATTCAATTCCATATTTGAATAATGATTAGATAAAAGAGCAATTGCAATAGTTAATTACAATGCAACTGTATTGGTATTGGCATTAGAAATAACAACGTGTTGATAATTGAAAAACAAAGAGGGAAGCAAGATACTTCGCTCCCCTCTTGTATGTATAATTTATATCAATTACTTAAGAGTAACAACTACACGGCGGTTGTAAGAGATAGGAGACAACTCGGTAACACCACCCTTGCCAACTACTTCAATCTTGCTCTCGCTCACACCCATCTTAACGAGCTCCTTAGCAACAGCCTGAGCACGACGCTCAGAAAGTGTCTGGTTGTAACTTACACTACCAGTCTTAGAATCAGCATAACCAGTAACAACAATAGTCTTACCATTAGCCTTAGCAACCTCTGCCAATTCCTTAACGTTTACAAGATCCTTCTTAGAAGCAATGTAGCTCTTGTTGATATTGAAGAATACAGAAGCACTTGAAGCAACAATTTCAGTCACCTGCTTAACAGCCTCAGGACACTTGTGATTCTTGATGAGGTTCTGAAGACGCTCGTTCTCAGCCTGCTGTTCAGCCAAAGAAGCATTCAAAGCATCCAACTGAGCCTTGTTCATAGCCATGATGGCATCTACATCAGGAGCATTATCCCAACCTACCTTACCAAGGTTGAAACCGCAACCAAGACTGAAACCTACCTGCCAATCCGCACCGCTGCCGGGTTGGGGATTAAAGTCCAAATTCTGATGACCGCCAACGTGAGCATACATATCAACGTTGATATGGAAACGTTTAGTCACATTAAAGGTATTCAACCAACCTGCACCAACCAAAATTGAATTTACGCCACCATTATCAGACATGCTACGCTCATAACCCATACTTGCATAAAGAATGGTATTCCAAACACGAGGTTTGTAACCAGCAAAGATGTTATGCAAATTAAACAATGGCTGTAATGTCACATTAACCTGATTGTACATCACACTACACAACTCACCAGATGTAGCACCATGACTGCAAAGATACTCAACACCATTTACCTGCTTTGCCCAAGCAGCCTGACCTTTAACACGTAGACCATATCCAGGTGTAATCCATTTACCGAAACTCAAGTCAAAGCCAAAAGCGCCACGTACCATAGAGAAGGGATTAGCACTAACGCCAACCTCCTGACTTGAATAACTGCTCAAGAAATCACCACCAAAGTCAATGAACCAGTTATCCCAAAAACCATTTGTTACAACCTTATGCTTCAGGGTAGGAATCTCTGTTGTAGCGTTTTCCTGTGCTACAGCTCCAATAGAAAAGCCAGCAATAGCCAGCAGAAGCATCAATTTCTTCATAACTTAAATAAATTTAATTAATATTCTTTTTTGTTTTTATTCTTACTCATGGTTATATTCATAAGAATATTTTCCAACGCAAAGGTACGAAAATTATAATACTTTAAAACATTTTTTTATAAAAACACATCTTTTTTATATAAAAAGAGTGTCCTTAGGCAATTAAGAGAACATTTTCTCTATATTTTCTTGCTTAAGTATTGCAACTATATTATGTCCATCAGGAGTTATATTAGGATTTGAACTGCTGAAAAGATCAGCCATCAACGTCTCTATTTCCATCGAAGCAAGCACTTGTCCCTCAACTATCGCAGAAGACTTTGCAAATGACAGGGCTATATCATGCTGATATGAAGTCAAATCCGCATTTCCGTTATCACTAATTGACGTGATGAGTTCTTGTAATAAGATTTGAGGAGACAACCCTTCAAAACCTGCAGGCATACCATTAACCGAATAACTTCCACCGCCTAAAGACTCAATATCAAATCCAAGTCGACGCACATTATTGAGCAAGTGATCAAGTACTTGCGATTCAGACATGGAGAAAGACACTAACTCAGGGAAAAGCAATCCCTGTGTCACAGTCTCTTGGCCATGCATCTGCTTCATATATTTATCATACAGAACACGTATATGCGCTCTCCTTTGGTCAATTATCATCAACCCCGCATTTGTAGAGGACACGATATACTGACCTCGATATTGAAAATGCAATTTACCGAACTCCTCAACACCTGGATTTTGCTCTTCAAATAGGAGAGTCTGCTGACTTGTAAGATCCTCAGACTTTGAAGATAAATGCTGATATAATTTCTCCCAATCACGGGAAACATTCCTCTTCTGATGTTTTTCTAAAGAACAATCAAAAGGACTGCCATGTTTCAGGGAGTCGTCAGAGGCAAAAGGATTATATTTCGAATCTATATTAACCTGGGGAGGAGGAACCGCTTTTAACTCCTCATTCAAAGCAGGTATATATGTATCCTGAGCATTATCAAAATCTATTGAGGGCACAGCATTAAAACTCCCCAAAGACTCTTTTATACCAGCTAGGATAATTTGCCAAATTGCGGATTCGTTTTCAAATTTAACCTCAGTCTTGGTGGGACTGATATTTACGTCTATATTAGCAGGATCTATATTCAGATAAAGGAAATAGGGAACCTGCTCTCCATCAGGCACCAGCCCCTCAAACGCAGATGCAACAGCTTTTGCGAAATAAGGGTGGCGCATATAGCGTCCATTCACAAAGAAATATTGCTGAGCCCCTTTTTTGCGAGAAGATTCAGGGCGACCGACAAAACCTTCTATCCTAACTAGAGTGGTATCCACATCTACAGACACCAGATCTTCGCCAATTTTCTTACCGAACAAATCGACAATACGGCGTCTCAAATTAGAAGCCATCAAACGCAGAGATATAGTTCCATCTACAGTATATGCGAAACTTACGGAATGATTCACCAGGGCTATTCTCTCTATCTCCTGTAGAATATTATTTAATTCCGTATGGTTCGATTTTAAGAATTTTCGCCGAGCTGGTATATTAAAGAAAAGATTGCGTACTTCAAAATTAGCGCCAAGTGGACATACACATGGTTCTTGAGAAAGCACACGCCCTCCTTCTATTTCCAACCTTGTTCCTAATTCCGAATCATGCGTGCGGGTTTTAAGAACCACCTGGGAAACAGCGACAATAGAAGGAAGAGCCTCTCCTCTGAAGCCCATAGTACGGAGAGTAAATAAATCTTCCGCACGAGTGATTTTACTGGTAGCATGACGTTCAAAAGCCAATCGTGCATCTGTCTCGCTCATTCCTTTACCATCATCTATCACTTGTATCAATGTCCTGCCGGCATCTGACACATATATATCGATGTTGCCAGCACCAGCATCAATAGCATTTTCCACCAACTCCTTAATAACAGAAGCTGGACGCTGAATAACTTCTCCTGCCGCTATCTGATTGGCAACAGAGTCGGGTAACAAATGAATTATATCCAAATATACCGATTGCTAAAATTGAACATTACTGGCCATCAACCAACGCAAAAACATAAGCAACAGAACAACTGCCACCAAGGCTACAGGCCATTTAATCATACCACGCCCTCCTTCTGCAAAACGCTGTGCCCGTGGAGTAAACTGAGAGAATTTTCCCCTAAACCTGTTTTCCGTAGCATCAAACTGCTTTTGAGGAAGTTCGCCAGTCTCACGCTTATAGTCATCTACAAGCTTCTCCAGTTTATCCCTACGTTCATCAGTGTAGATACTAACTCGTCTGAATTTGCGCGGTTCGCGCATTTTGAACATCCCCATTGTTTTTGAGTTTTTTATTTAGTTCCTGCATAGGCACCTTCCTTTGCACGCTCTGTTTTAGTTCCGTTCCCTTCTTCTTTCCACGCCAAACAAAAATATCCAATGGATTTTGAGGCCTTATATAATCAAACCAATGAAAATTTTCCAGAAAGCGCATATTGGAAGGAATCATAGGTATAGGGTAAAAGGTACCATTGGCTGAAGGCATCCATATTTTACGCATACGCTTATTTTCACCCATATACATTTTCATTTCGGTACTCTCTATGTGATTCATAGCAACCATCAAACTATCTTCATCGAAAGGAAAATAATTGACTATGACATTACCAGTAACATGCGTCATCTTCAGATCTCCATTCTCTAAATAAGAATGCATTTCATGCCCCGAAATTTGATTATAATGCAAGCTATCAATACGCTCGCACGACAACGTTTGGCGAAGAACATAAACACTATCTATTGTACTGTCGTTCATAAAAGCTTGTATCTCCTCACCCAACAATTGTTGCACACCTGTCCATATGATAGGATCCTTATAGAGAATCATCACAGAATCATTGGTCAAATACACCAAAGAGTCACAAACTCCTTGAATATCCTCACGGTACATACGCACATGATTATAAGCATGCATCGTTCTATACGACGAATCAGTATTATTGTAGAAGGTGTACATCTTAATACTGTCGGCATGCATATACATAGTATCTCTACCCTGTGAGAAATCCTTTATACATGCGGAATCTGTGCTTAAACTGTATCCTGTTTTTTCATTATAATAACAATAATTACCAGTCATACAGTTCTTATTGATTAGATCTGTAAAAACAACATCTCCAAAAACCTCACCAATAGAATCAACACTGTTCCACACAATGCTGTCACCAATAATTTTCTTGCCATTATTGCTCATCTCGCTTCTGTCAAGCAAAATTAAATCATTATTGGTTGAACTGACATAACCCATCTCGGTATAAATGTGACACCCACCGTCATCTATAGTACTCGGTCCCCTCGCATTAGCCAATGATGTAGTTGTATAATAATATAATGTGTCGGTCAACAACACTGTACGCGACTTCTGTGGAGGTGGAGGACTCACCAAATGCACATTATAATTGAATATTGCAAGTTTTGTTTCAGGACGATATTCTCCCCAGTCGGATGTCATTTCATTTTCTTCGGTCAGTAATCGACCACCTTCAAAAAAATAACCCACATTATACAATCGGTCATAATCAAGAGAATCTGTATAAAGGGTTGTCTTACCATGAACCAACACTACATTGTCACGTACTCTTGCCAACTTTGATTGCCCGTCATAATACAACACATCACCATTAAGAATGAGAGTATCACCTTGATTCATACGCACGTTACCAAAAGCGTTCAAACTATTTGATTCTTGGTAGTACATGGCACTATCACACCACATCAAAACATCATCATGCCTAAACTGGACATTACCGACTAAAATCTGAGCTTTGGCATCAATATGCGTATCATGAAAAAGTTTATCAGAGTGAAGCAGGAAAATTCTACTTTCACCCTCTGCCCATGCCATTGTCGTTTGAAATAGCATAGAAATAAAAAGAACAAGTATAAATAACAGTCTTCTCAAAACAAAACCGTAAAAATATATCCTAATATTTTACCCAACCGGGATAAATAAAGTCACATTCTCCCCAACCATCATTTATTCGGATATAAGTACTCTTTTGTTTTTCCTGTATCCACTTCTTGATATAATCCTCTTTTTTCTTTGCTTCAACAGCCCCTTTCAGAATTTGGAAATCCTCAGTAATAGATGCTCTGTGGGCAGGTATGCGATTCTTAAGCTTCACAATTGCACATACCTTGCGACCACGGCGGTCGACCATAGTAAATGGAGCAGAGATTTCACCCACTTCCATATTAGCGACCACACGCGCAATCTCTCCGGGCAACTCACCCATTTCAAAACGAGTAGTGCGTTCGCGGGTATCCATCTTCGTATTAACCATTATACCATGATTATAACGAGTGTCCTTGTCGTCAGATATCTCCTGAGCACCTATCTCAAAAGAAAATTTTTCTTCTTTAATGTCTGCAGAAATAGAATCCAACCTTGCCAAACAAGCATCTATATCACTGCTTTCAACCTCAGGACGACGCAATATGTGTCTTACCTTAACCTTATCTCCTCGCTTATCTATCAGCTGAATGATATGAAAGCCATATTCACTTTGAACAACCTTACTAACCTTGCGAGGATCTGTCAAAGAAAAGGCAACGTTCGCAAAAGCAGGATCCAAATCTGCTTTCCCATAATAATCCATCTCGCCACCCTGACGTGCAGAACCTTCATCCTGACTGAACATGCGAGCCAAAGCAGAAAAACTTGTTTGTCCACTTGTCACACGGTCTGCCCATCCTCTCAATTGCTCTTTCACACGTTCGATCTCTGCTCGAGTGATTTTGGGATGCTGAACCAATATCTGGACCTCAACCTGAGTAGGAACATAAGGAATGCTGTCTTCAGGCAAGTCCTTGTAATATCTGCGAACCTCTGCAGGTGTCACCTTGATATCATTAGTCAAAGTTGCTCTAACTTGTCTGGTCAACAATTCATTCCTGAACTGCTCAAAGAGTTCCTCACGAATCTGAACCATAGGCATACGCATATACTCCTCAAGTTTCTCCTTGCTTCCGGCCATCATCACCTTGCGGTTGATGTCATCCTCCACATATTGACTCACCTCACTGTCGCCGACCGTGATACTATCTAATTCGGCTTGGTGCAGAAAAAGTTTCTGTACAGCCAATTGCTCAGGAATAACACAATATGGATTACCCTTTATACTGCTGCCATACTCATTTCTAACACGTTCAATGTCCGAACGAAGAATGGCCTCATCACCCACAACCCATATAACTTCATCTACAATATTATTCTGAGCGTAAGCAAACGTAAATATTACTGAGAAAAAAGCAAGAGATATGATTCTTTTCATTTACTAATTTATCAATGATTATTAACTGTAGAGAGAACATCTTCAAATATCACAACCGGATATTTCTTTCGCAATTCAGCAACATACTTATCCTCACATGATTTCTGAAAATTCTGTATCACAGAGACACTGACGTCGGTCCACTTTGCTGGCCCCTTCTTCAGTATCTTACCAACAAAACCAATATAAGGATAACCTTCAATAACCTTAATCTCTGCACCTTTCTCCTTAAAGACAACAGCATCTACATTATTGTTTTCGCCCTTCACAAAAAGACGCTTGTCCATTCGTACGGTCACACTATCCTTATTAAACTGCTCACGAACCAAAGCAATCCACTTAGAGTCATCATTTTCCTTTGAGAGCAGTTTCTTAACCAGCTTGACATCAGCCTTTTCCTTACAATAGAATACCATGCCACTAAAATGCGGAGTTTCCCAAGCATACTGTTTCTTATTTATCTTGAAATAATTTTCAATGCCCAAAGTATCCTTCTTTGCTGGTTCCCATATTTGAGTCGAACATAGCTCATACAGAAGCAATCCATCATGATACTCCTTTACCAAATATCTCAAATCAAGATTTGTCTCACACAAACGCTCTGTCTCCATATCCAAAATCTGATCTACAGAATACTCTCCGTTATACTTGCGAGAAATAGAGTCCAAAGCCTCAGAAGCCAAATGCTCATGTACCCCCCTATGTTCCATAAATTTATGAATCTGAGGATGCAGACTATCGAATGGTTCCAACTGCTTTCTGTCGAGCATTTTAACAATATGATAACCAACTGGACTTAAGAAAGGTTTGCTCATTTCTCCGATCTGCAAGGAATAAGCGACATCCTCAAACTCCTTAAGGGTATTGCCAGGTCCTATCCAAGGCAATTCACCGCCATTTCGTCCAGTCTGAGCATCATCACTTTTACGAATTGCCAATTCCTCAAAATTCCCTCCTTGCAACAATACATTATATATACTATCGGCAAGAACTCTTTTTTGCTCCTGAACTTGCATACTGGCATTCTGGGGAACAAGCACAAGAATGTGAGCAGGCTTGATCAGGTCCTTTCCGTCAAGCATACTCAACATACCATTGTAATAGTCACGACATTGTTTCTCCAGAACAACCTCCGGCACCAACAATGGACGAATCTGCAAATCACGATAGTGACGATACTCCTTCTGAAAAGAAGAAAGAGTATCCATTTTTGCATCCAATGCTGCATGAACTTTCATTTTATACACCGCATACAAATCAGCATACTCACGAATACTCTTTTTGTCAATAACAGCATCACTATTGTTTTTATTGAAATTATATTCGAACTCACTTCGTGTTATCTCCTCACCAGCGACAGTCATCACAACGGGATCGTTTTGCTGGGCAAAGACAGCACTACATGAGAATAAACAAAAACATGATAGCAAGAAATTCTTCATTATGTACCAAAAATATTTCGAGAAACAAGTCAATATTCACCATTGATCGTCACTTTACTGAGGACGGCTATAGTTTGGAGCTTCACTGGTTATTGTCACATCGTGAGGATGAGACTCAAGAACACCAGCATTAGTGATACGTACAAACTTCGCGTTATGCAAATCCTGCACGGTATTGGCGCCACAATAGCCCATACCGCTACGCAAACCACCGATCAATTGATAGATCACCTCTTGAACACTTCCCTTATATGGAACACGACCAGCAATACCTTCTGGAACAAGCTTCTTCACGCTCTTCACCTCGCCCTGGAAATAACGATCCTTTGAACCGCACTCCATTGCCTCAAGCGAACCCATACCACGATAGCTCTTGAACTTACGGCCATTGTAAATGATAGTATCACCAGGACTTTCTTCTGTGCCTGCCACCAAGGAACCAATCATAACACAATATCCGCCTGCGGCCAAAGCCTTCACAACATCACCGGAGTAGCGCAAACCACCGTCAGCTATCAAAGGCACACCAGTGCCCTTCAATGCAGAAGCAACATCATATACCGCACTCAACTGAGGAACGCCAACACCAGCAACAACACGGGTTGTACAGATACTACCAGGACCTATACCAACCTTAACGCCATCGGCACCAGCCTCAACCAACATTTTGGCAGCCTCACCTGTTGCCACATTACCAACAACAATATCTACATTGGGGAAGTTGGCCTTCGCTTCCTTCAACTTCTCGATAACGAACTTGCTATGGCCATGAGCAGTATCAATAACAATAGCATCAACGCCAGCCTCTACCAAAGCGCGCATTCTTTCAAAGGTATCAGCAGTAACACCAACACCAGCGGCAACTCTCAAACGTCCCTTGGCATCCTTACATGCCATAGGTTTATCTTTAGCCTTTGTAATATCCTTATATGTGATCAAACCAATCAAATGGTTCTCATCATCCACCACGGGCAACTTCTCGATCTTATTTTCCTGCAAAATATCACTTGCCGCCATAAGATCAGTTCCAGCTGTGGTTGTCACCAGGTTCTCACTTGTCATCACCTCATCAACCAAACGCAATTGATTACGCTCAAAACGGAGATCGCGATTTGTCACGATACCCACCAAGTGGTTCTCGTCATCCACCACTGGAATACCACCGATATGATATTCTGCCATCAAGGAGAGAGCATCAGCAACAGTGCTGCCACGCTTGATTGTCACAGGATCATAAATCATACCATTCTCCGCACGTTTTACAATTGCCACCTGACGAGCCTGATCCTCAATGCTCATATTCTTGTGGATCACGCCGATACCGCCTTCACGAGCAATAGCAATAGCCATCTTCGCTTCGGTAACAGTATCCATTGCAGCTGTAACAAAAGGAATCTTCAAATCTATGTTACGAGAGAATTTTGTACTCAATTCCACAGTCAAAGGCAAAACCTCTGAATAAGCAGGAACCAACAGGACGTCGTCATAAGTAAGACCATCCATCACAATTTTGTCTTCAATAAATGATGCCATATGGGTATGAAGTTATGTTTGTTATATTGGGGACAAAGTTACGAATAAGCATGCAAATATCCAAAAATAAGGTTCTATTTTAATCTTTACAGCCCAAAGAACACGAAGTATTTATTCTCATTTATTTCAAAAAACTATTTTTTATATCCAATTCTCTGTGCATTACACAAAGAAAGGCAGGTGATTTCCTGCCTTTCTTTATTAATTCGCTAATTCGCTAAGGAATTTTATTCTAACCAAGCGTATATCCTTTTCTTCATAATCCGGACCTAAAATCTTTACAGCAACAGACAACCTATCCGTCTCTGATTCGTCATGGAAGTAGTCGTAGATATCAAGCATATAATCCTCATCCATCACATCCTCAAGATAATAGGTAATATCCAATTTAGTGCCGCTATATACAATTGCCTCCATCTCATCCAGCAATTCCTCAAACTCAATACCGAGACCATCTGCAATATCCTCCAGATCCAGTTTCCTGTCCACTTTCTGGATTATGCTAATCTTCTGCTTACTATTTGTTGCAACCGTACGTACACGCAAATCCAATGGACGTTCAATCTCATTCTCTTCACAATGCTTTTTAATCAACTCACAAAACTCTTTACCATAGCGTTGGGCCTTACCTTGCCCCACTCCTGGAATATTCTGCAACTCAGCAACTGTAATGGGATACATCGTTGCCATTGATTCGAGAGAGGCGTCCTGGAATATGACATACGGAGGAATGTTGAGCGTTTGAGCCCGCTTACGACGAAGGTCACGCAACATCTTCAGCAACACATCATCCAACACAGCCGTGCCCTCTTCCGCCTCTGGCTCATAATCGCCAAATTCAACATTCTCCTTGAAATAAAACGGTTCTGGCGAGGCCATAAATTTCTTTCCGCTCTTGGTAACCTTCAGCAGTCCATAATTCTCAACCTCTTTCTCTATATACTCCGATATTATTCCCTGTCTGATAACAGCATTCCAATAAGACGCGTCATTAGATTTGCCAACGGCAAACTCCGGCAACTGATCATGACAATGAGACAACACCTCCTCTGTCTCCACCCCCATCAGAATATTAACGATATGGTCCACCTTGAATTTGGATTTCACTCCCTGGATTACCTTCAGCGCCTGAAGCAAGCTTTTGCTTCCTTCTCTTACTTCATGAGGATGCAGACAATTGTCACAACGATGACAATCCGTTTCAGGATATTGCTCACCAAAATAGTGCAGCAACAACTTACGACGGCACACACTACTCTCAACATAAGCCTTTGTCTCCGCCAACAACTGATTTCCTATATCCTGCTCAGCAACAGGTTTACCCTCCATAAACTTCTTCAGCTTCACCAAGTCTTTGGGAGAATAGAAAGCCACGCATTTACCTTCGCCACCATCACGACCAGCACGACCAGTTTCCTGATAATAACCCTCAAGACTCTTAGGAATATCGTAATGGATGACAAAACGGACATCCGGTTTGTCTATGCCCATACCGAAAGCTATAGTTGCCACAATAACATCAAGACGCTCCATTATAAAATCATCCTGCGTCTGATTGCGCTCTGCCGTCTCCATACCTGCATGATAGGCGCGAGCATTAATATTATTGGCACGCAAAATCTCAGCCAACTGCTCAACCTTCTTTCTTGAAAGACAGTAAACTATGCCACTTTTTCCTGGATGCTGAAGAATAAAGCGCACAATATCCTTATCTACATCCTTTGTCTTGGGGCGCACCTCATAATACAGGTTGGGTCGATTGAACGAACTGACAAAATCATTAGCCTTCAATATACCAAGACTCTTCTTTATGTCACGTCTGACCTTATCGGTTGCTGTTGCGGTAAGCGCTATAATGGGAGCGCGACCTATTTCATTAACAATAGGACGGATACGACGATATTCAGGACGGAAATCATGGCCCCATTCCGATATACAATGCGCCTCGTCCACAGCATAGAAACTCACCTTTATATTACGCAAGAAATCCTTTGTTTCCTCCTTAGTCAATGATTCTGGCGCAACATACAAGAGCTTGGTCCTGCCTGTCTGGATATCATTCTTAACCTCATCTACCTGCGCACGGGTAAGACTTGAATTAAGGTAATGCGCAATACCATCATTTTCACTCACCTGACGAATGGCATCAACCTGATTTTTCATCAATGCAATCAATGGCGACAAAACAATTGCCGTACCGTCCATAATCAAAGCGGGTAATTGATAGCACAAACTCTTTCCTCCACCCGTTGGCATCAGAACAAAAGTATCATTACCTTGCAACAAGTTGTTGATGACATCCTCTTGCTGGCCCTTGAAAGAACTGAAACCAAAATAGCGTTTTAGTTTAGAAATAAGGTCGTTTTTTTCCATAGTGGTAGTTGCCGATAGTGGCGAGTGTTTACAAAGGTAGCAAAAAAATACTGAAATAACAAAAGATTTTACACAAAAAAACGAACTCTGTTACCTGAATATTCATTCAAATAACAGAGTTCATAAACCTTACAACACTTCAGACTTTGCCAACTGCTCCCTCACATAATCTGCCGTAATTAGAAGCTTGTCACAATCCGTTCCTGGCGTAGAGAATTGCAGATCCATCATCACCGACTCTACTATTCCACGCAATCCTCGAGCGCCAAGATTACGTTCCATTGCCTTATCCACCATAACCTCCAAAGCCTCTGATTCAAACTCCAAATTCACACCATCCATAGAGAACAGTTTTTTCTGCTGACGAATCAATGAGTTTTTAGGTACCGTAAGAATATTGCGCAACGCCTCCCTGTCCAAAGGTTGAAGATAAGTCAATGCCGGCAAACGTCCAATCAGTTCCGGAATCAAGCCAAAACTCTTCAAGTCCTGAGGCTGAATATATTTCAACAAGTTCTTGCTATCAATGTTATGACGTGCCGCCACATTATTGTATCCTACGGTATGAGTGTTCATACGCTGAGCAATCTTACGTTCTATGCCATCAAAAGCACCGCCACAGATAAACAGAATGTTGCGTGTATCCATATGCACATAATCCTGGTCAGGATGTTTGCGTCCACCCTTGGGAGGAACATTGACAATACTTCCCTCAAGCAACTTCAGCAATCCCTGCTGAACACCCTCACCACTCACATCACGTGTTATGCTTGGATTATCACCCTTTCGTGCAATCTTATCTATTTCATCGATAAACACGATACCACGTTCAGCACGAGGTTGGTCATAGTCTGCCGCCTGCAACAATCGTGATAGGATACTCTCAACATCCTCACCAACGTATCCGGCTTCGGTCAACACCGTAGCATCCACTATGGTAAAAGGCACATCAAGCATCTTTGCAATGGTGCGAGCCAAGAGGGTCTTACCTGTACCGGTAGATCCCACCATTATGATATTGCTCTTTTCAATCTCCACACCATCGTCATCAGTTTTTCCCGACAATGCTTGCTGGCGCAAACGCTTATAGTGATTGTACACGGCCACCGACAAGGCTACCTTAGCCTCATCCTGCCCAATGACATACTCATCAAGTTTGGCCTTTATCTCGGCAGGGCGCTTCACTGGCGCCGTAGCATCATAATCAGAAGCACCACGACCTTTCTTCAATGTCTCATTAACAACCTGATGGGCCATTTCCACGCAATCGCTACAAATAAACCCATCGAGACCGTTAAGCATCAAGGAAACATCATTCTCGCTTCGGCCACAAAAAGAACAACGATTCAATTTCTTTGCCATCGTCTCTATCTACTAAGCTTTACGTGACAAAACATTGTCCACCATTCCATACTCCTTAGCTTCAAGAGCCGTCATCCAATAGTCACGGTCACTATCAGCCCACACCTTATCAAATGGCTGATGCGAATGGTCCGCTATGATGGTATATAGTTCGTTCTTCAATTTAAGAATCTCACGAGCTGTTATCTCTATATCCGAAGCCTGTCCTTGAGCACCGCCCAATGGCTGATGTATCATCACACGTGAATGTTGCAATGCCGAACGCTTACCCTCTGCACCCGACACCAACAGAACTGCCGCCATCGAAGCCGCCATTCCAGTACATATAGTAGCCACAGGGCTTTGTATAAACTGCATGGTATCATATATACCCAAACCAGCGTACACGCTTCCACCAGGCGAATTGATATATATACTGATATCCTTTCCAGGGTCCACGCTATCAAGATAAAGCAATTGGGCCTGAAGAGTGTTGGCTGTATAGTCATCAATCTGGGTACCCAAGAAGATGATACGGTCCATCATCAGTCGACTGAACACATCCATCTGGGTAACATTCAGTTGTCTTTCCTCTAGAATATATGGGTTCATATATTGACTCTGCATCGAAACGATATCGTCAAATACCATTCCATTCATTCCCATTTTGGAGGTAGCAAACTTACGAAAGTCTTTCATACACATTATATATAATAAAAGAACAACAAAATAATTATTTTGAAGGTAAACCCTAACTTTTTAGAAACGACAAACCCTCATCCTCTTTCCGTTCCTTAGTGATTTGGAACATGGATGAGGAGAGGGTTTTATCTTTTTAACTTCAAAGAGAAAATCTCTTATCCCTCAAAAGCCTTGTTGAACTCATCCAAAGAAACGGTTTTCTCATCCAAGGTAACAACAGCCTTAGCAGCTGCGCCCAACTTGCGCTCTACGCTACGGTTAACCAAACCCTCAGCCTGCTGTTTATTCTCGATCATACCCTTTGCATAGTTCTCCAGAGCCTCCTCGGGGATGTTTGTCATACCATACTGAGCGAACTGCATACGGGTAACCTCCTTAGCGGTTTCCATAACATCAGCCTGTTCAACCTTGATATCCAACTGGTCGCAAAGTTGCTCCTTAAGCAAGTGCCACTTCAACTCAGCAACACTGGGTGCGAAGTTCTTCTCAATGAACTCGTCATCCTTATCCTGATTGTTGAGCTTCATAATGCGCTTCAACATCTCCTCGGGGAACTCTACCTCACCTACACGAGCCACCAGATACTTCTTCAAGTCCATCATAAAGCGAAAGTCGCTGTCCACACGGAACTGACCTTCCAAGGTCTCCTTGATTGCAGCACGGAAAGCAGCCTCGTCGCTAACCTTGCCCTCACCCAATACCTGATCAAACAGTTCCTGATCCAAAGCGTGAGCCTCATATCGAGTAATCTCGCTAATCTGATACTGGAAGTCACCGGTCTTCTGAGTAGCCTCATCCTTTGTAATCTTCAGCAAAGAAGAAAGCTCTACATCGCTGTTGTAAGCCTTAGAGGGATTGAATACGATAACATCGCCAACCTTTGCACCCTCAAACTTCTGCTTCTGATCCTCATCCTTCATATAGTCGGGAAGCATTACGGCACCTTCTACCTCGATACCACCCTCTACAATCTGACCATTCTCGTCCAACTCAGAGATAGTACCCTTAACCATATCCTTAGCCTGATACTCCTCTACTTTCTGGTAGCTGCCAGCGCGGCTTGTGTACATCTGAATCTGCTGATCTACCATTGCCTCGTCAACAATGATGTTGTAGTACTCCACCTTATCCTCTGCACTAATCTTGCCGTCCATAGCAGGAGCCAAAGCGATATCAAACACAAATGTCTGCTCTTCTGCCTCGAAACTTACCTCACCCTGCTTCTCGCTGGGAAGGGGTTCGCCTAGAATATCAATCTTCTCCTCACGAATATACTTGTAAAGTTCAGTACCTAGCATCTTGTTCATCTCCTCAGCCTGAATCTCCTGACCGAAACGCTTTTTCAGCAATGCCAAAGGAGCCTGACCAGGACGGAAACCAGGCAACGAAGCCTTCTTGCGATAGTCCTTCAAAGTCTTCTCTACATTAGCTGCATAGTCAGCCTTGGCAAGTGTAATGGTAAGCAACGCAGTTACATTACTTGTCTTTTCAAATGAAATGTTCATTGTCTTGTATCTATTTTAATTTTATAATTTTCAAAAGTATACGATTTCAAAACGCATATTCAGCGTGCAAAGATAGTAAAAATAAACGAGGATTATACGCACTGATCCAATGTTTTTTACACCTAATATATATATTTACTCTTTTATAACACCGCTTACCACGCATATAGGACAAAACTTCATACCTTTACAGAGAATTTACACTAACTTAACAAATACTATGCTCATCGACTTGCTCAAATCATCTTATTTTGCTCTGTTCCTGATTGTGGCACTCGGTTTCATGCTGGGTCGCATCAAAATCAAGGGTGTTTCTCTCGACGTATCCGCCGTGATTTTCATCGCCTTGCTTTTTGGTCATTTTGGCGTCTTCATCCCGAAGGATTTGGGCAACTTCGGTCTCGTACTCTTTATTTTCACCATAGGCATCCAGGCTGGCCCCGGTTTCTTCGACTCTTTCAAAAGCAAAGGCAAGACCCTAATTATCATCACCGCTCTGCTCATTGTTTCAGCAGCCCTTACAGGTGTGGGACTAAAATACTTGTACGACATAGACACATCAAGTCTCGTTGGTTTGATGGCCGGAGCCCTGACCTCAACACCAGGTCTAGCGGTAGCCATAGACAGTACCAAGAATCTGGCAAACAGCGACTTGGCCCCCATTTCCTATGGTATAGCATACCCCTTTGGCGTAATCGGAGTGATCTTATTTGTAAAACTCCTTCCGAAGATTATGCGCATCGATCTTGAAAAGGAAGCAAAAGAACTTGATGCCCAGCGCAAGAGCAAGTTCCCCGAGATGGAAACATGCCTATTCCGTGTCACCAACGAAGCCGTTGTCGGCCGCTCATTGATGGAACTCAAGTTTGCCAACATGACAGGTGCTATCATCTCACGCATGAAATCTGGCGATGAGATTATCATCCCCATGGGCACCAGCATATTGCAGAAGAACGAATGGGTTCAGTGCGTCGGCACAAAAGATGCGTTAGCTCAGGCAGAAGTGCTCCTTGGCGAGCGCAAGGAGGGAGAACTTCCCTTGGCTCCCGACCAGGATATCCAGCAGCTTCTTCTTACAAACAAGAAGATGATTGGCAAGCAGTTGGGCGAGCTTCGTCTTCACCAAAACTTCGGTTGCACCGTTACCCGTGTTCGCCGAAGCGGTATTGATCTCACACCATCCGAAAACCTTGAACTGAAGTTCGGCGACAAACTAATGGTTGTTGGCGAGAAAGAAGGACTTAATGGTTTTGCATGCATGCTCGGCAACAATGCTAAGATACTTTCCGACACCGACTTCTTCCCCATTGCCATGGGCATCGTACTTGGTGTTATCGTGGGCAAACTGAACATCAGTTTCGGTCCCGGCATGAGCTTCTCACCAGGCCTTACAGGTGGTGTACTCCTTATGGCACTCCTGCTCAGTTCTATTGGCAAGACCGGTCCAATAATCTGGTCAATGTCTGGCCCCTCAAACCAGCTATTACGTCAATTAGGCCTTCTTCTATTCCTTGCTGAAGTTGGTACATCGGCAGGCAAGACTCTCGTTGCCACCTTCCAAAGTAGCGGTTTGCTCCTATTTGGAATAGGTGCTGCCCTTACTTTAGTTCCTATGATTGTTGCCACATTGGTAGGACGCCTTGTCTTCAAGATATCCATGCTCGACCTTCTTGGCACCCTCACCGGTGGCATGACCTCAACCCCAGGTCTTGCGGCAGCTGACTCTATGGTAGACAGCAACATCCCCAGCGTGGCATACGCCACCGTCTACCCCATTGCAATGGTATGCCTAATCATTGCCATTCAGGTAATAGCATCAACGGTGATGTAGCGTCAAGCAAAACTGCACTTATCACACACAAAACATCATAACCTCAAAGGGTATGCCTCTCCACAGAGACATACCCTTTGTGTATTCTATCGCACCACTCAATCCTGATCAAATCATCGTATTGTCTAAGTTCAAACATCACTATGCATAGCCACACACAATACTATACTTAAATTAAATACATACGAAGTATTGAGCTTCCAATAGCAACATATAGATAGCTCAGTTAGCTCAGTTTTCAGTTAAAATTACAAGCAACAAAATTGCGGTTGGCAGAACAGAGAAGAACACTCCCGCATGCCAACCGCTAACTTTTTTCGGCCTTCAGTTTTTACATCATCACCTTCTTGCCGTTCACGATGTAGATACCCTTCTGAACATCCTTCACACGGCGGCCGCTGAGATCAAAGATTTTACTCTTTCTTTCTCCGCTTTCAGTTTCAACCTCGCCAATACCAGTATTGATGTTAGCTACATAAACTAAGTCATGGGCAGGCATCGTTGAATAAACCTCTCCAATCCACCCAACAAACTCTTCATCCTCATTTTCCGGAATATAGACATACTCGGGTATTTCATCGCTATAAGCCACTTCTTCCGTATGAACCAGTTTTTCGCCAACATAATAATATACCTTGTAGACATTAACAACATAGTTAGCTCTATAAGTGACATCAAAAGCAGGAACTGTTTCTTCCACATCGCCCCATCCTTTAAAAGTATGGCCTTCCTTATTAGGAGCATCAGGAATCACTATTGGTGAACCATACTCTAATGAGTCAGAATAAACAACTTGTTCATCGGCAACAAACATCACCAAATACTTATTAATAGTAAAGGAACCACTAATAGTCACATCCCTTGCAGGCATTGTCTCAGGCATTTCACTCCAACCGCAGAAGGTATGACCCTCCTTCTCGGGTTCATCTATAGCTGCAAGTTTGGAACCATAAACGATAGAGTCGCTATGGAACACCACACCATCCACAACATAGGTCAACTGATATTTATTGGCTCTGAAACTTCCAACAATCTCCACATCCTTTGCAGGCATTGTTTCAGGAATCTCACTC
>JAFYQK010000015.1 GCA_017547165.1 Bacteroidaceae bacterium
ATTTACCACTTTGCATGTACTCGATGCAAATACTGCGCTTCAAGGAGCGGCTGAATTTTTGTTTTCCCATAATTCTTAAATGAATTTGATAATTTAACATTTAAGCCTATCTGGGAGTCAACCTATTTCAGTACAAGACAGAATATTTTTTACGGAGAGTGCAAGTATCCTCGAGGTTTACCTCAATGATACGTATAAACGAGCGAGAAAAATCAAGCTTATTTTACTGTGAGCGAATTTATCTTCGAGTTTCATAAAAAATGAGAGCGATACATCTATAATTCTGTATCACTCTCATAATTTTATTACAAAAACTTGTAAAACTCCTTACATCAAGTTGTCATTAAGTATTTTGTATTATGCAAAGATAAACTTCTTATTCTCCAGCAATCATCTTCTTCACTTTCTCTGCAATCTCGTCATAAGACATGTTTGCATCGGGAGTAAAGGGCTTAAGATACTCAACGGTGATCTTGCTTGGACGAGGCAAAGTCTTGTGGCGTGGCAAAGCCTCGAAGGCACCTGTGATGCGAACAGGAACGATGGGCACCTGCAACTCTCTTGACAAAATAGCAAATGACTTCTTGAAATCTCCTAACTCACCAGTGTTGGTACGGCGTCCTTCGGGGAAAATCATAAGGTTCTTGCCAGCACGCAACACCTGTGCCATATGCAGAATAGAGTTTTTCAAATTAGACATCTGCATGAGAATAACATTGCACTGATTGGCGAGAGAGCGCTTTGTTGATGTATTGAAGTGCTCCTCTGTGGCATAGAAGTATGTATTCTTGATAACTTTGCCAGAGAGACCACTTGTTACCAACGGACCATCAAGGAAACTCTGATGATTAGGAGCAATGATGAAGGGTGCATTAGCAGGTATATTCTCCTTACCCTTGAAGGTAAGACGGAAATACATATGGTTCAAACACTTAAATGTCTTGGAGAAGATAGGCAGCAAGGCAGTTGGCTTAGAGGGCACTACAGCCTCAGTGCTGGTAAGCAATTGTTGCCAGTCCATATCTTCAACCACATCCATGTGAGTCTTTGCCTTTGAAATGTGTTCAGCAAGATTCTTCAGTGTAGAGAACGATAGTATGCTGTCGGCATTTACTTCTGCGCCAAAGGTTTGGAATATGAATTCCTGCATGCTGACACGATCAAGTGAGTCAAGTCCAAGGTCAGTCTCAAGATGGTCGGTTGGACGAATCACATCCAATTTCTTCTCCTTCTTGATATAATCGCGCAAGATGCGATATTCCTCCATGTCGGGTTCTACAATCTCCACCTCCTGAGCAGGTGCTGATGAGACACCGTTTTTGAGAATATCCAAGACCTTAAAGCGCTGAATCTTTGACAGGCGTGTGCGTGGCAAAGCACCACGGAGAATAAAGATGGACATTACCTTCTTGTAGTTCATAGCCTCGTTGTTATAAGGTTCGAGAACCTCACGCTTGAGCAATGCTTCCAATTCGGCATCTGTCTTGCCCTGAATGATATCATCCTGAGGCACTATAACAGCCACGAGTTTGTCATTATGATAGGAGACAGCACATTCCTTGATGTAAGTATCAAACTTCTCAAGTTTGAACTCGATCTCAACAGGTTGAACATTCTTGCCGTTTGAGAGAACAATAATCTCTTTCTTTCGTCCGGTGATATATACACGGCCCTTCTCATCAAAGCGAGCAAGGTCACCAGTATGCAGATAACCCTCTTCGTCGAAGATAGCAGCAGTCTCTTCAGGACGGTTGTAATATCCCTTCATCACATTCTCACCCTTCACGCACAACTCACCGTCCTTTATCACGCAATCGCAACAAGGCAGGGGTATGCCAGAGCATCCGGGAATAACATCATCGGGACGAGTGAACGAGATCATGGGAGATGTTTCGGTCATACCATAACCTTCGAGCACTCTGATACCTAAAGTTTTCATGCCAATACCAATCTCCTGGTCAAGAGCAGCACCTCCGCTAACACAATACTTGAGATTGCCACCCAACTTCTTGTGTACGCTTGCAAATACCTTTTGAGAGAAACCATACTTGCCCACCTTTTCGCACAAAGAGTATAGTATGCGACCGGGTGCACTGGCATCAATCTTTTTCTTTATGCCATTGTATAATGTTTGCCACAAGCGAGGCACACCAACCATAATTGTCACTTTACCGCGCTCCAAGGCAGCCATGATATCAGGACCTGCCATTGTGGGACAGAGTACCATCTGCGATTCGGTAAACACGGGTGCTATAATAGTACCCACCAAAGGCATTACGTGATGCAGGGGCAGAAGTATTAGTGTGCTGCTGTCTTTGTTAAAGATAGGTACATCAAGAGAGATGGCATTGATATTGACAATCAGGTTGTGGAAGGTGAGCATAACACCCTTTGGAAAACCTGTTGTACCCGAGGTGTATAGAATAACGGCAATGTCGCTATCCTCAAAGCTGATGCCTTCTTCCTTGGTCTCCTCGTGAGGAACAAGAGAGGTGAGGTTGTCCATACGTAAGAGTGTGGTCTTTACGCCAGCCTTCTTGATAGCCTCGCGAGCTACCTCCTCGGTTTGTTCTGTCACCCATATAGCCTCGGGTTGTGCATCATTCATGATGTAGGCAACATCGTCTATTGTGCTGCTTGCATCTACAGGGATAGCAATACCTCTGTTTTGCCAAATGGAGAAGAAACTGTATATCCACTCTACGCAATTCTCTGCAAAGACCAAAGTCTTGGCTTCCTTTTTCTCTGGAGTGAAGCGAGCGAAGTTGCGTATATTGGCAAGCATCTCGGCATACGATATCTCTCTATCGGGAGTGATGATTGCCACTCGGTCGATGACCTTTATCTTGTTTTCGTAAAACATATAGTTTAAGTTTTTCTGATATTCCTCTACAAGGCGAGTTAACTAATTTTAAGTTACTCTACTGTAGACAAAGTTACACATTTATTTTTGTAAATTTTTACTTTTTATCCTACTTATTTAACAGAGTAAGATTAAAATTTAATTGTGCCGATAAATATTATATAACAATGGCACAAATTGCCTCTAAATGTGTATTTTTACAAATAAAAAAATATAAAAATTTTGAGCGACACTGCCTTCTTACCATCTTGATAATGAGGCATTATGTCGCTCAAATGCTGAACTTATTTTTTATGAATGATATTTTCTTCTCAATCTTTTAGAATGCGAAGTTAAGACCTAAACCTACTACGTCGTTGGTGCGAGAGTAAACTGAACTGCCAACAGCTGTTTCGGGATAGAAGGTGTGCATATAACCGAGGTCGATGCTCAACAAATCGCAAGGATAAACACGAACACCCATACCAATTGAATTATTGGTCATATTGAAGTCCATATCGCTCATGTAAGAATCCTTCAAATCGTAGATAGTGTTCTGCCAAGAGAATGAAGCAGCAACCCACTTGCAGAACTTGTACTCTGCACTGAGCATGAACTCCATAGTGTTACCATCAATAGTCTTCTGCTTGTCAGCAAACTTCTTAGCAGACTTATCAAAGTAATAGTGCCATGAAGCAGCAACCTTCAAACCTTCGATAGGACGATACTGACCACCCATTGTCAACATTGCGGGGATATCATTTCTTACTTCTTGGCCATCAGCAAACTGACCGAGGATAGGAGTTACCATACTACCAAGAGTGGGGTGCTGAATCAAACCTGAAGCAAGAGGACTGAAAGTAGTCTTGTTGTTCAAGCCAATGCGAGTTCTGAACTCATACTTTGCAGCAAAGTCCAAACCCTTGATGGGGCTATAGTGAACACCTAAGATAGGAGTAACACCAAAATCACTTTGACTGCAATCCAAAGCCAAACCTTGCTCGATTACTTCTGTGGGAAGACCCTGGCCAACAGCAGCAAGAAGAGGAGTCTTCAAATAACCATTATAAGCACATGATGCCAACACACCACGAACACCTACATAAGCTGACAAGTTATCAAGAATCTTGTAAGTACCACCTATCTGAAGACCAAAGTAGTTCTGCTTACCCTTCATATATGAATCAAGTGTGTATGCAGGCAAACCATTTGTGTAAGCCAAACCAGCAACAAGTGACTCAAGGGGAGAAATACCATTCTCGAACTCACAGGTACCACCACCTGCTACTACACCAAAGCGAGCAGAGATGCTCCACTTGTCCTGAACATAAGCAAAGTCAAATGAAGGAATTACTGGAGCCAAAACATCGCCATTGAAAGTACGAGTACCTGTTGCGCTTGTCAAACCATCAGCATTTAGTACATAAGCAGGGTTTGTAGCAGTGATATTACGGCTCTGTATTGCGGTCATTGTAGATGCACTGATGTGCCAGCCTTTTTTCAAGAAAGCCTGACCAGCAGGGTTTGCGTAAAGGCTGGTAAGGTTAATATCTGCATCTTGTGAAAAGAAACGCAAGTAATGTGCGTTCTGACTTGTTGTTGTCAACAAACCACCAGCAAAAGCTGATGTAGCGGCCAAAGCTACGGCCAATGAAGTTACAATCTTTTTCATACTTTTTTACCTTGTTTGTGTAAATCCGGGTGCAAAGGTAATACATTTTGGTTAATTATGTGCAATTTTAATAGTCTTTTTTGCAATAAAAGGTGTGTTTGTGCAATTTTTTATAATTTTCTTATCATCAAACACCTTATTTAATATATATATGCTGGATTCATGTAGATGTATCACTATTGATAAATTTTATTTAAAAACACGGTATTTCCGATATTTTTCCTCCTGTAATAGGATTTTTCCACTTTCGATAACAAGTTTTTCTTATATCTTTGCCACAAATTAACAATATCATTTATTTAATCAATAAAGTCAATTATGAAGAAAACATTATTTACTACCTTGTTTGCAGGCTTCTTATTATTTTCATGTAATAACACACCCGGTAGCAACATCTCAAATAAATCTGCTGATATTACAGGTGAGTGGAATATTACCACTGTAAATGGCCTCTCAACCGATAGTGCAGAGACTATGCCTTTCATCAACTTTACTGATAGCGGTACCGTAAACGGAAATGCATCTGTTAACTTGTTTTTTGGTCGTTACACTGTTAACGCAGACACTCTGTTGTTAACCGAAATGGGCGCTACCATGATGTCAGCCGAAGATATGGAAATTGAAATGGCCATAATGCAGGCACTTAGTCAAACCGTTACCTTCGCTTTGCAAGACTCAATTATTTCGGTAAAGGATGCTGAAGGTGCCACCATCCTGACATTGGAACGCAAATAAGTCCACACATACTCTCTCCGACTATATTTTGGCAAAAAAGATATATAAACTGTTGCCAAAATCAGACTTGATCATAAGAAATCTATTAACTTATATTTTGCACATATCGCTATTGCTTTGTGCAAAATATAAGTTTTTTTGATACAAAAAAATCAAAAAATGCAGTTTTTAATGCAAACTTATAGTTTATAAGAGAAACTCATAAAGCAAAAAAAACTATATTTGCAAATAGAAATACAGATACAATAACCATAATACGATATACACTTTGGCACATGACTGAGCAAGAATTCATCTCTCGAGCCGATCATGCCTGGAAGAAGCAAGATTGGAAGGAATGTCTTGATTGTTATGCCGAGGCCATCAGAATAAATCCACATAGCATAGCTTCTGCCAAACGCGAAATGGTTTTAAAGATAATAAAATTCTATAACAAAGACATGCTTAACCCTTAAGCACTAAAAAATGCTTAACCATTAGGCGCCAGAAAAACTCGATATGGCAAAATTCAAAGGAATCATTGAAGTCGACATTGCCAGATGCAAAGGATGTAACCTCTGTGCCGTTGCTTGCCCATTCGACCTCATACAACTTTCGCACCAAGTAAACCATAACGGTTATAATTATGCCGTGCAAGTCGATGCAACCCGATGCACAGGATGTAGCAGTTGTGGAATTATGTGTCCCGACGGATGCATCACCGTCTATAGAACTAAAGAATAATACCATCATCATGCATAACGACCACGAAATACTCCTACTTAAGGGTAATGAAGCAATAGCTCACGCAGCCATCAGATATGGTTACGATGGCTTCTTTGGCTACCCTATCACTCCTCAAAGTGAGATTCTCGAAACTTTGGCACTCTTGCGCCCCTGGGAAACCACTGGCATGGTAGTACTCCAAAGTGAGAGCGAGGTAGCCAGCATCAATATGATATATGCTGGTGGCTCAACAGGCAAATGTGTTCTTACTTCATCTTCCAGTGTAGGCATATCACTAATGCAGGAGGTCATCCCCTACATGGCCATCAGCGAGGTGCCGGCACTCATCGTCTCTGTACAACGTGGTGGCCCAGGCCTTGGTACTATCCAGCCCTCTCAGTCCGATTACACCCAAGCTGTATATGGCGGCGGTAATGGCGACTATCACAATATAGTTCTTGCTCCATGTTCAGTACAGGAGAGTTGCGATATGGTCGGATTGGCTAAAGAACTCATGATGAAATGGCGCACCCCCGTGATAATACTCTCCGACGGAAGCATAGGGCAGATGATGGAGAAATGCACTCTCCCACCCTATACACCACGACGTACCGACGAAGAGATTCGTCAGCAATGCCCATGGGCGGTAAACGGACTGGGTATCAAGTCAAGAAAACCCAATGTAGTAACAAGTCTTGAACTCGACCAGGCCTTCATGGAAAAACGTAACAAGGCATTGCAGGAGAAATACAAACAGATAGAGAACACTGAGGTTCGAGCAGAATACTATCTCACCGACGATGCAGAAACCGTTATTGTAGCCTTTGGTTCAGCAGCGAGAATATCCATGGGCGCCATAGACATACTTCGTGAACAGGGACACAAGATAGGACTCCTTCGCCCCATAACCCTATGGCCTTTCCCTAACAATGAAGTGCTTGAATTGTCTAAGCGCGCCAAACGCATTCTCGTTGTAGAACTCAACGAAGGCCAGATGTTGCGCGACGTAGAGTGGGCTTCGCAGTTCAGTTGCCCGATAGACTTCATTGGTCATAGCGGAGGCGTTATTATGACTCCAGACGAAATAGTTGAGAAAATCTGCAGCATCGCGAAATAAGCTCCCCACCACAAAATAAGAATCGCATGGACGAAAAAATAATAAAATCACCAGAAAATATCGTTTACCAGAAACCACGCCTGATGAACGACAACACTATGCATTACTGTCCAGGCTGTGGACACTCTATTGTTCACAAGCTTGTTGCTGAAATCATCGACGAGATGCAGATGCAGGACCAAACCATTGGAGTATGCCCCGTTGGATGCGCCGTGTTTGCATATCGCTACTTAGATATCGACTGGATTGAAGCTCCCCATGGACGTGCACCGTCGTGTGCCTCCGCCACCAAGCGCCTGTGGCCCAACCATCTGGTGTTCACCTATCAGGGCGATGGTGACTTGGCTTGCATCGGTACTGGTGAAACAATACATGCCCTCAATCGTGGCGAGAACATCACCATCATCTTCATCAACAATGCTATCTATGGCATGACGGGCGGACAAATGGCACCTACCACCCTCATGGGCATGAAGACAAGTACCTGCCCCTATGGTCGCCAGGCTGACTTACATGGATTTCCATTAAAGATATCCGACATTGCCGCCACCCTCGAAGGCACATGCTATGTAACACGACAGGCCGTTAATACTGTTGGAAATATAGCGCGTACAAAAAAAGCCATTCGACAAGCATTTGAAAACAGTCTTCAAGGTCGTGGCTCATCACTCGTAGAGATTGTCAGTACCTGCTCTGCAGGTTGGAAGATGTCTCCCGAACAAAGCAACAAATGGTTGGCTGAAAACATGCTCCCATACTACCCATTAGGCGACTTAAAGAAACTGTAGAACACAACATCGTAAACAGCAATGAAAGAGGAAATTATCATATCAGGTTTTGGAGGTCAAGGCATTCTCTCAATGGGCAAGATTCTTGCTTATGCCGGCATTATGGAGGGCAAAGAGGTTACATGGATGCCATCTTATGGTCCGGAGCAACGCGGAGGTACTGCCAACGTCACCGTAATCCTCTCTGACAAACGCATCAATTCGCCTGTACTGAACACATACGACACCGCCATAGTGCTCAATCAGCCTTCGCTCGATAAGTTCGTCAACTGTGTAAAACCTGGTGGTACCCTCATCTACGATCCTGCCAACATACTCACTCCACCCTCACGCACCGATATCAATATCTATACTATCGAGGCCATGAGCGAGTCAGCAAAGATGCAGAATCTCAAGGTGTTTAATATGCTTTTGCTTGGTGGACTCATCAAGGTACGCCCAATAGTAACTGTAGAAGATGTTGTGCAAGGTCTGCGCAAAGCACTTCCAGAACGCCATCACCACCTCATTCCTATGAACGAGGAAGCTATACGTCATGGCATGGAGATAATACAAAGACTGTAAAAACTAGTTTTTGAACTGCACTGCGAATATCTTTTTCAAAACCTGCAAAAGCCCATCCTCGTCGGTGTGAGGTGCTACAATATCAGCAATCTCCCTCACATCGATATGTGCATTGCCCATAGCGATTCCTATATCAGCAAGCTTTATCATACCAATATCGTTATGCCCATCGCCAGCTGCAATAAGATTTTTATGACTAAGTTTCAGCAAATCAAGCAGTCGGGCAAGGGCATCAGCCTTATCAACCCCTTTTCTTACAACTTCAAGGAAATAAGGTTCGCTCAAATATGCATCCGCCACACCATATAAGCGAGCTGTAACCTCACGTTGCAAAGCAGGCATTTCGCATGGGTCACCAGTAATGATACATTTGCTCAACACCACATCAACCTCCTTCTCGAAATCGTCTACACGCTGAACAGGCATTTCATTTCGCTTATGCGATATCAACACATAAGCATCATCAGGTTTTTCCGTTAATATCCTGTCACTGGCATAGGTTAGCATAGCATGACCTTCACGCCTTCCGCACTCCACCACAACGGGTATTGCCTCCTGTGGAAGACTTGCCTTATACAACACTTTCTTTTCCTTGCAGTCAAACAATTCTGCACCGTTAAAACTGATGATATAGCCTCCATATTCCTGCATTTGCAACATGTTGGCAACGGGCAAAATGCCAAGTGTCGGTCTGCCGCTTGACAAACAAAGTATTACACCATTTGATTGTAAATTAAGCAAAAAATCAACAAGACTTGAAGAAATACTTCCATCACTATAAAGCAATGTCCCATCAATATCTAATGCAAGAACCCTATCTCTCATATCAATGCTATAATATCAACTGAATATATTGTAAAGTTTTTTCCTATTAATAAAACGACCAGTTTTTTAATTATAAACTGCTATTAAATAATCATTAGTGAATAAATGTCGTATAAACACATTTTTTGCCAACAACATTATGCATGATGCTATACTATTGATTAACAGGAATATACACCTCATCTTTATTCTCTGTTCAATTCTCCAATTATAAACTTTATTGTCTTTTTAATGATACTCCCCAATCTTCTGGCAAACGCTCCCTAATCTTAGGCGCATAAGATTATAATCTTCCCCTCATAAGATTGTAATCTTCGGTCCATAAGATTACTAATACCTTTTACCCGCTTCATAAAGAATTCATCTTGTCATTATATTTCTATTATGAATTCACGTATAATCCCACACAAGATAATCATATTTGTCTTAAACAGAGACTGCAAGGAGAACATATTCCTCACATCCTCACACAAGTATTCTCTCAGCTCTAATCTTTAAACTCTAATCAAAAATCTGTTGACCGTTGTCCATTGACTGTAGACTCTAACGACTCTAAGGACCTTAAAGACCTTAAAAACTCTAAAGACTGTTGTCAGTTGTCCATTGTCTCTTGACTGTTGACTATTGACTATTGTCCCTTGACTGTTGACCATTGACCGTTGAGTATCGTCTCTCACCTCCAATCACCTTTTTCTCAATTCCCAAAATGCAATACTTGCGGCAGCAGAAACATTCAGCGAATCCACATTATGCGACATAGGAATCTTCACCACATAATCGGCACTATTTATAGTCTCTTTTGGAAGTCCATCACCCTCTGTACCCATAATTATTGCAAGACGTTCAACCCTTTGCAACTGTGGGTCGTCTATACCAATACTCCTGTCAACCAAAGCCATGGCACAGGTCTTGAAACCAAGTTCACGCAACGAATCATAACAGTCTATCCATGTCCATGGCACAAGAAAAACACTGCCCATTGAAACACGAATAGATCTGCGGTTAAGAGGGTCACAGCTGTTTCTTGTAAGCAACACAGCATCTATTCCCAAAGCTGCTGCACTACGGAATATGGCACCGATATTTGTTGAATCCACCACACCGTCAATAACAACAACCCTGCTGGCATTCTTCACCACTAATTTAAGGTCCTCCTCAGCAGGTCTGCGCATTGCACACAACACGCCACGAGTAAGAGTATATCCAGTCAATGAAGCCAATATTTCTCTGCTACTGGTATAAATTTCTGCACCCTTTGCTTCCAATCTTTCAACAATATCCTTGGCATCGCCCAGGATGTGTTTCTCTTCACACAAAAGTGAGACAGGCTTGTATCCAGCATCCAAAGCAACCTTTATAACCTTTGGACTCTCTGCTATGAATATACCTTGCGAGGGATCCAAACGATTGCGCAATTGAGCTTCGGTGAGCTTGCTATAAGCCTTCACCCTCTCATCATTTATATCTGTTATCTGTATTACCATACTACATTATGCTGTTCTTATAGATATTATGAACAATCTCTGATTCCAATCATTCTGCAGCAATAGCCTGTGCCACAGCATTTGCCATAGTCCAGGCAGCCTGAAGATTGAAACCGCCCGTAACACCATCTACATCAAGTACCTCTCCCGCAAAATACAATCCCTTTATGGACTTGCACTCCAGTGTTGCACTGTCAACTGCTCGAAGGCTCACACCACCAGCCGTAACAAACTCCTCCTTATGCGGCACTCGTCCCAGAATCTGATAAGAATCCGATGTCAGCACACTCACCAGTCTGTTCATCTGCTTGCGGCCAACTCCGCTCCATTTCGTATCTGCAGCAATGCCGGCACGTTGGCAGAAGAACATCCATAATCTTGAAGTGAAACTGTCAGGATAAGTATTAGCGACATTTTTGTTCATATTTCCATTAGCTATATCCTGAATCGTTTCCAATGCCTCCTGTTCACTGCTATCACCCAGCCAGTTTACCACAAGCATGGCTTTGTAATCGTGCTCAGCAAGATAACGCGCAGCATGAGACGAAAGACGAAGAATAGCCGGTCCCGATACACCATTGTGCGTTATCAGCGTAGTGCCACAAGCCTTGAATTTTGTACCGGCAATGGACACAACACTATCATGAACCAAGGCACCGCTCATTTGCTCTAACCCAGTTGATTCGAGTCTGAAGGGAAAGAGCGATGGCACAGGTTTTATAATATCGATGCCATGCTTCGAGATCCAGTCAAAATTACGAGCTCCCCCCGTTGTCACCACCACTGCATCATAGTTATCCATCAAGGATAGGTCCACCCTTTTGTCACAATGTATATTCAGTCCGCGCTTCAGCACCGAAACTATTTCCATTGCACGCTGACTCTGTGGAAAGACACACTCGTCATCCTGAGTCACAAGACGCACACCATGCTCCTCAAACCACGACATCGTATCCCACTGGTTCCACCCATACATCAGTCGTTTCATCAACTGATGTCCTCGCGGATACACCTCGCTCAAGTCATTCACTCCCTCAAAACTATTTGTAAGATTGCACCGTCCGCCACCTGTTATGGCGACCTTCTTCAAAGGACGATTTTGTGCTTCGAAGAGCTCAACCTCAAAATCCGACCTTAGTTCCAACAGTCGTTGTGCCGTAAAACAACCTGCAGCTCCAGCCCCTATTATAGCAATTTTCTTCATTGTCCTGAGAGAATAATCTAAAATCATCACACCCAAAACTGGTCAGTAATGTGATTTATGCAAAGGTACTAAAAAAAACTATTTTCCTACTAAAACAATGGTTTTCTCGTACGATAAAACTGTTTTTCTTGCATTTATGCTTATAAATGCCTAAATTTGCAACAACTATGAGAATAGACATTATAACCGTATGCCCCGAACTTGTGCTTCCCTTCACCGAGGAGAGCATTGTTGGTCGTGGACAAAAGAAAGGACTTGTAGAGATACATGTGCACAATTTGCGCGATTACTCTACCAACAAATGGCGTCGTGTAGACGACTATCCCTTTGGTGGTTCAGCCGGCATGGTGATACAGTGTGAACCTGTAGACCTCTGCATATCAAAGCTCATGAGTGAGCGCCACTATGACGAGATTATCTTCACCGCACCTGATGGCGAACAGTTTGACCAGCCCATGGCCAACGAACTCTCGCTAAAGGAAAACATCATCATTCTGTGCGGTCACTATAAAGGAATTGACTATCGCATCCGCGAGAAACTCATCACTCGCGAAATCTCCATCGGCGATTATGTCCTCACTGGAGGCGAATTGGCTGCTGCTGTTATGACTGATGCCATAGTACGAATCATCCCCGGGGTCATAGGAGACGAACAATCGGCACTCTCCGACTCTTTCCAGGACAACCTCCTCGAGGCACCAGTATACACACGTCCAAGAGAATATAAAGACTGGGGAGAGGTACCCGAAGTACTTCTTTCAGGTCACGAGGCAAAGATCAAGGAATGGGAATTTGAGCAAGCCCTCAAACGCACCAAGGAACGTCGCCCCGATCTCCTTGACACAAAAGGTTCGAAATAATCCATTACCACGATAAAGCGTAATATAATACCATTTAATAACGAAACAACACAATACAATAAAACAATATGAGCCACCCCACAATGAAAAACCTTTACATCATTGCAGGATGTAATGGTGCAGGCAAAACAACGGCAAGCTACACAGTCCTTCCAGAGATGCTCGGTTGCCGCGAGTTTGTCAATGCAGACGAGATTGCCAGAGGACTTTCTCCCTTCAATCCCGAGGGAGCAGCTATACAGGCAGGCCGACTGATGATTGAGCGCGTGCTTCAATTGATGAAAGACGGACAGGATTTTGCTTTTGAAACAACATTGGCAACCCGCTCTTACATCAAACTCATACAAAAGGCCCAAAGCGTAGGATATTTCGTAACACTGCTGTTCTTTTCGCTGCCCACACCGGAACAAGCTGTTCAGCGTGTAGCACGAAGAGTGAGCCAGGGAGGTCACAACATCCCTCTTGATGTTATCTATCGCAGATACGAAGCAGGACTGAAGAACTTTTTCCAACTCTATACCCCTGTTGTTGACTTCTGGTCATTGTACGACAATAACACATGTCCTACACAACGTATAGCAAGCGGTTGGAGAAAAGGTGAACGCCTTGAGATTTCTGAACCAGAGAAGTTTGCGAAACTTCAAAAACTTTATGGTGACACAACAGAATCAAAAGACACTAAAAGCACGAAGTAATGAGTAAGACTATTATACAGGAAATTCGAGAATTAGTCTCTATCACGGAGCGCGAAAAAGCTCGAATGAAATTTGAAGGATATCCCAACGAAACAGAGATACGACAATTCAGGGATACCATAGAAAGCGGAATAATCTTGGCCCAACAACGATTGGTAAATCGTGCCAAGCGCGAAGGATTCACCATCATCTCATGCCCCAATGGCAAGGTGATTGAGGTAGACCCATGCACCATCACATTTTAGTTAAGTTAGTAATCAGCTACCACTAACTCAATTTTATTTAATTACTGGATTAGCAGGGTTTTAACGAAGCTATCATAAACATAAGGTTACAAATAACAAACAGGGATGCTTACCATTGGTTTGCATCCCCGTTTGTATACTTGAAAGTATCATCTCTGTTCTCCGTTGACCCTCGTCTATCGTCTGTTGACTGTTGTCTGTTGTCTCTCAACTTTAACCTATCAACTCTATTCAAGCTTCGCAAGTCTGATGGGCGCAGAACGAAAACTAATTATACAAATCCGTCTAACGATGATAGTAAGGCGGATTTTATTACAAATCTTTAATGATTTGATTTATATATTGTTCACTAACATTCGATAACTCAGTTTTATCATAAATTGTTATTAAATTTACAATAATACTTTCTGTATCCAAGATAGTAACATTAAACGTTATAATTCGCATGCCTCCGCTTTTGCCCTTTCCCTTTGACGCAACTGCCATGCGTATCTTACGCTTTCCTCCTCCTAAATCAATGCCTGAATATGGATTTTTTTTGATATCTGATACAAACAAAGCAAAGTCATTTACAAAAGATTTATATTTCTTTGCAAGGCGTTTTGCTTGTCGTTCGAATTCGGCACTAACCCTTACGGAGGCATTCATATTTAAACACCCCTTAGTTCGTTTAACAATTCATCGGCAGATTTTAGAGAACAACCATTATCTGATGATTGAACATCCTTCCAACCTTTTTCTATTGTATTACGAATATAAGTCTGCTGTCGTAATGTTTCGTCAGCCAACATTTCATCTTGCATAAAGCGTCTCCACAAAGCTTTACGCACACTCTGCTTTTGACTTTGTATTAAAGCCCAAAGAGCATCAATTGTAGATATGGATTGTCCCTGAATAGTTGCCATAATCATTATTATTTAGAGCAAAGGTAAAAATAATAAATTAAAAATCCTAATAATTTATCACCTTTTTATAATCAATAAAAAGAGCCAAGATGCTATAGTTATTTATTGTATGAATTGTTTCAGACTAAAATTCTCATCTCTCAACTCCAATCTCCATCCCTCCTTAAAAACTAACAAAAAAGTCCTATGACCGAATCGTCACAGGACTTTACTCATCTCATCTCTAATCTTTAATCTCTAAACACTCAACTATTGTCTATTGTCTATCGTCTGTTGACACTCAACCTCACACTAAGCAATTCTCCGTGCACCTACGCTTGTTCACTATCGCATCAATTGCTGCTACAGCTGTGATAGTGACAATATCGCGCACACTGCTCTCGAAATCGGTAAAGTGAATAGGTTTGTTCAAACCAATCTGAATGGGACCAATCACCTCAACATCACCAGCCATATACTGCAATAATTTGCTGGCAGAATTGGCACTCGAAAGATTTGGGAACACCAATGTATTCACATCCTTACCCTTCAAACGAGTGAAAGGATACTTACGGTCGCGCAACTCTCTGTCAAGAGCAATATTCACCTGCATCTCACCATCTACAAGTCTGTTGGCATCCTCCTCCTGAAGAACACGCACAGCCTCATGCACCTCGGCAGGCGAACCAACGGCATCCGAACCGAAGTTAGAATAGCTCGCCATCGCCATAACAGGTTCGTGATTGAAGACACGCACAGCATTCTCCATCAGACGAGCCACATCCACCAAAGTATTGGTGCCAGGATGACGGTTTATCAAAGTATCGCCGATAAAGAAAGTACCCTTCTTTGAGTTAAGGATATGCATAGTGGCAAAATGATCGTAACCATCTTTAATGCCAACAACCTCCTTAGCCACCTTAATGGTATTGCTGTATTTGGTGTATACACCGGTGATGAAGGCATCTGCCTCACCAGTCTCCACCATCATCATACCAAAATAGTTACGCTCAAACATCTTATCGTTGGCCTCTTCAAAGGTATAACCCTGACGAGCACGCTTCTCGGCAAGAATCTGAGCGAAACGCTCACGACGAGGAGCCTCACGGTCGTGACGAAGGTTAACTATCTCGATACCCTCAAGCGAAAGTTCCAACTCAGCAGCCTTCTTTGCTATCATCTCCTCATTACCTAAAAGAATGGGATGACAAATACCCTCGTTGCGAGCCTCCACAGCAGCCTTCAGCATAGTAGGATGAATACCCTCTGCAAACACCACCCTCTGAGGACTGCGTCTTGCAGTATCATAGAGTTGCTGTGTCAGTTTACTCTCCTGTCCCATGATATTCTTCAAGTGAGCAGCATAAGCATCCCAATCGGTGATTTGCTTACGAGCCACACCACTATCCATAGCAGCACGAGCCACCGCCATGCTCACCTCGGTAATAAGGCGTGGGTCAACAGGTTTGGGAATGAAATAGTCCTTGCCGAAGGTCAGGTTGTTAACCTTATACACCTCGTTCACCACATCGGGCACAGGCTTCTTTGCAAGAGCAGCAATAGCACGCACCGCCGCCAGCTTCATCTCCTCGTTGATAGCAGAAGATGCAGTATCAAGAGCACCACGGAAAATATAAGGGAATCCAATTACATTATTTATCTGGTTGGGATAATCCGAACGACCAGTAGACATCAGCACATCCTCACGAGCTTCCATTGCCTCCTCGTAGGTAATTTCAGGCACAGGATTAGCAAGAGCGAATACAATGGGATTCTCCGCCATTGAACGCACCATATCCTGCGACAACACCCCACCCTTACTCAATCCAAGGAATACATCAGCACCCTTCACCGCCTCCTCCAATGTATGTAGGTCACGTCTTGAAGTAGCAAACTCCTTCTTCTCTGGAGTCAGGTTGGCACGATCGTCGGTTATCACACCCTTACTGTCCAGCATCACAATGTTCTCATGCTTTGCACCCAAGGCAACATACAACTTTGTGCAAGATATAGCAGCAGCACCGGCACCGTTCACCACAATGCGCACATCCTCAATTTTCTTTCCTGCCACCTCCAAAGCATTTATCAAACCAGCACTTGAGATGATAGCAGTACCATGCTGGTCATCATGCATCACAGGAATATCAAGTTCTTCCTTCAGTCGACGCTCTATCTCGAAACACTCAGGAGCCTTGATATCCTCAAGGTTAATGCCACCGAAGGTAGGAGCTATTGCCTTAACAGCCTGGATGAACTTCTCAGGATCCTTCTCGTTCACCTCGATATCGAAAACATCAATACCGCCATAAATCTTAAACAGCAAACCCTTACCCTCCATCACAGGCTTACCGCTAAGAGCACCAATATCACCCAAACCAAGCACCGCAGTACCATTGCTTATCACAGCAACCAGATTACCCTTGCTTGTATATTTGTAAGCATCATTAGGATTCTTCTGAATCTCCAGACAAGGCTCTGCCACACCAGGCGAATATGCCAATGACAGGTCAGTTTGAGTACTATAAGGTTTTGTAGGAACAACTTCTATCTTACCAGGCTTGCCCTCGGCATGATAAGCCAATGCAGCCTCTTTAGTTATTTTTGCCATAATCTTTTTACATTATGTCCCTCTGCAGGACTATTACAAACTACTAATTCACAGGTCATGACACAGAACTTCAACAATCTAATTCAAGACCCTATAATATTTTCGCGTGCAAATTTAAGCAAAAATCCAAAAACAACACCTTATTATAATAATAAAAAAGGTTAAGGTAGGTTCTATAAATTAGCTTATCAAACCACACTTAAGAGGTAGCATCTAAAACAAAACATCCGCAACACCTCGCATTTGATAGGGTGTTGCGGATATGTTATTACAAAAGTTGCGAAATGCCCCTTACTAATCCTGTATCAATGCGCCCTCAATGATATCATCACCCTCTTAGGCAACAGACAGCATATCTCCCACGGAGCAAGCCAGAAATATTTTGCACAGTTACGTAAAAAGCGACAAGAAGTCTCAATACGCTTGCCCCAACCACTCTTATTCTTATAAGCCAACCTGCCAAAGTTACCATTGCATAAAACATCCGTCATCAACTTATCACCCATCTTATAGTCAGTCTTGTTGAGAAACCCCTGATATTCTGGCCATGACAACATAAAATACTTTACTGCTAAAGCCACCATAGCATCAAACACCTTAAGATAACCTATTGCCTTTAGATGTTGACGCAACAAATCAATATTCAATACCTTTGCATAAGCCTTTATCAAAACAATAACATCAGTCACCTGCCTCAAACCAACCCCTTCACCAATAAAATGGTTAAACATATGCTTGAACACCAGTATCAAGTCCACCGTTGGTTCCAGCATAGGAACCTGTACCCCACCAGACAGAGTAAAGTTGCCTATCCTCCCATCCCTGATACTCTCATCCACCAAAACAGAGAAATACCTCTGATGCCTTTCGGCCCCGAATGTCTCCATCTGATAATGCATCTCAAAGCGAATACCCTTATAGCAGAAGGCATCATGCTTGTCAACATCACAACGTTCCACCTTCACCCCCAGGACCTTCTCCAGCAAATCCAACGCCCTGTCATAATCCCATGAAGGCACATAGAAATCAATGTCCCCCATAGTCCTTGCCGACGGACACGAATAAAAAGACGCCACAGCAATTCCTTTGAAAATCACAAAGTCCACCCTCTCTTTCTGTAACAAAAGCGCAACTTCAGTCAATACATCATCAAACCGTCTCATTACGGCCCTGTTCTGTTGTTGCACCTTTGCTAACTCCAACACCATGTACCGTTTCTCTGCAAGATTCTCCTGACTACACTTCAGTTCAACATTTCCCTCCAGTATCGCCTCTGCCAACAATCCTTCTACAGCATGACCCTTAGCAAAGGAGTATAGTTCATATAAATCAGAAAGCAGAACGCTATTCAAGCGCTCTGCCTTCAGCCCATTATCATTGACAGAGATTGCCAATATATAAAACAGGATATCAAACTTCAACATTTGTTCTAACATTTATCTAGGCCCCATCATTGGCTTTAAATAATACGTGTATTATTGTCAAGCCTCAAGTAATCCACATCAGCAGTCAGCAACACCAACTTGCCATGGCAAATAACATTATAAAGGCGAGATGTATACAGCTAAAATCACTTGTTCACGAATTTATTCTCAAGCCTCTTGCGCAAATCCTCACGCTCATGCTCATTAAATTCTGGAGCATCAAGGAAGTAACTGAAGCGTTGCCACCATTCCGTTTTGCCAAGATGTGTCTTGATAGAATGTGCCTTTATCCACACCGCCTTCTTGCTCACAGAACCCGCCTCGTGATTCAGGAAAATGTAAGTACCCCACACCAGAGTTGCAGCAACAACAATCACTGTATACAACTGGCAATGCAAC
>JAFYQK010000016.1 GCA_017547165.1 Bacteroidaceae bacterium
GACAACGGCAATACCACCCACCACCGGCACAGGGTACTTCTGCAGCTTACGCGCATCGGGGTTATCAACAAGATCCTTGTCTTTTGCCAGTTTCAAAATCTTGAAGTAAATCCACCTTACTGCCAGAAAAGCAGAAAAGGCAGATACTGCTATTGAAATTAAGTAAAACATGATATGGTATTAAATTTTAGATAAATATTTATTAGAATCAAAGTAATTCCACTTCAGTCTCATTATATAGTGCCAGATTTTAAATATCGGCGACCACAATACCTCTGACGGATAACTCCATAGAAATCTGCTGTTTCTTCTTATGCCGTTTATAAATAAAGACCATTCTGAGCGCCCCTCACTTCTGTTTATTCTCTCGTCATACTGTCCAAAGTTTCCTGCAATCAATATCTCCTTCAACAAAAACTCACCCTCTTTCTCGTTGGGAGCAAGCAAAAGCAGTTCATCTCTCATCCCAAAGGCTTTCTGCAAAACAAACATCACAGCCCCAGTAAACCGTAACATCCCCAAATCCTTCAAAACCGAGATGCAATGCTCACGTTCCTCATCGCTAAAACCCTGAGCTAAGACATAATAATAATCCATTAGTTGTCTCAGACCTATCCCCTCACTAAATAAATGCCTGTAAATATGCACCAGCAGATATATCCTGTTAAACTTAAGCGATGGAGTAGGGAAGTCACTTTCTGTTGCCTTGGCAAATTCCTTTTCCTTAATCTCATTAAAGAAACGTTGTAACCTATTGTTGCTGAAATAATTGTTCATCCAGGTTGGCGTAAAATGAACCTCTATGTCAGTATAGCCAATTTGTATGAAATCAGCATGATGATAAACAACTTTACAATCCTTTTTGATGCCTCTTAAATATTTTGAAACAATCTTTCTTCCCCCTTCTACCCATACATCAATATCTCCAGACATGCGGAAGTCACCCTCAGGGTACAAACTTGCAATCCCCTGACCCTTTAATATCAGCGAGCGGAACCCATCCTCCAGGAAACGTTTTGTCACACTACGTGACTTGGCATTCATCTCCGCGTTTATCTCTTTTATTTTTTCTGTTGTAGCAAACCATTTTAAAAGCAGGTGCTTCGGTGGTCTTTGAGCCTCAGGTAACTTCTTAATCCCCAAAAAGGCAATACCAATCAAGGCTTGGCGAACAGACAAATCATATATAAATTGCCATTGTTCCCCTGTTGGGGTATTCGAAAAATTCTCTTTGTTCCCCAGCGCAATCTGTAACAGATCGAAAAACAGTACCATACGCCTCAAGTTCGCTGATTGTCATAAACATCAGTCACCCCTTCTGTTTCTTTCTCTTTAACTCCTCAATAAACATTTTTGGCAACATCACCAATATCCAGCCGCATCTCTTCAACTGCTTCTTTGGATTCTGCCAAATACGGTACAGAAACTCCATGTGATGTTTTGTTATCCACTGTGGAGCACGCTTTTCGTCGAAACCGCTGAAAAAGTTGAATACAGCCCCCACTGCAATCTGCACACCACTCTTCATATGCTGGTGCAAACGGTTCATGAACACCTCCTGTTTAGGAGCACCTAATGCAACCCACACTATCTCTGCCTCATGCTCCTCCAGCATCTTTGCTATGGCAGGGTAGTCAAACTCATGCACATGACAATAAGGCAATTCGTAAAACAGCATATCCTTAACATCCGCATTCCATTGCTCTGCAATATTGTCTCGCAACGAGTTCAATGTTTTAGTATTGGTGCCCAAGAACGCCATTTTATATTTACCCTGTTTCACCATATCCTCAAAAATCATGGCACCGCAGTACTGCGACCTCTTATGGCCGTATATCCACTTAATATACATTGGCACCCAACTGCTATCGCAAATAGCAAACATGCTCTCCTGCATCACCTTCATGTAAGCCTCGTCACGCTGAGCCACATTCAGCACAACACCATCTGCCACACAGATGTATCCCGGTTCACCACTCTTTATACGCTGAGCGATATGTTCATGAACCATATCCTTGTCAAACTCATACCGTATATTAAAGTACTTTTCCATATATTATTGCTTTAAATATCTATAAACGCCAAAGGGTTGGAACCGCCGTTCCAACCCATATAAGTTTATAATCAGTAAGTCGTTGTTAGTTAACCGTTAATCGAAATTATAGATTTACATTTATCTCATCAAACAAAAGCAAGTAGTTAAGCATTTTCCTCTCACCTCCCAGTAGTTCAATTCTAACCTTTAACCGCTCTATCAAGGCACTCCACGAACCTTTGCTCAAACCTGGACAAAGTAAATTTCTCCATATACATTCTATATCCCTCTTCACCCATCTGTTTACGCAATGAAGGATTAGTAATAAGTTTCTCCAAAACTATTGCCAATCCATTTACATCTTGTCTTCCACAAACAAAACCATTCTCACCATCTATAACCATGTCAGGCACCGCACCTTCGTTCGTAGAAACGATAGGTTTGTGATGTTGCATAGCCTCAAGGATAGTCAATGGGAAGCAATCCTCGAATGTCGGTTGTACGAAGACATCAGCCATCTCCCAATAACGTTCCTTCTCATCCCCGTATTTCGGACCATGATACGTAACACAATCATCCAATCTACGTTCACGCACTGCTTGTTCAAAGACAGAACGATTTATTTCTTTAGACTCGCTACCCACAAAGTTACAGTGAAAGTCCATCCCCTTTTCCTTAAGTATCTTGCACGCATCAAGCAAAACGTAAACACCTTTGCTTGGAATCAGGTTAGAAAGGAAAAGGAGATTAACGGTTGGCGATGAACTGGAAGCGACACTTCCTCGTTCAGCGTTATCTCCGCTAACCATTAACCGCTCACCGCTCACCGTTTCAGGTATCCCATTCGGGCAAATCACCACCTGTTCACGCTTCACAGCTTTCTCTATATCTGTATACAGATACCACGACAACAGCATCACGCGCGTATGATTATATATATATGGTATCAACCAACGGTATGGCCAACGGTCTATACACTTGCTCATACCCTTGTTATGCTGATGTATCAGAACCTTGCACCCGAACAGTTTGCACAGCCACACGAATGGAGCATCCTTCAAGAATCCCATCCCATGACATGTTATCGCAAGATAGCACAAATCGTAGCGATGTGATATCAGTTTGAGGAACAGTTTGAGGAAACTACCC
This sequence comes from Bacteroidaceae bacterium, assembly GCA_017547165.1. GTDB lineage: Bacteria > Bacteroidota > Bacteroidia > Bacteroidales > Bacteroidaceae > Physcousia. The sequence continues at coordinate 3,185 of JAFYQK010000016.1, forward strand.
ACGAATCTCAATAGTTTCTTCGTCCCCCCCTTACCTATTTCATCCATCCTTCGCGATGTGGACAGGTTTACAAAGTCACACTCAAACTCACCTTGCACCAAGGCACTATCCTTGATATACTGGCTCACCATAGCAGAACCATGCACCGGCGGAGGAAGAGGGGTGATGAAGAGAATACTTTTAGTATTCCTTTTAGTCATAACATGCATTCATATAACTTTGCTCGTTCATTAGCTCCCTTTGACAATTCGTATTGAATTCGCCTTTGGGCAAATGCCTTCATATATGGTATCCAATTCTCTATTCCGAACGATGCGAAATACTTATCTACATACAACTTATGCTTCTCAATCAGTTGCAAGGGAGACATATCAGGTGTCAGCAAAGCACCAACATGGGTAACATATGTAAATATGTCATAACCTAATTCCCTTTCACCAGCCATCTCCCAATCTATCATTCTATACTCACTCTTAGTTGTCAGAATAATATTCCAAGGAGTAAAATCACCATGAGAGATACATGTTTTCAAATCTCCATCCCTTAAACCATTTTTGCTAATCCTAATCAATAAGTTTAGAATGTGCTCGTTCATTTCTGGACTCTTTGGATTAGATCCCTCAACACATGTTGTTCTAAAGAAAACATACCCATCACTATGCTTGTAATCCAACAACTCTGGTGCCAATCCTGTGCCATGCAAGGATTTTAGAACAGAAATTTCATTTCTTGACAAATCCTTTGCTGCCTCCTTAGTACTATATTTTGCAAAGAAATGATTTCCATTCTGCTCCAAACCCAACATTGAAATCTTTTGCTCTGGTCCAGGAGTTCCCATATTAAATGAAAGTATACTACCCTTTGGGCACAAAGCTACAATCTTTGAATATGGAAACTCCATATCGGCATTATTTACCAGACACTTGCTACGCACCAGTTTGCAATGTCTGTACATCCACCAATATGCTTTTATCATCATCAAGCGCAAAGGAAATCTGTTGTATGGATGATACAGACCAAACAAAAAATCGCCACCCTTTATAGGGTCTGGGAAATAATAGTCTGTCCTGAATGTGTGAAACTTGTATAAATTCATTTTATTGTCTCAATGTTATGGTACAATCCTATCACTCTATCTATGAAGCACGTCATTATAGATGTCACTTATAGTTTTTGCCTTATCTTCCCAATTGTACTCCATCGCCCTTTTACGTGCCCCCTCAGACAGTCTTCTACGCAATTCTTCATTATCTGCCATTTCGCTAATTGCAGAGGCGAAGTCGCGAACCACCTGTGCCTTATTTATTATGGGTATTTTACGTCCACAATTTTCTGTTATAACATTGCTGAAACCACAATGATCCAGCGCTATCACAGGCATACCATATGAGAGTGCTTCAAGGATGACGGTACTTGTTAAGTCACTCAAACTTGTAATGCAAAACAAGTGGCAGCTTTGCATAATCCGTAAAGCTTCACTTCGTTCCACCCATCCATGCCATACAATATTTTTCAGTTTCAAACATTTGGCTTTATCCATCCATTCTTCAGTCTTTTCCCCTTTTCCTATTACATGAAGTTCTATGTCTTCACGCCCCTCAACAGCCAAAGAGTCAAGCAATAAGTTTAGCGCCTTACGTGGAATATGCAATCCGCTCCAACAAATACGAAGTCTTTCATTGTTATTCCGATGGGCATATTCATTGTTAGTATTTCCTTCAAATCCTACCTCTGGTATAATAATACTATCTCTATTGTATAAATCTTTTATTTTTTCCTGAATCTTAGCAGTTGCAGAGATTAAAATGTCAGTTTTCCTCATTGCTTTCTTAATACGGCAATTTGTATGCATCTGCCATGTGTTAATGATATTATAACACGTATAAAACAGTAAACCTTTTAACCCCATTGTTGGAATCATACTCCATGGTACGTTTTCCAATCCACCAATAGGTCCCCATACAAATGGTTTATCCATTTTCCAAAGATATCCAGGCTCGCGATATCCCGCCATGTTTAATTGGTGTACAATATCAAAATGCTCCTTCATGTCCAACTCCTTCGCAAGTGCCAGAGCCTTCTTCTGCCATTCCTTATAAAACCAATAATAGGATGGAGGCCATATCTTTCTCAAAGTCTTATGCCTGTGTTTCCTTATAAAATAGAAATGGAAGTCCTTCTCTCGTTCCGGATGCTCATTGAAGAACTGCCGTATGTCTTTTTCAAACTTCCCCTCTGTTATTATATGCAGTTCATGCTTCTGCGATAGCGCATTCACAAACTTCCATCCCATACCAGGCTCACTGCCTTTGTATGGCGAACACGCATAACAATTAACCAGTACCTTCATCTTATTTTATAGCTTTGTATTGGCAAATCTTTTAGACATCATTTTGACAATTGCATCCATGGCAGCCTTAATACTTTCTTCTGGCGTTGTAGTGGTATCTACCCATACAGCCTTTTTATGCGTTGATGCAAAGTCCTTCAATACCTTAGTCTGTCTCTTCACCTCCTCTAACGATGTCTCTGGCTTGCGAGAATATATCTTTTCTGGGTCACCACCGAGACAGATAGTCAGGTCTGGTGCAGGCACAAACAAACCATATAATTTAATTATCCAACTTGGTAAGTTTAGTCTTGCTCTACGCTGATCTATATAATAATCGTAATAGTATCGGTCAAATAACCAAACATGCGTTTTAAATGCCTTATCAAGAAAAACCTTCTTGAAATATCCCCAAGTATAGTCTATCCAGTAATAAGTCAAGCGTATTAACGAGCCAATAAAGCCAGATGGTTTAGAACCGTGCGGATTGCTGCAGGCACCAGTTGGTTCATCCGCCTTCTTCTTGCCCATTGCTACAGCCAGCGACGGCAAATAGTTGGGACGCATGTGTTCATAGCGAATACCGTTGTGGAAAGCTTCATTAAGGACTGGTGTAATAGAATTTATTATAAAGCTCTTACCCGACCCATCTGTTCCAAGCACAGCAATGGTATAACCAGGTTGCTTGAAAAGACGTAATATTTTTGACAGGAACGTTGATATATTCTTTGAGGATTTACGTCTAATACCTTTTCTGCCAAGGTCAGTTAAAACAAGAATAGATTCCTTTAACTTATCACTTTTAATTGATTCATAAAGTGTATCTATGAACTTATCATCAAAAGCAGTTAGATTTTTTGCCAAACTGTTCCTGTCATATTTTTCCTTATTCTCAGCAATAGGAACGATGTACTTATCTTTGCACTTTCCATTATTCAAAATCTCCTTTATAAATGCAATAATATTGCTCAGAGAATCATCCAGCACCTTTATTCCATTATAAATTCGGGTATTCTCTTCAATGGTTTCTTCTGATACGATTAGGTAAGTCTTATAAGTGATGGCACCAACGAAGATATCCATTTGTATCCCCTCTTCTGTATTTAAGTAACAAAGTTTGGGACATGTATTGCTTGCCGTATAGGATACTAATGAAGCATTAAGCGAATTAGACACCTTTAATAAGATTTCAGCTAACTTTGCAATATCCTTTGAAGATACAAAAATATCCAAATCACTTCCTCCACAACTCTCTGGCAAATACTCATAGTTGCGAAGAACAGCATATCGTATCCCATTGCTATTCATTTCGCTAAAAAACTTGCCAACGAAATTATTACATTTCATAAGGTTAACTTTTAATCTTAAGTAATTTAGCAGGCACACCACCAATGATACAGTTATCTGGGAATGACCGTGTTACAACCGCACCTGCTGCTACAATACATTTGTTGCCTATATGAACTCCAGGCAAGATGATAACTCGGGTACCAATCCAACAATCATTTCCAATAACAATAGGTTCCTCTGGTTTTGCTCCTTGCATGTTTATAGGAGTATTCAAATCTTTGAATTCATGGCTTGTTGCCATCATTACGACATCTGGTCCCATTACGACATCATCTCCTATTGTTATGGTGCCCCCCAATCTTGCATTTTGACCTAACTGAGAACGGTCTCCAACTTTTAGTTTATTACCATTTCCAAAATAACAATTATCCTTTACAACAACATCTTCCCCACAATATGCAAGTAACTTGCGGACTGCCAAATATCTTAATTTGTATCCGATTCTGTATCCTGGCATTGGTTGCATAGGTATATGCCTTAAAAAGACATAATATAGAAGTAGAACTATTGTTTTAATCATTTTCAAATTATATTATTTTTTCAACATTCTTAAAATACTCTTCAAATGTCTTAGGCATAAGATTGGGCTTTAATTTTAATGGTAGCTCTATTGGTTGTATTTTATCTAAAACACTATCTAATATATTGGAGAATAATGCACTGTCATATGGATCAAAAACTTCACCATTTACACCTTCTTGAATAAGACATCTTGATCCAGCTCTATTAGATATAAGTGAATAGCATCCTGCTAACAATGCTTCGTTTGTAACTGCACCAAAAGCCTCTTGATAACTTGGCAGAATAAATATCTGCCCAACATTATAGAAAGCAAATAAATTGTCGCCTTCCTGCTGTCCAACAAAAATTATTCTATTGGCATCATTAGCTATTTTTTTTAATTCTATTTCATAATCTCCACTTCCAACAATAATTAATCTTATATCCTGGTGTTTTGATTTAAGTATTTCTGGAATAACAAATTGTAGATTTTTAAGTTTTACAAGTCTTCCAACAAATACAAGAACTCTCTTATTGCTTAGATTATATTTCTCAACATATCTGTTACTTATGCTTATAACATTTTTATATCTCTCTCTGGAAATGTCATCTTCACTAACAATAGGCATATATGTACCTATATTGTGTTTTTTTTGGTAATAAGAAGCAACATCTTGATCAACACAAATAATATTATCAAATAATGGAATAAGGATTTTTTTCGCTATTGTATGCCTATATGTGAATTGCTTTTCTTTGTTGATAGTCATATCATAACTATCATCTATCATGCTTATAACCTTAATTTTTCTTCCGAAGAGTCTTTGTGTCATTTTATAAATGATGGCTAAAATTGATACAGGTCCACATTCATTCACAAGTATAACATCAGGTCTCTCTTTCTTTAGCTTGCTCCAAATACCTTTAGGAAGGAACCTCAAAATCTTATTCCTTTCAGCATAATATTCTACTTTGAAAAGATGTCTTTCTTCTAACTTTGTATTATCTAAAGTCTGTCCATTAAGACCTCTCTTAAATACACAGATACTACATTGGTACTTTTTATAAATTGCATTAAAAAAATCTATTCGATAAGGAGCAATCGATTGATGAAACACTAGTAATTTCCTCATGATAATACTTTTTCTTAATCTAATTCTATTAAAGAATTTCTGTTTTATTAAACAGATACAAGTGAATCATATATTAAATCTAAGTTCTTTGCATAAATTTCAGGTGTAAATCGTGCTTTGTATGTTTCATATCCGTTTTGGGATAGTTTTTTGTATAAGTCCCTGTCATTATATAGCTTAATTATGGCATCTGCCCATTCTTCTGGATTATATGCATCTACAATCATACCGTCCTCCATGTTTTTTACTAATTCTGGTAATGCTCCTTTGTTTGACAATATAACAGGTAATCCCGACGACATGGCTTCAGGAACAACTATACCGAATCCTTCCAGATCTGCAGGATGTATAAAAATGTCTGCTTCTTCGTAATATGCTTTAACTTCGTTTTGTTTACCTAGCAAAATAAGATTTTCTTGTATTTCGTATTCTTCTATCATTTCTTCTAGTTTTTCTCTGTAAGGACCATCTCCTGCAATTTTTATAACAAAAGAAAAATTCCTAGATTTCAGCACTCTTGCTATTTCTGCATGCATAAAAATATTTTTGGTGGGGTTTAGTCCTGCGACATCAAGAAGTTTGCATTTATTGTCTATATAACGAGTCATATAACTGAATGTATGATACGCCGAGTTGTCAACAATCACTTTATTCTTACATCTATTGGTTAATTCTTTATAATAGTCCTGAACATATTTTGATATAAAAATAATCTTGTCAAAGTAAGGTAAAAGAGATTTAGATATTATATTTATAGTCTTGCTTCTTTTTACAGTTCCTTCAAAAGAGCGAATAATTTTAAGTTTAGGATTAAGTAATTTCAAAATAAATACAATGTAAGTTTCTCTGGGAAAAAATGCATGAACAATATCAATCTTTTCCTTTTTTATAATTTGATTTAATTTTAATACAGTTTTTAATATATTATTAAATGTTTGTATTATTGTTACACTCTTACCTTCCAATAATTTGTCTGGTATCTTATGTCCACCATTATTGCGTGTAGCAAGATACACTGTGTATTTTGTGTATTTGATTGTAGATATTATCTTTGCTGTAGTACCGCCTGTGGTATCTAACGAAGTAAGCAAATATAGAATTGATGGTTTCATGTTATGTCTTTTACTATTATATCATATGTAGTCTATTTTATCATCATACAAGTCTCTGAAAATTTCTTCTTTTATTACTTTTGCAGGAGAACCACCAAGAAGTACATATGATAAGTCATATCTTTTAGATAATAACGAATTGGTGGCAACAACTGTATATGGCTGAGTTTCTGCATTAGCCAATACTATGCACCTTGTTGCAATCCAAGCATCATGTGCGATATTTATACATCCATATCCTTTATTCGCATACTCACCATTGCAGTATTTTAGTCGATGAAAACTCGTATCGAGTACCAAGTTATCCCAACCAAAACGAACATTATAATCAAAGAAAATCTTGTACCAACAAACCAATCTAAAGGTGGTTGTTGCATTAAAGTTGTCTCCAAATGTAACATTGGCATTAGGACCAATACATAATGATGAATTATTTCCGATTAAAGCTTTTCCTTTGAACACGACTATACCTCCGTTATTCTCCCAAACAATTCCAGAATGAGGATATGCATACGCTTGATTAAAACCAAGTTGTATCATCCCTAAAGTTATATTTTCTGCCTCAATAACAACTTTTCCTTTACATGCTATAAATCTAGGTTTATATAAAATAACAGGAATCTTCAAGGCCTGCTTAAAAGGGAAATATCTAAAATTGAAATATAATGTTTGTGGTAAATATCTTAATATAGACAGAACTTTTTTTACTTTCCTCATTTCTTATTATTTATCAAGTTAACATTCTCTTAAAAGGATACTTCACAAACTGCCACATCAGCCAAATATTACCTGATGAAAAGATGTGTGCTTTGTGTTTCTTCTTTAAAGTAAGCATGTTCTTGTAAAAATTTATCTGTGCCGTGGTTGTCTTGGAATCTTCCCATACTCTGAACTTGGCTATATCTGCATCAATGGTATAAGAAGTGTACTCCTTTGCTATACGTATGAAGAGGTCTAAGTCCATGGTATAATGTAGATTTTCATCCAGCAAACCAACCTTATCTAATACTTCTTTGCGGAATACTGTAGAGTTCTGCATTACACTGCAATAACGTGTATTTAGTAAACGGTCATAGGTAAAAGACTCAGCCTTGATAACATGGTCTATTTTACTATTGCCATTGATGATTAACTGATTACCTGTAACAACATGCTTATCTGGATTCTCAGTAAAAAACTTGTTGAGTACCTCAAATGCACCTTCGCACATAACATCGTCACTATTCAACCAAACAATGAGGTCGCCTGTTGCTTTACGAAATCCTTTGTTGAGTCCATCGCTCTGTCCTTTGTCTGGTTCAGATGTCCATACGAGATGATCATATTTCTTTAATATATCCAACGTGTTATCCTTTGAGCAAGCATCAATAATGATGTGCTCAAAGTTATCATATTTCTGATTCTGCACCGAAAGAATGTTTTCTTCAATAAAACGTCCTTGGTTATATGATACTGTAATTACCGAAATCTTGAGTTTTTCTGTCATAATTCTCTTTAATTTTAAACATTATTATTATACCTAAAATCAACGGATAGTTTGTTAATGCCTTAGTCTGTACATAATTAACAGATGAAGCTACTATGCAAGCTATAACAATAATATCAAGCCAATAAATTCTTTTTTTCTTAAATAAATTTGAAAGAGACTCCCTACATAGTATTGCAAAAGGTAAAGTCCTTAAGATTATTCCAATCCAACCTTCACACCACAAAATAGGAGCAATGTAGGTATCACCACCCATAACCATGCTATACTCGCCCTTAGCCACATCTCGTATATATCCAAGTCCGAACAATGGATTGTGCCGTATGGCATATATGGCATCAGCAATAAGTTGCTCACGAAATGCAAAAGTCCCCATATCATGTTTCAAGTCTTCATTAAATGTACTGGAAAGTTTTGCAATCCAAAAATCTATAGCACTTGGCATGATAACACTAAGTACAACAATACCCAATAAAGTTGCCGCCAGCATTTTCACACTGCGTCCAAACTGATTGGAATTCTTTAATATACTCAAAATTATAACAACTGTAGCTACTATTAGTGTTGAAAAAAAGATATTTCTTGTAAAAGATATTAGTAAGGTTAACAGTATCAACATCAAATACTTGTTCGCATTAGGCACTTTCATCATCGTGTATACAAAAAGCAAAGATGTCCACAATGGGTCAAATAAAGGCATTCCAATAATACTTCGATCAACAGATACCCCTCCCTGAGATTCTGATAAATTTCCCTTTACCCCCATCCAATCATAACCAAGATTATTAGACAAGTAAATAATTGTAAATACTATCAAACATCTAAACACACCATTAAGAACATAATTAACCTCATCTTTCTTTAGGCTAAATATAAACGGCAATAAAATAAACAAATTCAATGCCTGCATATAACTATACCTAAACACTTGTATAGATGCATAGAAAGAAGTTTTTCCAACGGTTACAATGAAAGTAATAATCAAATATGTTATTAGTAACGTAATAGCTACCAAAGTTCCCTTTAAATTACCATAATTTTTATTGAAACTACGTAATAAAGGCAAAGACAAGACGAAAACAAGTAAATTATATCCTAAAATATTGGGGATAAATCTGTTAATAACCGTTGTAAGACCACTGACTTCTATCATTGGTATTATAAAAAATACAAAAATAAAATATTTTAGTATCTTTCTTCTATGATTAGATATTACTATATTGTTTTTTTCCATTAGTCTATCTTTTTTATGAATTTTGCAGGGTTGCCACCCCAGATTTCTCCAGCAGGAATATCTCTAGTAACAACACTACCTGCTGCAACAATAGACCTGTCACCGATTGTTATTCCTTTACCAATTATGCATCGTGCTCCAATGAATACATGATTTCCAATATTTATAGATGCAATTTTTGCTCTTTCGATGTCAATAGTGCGTTCTTCTCTATCTTGCCAGCTTGTACTGTGAAAGTTTGTGTCATATATAATTGTCCCAGCTCCAATGTTAACATAGTTGCCAATTGTAATGTGTTTATAACAATGTATTAATGTGTTGGAAATTCCTACATTATTCCCAATTGTGAGTTCGGCATTACCCATTACAACAATTTTACTATGCCCATAATCAATGCATTTATTTATACTGCTGTTGCATATAAAATTCTTCCCGATAAATAGGTGCCCATTTATAGTCAATTCTGTAGGTCCATTGAATCTTGCATCACAACCAATTATAGCTTTAGCCTTTTTTAGTTGGTGTATGGCAGCCCGTTGATATAAGATGCTTCGTATTTTGTTAGTGATTCTTTTGTATAGTATGTATATACGTATCATAACTTTACTATTTGTTCCAGATTCCGGTTGCTGTTTGGTTGATAATTTTCTTTAGTTGTATCCTGCAAATAATAAATTGCGCGAAAAATGCTATTGATGGAACTATAACAATTCCTACAAGCCCCCATTGGCGGCAGCTATATATCATAACTGGGATTGCAAAAACAGCAATGACAATATAGGTTATTAACTGAATTCTTACTTTTCCAATTCCATTTAGTTGGTGCATATAAATTGCTCCCATTATTTTGCAAAATGTAAAGAACGCAATGGCAATCGATATTTGTATTGATGTATTGACATTATCTCCCAACCATACTGAAAATACAAAAGGGGAAATTATAGTCAACAATGTAAGTGCAGATAAACTGAAGAGTCCCATTTTTTCAAGTTTAACAGAACACCTTTTCATCCATCCATAATCCTTATGTGTGTAAGCATCTGTATATGCAGACCAAATAGGCGATAGTACAATCATTACAACCATTTCAATAATATGAAAAAGTTTATATGTCACATTGTATATGGTTACCGATTCCGGACCAAGTTCTCTTGATATTATGATGTTTGTGAATTGAAAGATAAAAAGAAGACACAACATTATAAGAAAGAACTGTCCTCCCATTCCTACTATTTTCTTTGTAAGCGAAAAATCAATCAAACTAAAAGATGGTGCGTACTTCTTATATTTTCCTTTACAAAATACAATTATTGAAACAATTATCGTAAGTAAACATGGTATACCTGAAAAAGCTATTGCAAGATATTCAAGACTTCCTTTTGTTGTGTATGTAAGGATTATGATTGCAATTAACGAAAGGAAATTTCCTATTGTTTTTATTGCTGTTGATGCAGCTGGGCGTTGACTAGCAATAAGCATTGTTGAAAAGACTTCTGCAACAATGTTAATGCAAAAGAATAATATGAGTATACGGAATACAGATTTTAGTTCAATATTCAAACCGGGATCAACATTTAATACACTACTCCAATTAATATAATTGTTTGCTATTGACGTTATAATCATTAATATTGTAAATATTATTGTCAAAACAGCATATGTTGTACTGACGTACTTACGAGCCAAAATGTGTTCGTTCTTCGCCACAGCCTCTGCAAACCTATTTCTGAAGCCGTGTGCAAATCCAAAATCAAAATATGATAACCAAGCTATGATTGAACTTAATGTCAACCATATTCCATAACGTTCTGAGTTTATGTAATTGATAGTAGCCGGCACAACCATTAATGAAATAACAATGCTAATTACTCTTAGCAAAGATGATGCCATTATATTCTTTTTAATAAGTACTGTTCTTTCGCTACCGGAAAAAAGTATCTTGATAATGTTTTGAACCTTCTGTTTCATCTAAAAACTAATATTAAATCTTTTTATATGACAAAAATCATTTTTTATGATTTTTCTTTTCTAACCATAATTTGGGTCACCTGCAAAACCATGTGTCTACGCAAATAGTTTTGTCAGTCTAAAGAGAAAGAACTTCACATCGGATACGGCTCTTAGTTGAGCTATTGCAATATCTCGTTCTTTTGGGAATTTAGTATCAAGAACCTACGGCAAACCTATTTCTAATTTTCATTTACTCCATCACCAACTCCCGATACCATATTTGTACTCGTTATAGTCGAAGCTTGTAAGAGCTGTTGGATGTGTTTTGATGAAAAGCGTATTGAAGTGATTCGCCTTTTAAGAGATATATCGGTAATGAAGTAAAAAATAAAGTGGACGGGACGTAACTGAAAACAGAAAATAATATCCATTAACGAATTACATAATGTCTTTCGTTAAATATATAATATTGATTTGGTGTAAATATTTTTTACTATAGTTGTTCTGTGGATAATATGTGTGGCGGACATCGAGAAATTCACTTAATAGGAATACTGCCACAATAACTTATAATTATCACAAGTAGGACGGTAGGGTTATATTGTATTGAAAATCAGTATAATAGCCGGTGTGGTCGGTCTTCTTGAGAGGGGGTGCTAAAGGTGTTTGTGGTCATTGAGGAATGACTCCACATTCTTTCAATAAAGACGCCCTAATGTTTTGGTCAAAAGAAAGTATTGTTTCGACCTAAACAAAGTAATGTTTTGCCTCAATCAATACTTTGTTTTTTGTGGGGGATAAGGTGGTGTGAGGGGTGTAAATATTTTTCGTCAGGTTGATTTTTTATCAACATGACGATACATGATTGAACGGAGGATTTAGAGACTGGTGAAATGTAATATTTGGAAATGCTCAGTCGAGGACTTGGATGTAGCCGTCGGTGATGTGGGTGAGCATGACACCGATGATGCCTTCCACCATGATGACAACCTCTTTCTTGCGTCTTGTGGCTACCTTTACGAAGATGCCTTCAACGCCATCGAATGCTCCGCCAATGATTTTTACTCTGGTGCCTTTCTGCAGGTTGACTTCATCGGGGGAGAGGTAACGGAGTTTATCGTTGTAGGTGTTGCAGACAGTGATGAATTGTTGCATCTGTGGCTCGGGTACAGTGATGGGGATGTTCCTGCCTTCAACTGTCTTGATGAGGTAGTGAAGGTAGTTGAGCCGGGATTTGACATCTTGGATATGTCTGCGTGTGGTGTTGATAAAGATGAGGTTGTTGATGGCGGAGACAAGCTTGCGAGTGGTTGTCTGTTTCTTGTCCTTCTGGATTTCGTATCGCATGGGGACGAAGCATTCGATGTTCTCTTGCTCGAGGAAAGTTTTTGCCTTTAGTTCCCGACCATAGGTGGCACTCATGGCAAACCATTGCTTTTCTTGCTGGCTTGCTTGCGGGGTGTTTTCTTGTTCCAACATCAGGTGGGAGTTTTGGGCTTAGTATATTCTCTTGGCTCCCTGATTTCTGTATATGTTATTAGAAATCAAGTTATTACATGTGGTGAAGGCGCTTTGGGTGTCAAAGCTTAGATGATTTACATGTGTAGTGAGCATGTCACTGGAGAATGGGTAAAAGTCGCTTTTTAAACGAATTTTCACATGCAAATATAATGTATATTTATTATGTGGCAAAGTTTTTTGTGTTTTAATTTTAGTCTATAGCATATTGGGCAATGTTAAATGAACTAAAGGACTTAACACGAATCGGTAATTAGACAGTTTAGAGCCGATTTAGGTTTGAAAATATCTAATTATCATCTTCTCCGAAGTTTTGCTTTTCATCGCCTCAGTGTTGGAGGAGTTGTTGGTTAATTATTAGGAGGTGTAAATAATTTTTACTACATGTGATTTGTGCTATCTGAGGATATGGGTATGTATGCTTTGGTTCTTGGTGTTGCAAGTGGGTGAATTGGCGTTTAACCTCGATGTTTAGGGCGGATGTGCCTATGTTGCTGTGTAGCAAAGATTTAAGTATGCTATGCTTTGCGCCTCGCTGAGATTGGTGAGCTTGCAAGTAGTGTAAGAAACATGGCGCCCTAATCTTTGGTCTAACGCGCCCTAATCTTCGGGGCAGAAGATTACAATCTTGTGGACGGAAGATTACAATCTTATGGGCGGAAGATTGTAATGTGTTTTTAAGAGAAAAATGGTGTGGGGGATGTGTAAGAATTTTTATTTAACGGAAAACGGACAGCTTTTTCTTTTGCACGCAGATTCCGCGAAGGGACAGATTTGGCAGAGGAAGATAGCGCTTCGCAGGATTAACGAAGTGGTCGCAAGCTTCGCTACGACGGAGAACGCAAAGAAGAACGGACTGCTTTAGCTTGATGAGCGCAGGCGAATAAATGTGAAAACGGAAAACTATTTATCCACCCCCTCCGTCGCTTCGCTCCTCGTCCCACCTGTCTAAGGGGAGGGGGAGGAGGATGGGGCGGGTGAACTTGAGGAGGTAGGGAGGGTTGGTTTTGGCGCTTGGAATAACAATCATCGGTTGTGTAAATAGGGTTTAGTGTTTTGAATGTCTGTTTTTGTTGTTCTAATGTTATAGATATAATTGGAAATATTTTGTTATGAATTGTATTTTTTGTAACTTTGTAACCGATTTAAATCATGCTCACATTAATGTGATGATACTAGGCAAGTTTGCAGATGAATACTATGAGTGATATCATTGTTAAGAAAGTTGAAACAAAGCATGATCTGGATGAATTCGTTAGATTTCCTCTTGATTTGTATGCCGGCAATGAGCAGTTTGTACCAGAGATGGCAAGCGATGTTCGTAACAGTTTTAATCCTGATAAAAATCATGGTTTGTCGTTCACAGAAGTACAGGCTTTTATTGCTGTAGATGGCAAGAAGACAGTGGGGCGTATCGTAGGCATCATCAATAAGAGGGCAAACACAAAGTGGAACACTCAGGTTGTTCGTTTTGGATATATTGATTTTATTGATGACCTGAGAGTTAGCAAGGCATTATTGGATACGGTTGTTGAGTGGGGACGCGAGAGAGGTATGACTGAGATTCAAGGTCCCCTCGGCATAACTGACTTCGATAAGGAGGGTATGCTGGTGGAGGATTTTGATCGCGAAGGCTCGATGATTGATATCTATAACTATCCTTACTATCCGAAGCACATGGAGGCTCATGGGTATAGCAAGGTGGTTGACTGGGTTCAAATCCGTGTGGCAATACCAAAGGAGGTTCCTGCAAGATATGCCAGAGTAGCAAAGCTCAGTAAGGAAATGTATGGACTTACCGTTAAGAAAGTATCGCTGAAGGAGGCTTATAACGGAGAGGGGCACCGATTGTTTGAACTGATGAATGTGGCTTATGCTCCGTTGTTTGGTTACAGTTCGTTTACGCCTCGACAGATAGATTTCTTCTTGAAAACGTACTTGCCGTTGGCAGATATGGACCTTATTCCTATTGTTGAAAACGAAAAGGGAGAGATGGTGGCTGCTGCTGTAACAATGGCGAGTATGTCACAAGCTTTAAGGAAGTCGAAAGGAAAATTGCTGCCCTTTGGTTGGTGGCATATGCTGAAGGCTTTGAAACTGAAGCACGAAGAAACTGCCAATCTGATGCTTATTGCAGTGAGGCCTGATATGCAGGGATTGGGAGTGAATGCGTTGATATTCGACGACCTTATTCCTGTTTATAACAGAAAGGGATACAAATATGCTGAAACGGGTCCGCAGCTTGAGGATAATGTGAAGGAACTTTCGCAGTGGAAGCCGCTTAATCCCGAGGTGATAAAGAGAAGAAGGTGCTTCTCAAAGAAATTGTAATTAAGATAAGAGAATAACAAATAAAATACATTTAAGATTTTATGGAAAATAGAGTTGTAATCACAGGTATGGGCATTTGGTCTTGCTTAGGTCAAACACTTGACGAGGTTCGTCAGAGTCTTTACGACGGCAAGAGCGGAATCATCTTCTCTCAAGAGAGAAAGGATATGGGTTTCCGTAGCGGTTTGTGCGCTGATGTTCCCACTCCTGATTTGAAGAAATTGGTTAGCAGAACAATGCGCCAGTTTATGCCCGAAGAGGCACAGTATGCTTATATGGCAACTAAGAGTGCGTTGGAACATGCACGCCTTGATCAGGACTATATTGATTCTCACGAGGTTGGTATTATTTATGGCAATGATAGTGTTGCTGAGGCTACTATGGTGGCTTTGGATCGTTTCCGTGAGTTTAAGGAGACAAGTGCTTGCGGTAGCGGTGCTATCTTCCAGAGCATGAACAGTACCGTGACCATGAACCTTGCATGCTTGTTCCGTTTGCGTGGCATTAACCTTACCAGCAGTGCGGCATGTGCAAGTTCTTCTTTGGCTATAGGTAACGCATACCTTCTTATCAAGAACGGTTTGTCGGATTGTATTATCACTGGTGGTGCTCAGGAGGCTAATATGTATTGTGTAGCAAGTTTCGACGGTATTCAGGCGTTCTCAACTCGTGAGGATGAACCCACCAAGGCTTGTCGTCCTTTCGATAAGAACCGTGATGGTCTGGTTCCTGGTGGTGGTGCAGCTACCATCATTCTCGAGAGCTACGAACATGCAGTGAAGCGTGGTGCACCAATCCTTGCTGAGATTGTAGGTTGGGGCTTCAGTGGTAACGGTGACCATATCTCTACCCCCAACGTAGCAGGTCCTGCACGTTCATTGGAGTTGGCACTTCGTAATGGTGGTATCAATCCCAACGAGATTGGTTACCTGAATGCACATGCTACAAGTACTCATGCGGGTGACGGTCGTGAGGCAATGGCAATCAAGCAGATTTTCGGTGACTATGCTATACCCGTGACATCAACCAAATCACAGACTGGTCATGAGATGTGGGCAGCTGGTGCTGCTGAGTGTGTATACAGCATGCTGATGATGAAGAACGACTTTATCGCTGGTAACATCAACTTTGAGGAGCCCGACGAGGAGACTGCATGTGTTAATGTCATTCCCGAGACTACAGAGAGACATTTTGATATGTTCCTGAGCAACAGCTTCGGTTTTGGCGGTACCAACAGCACCTTGATTGTGAAGAATCTGTAAACAGAATTATATATAGAAAACCCTAAATTTATTAACATTATAACCAAATTTTTTTGATTATGACAAGAGAAGAAATCATTGAAAAGGTAATTGAGACCCTTTCTGAAGAGTTTGAGGTAGAGCAGGAGGTTATCACTCCCGATGCTGTTATCTACGACACATTGCAGTTGGATAGCTTGAGTCTGGTTGACCTTGTTGCTGTAGTACAGTACACCTTCAAGGTTAAGATTCCTGTTGCTGACCTTCCAAGTGTAAAGACTTTCAACGACTTGTATGACTACATCGAGAGCCATCAGTAAGATTGAAGAACTTATACCCCAGCGCTCGCCCATCATGATGGTGGACGAGCTGCTGAAGGTAGAAGGTGATGAGTGCACATGCCAGTTGACCGTTAGAGAGGACAACTACTTCGTTGAGGGCGATGGCATGATGGCAGAGCCTGGTGTGATTGAGCACATTGCACAAAGTGCTTCGGCTTTTGCCGGTTATAAGGCTGTTGCTGAAGGTGCCACAGAACCACCTGTTGGCTATATTGGCGAGGTGAAGAATTTCAGAATTTACCGTCGCCCAATGGTAGGTGATGTCCTTAGTACCGTTATCACTATGGGAGCAACAGTAGGTGGTGTTACCATCATAAGCGGTTGCACATATTGCAAGGACGAGTGTATTGCTGAAACCCAAATGAAAATCTTTGTTCGCGAAGATTAAGTGACGTGAATATAATAAGCTGTCTTTATTAAAACGGAGCAGATTATTTTTGAATGTCACTAACATTATACCTTATATATAATATATGTTGCTGGAAAATAAATTTTACAAGGTCTTGTCCGTAAACCAAACAGATACTTTGCAGGCTGAATACAGGCTTGCCATATTGTCGGAGTGTGATGTTTATAACGGGCATTTTCCTGGTGACCCTGTTTGTCCCGGCGTCTGCAATATTGAGACAATAAAAGAATGTGCAATGTTGCTGACTGGCGAGGTGTTGCGATACAACACCATCAAGCAATGCCGTCTGACAGCATTGGCGACTCCTACTGTTTGTCCTGAGGTTAAGGTGCAGTTGGCGTTGACCGCCACCGATGCTGGTTATAATATTCAGGCCACAATTGCTGACGACAATCAGGTTTACATGATTTTAAAAGGTCTATTGGATAAGCAATGACACGATTATTTCTGAAAATTTACGAATTCTTTAGTAAACATCGGGCAGTTATGTGGTGCTCGATGCTTATAATTTTTGTTTTTTGCGGTTATTTTACCACACAGATTCATTTAGAGGAAGACTTGAACAAACTGATGCCATCGTCTAAGAATGAGGATGGTACGACAAAGTTGGCATTCTCTAACTTGAGGATAGTTGACAAGACTTTCCTTTTGTTTGAGTCGAAAGAAGGTTCCACCCCCGAGAATTTGATAAGCTGTTGCGATGAGTTTGCAGACTCGTTGTTTGCTTATAACGAATCATTGGATAGTAATAAGGTTTTCTCTGATATTTTTTATTGTTTGGACGAGAACCTGATGCCTGACGCCATTGATTATCTTAGTCAGCATATTCCATCTTATATAGATACATCATACTATTCTGCTTTCGACACCTTGTTGACAGAAGAACATGTTCTTGCCCAGATGCATAAGAATGCGGAGGATTTCGACAGTGATTTTGGAAGCATGTTCCCCGAACTTATAGAAATGGACCCTATTGGCATGCGTAATATCATCGCTTCGTCGATGTCGTCGTTGTTGAAGGGCGGAACAGGTGGAATTGCCACAATAGAAAACCATTTCTTCGTGCCCGATTCTTCGGTATGCATGGCTTTCATCACACCACAGTTTTCTTCGACCAACACTGGTCAGGGTGGAAAAATGTTTGAGAGGATAAACAAGCAGATTGTGGATTTTGCCGTTAAATATCCCGACGTACATATTTGTTATCACGGTACACCTGCATATGGGTTCTATAACTCAAGAACCATTAAGGATGATTTGGTGGGTACTGTGGCATGGAGTGAAATCCTTGTTCTCTTGCTTCTGTTCTTATGTATGCGCAACTGGAACACCATACCATTGCTGTTCCTGCCTGTTGCCTTTGGTACATTGTTCGGACTTGCGACAATGTATTTCATAAAGGGACAGTTCTCGCTGATGGCACTTGGCATTGGTGCGATAATACTTGGTGTGGCGATGAGTTATGTTCTGCACATATTGGTTCACTACAAGTATGTCAACGACCCTGTACAGGTGTTGCGCGATGAGACAAAGCCTGTGCTTTTAGGATGTGTCACCACCATTGGCTCGTTTATCGGTCTGCTGTTCGTGAAGACAGATCTTCTGCAGGACTTCGGTCTTTTTGCTGCCTTGGCCATTGTTGGTACAACAGTGTTCTCTCTTGTATATCTTCCTCATCTTATGAAGATGGAGAAGAACAAGGTAAACAAGAAGGCTTTTTCTTTGATAGACAAGGTGAATACCTACAAGTTCCACGACAAGAAATGGTTATTGGCATTGATAGGTGTGATTATTACCGTTTGTGTAGGATTCTATTTTGCCAAAGGAACCAATTTTGATGCCAACATGAACAATTTGGGTTATGTTGACAAGGAGGTCGGTTATGCAAGCAAATTGTATCGTGACAAGACTGCCACCGGTTACAGTTCAACATATTTTGCTTCGCAGGGTAAGACCGTTGAGGAGGCATTGCATAACTTTGATCTTTTAGACAGCAAGCTGGACTCTCTTAAGCAGCTTGGTGTCGTAAAGCAATATACTCCAATAAACCGTTTCTTCATCAATCTTGACAAGCAGCAGGAAAGAATAGACGCATGGTATGCCTATTGGACAGAAGAACGTCAGCAGAAGGTTCGTGACCTTGTTGCTGCTACCGCTCCCAAGGCAGGACTTAACGCTGAGGGTTTCGAGGCTTTCTTCGATATGGTAAATGCGGAGTATGAGCCAGCGCCTTTGTATGAGGCAGGAATAGTGCCTGATGGTTATCTGTCGACATTGATAGAGAAGACATGGGGTGGTGAGTACTTATGCTTTGCCAATGTTCAATATGAGGGTGACAAGGATTTCAGTGAGAACAGTAATTTCATGAGAATATGCAATACCGTCTCTGCAGAACCTACCTTGTTGGTTTTGGATACCACATATTACACACAGGATTCGCTGAATGTTCTGAACAACGACTTCAATGTGCTGCAGTGGATGAGCATGGCATTTGTGTTTTTTGTTTTGCTGGTAAGTTTCCACTTTAACCTGAAATATACCATTCTTGGGTTTGCTCCAATTCTGTTGAGCTGGCTCATTGTTTTGGGTTCTATGGCAATATTCAACGTACAATTCAATCTCATTAACATCATCATCTCAACCTTCATCTTCGGTGTGGGTGTTGACTACAGCATTTTTGTTATGAATGGCTTGATTGCTGATAAGGAAAACGGAGGAGATAACAACTTGATGTTACGTTATCACAAGACGGCCATAGCTTTTAGTGCCGTAATACTGATTGTTACTGTTGCAAGTATGCTGTTTGCCAATCATCCTGCTATAAAGAGCGTCGGCTTCGCTACCCTTATAGGTATGATAAGTGCTGTTGTTCTAAGCTATGTCTGCCAACCGGCACTCTTTAAGTTGATGAAGAATAAGCGTACCGAAAAATAATAAGATGTATCAGGCTGATATCATCATAATAGGAAGTGGATTAGGAGGGCTTGAGGTAGCCCTTGCTATGGCTCAGGAAGGCAAGAAGGTTCTTGTTTTGGAACGTCAGGTCCAGCCTGGCGGATGCATGCAGAGCTACCGAAGGGGAGCGATGCATCTGGATACCGGTTTGCATTATGTTGGCGGTCTTTCAGAAAGCAGTGCCCTTTATGAGTCGTTCAATAAATATGGCCTGATGTCCCTTCCATGGAAGCAGATGGATACGGAATGTTTTGAGGAAATACATATTGCCGGAAAATCATATTGTTGGCCACAGGGTATTGATAACTTCATTAATGCTATGAAGACCTATTTCCCCCACGAAACAGATGGTCTTGACAAATATGCAAAGTTGTTGTATTGCACCGATGAGTTGTGGATGCAACAGACAAATGCCTGGGACTATCTGAATTCCATAATATCTGACAAAACGTTGATTCAGGTTCTTACTGCTCCAGCCCTGTGCAAGATGGAGTTGCGTAAGGAATCGCTGCCATTGTTCACTTTTGTACATGGAACAGCACCATTTATTGAGAACAGTTGGCGCTTGGCAACAGACGGCAATGCCATTGTTGAGCGCCTTGTGGAGCAGATAAGAGAACTTGGTGGAGAGGTACTGACCGGCAAGGAAGTCGTTTCGCTTGAAGAGGAGGGTGGTATCGTTACAAAGGCACATTGCTTGGACGGCAGCGAATATTCGGCAAAATGGTTTGTGAGTAATGCTCACCCTGCTGTTACATGCAGTCTTGTCAAGGATAGCAAGGTGATGAAGAACATCTTCCGCCGTCGTATGCAGTCACAACCCAACACACATGGCATGTTCACACTGCATCTTCAATTGCATAACAATGCCTTGGAATACTTCAATCACAACAAGATTGTCCTGCCAGAGGAAGAGTGCTGGGATGTTGCTGTAGGCAGCGATTTAAAGGTTAAGGCCATAATGATAAGTGCGCGCATACCTGAGGATGGTAGCAAGGTAACAAATGTAGATATACTGACACCAATGCTGTGGGATTGTGTCTCGGAATATACTGATTCGACA
The DNA here is from genome assembly GCA_017547165.1 of Bacteroidaceae bacterium. Classification (GTDB taxonomy): domain Bacteria; phylum Bacteroidota; class Bacteroidia; order Bacteroidales; family Bacteroidaceae; genus Physcousia. The sequence continues at coordinate 24,138 of JAFYQK010000016.1, forward strand.
TTGTTCCACCGCCCTGAGTTGTATATGAAATTAAAAGAAGAAATTGCTGCTCAATGTCTTGATATTGCCGAGTCGGTAATACCTGATCTACGCTCTATGGTTGTTAAGTCGTGGAGCAGCAGTCCGCTTACCTACAGGGATTATAACCTGACTCCCGAAGGCAGTGCTTTTGGTTTCAGAAAGGATTTCTCAAATCCGATGTCAACGATTATATCCCCTAAAACGCAGATTCCCAATCTGCTGATGACAGGCCAGAGTCTTATGTTGCATGGACTGCATGGAGTTACCATGACAGCGGCCTACACCTGCAATGAGATAAACAAGAACACCATAAACTAAATTATAAACTACGAACGATGACAAAACGTAATATTTTATTTCTGCTTTTTTTCTTCGTGCTTATACCGGTGTATGCACAATATATCACCGGTAAGGTAGTTGCTGATGATGACGGAATGCCCCTTGTAGGTGCCACCGTATGGTTCGAGGAGAATCCCGCCGCCAAGGTCAGGGTAGGTGAGGACGGACAATACCGTATACGTTTCCGTAAAGGCACTCTTGTGTTCCACTGCTTCGGTTTCAAAGACTATAAGTCGGAAGTTACCCGTAACCGTCAGGTCAATGTACGCTTGAAACCATCAGCCCTTGATATGCAGGAGGTTACAATCGAGGTGAAGAAGAAAAAGTACACACGCAAGAACAATCCTGCCGTTGAACTGATGGAGAAGGTAATTGCCGCCAAGAAGTTCAGGGACATGCGTTCTAATGACTTTGTATCATACAAGAAGTATGCCCGCACGATGCTCGCTCTTAATGAGTTTTCGGCTGATTCGCTTGATAATGACGAGAACCTCAAGAAAAAGAAGTCATTCCTTGCAAACTATGCCGAGGTATGTCCTGAGACAGGAAAGACCATTGTTCCAATCTCTATTGAGGAAAAGACATCGACTGAGATATACCGTAAGAGCGATGACAAGAGCAAGAGTCTTGTTCATGGACACCATGCAGAAAGTTTGCTTGATGTATTGGCTGCCGGTGAGTTCCTTGAGACTAAATTTAAGGACAACCTGAAGGATGTGGATATTTACAAGGATCAGATGGTTTTGCTGGAGCATAACTTTATCAGTCCCATCGGTGGCACTCCTGCCATAAGATTCTATCATTACGCTATAGAAGACACCGTCGACCTTGATGGTGAGAAGTGTGTCAAGGTTGTGTTTTCGCCAGGCAATCCACAGGATTTTGGTTTCAGCGGACATCTGTATATTCTTGCAGACAGCACCTATAGGGTAAGGCGTGCCAAGTTTGGTGTGCCTGTAGCCAGTGGCATAAATTTTGTTGAGACAATGAATGTTGACCAGGAGTATGTTTCGCTACCCACTGGTGAGCAGATTTGCAGCAAAAACCGTATGATGATGCAATTGAAACTGACGTCGTATCTGAATAAGATTTTTGTTGACTATAATGTAAATTACAGTGATTGGACTTTTGAACCGATTGCAGAGACAGAATTTGATTTTCTCGGAGATGAGCGCTATGACAAGAATGCCAAGTTGCGTGACAACGAGTATTGGGTGAATTCACGTCCTGACACTCTTTCGTATGCTCAGGCTAATGTTGCAGAGATGAAGCGCCGCTTTGTAGACCGTCCTGCAGTGAAAGCGATGATTTACGGTCTGCGCATCATCCTGGACAACTACCTTGAGACAAGCACCAATCCTAATAAGCCCAGTAAGGTTATCATCGGTCCTTTCTTCTCTATGTTGGGTCATAACAACACTGAGGGATTCCATGTTCGTGTAGGTGCTCAGACAACAGGCGCTTTCAATAAACACTGGTTTATGTCGGGTTGGCTGAAGTATGGTTTCAAGGACCGTCGTCCAAAGGGATTCTTTGAGTTGACCTATTCTTTCAACGAGAAAGAAAAGGAGGTTATCGCTTATCCGATACGTACTCTCTCCATCTCTTATGCCAATGATATCCAGAGTCCTGCAGACAAATATCTGCAATTTGACAAGGATAATGCCTTCATGGCTATTGCGTGGGCAAGCAATCATTTCCATTCTTACTACGAGCGCTTTAAGTTCAAATACGACTGGGAGTTTAACAATGGTTTGAGACTTAATGCTGCATTCGTGAGAGAAAGCAACAAAGGAGCTGGTAACCTGTATTTCAATACCGTTAAGGAATGGGACGATGCAAAGAGCATTCAGAAGGATGTGAATGCCAATATGAATACCAATGTTCAGTTGGACGAGATTATTAAATCCAACAAGATCGTCTACACTGAGTTCCAACTCGGTGCAGAGTATCAGCCTGGTGTAAAGTATCTTAACACCAAGACCAAGCGTTTCCTAGCTAACCGTGAGGCTCCCATTTATGGCATACAGCATACTGTAGGTATAAAAGGTTTCTTGGGTTGTGACTATAACTACAATTATTCTGAATTCACCCTTAAAAAACGCTTCTGGTTGAATTCGTGGGGTAGTATTGACGCCTTCCATTGTGTTGGCATACAGTGGAATACCGTTCCATTCCAGTTGTTGAGTTTGCCACGTGCCAACTTGAGCTATGTGAGAAGTGACAACACATTCTCTTTGGTAAGGAATCTTGAGTTCCTGAACGACAGAACCTTCACTATAATGTATCGTTGGGATTTAGGTGGCAAATTGTTTAACCGTATACCTCTTATGAAAAAACTTAAGTGGCGTGAGGCAATCGGTTTCAACATGATGTGGGGATATTTGACCGACAAGAACAATCCAAATCGTTTCAATGACATAAGCAGGTATCCTACTTTGGAGAGCAAGATGGCTGATCCAGGTTATGACTACCTGTATAATATGCCAGGAGAATGGGTCAGCAACAATGGAAATGTCAGCTATGATCCTATTGTGAAGCATATGAACAGCTGGAAACCTTATGTGGAGGTGAATGTGGGTATTCACAACATCTGGAAGTTCTTCAGTGTAGACTACTATCACCGCTTGACCTACAACACTCCTGGTACACAGACATGGGGCTTCCGTTTCGCCTTTGAGGCCTCGTTCTAATAACAGAATTATACAGACTTTTATATAAATAGAATATACAAATTATGAAGTATGCTTTAGTTACTGGCGGCAGTCGTGGTATCGGTCGTGCCGTATGTGTAAAGTTGGCCCAAATGGGTTATAATGTACTTATCAACTATGCTGGAAATGTTGCTGCGGCAGAAGAGACATTGCGCTTGGTGCGTGAGGCCGGCACTGACGGCGAGCTAATGAAGTTTGACGTTAGCAATGCCGAAGAGACACGCAATATGATTGAAACATGGCAGCGAGCACATGAGGATGCTGATGAGTATATCGAGATTCTTGTGAACAACGCTGGTATCCGTAAGGATAATATCATGGGTTTGATGCCTGCTGAGGACTGGATGAGTGTTTTAGGTGTCAGTCTTAACGGTTTCTACAATGTGACCCAGCCCTTGCTTATGCCAATGCAGTTCCATAAGTTTGGTCGTATCATTAATATGGCAAGCGTTAGCGGTATCATGGGCATGCAGGGACAGACTAACTACTCAGCAGCAAAGGGTGGACTTATCGCTGCCACAAAGGCTCTTGCAAAAGAGGTGGCAAAGAAGAATGTTACATGTAATGCCATTGCCCCTGGATTCATAAAGACCGACATGGTAGAGGGTTTAGACGAGGCTGCGCTGAAGAAAACCATTCCTGCCAACCGTTTTGGAACTCCTGAAGAAGTTGCCGAATGTGTCGCTTTCCTGTGCAGCAAGCAAGCTGGTTACATCACAGGTAATGTGATTTCCATTAACGGCGGACTTTATACCTAAATTTTAAACACCATATTATATAATGAGGGGAGGATGTGCCTTCCCTCATATTAAATATCATTATTTTGTTTAAAGTATGAAAAGATTATCTTTATTTATTATAGCATTGTTTATGTGCATTGTTTCCTTTGCACAGAATGCGGATTTTGCCAAGGCTGTTTCCAAATTCAAAACAGCCAAGACTGTTAAGGCTGTCGCAGTAAGAGTTGATCATAAGGCAGCTGTAGCTAATGATGAGAAATTGACAGGAACATTGACAATTGCGAGTCCCGACAAAATGAATATCTGTGTTGCTGAGGGTAAGGAGCAACTTGATATGAACGGTCAGGATTTCACTATGGTTATGCGTGGACGAGAGCATAAGACCAACAGCAGCAAGAATTCACAGTTTGTCGCTTTTCAGGCGGTACTTACAGCAATAATAAATGGTGATCCTGCGCGTTTGAACAATGTTGGTGGCATTGAGATGAAGAAAAGTGGTGATATTCTCACTATATCAATGGACCCCTCTTATGGTATGGCAAAGAAGAAGAGAATGATGTTTTCTTCTTTTGTGATAACTCTCGATTGCAAGAAGGGAGAGATTAAGACATTGCGCATGAACGGACGTGGAAGCAACTATACAGAATATTCGTTCAGTAACTTCGTCTTCAAATAGGACGAAGTTTTTCTTTCTTGCCACTTTGTGATATGAGAAAATAACCAGTATCAGTTTTAGAATATATTTTGATTTACCATTTTATATAAATACTTTATGGAAATGACAGATATATGCCGTGTGCCTGTGAAATTCAGTGAGATAGACTCTATGCGTATAGTGTGGCATGGCAATTATGTCGTATATTTTGAGGATGGTAGGGAGTCGTTCGGTCGCCATTATCCTGGTATGGGTTATGATATCATGCAGGAAACTGGCATATATGCTCCTATCTATGACGTGCATCTCAGACATTACGCCTCGCTACAGATGGGGGATGTTGCTGTGATACACACTACATTCGTTCCCAAACGTGGAGCACGTCTTGACTATAAATACAAAATCTATCGTGAGAGAGATAATCAACTGTGCTGTGAAGGAGAGACGACACAACTCTTTATTGATACAAATGGGGAACTTCTGCTTGAACTTCCTGATTTTGTGCAGGAGTGGAAAAAGAAATGGCTATCTGCCAGATAAGAAACACTTAATATTCTGTCTGGAGTTATTTGTGAGATCAGACTTTAAAATTTACTTTTAGATAAAAAATAATGGTGCATCAAGAACAATTGTTTCTAATGCACCATTGTTTGATATCCTATATGGATGCGGTTATTGCTTATCTGAAAGCAGTGAGGTGAAGTGTTTTGCAATTTCTTCTCTAACTTGTGTAGTGGTGTGTGGATAATATGTTTTGAGAATCTCCTGCAAGGCCTTTTGAGCTTTCATTTTCATCTGCATCCTTCCGGTGGCAAGACCACTATGGTAGGGCGTATGTGGCAGGAGGGCCCGGTTGAAATTGCCGTCGCTCATCTTCGCTTTCTAAAAATAGTTTGAATACTGCGCACTACCTTCATTCCGATGCTTATGCCTTGCCACACACTAAATGCATTGCGTGCAAGGTTCATTGCCATTTCCATGTTACTTGTTGGCTTGGAAGAAGGTGTTATGACTTCCTGCATAGCTATGACAATCTTTTGACGAACGGCCTCTTTTTCGGCCTTTTTCTGTGCCTTTTGGATTTGAAGGGCAAGAAGTATGTCCCGACTATTGAGTATCTCCTGTGTTGTCATTTTTATTGCCGTTGTTAGTGTTTGTTTCCTGTTGGTCTGCAAGCAGGTTCTTGACAATGTAACGCGCCACGGGCTGAATTATCCAACTGTTGCGCTTCAACCATATTATTAGGATGAATAGCAGTAGTATGGCTGAGGTAATAGCAAGACCGATGTGGTATTCGTTATTAAAATACGTTTTGCTTATCCATATTGCAAAGGCAACACTACATAGTAGTGCAACGAGGCATACTATGGAGAGGATAATGGCACCCACTATAGCAGCCGAGAGAAATTTTATCAGTCTTTCGGCTGCAGAGAGTGTCAGTTCTTCCTTTTGTTTGTGGATATACTCCTTGACGAGAAGGATAAGTTTATGTATATCTTCCAAGGTTATTCGAATTTGGTATACTTAAAGCTTTTTCAGATAAATGTTCATCCAGAGGTTGAACCTTGAGGAACTTAGGTTGATTTATTCGGTTGCACCAATGCCAAGGTCTTCAGCAATGTCGTTGGCCAGATCTTCCATTTCCTTCTTGCTCATCTTAAGGCCGCGAGCTTTAAGGTTTTCTATGATTTTGGCTCTGGTTTCAGAACCTTTATCAGGAGCGAATAAAATACCGCATGCTGCACCTACTGCTGCGCCACCAAGGAAGGCGAGGAAATAATTTACTGCTTTCATAGTTGTAATGTTTTATAAGTTTTTTATATTAGATTTGTTTTGTTTCGATTTTTTTACAATCACAAATATACTGAATTATTTATCTTCGGAGAACTTGAATACATAGTTTTTTATTGCATTTAACTAATTTTATGTGTATTCTAATTAATATTCACAATTTGTATGTCATTAGATTTATTAAAAAAGAGTATCTTTGCATTCGTAATTTATTAAAAACAATAAAGTAGAATATATTTTTATGAAGAAGTCAATTGTAATTGGTTCAGCTATGTTGGCAGTTTTTGCCATGAGTTCTTGTAAGAGTGGTGAGAGTGCATATAAGAAGGCTTATGAGAAAGCCCAGGCTCAGCAGACAACAAGCACAACCGTTACCCCAGTGAATGCTCAGACAGAGACACAGACTGTCAGTGTAACACCTATTCAGTCTGTAACAACAACAGATTACAGCAATGTTACTGTGCGTACAGAGGAGGTTACTTTAGTAAATGGTACTGGTTTGAGAGCTTACAGTGTTGTTGTTGGCAGTTTCGGTATTCAGGCAAATGCTGTTGCTTTGCAAAGCAAACTTGTTGGTCAAGGTTATCAGGCTCAGGTTGTCAAGAGTCCATCAAACATGTATCGCGTAATTTTGAGTACCCACGATGATAAGGCTTCTGCAGCTCAGAGCAGAGATTTGGTTCGCGCTACATATCCCGATGCTTGGTTGCTCTATAAGCAGTAATCCATGGCTCGGGTATTGAGTATAGATTATGGTAAACGGCGTACAGGTTTGGCTGTGACTGATCCATGCCAGATTATTGCCGGTGCGTTGACTACAGTTGAGACTAAGGACTTGTTGAAATACCTTCAGGAGTATGTTTCTCGAGAACCTGTTGAAAGATTTGTAGTAGGTTTACCAAAACAAACTAATGGCCTGGATAGCGAAAATTTGCCTCGCGTCCAGGCTTTTGTTCAACGCCTCTCCAAGGTGCTGCCTGATATTCCCGTAGAATGGTGGGATGAGCGATATACCAGTGTGATGGCACACAGGGTGATGCTGGATAGCGGTATTGGCAAGAAGGCCAGGCAGAACAAGGCGCTTGTTGATGAAATCAGTGCCACCATCATATTGCAAGGATGGATGGAGAGGAGAAGATAGGTTTTTATTTTTTTTAGGTTTATATGATTCTTCCTATTTATACATACGGTCAGCCTGTTTTACGTAAAGAGACTGAAGAGATTGATTCTGATTATCCAAACTTGAAGGAGATTATTCAAGATATGTGGGATACACTTGCCAAGAGTCGCGGTGTGGGGCTGGCTGCTCCTCAAGTTGGATTGCCAATACGTCTTGCACTTATTGATTTGGATTGTATCAGTGATGATGAACCTCAGTATAAGGGTTATAAGCGCACATTTATCAATCCGTACATTGAAGAGGTTGACGAGAGCGAGAAGGATACACAAGAGGAAGGATGCTTGTCGCTACCAGGATTGTCAGAAAAGGTGACTCGTCCCACCAGAATCAGGGTGAGTTATCAGGATGAGAATTTTGTTGAGCATGATGAGTGGGTTGATGGATTTTTGGCCCGTGTTATGCAGCACGAGTTTGATCATCTTGATGGTGTTGTTTACACCGACCACCTTAAAGGATTGCGTCGTCAGCTTATGGCGCCAAAATTGAAGCAGTTGGTAAGAGGTGGGTTTTCTGCTGACTACAAAGTAAAGCCTTTGCGCAAGTAATTTGTAGTAGTTTTTTTAAAAATATAATATAATGCGTTTAAAATTTTTGTTTTCCATAGTGTTATCTTTTGTATTTGTCGTGGCTTCTTATTGTCAGATAAATACAGATAGGGTGATGCTTATGGGACGAAATGCATTATATTATGAGGATTATGTGCTTGCCATTCAGCGCTTTAACGCTGTTATAGATACCAAACCATACCTGGCTGATCCATATTTTTACAGGGGACTGGCAAAATTTTATCTTGAAGACTATGCTGGAGGAGTGAGCGATTGTTCACTGGCATTAGACAGAAAACCCTACACCTCTCAGTATTACACTTTGAGGGGATTATGTAGAATCAACATGCAACAATATGCACTGGCTATTGCCGATTACCGGGCTTCGTTACAGCAGAATCCGACAGAAAAGAACAATTGGCACAATATGGTGCTTTGTATGATGGAGCTAAAACTGTTTGACGAAGCTAATCAGGCACTTGATACAATGATGTATTTTTGGCCTCGGGAATCATCACTGTGCACAATGAAGGCGCAGGTGTTTCTTGCCAAGCAAGACACGCTTATTGCTGAAGAATGGGTAGACAGTGCTCTTGTGCTTAATAAATATGACGGCGGTGCCTGGGGCATGAAAGCCGCTATGTTTGCAAAGCGTGAGCAGTTTAAGGATGCTGAAATGGCTCTGGATATGGCCATTATGCAAAAGCCTCGTGTACCAATCTTATATGTAAACAGAGCTCTTGCCCGTTATCAGCAAAACAATATTCGTGGTGCCATGGCTGACTACGATCAGGCTATAGAAATAGATGCCTCAAGTTATGTTGCACATTATAATCGTGGTTTGTTAAGAGCTCAGGTGGGAGACAATAACAGAGCCATAGAGGATTTTGATTTTGTATTGTCGCTTGATTCGACCGATATGGTGGCCTTATACAATCGTGCCATATTGCTTGATATGGTAGGGGATTATAAGGGAGCAATCAGGGATATTAGTTTAGTGTTGGATGTTTATCCCCAGTTTTGGGTTGGTTACAGACAACGCGCAGCAATTCTAAGGAAGATAGGAGATGTGTACGGTGCTGAGCGTGATGAGTTTCGTGTGCTTAAGGCGGAGATGGAGGTCCGTACCGGTACTTATAAGGTGCAGAGTTCTACCCGAAAGAAAAGCGAACAGCGCATTGAGGACTATAACAAGCTTGTAGTTGATGAGGAGCAGGATAATGCAACGCATTATGCAAGTGAGTTCCGTGGTAGGGTACAGAATAAACAAACGGAACTGCGCTGTATGCCTGAGTATGTGTTGGCTTTTTATGCGAAGCCACATCCGACCCGTCGTTATATGCCCTACAGCAAAAACGTTGATGACTTTTCGAAAGCTAATAAACTTGAGCCATCTTTAGTGTTGTCGTGTGGAGATTTCTCATTGGATAGTATTCAGATAAATAATCATCAGCAACGTATTTCTGCAGATATTGTGATCGGTGCCACTTGTCAGCTTGTGATGGATTATTATTTAGTCAGAGATTTTGAGTCGGCTATGTCGGTATTGGATTCGGTGATTGTTTCTGACAAGAAAAGCAGTCCTCTTTATCTCTTTTTGCGTGCCCAGGTGCGGACTGCGCAGATAGAAGCCCAGCCTATTAATGAGTCAGAAATGCGATTAAGGTATTTTGAGATTCTTCAGGATTACAAGTTGTGTTCCAAAAATCTTGCTGATTTTCCATATTCGTTATATAATACAGGTAACATATACGTGAAACTGAAGGATTATGCTTCGGCAGTTAATGCATATACAGAAGCTATCAAGTATGATGCTCGCATGCCAGAGGCATTTTTCAATCGTGGTGTTGCATATATCCTATCTGGAAAATATAGTTTAGGTTTGGCGGATTTATCTAAGGCAGGTGAAATGGGGTTGTATCAAGCCTATAATTTGATAAAACGATATTCAAAGGAACTTAGCAGGGAGACAAAGGAATGATTATTCTTGGCAAGACAATGTGTGCCATAAGCCTTCTTCTTTTATCCCAAATCGGTTACTAGACTGTTATGTGCTAATGAAACCATTTTTTATCTGTTTCGTCACTTTTCTGTTATAGTGGTGTTGCCCCCATTGTACATTCTAAACGGCAAAACATCTGTTGAATTATATTCGGCCATTTTTCGCCAAGGCTGACTTTGAACGAGTTTTGCTATTGTTTCCCTTCATGTCTCTCGGAATAATTCAGGCAAGCTTGGTTCTGCGCTCACTCCTGCGTCGGTTGAGTCCGCTCAATTGACTAAACGAAAGGGTTTAAAAATAAACGCTATTATTATCATATGGCTAATGGCCGATTTTGGTTTATTCATGAGATAATTATAGCGAGACATATGCCAAGGCCTTGGCATATGTCTCGCTATAATATTTGATGTGTAAAAATTTTTCTTGGTTGGGAAATAAGTCTTTGCCCTAGTAGATAATGTTGACCCTTGATGCTTGGTATATGAAGTCGCTACTGTTGGTCAGAAATTTTTCTTGATGTTTTTTCGGTTTGTATCTACTTGGTAATTAGTATGATATGTATTTGTTCTGGTTTGAAAAGTGTTGCTTCAAATTGTGTTTTATATTGAGTGAAACGTGGTGTCCCGATCTTCGGCTCGACGCTCCCTAATCTTCGGGGTTGAAGATTACAATCTTATGGCTATAAGAATACAATCTTTTGCCCCGAAGATTGTATTGCGTTTTTATACATGAAGTATGGTGTAAGAAGTGTAATTATTTTTGATTTATAATTTCTCTGTGCTTAACAAAAAAAGAAATGGAATCATCAAAAGATGATTCCATTGTTAGTTTGCGGAGAGAGAGGGATTCGAACCCCCGGCACCTCTCAGTGCGGCAGTTTTCAAGACTGCTGTAATCGACCACTCTACCATCTCTCCAGACGTCCTTTGTGGGCGGCTTTCCTTTCAAAAGCGATGCAAAGGTACGATATTTTATTTTAACTTGCAAGTGTTTTGTTATTTTTTTTGTATTTTTATTAATGTTTTCCGCTATGTTCTTATTAATTTTGTAATTTTGCCTTCATGAAAAATATATTTATAATTTTCTTTTCTCTCTTTTTGACTTTAGGCAGTTTTGCTCAGGTTGACAGTGTCAGTGTGTATTTTGGAAAGAAATCTTCTCTTGTCTTACCTGTTGATATGAAAATCAGTGCCAGGCAATTTAATATGAATCGTCTGCATCACTCCTTTTCTTTGGCTATGCCAGTGGCGGTAGTAGGTTTTGCAATGATGCCTATAGATAACACGGTAAAGAGTTCTGTTGTTGGTGGGATTCCAAATTTCAAGACAAGTGTTGATGATTATCTTCAGTATGTGCCATTAGCCACGCAATTAACAATGGGTCTTGCTGGTGTTAAGGGCAGGAGTAAGAACCGATGGCAGATTCTTGTTACTGATGCTCTTGCTGCAGGTATGATGGCTGCTGTTGTCAATGGTATGAAGTACAGTATTGACAGAACCAGGCCCAATGGTGGGCATGGGAGTTTTCCTTCGGGGCATACTGCAACTGCATTTATGGGAGCGACATTGTTAGCCCATGAGTATGGTCATAAAAGTATATGGATACCCATAGCTGGATATTCATTGGCAACGGCAACTGGTGTTTTACGAATACTTAACAATCGCCATTATGTGAGTGATGTGTTGGTTGGGGCTGCCATTGGTATACTGACGGCGGAGTTGGCTTATTGGGCAACTGATGCAATATTTAATGACAGGAAGTTATTTAAACCCAAGAAGGCGAGAATACATTATGAGGTGCTGAAAAACTATTGAATTTCAGTGTATTTGGCCCATTTGAGCAAACGTCGAAGATATTCGCTTTCCTTAGGGTCTTCAATGTGTAAGGTGAAGGTCTTTCCTGTGCCATCAAGAGCGTACAAGACACGATCCATAAGACGTTGAATTCTGCCTTCTGGCTGGAGATGGAAGTCGATGTGGTCTGCTTCGTGGAAGAGTGGTATACAGAGTTGGGCATCGTCATCGTAGTTGATGCATTTGTTTAGTCGTCGGCATGCCAGGCATCCTCGGCATTTGCCAATTTGCTTTTCGTCTACAACGATAACTTGTCTTTCGTATTGGGTGGATGGGACTTCTATAGGGTAGGTTGATATAATGATTCTTTTCATATTGCTGTCATTATTTGGTGATTCATTTTTGTAATTTTTACAAAATTACGATTATCTTCCTAATAACACAAGATTTTGATGTTATATAATAGCGCGTGTGAACATTATTTAATTTTATTTCACAATTTTGATTAACAAATCTTTATGTGCCTAGTACTATATGAGAAAAAAATAGTATCTTTGCAACCAAATATAAATAAAATATAAGTAAAGAAAATGATTAATATTACTTTTCCCGATGGCTCTGTTCGTCAATACGAAGCAGGTGTCACCGGTCTCCAAATTGCCGAAAGCATCAGCAGTCGTTTGGCTCAAGATGTTATAGCATGTGGTGTAAATGGTGAAACTGTGGAGTTGAACCGTCCAATTAATGAGGATTCCAGCATACAACTTTTCAAGTGGGATGATAAGGAAGGCAAGCATGCTTTTTGGCATACAAGCGCTCACCTGATGGCCGAGGCTCTTCAGGAATTGTATCCTGGCACTCAGTTCGGTATTGGTCCTGCCATCGAAAATGGTTTTTATTACGATATTATGCCGGCTGAAGGTGTGGTGATCCGTGAGGCTGTTTTTGCTGATATAGAGAAGAAATTCATGGAGTTGGCTCAGCGTAAAGAGCAACTGGTTCGTCAGGATATCAGTAAGGCTGATGCTTTGAAATTCTTTGGTGATCGTGGTCAGACCTATAAAAATGAGTTGATAGAAGACCTTGAGGATGGTCATATTACCACTTATACTCAAGGCGCATTCACTGATTTGTGTCGTGGTCCTCATTTGGTGTCCACAGCTCCAATTAAAGCATTTAAGGTTTTGAGCACAAGTTCTGCTTACTGGCGTGGCGACGAGAAGCGTCCTCAGATGACCCGTATCTATGCTATCTCTTTCCCCAAGCAAAAGATGTTGACTGAACATATGCAGTTGCTTGAGGAGGCAAAGAAACGTGATCATCGCCGTATAGGTAAGGAGATGGAATTGTTCATGTTCTCAGAACTTGTAGGTAAGGGTTTGCCTATTTGGCTTCCTAAGGGAACTGCGTTGCGTCTGCGCTTGGAGGATTTCCTGAAGAAGATACAGCGTCGTTATGGTTACGAACAGGTGATGTGTCCTCATATTGGTGGTAAGGGTTTGTATGTGACTTCTGGTCACTGGGATCATTATGGCAAGGACAGTTTCCAGCCTATACAGACTCCAGAGGAGGGCGAGGAGTATTTGCTTAAACCAATGAACTGCCCCCATCACTGTCAGATATTTGCTTGCAAGCCTCGTTCTTATAAGGAACTTCCTTTCCGTTGTGCTGAGTTCGGTACAGTATATCGTTATGAGCAGAGTGGTGAACTCCATGGTCTGACTCGCGTGCGTTCGTTCACCCAGGATGATGCGCATATCTTCTGTCGTCCTGATCAAGTGAAGCAGGAGTTTATCCGTGTGATGGAGATTATACAAATTATCTTTAAGGCATTGGATTTCACAAATTTCGAAGCGCAGATATCTTTGCGTGATCCTTCAAATACCGAAAAATATATTGGTTCGGATGAGGTGTGGAACGAAGCAGAGACTGCCATTATTGAGGCTTGTGCAGAGAAGGGTATGAAGACCACCACAGAACTTGGCGAGGCTGCGTTCTATGGTCCTAAACTTGACTTTATGGTTAAGGATGCTTTGGGCCGCCGTTGGCAGTTAGGAACGATTCAGGTGGATTATAACTTACCCGAACGTTTTAATTTGGAGTATACTGGTGAGGATGGCAAAAAACATCGTCCAGTGATGATTCATCGTGCTCCCTTCGGTTCTATGGAACGTTTCACTGCAGTGCTGATTGAGCACACAGCTGGTCGTTTCCCATTGTGGTTGGTGCCTGACCAGGTTGCGATTTTGCCTGTGAGTGAGAAGTATCAGGAGTATGCTGAGAAGTTGCGTGATTATTTCGATACGCAGGATGTTCGTTGCTATATTGACGACAGAGCAGAGAAGATTGGCCGTAAGATTCGTGATAATGAATTGAAGCACACTCCATATTTGCTTGTAGTTGGTGAGAAGGAGCAGGAAGAAGGCACTGTTAGTTTCCGCAGACAAGGAGGTGGTGAGCAGGGTTGCATGAAATTCGAGGATTTCGCAAAGAAAATCAATGAAGAAGTTCGTAATATGACAGAAAATTACTAACTTTGCACACCGAAATATAAAATTAATGAAGAAGGACAATAAACTTAAGGATACGTATCGCGTAAACGGACAGATCAGAGTTCCCGAGGTACGCATCGTAGGTGATAATATCGAAAGTCAGGTGCTCTCTATTGGCAGAGCTCGTCAGATGGCAGAAGATATGGGAGTGGATCTTGTTGAGATTAGTCCCAATGCTGATCCTCCAGTATGCCGTCTTATCGAATTCTCCAAGTTTATCTATCTGCAAAAGAAGCATGCCAAGGAAGTTAAGGCCAAGCAGGTTAAGGTGGAAGTTAAGGAGATTCGTTTCGGACCACAAACCGATGACCACGATTATGAATTCAAACTTAAGCATGCCAAGAGTTTTTTGACTGATGGTGACAAAGTGAAGGCTTATGTTTTCTTCAAGGGTCGTTCAATTCTTTTTAAAGAGCAAGGCGAGGTGCTTCTTCTGCGTTTTGCACAGGATTTGGAAGAATATGGAAAGGTTGAGTCTATGCCAACTCTTGAGGGTAAGAGAATGATTATGTTCATTGCACCTAAAAAGGTTATTGCCAAGCCAATGAAGACTGCAGAGGAATTGGAGAGTGAAAAAGTTATTGACACCCCTGTAAAGAAGCAACCTCAGAAAAAAGCAAAAAAAGAGTATACCGGACCTAAGGTTGAGGGCGAGGATTTTGACGATTAGTCTGAACTACTCTTTGTCATTTAAGAGAAAAATCTGTGCGCCGTGCCTTTTGGATGCGCGGCCACGATATTAATAATAATTAAATAATTAACAAAATGCCAAAAGTAAAGACCAATTCCGGCGCAAAGAAGCGTTTCACTCTCACCGGAACAGGCAAGGTAAAGCGTAAACACGCTTTCCACAGCCACATTTTGACCAAAAAGACCAAGAAGCAGAAGCGTAACTTGGTTCACACAGGTCTTGTAGTAACATCAGACATGAAGCAGGTTCGCGACCTGTTGTGCATGCGCTAAACATTAACCCCTAAAAAGACTAAAGAAAATGCCAAGATCAGTCAATCATGTAGCATCACGTGCTAAGAGAAAGAAGATATTGGGTCTGACCAGAGGTTACTTTGGCGCCCGCAAGAATGTTTGGACCGTTGCCAAGAACACTTGGGAGAAGGGTCTTACCTATGCTTTCCGCGACCGTCGCAACAAGAAGCGCACTTTCCGTGCTCTTTGGATTCAGCGTATCAACGCTGCAGCTCGTTTGGAGGGTCTCAGCTACAGCCAGCTCATGGGCTTGTTGCACAAGGCAGGTATCGAGATTAACCGTAAGGTTCTTGCTGACCTCGCTGTTAACAACCCTGAGGCTTTCAAGGCTATCGTAGCTAAGGTAAAGTAAAGGATTGAAAGAAACAAATCCAAAATCAAGCGCCCACCCTTGTGAAAGGGCGGGCGCTTTTCTTAACCTTTCAGTTTTTCATTGCTCTTGAATGCATAGAACATATATAAATTCTCATAACATCCTGCTACGATATGATAACTGCAAGTATAGTTACATATAATGATCATTTTCTTGACATCGAAGCAATATTACGTTCAATAATTGCTTCGCCTATAAGTAAACTTTGGATAATTGATCATAGTGATGAAGTTACAACGTTACGTGAGGAACTTCAGCAATATATGTTTCGTGACGAGGAGTTTTGTGCTCACCTTAAGCGTGGTTTCCAGATTGAATATCTTCATGAAGTAAATACTGGTTATGGTAGAGGTAACAACCGTGCTATGAAATTAGCTATTGCTGAGGGAAGCACTTATCATTTGGTAGTTAATCCGGATGTCTGGTTCTCATCTAATGTCATTCCAACAATTTGGAAGTTTATGGAAGAACATGATGATGTTGGACAGATAATGCCAAAGGTTCTGTTTCTTGATGGATCGATTCAACCTTTAGTAAAAATGTTGCCGACCCCACTGGATATGTTCTGCAGAATGTTTGTGCCTGAAAGATTTTTTCGAAACCGTAACAAGAGATACGAGTTGGCTCATTCGAAATACACTCATATAATGAATGCACCTTGTCTTTCTGGATGCTTTATGTTTTTAAGGACAGAGGTATTGCTTGATGTCGGTTTTTTTGATGAGCGATATTTTATGTATGCCGAGGATTTTGATTTGACTCGCCGTATACATAGGAAATATAAGACGTTATTTCTTCCACAAGTGTCTGTCTATCATAAGTTTAGTCGAGGTTCACACCGAAGCCTGCGCCTGTTTTTCGCACACACAATTAGCATGATCAAATATTTTAATAAATTTGGTTGGTTTATTGATAAAGAGCGATTAAAGTTTAATAAACAGATACTTAATGAAATAAAACGTCTTACTGCAGAATGAACATTCTCTCAGTTTATATCAGGCGATTTGGCTTGTTAATTAGTATGTTGTTGGGTGC
Organism: Bacteroidaceae bacterium; assembly: GCA_017547165.1. GTDB lineage: Bacteria > Bacteroidota > Bacteroidia > Bacteroidales > Bacteroidaceae > Physcousia. The sequence goes on from JAFYQK010000016.1 coordinate 40,862, forward strand.
AACATTATATCTGGCATTTGCCAATATGGATTTGTCTGATAATGTACGTTGCTTTATCAAGGGACTTGTTGATGTCATGCAACCTACATTACTTTTCCTGATGCTTTTGATCACTTTTTTGAAAATCAAACCTGCAGATTTGTCTTTTAGAAAATGGCAGTTAATGGGACTTTTGTTTCAAGGGTGTTTCTGGATTTTTGGATGCTTGCTGATTTCTTTTTGTGAAATTCCTATGTGTTATAAGCTTGGGCTTGAGGGTTTTCTGCTATGCATGATTTGTCCTACGGCAACTGCTGCAGCTGTTATTACAGGAAAATTGTCTGGAAATCAAGGGTCTTTGGTTTTGTATATTATAATGGCAAACTTGTTAGCTTCGTTGCTGATTCCTTTAATGCTTCCTCTTGTTTCACCCCAATCGGACGTTTCGCTGTTTACAATCTTTCTTAAGATAGTGCTAAAGATTTTTCCATTACTTTTCTCGCCATTGGTGTGCGCTATGGTAATGAGAAAAACAATGCCATATATAACTTCGTTATTGATTAAGATTCCTAATCTTGCTTTTTATTTATGGTTACTGGCTCTTTCTGTAGCAATAGCCGTCAGCGTGAAAATTATGCATAAAAGCATATTATCCGGAGTAGGATATTATCCATTGGTAATGATTGTGGTGGGAAGTATAATTGCTTGTGTGATACAATTTTCTTTTGGAAGATGGTATACTGTAAAACATCATTATCCAGAAAATGAGATTATAAGTTCCTCTCAAGCCTTGGGTCAAAAGAACACAATTTTTGCTATATGGTGTGGTTATACTTTTATGGACCCTCTTTGCAGCATTGCAGGTGGATTTTATAGCATTTGGCACAATATATACAATTCGTACCAGTTGAATAAAAAAGAAAATTCAAAAATAAAAGAGGAGAATTGAATTATATATAATTACTGATAAGTCGCTTTAATTCATCTGTATTGTTAGAAATAGCAAAGGGAGAATATTTCTGCAGAATCTTTTTTTCTCTAAATCCCCAACTAACTCCGATAGTATCGACTTCAGCATTCACTCCAGTTTGCATATCTACCTCAGAGTCACCGATATAAAGGACATCCTCTTTGGGTATGTGTATCTCAGAGAGGATGTTGTTTATTATTGCAGGGTGTGGCTTTATGGGCACTTCTGCCTTCTGTCCGCTTATATTGCAGAAGTTTATTGTCGGGAAATAATGCGCAACAAGTTGTTCTGTTGCTTTTTGGTATTTGTTGGAGGCTATAGCCAATAAGATTTCCTTGTTTTGAAAATACTCTAAGGTTTCGGTAATGCCAGGGTAAGGTCGTGTAAGGTCTGTGTTATGAGCGTTATAAAATGCCACGAAGTCACCTTGTACGCATTTTATGTTTTCTGCGTTTCTGTCCTGGCAAGGTATGGCCCTTTCTATGAGTTTTCCTATTCCGTTGCCAACGAATGTACTTATAGTTTCCTTATTGTGGTTGATATTGATGTTGTTTTTACTCAACGCATGGTTAACCGCCTGAGTCAGGTCTCCAACGGTATCAAGTAGTGTGCCGTCAAGATCAAATATCAAAAGTCTTTTTCTCATTTTATTACCTCGCATAAAGATCAGGGTAGGGGAGTACTATTATTCGGAATATAGCTGCCCATTGCAGAAGTCTATGCCCATTGGGGACTGGAATACGCGAAGACCAAATGTTGGCAACATTGCAAAAACATGCTCGAAGATTTCTGACTGAAGGTTCTCGTAAGGAACCCAATCGGTACCATTATAAAAGAAATAAAGTTCAAGTGGAAGTCCTTGGGCCGTTGGCTGCAGCTGTCGAACCAAAATCATGAGATGCTGGTTTACTCGTGGATGGTTGCGCAAATATTTTTCAAGATAATTTCTGAATACATGCAGGTTGACTACAAATTGGTCCTCTCTCTCCACTCCTTCTAGCCAATTGTTTTTCTTGAATTCTTGAAGTTGCTCCGATGTGGAAAAAGTTATTGATCTCATGTCTATATATACTGAACGCTTCACACGTCTGCCACCGCTTTCTTTCATTCCACGCCAGTTTTGGAATGAGTCGCTAATCAAGGCATATGGTGGTATCGTGGTGATGGTCTTATCCCAATTACGCACTTTTACTGTGGTGAGTGTCACTTCAATGACGTCACCATCTGCTCCATATTTAGGCATACTTATCCAATCGCCAGGACGTAGCATGTCGTTTGCAGAAAGCTGAACTCCTGCGACAAGTCCCATAATCATGTCTTTAAATACAAGCATCAGAACAGCTGCTGATGCGCCTAATGCGGTAAGAATGTATCCGGGATTCTTGTTTATCAGTATGCTGACTATGATTATCAGTGACACGCAAATAACAGCAATTTTAAGCATCTGGTAGATGCCCTTAAGCGGATGGTTCTTAAGTTTGTCACTTTTGTATGAAAGCTCATATAGTGAATTCAAAAATGTGCATAGGATCTTTGATACAACAACAATCAAATATATGTTGTTGACTTTTAGAAGAAATTCCAAAGTATTATCTTGAGTGCTGAAAAAGTAGGGTAGACTTACACCCAAGACAATGGCAGGAATTAAAAAAGTGATCTCTTTTAGGATTTTTTCATTTAATAGAATATCATCCCATTTTGAACGTGTTTCTGTGGTAATCCTTTTTATCAATGGAATGACAGCCTTAATGCAGATAAGGTTGAAGACTGAGATAATAAGGATAAGACTTATGCTTACTCCACCACAATATATCCAATATGATGTATTTTGACTAAAACCTAAGTCTTTAAGTATTTCTGTAAAATATATGTACATATTTATATTTTTTATAAAATTCCTCTGATTCCTTTTGTCCACCAACCAAGTCGACGCTTGTTTCTTGGGTATAGGGAAGTCCAATTGTCTTTAGTTAGCAGAACACTTGTTTTGCGATGTTCTTCAAAGTAACTATTCAATTCCTTACAATGCTTTGGTGAAAGCATATATACATTTACCTCATAATCGAAGCTAAGTGAACGGGCATCAAGGTTAGCTGTGCCTACCGTACACAAACTATCGTCAACAATCATAACCTTGTCATGGTGAAAACATTCTTTACACAGCCATACATTGGCTCCACGTCGGGAAAGATTGTATATTTCTCGGGCAGTGCTTACTTCGCTGATGAGATTATCACCATTATGTCCGAGAAGAATTTCCACCTCAACACCTCGCTTGATGCAGTCATATAAGGCTTTTCTGACGCTACGGACAAGAATGATATAAGGATTAATTATTCTTATTTTTTTTTGTGCATGCTTGAAGCACGAGATATAACTTTTTCTTATATGGTTGCTTTTTCTGCCAGGTTCTCTGTCAACGACAAAAGCGGTGTATCCACCTTCGTTGGTCTTGTCTGTTGGTGATGTTCTGAAAAGGTATGCATTGTGATTTAATATTTCTTCTGTCTCACGGTACCACATGTCTGCAAAGAGTTTTTGATATTCCGCAACAATTGGTCCTGTTAGTTTGGTATGCATGTCTGCCCATTTGCCCAGTTCCGGTTTGCCTTTGATATAATAGTCTGCAACATTCAGCCCTCCGGTGTATACACACTTACCATCTATTATAACCATTTTTCGGTGCAATCTATGCAAGGCATGATTGATATATGGGAAACGCATTGGGTCGAAACCAATCATGTTAATTCCTTTTGACTGGTATTTCTTGATAAATTCTGCAGTTACTTGTGGATCGTTTCCGCTGCATCCGAAGGCATCATACATAAGTCTTACATTTACGCCTTTGCTGGCACTTTTTGCAAGAAGGTCTAATATGTGGTTTCCTATGCTGTCGTTATACCACTTATAATATTCGATATGTATGTAGTGCTTTGCCTTTTTTATGTCTTCTTCAAGTTTTTTAAACTTTGTCTTGCCTGGAAAGAGCAACTGCATGTCGCAATGCTCAAAATTAGCAAACCCAAATTGAATAAAATCTTTTCGGATCAATTCAACTTGGGCGTAAATAAGGTTGACACCAAAAAGTAGTGCACAGACTACAATGATTATTTGGCGTTTGTTCACTGTGTGTGTTCTTTATTAATAATTTAATTTTTGAAATAATATACGAAGGTTGCAATGCCTTCTACTGCCTTTTTGCCGGTTTCCTTAATTTCCACCACAAACTTTACATTGGTCTTAACAGCTCCACGCAGATTTTGTATTTCGTCAAGTGTAACTTTCATTCTTATGTTTTGGCCTGACAACACGGGCTGCCCAAAGCGCATCTTCTCCATTCCGTAGTTCATCATGCGCTCCAAATTGTTGACTTGTATAGTTTGGTTCCACATCAGTGGAATCAGGCTTATTGTGAGATAACCATGGGCAATAGTCTGTCCAAATGGACTTTCCGCTTTGCATTTTTCTTCATCAATATGTATCCACTGATGGTCATCTGTTGCATCCGCAAATTGATTTATTCTTTCTTGTGAGACTAAAACCCACTCGCTTACTCCCAACTCTTTGCCCTCGTAAGTAGCAAACTCGTCGTACGAATTAATTGTTAACATAAGTAATTATTGTTTATTGGTTAAAGAAAGAATATGTCGCTTGTTTTTTAAATTCTGATACCAAGTTCTTTGGCTAGTTCAGAGATTCTCTTTTCTGTACCCAGGCGAGCTGGCACTAGTGGCAACCTGAGTTCGTTTTGTATCAATCCCATTTCGCTTAGTAAGGCTTTGACTCCGGCTGGGTTGCCGTCAACAAAAAGAAGATTGAAGAGTTCTGTGAAGCGGTGATGTATTTCAAGTGCTTGCGGATACTCTCCACGAAGCGCAAGGCGTACCATGCGGCTGAATTCGTAAGGTAATGCATTACCAATTACGCTGATCACACCTACTGCGCCAAGAGTGATTAAGGGGAATGTTATTCCGTCGTCACCGCTGATTACATCAAAATCTTGTGGTTTGTTTTTGATAATTTCGTCCATTTGACTGATATTGCCTGAAGCCTCCTTGATTGCCACAACATTTTCAAATTCGCGAGCCAGTCGCAAAGTGGTTTCTGCTGTCATATTAACACCTGTTCGGCCAGGAACATTATACAGGACAACCGGTACAGGACTAACCTTTGCTATTGCGGCAAAGTGCTGGTATATGCCTTCTTGTGATGGTTTGTTATAGTATGGGCACACACTTAAAATACCGTCAATTCCAGTGAAATCTTCAGTTTGCAGTTCTTTTATTACTGCAGCAGTGCTATTGCCTCCACATCCAAGAAGTATGGGGATGCGTCCACCAACCCTTTGGGTAATTTCTGTTTTAATCTGTTTTTTTTCTTCTGTTGTCAGTGTTGGAGTCTCTGCTGTTGTGCCCATGACACAAAGAAAATCTATACCTCGTGAGATTTGGTATTCCACCAATTTAAAAAGTGAATCCCAATCAATGCTCCCATCGGAGTTGAATGGAGTGACAAGTGCTACACCTAATCCCTTAAACTTATTTAGAGCCATGTTTTAGTTGGTTCGTTTTTACTTTTCTATAAATCGCCACAAATTTACGATTTTTTGTTGAGATACCTCCCGTGTATGCACCTTTTTTATTATTTTTGCAAAATAAAATCATTACTATGAATGAGCGAGAATATATCTTAAAACTAAGAGAACAACTACATAGACACAATTATAACTATTATGTTCTTTCGGCTCCAACTATTTCCGATAAGCAGTTTGACGAAATGTTAAAGGAGTTGCAGCTACTGGAGAGCAGGTATCCGGATATGTTTGATCCCAATTCGCCAACTCAGCGAGTAGGTAGTGATATTGGAGGGGATTTTCAAAGTGTACCTCATAAGCGTCCTATGCTTTCTTTGTCAAACACATATAATTTTGAAGAAGTAAGGGATTTTTATAATAGGGTTTCTGATGCTTTGGGAGGCAAGTCTTTTCAGTTGTGTGCCGAACTTAAGTATGACGGTCTGTCTATTTCATTGCATTACCATAATGGATATTTGAAACAGGCGCTAACACGTGGTGATGGCGTCTTTGGAGATGATGTTACTGTAAATGTCCGAACCATACGCAGCATTCCATTGATGCTGAATACAGATATTGCCGGCCTACCAGAAGATTTTGAGATTCGTGGAGAGATTTTGATGCCCTGGAGTAGTTTTGAGAGACTTAATAAAGAACGTGCTGAGCAGGGGGAGGATCTTTTCGCAAATCCACGCAATGCCGCATCAGGAACATTAAAGAGCAAAGATTCCAAAATAGTTGCTAGCAGAGGATTGGATGCTTATCTATATTACCTTTTGAGTGATAATGTTTCTGGCGATGGACATTTCGAGAATATGCAGTTAGCACGCTCGTGGGGATTTCAGGTTAGTCCTGATATGAGGATTTGCAACACTTTGGAAGAATTGTGGAACTTCATTACTTTTTGGGATGTGAATCGTAAAAGTTTACCGGTTGCAACTGATGGTATTGTCATCAAGGTAAATTCCCTAGCACAACAAAGGGTCCTTGGTATGACAGCCAAGTCGCCAAGATGGGCTATAGCTTATAAATTCCAGGCCGAACAGGCAAGTACTATATTACGTGAGGTTACATTTCAGGTTGGAAGGACTGGAGTGGTTACGCCAGTGGCTAATCTGGATTCTGTACTACTTTCCGGTACCATGGTTCATCGTGCCACTTTGCATAATGCCGATATCTTAGAGTCGTTGGATTTGCATATCGGTGATCATGTGCTTGTAGAAAAGGGGGGTGAGATTATACCAAAAGTTGTGGGCAAGGATAAGGATTTTGGACATGTTGAACTTGCAGAGCACAAAATCGGATTTGTAAAAAGATGCCCGGTGTGCGGGTCTCTTTTAGTTCGCTCTAATGCGGAGGCTTCTTTTTATTGTCCAAATGACGCAGAGTGCTATCCTCAAATCCTCGGACGTTTGGAGCATTTCGTTTCCCGCAAGGCGATGAATGTCGGTCTTGTTGGACCAGAAATAATCGCCCAGTTGGTTAATCAGGGTTTGGTACATGATATATCTGATTTGTACAATGTGCCATTTGAGAAGAAGATGGCTGAAAGTCTGCTAAAGAGTAAAGAGGTTCCGTTTGAAAGGGTGTTGTTTGCTTTGGGTATCAGGTTTGTCGGTGAAATAGCTGCAAAGACGTTGGCAAGAAAATTTAAAAACATAGACAACTTGATGTCGGCTTCGCTTGAATCGCTTCTTGAAACCGACGGTATTGGAAATGTTATTGCAGAGAGTGTGATAAACTTTTTTTCTGTTGATACAAATAGGCTTATTATTGAAAAATTAAGACTTGTAGGTTTGCGGTTTGCCATAAGCGATGCAGAAATTGGTGTTCTGCAGGATGTCTTGAATGGCCAAAGTTTTGTAATAAGTGGAGTTTTTGCTCATCATTCTCGTGACGAATATAAACGTATGATTGAGCAGTATGGTGGAAAGAACGTTGGAAGCATTTCTTCTAAAACCTCTTTTGTTTTAGCCGGAGATAACATGGGACCGTCCAAATACGAAAAGGCAAATAAGTTGGGTATAAAGATTTTGTCTGAAGATGAATTCCTGGAAATGATTTCTGTTAGGTAATTTCGTGATTTTGACACTTATTTTGAATAAATGTTAGCAACATTGCGCTTCGGTGTCAGGGAGCTGAAACCGTATATAAATTGGCTTTACTTCTATCATGCTTGGGGAGTGAAGGGAGAAGGTCAGAAAGACCTAAGGCATGAGGCAGAAGAACTTCTTGATGATTGGTCGAGAAGTGGGGTGTATGTACTATTTAGATTCAGGTTGCTTAAAGCCAATGCTAATGATGATTCTATTTATTTTGTTGATAATAAGTGTGCAAACATAGATAGTATAAACGAAACAGTTAATACTCTATTTCCGCCTATTCCGCTTCTGCGCCAACAGAAAAACCCATATTTATGTCTATCTGATTTCCTTCCTCCCATAGGTTTAAAACCAGCAACGATAGGAGTGTTTGTCTCAACTATGCCCTTTATGGCAGATGATTTGCTTTCTCTCACTCTTGCCGACAGACTCGCTGAAGCTGCTGCCGAGAAGGGGCACGAACATGCAAGAAAATTTTTCTGGAAATATGCTCAAGATGAAGACTTGACTCCTATGGAACTTTTCTCAGAACGTTATATTGGCAAGCGTCCAGCTATAGGCTATCCTTCATTGCCAGATCATAGTGTAAATTTTATTTTAAGCACCATACTTGATTTCTCTTCTTTAGGAATCAGTCTTACTGAGAATGCGGCAATGATTCCGCATTCGACTACCTCTGGGTTGATGATATCACATCCAGAGTGCCGGCATTTTTCGGTTGGAACAATAGGTGAGGATCAATTGTTGGATTACTCAAAACGCAGAGGAATAGATTCCTTAATATTAAGGAAATATCTTGATATATCCTCTTAAGGTGGGGCCGATAAATTAGTGAGCCAATTTTCTGTATAAATCTAATAGCTTCGGTTATTTAATGCCCTTGGCTATTCTCTATTATTATTTACTCATTCAGAACACTATGTTCAATCTTTCGAATTAAAAATTTACAGCCATCAAACAACTCAAAGCTAATTTACAGAACCTACCCTAAAATTATCTGTTTCGATGATATACTTTGCAGAATATAAAAACATCATTAAATTAGGTCTTCCTATTACCATTGCTCAAGTAGGCCTTACGCTTCAAGGTATGGCCGACACACTAATGCTTGGACAATATAATGCATCCGACCTTGCTGCTGCAGGTTTTGCAAATTCATTACTTATCATGGCTCAATTATTGGGCATGGGCTTTAGTATGTCTTCGGTACCAGTAATTGGCAAGTTATATAGTCAACGTAGATATGCTAAAATTGTTTCCGAACTAAAGACTTCTCTTTTTGCTGATATCATGCAGGGTGTTTTAGTGTGCCTTCTGATGTATATGTGCTATGCTCTTTTGCCTTTTATTGGAGTGCAATCGGAGTTGTTACCTCAGATAAAACATTATATATTCATACTGATACCTTCGTTGCTTGTTATGAATTTTTGTTATGGCATGAAGAATTTCTATGACTGTCTAACTGATACTCGTATTACAATGTGGATAGTGTTAACAGGCAACATATGGAATATTATCTGGAATTGGGTCCTGATTTTTGGAAGGCTTGGTTTTCCAGAGATGGGCATTGTCGGTGCCGCATGGGCAACACTTACAAGCCGCATACTAATGGCAATGCTGTATATCTTGTTTTTTGTTAACAACAAAAAGTATGCTTTATACCGACGTTTATGGGCGGACTCACTAATATCGAAATCATCATTGATGAATTTAAACAAGCTTGGTTGGCCTATAGCTTTTCAGTTAAGTATTGAATTGGCGGCTTTTTCTGGTATAGCTCTTACACTTGGCTGGGGAGGTGACTCATGGGATGCGACGTCGGCATTGGTTGCTCATCAGGTGGGATGCCAGATAGCTTCTTTTGTGTATATGTTTTATATTGGAATTGGTTCTGCCGTAGCTATACGAGTTTCCCATTATTTCGGTTTACAGGGATGGAATGGAATTCAGAAATCTGCTCATGCAGGTTACCATTTGATATTTCTAATTGGCTTATTAGCAACGTTATTGGTTTTTGTTTTCCGCAATAGTATCACAGCATTTTTTGTCTCAAACGATAATCCTCAACTATTCACTCGAATTTCTTCAACCGTGGTTTCCATGATAGTGCCTTTAATTTTTTATCAGGTTGGTGATGGTATGCAAACTTGCTATGTAAATGCATTAAGAGGAATGGGGGATGTTAAAAAACTACTGAAATATTCTATCATCTGCTATGCATTGATAACAATACCATGCAGTTATCTTTTTGGTATAACATTGGATTTTGGAGCCGTAGGTATTTGGTGGGGATTTCCTATAGGACTCACAATAGCCGGCATACTTTATTTCCGTCGTTTCCTTTATATTGTTAAAGAGAAAAGTGTTGATTTGTAATGATTAAACAAGTATCAATCCTATAACGCTCTGACAATTTATAAAGAGAATATTTATTAAACTGTATTAATAAAAAAAGAGGGTATACAAATGTATATCCTCTTTAATATTGCAATTAATTAAAATCAGTTTATTCCGCAATAATTCCTTGTTCTACGAAGACCTTCTTGAGGCTCTTTACTGCGCGGTCGACCTGCTCATGTGTGTGATTGGCCATTAGTGCTACGCGAACTAGTGTGTCGGTGGGGGCGCATGCTGGTGGAATAACAGGGTTGATGAAGACGCCTTCTTCAAATGCACGTGCTGTTACGATGAAAGTCTTTTCGAGGTCACGAACGTAAAGGGGAATAATGGGACTCTCGGTATCGCCAATCTCAAAGCCTTCTTCCTTAAAGCGCTTAAGAGCATAATGTGTTACATCCCAAAGTGCTTCAAGACGCTCGGGCTCTGATTTCAAAATGCGAAGTGCCTCGCGTGCTGATGCTGTTGCAGCTGGTGTGCAACTTGCACTGAAGATATAGGTACGGGCAGTGTGACGCAGGTAGTTGATAATTGTCTTGTCAGCTGCAATGAATCCGCCAATACTTGCAAGACTCTTAGAGAATGTGCCCATAATGAGGTCAACCTCGTGAGTTAGACCGAAATGATCGCAAACACCGCGACCATCACGTCCGAATACACCAATGCCGTGAGCCTCGTCAACCATAATAGCTGCATTGTACTTATGCTTTAGTTCTACTATCTCGGGGAGTTTGCAAAGGTCTCCTTCCATTGAGAATACACCATCAACAACGATAAGCTTGATGCTGTCGGGGTTACAACGCTTGAGAACACGCTCAAGGTCTTCCATGTCGTTGTGTTTGTAACGTAATTGGTTTGCAAAGCTTAAGCGACGGCCATCTACAATAGATGCGTGGTCGCGATCGTCGCAGATGATGTAATCGTCTTTTCCCAATAATTGAGGGATTACACCGCTATTTACCGTGAAACCAGTGGCGAAGACCAAAGCCTCGTCCATGCCAATGAATTCTGCCAACTCTTTCTCAAGTTCAACATGTATGTCAAGTGTGCCATTTAGGAAACGGCTGCCTGCGCATCCGCTACCATATTGACGCATAGCTTCTACGCCTGCCTCAATAACGCGATCATCGCCAGTAAGGCCTGTGTATGCATTGCTACCAAACATCAATACATTATGTCCACCCATAGACACCTCGGTGCCTTGTTTGCCTTCAATCTCGCGGAAATAAGGATAGATACCTTTTGCCTTAATCTCTTCTGGCAGAGTGTATTTTGCCAGTTTGTCTTGTAACAATCCCATTGTGGTTTATGTTAAAATTAATTTACTATCGCTTTTATATCATCTGCAAAGGTACGTTTTTTATTCAATAAACGAATGTGTTTTTGCATAAAAAGTGAAGTTTTGTGCAATTTTGAATTAGATTGAGGTGTTTTTAGTAACAATGACGTTATATTTACCTACCTTTGTAGAGGATTATGAAATGTTGATATGTCTATAAAAAGCATATGGTTTATAGTTAACCCAGTTTCGGGAACTAACCAGAAGAAGAAGGTTGTAAAAAAGATACCAGAATACTTCTCAAAGAATAGTTTTGACATAGCCATAAAGTATACGGAATATGCTGGTCATGCAGCAGAAATTGCAAGTGAGGCTGTCAGACTTGGAGTTGATATTGTAGTTGCCGTGGGTGGTGATGGTACTGTCAATGAGACAGCCAGGGCTTTGGTGCATTCAGATGTTGCATTAGGCATAGTTCCCTGCGGTAGTGGTAATGGGCTTGCACGCCACCTCTTCTTGCCTATGAATGTGGATGGTGCCTTGCAGATTATTTCTGAGTGCAATATACATACACTTGACTATGGTTTAATCAATGATAAACCTTTCTTCTGCACGGCTGGTGTTGGTTTTGATGCTTTTTTGTCTGACAAATTCAATAAGGCTGGAAGAAGAGGGTTCTTGACTTATGTTGAAAATGCTTTGAAAGAGGGTGTGAAATATGAACCCGAGACATACGAGTTGGAGATAAACGAGCCTCAAATGGAGAATAAGCAAACTTATAAGGCTTTTCTGATAACATGTGCCAATGCTTCGCAGTATGGTAATGATTTTTATATCGCCCCTCATGCATCGATGTCAGATGGTTTGTTGGATGTCACCATCATGGAACCATTCAGTCTTTTGGAATCTGCTCAAATAGCTTACCAATTGGTGAACAGGACCATATTGCAGAATTCACGTATCAAGACTTTTCGTTGTAAGGAACTTACTATAAGGAGAGCTTCAGAAGGTGCGATTCACATTGATGGAGATCCAATGCAGGAGGGGAAAGAATTAAAGGTGAAATTAGTGGCTAAGGATATAAAAATGGTTGTGAATCTTAATAAGCAACCATGGCAACCTCCTTTGCTTAAACTCTTCTCTGATATTTATAATGGTGTTAGTTCTCCTATCATGGCTACACCAAAGAAAATCAGCAGAATTAACGAGGATTTGCTTAATAAATTACGAAAGAGATGATACTTTATCCTAATTGCAAGATAAATCTTGGACTGAATATCGTCGGTCGTAGAGCAGATGGTTATCATAATATTGAAACCATCTTTTTACCTATACCTTTGGCTGATTGCCTTGAGATGACTCCGGCTTGTGAAGACTCTTTTGTTATAGATGGCAGAGAGTTGGATTGCTTGGCTAATGATAATTTGGTAATGAAGGTCTTGGCCTTGTTGCGTGCGGAAGGGATAGAGGTACCTCCAGTAGCTATTCGTTTGACAAAGAATATTCCATCTGGAGCCGGTTTGGGCGGAGGTAGTACTGATGCTGCCTTTATGATTAAGGGATTAAATGAACTTTTCAACTTAGGGTTGTCTAATTACAGAATGGCAGCTTTAGTTGGAAAATTGGGCGCTGACTGTCCCGTATTCATTAACAATGTGCCAGTTTATGCAGAAGGTAAGGGAGATGAATTTTATAATCTTTCCCTTTCTATGGTTGAGAAAAGTTATTTTGCTTTACCACCAATAGGAAGTTTTTTGCCTCCAACAATAAAACTCTCCATGCCAGAGGTCTTAGATGGATATTGGTTGGTGCTTGTCAAACCGGATGATTTTGTTTCTACGCGTGAGGCTTATTCTTCTGTAATTCCACATGTATCAAAGGTGTCATTAAAGAATATAATATCAATGCCTGTGAGAGCTTGGAAGGGTATGATGGTAAATGATTTTGAACAAAGCGTATTTGCCTCGCATCCTGTGATAAAAGGTATATTGGAACAGATGTATATGCTTGGTGCCACTTATGCAGCGATGAGTGGTAGCGGCAGTACTGTTTATGGATTATTTCGTAACCAACCTCATTTAGGTGATGTTTTTGCTGACCATTTCCAATGGCAATGTCGTCTTTAAAGAGTTTTTTTCTTGATTTACAACGGAGGCAATAATATTATGAAGTTTTCTATGGAAAGAAAAAGAGAAGATAAGTGGAAGATACTGGAGAGTGAATATATTGCTCACCGTCCATGGATGACAGCAAGGTGTGATAAAGTGGAATTGCCTGATGGACGCATTATTCCGGAATATTGGGTTTTGGAGTTTCCAGATTGGGTAAATGTGATAGCACTAACAAAGGAAGGTGATATGGTAATGGTTCGTCAATATAGGCATGCACTTGGGGTAACTGGTTATGAGCTGTGCGCAGGTGTTATGGAAGAGGGAGAGACCCCATTACAGGCAGCTAAGCGCGAATTGATGGAGGAAACAGGTTTTGGAGGTGGTGATTGGACAGAGTTTATGAGTCTGTGTGCCAATCCATCAAACCATACAAATTTAGCTCATACATTTCTCGCAGTTGGTGTTGAGCGAATTAATGAACAGCACCTTGATGAAAGCGAAGAGCTAACTTGGCATATTATGCCCCAATCGGAAGTATTTGAAATGTTGAAAAGAGATGAAATCCTCCAGGCTTTGATGACTGCCCCATTATGGAAATTCTTCTATGAAAAGAAGATTTCTGAAAAATAGATTTTATTGTAACGTGTTTGGATAAACTTCAATCAGTATAAGGTTTTCTATATCAGTGTGGAGAACACTGATGTTGCTATCACGGTGATGATGCCACTAGTAACAATGGCAAGAGAACTCATTGCTCCTTCGGTTTGTCCCATCTCCATTGCTTTTGATGTTCCAATCACATGCGAAGCTGATCCTATTGCTATACCTTTGGCAATGGGATTTTTGATTTTTATTATCCTTAGGAACTTCTCGGCAAAAATATTGCCGATGATACCTGTACAAACTATAGACATTATTGTAACGGGAACAATGCCACCTAACTCTTCAGAAACTCCCATTCCTATAGCTGTGGTGATAGATTTTGGGAGAAGTGTTACATATGATGTATGATCAAGTCCAAATAGCAAACTCATGCCAAATATTGAGAAAATGCTTGCAAGCACTCCAGAGGTGATGCCTATTCCAATAGCAGAAGGATTCTTTTTAATTTGATGAATCTGCTCATAAAGTGGAATGGCAAGGCAAATAGTAGAAGGTGTGAGAAAAAAGTTAATTATATTTACATCTTCGTTGTATGATTCGTATGAAATTCCTGCTAATACTAAAAAACTCGTTGTTAATATTATTGATGTTAGCAGTGGATTCAGGATAGAGATTCCTGTTTTCTTGTTTAGCCAAAGTCCTATTCCGTATGAACTAATTGTAAGCAATACTCCAATGTATGCAGAATCTGAAATGAAGTTTGTTGTTGACATTAGGCAGAGAAAGGGTATAAATGTTTTTGTTATGTTTTTTTTCGATTTTTCTTTTTTTCTATTATATATTGGGTTGCCCATCCGGCTGCTGCCATAACAACAAATGTGCTGATGAAGGTAATGGCAAGATATTTTGGCCATTGGGCTTTCATGTAGTGCAAGTTGTTCAATAACCCCACTGCTGGTGGTACAAACATTATAGGCATTGCCATAATCAGGGTAGTGCTGACAGCTTTAATATTCTCGATCTTCACTATTTTTAATTCAAGAGAAATATACAATAGAACTATTCCGTATATGCTTGCAGGGAATGGGAAGGGTAGAAAGTGATGTAATAATTCTCCGCAAAAAGAAAAGAATAATATTATTAGTAATTGCAGAACGTATCTCATCTAAAAAACTATTATTGTTTAATATACACTCATATACTCTATATAATATATAATAGGTATATATATTCTTAAAAAATGTTTATAGTTTAAAATTTAATGCAAAAATACAAATTATTTTCTTGATAATACTTGCATATAATTAGAAAATGATGTAATTTTGTAACGATTACAGAAATAGGGTAATCAATAAAACAACTTAAATTAAATATTAACTAATAAAAAAGAATAAGATTATGTCAAAGTACGCAGGAACACAGACAGAGAAGAATTTGATGGAGGCATTTGCTGGTGAATCACAGGCAAGAAACAAGTACACTTATTTTGCTTCAAAGGCAAAGAAGGAGGGTTTTGAGCAGATTGCAGAGATTTTCCAGAAGACAGCTGATAATGAGAAGGAACATGCAAAACTTTGGTTCAAGGAACTTGAGGGTATAGGCGATACTGCCCAGAACTTGTTGCATGCGGCTGAGGGTGAGAACTACGAATGGACTGACATGTACGAAGGTTTTGCAAAGACTGCCGAGGAGGAGGGGTTCAAGGCTTTGGCTATGAAGTTCCGTTTGGTTGCAGCAATCGAAAAGCGTCATGAGGAGCGTTATCGTGCTCTCCTTAAGAATGTAGAGTTGCAGGAGGTATTTGCCAAGAGCGATGTAAAGGTTTGGGAGTGCCGCAACTGTGGTCATATTGTAGTTGGTGAGAAGGCTCCAGAAATGTGCCCAACATGTGCTCATCCCCAAGCATACTTCGAAATCCATATTGACAACTATTAATTTGTTGTATCAATCTTTTTGTTAACCCTTAAAAGTTACAACTAACGAAATCCAACTATGAAAAAGTATATTTGTGATGTTTGTGGCTGGGAATATGATCCTGAAGTTGGCGTGCCCGAGCAAAATATCGCTCCAGGAACAGCTTTCGAGGATTTACCAAAGGATTTCTTCTGCCCATTGTGTGATGTTGGTGCCGACCAGTTTTCACCTATTGATTAATGATTTGAAGTTTATCTAACTATAATTATGAGGATGTGTCCTATTTGACACATCCTCTTTTTTATCAGTTATCTACGGATAATATCACTTTAAACAGCCAATAGTTAATTGGGCAATTAATTATTTTGACTCAAAGTTATGCATATTATGTTATCCCTATTAATTATTTACTTGTAATAATTATTTAGAATATAAAGGACATAAAGGACTTTGATATATTAAAGGTTTAAAATGTATTCTTATTCACTTATTCTCTTCACTCACTTCTTTAAGTTTTTCAACGTATCTTCGGTTAGGCGGTATATCTTCCATTCGTCCAGAGAGGTGGCACCCATGGATCGGTAGAAGTCTATGCTGGGTTGGTTCCAATTGAGGCACACCCATTCCATTCTGCCACATTTGCGCTGACGGGCTATGCGGGTGAGCTCGAGAAAGAGGGCTTGGCCATAACCCTTGCCACGGTGCTCGGGCTGGACATAGAGGTCTTCCAGATAGAGACCGCTTCTGCCCATAAAGGTGGAGAAGTTGTGAAAGAACAGGGCAAAGCCTACTTCACGACCATTCTCTACGGCAAAGAGAACCTCGGCACGGTGCAGGTCGAAGAGTTGCTGCTCGAGGGTGTGGACATCGGCAACAACCTCGTCTTCCATCTTCTCGTATCGGGCTATGCCACGGATGAAGTCGAGGATGAGGGGTGTGTCCTGACGCTCGGCCTTGCGGATGTGGAATATATTGTTGTTCATGAGGTTTGGTATTAAAAATATAATTCCGTAGCCAAAAATTGACTACGGAAATGGGGGAGTGTTTGTGGTTGTTTTGCTTTACGTTCTTACTTTGCTGCCTTCCTGTACGAGCGGATGCCGTAGATGGATATTACGAAGAAGCATATCAGTGGCAGGACAAACGACACGTTGACAGCGGGATGGCCATAGATGACGCCCATGTCGATGATGGTGCCCTGTATGGGGGGCATGAGTGCTCCGCCCACGATGGCCATAACGAGGAACGCTGCACCGAGCGAGGTGTCCTGGCTTTCTACATTCTCCAGAGCTATACCATAGATGGTGGGGAACATGAGCGACATGAAGGCCGAGATGCCTACGAGGCAATACAAACCTGGCATGCCCACGATGAGGATGGCACCTGCGGTGCAGAGCATGGCTCCGATGCCGAAGATTGTGAGAAGCATGCGCGAGTTGACATACTTCATAAGGAAGGTGCTGATGAAACGGCTACAGAGGAACATGCTCATGGCAAAGATGTTGTAGTTCTGTGCCGTGGCCTTGTTGATACCCAGATTGTCGGCATACTGGATGATGAAGGTCCATACCATAATCTGTGCGGCAACATAGAAGATCTGTGCCATTACACCTTCGCGGTAGATGGTGTTGTTCCAGAGGCGCCCCAGGGTGGCCAAGGCAGAATCCTGCTTAACGTCGGCAGAGGTCTGTGGCATCTTCTTGATGGCGATGATGATGAACATGACGAGCACCACGACGCCAAGCATAACATAGGGGTCGCGAATCTCTGCCAAATCGTGCACACGGATGTCGGCCTTCTCTGCCTCGCTGAGGGTGTGGAAGATGATTTCGCCAGCCTCGTTGCGACGGTCGGACCACAGGGAGGGCAATACCACCAGTGATGCCACTGCCATGCCGGAGAGCGAACCCATGGGGTTGAAGGCTTGTGCCAAATTGAGACGGCGAGTGGAGCTTTCCTTGCTGCCTAGCGAGAGGATGAAGGGATTGGCGGTTGTCTCAAGGAATGCCAAACCGAAGGTGAGGATGTAGAGCGAGAGACAGAAGAATAGGAAGTTCTGCATGGATGCGGCTGGTATGAATAGGAATGCACCGATGGCATAAAGTCCTAATCCTAAGAGTATTCCGCTCTTGTAGCTAAACTTTCGGATGAAGAATGCTGCGGGCAGGGCCATAGTGGCATATCCGCCATAGAATGCGCACTGTACCCAAGAGGCTTCGAAGGCCGAGAGCTCCATCACCGTCTGGAATGCTGCCACCATAGGATTGGTGATATCGTTGGCAAAACCCCAGAGCGCAAAGAGCGAGGTGATGAGGATGAAGGTGATGAGATACTTCTTTTCTACAAGTTTTTCTTTCATGGTTTATGTTAAGGTTTCAGGCATGTGTGCCTGTGTGGGATGGGTTAATAGAGATGGAAGATGCGTTCCATCAGTTGCCACTTCTCTGCCGAGGACATGCCGGCCTTTACCAACTGGAACTCTGCCATGTAGTCCTCCCATTCGGCTTGACGGGGAAGGGTGCCAAGGCGTGCCATGGCGGTGTCCCAGTCAAAGTCTATGGGGGTCTCCACTATCATGAACAGGCGTGTGCCCAGCAGGTAGATTTCCATCTCCAGGATGCCCACCTGGCGAATGCCTTCGGGGACTTCCTTCCAGATGTGTTCCTGGCTATGACGGCGACGATACTCGGCTATGAGTTCGGGATTGTCGCGAAGGTCCAGCGTCTGGCAATAGCGCTTGACAGGACCGTGGTATTCTTGTACGGGATAACCGTTCTTGGGATTTTCCATAGGGGTAAAAGGTTTTTCGGAGTAATCAGAATATTCAGAGTAATCAGAGTAATCAGAGTAATCAGAGTATTCAGAGTATTCAGAGATTTTCGTTAATCGTTAGTCATTCGTTGGTTCGAAGATTCGGGGTGTTACGCTACGGCGTACCACTTCGCGAAGTTCGCTCATGTCGGCAACCTCGCCAGAGGCCATGGCCTGAACCAGGATATTGCCCATAGCGGTAGCCTCTACGGGTCCTGCCCATACGGGGATGCCCAGGGCATCGGCGGTGAACTGGTTGAGGAGGTCGTTCTGCGAACCGCCTCCTATGATGTGGAGGCGCTTGGGCATTTCGGGCAGGATGTCCTTAACTCCGTCGATGGCCTCCTTGTACTTTGTTGCCAGGGAGGTGAGGAGGCAACGTACAATCTCGGCCTTGGTTTGTGGTACCTGTTGTCCGCTCTGTGCGCAATAGTTGCAGATGGCCTTTTCCATGGATGCAGGATTCATGAAGGCAGCATCTGCCACGGGGATGATGCTGGAGATCTGTGCCTTTTCAGCAGCGGGGAGTATCACGCCAAAGCTCTGCTCCTCGCCACGTTCCTTCCACTCTGCCATGAGGCACTGCATAATCCAGAGACCTGTGATGTTCTGCAAGAAGCGGATACGGCCACCCACACCGCCCTCGTTGGTGAACTCGGCCTTGCGGGCTTCTTCTGTGAGGATGGGCTCGGGCAATTCGAAACCAAGCAAAGACCATGTGCCTGAACTGAGGAAGGCCATGGCACCATCGCCCTCGATGGCAGGTACGGCGGCTACGGCAGAGGCTGTGTCGTGCGAACCTACGGCAATAACCTTTATCTGGCCAAGACCTGTCTCCTCAGCAATATCGTCGCGAAGTGAACCGCGAACGCTACCGGGCATGACTATTTCGCCAAATATCTTCTTGGGCAATCCCAAAGCCTCGATGGTTTCCCACGACCACTCTCTGCCCTTGGCATCAAGGAGTTCGGAGGTGGAAGCTATGCAGTACTCGTTGTTGGCTTTTCCGGTGAGGAAATAGCTGAACAGGTCGGGCATGAACAGAAGGTGCTCGGCTGACTCGAGCTGGGCAGTGCCCTTGATGCTGAGCAGCTGTGCCAGAGTGTTTATCTCCATCACCTGAATGCCGGTGGTGGCATAGTGCTCGGTGGGGGAGAGTGTCTCAAAGAGTTTCTCAGTCATGCCGGCGGTGCGTGCATCGCGATAGCATACGGGATTGCCAATAAGCTGGCCGTCGCGGTCAATCAAACCGAAGTCCACGCCCCAGGTGTCCACACCAATACTTTCAACCTCGTAACCCTTTGCGGCCGCTTTCTTCAGGCCTACTTTCATGTCCTCGAACAGGGCAGGAAAATCCCAATGGACATGGTTGCCAAGGCGAACCTGACGGTTGCCGAAACGATGAACCTCCTCCATGACGAGCTTGCCATCCTGGAGCCAACCGGCTATAACACGACCACTACCGCCACCGAAGTCTGCGGCAAGATATACTTTGCTCATTCTTGCTACTTAAAATATTAAATACGGTATGGGTATAGGAGTGTAGCGTGTGTGTTCGCAACATTCTTCTGCCTATACCCATTCGCTTGTTTATCAGTTAATGTTCTACACAATAGGTATGTATTACTGCTGCAGGGGAGTCTTCTTACCCAGAACGTAGATGTCCAGATCCTCAATCTCATGGGGAGTGAGCACGGAGTAATCACCACCTGTCTGAACGATGATGCGACATGCCATCTCAAAGAACATGGCACGTTCGAAAGCCTGGTCAAAGTCCTTACCACATACCACCTGACCGTGGTTGGTGAGCAGGATGGAGTTGTGGTCCTTCATAGCCTCTACAACGGCGGCAGCCAACTCGGGAGAACCGGGACGGAGGTAGGGGATAACGGGTATCTCGCGACCAACGTGGCAGGGAACCTCGGCAGTTACATTGTAGTTCTCGGGCTTCTTCTTCATGCAGGATACTGCAGTAGCATAGGGAGACTGGAAGTGCAGTACCACGTTTACATCGGGACGCTCGCGGAGCACACCCAGGTGGAAGCCGCTCTCCATAGAGGGCTTAACGCCGTTGAGAACCTCGCCGGTAGCTACAACGCACTGGGAAACCTTCTCCTTCTGGATGGTGGGAACCCAAGAACCTGTACCTGATACGAGTGCCTCCTCGCCAATGCGCCAAGAGAGGTTGCCACTGCTGCAAACTGTCAAACCAGCATCGCCCACGCGGTGAGCTTGCTTGATGAATTCTTCAATATGGAGATTTGTAATCATATTATTTAAATTATTGTAACCCAGTATTATGTGATTATTGAATTAAAGTTTAGGTTTAGTATGCTTAGGTTTGGTTTAAAGCACTTTCTCGTAAAGTCCCTGGATTATTTCCTTGTTCACGAAACGGGGATTTCCTGGTGTGCACACATCGGCTGCAGCAGCTGTGGCAAGACGGTCGAGATCTTCTGCCTTGATGCCCAGGTCGGAGAGATGCTGAGGAATGCCAACGCGGATGGCCAACTGGCGTACTGCCTCTACGGCAGCCTCCGCTGCTTCCTCGTCGCTCATGCCAACGGAGTAAACATTCATTGCCTTGGCAATCTGTACATACTTGTCTATGGCAGCAGGCATGTTGAATTCCATCACCGTGGGCAGAAGCAGAGCGTTTGCCACACCATGAGGAATGTCGAAGATAGCTCCCATAGGATGTGCCATGCCATGAACTACACCAAGACCCACATTGGAGAATGCCATGCCGGCAATGTACTGAGCTACTGCCATGCCATTACGTGCTTCGGCATTCTGTGGCTCGTTGACGGCGGTCTCCAGATAGCGTGCTATCATCTCGATGGCCTTCAACTCGAACATGTCGCTCATCTCCCAAGCACCCTTGGTGATGAGACCTTCGATGGCATGTGTGAGAGCATCCATACCTGTGGCAGCAGTGAGACTGCGGGGTAGGGTGTACATCAGCTCGGCATCTACAATGGCCATGATGGGGATGTCGTTGGGATCCACGCACACCATCTTCTTCTGATTCTCCTCGTCGGTGATGACATAGTTGATAGTCACCTCGGCAGCAGTACCTGCGGTGGTGGGAAGTGCGATGATGGGCACTGACTTCTTCTTGGTGTCGGCCACGCCTTCAAGAGAAACAACATCGGCAAAGTCGGGGTTGTTGGTAATGATACCTACGGCCTTGGCGGTATCCATAGATGAACCACCACCGATGGCGATGATAAAGTCGGCACCTGACTTGGCAAAGGCCTCAACACCAGCCTTCACGTTGGAAACGGTGGGGTTGGGTTTGATTTCGCTGAATACCTCATAGGGGATATTGGCTCCCTCAAGAACCTTTAGCACCTTGTCAGCAACACCAAACTTGATAAGATCCTTGTCTGTTGCTACAAAAGCCTTCTTGAAACCAAGGCGGGCAATCTCCTGAGGCAATACCTCGCGAGCACCTGGACCGAAGTATGAAACTTCGTTAAGTATAAAACGGTTGATCATTGTATCTATATTTAAGGTAATATTTATAAAAAGGGGTTGAAAAGGCGGTGCTGTGTTTGTTGTGTGCATCTTGCCTTTTCAACCCGATGTTTGATTAATTACTTATAGATGGGACCATAGGTCTGACATGCTCTGTAGTCAGAACCCTCCTTGTCCATGCCGAATGCATTCCATGATGCGGGACGGAAGATGTTCTCTTCAGGAACATTGTGCATGCACACGGGGATGCGGAGCATAGAGCACAGAGTGATGAGGTCGGCACCGATGTGGCCATAGCTGATGGCACCGTGGTTAGCTCCCCAGTTGTTCATTACAGAATATACATCCTTGAAGGGAGCCTTTGTCTCGTCCAAACGAGGAACGAACCATGTTGTGGGCCATGTGGGGTCGGTACGCATGTTCAGCACCTCGTGGATTTCGGGATCTACGTCGGCTGTCCAACCCTCGGCAATCTGCAGAACGGGACCAAGACCCTTGATGAGGTTTAGACGAGACATGGTAACGGGCATGCCACCCTTGGAGAGGAAGTTGGAAGAGAAACCACCACCACGGAAGTAGTCGCGGTCGGCTGGCATCCAGTTGGTGTTCTTCAAGCAACCCTCAACATCGGCCTCGGTCATTTCCCATGCGGGCTTCATGCAGGGCTCGCCCTTAGCATTGGTGCTGGCACCTGTAGCATCGAGAGTGGTAGCACCAGAGTTGATCAAGTGAATCATACCGCCAGAAGCCAAACCTGTCAACTCCTTGCCAGTTACGCGCTTAACAGCCTCGGGGCTCCAGTATGTACGAACGTCGGAGAACATCTGGCCGCAACCTGTCAGCAACTTGCCAAAGAGCATAGCCACGGCATTGCATGCATCGTTCTCGGTGGCAACTACATAAGCCTCGCGGATACCGTTCCAGTCAAATGTGCTGCAGAGCAGTGCCTCGGTGAAGTCACCATTGGGCTTCCAGTCTGTCCACTGACGCTGACCCTGGAAACCTGCTGCAATAGCATTGTGGCCGATAGCTTCTTCCTTGAAGCCCATTTCCTTGAGCTTGGGGTTGCCGAGCATGAGGTCGCGGATGATGAGAGTCATCTTGACAACGAATTCCCAGTCGGAATCCTTGCCGGCGCGGTCCTTCTGCTTTTCGGGACGGTTCTTGTCCCAACCTTCATTCATCTTGCAGTACTTCTCTGTCCATGCCATAGCCTTGGCATACTCCTCATGGTCGTAAATGCCTTCATCCATGCGGCGGAGAATTTCGGTCTCGTCCACGCTCTCGTTGCGCATGCCCAGATATTCCTGGAAGAAGTTCTGGTCAACGATACTGCCTGCGATACCCATGCACTGGCTACCAACAGAGAGATAACTCTCGCCACGCATTGTAGTAACAGCAAGTGCGGCACGTGCCCAACGGAGGATCTTCTCCTCTACATCAGCGGGGATGGTGTTGTCGGCCAAGTCCTGAACATCATGGCCATAGATGCCAAATGCAGGGAGCCCCTTCTGTGCATGACCAGCCAATACGGCAGCCAGATATACGGCACCTGGACGCTCTGTGCCATTGAAACCCCAAACGGCCTTGGGCCAATGAGGATGCATATCCATAGTTTCTGAACCATAGCACCAGCATGATGTCACTGAGATAGTGGCACCTACGCCCTCGCGCTCGAACTTAGCCTGACAAGCAGCAGTCTCTGCCACACGGCCGATTGTGCCATCAGCAATAACGCACTCAACGGGAGTACCGTCGGCATGCTTCACGTTGGCTGAAATCAATTCTGCAACAGCCTTTGCCAGATTCATGGTCTTCTCTTCAAGACTCTCACGCACGCCACCCTGACGACCATCAATAGTGGGGCGAATACCAATTTTGGGATACTTGCTCATAGTGTATTAGATTTATTTTTATGATATTATATAAAGGTAAAAAATATTCAATGCTATTAGATAATAATATTGAGTAAATGCGTAACAAATTTACAAAAAAAAGTAGAAATATTTATGTATTAAGAAATAATTTTATTGAATATGATTAAAAATCATTTTTTTTTTTTTTTTTTTTCTATTATAAATAGTTTATCTTTGCAGTAGAATAGTCCGAAAAATATAATTTTAACCTAATCTATAATTTTTTTTACAACAATTAATTTATGAAAATTAAGACACTTCTTGTAGGGCTTACTATCCCCTTGACAGGATTTGCCCAAACTTTCCAGGTGGTGCCACAAGAGCCATCCAATCCGGATAATGTGCCTGCACCTTGTCATCCAGTTCCTCACAAACGTCAGATTTTGTGGAATGAGACAGAATTCTATGCATTCTTCCACTATGGTATGAATACTTTTACCGGCAAGGAATGGGGATTTGGAGATGAAGATGAGAGTATTTATGCCCCCAAGGCCATGCCCAATCCCGAACAGTGGATTACATCGGTGAAGGCTGCCGGCATGCAGGGCGGTATTGCCGTGGTGAAGCACCATGACGGTTTCTGTCTGTGGCCAACAGCAACAACAACGCATAATATCACTGGTGCCGGTTCGGAATACGGACGCACCGCTAATATCCCCCAGCTCTATGCTGAGGCAAGCCGCAAGCACGGCATGAAGTATGGTTTCTACATCTCCCCCTGGGACAGAAACTCGGCACACTATGGCAAGGACACTTACGTTACGGAGGTTTTCCTGAAGCAGTGCGAGGAATTGGCTGAGTTCGGCGACGACCAGTTTGAGATGTGGTTTGACGGTGCCAATGGTGGCGACGGATACTATGGCGGCGAAGGCGGTTCACGCAATGTGGATGCATCTATCTACTACGACACTCCAAACCTTCGTGCAAGAGTACACCAGATTGCAGAAAACTGTGTGCTCTGGGGCGTTGGCGGCGAGGCTCGCTGGATTGGTAACGAGTCGGGTTATGCCGGCAATACCAACTGGGCAATGACCGATTATATGTCTGAGAGCGTGGTGCGCGAAGAAGGCGATATAGACGGTTGGTTCTGGAACCCCGGAGAGAGCGATGCCAAGGCAACAAATAATGGCTGGTTCTGGCACCAGGGCGAGTCAATGAAGAGTGCAGAGCGCCTGTTCCAAATGTACCTGGAGACCGTGGGTCGCAATGCTACCCTCATCCTGAACTGTCCTCCCGACCAGTATGGCGTATTGCCCACAAACACTGTAAACGAGTTGAAGAAACTTGGAAAGATGCTGCACGAGCGTTTGGGCTTGCCCGTTTACAATCTTTCAGACGCAACATCGGCCAAGGACTATGCCAAGACTGCCAACATTGAGGTTAGCGAAACCCGCACAGGAACATTGTTCAACGCATCAAACCTTACTGATGGTGATAAGGATACATATTGGGGAACTAACGACGATACCCGCCAGGCTACAATTACCTTGTCATGGGATGAGCCCCAGACATTGCGCTACCTGATGATGCAGGAACCCATTGCACTTGGCCAGCGCATCAAGGACTTCAAGGTTGAGTACAGTGCCGATGGCAACTCTTGGAGAGAACTTTGCCCCGTACTTGAAACCACTACTGTGGGTTACAAGCGCATCATTCCCCTGAATGGTAGCACTTCGGAAAGTTATGGCGAGGGTTACAATGCCATGAAACTCAGAATAACAATCCTTGACAGTCGTGCATGTCCCTTATTGTCTAACCTCAGCGTATATTAATGAAGAGCCATGATAAAGAATAAATTTATACTTTCTGCAACCTTGCTTGCAATGAGCATGGCTGCAAATGCACAGACAACAATCACTTTTGATTCCGATGACTTTGCAAAAATAGGCGTGTACGACCAGTGGTCGGAAAGCCCTTTCCGCACAGGCGCCCTGGCTGGCAATGCCGGTGTGGCAGACAACCCTGACACCTCGGTTGATGCAGTTCTTGGCGAGGCACCAAACTCCTCTGCCAAGGTTGTTGCCATGCAGAGAAGCCGTTTCGGCAGTAATGCCTTTGGCGTGAGAATAGACCTTAAGGAACCTATCCGTGTGACAAAGCAGCTGCAATACATCCATGTTATGGCCTACCTCAAGGACAAGCCCGCTGACTCACGCATGATGGTAATAGGTCTGGGCAAGCGCCTGGAACAGAGTTGGAGCTGGCAGAATGGCGAGGACGAGCAGTTCTGGGCATGGACAAATGTTCCCGTCAAGGCTAAGGAAGGCTGGCAGGACGTGGTGTTCAGCTTCAAGGGTTTCTCCTATTCAAAGCAGGAGAATGCCAATAGCGGCATAGACATCTATTCGTTGGTGATAATTCCCGATCTCCGTTCGCCACATGCTGATGCAAGCGACTGGGTTGCATATTTCGACGAGATCGTTGTAGACAACAATCCCGAGAAGCGTTTCACTACCGACAAATATGCACTGAACTTCCCCGCAGAGCAGGCTTATACACGCAGCGACCGTCATCTTGACGCAGTAGGACTTGAGGCAGGGGGAAAGACCGTAAATGCCTCTCTCGATACCAGAAAGGTCTACAACAATAAAGTTTCTGAGGTCGTGTTCCCTGCAACCGCAGGTTCAAGCGTAAAGCCCAAGTTTACATATGGCGGCGCATGGATGAGTGCCTATGTTTTCACCGACTGGGGCAATGATGGTGTTTTCACATATACCGTAAACGACAACGGTACTCCTGCCGCAGGCAGTGATGTGGTAAGTTATAGCGCCGCACAGATTGGCAATACATGGTACAAGAGTGATGGCACAACAACAGATAACGGTAACACCATTGGAGCTGGTGTGCCTAATTTCACCATTCCTGCCAATACTGAACCAGGTTTCTATCGCATGCGCTACAAGGTTGACTGGAACAGTCTGAACCCAGCTGGTGGAGCTACCATTCTTAGTGATGGCGGTGCCATTGCCGACGTAATTCTTGACGTACATGGCGAGACCGTTAGCGTAAGCGCTTCTCAGTTGAATGGTGACATCGTTTTGGCAAAAGACGGCAGCGCACTGCTCAATTACGCCACACCATATGGTCAGCCTCTCAAGGTTAAGGTTATACCAGAAAAGGGCTTCGTTCAGAACGGTTTCCAACTGAAGTACGGTTACAAGATAAGTGCCGTTGACCAGCTGGACGAGAACGAGAACCCCAACTGGATTCTTGTTGACGTTCCCGCCTCTGCAATAGCACCTGACAGCACCTATACCATCCCAGCAGAGTATCTCCGTGGCGGATTTGTAAGCATCAAGGGCGATATGCAACAGGTGCAATACTATACAGTGAACATTGTAGGTGCTCCTGACGGACAGGGTGGTGTTACCTTCCTTGGTAAGGAATATGGACATGGTGATGTTATAGATGCTACTCAGTATTTTTCTGTAGATGACGTTACACTGAAACAAATTGAAGGATACATTGCCTCTGCCTCATTGGATGCCGCCACCAAGGTGCTCACTGTTACCTACAAGTCTATTCAGGCATACAGAAACATCACAAGTCTCTCTGAACTCCGCAATGACATGGCATACCACATTAAAGCCAAGAGTGGTGAAGGTTACTTGGCTTGGAATTCCGTTGTCAGCAACACCTATGTCAGCATCCGCGGTGTCACCAGTGCCACTCATCAGGGATTTCCCGCCAACGAGGCTGTAGCCAATATCTACAAGGAAGAAGTAACCCCTTTTGACACCACCGTCATCTGGCAAATTCTGAAGGAAGACAATGAATACTATCTTTACCAGCCCGCCAATCAGTCTTATGTAACACGTAAGGATCGTGACTATGTTTTTACGGTTAACAAGACTCCACTGGATAAGATCCGCGACAATGGTGATGGTACCTTCAGTTTCCATGCAGGTGGCGGTTATTCGCAAAGTTCTACTTATTTTGCATGCATTTGTACAGGAAACACTCCCCAAGCAGTTCGCAACTGGACATGGGATGACCATGGTTCTGTGATGTATATCATCGAGAATCCCAATATAGAGGTGAATGACATACTTACCTCTATTGACCAAATTCAGTCTACCGATTCCACTATTTCTTCTCGGGGCATCTATAACATGCATGGTCAAAAGCTCAACGCTCTTCCTGCCGAGGGCATCGTCATCGTTGATGGCAAGAAGAAAGTAGTTAAGTAAAATAGTCCACACTCGTTGCTTTATTGCAATCGATTAAGTTTGCAATTTGTTCTGCGAATTCATAGAATAACGGTTAGCAGTTTAGGCCCATTTGGTCATCTGTTAACCGTTTCTTTTTTTATCTATTGCCGTTTGGTAAAAAGTTACTTTAAAAAGACTAGACTACTTACTCCCAGAAGTTACCCGCCCCCTACACCTATACCCCTACTGCAAGTTAAATAAACGCTTTCATAAACGCCCCTCCAATGGGTAAGGTACGCCACAACACCCGCCCCTACGTCTCACGGCGTGAAGCCAAACGCCTCGTGTTCCTTCCGCCAGCGCCTCACGATACAGAATGGCCCCCTCAATCTCCCTAAAGGGGGAGGAAAGTGAGCGGGCAAACGCTATTTCTCGCTATTTCTCACATCGCCAGGGGAATGTTGTATCTTTGCACTATCAAAAGTTTAAAGTTTAACGACTTCTCTCACCTCTCACCTCTCACCTCTCATCCTCTCACCCGCTCACCGTTAATTACTAACTCCTAATTCAAATTACCACTATGGGAACATTCAACAACAACTCCACTTGGGGCAAGATCCTCAACATCGTAATCATCGTACTCCCAGAAGTTACCAATCATCATTCCTGTTTCTACATAAAGATGCCCCCCTCGACAAAAAAACAGGAATGAAGTAATTCTCATTCCTGTCTGCCTTTGTGGAGAATATCGGGCTCGAACCGATGACCTCTTGCATGCCATGCAAGCGCTCTAGCCAGCTGAGCTAATCCCCCTTGATGACTTTTTCAATTGCAAAATTATAGCTTTCTTTCGAATAAATAAAGTTTTATTCCAACTTTTTTGACTCTAACTGAAAAAAAGTATACCTTTGTGAGGTTTAATATACATGTACACCTACATATATATACTATAATTTTAACTTGTTATAATAATCATTCATAATTGTAACATAAATATATGAAGAGAATCTTTATCGCCCTCATGTTTTGTTTATCATTGCAGATGAATGCCCAGTACGATGCATTTGATGCAGGAAGCACGACTGGTATAAGGTTTCATAGACAGCCTTGTGTGCATCACGATGATGCTCCAACTACCCGTACCGCCTCCACTCAGGAAGAAGCCTGCCTTCGAGCTACCGGTTCACCAAAGATTCTTGTTTGTTTGGCTAATTTCACTGATGTTAAATTCACAGTTGCTCCTGACGACGAGGCTCTCGTGCTTCTATTTGATAAGTTCTTTAATGCTAAGAATGTAGGCACCGGAGACAATCCTTATTCGGTGTGCGACTATTTCTGCGCCATGAGCGATGGCATTTTTACTCCCGAATTCGTTATTATGGAACCCATTACGCTTTCAAAGAATCGTTCATACTATGGTCAATCAAGCGGTGATAGTCGTCGCAATGTATTCCGTAAGGAAGCTATTGATTCGCTCAGTAGTAAAATCAGCGATAGGGTAGATGAGTTTGATACTGACAATGACGGAATGATAGACGGAGTGATAGTGATATTTCCTGGTGCCGGAGCCAATGTGGGCGATAAAAATGGTATGCACCCTGCCTGCTGGACAAGTGCATACACCACCACTAAATGTGCTGTCACATATGCCACCTCTCTTATCGCCCCCGAGATGTTGGGCTTGGACTACACCAGTCAGGGAGGACCCAATAACGCAAAGCTCAATGCCATAGGTATTTTCGTTCACGAGATGTCGCATATGCTTGGTCTGCCAGACTTTTACGACCTCAATTACTCTGCGCCAGGTATGGACTATTGGAGTTTGATGGACTATGGTGAATATTGGCAGAATGGATATTATCCAACCCCCTACACCGCCTACGAGCGTCATTTTATGGGTTGGCTATCACTTGTTGAACTTTCCGAACCTACTTATGTAACTAGTATGAAGGCGATTGCTGATGGAGGTTCGGCCTATGTCATCTATAACGATGGCAACCGAGATGAGTATTATATTCTTGAAAATCGCACTACAGCTGACCCTTACAGCTATAATTTGTGTAATACTTTAGGTAGCGGTTTGATGATTTATCATGTCGATTATAATTCAATCCTTTGGAAGAATAACCGCATAAACACCGATCCCAATCGCCAGCGCATGACAATTATTCCAGCCAATGGTTATTTTGAAATTGCAGATAATTTTACCGATTCCAACAAATACCTTTCTGAACTGAGAGGTCATCTTTGGCCTCTAAAGGATATCCCCTCTGTGGTGGAATATTATGGTATTGTAGGCAACAATTCGCTCACCGATGAAGAGCGCTCCCAAGGCTTACGCATCGCACCTGCTGCAACTCTTTACAATCCTAATATTGACGGAAGTTTCCTGATGCACAAACCTATCACCGATATAGTCTATGATGCCACAACGCGCACTATATCTTTCTCTTTTATGGGCGGAGAGCCAACGGGCATCGGTGAGGTACCCGAGAATTTAAATCACTCAATAGGCAATTCCGCCTACACCGTTTACTCTCTTGATGGACGCATAGTAACCATCTGTGGTCCAAGTGCACTTGATAGTCTTCCTCGCGGATTGTATATTCTCAGAAATACCGCTACCGGCGAGACAAGCAAGCGTCTTCTGGGTAAGTGATTGTCATTCACCTCGTTTAATAAAGCAAACGTCCAATACTATGAAAACAAAATTCTTACTCCTCTGTGGTGCTATCTTGTTTACACATCTAGAACTTATGGCATGGGGTCAAAAAGGTCACGATATAGTTAGCGAGATAGCAACTCGTCATCTAAAATGCAAAGTGCATAAAAACATACGCAAAACGCTCAATGGATATAGTATTCTTTATTGGAGCAACTGGCTCGACAATGCAAGTCATACCGAGGCCTATGCCTATACCAAGACATGGCATTATAAGAATATCGATGCCGGCGAGACTTATGAAAATGCTCAACTCGAGTCCAAAGGAGATATTGTTGGTGCTATAAAAATGCAGATAGAAACTCTTTCTAATAAGACCATTTCACAAGAGCAGAAGGCAACTGCTTTAAAAATGCTAGTTCATCTTATGGGCGACCTTCATCAACCCATGCACATGGGACGCAGAGCTGACCGTGGCGGAAACCAATATACCCTTACTTATTTCAACCGCAAGGCAAACTTGCATGGTATATGGGATACTGCTATTCTTGAAGATGGGCATAAGTGGAGTCACACCGAGTGGGCCGATGAGATTGATCATGCCAACAAGAAGATGGTAAAGGAAATATGTCAGGGAACCATTGATGATTGGGCACGCGAAACTCACGCCCTCGCAAAACGCATTTATTCCGAAACCTCTCAGCAGGAGAATCTTTCTTACGATTATGTAGCCAAGTGGACTCCCGTTATTGAAAACCAACTCCTTAAAGGAGGCCTCAGATTGGCCTACATCTTGAATAAATTATTCTAATTTTTCTATTAATATTCATATCCCCCAAAAGTTGTATTAAAACATGGAAGATAGAAAAAATAGTGATGCTGCTCAGGAGTTGATGCTAGTACGCATAACAGGAGCCGATCGCCCTGGTCTTATCTCCGAAATCATGGAAATCCTTTCTGCACATGATGTGCATATTCAGGATATTGGTCAAGCCGTTATTCATGCCACCCTTAGTTTGGGAATACTCATCAGAGTAAACGAGGAGAATAGCGGTAGAGTTATGAAGGAACTTCTTTTCAAAACCAGTGAATTGGGAGTTAACATCAAGTTTGCCCCGATCACCATGGACGAGTATGAGGCCTGGGTCGACCGTCAGGGCAAGAATCGTTATATCCTCACTATACTTGGCCGACGTCTTGAAGCCAGACAGATAGGAGCTGTAACCCAGGTAATTGTCAAGCAGGGACTCAATATCGATGCAGTTCGTCGCCTAAGTGGTCGACAGAGTATACAACGCCCTGTTGAAAAGACACGCGCTTGCATACAATTCTCTCTCCGAGGTACTCCCAATAACCGCGAGCAGATGCAAGCTCAACTCCTTCAACTCTCCAGTGAGATGTCCGTCGATTGCTCTTTCCAACGCGATAATATGTATCGTCGCATGCGTCGTCTCATCTGTTTCGATATGGACTCCACTCTAATCCAGGCCGAGGTTATTGACGAACTTGCACGTCGCCATGGCGTTTATGATGAAGTAGCTGCCATTACCGAACAAGCTATGCGTGGCGAACTTGATTTCAGTGAGAGTTTCAGACTCCGTTGCCAGTTGCTTAAAGGTCTTGATGTTAGTGTCATGCAGGATATTGCAGAGAACCTCCCCTTTACAGAGGGAGTCGACCGCTTGATGTATGTCCTCAAGAGCTATGGCTACAAGATAGCTATCCTTTCAGGAGGTTTCACCTTCTTCGGTCAGTATATCCAGAAGAAATATGGCATTGACTACGTCTACGCTAACGAACTCGAGGTAGACGAAACAGGTCATCTCACCGGCAATTATGTTGGAGAGGTTGTCGACGGCAAGCGCAAGGCTGAACTTCTCCGTTTGATTGCACAGGTCGAGAAAGTCGACATGGAACAAACCATCGCTGTTGGCGATGGAGCCAACGATCTCCCAATGCTTGCAGCTGCAGGTCTTGGCATAGCCTTTCATGCTAAACCTCGTGTTGTCGCCAACGCTCGCCAGTCAATCAATACCATTGGTCTCGATGGCGTACTCTATTTTCTTGGCTTCAAGGATAGTTATCTTGATGCCAAAGCACAATAGCACAAGAGTAGAGATTTTTTATAAGAGGCTTCGAGTTCGAAACCTCTTAGTTATTATTAACCATTAAGGTTTCATTACACTGTAAATATAAATTTGCTATTAGATACTGGAACAGATGTTTTATAGCATTTTTAATGACGCAATTAGAAAAATGTAATTCTAAATGAGTAATATTTATCTATTTACAAGAATGACCACATTTTTCTACTTCTAATAACTGAATTGTTTTTTACAATCATTGTGATATAAAATTCAAGGAAGAAGCATAATAAAAATAGAGGTTGTGTCATAAAGAAAAATGACACAACCTCTATTTAATTATAATTTTATTTTGGGTGAGAGATTATTCCTCAAATCCGTTGGGGTTGTTCTTTTGCCAGTTCCAACTGTCGCGGCACATCTCCTCGATGCCGAACTGTGCCTTCCAACCAAGTTCTGCTTCTGCCTTTGCAGGGTTACAATAGCATGTTGCAATGTCACCTGGGCGACGTGGTTTGAGAGAGTAGGGTACGGGAACACCGTTTGCTTTCTCGAAGGCCTTGACAACATCAAGAACAGAATAACCATGACCTGTACCGATGTTGTAGATAGCAATGCCCTTGTTGGCAACGATAGCCTTGAGTGCTGCTACATGAGCACGTGCGAGATCGACAACATGGATATAGTCGCGTACACCAGTACCGTCGTGTGTGTCGTAGTCGCTACCGAATACGCCCAATTCGGGACGCTTGCCTACTGCTGTTTGTGTGATGTAAGGCATGAGGTTGTTGGGGATACCGTTGGGGTTCTCACCGATGGTGCCACTCTTGTGTGCACCAATGGGGTTGAAGTAGCGAAGGAGAACGATGTTCCATTCGGTGTCTGCCTTTTGGATGTCCATCAGTACCTCTTCAAGCATTGACTTTGTCTGACCATAGGGGTTGGTGCAATGACCTTTGGGGCATTCCTCGGTGATGGGTATAATGGCGGGATCGCCATAAACGGTTGCACTTGAAGAGAAGATCATGTTCTTGCAACCATTCTTGCGCATTACGTCAACAAGTACGAAGGTACCGTTCATGTTGTTCTCGTAGTACTCGAGAGGTTTAGCGCAACTTTCACCTACAGCCTTGAGACCAGCGAAGTGGATACATGCGTCGAACTTATGCTCGTCAAAAACTTTCTGAAGACCTTCGCGGTCGCGGATGTCAACCTTGTAGAAGGGAACTTCTTTGCCAATAATCTTTGCAACGCGCTTTAGTGAGATGGGAGAAGAGTTGTCGAGATTATCAACAACAACAGCTTCGTGACCAGCTTCGGTTAACTCAATCAAGGTGTGACTTCCGATGAAGCCTGCACCACCAGTAAGCAGGATTTTCATAGTCTGTATTTATGTTAAAGTAAAATATTTTATGTATATTCTTCACCACAAAGTTATAGAATCTTTTCTATAAAACAAAGTGTTTGCTTATATTTGTAAAATTGTATCGTCTTTTTTTCTTATCTCTTTGTGGTTTATAATTGCAGATATGGGTTATGGGCAAGTTCTTCAACAATCTTGCTCTCGGGCCCATGTCCAGGCAGGACAACGGTGTGGGGTGGGAGTGTGAAGAGTTTGCTATTGATGCTCGATAGTATTTGTTGCAGGTTACCGCCTGGGAGGTCGGTTCGGCCGATGCTCATGCGGAAGAGAGTGTCACCGGTGAAAACCGCATTTGCTGATGGTGCGTAGAAGCAGAGGCCACCAGGAGTGTGTCCGGGGGTGTGGAGAACGATAATTTGCTCTTTGCCCAAGTATAATTCTGTTTCTTCGGTAAGGGTAGCATGGGCTTTTGGCAAGAGATTGGAAATGTCAATACGAAACCATTTTTGCACCATATCGGGAGCTGCCTCGTACACTGGTATGTCGGCTATATGGCATAGTGGTGAAAGTCCGTTGATACCGCATACGAAATCGAGACCTATGCAGTGGTCGAAGTGCATGTGTGTCTGAAGTATGTATTTCAGATTGATATTGTTTTGCTTAATGAAGTCAGCAACGCGTTGTTTCTCCTGATTGTTCCAGCAACCACAATCGATGACAGTTCCATCGTGAGAAACATCGTCCCAAAGAATATAGCAGTTTTCTTCTATTGGATTGACTTTAAAAACTTTATAGTGCAACATAGACAACCTTTTTTGTTTCGAAGAATTCCTCTTTAAAATAGTCGCTGAGATCGGTGATGATGGTGTTGGCTTTCATTGGCATCACCTCGTGAGCGAGTTCTCCGCCCTTGAGGCAGATGAGTCCGTTTGGCATGGCATTATGTGAATCCTTGGCAACATTCTTACGGATAAGTTTAACAAGGTCGACAAGTGGCATTACTGCACGAGATACTACGAAATCGTATTTTTCCTTGAGGTTTTCGCCGCGTGTCCATTCGGTTGTTACGTTTGTTAGTTGTAGTGCATTTCGGACTTCGTCGCACACTTTTATTTTTTTGCCTATACTATCTACAAGGTGAAATTGTACATCGGGGAACATTATAGCGAGCGGTATGCCTGGAAAGCCACCACCTGTGCCCAGGTCCATAATGCGTGTTCCTGGTTTGAAATTGATGATTTGCGCTATGCCGAGCGAGTGCAGAATATGGTGCTCGTAGAGATTGTTGATATCCTTGCGAGATATTACGTTAATCTTGCTGTTCCAATCGCGATACAGGTTATCAAGAGCAGCAAATTGCTCTCGTTGTTTGTCGGTGAGATTTGGAAAATATTTGTTTATCAGTTCCATTATTGTGTTCGTTTATTGAGTTAGTATGCCGGTGAGATAAGGTTTTAGAGAGGTGTAGTCGATTGTGATCTCGGTGGTACCAGCTGCATAGGGAGCTATTTCGTATTGTCCGAAATGGAAGGTAAGTCCATTCTTTCCTATGAGGAAATTTTCGGTCAGGAATAAATCGCTCACACTGAGAATAGCGGTTTTTTCCATAAGTTCTTCGGCGGTCTTCACCTTATTATCCTTGAGCAATTGTTTAAGCATAAGGTCAAGTATTTCGTTTTCCTTTGCTGTATTGAGTATGTCGGTCAAAAGAATTTTCTTGTACGTTTGTTTGTCGAAATTGGTATATATTTTGTAGTATGACCCATGAGCTCCTCCGGAATAGTCGTTAATTTCAGTGATATATGTTATAACTTTGTCGGAAGCATCTTTGCTGAAGGTGCCTTTTCTGGAGAGATAGTATTCCAGATTGTCATACTCGCCACCAAAGTCATCTATGTCTTCTTGCAGATTTTTTTCAATTGTTGCCTTTTCTGAAGCATAAGCTTTTTCTGCTATTTGAATGAAATCATCCCCTTCGTATTCGTTACCCCACATATCAAGAGCGATAGCACTATTGATGTTAATTGATTGTTGGTCATTGGGATTAAGATATTCTATATCATAATCTATTCGTGCGTGACTATCCTCGCTATCTTTCTTTACTATTTTTTTAACGTTGGAAGTCTCTTCCTGTTGATTTTCTGCATTTTGTTCGGTGTTGTCTGCCTTATTTGTTTGTTTGTAGTTGCATGAGCTGACAATAGCAGCAGTGCTGATGAGGAATAATGCTAAGAAAATATTTTTAATGTTCATGTTCTTCATAATAAGTTGGATTTAAAGTGATTAAATAACTGTATGTATATCAGTTCTTATTTCTTGATATAAGGATGCTTGCCAGGGTGATTATGCCAAGTAGATACGGATAATAAAGATAAGGTATGATGTTAAGTGGATTTACCGCCGCCAATCCTGAGGCTATAAGCAGTTGTGCTCCCCATGGAATGATGCTTTGTGCAAAGCATGACATTGTGTCTAGAATGGAGGCAGAGCGTTTGGGGTCTATTCCGTAGCGATAGGAAATGCTGCGTGCAAGGGGACCAACGGCAAGAATGGCGATGGTATTATTGGCCGTTAGGAAGTCTACCGCAACTGTTGCCGTTGCTATGCTGAATTCGGCGCCTCGTTTGGTTGAGATAATGCGTCCCATATTGAATATGAGTTTGTCGATAATACCCCTTTTTCGTAACTGATCCATTATCACGGCCGCAATGATGGTGATGATGATAAGGTCGTGCATTCCCATAATGCCATTACATGCAGATTGCCAAAGATCACTAATGTTCATTGACTTTAAAGTAAGGGCTATGATAGAGGCTGATATTATTCCGAGCAACAACACCCAGATGACATTGATTCCGATGAATGCAAGGATAAACACCGCTATGTAGGGTATTAGCAACAAGGGGGCTATATCTGTTGTAGAGGTGGCAACTTGGGTATTTAGTCCTAAAATAATATATATTATTATTGCAATAATCGCCGCAGGAAGAGCCAAACGTATGTTGGCCTTAAATTTGTCGGACATGTGGCAACCTTGTGTTTTGGTGGCCATGATAGTGGTGTCAGAGATGAAGGATAGGTTGTCGCCAAAGAAGCTTCCACCTACAATGACTGCCGTTGTGAGTGGTATGCTGGTGTTGGTGCTTGTGGCCACACCTACGGCTATTGGGGTGAGGGCTGCTATGGTTCCGCAACTGGTACCGATGCTGAGTGATACGATACATGCGGTAACGAACAGACCGGTGAGTATGAAATTGCTGGGTAGGGTGGAGAGTACAAAGTTAACCATACAGTCAACGCATCCCATATCTTTGGCAATGCTGGAAAAGGCTCCTGCCAAAATAAAGATAAGCAACATCAACAGGATGCCGCCATTGTCCTCTGTTTTTCGAGGTGGAGTGAAATTCTGCTTTTCAGTTCTCATCTTTCTTCTTTGACTCCTCAGTAAGTAAGATTCAAAAAAAAATAACCTGCTACGTTTTGCTGTTCTTCTATTTTATATAGTTGCCTTTGCTGCTTTTCTTCTTGCTTATCATAGTAGGTTAAGCTACTTTTGCAAAAGCACATCAATAAAAAATACAACCTAAAACTGATGCCGGTTATTTTTTCATGTCATTTAAATAGATTCAGACAATCTAAAGAGTATCAAAAGATTGTCTGAACCGTATATTACTAATACAAATAGTTGATTTTTGAAGTAAATAGCATTTTTGCTAATTATTTTGTCATTCCTTTTTCATATACTGACATGGCTTCCACGCTCATGCCCATGCTTGCGAAGCCTCCATCGTGGAAGAGGTTCTGCATAGTTACCTTGCGAGTAAGGTCGGAGAACATGACGATGCAGTAATCGGCACACTCTTCGGCACTGGCATTGCCAAGTGGAGAGATGCGCTCGGCAAAATCAAACAGTTTGTCCATGCCAGAAACACCGCTTCCTGCTGTTGTCATGGTTGGAGACTGAGATATTGTGTTGATGCGGACTTTCTTTTCGCGTCCATAAACGTATCCGAAACTACGTGCGATAGATTCGAGAAGTGATTTGGCATCGGCCATATCGTTGTAACCAAACATGGTGCGTTGTGCTGCCATGTAGCTTAGAGCCACGATAGAGCCGTTCTCTGCAATGGCATCTTGTTTTTTAGCAGCCTGAAGCATCTTGTGAAATGATATTGCGCTGATGTCGAGGGTCTTGCTCAGCATTCCGTAATCCAAATCGTCGTAGGCTCTGCCCTTGCGCACGTTGGGAGACATGCCAATGGAGTGTAGTACGAAATCTATTTTGCCGCCCAATACTTCCTGTGAGCGCTTGAATACTTCCTCTAGATCTTCAAAACTTGTTGCATCGGCAGGTATCACCTCGCAATTGAGTTGCTCGCCCAACTCCTTTACCTGACCCATACGTATTGCTATGGCTGTGTTTGAGAGTGTGATGACAGCACCTTCTTCAACTGCTTTTTGTGCCACCTTCCAAGCTATAGATTGGTCGTTCAAAGCACCAAATATAATTCCTCTTTTTCCTTTTAATAATCCGTAAGCCATATTTTTATCTTTTACTTATTAGTTTATCACTCACAAAGATATGTAAAATTTATTATATAAATGTAATAATGCTGTTAAGAAACAAAAAAGAGACTATGCTTTTTCGCATAGTCTCCTTATTTATTAAGTGTGTAGTTTACTTAAAGGCCTAAAGATTTCTTGATTTCTTCTACTTTTGCAGAAGCTTTTTCTATCAATGCATTGTATTCGCAAGCACAGTTCATAGTATCCTTGATTTCACAATAGAACTTGATCTTTGGCTCGGTGCCAGAGGGACGTACACTTACTTTGGTGCCATCCTCGCAGAAGAATTGCAAAACATTGCTTGTTGCGGGGAAGTCCAATTTTGTTTCATTGCCATTATTGTCTTTTGCTACCAATGTCTGATAGTCCTTGGTGAGAACAACTGGGCTGCCGGCAATCTCCTTAGGAGCTTTATCGCCACGGAAGTCTACCATCATCTGCTTGATTTCGTCGGCACCAGATTTACCGGGTTTGGTGATATTGATGGTGTGCTCGTAACTGAAACCAAATTCCTTATAGATATCCATTAGCAAGTCATAAAGGGTCTTGCCTTGGTCTTTTGCCCATGCTGCGATTTCGCAGATAAGGCATATGCTTGCAGGAGCATCTTTGTCGCGTACCTTGTCATAGGGAAGGAAACCGAAGCTTTCTTCACCGCCACCAATATATTTCTGCTTGCCTTCAGAGATGGCAATTTCACGTGCAATCCATTTGAAACCAGTATAGCAATCGCGAAGTTCAACGTTATTCTTCTTTGCCATCTCGGCAATCACCTCTGTGGTTACTATAGTCTTCACAAGGAAATCATCATCTTTCAATTGACCAAGTGCAATTTTGTTCTTGATGATATAGTAAACGAACATCATGCAAGTTTGGTTTCCGTTGATAATCTGCCATTCGCCTTTTGGGTTACGACAAACGATTGCCAAACGGTCGGCATCGGGGTCGGTGGCAACAACGAGGTCGGCATTGAGTTTTGTTCCCAGTTTCATACCTAAGGTCATTGCCTCGGCATTTTCTGGATTAGGACTAACAACGGTTGGGAAGTTGCCGTCTACAATCATTTGCTCTGGAACGACATTGATGTTCTGGAATCCCCATGAGCGCAGGCACAAAGGAACTATAACACGACCAGTTCCATGCATTGCGCTATACACAATGTTGAGGTCTTTTTGGCGCAGAATAACATCCTGATCTACCATTGCTTCTTTTACGGCGGTCATATAGTCGAAGTCCATTTCACCACCAATCAGCTGGATGAGGTCCCAATTAGGTTCAAAC
Organism: Bacteroidaceae bacterium; assembly: GCA_017547165.1. Classification (GTDB taxonomy): domain Bacteria; phylum Bacteroidota; class Bacteroidia; order Bacteroidales; family Bacteroidaceae; genus Physcousia. Next base: position 81,104 of record JAFYQK010000016.1, read on the forward strand.
TTGACATCTTCTATCTGTACCTTGTTAACCTCGTCGATAATGCCTTTGTCGTGTGGAGCCAATACCTGAGCACCGTCTGCCCAATATGCTTTGTAACCGTTATATTCCTTGGGGTTGTGAGATGCTGTTACGTTCACACCAGCAACAGCACCGAGTTGACGAATGGCAAAACTGATTTCTGGTGTGGGACGTAGACTTTCAAACAAGTATGCCTTTATGCCATTAGCGCTAAAAATAGCAGCAACGCTTTCAGCAAACATACGACCATTGTTACGACAATCGTGACCAACAACAACACTTTTTCCACCTTCGGGGAATGCCTTGTTGATATAGTTTGCGAAACCTTGTGTTGCCATACCAACAATGTACTTGTTCATACGATTGGTACCGACACCCATAATGCCACGGAGACCACCTGTGCCAAACTCAAGACTTTGATAGAATGCGTCAATAAGAGGAGTCTTATCCTCGTTGTCTATCAAGGCTTTTACCTCGGCCTTGGTTTCTGCATCATACTTGTCACTATCGAGCCATTTCTGTGCTTCGGCCTGACAACGCAAAATCAATTCTTCATTCATAATTCTATGTTTTTATTGTATTAAAATTTACGATTTGTGTATACAAAGTTATACAATTTTATATTAATCGCAAGGTTTGGTTAATTAAAATAACTATATCTTGCCAAGAATCTTGTCCATCACCCAGTTGACGGTTGTTGCAGAGACGCAGTCGGAGGTACACGTTCCTTTGCCTTGCAGATGACTTACCACTTCGCTGATAAGCGGTAGTTGAACATATTTGGGGTTAGAAATGGGTATTTCCTGATGGCCTTGACTTGTTTGTAATATGATAGGACTGTATGTGAATACCGAGAAACAGATGCGTCCCTTTTCTCCAATCAGTTCAATTTGGTCGGTACGTGCGCTTTCGTGCCCGACGAAGCACCAGCTACCGCTCCCGGGTAATCCGTTGTGAAAAGAGAATGCGGCCGAAACACTGTCTTCTGTTTGATATAATCCTCCACGATTTGCCTTGTAACCGCTTGCGTAGACGATAGGTCCAAAAAGTTCCTGGAGCAGGTCGATTTGATGTGGAGCAAGGTCATAGAAATATCCGCCTCCGGCAATGTCGCGTTGTACACGCCAGGGGAGATTGGTTTTGTTATAATCCAAGTCGCGAGGTGGCACAGAGAAACGTATCTGCACGTTTATTATCTTGCCGATGATGTTTTCATCCAAAAGTTCTTTTACCTTGTTGAAATAGGGTAATTTTCTTCGGTAGTATGCGACAAAGCATGGAATTTTAGTTTCGTTGCTTATTCGCATTACTCGCTGACAATCGATATAGGATGCCGCTAATGGTTTTTCGACGTAGACGGGTTTGCCTGCCTTCATTGACATTATAGCATACGTGGCATGAGATGAGGGTGGTGTGGCAATGTAAATAGCATTTACATCAGGGTCGTTGATTAGCGATTGTGCATCGGTATACCATTTGGGGATATTGTGTCTTTGAGCATACGAACTTGCTTTCTCAGCGCTTCTGGACATTACCGCAACTATTTGACTGCCCTCAACCTGATTGAAAGCCGGACCGCTTTTGCGTTCAGTAACTTCGCCACATCCGATAAATCCCCAATTGATAGTTTTCATATCTGACGTTATAAAAATATGTTAATTAAAGAAGTTCCATGAGAGTCCGAAATTTATGCTCATTGGATTCATTGGCATATGCGGGGCAAGGAACATATTGCCAGAACCTGCATTGACATGTGATGCGTTTACATATATGCGACAATGCTTCAGGTGAAAATTGGCATAAGCATTTATTATAGGGTAGTTTCCTATAGACATGCGTTTGTGATTTGTGTCTTGGATGGCAAACATTCCCAGTGCTCCCATATAGTCTGGAGCATAGTATTTGGTAAAGAATCTGATATCTCCTCCGAGTTGTACTCTCAGAACTTTGGCAATTCGGAACTGCAGATAAATATTTGAGTATATGTTTATTGAGGGTAGGGGGAGAATGTCTTTTTGGGTGCTGTGTTGGAATGTTATCTGGTTTTCCCAACCGAAAATCTTCCAGATTATATCCTGTTGTATGCCAGCTGTAAAGACTTGTATGCTTGCATTACTCTGCCTGATGACTGCATCGTGGGTGAAGTCGGCGGGGATTGTGGATTCGGCAGATGCACCATTTTTCTGTGTGTTTTGCATAGCCAAATATGTATAGTTGGTTATGTTTTGCCATGCAAAAAGAAGTTTGGTCCGTGTGCGGTCGTATTTTATCTCTGCTTGCAAACCAGTGCGGAATTCATTTGAGAGATTATTGTTGTTCCAATTGAAGTATGCATTACGATAATTACGCACCAGGTATGTAGGCTTGGTATTGGTGATATTGGCTTTTAGGGTGAATGTGGCGGAATCTTTTTTAGTGATTGGGAATTTAAAATCTCCTTGTCCATTGATGTTGAAATCACCTACGTTGGTTCCTATCAGACAGAATTCTCCATTAACATCGTAGTGCAACCATTTTCCGTTTCTCTTGCTTATTTCTGCCCCAACAAAAATGTCGTTTTCACTATCTGAGCTTTTGGTCAAAGTTTCTTCAAGGAGGATTGGTTGGGTGTATTTGCGGTATTCGTGAGTAAGGAAGAAGGTCAAACCCATTTTTACCCACTTTTTAAACCCTTCGTTCATAGCCAAACCAATGGTGTTTCGTATGCTCATGACCTTTGTCTGATCTTCTATGTTTGAAGATTTTCCCCAATATTGATTGGTATAAAATGAAGAGTTGTTACCCTGGTCATAGAACGTATGGTTGAGGTTGTGCATCTGAAAGGTGTGTATAATGCTTGCTACGGGTATAAATTCTGTAGGATTGACAAGATTGTTTTCCCACACTTTGCGTAGCGAGTCTACTGCAAGTTTGCGTGCAACACTATCTTTGGAAAGTGTTGTCCTAATGGAATCTGCCAAATTCAGTAGTAGCTCGTTATCGGATGGAGCTTTAGGTTTAAGTGAGTCGGGAACTATTATTTCACGTTCATATCCGAGATTGTATCTGTGAGTAAGATAGTATGTCTCGTCATCATTCTTGTTCCAAGTGGAGTTAAGGTTGACTGGTATGTCGCTTGTCCCGAACTTCTGTTGGTATTTCCAGGGTTGTGTGATGTATGCGTCGTCAGTAATGCCTCCATTTTCTGCATTTTTAAGGTGATTGGCATTAATGTAGGCATGCATGCTGTATCGTTCTCCACGATAATAGCCATATACGGTGCCTCCAAACTGGCTGTTCTGCTGGTTAGTGTAGTAACCACGCGCGTAGTTGTAGTCAAGCAGGAAACCTACACCTGATATCTTGTTGATATTGGTGGCGAAATTGCCTCTGACCCTCTCTTCTCCATTTTGCTTGTTTCCGCATGAGTGATATGCGAGATTGGTTATAGGACTTTTAGTGTTTGTGAAAAGAAAGTTTGATATTCCTCCTCTAAAGTAATCCAATGGAGAAAGGAAAATTAGTTCTTTGTCAACTTTTCGCTCAATGAAAATGCGTGATAACCTTGCCGAACCAGTATTGCCTGTATGTGAGAAATTACCAGTCATTCCTTCCTGAAGTTTCCAGTTCTGGAAGTTGTGTACGGCAGTATCGGTATTTTCAGAAGGAATTACTGTGCCAAGACGAGGGTCAATTTTCCATTGGAAAACACCCATCGGGAGTGGAATCTGTTTACCTCGAGTGGTGTCGCGTCCCCAGCTTGTTGATTGTCGGGAGTTGCCTTTATTTGAGTGTCGATGATTATCTTCTTCATCCTCATAGTTGGATAGTTCATAATCATCACTTTGTGCAGATAAGACAAAGCGGGCCCATGACGGTAAGCCCGCTAATGACATAAATATAAGTATGCTAATTATCTTTCTCAACGTTGTAGGCGTTCTTTATTTTTATAGTACTATTTTAGTATTCTTATTATTATCTCAACAATTTTAAAAGACATACCTATACCTACAAGTATCATTCCATTGATATGGTTGGCTTCATCAGAAAAGTATGTTACAACGCCACAAACGGATAAGATGAGAAACACATTGTTGAGTATTCGTTGTGCTCTGTCTTTCCAATTGCCAGAGTTGCGACGTGCTCGTATCTGTTCGACTTGCTCTTCAAGTGTAAGCTCTTTGTTGGACATAGGGTAAAATAGTTTTATTCGGTAACAAATTGCCTTTTAGGTTTTTCGGTTTGCTTTTCCGTGGCGGTCTGTTCTTTTACTTTTTCTTCAAACATATCCATGGCATTCTCAAAGATTTCCTCAACGCGATCTATGGTTTTGCGACGGAATTTACCACTGAGTGACAAGACCTTTGTTCCCTGCTTGTTTAGCGCTACCTTATCGGTAATCCACTCCTCAGCGCGGTATATTGTTCCACCTTCTCCGGTTGGCTTGTTCTCATTCCATTCCTCGCCATATAGGTAAGAAATCTGACTTATGGTCATCTTTACGCCTTTATCATTTATTTCAGCAGTAATTTGATAACGAAATCTGGTTTGGTCAAGTGAAAGGAATTTTTTGCTGAAAACCATCCATTCCTCAACTCTTGCAGAAATAACGCCATCTTCTTTACCGTCTCTGATAAGTCGTGTCCATGCGTCTTCAATTCCCTTTACAACCAAATTGTCTTTGATGTAGAAGAGCATATTATCGTAGAGTTGTTGCTTTGATTGACCTGCTACGCTGAATGTTTTATTAAATACAACAACACCATTTTCTTCAGGTACAGCACCTCTAAGGTACTTGGGTGAGTTTTTGTCTGTTTGAGCCATTATTGTTAATGGAAGCAATAATAGCATAAAAAGAATAACTTTTTTCATTATATTTTTAGGTTGTTTGTTTATATTATTTTTATTCTGTATCTATGGTACTGCAAACTTACAACAAATATTTCTAATAACATTATATTTAATGCTCATTTTTTGATGTTTTAACTTATTGCTCAATAAATATTCAATTAGCTTGATACAAAATAACGACGATAGCACCTATCGTCGTTAAATATTCTTTTGTAAAAATAACTTCAGAAGAATTTTTATTCGTATCTGATTGCTTCTATAGGATCCATTCTTGCTGCCTTGCGTGCAGGTAGATAACCGAAAACTATTCCAATAAAGGCGCATACACCGAAACTGAGCCAAACCGACCAGAATGGTACACTGCATGGCATCATCAATAGGTTCTTTGCAGCAAAAGAACCTCCATAACCTAATGCCACTCCGAGGAATGCTCCAGTTAGTGATATCATAATACTCTCGATCAGGAATTGGAGCATAATGTCAAGTCCGCTGGCTCCCACACTCATACGAAGACCTATCTCCTTTGTGCGTTCTGTTACGCTTACAAGCATGATGTTCATAATGCCAATGCCGGCAACAAGAAGTGAGAATGCTGCAGCAACAACCAGAATCAGGGTAATGCCATCCATTGTAGAGGACATGGTGTCCATCATTTCCTGTTGAGAACGTATTGTGAAATCATCTTCTCCTCCATCTTTTATCTTATGGCTTCGTCGGATTATTTCCTTCAGTTCTTCAATTGCAGGCTCTGACATTTCTTCGCTTAAAGCACTTACCGCAATTGACGAGTACCAGGTTTGTGCGGCTACACGTTTCATTACCGTTGTAATGGGGGCGATAAGCAAGTTATCCTGGTCCATGCCCCAATTGTTGTATCCCTTGGATTTCAGTATGCCTACAATACGGAAAGGTATATTCTTAAAACGTATGCTCTTGCCTACACAATTGTAGTCTTTGTCTCCAAACAATTGTTCTACAACGGTTGTGCCAATTACACATACCTTGGCATTCTTGCGGCAATCTTCTTCCGTGAAGCAATCACCTTCCTTCAACTCCCATTTCTTTATTTCAAGATATTCGGGACTTTCTCCATAAAGAGTGGCATTGGTGTTCTTGTTGCCAAATATAACCTGACCACTTGAAGATACCTCTGGCGAAATATATGTAATCAAAGTTGCCTCTCTTTGAATTGCCTCAAGGTCAGCTTCCTTTAGTGTCTGCATGCTTGAGGGGTCGGGACGCGCTCCAGCAAAACGTCTTTCGGCTCCAGGGCGGATGGTCAGAAGATTAGTACCCATTTTACTGAGTTCTGACTTAACATTTTCTTTGGAACCTTGACCTATCGCCATCATTATGATAACAGCTGCAACGCCTATGATAATACCAAGCATACTTAAGAATGACCTGAATTTGTTGCTTAGTATTGCTTGTATGGCTACTTTAAATAGGTTTAAATAACTCATTGTAAATAAGTGTTCTATTTAATTGAGAAATTATAATGATACTGTATGTGTTATTCGTCTTGAGGTATAGGAAGAGCATCCAAAGCTTCTTTCGCACTGAGTATATTATTGTTGATTTCGTCTGATTTTATTTGACCATCACGTAACATGATGTTTCTGCTTGAATACTGCGCTATCTCCGGATTATGTGTCACAAAAATTATTGTGCATCCCTGTTTGTGCAGTTCCTGGAATAGACATAGAATCTCGAAGGATGTTCGAGTGTCCAGATTACCTGTTGCTTCGTCGGCAAGTATGACGGCAGGATTGTTAACAAGTGCTCTGGCTATGGCTACACGTTGCATTTGACCACCGGACATCTGGTTTGATTTGTGTTCGAGTCTGTCTCCTAAACCAACTTGCTGGAGTGCCTTGATTGCGGCTTCACGGCGTTGCTTTGAGGTATAGTTTTTGTTGTACAACAATGGCAACTCAACGTTCTCTACTGCCGTAGTCTTGGCAAGCAAGTTATAATTTTGGAAAATGAAACCAATTTTTCTGTTGCGGAGAACTGCTCTCTCTCTGCGTTTCATCTTTTTTACGGGTACTCCGTCAAGATAGTATTCACCGCTTGTGGGTGTATCAAGACATCCCAATTGGTTGAGTAGGGTTGATTTTCCAGAACCGGAAGTACCCATGATGGTGACAAATTCACCTTCGTGTATTTTGAAAGAAACACCCCGCAAGGCTCTCACTATTTCACTACCAACATGGAATTCACGTTTGACATTCTTTAGTTCAATGACACATTTTCTGCCATTTTCATCAATGTTGGTATTCTCCTTAAATTCTGCCATAATTTTCTATATATATAAATTATGTGTGCATTATGGGTGAAGTACAATTATTTCTTGTTGTTTTTATTTCGTGGACCAGGCATAAATGGATTTTGGGTTTTTTGTTGCTCAACTTCTTTCATTTGTGCACGAATTTCTGTAACAACCTTGTCTCCAGCCTTTAAACCACTCTTAACCTCTGTAAGCATGCCGTTAGTCATGCCTATTTCTACAGGGATGGCTTTATATTCATTGCCATTTCTAATCCATACTTTTGAACTACCCTGGCAGTCTGATATACTTTCGTTTGGATTAAGCCTCATTTCACGTGGGGTGAAGCGAAGTGCCTTGGAAGGCATAGCAATTACGTTATTTACCTCCATTGTATAAATGGTAACATTAGCAGTCAACCCAGGCTTCAGTTTGAGGTCATCGTTTGGTGCAGTAATAACAACCTCGTAGGTTACAACATTACTTTCTGTAGTTGCCTCCTGTCGTACCTGTTGTACAAGTCCATTAAAGGTTTGGCTTGGAAATGCATCTACAGTGAAACTCACACGTTGTCCTTCCTTAACTTCACCTATATCAGCTTCGTCTACATTGGCAATGACACGCATCTGCGTAAGGTCTTGAGCGATATTAAACAGGGTGGGGGTGTTGAAACTTGAAGCAACGGTTTGGCCTTCCTCAACTTCCTTACTAAGCACAACGCCATCTATAGGGCTGGTAATGGTGGCATAACCAAGATTTGTGTGTGCTTTCTTGACACTCTGTTTACGTTGGTTTACAGTTTGTTCTGCCTGAAAGTATGAAAGACGAGCCTTTTCAAAATCATTTGCAGATACGAGACCTTTGTCAAAAAGATTCTTGTATCTTTCATAATTTGTCTTTTGGTAAGCATAATCGCTTTCTGCGCTTCGTAGTTGTGCAGTGGCACTTTCTAATTCAGAGATAAGGTTTGTTCTGTCAAGTTCTGCAATTACTTGACCAGCTTTCACAACACTGTTATAATCAACATAAAGCTTGCTTACAATGCCCGATACCTGGGTACCAACCTGTACACTGGTGACGGGTTCTATTGTACCGGTTGCTGTTACGCTTGTAATTATATCAGTACATGTTACATCACCCTCAACGTATTCAAATTTGGGTTCGTTTTTGCATGCTGTCAGCATTGCAAGCGTAAATAACGCATAAATAGAAAGTTTCTTCATATATATACTTTTCTTATTTTAAATTATAGGTCTAATGCTTCTCCTTTGTAGAATTTCAGTAACTGTATGTTCAAAAGAGTGGTGTATTTACTCTGTAGTTTGTCTTGTTCTGCAGAAAGTATATTATCTCTGCTTTGAAGTACATCTACAACATTTTTCAGTCCATTATTGAATTGTTCATTTATCAGTTCAAAACTTGCCTGTTGGCTTTTGCTTTTGGCTTGGGCAGAAATAAAACGTTGCTGGCCTGTAGTTGCGTTTAACCAAAATTGCTCAATATTGCTTGACAGATTATTTTTCTTGTCAACCAAATCTAATTGAGCTGAAGTCTTTGATAATAATGCCTTCTTTTTGTTTGTACTGGTGGCGCGTTGGTCCCAAATAGGTATGCTGAGACTCACTGAAGCACTCATGTTAAGATTGTGTTTTAGCTGAGTTCCAACATTACTCACACTACTTGTGTTATGACTATCAGAAATACCTGCACTTATGCCAATTGTTGGATAATATCCGCGTTTGGCAATATTGTATTGAAGTTCGGCATTTTCAATGCTCATTTCTGCACTACGTATCTCTGGACGATTTAACAATGCCACGTTGTAGACTTCCTGTGCAACAGGAATCAGCTCAAGAGCCTTGTCATCTTGTGGAATGTCTCCAGTGATGTCAAAATCTACATTCATGTCAAGTTGTAACAAATTCTTCAACTGTCGTTTGTAGTTCTCCAATTGACTTTGAATGTTGACAACATCATATTTGGCACTTGCCAATTGTGCTTCCAACTGAATAAGATCGGCTTTGGACATCTGTCCCTCTCGGAACAATTCCTGTCCGCGATTGTATTGAGCTTCAGCTGTTTTGGCAAGAGATTGGTTTACCTTTACTGCTTCACGAGTGTACATTATCTGAACGTAGTATTGAACAATTTGTTCCTGTATATTTAGTTCATTTGCCTCTGTTGCCAGGGAGTTAATTTGGTTAGAAACTTTTTGGGATTCTATGTTTTTATGGTTTATTCCACCATTCCAAACAGTCCAATTCATACTAATGTTATAAGAACTATTTGCGGATATATTGGTGGTAGCAACCATTTCACCGTCAACAGGTCGGTATGTGTCTGTTTCCTGACCGGGTCGGTAGTTGAAGCCATGAGATGTATTGAATCTCAACGACGGCCACAGGGCACTTTTGTTTTGTGTGAGTGTGGCCTTTCCACTCTCTTCTGTTATCCTGTTTTTTTGAATTGTAATATTGTTTTGGAGTGCATGCATAATGCAATCATGCAGTGTCCAAGTTTCTGCCCAAGTATATGTGCTTGAAAGCAGAGTGGAAATAAATAATAGTTTTTTAATCATATAAACACAAGTTATTTTGCTCTATTAAACTGATGCAAATTTATCCATATTATTTTATTTCTCCGAAATTAGTAGAAATTAAAATGCTTTTTTAGATATTTTTGCCTTTAAATCCTTTATATTTGATTTATGATGAGTGTGATGGTTTAAATAATCGTAATTACATTTTTGTAATGATTGATAAAATTGTACCTTTGCATAAGAATAAAAAAATATTTGAAATGTTTAGTGGAATAGTAGAAGAGATAGCTTCGGTCATAGCTTTGGTTAAGGACCAGGATAATATGCATATTACTTTGACTTGTAGTTTTGTAGATGAATTAAGTATTGATCAAAGTGTTGCGCATAATGGTGTGTGTCTAACTGTGGTGAAGATCGAAGGCAATACATACACAGTTACTGCCATGCGTGAGACATTGGATTGTACTAATATTGGTTTGTTGTCTGTAGGAGATGACGTTAATGTAGAACGATCAATGCTGATGAACGGAAGATTTGATGGCCATATAGTACAAGGACATGTTGATCAGATTGCAAAATGCATCTCTGTAGAAGATCAGGAGGGGTCTTTTCAGTTTACCTTCCAGTATGAATGTGACGACAATATGGTTAAACGTGGATATTTTTGTGTTGATAAGGGGAGTGTTACCGTTAATGGCGTATCTTTAACAGTCTGTCGTCCTGCCTATAATACTTTTCAAGTTTGCATTATACCATATACTTATGAGCATACCAATTTTCATAATATTAAAATAGGTGATATTGTAAATATTGAGTTTGATATTATCGGGAAATATCTTGCGCGCATGAATTCTTTATTAAAATAAATAGTCATGTTTAAATAATATAAATATACAAAAGACTCCCTTCGCGATAGTTCAAAGGGAGTCTTTTGGTATAACGGGGTAAAGGTGTTTATTCTTCGCAAAGTTCGGTCAATATGCCATATGTGCTTTTTGGGTGAAGGAAGGCAATCTTTAGACCATCAGCACCTCCACGGGGAGCCTTGTCAATTGCACGTATGCCTTTCTCATCGCAAAGTGCCAATGCTTCGCTAACACCATCCTCAACCTTAAATGCAATGTGGTGAATTCCACGACCGCCATTGTCAAGGAACTTTTGGATTGTGCTCTCAGGACATGTAGGTTCAAGAAGTTCGATCTTTACCTCTCCGACTTTAAGGAATGCCGTCTTAACTTTCTGGTCTTCAACAACCTCCTCCTTATAAAATTCTAAACCAAGTACGTCAGTATAGTAGGGGAGAACTTCCGCAATGTTTTGTACAGCAATACCTAAATGTTCAATCTTAGAAATTTTCATAATAAATTATTTGATTTAAAGTTATTGTTTGTTTACAATATGATTATTTTCTGGGAATGCGACTAATGGTTTGAATTCTTGGGCTTCCTCTAGTGTCATTCTGGCATATGCCATTATGATAATAGTATCACCAACCTGTACCTTGCGAGCCGCTGCACCGTTTAGACAAACACATCCGCTCCCTCTTTCTCCAGAAATAGTGTATGTGTCAAATCGCTCACCATTGTTGTTGTCTACAATAAAAACTCTCTCGCCAGGAATTATACCAACAGCATCCATTAAATCACGATCAATGGTGATGCTTCCCATATAATTCAGGTTTGCTTCAGTAACCTTAACGCAATGTAATTTACTTTTCAGTACTTCTATTATCATTTGTATCTAATATGATCAATCAAACGTATTGGTGTTTTGCCACAATAAACAGTGATACAGCCAACAATATTATCTGTATCATTCCAAGAGTCAATACTTGCCAACGTAAGACCATTGACGATGTTGAAATATTCTACAACGAGTCCATCAATAGAGTTTATTTTGTCTGTAACCCAACTTTCAGTTTCTTTAAGACTCATTTGCGTATTCTTGCTCTCTGACAACACTTTATATATGTTTGCCGCAATATTTTTCTCCTCTTTGGTCAACAATGTGTTTCTGCTACTCATTGCCAGTCCGTTTTCTTCTCTGATAACTGGACAAGGTATGATTCTTGTCTTAAACCTAAGGTCTTCCACCATTCGGCGTATCACGGCAATTTGCTGATAGTCCTTTTCTCCAAAATATGAATTGTCCGGATTGGTGATATAAAACAATTTGCTCACAATCTGGCAAACGCCATTGAAATGACCAGGACGTTTTTCGCCTTCCATTACAGTGTCAGTGGGAGGATATGAAAAAGTGCGAGTGTCTGTTTCTGGGTAAACCTCTTCAACGCTTGGAGCAAATGCAATTTGAGCGCCACATTTTTCCAGAAGTTCACAATCACTTACTAAAGTTCTTGGGTATCTTTCTAAATCTTTTGGATCATTGAATTGAGTGGGATTCAGAAAAATACTTACAACAGTTATGTCATTTTCCAATACACTTTGTCTTACTAAAGAGGCATGACCTTCGTGTAAAGCACCCATTGTCGGAACAAAACCGATGCTTTTTTTACTTGCTCGTGCTTGGTCAAGTATTTCCTTAAGATGCGATATGGTTTTTATTACCTGCATTATTCTGCTAAAAATCTTCCTTGTTTTCAAAAATCATGCAAAATTAATACTTTTAAACGGATTGCAATCACCTTTTCTATTGAAAAAATGTAAAAAGCCTTAAAAAAATGGTTGTTGGATGTGTGTATAGCATAAAAAATCATATTATTTTTGTAAATTTGCATCGGGATTATGCATATTATCAAAATGGAAAAAGCTAAAAAGATACTTTATCTTACGCAGGAAATCGAACCATATGTGGCAGAGACAGCTTTAAGTTCATTAAGCCGCAACTTAATACCCAGTGTTCAGGAAACAGGACGTGAGGTTAGAACATTCACACCAAAATGGGGACATATCAACGAGCGTAGGAACCAGCTTCACGAGGTGATCCGTTTGTCGGGAATGAATCTAATCATAGATGACACAGATCATCAATTGATAATCAAGGTTGCCAGCATAAATTCTGCGCGAATTCAAGTGTATTTCATCGATAACGATGATTTCATGAAGAACCGTTTAATGCTCTCTGACGATAAAGGTAAATTGTATAAAGACAATGTCGAAAGAGTAATGTTTTTTGCAAGAGGTTCTTTGGAAACTGTGAAGAAACTTCGTTGGACACCACAGATTGTACATTGCATAGGTTTTATGAGTACCCTATCTCCATACTTGTTGAAACTGGCATATTATGATGAACCCAGCTTTAAGGAGAGCAGAATAGTATTCACTCCTTCTACTGATATTGAAGATGCTCCTCTTCCTAAAAATTTTGATGGTATTCTTTCTTATCGCGAGGCAGACAAATCCGCCCTTAAAACATTGGGTAATTTATCTGTGTTGACCGATTTGAACAGAATAGGCATGTTTATGAGTGATGCCGTTATTCTTCATGAACCTAATGAACATTATGAACGTATGGCTCGCGAGATGGGTAAACCTTATGTGATTTTGGATAATGATAATTATACATCTTCGGCGGTAGATATTTACGATCGTTTATGGGATGAGGTTGTTAGAAACCGCCCCAAAGAAGATGATGATGACGGATTCTTGTTTTAATTTTATTCATTCGAAATACAGTGAAAATTAATTCTTTTTACCATAATATTCTTTTTGTTGCTGCAATAATTTTTTCAGTTTCATTAGGCTCGTGTACCGAAAACACAGGCAACATAGGTATTCCTCCCTCCAACGAAACCATTAAGACCAGTGTTGAAATACTTAACGTCTATTCAAGCACAATTAAACTTGACAGTATTGAGGCTAACTCAGCAGCGTCTTATCTTGGCTCCATTTATGATCCCGAGACTAATGGTAAGATAATAGCAAACTTTTTGACTCAGTTTGCCATTCTGGAAGATGTGAAATACTTCCCTCATAGAGATTCTATCACATCTCGTGATGACAATGGTAATCCCTGTTGTGATAGTGTTTTCCTTCAATTCAATTTCAGCAAGTATTTTGGCGATGTGAATACTCCTTTGAAACTTGCTGTTTATCCTTTGGATTTCTCTAAGCCTCTTTGTGAGGATAGTGTTTATTATACAACTACAAACCTTAAACGGTTTATCAGACCTGGATATGAGAACAATCCTATAGCTACAAAAGTCTTTACAGCTTATGATAGAATAAATGGTTCTGACCCTTCAAGTAGTTCTGGTAATTATCCAAGTATCAAGATTCCTCTGCCCACTTCAGAGGGTAATTTCATAATGTCTGAATATTTTAAGTATCAGGATGATAATAAGGGACTATCTTTCTCTCAACATATAAATAAAAATTTCGATGATTCCTATCATTTTATAAGAAATGTGTTGCCTGGATACTATGCAGAGATTATAAATGGTGAAGGCGTTATTGTAAGTGTTTTTGTAGATGCCTTATATCTTTTGTACAACTCAAAGATTTTAAACGACAGCATCTATGAGGATCTTCCTTCTTATACAGTATTTGCTGGTACACAAGAGGTAATACAAAGTTGTGAATTTTCTCAATCTGATGTTTCGAGAATTCTTGATGACGAAACTTGTACATGGTTAAAGACTCCAGTCGGAATATGTACAGAACTTACATTGCCTATTGATGAGATTTTTTCAGAAAGTCACAAAAACGATAGCTTAAGTCGTATTGATCTTATGCTGACAAGGTATAATAAAGTTCAAACGGGTGACCAATTTAACATACCTCAAAATCTACTTTTATTAAGAAAGTCCGAGGTTTCCAAATTCTTCCGTGAAAGAAATATTCCCAATAATATTACCTCCTTTGTTTCAACATTCCAATCTGTATATAATACATACGATTTTAGTAATATAGGACAATTGGCAATGTATATGTTTAAGGAGCGTGCTGCCGCAGTAATGTCTTATATTAACGATGAGTTAAAGATTGCCAATCCAACTGAAGAGCAGATTATAGAATATACTCGTGAGTGGTCGAAGATAAATCCAGACTGGAATAAATGTTGTCTTATTCCAGTTGATGTTACAAGAAATTCAACCACTCAAAATGAGGATATAACGAGCATAACGCATGATTTATCCCTTACCAGCGCCCGTTTAGTAAAGGGTACCAAGGAAAATCCAATACGTATTCAGGTTTATTATACACGTGTCTCTGGTGGACCGACAAATGAATAATGATTTATTTAATAATCTAAGGAGCATATGTTCGTTATTACCAGCTGCTGATGAAGCAAGATTGGAATTAAGAAGGCTATATAAAAGAGTTATTAACCAATATACAGACCACGCTCCTGTTCTTCTTGTCGGCAATTTTGCCAAAACAGATTTCCTGCTAAAAGCAAAATCAGCATCACCTTATTTAAGGCGCATGATTAATGGTATGCGCGTTAGTCTATATGACAGAAACAAGGTACAAAGCATAGAAAATTTTAAACAAGATTTTCAGGCTTTGTGCCTTTTTGTATCACTATTATCGGATTGTCCAGTTCCTGAAGATTTACAAACTTATTTTGTAGATTTATCATGTCATGAGGCAAAGAAACTTAAACTACGAGATTATATACGAGTAAAAGTCATTTCGTATGA
This sequence comes from Bacteroidaceae bacterium, assembly GCA_017547165.1. Classification (GTDB taxonomy): domain Bacteria; phylum Bacteroidota; class Bacteroidia; order Bacteroidales; family Bacteroidaceae; genus Physcousia. The sequence continues at coordinate 96,365 of JAFYQK010000016.1, forward strand.
TTCGTTATACATACATTGTTTGGAAGAATCCTCATGTTGTACTTTGATAATACGCTATGCACCACTCGAAAATACAGAAAGTGTTGATTTTTCGTATCTATTTTCGATATTGCAAGAAGGCATATTGTTAAATATTATTCGTCCAGTTTTATTGGATGATGGTATTATTGTACCCGAACTAATCATTTTCGAGCCAGATCAGTTGGTTGATGTTTCTTCGGTTTCCTCTTGTTTTGACTCATATGCATCTTCACCTAATGTTGGAATTTTAAAAAGGTTAGGGGACTCTATTTTATCTGAACCTATAATATTGGGTAATTTGGCTAGTGAACTTTTGGATGTGGTTCTTCACCAGAAATTAGATGATTCATCTTCTCTCTGTGCAACCAGCAATTACAAGAATGCGGTCTGTACATTTTTCCAGAAACACATATCTTCATTGTGCTCAGTGAATTTAAGTAGTAATTTTCACGCTCAGGGGCGTAATCAGTATAAAAACATATTTAAGGCAATTCACCATTCTTTACCACAATTAGTGAATGTCTATTCGTCTAAAGATATAATAGTAGAACCAACCTTTTTTTCCGAGATGCTTGGTTTGCAAGGTCGTATGGATATGCTTCAGACTGATATGAGCGTTCTCGTTGAGCAAAAGTCTGGAAATAGTGACCTATTTACAAAAGATTTTGAAAATGACTTTCCAAAACATAAGGAACAGCACTATGTACAAATGCTCCTTTATATGGCTATTATTAAATATAATTTCGAGAAAAATTATATAAAAAATAATAAATCGCTATATGCCTTTCTGTTGTACAGCAAGTACAATCATTCGTTACTAGGACTAAGTTTCTCTCCACAATTGTTACGTGAAGCATTCAAAGTAAGAAATCTATTGGTAGCAATCGACCGAAAAATATCGCATGAAGGAATCTTAAAGAATATAAGTTTTGTACCAGATGATTACAACGAGAAGGGAAAAAACGATAAACTATGGACTCAATTCCAACGTCCACAAATAGCATCTATTATTCATACCATACAAAGTTCATCAGAATTAGAGAAAAAATATTTTGACAGGTTTTATAGGTTTGTCTGTTTAGAGCACCAATTGGCAAAGGTTGGCAATCAGTTAAAGGATAATTCTGGCTTTGCTAATGCTTGGCTTTCATCATATGAAGAAAAAAGAGAGACTGGTGATATTGTATCAAACCTTGTTATAGACGAAATCACAGAAGATAGTCAGGGGAGTATAACTCATTTATTATTTAATCATTACGAAAACCTTGGTAATTTCCGACAAGGTGATGTTGTTGTGTTGTATAAATATTCACATTTAGAATTTCCAGATATACGTAATGCTATAGTTTATCGTGCCTTTTTACAAGAAGTTACAAACAAATCTATTCTCCTGCAACTGCGAAATCCCCAAAAGAATAAATCCCTTTTTCAAACATCAAATGACAACTATTGGTGTTTTGAACATGATTTTATTGAAAGTTCTTATAATCATTTGTACAAAGGCCTTTATTCTTTTCTTGTTGCACCGCAACATAGAAAAGACCTTTTGCTCCTTCAGCGTCTTCCTGGTACTTCCAATAATCGAAAGGTTAACGGACTTTATGGTAAATTTCAAACCCTTCAGCAACAGATCAAGAATGCAGACGAACTGTTTCTGATTATCGGTCCTCCTGGTACTGGTAAAACAAGTTTTGGATTGCTTAATACTTTGCGGGAAGAGTTAACTGAAAAAGATACAAAAATACTTATACTGTCGTATACCAATCGAGCCGTAGATGAAATTTGTAGCAAGTTATATCCTAATATTGATTTCATTAGAATAGGAGGTGAAAATTCTTCAAGTATTGAGTATAAAGAATTTTGTTTGTCGCATCTTTCTATGTTGTCGTATCGCCTTAAGGATTTAAGGCATAGAGTAGAGACAACAAGAGTATTTGTTGGAACTACAGCGTCTGCTGCATCTAATTTACATCTCCTAAAACGGATGCATTTTTCATTATGTATCATTGATGAGGCTAGTCAAATCCTTGAACCACATCTCCTGCCAATACTATCACTCACCGATTCTCAAGGAGTCCCTATAGTTCGTAAGTTTGTGATGATTGGCGATCATAAACAATTGCCTGCAGTAGTACAACAGCGAAAGAACGATTCCGCGGTAACTGAAGTAGAACTGAATGAAATTGCACTCTTAGATTGTAGAGATTCATTATTTGAACGTTTGTTACGGAGATATGCTAATAATACATCTTTTTGTCATATGCTGAGCCATCAAGGTCGTATGCATGAAGATATTGCAAATTTCGTCAGTAAAGCATTTTACAATGGTCGTCTTACATTGGTCCCATTACCTCATCAGACAAAATCGCTAATCGTTTCACGTTTGATGTTTTACGATGTTGTGCCAATATCCAAAAATATTTCTGAAAAAGAGAATCTGGATGAGGCAGTGGTTATTGTGGATCTCCTCATAGACATATATTCCAGAGAATCCGAAAGTTTTGATTCATCAAGAACGGTTGGAGTTATTGTTCCATACAGAAATCAGATTTCATTGATCATTAAGACACTAACAGAAAAACTCGGTATACAAAATCATCCACTTTTGAATATCACCATAGACACAGTAGAACGTTTTCAAGGAAGTCAAAGAAACTGTATTATTTATAATACTATTGTTCAGAAACCATATCAAATGAAGTTTCTGATGGAGAACTCCTTTGTTGAAAATCAAATCACCATTGACCGTAAACTGAATGTAGCCATAACACGTGCGCAAGATTATTTTATTCTTGTAGGAAACAGGGAAATACTATCTCATAGTACTGTTTATTCTTCATTGATAGAATATATTGCAGAATACAATTCAACTTCCTCTTAACTTTATTTATAATAGATTTCATAAAGCAGATTTGTTATTTTGCCCAACTTTTTATATCTTTGTCATAAAATAGCATCTAATGATAAAATTTCTTTCCATCGGTAGCAGTAGCAGCGGTAATTGTTATTATCTGGCAACGGATAATATACAAATACTTATTGATGCCGGTGTTGGCATGAGAACATTAAAAAGCACCCTAAAGGAGAAGGGGATAATGCTCACAGATATTGATGCCGTATTTATTACCCACGATCACGCTGATCATATAAAAGCTGTTGGACATATAGCCGAAGATTTTAATATTCCTGTTTATAGTACTCAGGATATACATATTGGTATTAACAAGAACTATTGCGTTACAACAAAGCTTAGTACGGAACATGTCCGAATAGTAAATAAGTATCAAACAATCACTCTATCAGATCTTAGTGTTACCGCCTTTCCTGTTCCTCACGATAGTACTGATTGTGTTGGATATCGAGTGGAGACAGATGAGGAAATATTCCTTTTGATAACTGATATTGGACATGTCACAGAAATTATTAAAGAAGAAGTTTCTAAAGCAAACTTTATCGTACTTGAGTCTAACCACGATGTTGACATGCTAATGATGGGTCCATATCCTTCCTATTTAAAGGGAAGAATTAGGAGTGGTCGTGGTCATTTGAGTAATGCAGATAGTGCAAAGCTTATTGCCGAGAATGCTTCACCGGCATTACGACAAGTTTGGTTATGTCATTTAAGTGAAGAAAACAATCATCCCGAACTTGCACGCAAGACACATGAGACCGTGTTACGAGAGTATGGTTTAATAGCAGGAGTAGACTTTAAACTAGAAGTACTACGAAGAAAACAACCAAGCGAATTGATGGTGCTTAGAGCATAATAGAAAATAAAATATTTGGTCATTCCAGATAAAGTCCGTATCTTTGTATACGAAATTAATAAAGGTTATGCGTCCTTAGCTCAGTTGGTAGAGCAATTGACTCTTAATCAATGGGTCCAGGGTTCGAGCCCCTGAGGGCGTACTTTAAAAGGGATGACTTCAATTGTTGAGGTCATCTTTTTTTTGAAACATATTAAGCTTTATTCACGAGTTATTTGAAAAGAAAAACATAATATATATAAGATGTATAGAACAAGAAATTGTGGTGAACTTCGATTAGCCAACGTTGGCGAAGAAGTTATCTTGGCAGGTTGGGTGCAGAGTGTACACAATCTTGGTGCCCTTACTTTTGTTGATTTGCGTGACCGTTATGGCATCACGCAGTTAGCGTTCAATGAGGATTGCTCCGACGAACTTAAACACAAGGCAGGTAAACTTGGTCGTGAATTTGTAGTTCAGGCAAAGGGTGTTGTAGCAGAGCGTTATTCTAAGAACAGAAATTTGCCAACTGGTGAGATAGAAATCATTATCAGCGAACTTGATATTGTAAACGAATCACTGACACCTCCTTTCACTATTGAGGAACAGAGTGATGGTGGTGATGACATCCGCATGAAGTATCGTTACTTGGATTTGCGTCGCCCCAATGTTAGAAAAAATTTGGAACTCCGTCATAAATTTGCTTTCGAGGTTCGTCGTTATCTTGATCAGCAAGGATTCCTTGAGATAGAGACTCCGGTATTGGTCAATTCTACCCCTGAGGGTGCACGAGATTTTGTTGTACCTTCTCGCATGAATCCCGGTCAGTTTTATGCACTGCCTCAAAGCCCTCAGACTTTGAAGCAACTGCTTATGGTGGCAGGCATGGATCGCTATTTCCAAATTGTAAAATGTTTCCGTGACGAAGATTTACGTGCCGATCGTCAACCAGAGTTTACTCAAATCGATTGTGAGATGTCATTTGTAGAGCAAGAAGATGTTCTGCAGATTTTTGAGGGTATGAGCCGTCATCTCTTCAAGGAGCTTAAAGGCATTGATATTCCTGCTTTGCCACGTATGTCTTGGGCTGATGCTATCAAGTATTATGGTAGTGACAAACCTGATACACGTTTTGAAATGAAATTTGTGGAGTTGAAGAATCTTCAAATAGACAATGCATCTTCTGAGATTGTTGAAAGTATTTTCCCCGAAGGTTTTACTGTATTTGATTCAGCTCAATATGTTGGTGCAATCTGTTGTCAAGGTCAAGCGGTTTTTACAAGAAAACAAATTGATCAGCTGACAGATTTTGTAAAACGTCCACAGATTGGTGCCAAGGGTTTAGTATATGTACGTGTTGAGGCAGATGGTTCTGTCAAGAGTAGTGTTGATAAATTCTACACACAAGAAACTCTTCAAGTCCTTAAAGAAAAGATGTCTGCTCAACCTGGCGATTTAATTCTTATTCTCTCAGGCGACGATGCCATGAAGGTAAGAAAACAATTGTGCGAACTTCGTCTTGAGATGGGACAGCGTATGGGTCTTCGTCCCAAGGACAAGTATTCTTGCCTATGGGTTGTTGACTTCCCAATGTATGAATGGAGCGATGAGGAGCAGCGTCTCATGGCTATGCACCATCCTTTCACTTCTCCCAAGCCAGAAGATATCGAACTTCTTGATAGTGATCCTGCCAAGGTTAGAGCTAATGCCTATGATATGGTTATCAATGGTGTAGAAGTTGGCGGTGGAAGCATCCGTATTCATGATGCTAAGCTTCAGCAGAAGATATTCGAGATACTTGGTTTCACACCAGAGCAGGCACAAGAGAAGTTTGGTTTCCTTATGAATGCCTTCAAGTACGGTGCACCTCCTCATGGTGGTCTGGCCTATGGTTTAGATCGTTTTGTGAGTCTCTTTGCTGAGCTTGACAGTATCCGCGATGTCATAGCGTTCCCCAAGAACAATAGTGGTCGTGATGTTATGCTTGATGCTCCTGGAGTTGTTGATCTAAAGCAATTGGATGAGTTGAGCATAGCACTCAATGTGAAGGAATTATATACCAAATAAATTTACGCGATATAGTATTGCATACATTTTTTTATTTTCAATAGACCGTACTCCTTGAGATAACGGTCTATTTTTTATATATTCTTATTTGTATCAACATTATATTATGATATATAAAAAGACCTGCTCAAATGAATGAGCAGGTCCTAATATATTCTAAATATTTTATTTACAAAGAAATTAGATTATTCCTCAACAGCAGCCTGTGCTGCAGCCAAGCGTGCAATGGGCACACGGAATGGAGAGCAAGATACATAGTTCAGACCTACCTTGTGGCAGAACTTAACTGATGAGGGCTCACCACCGTGCTCACCACAGATACCGCACTTCAGTTCGGGACGAACTGAACGGCCACGCTCTACAGCCATCTCTACCAACTGACCTACACCGTTCTGGTCAAGTACCTGGAAGGGGTCTACTTTCAAGATCTTCTTCTCGAGGTATACGGGCAAGAAGCTAGCGATATCGTCACGAGAGTAACCGAAGGTCATCTGTGTCAAGTCGTTAGTACCGAATGAGAAGTACTCAGCGCGAGAAGCGATACGGTTAGCGGTCAAAGCAGCACGAGGAATCTCAATCATTGTACCTACCTTGAACTCAACCTCAACACCCTCCTCAGCGAAGAGAGCAGCAGCAGTTTCGCGGATTACCTTCTCCTGTGCCTCGAACTCGTAGAGGATACCAGTCAGAGGAACCATGATTTCGGGATGGGGATCGCCACCTTCCTTCTTAATCTGGCAAGCAGCACCAAGGATAGCGCGTGTCTGCATCTCGGTAATCTCGGGATATGTGTTACCCAGACGGCAACCGCGGTGACCCAACATGGGGTTAGCCTCGCAAAGGCTCTCAACGCGCTGCTGGATGTACTGTACAGTTACGCCCATAGCGTTTGCCATCTCCTCCTGACCCTTCAAATCGTGGGGAACGAACTCGTGCAATGGGGGATCGAGCAGACGAACGTTAACGGGACAGCCGTCCATTGCCTTGAAGATGCCGTAGAAGTCAGCCTTCTGGTAGGGCAACAACTTAGCAAGAGCAGCCTTACGACCCTCTGCGTTCTGAGCAAGGATCATCTCACGCATAGCAACGATCTTCTCTGCCTCGAAGAACATGTGCTCTGTACGGCAAAGACCGATACCAACGGCACCGAAGTCGCGAGCAACCTGTGCATCGTGGGGAGTATCAGCGTTGGTACGAACAACCAACTTGGTGTACTTCTCACAGAGAGCCATCAAGTCAGCGAAGTCACCGCTCAACTCAGCAGCCTTAGTCTCAACCTGACCATTGTAGATCTCACCGGTTGTACCATTTAATGAGATGTAGTCACCCTCCTTCAATACGAGGCCGTCTACCTCAACTGTGCGTGCCTTGTAGTCGATGTTCAGAGCACCTGCACCAGATACGCAGCACTTACCCATACCACGAGCCACAACGGCAGCGTGAGAGGTCATACCACCACGAGCAGTCAAAATACCCTGAGCTACAGCCATACCAGCGAGGTCCTCGGGAGATGTCTCGATACGAACCATGATAACCTTCTTACCTTCCTCAGCCCACTTTGCAGCATCGTCAGCGAAGAATACGATCTGACCTGTAGCAGCACCGGGAGATGCAGGAAGACCACGAGTAAGAACCTTTGCGCTCTTCAATGCAGCCTTGTCAAATACGGGGTGCAAGAGCTCGTCCAACTTGTTGGGCTCGCAACGCTTCAAAGCTGTCTTCTCGTCAATCAAACCTTCACGTACGAGGTCCATAGCAATCTTAACCATTGCAGAACCAGTACGCTTACCGTTACGTGTCTGCAAGAACCAGAGCTTGCCTTCCTGTACGGTGAACTCCATATCCTGCATATCGCGGTAGTGGTTCTCCAACTTGGTCTGCAACATGTCGAGCTCCTTGTAGATTTCGGGCATTGCCTCTTCCATAGAAGGATACTTTGCTACGCGCTCTTCCTCAGAGATACCAGCACGCTCAGCCCAACGCTGCGAACCAATCTTAGTGATCTGCTGGGGAGTGCGGATACCAGCAACAACGTCCTCACCCTGTGCGTTGATAAGGTACTCACCGTTGAAGAGGTTCTCACCATTACCAGCGTCGCGGCTGAAGCATACACCAGTTGCAGAGGTGTCGCCCATGTTACCGAATACCATTGCCTGTACGTTAACAGCGGTACCCCATTCTGCGGGAATGCCTTCCATCTTACGATAGAGGATAGCGCGGTCGTTCATCCAGCTGTCGAATACAGCGCAGATAGCACCCCAAAGCTGCTCGTAAGAGTCGTTGGGGAAGTCCTTACCAGTCTGTTCCTTAACGGCAGCCTTGAACTTCTTAACCAACTCCTTGAGGTCCTCAACCTCGAGCTCGTTATCTAACTTAACACCCTTAGCTTCCTTTACCTCTTCGATAATAGCCTCGAATGGATCGATATCTTCCTTGTTAACGGGCTTCATGCCGAGAACAACGTCACCGTACATCTGTACGAAACGACGGTAAGAGTCCCATGCAAAACGAGCGTTGCCAGTCTTGCGGATCATACCCTCAACAACCTCGTCGTTAAGACCAAGGTTCAGGATGGTATCCATCATACCGGGCATTGAAGCGCGAGCACCAGAACGAACTGATACGAGCAAGGGGTTCTCAACATCACCGAACTTAGAGTTCATCAATGTCTCAATGTTAGCAACGGCCTTCATTACGTCGTCCTTCAAGAGAGCAACTACCTGCTCCTTGCCAACCTCGTAATACTCGTTACATACATCAGTGGTGATAGTGAAACCTGGAGGCACGGGAACGCCAATCAGGTTCATCTCAGCAAGGTTAGCACCCTTGCCACCGAGCAGATTTCTCATGTCTGCTTTACCTTCAGCCAAACCATTGCCGAAGGTATAAACTCTTTTCTGACTCATGTGATTTTATTATTTAATAGGGTTAGTTATATTTTCTCGTCATGCAAATATACTGATTTATGTTGAAAAGACCTTGTAATTCATTAATAAATTCGACAAAAAAATGTAAATTTGCACCAAACATTATTATAATTATGGCAAGAAAAAGAAAAGAACTTCCCATTTTAGAGAATATAAAGATAACCGATGTGGCGACTGAGGGCAAATCTCTAGCACGCATAGACAATATGGTTCTCTTTGTTCCATATGCTGTTCCTGGCGATGTTGTTGATGTTAGAGTTACACGCAAAAAGCATCATTTTATGGAGGGAACAGTGATTCGTTTCCACAAGATGAGCGAGTACCGCCAACAACCCGTTTGCCCGCACTATGGTGTGTGTGGAGGTTGTAAGTGGCAATGTCTCACCTACGAACAACAAATCTATTGGAAGCAGCGACAAGTTATGGACAACCTCACACGCATTGGCAAGGTTAAATTGCCTGAGTGCAGTCCTATTCTTGGTTCTGCACAGACTGAGGAATACCGCAATAAGGTAGAGTTCAGTTTTGCCAACAAGGCGTGGAAAGTTTTCCCCGACCAGCATCCAGAGGGACTCACACCACATGTATGTGAGATTCCCGAAGATGCACCTGGTGCTGTTGGTTTTCACGCCAGCGGAGCATTTGATAAGATTCTGCCCATAGAAGAGTGTCATCTGATGGCTCCGTTGAATAATCGTCTGCGAAACGGTATACGTGAGTATTGCTACGAGAAGGGACTTGCCTTTCACGATGCACGCGAACACACCGGCCTGATGCGTAGCATCATGCTTCGCTTGAGCAATAGTGGCGAGGTGATGTTGCTTGTACAGTTCTGTATCAAGACAGATGATGAGCAAGCACAGGCAATGGACCTTATGGAATGGATAAAGCATAACTATCCCGAAGTTACCTCCCTGTTATGGGTTAACAACGAGAAATTTAACGACACCTTTGGCGACCTTCCCGTTAATACCTATTCAGGTACCGACCATATTTTCCTACATATGGAAGATCTCCGTTTCAAGGTTGGCCCCAAGAGTTTTTATCAGACCAACACAGAGCAGGCGTATGTATTATATAAGGTAGCACGCGACCTAGCTGGTCTTACTGGTAACGAGCTTGTTTACGATCTTTATACCGGCACAGGTACCATTGCAAACTTTGTTGCTAAGCAAGCCAGACAAGTAGTCGGCATTGAGTATGTACCCGAGGCTATCGAGGATGCAAAGGTTAACTCCGAACTCAATGGTATTAGCAACACATTGTTCTATGCCGGCGATATGAAGGATATTCTGAATCGTGAGTTTATTGATAAGCATGGTCGTCCCGATGTTATCATCACCGATCCCCCGCGTGCCGGTATGCACGAGGATGTGATAAATACTATTCTGTTTGCCAATCCCGACCGCATCGTCTACGTTAGTTGTAATCCTGCCACCCAAGCACGCGACCTGCAATTGCTTGATGTCCAGTACAAGGTAGAACACATTCAGCCCGTGGACATGTTCCCCCATACACAGCATGTAGAGAATGTTGTATTATTGGTTAGAAGATAAAAGGCATACATAGATTTGTTTTAAAAAAAGTTTTCACTAATATAAGATTTATCGTTAATCAAATATTATATGTATAATATATTGCTTATATAACTTAACCTTATGAAGAAATCTTATTTAATGTTCATGCTATTAGCAACGTTCTCCTTGTTTGCTAAATCAGAGGTCTTTATCGAAGAGATTCTTACTGCTCAAAAAGGCAGCCAGATAAAGACAAAGAGTCAGATAAAATCTGATACCTATTATATTATATCTGGTATTGACCAAAGTAATCGTGAGTTCTATCTCTATGACAATGGATCACAGGTAAAGGGTAGTGCATCCTTCCCCACAAAGAGTGCACAAACAGGATCACATTTGTGGACCATAACCCCCAATGACAATCAATGGGTTATTGCAAATGTTTCTACCGGTAATATCATGAATTTGGGTTCCAGCAATGGTAGTGCTATCAAAACTTCAATAACAGAGCAGACAAACTCAATTTACTTTGGTTCAGATGGTTATATTACTATACTTAACTCAAATGGTCAAGCTATTGATATGACCGCAAATGGTGCAAATCCTACTACATGGACAGGAACCTCCACCCCTTCAGGTTCTCGTTGCCTGAAGATATATAAGGTTGAAGATGTACAAACCGAAGTTCTTAAGTCACTCAGTCTTCTTCCTGCTCCCAAGTCTTCAATTGTAGGCGATGGCGAGTTTGTCCTCAAACAAGGTTTTACCATTTGTGTTGAAACTTTTTCTGAGTCTGATACACAAAATCGTATCCTAGCCGATGTGTCTCGTTTCATCTCAACCGTAAACACTGCTACAGGTCTATCTTGTCAGGCTGCCAGTGCTGATGCTGATATTACTATCTCCGAAAATTCGGATATCAGCAAGGAAGGTTATATTTTAAATATTACAACAGGAGGTGTTGCCATACAGGCTTCTACGGCCACTGGTGTTTACTATGCTATGCAAAGCATGATGCGCCTATTGCCAGAAAATGTAATCTTGGGAAAAAGTGGTCAAGAAGGTACAACTTATGCACTTCCAGTAGCCAGAATAGAGGACGAACCCCGTTTCCCATATCGTGGATTCATGCTTGATGTCAGCCGCCACTTCTTTACTATTGACGAGGTTAAGAAGATGATTGACTTGATGGCTATCTACAAGATGAATGTATTTCACTGGCATCTTACTGACGATCAGGGTTGGCGTGCTGAGATAAAGCAGTATCCTCTGCTTACTACCATTGGCGCAGAACGTCGTAGTAGTTATGATACTCCCATTACAAAGGTTGTAGAAAATGGTCACACATACTGGACTGGCTCTGGTGCACAGACCAATCGCAAATACGGTCCATTCTACTATACTCAGGAGGAGATGAAAGATGTTGTTCGCTATGCCGCTGAGCGTCACATTGACATTCTTCCCGAGGTTGATATGCCAGGTCACTTTGTTGCTGCTTTGCATGCATATCCTGAATTTTGCTGTCATCCCGACCGTGCTCCAGATGTATGGATAAATGGTGGAGTTAGTCAGGACGTACTCAATGTGGCTAATCCTGCTGCAGTGCAGTTCGCTAAGAATATCATCACTGAGTTATGTGATATTTTCCCTTATCCATATTTCCATATTGGTGGCGACGAATGTCCTACAACTCAATGGGAAAGCAATGCACTTTGTCAAGCAAAGCTCAAAGAGTTGGGTAAGACCAGTTATCGAGCCTTACAGACAGAGTTTATTCGTGAAATCAACGAGCATCTTGGCACATTAGGCAAGAAGATATTTTGCTGGAATGAGAGTATTACCGATAGTGGTGCTGACCTCGACCTCATGAAACAATCAGGTGCCACCATTATGTGCTGGAATCCTTGCCAGAGCGGAGCTGCAAAGGCTGTGTCTATGGGACTCAATGCTATCATCACAGAGTGGGGTAGTGGTTGCTATTACATCAACCGCCGACAGAGTAACGATTATGGTGAACCCACTGGTGCTGGTGGTGGAGGCGACAATGTTGCTGCAACCTACAACTATGTACCAGTTCCCACAAACATCAGTGCAGAGCAATCTAAGTACTATATTGGTGTTCAGGCAACTTTCTGGACAGAGCATGTTAGCAGCAACGAGTATCTAGAGTATGCTGCCTTACCACGCTTCATGTGTATTGCCGAGGCAGGCTGGACACCACAAGAACAGAAGGATTGGAACAGTTTTGTTCGCCGCATGACTGTTGATACAAAGATGTTGGACCTTGGAGGTTATGTCTATGCTCGCCATTGGATGAATGACTATGTACCTCGTCAAGCTCCAGCTCCTACCATCTCTGATGGAAGTGTTGTCAGTTTCACCAACTATTCTTCTGACCGTGGTAGCTGTCTTGCCGATATCGATGGTAACCTCAATGCTCAGGCTTCGGAGTGTACTTCGTTCACTCTTGAGGAGGTTTCGACTGGTAGTGGTACATACTATATCCGCAGTAATGTTAGCGGGAAATATCTTTATGCCTCAAGCAACACAAGCGGTACTATTGTTAAACTTAACACCACAAAGACAGCATGGGCCTTCGACACAAACACTATCTCTGGTTATGTTGCAATATGCTATAAAAGCACTTCAAACAATGCCATCAATAACAATGCTACTACTACTACCAAGGCACGCCTCTTTGCTCATGGTTCAGGCAATGGTTCTTCATTCTGGAAGATAGATACTTTTGTAGACACTAACCTTAAAGATGGCGATAAGGGTAATGTTACCTATAACTATTATCATAGAGGTCTTGTTGTTGGCACTAAAACATTTAGTCTTCTTAAAGGTTCTCCTTACCCACCATTACTCAACGAAGATTACCTTCCCAAGGGATACCTTCCATTATCAAAAGAGTCCATCAAGGGAGAAGTGCACCTTGTTGACGAAACTATTGAAATACCTGTAGAAAAAGTTCCTCTGTCTGGAGCCTTCTATCGTTTCTTCAATATTGACAATGGTTATTATTTCTGTGCCGATGAGAATTCTGACAATCACGGAGTTGCAGCCAATCCTCATGCACATACCATTTTCTATTATTCCGGCAACGCTCTTCTTTCTTATGAGCGTGGTAAGTATGTCAGTGGCACAACACTATCCAGCGAAACAAATTCACCAGTTATTATAGAACCAAGTAAACTTGGTACTATTGATATGTGCAATATAATCAGTAACTATAACAAATTCATTTGTATTGCAAATGGTTTGGATGCATATAATACATTAGGGTCATCCGACGATGCAGCAACATCAACATCTTATGATTTTGCCAACAGAATGGTTCTTTCATTGCCTGTATCCATTCCAGAATGCGGTTGGACAACATTCTCTGCTCCTGTTGCAACAACAATCCCCTCTGGATGCAATGCTTATGTTGTAGAAGGTTTTGATGCATCGACTACTTGTGCTACACTGAAATTGTTGACTCCAGGAACATCCATAGCTGAAAATACTGGTGTCCTCTTATCTGCATCTCCCAATTCTGTTCTCGATATGCCTATCACTGAAAGCGGTGTGGCTTACACCGATAACCTGATGCAGTCTAGTATCGTATCTTCAACTTTACCTTCTGATGCTAATGCATTTATATTAACTTCAGCCAACGACAAGATACAATTCTCAAAGGTAGATGTTAACAATCACATAACCCTTCCTCATAGCTCTTGGTTAAAGCTTGATGCTTCTGTTTCTGTCGATAACGTTCAACTCAGCGTATTTGGTGAGGAAACAGGTATCAAGGATTCGTTTGGCGATAGGAATTTCGGTAGCGACTCCATTTACAATATCCATGGACAGCGCCTTGCCACCAAACAGTCAGGTGTGAATATTATCAATGGCAGAAAAGTGTTAGTTAAATAATCCTCATTATTTATTCTTAGCATAACGATATGACTCTCGGTTCTTAGGCCGAGAGTTTTTTTGCATAAAGCCAAATGAGAATAAACAGTAAGTATTCTATAAACTACAGGTAGTAATACCTATCTATACAGCAATAGCAACAAATGCTCCATCATGAGTAATTGTCCAGATACAAGTGAATCAGGATGGCAACAATTCAAGCAGTAAAGTGAAGATTGTTCCGTAAAACAGAACACTTTCATAAGCACACGGCTTCTTCGATTTTCAACTTTAAATTAAAAATACACCCACCCCACACATCAAGGAGTTCTAGCAACTTATTACTCTTGTACGCTCTTTACATATACCTTGCCGGCAAAGCGGCCGATTGAGGTGATGCCTGATGATGCATCATGCTCAAACTCCCATAGTTCCTTAGCGGCAACGGTATGCGAGAGTCCTGTAAGTTCCATATAGTGCTTCACCTTAATTGCCCCATGAGATTGCAGATATTCCAAGGCCTTCTGCAGACGCTGTTCCTTGGTAAACGGAGAACGGCAAAGACGACTTACTCCAGCACGTTTCAGGTCGCAACGCCGGTCCACATTGGCAATCAGTTTCTTGTCCGCC
>JAFYQK010000017.1 GCA_017547165.1 Bacteroidaceae bacterium
ACCACTTTGCATGTACTCGATGCAAATACTGCGCTTCAAGGAGCGGCTGAATTTTTGTTTTCCCATAATTCTTAAATGAATTTGATAATTTAACATTTAAGCCTATCTGGGAGTCAACCTATTTCAGTACAAGACAAGGTACGCCACAACACCCGCCCCTACGTCTCACGGCGTGAAGCCAAACGCCTCGTGTCCCTTCCGCCAGCGCCTCACGATATAAAATGGCCCCCTCAATCCCCCTATAGGGGGATGAAAGTGAGCGGGCAAACGCTATTTCTCGCTATTTCTCACATCGCTAGGGGAATGTTGTATCTTTGCAGTATCAAACGTTGACTTGCGAAGCTTGATGAGCTTGCGACTGCTTTACTTGATGAGCGTAGGCGAATAACTAATAAAGGTGAAAACGGAATGTTTTATCCACCCCCTCCGTCGCTTCGCTCCTCGTCCACCCTGTCCCAGGGGGACAAAGTGGGTGATAGCGTTACTCATTAACTTTCTCCCTTTGACGGGGGCGAATAGGGGATTTAGAAGAATGACTCAATGTCATTATTCGCTTAAGCTCATCAAGCTAAAGCAGTCTGTGCCCTATGACGCGCTAATGAAACCATCTTTTTGTCATCTGTGCAAAATAAGGCTATTATCATCATAACGCTAATGACCGATTTGGGATAAAGCGCGAACTCCACACGCTATTGTCACACTGTTGTCACACTATTGTCACGACTCATTGCATAGATGTTTCCTTGATAATGCATAACTTCGCATCGGAAATCTGCCTATTACTATGAATAAAGGTTAAAATGTTCATAATAAAAAAAATACGTCTAATAAATGTTGCAAGGGTGAGGCTTTATGCATAACTTTGCAAAGTAACCTTTCAACCGTTAACCGTTATAAAACAAACATGCCAATGAATCTAAAGAAACTTCTATCCATCCTGTTTGCCTTCTGTGCTCTTGGTGCTATGGCGCAAAAGTATCAAGTCAGTGGCACAATCATAGAGAGTGATACCAAGGAGGTGTTGCCTCAGGTGAGTGTTCAACTGCTTGGCAAGGACTCCACACGTATTGCTGCTACCAACACCAATGAGAAGGGAGAGTTCCTGCTGAAGGCTAAGGCAGAGGGAGAATACATTGTGGTGGCCAGGATGATGGGCTTCGCACCCTTCGTGCGCAATGTGCAGCTGACGGCAGAGCGCCCGACGCGAACAATGAACATAGGCATGAAACCATCCACCAAGGAACTGGACGAGGTGAATGTTTCTGCCCTGTCGCGCATGATGACTATGAAGAAGGATACGCTCTTGTTCAGCACAGCTGCCTTGCGCTTGCCGCCTAATGCGTCGTTGGCAACGCTGATGAACCAGTTGCCCGGCATAGGCATAGACAAGGACGGCAACATGACCTATCAGGGCAAGGTGGTGAACCAGATTCTGGTGGACGGCAAGCCTTTCTTTGGCGATGTGAACACCGCCCTGGCCAATATGCCCACCGATGCGGTGCAGAACGTGAAGATATACGATAAGACGGACGAGGAGAAGGAATACCGCGGGGAACTGGATACGGACAAGGCCACGGTGGTGGACCTGACCATCAAGAAGGAGTACAAGTCGAAGTGGATGGCAAATGTGGACCTTGGCGGTGGTACGGACAAGCGCTATGTGGGCAAGATATTTGCCACGAACTTCACCGACCGTCGCCGCACCGCCGTGTATGCACAGATGAACAACATCTGCCAGAACCAGCAGGTGGATGCCAACGGCAACTGGTCTTATTGGAGCGATGGCAGATTTGGCTTGTTTGACTATCGCAAGGCAGGCATGATAATGCAATGGGACAATGGCAAGACCAACAAGGAGGCTGACAACCTGCGAGGCAATGCCAACATAGATGTGTATCATAACAACATGTTCTACAATACGCTGAACAATAGCGAGAACTTCCTGGGCGGTGGCAACACGCAATACACCTATGCTAAGAACATTACCGACGATCGTGAGGCGGGTGTGAATGCCAGGGCAAACATTACCTATAATATAGATAGCATCAACCGTCTGTATTTCTATGCACAATATGCCTATAAGAACAGCAGGAGCGACAAGGAAGGAACTTCTTCCACCTTCCATACCAAGCCCGAGGAGATGGAGGACATGGCAGGGAGCCTTGTGGGCGATGATGTGTCGCTTGCTCTCATGGGGCAGGGCGTGAATTCGCTAGAAGCCAACGGCAATTCGAAGAGCAGCAGACACAATGCCAACTTTTCCGCCACATACACCCATTTGTTCAAGAAGGAGGGCAGAACGCTGAGTGTGGACATCGGTGGAAACATTGCAGACCTTCACGGCAATGGCAACGCAAGGCAGTTTTACCGCTATTTCTCTCCCAATGCACCGGCACCAGAACTGGATAATCGCCAGGCTAATGAGAGAAACACGACGAGCTACAGCCTCTCAGCCAGCATGTCATATGCCGAACCCATCAACAAGCATCTTCGTTTCAGTGCCAATTATGATTTCTCGCATAGCAAGGCCAATGAGGACCATGCACTATACGATGTCTACACCATCCCCGAGAACCTGCGATCCACTCCTGGCGACTCGCTCCAGTATGTAAGCGACTTGCAGAATACATATTACTCGGACAGCTATACCAATCAGCACCGTTTGCTTGCACGCCTTCAAGGCACTTGGGACAAGGTGGAGAGTGCCATTTCTCCTTCGCTCAACCTCTTTACGGATTACCTCCATTACGACCGCAATGGTGAGCAGTACAATCCATCCCGCACCCACTTTGGCTTGGGCATGTATGGTTTCGTGAAATATAAATTCTCCCAGCAGAACTACATTCAGTTATATTACAATGGTAGTAGTGCACGTCCGTCTCTCTTGGACCTTCTGCCCATCAGGGATACAAGCAATCCCATGGCGGAAACGGTGAACAATCCTGACTTGAAGGCGGGGTGGAGCAACTCCGTATCCCTATACTCCCGCTTCTTCAAGCCCAAGCGTGGTGATAGTTATACCGTGAATGCTGGTTTCAGTAACCGAACTAACTCGGTGGTGACGACCCAGGAGACAGATCCCACAACTGGATACACCCGATATGGCAAGACCAATGTTAACGGCAACTACAACCTGTGGCTTTCAGCTTATACCGACCAGCCTCTGGACACCGCACGCCACTGGAACCTGAATGCAAGGGTGTATGCAAACTATTCTCACAACATAGGTTACGTGGGTGCCATGGGCAATAGCCTTGGACTTTCCTCCGTTGACTCGTACGGAGCCAGTGCCAATATCGGGTTGAGATACAGAAAGGACATCTGGAGTGTGTCGCTCAGCGCGATGTATAATGGTGACTTCACCCGTTACAGCGAGACTCCGCAATACAATCAGAACGGACACACCTACGAGGTGAACCTCTCGCCACAGGTGGACCTGCCTTTCGGCATGAAGATAAACACTCAGTTCATCTACTATGCCCGAAGCGGATATGCCGACCCTCTGATGAACCATCCACAATGGATACTGAACGCCTCCATCTCGCAATCCTTCCTCAAGAGCAAGGCACTTACCATCCAGCTTGAGGGTACCGACCTCCTGAAGTCGCGTACGGCAGAGAGAAGCATTCTTTCTCCCACGTCACGTTCATATAGTCGCACAGACACCTTCCTCAGTTATGTGATGCTGCACGCGATATATAGGTTCAGTTTGTAGAAACAGAAAGGTGAAAACAGAAAGGTGATTGTTTTTAGCTTGATGAGCGTAGGCGAATAACTAATAAAGGTGAAAACTGGAAACTGGACAAAACTCATCGTTAAACGCTCACCTCTCATCTCTCACCGTTTCTTGAACACCACCCATGGTACGAGGCCCTTGCCTTTATGTCCATCTGGGTGTTTGTCCTTGTTGCCGATGTCGTGTGTCTGGCCGTCGGCGGTGCGATAGAAGCAATAGTCTGTGCCACCAGTGATGTAGATGGCATCGATGAAACCATACTCGCGGATGGCGTCGGCAAAGTCCCACATTGTCTCCTTGCCCTTGCTCTCTATGTAGAAGAGTTTCTTGCCCATGCGTGCCAAGGCTCTGCGCTCCACCTTGCCGTGAAGATAGAAACGGCCTGGCAGGACTCCGTTGGAAACGAGGATGAACTGGCGGAAGAAGTTGCCCCCTTGTTCTATGCAATAGTCCTTGACCTTCTCGTCGCGCGCTATGCCAATGACGATGTTGTCGTTTGCCATGGCACAATAACCCAGACGGCTGTTGTCGGAGGATAGTTCCTTGCCCTGTTGAACGAGGGTTCCCAGATAGCGATTGGTCTCGGCATCGTAGGATGTCTGGTCGCAACAACGGCTATAGAGATATACATCGCTATCCTCTGGGGTGGGTTCGTAGAAGGTTATCTCTGCCTTGAGTCCGATAATCTCGTACATGTTTATTGCCACACCAAGGATGGAGTCGCTGGTTTTCCTTACCTCGGGGGTGATGCCTTCCTGGGGCATTGCCGAGAGGAGGTTGATGTTTTCCTTGGAAGTGACGGATACAGGCACACCGATGTTGATATACCTGACATAGTATCTGTAGCCCCAGCCAAGAGCCATGCAGACAAGCAGGGTAATCAGTACGCTTGCCACAACAAATGGCCACTTTCTGTTGTGGTGTGGCTGTTGTGGTGTGGGAGAAACCTCTGGTGTGTCGTCGCTCTCGATGGTGATGGTGGGTGTTTCGAGGCAGTTCTGCTCTGTTGCAACATCGTCCTTGTCCTCGATTACCACGACAATTCTTCTGTCCTTTTCTTCGTTTATCTCTTTCATGCCTTGTCTCCTTCCTGCTCGATAGTGTTTTTAAGTTCCTTGAGTGCCTCGCGAGATGCCTTCAGTTTGAAGTCCACCTGAAGATGACTATTGCTCAGGAGCAATTCCTGTGTGGTGATGTTGATGACATAGATGTAGTTCTTGTTGACTACCAGGCTTTTGCCCACCCTGATGAAGACATTGTTCTTTAGTTTCTGAAATGTCTCGTCGATGACATGCAATTTAAATGTCACCTTGTGGGGCTTGCCATTGAAGAGGTATAGGTCGGAATAGTTTCCATCGGCCTGTACGAAGACAATGTCCTCGGTCTTTACCTTTATAAGTTCCGTAGAGGTAGAAATTTTAAGCCATTCCATTTATATGAATATTATTAGATAGTACCGAAACGATGACGAAAAAAACGTTAATTGTTAATCGTTAAACGCTCATCCGCTCCCCGCTCCCCGCTAATCTCCTTGCCTCTGCTCTGTCGGCTTTGCCTGTGGGGGTGAGGGGGAGGGATGCTACCTTGACGATGTGGCGGGGCAACCAGTATTTGGAGTTGGGTGTGTCGGTTGGTATAGAGTTGCGTAGTATGTTCGTGTCAATCTCGGAGGTTGTGAGGTACACTATGGCTTGTCCCAGTGCCTGATCCTCGCGACAAGTAACCATGACATTGTCCATACCTATGGAGTGCAACCAAGCCTCTACCTGCTCTATCTGTATCTTTATGCCACCCGAACAGATGGTGTTGTCGCGACGGCCGATGACTTGGAAGTGGTCCTTGTCGAGAAAGTGTACTATGTCGTTGGTGTATAGTGTCTGGGCGCATAGGGATGGAGCATCGATGATGAGGCAACCATCCTGGTCCTGAGCGAGTGTGATGCCAGGCAGGGGAGAGTAGTAGTCCTCTGTGATGCGTCGCAGGGCTATGTGGCTGAGTGTTTCCGTCATGCCATAACTGCTCCATACGTTGATGGGTAGGGTGCGAAGTTCTTGCTCCAATTCCCAAGGTATGGCGCCTCCGCCGATGATGAGGTGCTTGATGTGGTTCAACCTCTCTCGCTCCTTGGGTATCTGCAACGTGTTCCACACCTGCAAGGGTACCATGGCGGCAAGGTGAACGATACCTTCATCGAGTGCAGGCAATGTGTCACAAGCAAGGGGATGACTCGATGGTTCCACGGAGAGCAGTTTCATATTGCGCTCCAGGGCACGCACCACCATCATCTTTCCGGCAATGAAGTCCAAAGGCATACATAGCAGGGCGGTATCTCCTTGGTGGAGGTTAAGAAAGTCGCATGTCATTCGTGCGCTTGCACGCATGCGTTCCTTTTCTATATATATGAGTTTGGGAGTGCCGGTACTGCCACTTGTGCGCACCTCCATAGTGGGCGAGGCATCGTTCCACTGGGCAAGGAATTTGTCAATGGTCATACTTCCTCCACCTTGGCGCGCCACATTTTGGAACCATGCAGTTCCATATCCATCTCGATGTTGTCGGTATAGAGCAGTCCTGTGCCCAAGCCTTGGGGGAAGGTGATTCGGGGACCATACACGCGAGCTGCTAGCAGTGCCACATTGCGCAAGCCGATGTTGCTCTCCAGGGCACTTGTCATCCACGAACCTATACCGCGCTTGTTGGCCTCGCTAACCCACTCGATAGAGCCTGTTATGCCACCGTGCAGGGTGGATTTGATGACGATGTATTGCGGACGGATGGTGTCCAGGAGCAGACATTTTTCCTCGAAGGAGTTCACACCAATGAGTTCCTCGTCCAAGGCTATGGGCAAGTGTTTCTTTCCTTGTTCCTTTGCTTCGTCCTGCAGGCGGCAGAGGTGTGCCATCTCTTTCCACTGATAAGGGGCAATGGGTTGCTCGATGGAATGAAGGTCGTATTGTGCCAGTTGTGCCATCTTCTCTTCAGCCTCCTGGGGAGTCCATGCACCGTTGGCATCGACACGAAGTTCCAAGGTGTCCTTGCTGAAGCGTGAGCGTATGGTTTGTATGAGCCTGAGTTCCTCCTCCCATTCTATGGCTCCAATCTTCAGTTTTATACACTTGAAACCCTGACGAAGTTTCTGCTTGACCTGAGTCAGCATCTCGTCGTAAGTGTCCATCCACACCAGTCCGTTCATGGGAATGCCCACCTCGGAGTGTGCAAAGGGTGTATCGTAGAGCAGAGGGTTCTGCTGATAGTCGTACATGGCAGACTCCAGAGCAAAGAGCAGGGCAGGGTAGGGACGGAGAGTCTCGGCATAGTTGTCGCTTGCCAGAGCCTGATTGATGAGGCGTGCCACGTCCGACATGCGTGTGTATGCATCGCGGTCGGAGCTGAGATCTGGCAATGGAGCACACTCGCCCAGGCCTATGCGACGGCCCTCCTCATCGCGTATGGTGATGATGATGGCATCGTGTGTGAGATATTCGCCACGACTGGTGCGTGCTGGTTTGCGGAAGTGCAAGGTACGGTGAGATAGGCTGATGTTCATGTTTTCTATTAACGGTGAGCGGATGAGAGGTGAGCGAGGAGCGGTGAGCGGTGAGCGGATAAGTTTTCCTCTTTCCTCTTTGCTCTTTTATCTTTGCTCTGTACTCTGTACTCTTAAGGAATATAGGTGTCGCCCCATTCGGGTTTGCGCTTTTCGAGGAAGGCTTTGCCGCCCTCTTGTGCCTCGTCGCAGAAATAGTAGAGCATGGTGGCATCACCAGCCAACTCCTGTAT
The DNA here is from genome assembly GCA_017547165.1 of Bacteroidaceae bacterium. GTDB lineage: Bacteria > Bacteroidota > Bacteroidia > Bacteroidales > Bacteroidaceae > Physcousia. The sequence goes on from JAFYQK010000017.1 coordinate 7,517, forward strand.
GCCAGCCTGACCATCGAGCTCGGCATTGAGACCACGCTTGATCATGCGCAGGGCTATGGGAGAGTGTTGCATCATCTGCTGGCACCATTCGATGGTGGTGTCTTCGAGTTGGGAGTGAGGCACAACCTTGTTGACCAGTCCCATCTCCAGAGCCTCCTGGGCGGAGTATAGTTTGCAGAGGAACCATATCTCGCGAGCCTTCTTCTGTCCCACGACACGAGCCAGATAGCTGGAACCGAAGCCAGCATCGAAACTGCCCACCTTGGGGCCTGTCTGTCCGAACTTGGCATTGTCGGCGGCTATGCTGAGGTCGCAAACCACATGCAGCACATGTCCGCCACCCACGGCAAAACCATTTACCATGGCAACCACAGGTTTGGGGATGGAGCGTATCTGCTTCTGAACATCAAGAACAGAGAGATGGGGCACGCCATCCTCGCCGATGTATCCGCCACGACCCTTAACATTCATGTCGCCACCAGCACAGAAGGCATTGGTGCGCATCCATTCCTCTTCGCTCTGTCCTTCCTTGCGAGGAGAGTCGGCACCGGTGAGGATAACAACGCGGACGCTGCTGGATTCGCGACAATAGCGCATGGCATCGCTCAGTTCCCATGTGGTGAGGGGAGTGAAGGCGTTGCGTACATGTGGGCGGTTTATGGTAATGCGAGCAATGCCCTGCCATTCGTGCAGGAGTATCTCGCGGTATTGTTTAACTTCTTTCCAGTCTCTCATAACTTTATCTCTAGTATAGTAATTTCTTCCGAACTGATGAACTCTTGTAGATTCTCCTCTCCTTCGAGGTATTTGATATTGTGGAGCATGGCAACATGGCGGGCACTGAGGTTGTGCTCTCCCATAATGGCCTGCCTGCTGGTTTCGGGTTCTTGTGGTACGGGCAGGGTGTTGAAGATACCTCCGCGCCCATCGTTGAAGACCAGGATGTGCAGGTTCTGGGGAAGTGGCGATGCCCAAAATGCATTCTGGTCGTAGAAGAAGGACAGGTCGCCCACTACGGCAAACACCTTTTGGTATTGGGGTGCGGCCATGGCAATTCCCACGGTTGTGGATAGCGAACCTTCTATGCCATTGATGCCGCGATTGCAGAAAATGTAGGGACGATATGAAGAGCCTGACTTTTTGTCGAAATGCTCTTTCAACTTGGCATGTTGTGCTATCCTGATGGTACTGCTATTGGCAAGGTGAACCAACGAGGTTGGGGGGATGTTGTCGAAAAGTTCTTGTATCAGTGCCGTGCGTTTGTTGGCGGTATCGGTATTCTCTTTCAAGGGAAGTTCCAACTTATGACTCTTCCTGTTGATATCGCGGAATATCTCATTCAAGGCCTTGGTATAGTCAGATTTGATGGCAACTGTCTGACATCCGAACAAGTCGACTACGGCACCATCGTGACTGATGTGCCAATGTTCCTGGGGCTTGTTCTTGCGGAAGAACTCCTTCAACTCCTTGTTGACGATGTGTCCGCCGATGGTTATCACACGCTCCACGGGTTTCATCCTGCTCCAATCTATATCGAAGGCATTGGTGTATAGTTCTGCCTCTTGGTTGCACAGATTCTCTCCTATAACGGTGATGTGCATTCTGGTAAGTCGGAGCAGGCTGGGGTGCAGTCTCTCTGTGGGAATGGCTTGACCGAGAATGAGTAGCGAGTTGCTCCAATCCTCTGCGGGGACTTCCCTTTCCGAATCACCAGGATTCTGTTGTGGGAGCAATGTTTCTCTGTACTCTATCTTCCTCGCCTGAGGCAGGGCATCGGTGGTAAAATCGTAGATGGGTTCGCTCAGGGGAATGTTGATATGTACAGGTCCGGAGGGTAGTTTGTATTGTGCTTCAAGTATGGCCTCGTTCACCAGTCTGTTGGCATGCCATATGTCGGTTTCGGGTAGGCTGACACTCATCTTTACCATCTTGCCAAGTGCTCCCTCCTGTGGCATTGTCTGTCCGTCCATCTGCCCAATCCATGCCTGTGGGCGGTCGGCAGAAAGGAATATGACGGGAACATTCTGGTAGAAGGCTTCGCATGCAGAAGGGTAGAGGTTGGCCAGAGCCGAACCACTGGTGACAACAACAACGGCAGGTCGGCCTGTTGCCAGTGCCAGTCCCAATGCCATGAAACCGGCACAACGCTCGTCGGTGGTACGATGTGTGCGAAACTCTTTAACTTGGCATACGGTGTGCACTATTGCGGCATTTCTGCTACCAGGGCATAGCACAAAATCCTTCACACCATGCTCTCTAAGTACGGCCAGAGTTTCAAGTATTATTGGGTTTGATGTAAGCATTTTTTAGTGTCTTGAGTTTGCGTTTAACCTCTTCTTTCTCTTCGGCAAACATACTGCTTCGTGTCAGTCCTCCTCCTGCAAAAAACAGTGCTTTGCCACCAGGGCGCATCTGTGCGCACCTTATGTTAACGAAAATCTTTGTCTCTGCTCTAAGATTGATAGGACCAAGATATCCACCATAGTACATGCGCTTGTTGCGCTCGAACAGACGGATGAAGTTCCATGCCTCCATCTTGGGCAATCCGCATAGGGCTGGGGTGGGGTGCAGTTGGTTAAGGATATCTAGTGGTGAAGTGTTTTTTGAAAGATGAAACGTGTAGTCGGTGCGTAGATGGTAAAGATGTCCTGCTCGTGAGGTATATGGACCTTGTCTGGTAATTCGTGCTCCCATACTTTGGAGTTGTCCTTCAATATAGTCTGATACCATGCGTTGCTCATGGGTATTTTTCTCGTTCCAGGGTCCATGCTCTTCAGTACGGGTTCCGGCCAATGCCATAGTATGCCATTTCATACCATAACCCTCAAGCAATAGTTCAGGTGTACATCCTATCCATCTGCCACCTTGTTTTGTATATACAAGATATACCATCGAGTTGGGAAATTTCTCAATGGCATTCATGAATATTTTTTCTTCTTGTCCAGAACCCTCCCAATCTTCTAATTGTGAAAATGAAAGTACAAGTTTTTGATAGTTCTCGCGGTCCAACTGATATTTGAATGACCTGAATGCAACCTTGTAGCTTTCGCTCTCCTCTATGTCATCTGTTCTGTTGTCTATATCAATTGCCGACAGAACTATCCGTTTTCTTTTTTTTAGTTCCTGTGTTTCTAAATTAATCAGTTCCCACCCACTTACCGCAACATCTGGTTTGATAACCAGAGTGGGCACTTTGTTTGTTTCAAGAAATGGGGCAAAGATAAATCCCGATGGTTCTTGGTAATGTCTGCAGGATAGAAGTTGGTTACTTCTGTGTGAATATGGTGTATTATTGCCACCACCCATTGTTATCCATCTTTCCTTTTGCAAAAACATGCTTTCAGCTTCGCCTTCCTTTTGCAAAACCAGATGAGGTTCGCTTTCACCAGGAAATCGGTATAGTGCAAAATCCAGTCCGCTATCCAGCAGAAGTTTTACACATTTTTCGTTTGACTCGTCTTTAAAAACACTCATTATGTGTACAAAGTTACAATTTAGTATGCTAAATCCCAAATTTATTTTACGTTTTCCAAATTTGAGTAACTATAAGTGATGTAATTAGGAAATACTTCTTTCTTACATTTTGACACAAAAACACCTGTTTTGCTATATTTGCTGTCAATATCTTTGTTTTTTCGTAGATATTATTTACATTTGCAATCGAATATCGAGGAAATAATGTAACTTTGTTATTAGAATATTATAGAAATTAAAATATATGAGCGATAGATTATTTATTTTCGATACAACATTGCGTGATGGTGAACAGGTGCCAGGCTGCCAATTGAATACAGTTGAGAAAATACAGGTGGCACGTCAACTTGAAGTACTTGGCGTGGATGTTATAGAGGCAGGTTTTCCAGTTTCTAGTCCTGGAGACTTCAATTCGGTTATAGAAATAAGCAAGGCTGTGACGTGGCCAACTATTTGTGCGCTAACTCGTGCCGTAGAGAAAGATATTGATGTAGCTGCTGAGGCTTTGAAGTTTGCTAAGCGAGGTCGTATTCATACAGGTATAGGTACGAGTCCCTCGCATATCAAGTATAAGTTTAATAGTACTCCAGAGGAAATAATTGAGCGTGCCGTTGCTGCGGTGAAATATGCCAAGCGCTATGTTGAGGATGTGGAATTCTATGCCGAAGATGCCGGTCGCACCGACAATGAGTATTTGGCACGTGTCATCGAGGCCGTGTGCAAGGCTGGTGCCACCGTGTGCAACATCCCCGATACTACAGGTTTCCGCACTCCTTACGAGTATGGCGAGAAGATAAAGTTTCTTTATGAGCATGTTGATGCCTTTGCGGCAGGCAAAGCAATACTTTCAACTCATTGTCATAACGACCTTGGTATGGCAACGGCCAACACCGTGGCTGGTGTGCTGAACGGTGCTCGTCAGGTGGAAGTTACTATCAACGGTATCGGTGAGCGTGCTGGCAATACCAGTCTCGAGGAGGTTGCTATGATATTCAAGACTCATCCCGACCTTGGTATTCAAACAAACATCAACACAACAAAGATATATCCAACAAGCCGTATGGTTAGCAGTTTGATGAATATGCCTGTTCAACCCAATAAGGCTGTTGTTGGTAAGAATGCCTTTGCCCATAGTAGTGGCATACACCAGGATGGTGTACTTAAGAATGTCAGCACCTACGAGATTATGGACCCTAAGGAGGTTGGTATTGATGACAATGCTATCGTGCTTACTGCCCGTAGCGGTCGTGCCGCACTGCGCCATCGCCTCAGCGTGAATGGTGTGGAACTGGAAGGCGAGAAACTGGATGCTATCTATCAGGAGTTCCTGAAACTTGCCGACAAGAAGAAGGAGGTTACAGACGACGATATCCTCGTATTGGCTGGTGCCGACCGTTCTGCTTCGCACAACATAAAACTCGACTACCTTCAGGTTACCACGGGTAAGGGTGTTAAGAGCGTGGCAAGCGTTGGTCTGCTCATTGGCAAGGAGCAGTTTGAGGCTGCTGCCAGTGGTAATGGTCCTGTAGATGCTGCTATACGTGCCGTTAAAACTATCATCAAGCGTGAGATGATACTGAAGGAATTCACTATCCAGGCTATTAGTAAGGGTTCTGACGACATGGGTAAGGTTCATATGCAAGTAGAGCACGATGGTCGTGTTTACTACGGTTTTGGCGCCAATACTGATATAGTAACCGCTTCTGTAGAAGCATATATTGATTGTATAAATAAGTTCAAGTAATGAAAACCCTCTTTGATAAAATTTGGGATGCGCATGTCGTACAGAACGTACAGGATGGTCCCACACAATTATATATAGACAGATTGTATTGCCATGAGGTAACAACTCCTCAGGCTTTTGATACATTGAGGGACAAGAATATCAGTGTATTCCGTCCCGAACAGGTGGTTGCTATGCCTGACCACAATACTCCCAGCGACCAGCAGGAGCGTATTGATGATCCTATCGGCCGCAAGCAGGTGGAAACCTTGGCAAAGAACTGTGCTGAGTTTGGCATACGTCACTTTGCCATGGGTACTAAGGACAATGGCATTATCCATGTCGTAGGTCCCGAGAAGGCCCTTTCATTGCCAGGTATGACTATCGTTTGCGGTGACTCGCACACATCTACACATGGTGCTGTAGGTGCTATAGCAATGGGTATAGGTACAAGCGAGGTTGCTCAGGTTCTGGCTTCTCAGACTATCCTTCAAAGTAAACCCAAGACTATGCGCATAAACATAGAGGGTATATTGCCAGAAGGTACAACCGCTAAGGATGTGGCTCTTTATATTATGGCTCAATTGACAACCTCTGGTGCTACTGGTTATGCTGTAGAGTATGCTGGTTCCACAGTTCGCAATATGAGTATGGAAGGTCGTTTGACTTTGTCCAACCTCTCAATTGAAATGGGTAGTCGTGCTGGTCTTATTGCTCCCGATGAGACAACATTTGCATATCTTAAAGGTCGTGAATATGCCCCCAAGGGCGAAGCATGGGATAAGGCTGTAGAGGAATGGAAGAAACTTTATTCCGACGATGATGCAGTCTTTGACAAGGAAGTAACATATCGTGCTGAGGACATTGCTCCTCGTATTACATACGGCACAAATCCAGGTGCTGGTATTGCCATTGACGAGTGTATCCCAGCATTGGAAGACATTGCCGAGGATGAGCGTCAGCAGTTCCTGAGCATGCTCGAATACATGCAGTTCGAACCAGGTCAGAAACTCGAGGGTACGCCTGTTGACTATTGTTTCCTCGGTGCATGTACAAACGGTCGTATTGAGGATTTCCGTGCCTTTGCCTCTGTTGTCAAGGGCAAGAAGAAGGCCGAGAATGTTGTAGCGTGGCTTGTGCCTGGTTCATGGCTGGTGCGCCAGCAGATTATCGACGAGGGTATTGACAAGATCCTTGAGGAGGCAGGCTTTGAACTTCGTCTGCCCAGCTGCTCTTCTTGCTTGGCTATGAATCCCGACAAGGTGCCTGCCGGCAAGTTGTCCATCTCCACCAGCAACCGTAACTTCGTAGGTCGTCAAGGCCCCGGTGCACGCACCATTCTGGCAAGTCCCCTTGTTGTTGCCGCTTCGGCTATTACTGGTGTAGTAACAGATCCTCGTAAATTGTAAGATTATGGCTAAACAGAAATTCGATATAATTCAGTCAACTTGTATTCCCATTCAGATTGACAATTGTAATACAGACCTCATTATTCCGGCTCGCTATCTGGCAAGTACAACACGCGACCCAAAGTTCTTTGGCGACGCCTTCATGCACGACTTGCGCTTTGATGCAGAGGGCAATGCTGTTGCAGACTTCGTAATGAACAAGGCAGAGTATAGCGAGGAACCGAAGAAGGGTGTTCACGAAATCATCATCGGTGGTCAGAACTGGGGTTCCGGTTCTAGTCGTGAGCATGCGGCATGGGCCATTGCCGGCTATGGCGTGCGTGTGGTTATCAGCAGTTCCTTTGCCGATATTCATCGCAACAATCTGCTCAACTGCTTCGTGTTGCCAGTCATCGTGAGCAAGGAGTTCCAGCAGGAACTTTTCGAGACAGTGCTTGCCAATCCACAGACCGAGGTAAAGGTAGATGTTCCCAATCAGACGGTGACAAACATGGCAACTGGCCATTCGGAGTCGTTTGAAATCAATGGCTATAAGAAATACTGTCTGATGAATGCCCTTGACGATATTGATTTCCTCTTGGAGAACAAGGGTAAGATAGAGGAGTATGAGCATAAATAATCTCAAGAATCATACCATAGAAATAATGGACACCACTCTGCGCGATGGAGAGCAGACGAGTGGTGTTTCCTTCATGCCGCATGAGAAACTGATGATTGCCCGTGCCTTGCTGGAAAAGGTGGGTGTGGATCGCATCGAAGTGGCTTCTGCCCGGGTCAGTGAGGGTGAGAAGCAGGCTGTTGCCAGTATCTGCAAGTGGGCAGAGCGTGCAGGAAAGATAGACCGTGTAGAGGTACTTGGTTTTTGCGACGGCAAGACATCGGTGGACTGGCTGCTGAGTACTGGCTGCCGTCATCTTAATCTTTTGTGCAAGGGTTCGCGCAGACATTGCGAGGGCCAGTTGCGCAAAACTGTTGATGAGCATATCAGCGATATACGCAATGTGGTGGCTTATGCTACCGAGAAGGGAGTCAACGTAAATGTTTACCTTGAGGACTGGTCCAACGGTATCAAGGACTCTGCCGACTATGTCTTTGCACTGATGGACGGTTTGCAGAACACTCCCATCGAGCGCTTCATGCTGCCTGACACTTTGGGCGTGCTCAATCCCATGCAGGTGAGCCTGTACATCAGTCAGATGGTGGCACGCTATCCTGAGGCACATTTCGATTTCCATGCACACAACGACTATGACCTGGCTGTTGCCAATGTGCTGGCCGCTGCACAGGCAGGCTGCAAGGGCATCCATACGGCGGTGAACGGTCTTGGCGAGCGTGCAGGCAATGCTCCTCTGGCAAGCGTGCAGGCTGTGCTTGCCGACCAGGCAACGCTTGATACTCATATCAACGAGGAGCAGCTTGGCGAGGTGTCGCATCTGGTTGAGACATGTTCTGGTATCATAGTTCCGCCCAACAAACCGATAGTGGGTGAAAATGTATTTACCCAGGTGGCTGGTGTGCATGCCGATGGCGACAACAAGGCAGGTTTGTATATGAACGACTTATTGCCGGAACGTTTTGCTCGCAAGCGTGAATATGCCCTTGGCAAAACATCCGGTAAGGCCAATATACTCAAGAATCTTGAGGAACTAGGACTTGAACTTAGCAACGAGGAAACTAAACTCGTTACAGACCGTATCATAGAACTTGGCGACAAGAAGGAAATTGTAACTCAAGAGGACCTTCCCTTTATCATCTCCGATGTGGTGCGCCATGGTGTCGCGGAGGAGGATGTCAAACTACTGTCTTATGTTGTAACAACGGCTTATGGCCTCAAACCTATGGCAAGTCTGCGTTTGGAATTGCATGGTAAGACCTACGAGGAACAGGCACATGGCGATGGTCAGTTTGATGCCTTTGTACGTGCCATCCGACATATCTATCGCGAGAAACTTGGGCGTGAATTCCCGTGGTTGGTAAACTATACAGTTGGCATTCCTCCAGGTGGACGCACCGATGCGTTGGTTCAGACTGTCATCACATGGGACTGGCAGGACAAGGTGTTGCGCACCCGAGGTTTGGATGCCGACCAGATGGGAGCAGCAATAAAGGCTGTTATCAAGATGCTAAACCTGATTGAAAAAGATTACTAAAAAAGAAAAGATATGAAACTAAAGATTGCTGTTCTTCCGGGCGACGGAATAGGTCCGGAGATAATGGAACAGGGCGTGGCAGTATGTAGTGCCATAGCTCAAAAGTTCGGTCATGAGGTAAGTTATGATACTGCCCTTTGTGGTGCTCATGCTATTGATGAGGTTGGTGATCCTTTTCCTGAGGAGACTTTCCAAATATGCGAACAGGCAGATGCTGTGCTCTTTGCCAGCGTAGGTGACCCAAAGTTTGATAATGACCCTACAGCCAAGGTACGTCCCGAACAAGGTTTGCTTGCTATGCGCAAGAAGTTAGGATTATATGCCAACATTCGTCCCGTTGAAACATTCGAGTGCCTTATACACAAATCTCCTTTGAAAGACGAGATTGTGCGTGGTGCTGATTTTATCTGCATCCGCGAACTGACAGGTGGTATGTATTTTGGCAAGAAGCAGGAACCAACTATTAATGCTGATGGTGTGGAAGATGCTTTGGATACCAACTACTACACCCGTCCAGAGGTTGAGCGTATTTTGCATGTTGCATATCAGTATGCACGTCAGCGTCGTAATCATCTTACTGTTGTAGATAAAGCAAATGTTTTGGCATCAAGTCGTTTATGGCGCAAGGTAGCACAAGAGATAGCTCCTCAGTATCCCGATGTAGAAACCGACTTCATGTACGTGGACAATGCTGCCATGCGTATGATTCAGGATCCCAAATTTTTCGATGTTATGGTGACAGAGAATACCTTTGGTGATATTCTCACCGATGAGGGCTCTGTTATCACAGGTTCTATGGGTTTGCTTCCAAGTGCAAGCACTGGTAGTAGCACTCCTGTCTTTGAACCCATTCATGGTTCATGGCCACAAGGTAAGGGCTTGAACATCGCCAACCCTCTTGCACAGATTCTCTCTGTTGCTATGTTGTATGAATATTTTAATCTTAAGGAAGAAGGAACTCTGATACGTGAAGCTGTTAATGCTAGTCTTGCTCAGAATGTACGAACACCAGAAATTCAAGTTGAAGGTGCTCCACAATACGGGACAAAAGAGGTTGGTAAATGGATCGTGGATTATATCAGACAAAAGTAAACATTCAGCAAATTCTGCATCACACATTTTTACTGTGTGCTTAATATAGTAAAGGACAGCAACCACATGTATTGCTGTCCTTTAGCTTTTTTATATAACACTTTGAATGACAACACCACAGTTTTGTTAGATGTATGTCCCTTATTTAATTTTTACGTGTTTTGATATATCGCACTATGTCGGGGATGATAAGGACGGGAGAAGTGATGAGCAGGATCCAGAGCCAGTCTGTTACAGACAAGGCAGAGACATGGAAGATGGGACCGGCAAAGGTGACGATGGCAACCTGTCCTAAAAGGATAACAAGTGCTATCCATACAAATCCCTGGCTATATGATTGTCTGACATTGCCTGGAGCACGGAAGAGGTCTATGATGTCTTGCAACAGACTTCTGTCGGTACGGAAATACTTGGCGTTGAAGAGATTCCAGAACTGAAGCATGACGAAGATAGAGAAGAAGACACCAAGTTCGTAGTCACCAAGATGTTCCTTGGTCTTGCTGAGGTTTGTAAACTCGCTGAAGAATATCTTGAGAGAGTCCATAGAGACGAGGTCGCCCACACTGGTGATATTGATGTGCCAGAGCAACTGCCACAGACCTGCAAGGAGGAGGAAGAAGAGTATGCCGAAGCCAAAGATTCTCTTTACCATGGCTCGGTCAATGATATGACTATTGGGATTGCGTGGTTTGTCGTTGAGCACCTTCTTGTCTGCTGGCAAGGAAGACAATGCCATGGCGGCAAAGGTGTCCATGATGAGGTTGACCCACAACATCTGAGTGACATTGAGCGGAGAATCAAGTCCTATGAACGAGCCCAATAGCACGATGAGACAGGCACATACGTTGATGGTCATCTGGAAAACGATAAAGCGACGTATGTTGAGATAAAGCGAGCGTCCCCAGAGGATGGCCTTGTTGATGCTGGAGAAGGAGTTGTCGATGATGGTGATGTCGCTGGCCTCCTTGGCGCGCGAGGTGCCATCGCCCATGGAGAGTCCCACCTGTGCCTTGCTCAGGGCTGGAGCATCGTTGGTGCCATCGCCCGTGACGGCTACAACCTGGTCCAAGGATTGAAGTAGCATGACCAAGCGGGCCTTGTCGTCGGGACGTGCACGGGAGATAATCTTGAAATCCTTGTTGCCCACCAACGTTCTGGCATCATCGTCGGTCATAGCGGCAAACTCGGGACCTGTGGTGGTCTGCATGGGTTCGTCTTCGGTGAGGAGTCCTATCTGGCGGCCTATCTCGTTGGCGGTGCCTGGAGTGTCGCCAGTGACAATGATAACGCGCACACCGGCTCGGTCCTTGCATGTGAGGATGGCCTCGCGTACATCGTCGCGAATGGGGTCGGCGATACCTACGACACCCAGGAACACCAGGGGCTCATTGCCTTGCTTTGTGACTCGCTGGCATGCAAAGCCCAGGGTGCGCATGGCCTTGTTCTGATAGCCACGCAGGGTGTTGTGGATGTGCTCGACCGACTGATTGGATGCGATACTATCGCACATGGCAAGGACTATCTCGGGAGCACCCTTGACAAAACGCAGAGGCGAGTCTCCCTCGTGCATTATAGCGGTGGTCTGCATGTATTTGGTCTCGGTGGAGAAGGGTTGCTGAGAGAGGATGGTGCAGGTGTCGCGATAATGCTCGTAATCGGGACCACTCTTGTGCATCCACTTGAGCAGTGCCACCTCGGTGGGGTTGCCTATGGTGGATAGCTTGCCATTGCTCTCTTTGGTAACTTCTGCCGTGGAGTTTATCGCCATATTCTGTCTGATAAGTTCAAACTCCTCTTCACCTCCATAGAAGTCTGTTTCCATTACCGTCATTTGGTTCTTTGTCAGCGTTCCTGTCTTGTCGGTACAGATAACAGTGGCAGCACCCATAGTCTCGCAGGCATGAAGTTTGCGCACGAGATTGTTCTCCTTGAGCATCCTTCGCATACTAAGAGCCAGACTTACGGTAACACTCATGGGCAAGCCCTCGGGAACAGCAACGACAATAAGCATTACTGCTATCATCACCGAACCCAGGATAAATTCTGCTATCTCTATGAAATTGGGGTTGTTCAGATGGTCGCCATCGAAGAAAAGGAAATATATGGTTCGTCCAACAACTATTAACGAGGCAATGACGAAACTTACGGTAGAAATCCATTTGCCCAATTGTGCCAATTGTTTGTTGAGAGGGGTCTCGACATCGCTGCCCTCTTGTGTGCGTGCCACACCCTTGCCTTCCTCTGTGTCCATACCTATGGCGGTGACACGATACATTGCCGTGCCCTCGATAACGATGGAGCCTCTGAGAAGGAAATTGGAGGGATAGGTGGCATCCTTGTCGAACTCTGCCTCGTCGGTGGTCTTGGTGGCATAGAGTTCGCCGGTGAAGTTGGACTCGTCGACACGGAGAGAGTTACATTCCAGCAATTCTCCATCGGCAGGAATCTCGTCGCCGCTCTCGAGTTTGATGATGTCGCCAACGACAACGTCGTGCTTCTTGATCATCATCAGGCGCGGACGCGAATCGGAGGTGGGACGGCGGATGGTTTTGACGGGACGCGAGTCCTTGACCTTGTTGAGAATCTCAAACTCCTTGCCAGCCTTGACCTCAAAGATAAAACCTACACCGGTGGCCAGCAACAAGGCAACAAGAACACCGGATGGTTCCATCAGGAGCGACCACCCCTTGTCCAAATAGAAAATCTCGTATATGGCAACAAGAACCGAGAAGAAGAATACCACCAAAAGAACAATGATGATGGGGTCCTTGAATTTCTCGAGATATTGTTTCCACAATGGTTCCTTTTCGGGAGGGGGGATAATATTCTTGCCTACACCACTTTGCACGACGTCGCCATCGTCAACCATACAGGTGGCTATAAAGGCTCTCTTTTTAAGCATAATTGTCTCTGTTTTTTAGTTTTCAGAGACAAAAGTACGTCATCTTTGGCAAATACAATGCCGATTACAACGTTATATTTGAGTCGATGCGTATAAAATTATGGTTCGCGCGTATGCGATAGTACGAAGCATTACCGTTTCTATAATGCTCGGGGATGAACATTTCGACATTGGCAATGGATTGCAACACACGAATTCTGTTTTTGATATGATGCACCTGAGTGCGGTCCTTGTATTCCGTGACCAAATTGGACCTGCCTATAATAGCATACAGACGATTGTACTCCGACAATAGTCGCATCTTCTCGGTCGGCGGTATGTGTTCGCGCCAATCAAGTCCACTGCCCAATAATGACTTTTGCACTATCATGAAATACAAGGATGTCTCTTGCGGGGTGAGTTTGAGAACAATCCTTTCGCATGCCTCGTCAATGGATTCGAAATATACCAGAACCTTGTGGTTGGAGATTTCGAAGACCAACCTATACTCTCTGCTCTGCTTGCCATATGCAATGAGGTCGAACAACGAGCGATGAAAACCATGGTATATGAACTTGCCCGACTCTGGTTTGCTCTCCTTGGAGATGGGGGCATTTATCAATCCTGCATAGCCATTCACTATTCTGTGAAGCACACTGGCAACATCGTTGCCTGCCTCCAGTTGCAGATAGTTGGCAAAACGTATTCTCTGCGCATCGTCGTTTTCGTAATGTGCAAGAATGTCTGAATCGTTGATTTTAATAAGGAAAGAAGGCTTGTCGCCGATGAGATTGATGCCAAGTTTCTTGTAGAGAGTATCGCGACAAAATCTTGATGTTGTCAGTCCCAGGAGATTCTGGCATATGTCGTCAACGCGCTGAAGTGAGGCAGAGGGCATCATGTATTTTACCACCTTGCGGATGTAGTCGGAAGGCATCTGGCGAAAGTCGTCGACAACACCAGGGATGTAGACAAAGTGAAAACCAACGGAACTGAGTGCATCGCTGATGCTGTCCAGTTGTTGCTCTATCTGGCGGTTTGCCTCTGTAGCATCCTCGTTCTCGACGAAAATGACGCTGAGGTTGTCTATATCCACACCTATGGATGGGGTGGAGAAAATCTGTGCATTGTGCCTTAGCACCTGCTCCACGGCAAAGACAAGTATTGCCTCGAGGGGAACACAAGTTCCGTCCGACATGGCAAGCTGCCTCAGCACATCCACAATCTCTGCCCTACCCTCTTCGTCCAATTCCCTCAGTATACTCACAGCCTTGGCAAAGTCCATCTTTTTAGCCTCTATCAACATGGCATCGGTAATAGAAAAACAATCCTTTGAAATAATGTGTTCAAAGAATTGCATCTCGTCTGCCTCGACGATGAAATCTGCCTCTATCAAGTCGGTAATGATACGGGCAAAGGCTATTTTCTGTTCTCTGTCAAGTCGGGTCATAGCATGAGTGTGGTTCCGTTATTTCAGGAAAACAAAGAAGACGGCAAGGAAGAGGAATACGAATGCAACGAGGTGGTTCCATTGAAGTGTCTCGCCACGAAAACATGTCACGGTGAAAACGGTGAAGACTATCAATGTTATTGCCTCCTGGATGATCTTCAATTGGAAAAGCGAGAATGGACCGCCATTTTCCTTGAATCCGAAATGGTTGGCAGGAATCATGAAACAATACTCCATGAAAGCCAATCCCCAGGAGATGAGTATGATGACATACAATGGGGTGTTGCCATGCAGAATGTGCATGTCCTGCAATTTCAGATGTCCATACCATGCAAGTGTCATAAAGATATTTGAAACAATCAGTAGAATAATAGGTAGAATGTAATTCATTGTTCTGAAAAAAGTATTTTGAGTGGGTTATATAAATTTTATATAATTATATATAAGGTTGGGTTATCGGTGTCTTGTCATGATTTGTATGCAGAAATCAGTCTGTGAGTTTTTCGCTGACGTTCATCAAACGTAGCAAGACGTTGAAGTCTCCATATCCTTCAAAAGGTTTCCCTTCCCGTTTTCCTACCTTGTCAATGCGAATTTCATACTCATGCCAAAGTCTTGGGTAACGGTGGGGTAGGCCGATGAAGATAGCAAAGGTGAAGAACTTTGACGATCGTAGAACAATGTCATTGTAACATATCTGCTCATTGCATAGTCTGCTCTAAACGAAGTCTTTATCGCCTTGTTGCCAGAGGTAGCTTCCGACAGACCGGTTTGTATGTCACGTCTGATTGCATCCTGATTGCGTATAGAGAGATCGAAACGCAGTGAAAGCGAGTGAGCGAAGTTGCTCTTTGAACTGCTCTTGATGTTCTCGCGTCCGTCGCTGCCTGTATTCCTACTCTTCAAGGCTTTACTCTTAGATGTAGAGCGCATTGCCTTTTGACTTGCACGTTTACTGCCGAAGATGCTTCCAAGACGGAAATCGTTAATCTTGTATCCCCAGCCAAGAACAAAGTCGCGGGAACCTGTTTGGGTTATCTGTGCACTGGTGATGGAAAGATTCATCACTCGTGTTGTACGATATTCTGCCTTCAGTGTCATATTGTTGTGGAAGGTGAAGTTGAAACCGATAAGTGGAGCGAAACTCTCGTTGATGCTTACGCTGCTGATATCGTAGCAAGTGCTTGGAGAATAGGCTCCGGTTGTCTGGCTGCAGATGAAACCAAGGTCACTGCCATGCATGAATTCCATCCACGAAGCATATGAGTTGTAAGCCCCCACAGCATACAGACTCTTGTAGGCATGACTTACAGTGATACTCTTGAAGTAGTCTCTTAGGAAAGGTAGATTTGATAATCCTTTGTAGGTTAGTGTCCAGTTGGGCAACATCCTTGCAAGAGAGGGAAAAATGTTCAGTTCTCGGGTGGTGCCACCACCGGTATAAGCTGCTAAAAAGGCCGGAATCATCACATCCGCACCATATCTGTTTACGGGTGTAGCATTGCCCTTTGTCGGGTCACCCATACTGCCCACGTAGGTTTGTCCTGTTGGGTCCTTGCCTCCGATATACTGGGCCTCGACACGCTGTTGGTATATGGGAAGCATTGAACGGAATTTCTCGAATGTCTTGCTATAATAACCATTTGAAGCATTGCCATTGCTGCTGAAGGCCGATGACAGGGAAACGATTGTCATGTTGAACGAACCTGTTTGTGTTGTTGGTGATCCCTCATACATATATTGTATGCTCTTTGAACGGTTGACCGTGCGCGACATATTCAGGTCAATTTTCAAGTCAGAAACTGGTTCTAAAGAAGCCTTTATCTGTAAGTCCTCAGTCATGGAAGAGGTCGCGGGAGTTGAGATGCTGTCGGTACAGAGCAACCATCCCCTATCTTTGGCCATGTCGATATAACTATCTGAGACAAAGCCAAGACCGAAACCGATGCCCGGTGCAAAACCATTTGCCGATGTCATGCGCTGACCGAGTATGTCTCCCACCTCGGGTACGAAGCCCGACATAGAGAGGTTGTAGTTGTTTCGATATGATACAGATACGTTTCTAACCATCATGGCCATGCGAGCACCAGCTTGCATCCATTTGTACCATTTCTCATCCTTTAGCGGTGTTTTCGGAATCACATTGATACGTACCTTGATGCTGTCGTCGGCCGAGGTTATAAGCTTAATCTTGTTCTCGTCAACCTTCTTGTACTTTATATCATACTCTTTACCCTTGCGGTCCTGTACCTTCACAATGAGTCGCTTTGACTTTTGGTTGTGGGTAATGATGAACGAGGTGTCGGGTTTGAGCATAATCTCGCGTGCATAACCATTCTGACGTTTCTTGATATCCTTCTGGTTTGAGGTGCCCTTGTTGTTGGTCTGTGTCTTCGTTGGCATGGTTCTTGCTAATATGCTATCCACGCTTTCGCCTGTCTTCTTGGCCTCCTCCTCTGCTTTCAGGCGAATTTCTTCCAAACGTTTCTTCTCATTGCGCTCCTTCTCTTTTTCCTTCTTTTTGTCGTTACGTTTCTTGTTTGCCTCCGACTTAACGTTAGAGGCCGAGAAGATACGGTTCACTTCCTTCAAGAAGGGAGACTTGTTGTAGAGAGTCTCGAGATTGAACTTGCCATTGGCATTGATGCTGCGTTGGGTGTTTATGCTGTGTCCCAGATTTGTTCCATCCTCGAGTTCCGCGCCACGACGCCATGAGTAACTGCTATTGTAACTGGCATCGGCAGTGATCCAGTCAAAAATGGGTATTTTGTTAATAGGAAGCTTGTATGATATATTCACATTTTGACTATAGTCCAAAGGACGACCAAAGTTTGCCAAACTCAGGTTCACACTATCTTTCCAGGCCTGATACTCGTCGGGATAAAGGTCCTTGTTTACAACAACATTAGGCTGTTCTATCTCTGCATGTGTTGCGCTTTGGAAGGAGAAATGTAAGGCTTTGAACAGGTCCCACCTAAGTGAGAACGAACGATTCCACAAATATGTGCTACTCCATGTAACAGGCAATGATTGAGCATTGCCTATGTTCTCCATATCGCGCTCTTGTAGCTCATAATATGTTCTGCCCAGGTCGGTATTGAAGGTGATGCTTTGAGGAACGAAGGCAATATTTTGATCTTTTATAATCTGTGCCCACTTACTTTTGGTACTCCATTTTTTGAATGGTTCCCAGTTTTTCCAGTTAGGTGACCAGGCATATGACATGGCTGCCTTCCACGACTCGTTGTATTCGTAAACAGTAGTTTCACCTCTATTCTGTGTTTGCGATGTGGAATACGAGAACGAGAAATTAGCAGGGTCATATGGCATGGGGTGCTTCTTGCTTGCGATATTTATCTTGGCACCAGTGATGGAGAAGTTGCGGCTCACGTTACTTGTTGTGGTGAGAGATTTAATAGAGTCTTTCTCCTCTTGGGTCTGTGTGGCATCAAGAGCTTCGGAGAGCAACATATCGGTGTCAAGCGGATTGTATTTGGGGCTAACGATATGTTTGCTGTAACTGTAGTAAACGGGTAGGGTTACCTTTGCCTTCTCGGGTAAGAGACGCCCAAGATCGGCACTTGTGGTGAACTGATACTGATAGTCATCCTTGTCGCTACGTTCCGAAACGCTTTGTTCTATGCCCCCAAAGCCTGCGGTAACCATCTTGCCCATTGCAGAGAACGAACCGATATCGGATAGCTGTATACTGAGGTTGCCCTGTGCCGCCCAACCACCCTCGTTGGTGAATTCCTGTAGTCGCAGTTCGTTTACCCATACCTCAACGCTACGATTGGCATCGGCATGATTACGCACACCTATCATGATAGTCTTGACTTCGCCCAATGAGGGGTTGCCCATTATAGATATCTTGTTATTAGGTTTATGGGGATCATATCCAGTGTAGAGCTGGTTGTATGATACTCCATTTTTATTGCGGAGGCGTTTGAGGTTGACTAGCATATCAAGATCAAAGTCAAACATATTGCTCTCTGGCCACACCTTCACACGATCCTCATACGAGTTGTTGTTGTATTTCCCATTATCTTTGATGGGAGTGAGTTCCAAAGGAATCTCATACTCATAGTAGTTATTACGGTAGTCCGAACCTAGGCGTAGGAAAATGCTCACTTGGCCGTTTTGTATGGGGGTGACATCTTCGTCATTAGCATCCAGTTTGTTAGCATGGGCAAAGAGTTGCATGTGGCGATATTTGCGCATGTCGTACTTCACGTTCTTATAGATAGCGCGAGCGTCGTTTGGTCCAAGGTTCTTCACTATCAGTGCCAATGCCTGCTCGTTGCTTTCCATCAGTGTTCCGCTACTTGCGTCAGAAACTCTGGAGATTCCAGGTGGAACCACGTAATTCACAGGCTTGCGGTCATTGTTTTCCTCGATGTTTACGGCCGTTATGGTAAAGTCTGTGCTGGCACTTGTCGCCACATTGCCAGCATAGAGTGTATTTTCATAGGTGCGCCAGTCACCATGTACAAGATCGAGTGTACCAAAACGAAGCACAATCTCGTCTGTGAAATTTGTCATGAACATACGCATGAAACGGATGTTGGAGAAGTCGCTGATGCCACCGATACTCTCACGGTCCGAATCCTGCAAGGGAATGCGGATCAGATACCAGTCTATGTTCTCTATTTCACCGTTACGTAAGGTCACCGTTGCCGTGCGCATGTCTGATACATACTTGCCACCGAGACGTAGGTTCTCTGGCGTGATGGGCAGATGGTATTGCCAATACTTCTCGCTCTCGCCCAATGTGTAGTCGGTGTTGATGTCTTCAATATCCGGAGTGTTCTTCCATGCCGTCTCATAACTCTCTGGCGAACTTTGGCTGTCTGGCGAGTTGCCCTCGGGCATGTTTATGCGCTTGTAGCGATTTAATATGGATACTTTCTGCTTGTCGTAGTCAGTGCCACGGAAATAGTGGTAGTTATCATTGGCTGGGTCCTCAAGCAACTGCTGTCGGATGGTGTCAGGCAGGTGCGACAGAGCTCCACCGTTGACTTCCTGCCAGAAGTTCATATACGCGCCATATGTCTTCTCCTGCTCGTCGTTCAGTCCGTTCAGTCCTAGGTCCTGCCTGCTGCGTGAACCGCTCTCGTTGTTGAAGGCATATGTTATACTGTTTGTCTTGGGTACAAAACCCCATGCAGTCTGCTCCACATAATTCATGTCGCCGTCAATGGGCAAACCGCTTTCGTAGGATTTTCGGCCATCCTTCAATATGTCTTCGCTTATTTCGCCAAGATTAAAGTAGAGATCACCACCCAGTTTTCTCTTACTCGTGCCGTTTTTCTTCTCGTAGAAGAATGGATCCATCAACCAGAATTCGATGTACTCTATGTTTTGCGCTTCAAAGTCTGTGTTGTCCATCTTGCGCATCATGCCACCCCAACGGCTTTCTGGCATGGTCAGGTTGCCACGTCCATCGACATCCCTTGTCAGATTGTACGGACCTCGCTCTTGCGGATAGAAGGCAAGGTTAAGAACGTTGAGCGTTGAGTTGCTATTGTATGACGTTTGTGACTTGTTGGGGTAGAGCTCCAACTCATATACGGCACGCACATAGTGATTCGAGAGTTGGTTAAGGTCGCTCTTGATGTGGCTCGGGGTCAGTGTTGAACTGCGATTTGTAAATATGGGGTCTACGCAATACCATGCCAGTAAGGCGCGGTTGTAACCATAGGCAACATCATTTGAGAGTCGGCTTTCGTTAAAACGGCCCGCAAGGTATGAGTTGTGCGAAGGACTGGGAACTGACGATAGTTGCCAATATGTGGGTTGTATGAGCGAGGTCTTGCGCTTAGTATCTTCAAAATCGTCCAGATAAGAAGCTCCGCCCTGTGCCACGCTACTCTGTCCAGCTATGAGCTGTGCTACCTGAGCGTCAAAATTTATTTGGCTTGGTTGTGTGGCATTAACAAAAGGCAAGAGATTTATCCAGTTTGTAAGCCATTGTGCCTTGTGCTTCCACGAAATATGAGCACCCCAAAGAATATTGTTAAGAGCCTCGTTGCCCATACTCACCTTGGTTGTCAGTGGTTGTTCCGACAGATATTGCATCGTACCGCCAATTGTTAGGTTCTTGTTTACCTGATAGTCCACATTGAAACCCACGAACGTTTTGCGTTGCATACCATAGGTATCGTTGCTTTCCACCGAAGCGCTAATTGGTGTACCTGCGTCAATGATACTTTGGTTTATTATCGTAACGCGACCGTTGTTGTAGTCAACGATATAGTCGGTGTTTTCCACCAATGTCACGCCACCGGCTGTCACCACCACTGAGCCCGGTGCTATATTGTATGCCCCTAAGTCTATCTCGTTTGCCGCAGACCCCTTATAATGTCCTGTCAGCAGGAACTTGTTCTTCTCGGCCATTTGTTTTGCTGCCGTTTTGGTGGTGTCGTACAGTTCTTGAAAGACATACTTTTCAGCCATCTGCTTTCCACCGCGTGCTTCAATCCATTGTCGCAGGTGCTCGCCAAAGGGCTCTGCTACAGGGAAGATGATGCGGCCCTTCTGTACTGTGAATCCCTCAACAAAGTCAAACTGTCCGTTAGGATGGGGCTTGTTGTTGGCGTCTAGGCGGTCCAGGTTCATCGCCTTGAGCAGTATGGTGCCCTTGAGTGTGTCCTCAGGCAGATAACTCAAATACACACCCGACGAGTCGGACTGATACTTGATGTCAAGGCGAAACTTCTCCTTTTGTAGTGAGTTAGTCCCAAGTGAATAAACGTTACGCATCATCAAGCGCCATGTCGGTAGCGAGGGAGAGTTGGTGCTGCCCTTTATCATCTTCACCATCAGGGCTTGGTCTGTACTTGTCAAGTCGCTTGAGAATTCTCCCACCTGATAGGTCTGTGCACCATAAGTGTATTCGTATGCCACGGCCAGAATGTCATCGGGCTGTAGTGTTGTGTTCAGAGTTAGTGTACCCAGTTCTGCGTTCAAAGTGTATTCGCTTGACGATAAGAGACGTGCCGATTGCAGTTTGTCGTAATCCAGCGAGCCCTTTAAACTGTATTCACCATCGAGCACGCTGCTCACTTGGCTTATGTCTCTGATGTTAGGGTTTTCTATAAGCGAAGAGTATTCGTTGTTGGCACGGTTGTGAGGAACAGTACCTCCATTACCTATCCATGGACCATGTATTCTTTGCGGTTCGCCCAAGTCGGTAAGTGCTATAATATTGCGAGTGTTTGTGGTAGAACCTGTTTTGTTGGTAACCCACACCTCGATGCGTTTTATTGTTATTCCACTGGCTATTGTGGGAAGTGTGCGCATGTTCTTGTCATAGGTGTCTCGGAAGTGGTGGCCCAGATAGAAGTTGCGATTCTCTTCGTAGTCGGTAATTTCTATTTCGTAGCTTGTTGTGTTTGAACCTCCGCTACCTGAAACGCTCTTGCTTGCCGACTTCTTTTGGCCAAACACAGTTTGAAGTTTTAGTTTGCCAAACTGAACATCGGTGCGCAAACCAAACAGACTGCTTACACCGGGCACTAGACTCATGTTTGAGGGCATAGACACGTTGCCTGCCTCTACAAGTTTTATTATCTCATCCTCTTTGCCGTCGTACTTTAGTTTGAGGTTCTGAGCGTCGTAGTCGAAGGTGGCATCCGAGTTGTAGTTCAGGTTCATGTTCACTTTGTCGCCTACCTTTGCGTTTACGGTCAGGTTTATCTTCATGTCAAAATCAAGGCCGAACGAACTCCTACGGCTTGCTGCCAAAGTTGGGTTGTCGGTTGATTTCATGTTGCCACCAATCTTCAGTTCTGCCGATCCTTGAGTTTTGATTTGTACGCCACCCGGACCAAAAATCTTTTCGGCCGGACCCAGGGAAAAACGCATGTCGGTGAAGTCGAATTTCTTGTTTCCCTTGAGGTCGAAGAGCTCCTGATTGCGATGTCTGTAGTATTGTGCCATGCTCATTCTCAGGCTCCAGTCCATATACTCTTGGGTGGACATCACCAATGGTGGGGTGAGGTATGAGGTTGCAGTTGTCAGATTCAGTCCCAAATTGTTGGCTGGAAGATAACTGCCCAATTTTACATCGGTGGCATTTTTGTCGGCCCCGTCGCGCGATTGACTGGATGACGAGCTCTTTCTCTCTCTATTTGTATTTTTCTTCTTATTACCCTCCTTTTCGTCAGGCTTTGTCAAAGTGGTTCCAACGTGATAGGTGTTGCTCTCCTCGTCGTATGTTACCTCGGTCTTCAGATTCTCTGGATCGTCCAGATCGACAGAACGATGGCGCACATCTTCTGTGGTCTCTGTTGATGTCTTGCGCACCGAGTATCTGGGCTTTTTTATCTTTATAGTATCGTTGGGATCCTCCTTTTGAGTGCTTTGTGTTTGTGCGTATGTGCGCGCAACAAAAAAAGGTTTCAATTGGGGTACGAAAAAACTTGCGATGGTAATTATTACTTCCATCACAAAGGCTAAAAATATGATGTATATCCTTCTCTTCACTCTATCTAAAACGTACTCAACCTTCCTTTTATTGTACGCTTCCTCCTGGCAATTGATTTTTTATTTCATTTATAACATCTTCAGAGCCAATTTTATCACCTTCTCCACTGGTGCTGTGGGGTCCTCGGTCAGTATCTTGCTTACTACCTTGTGCGTTGGAATTGTACTGAACCCTAACATAGTCAGTGCCTGTATAGCCTCGTCCATCACCTCGCTATTTGCCATGCCAATGCTTGTGCTGCCAGAGTCCGCTTCACGCAATTCACCATCTGCTGTTGTTTCTCCAGTCAAGGCCAAAATCTTATCTCCCAGGTCCACGATGATACGCTGTGCAGCCTTTGGGCCAATGCCTTTAACTTGGGTGAGCATCTTTGCATTACCGCTTGAAATGATGCCTGTGAGCTCTTTAGGACTCAGAGCTGATAGAATCATTCGTGCTATGCCTGCTCCAATACCACTCACTGTTATCAGCAACAGAAAGACCTCTCTCTCCACTCGTGTGGCAAATCCCCACAATTGGTATGCATCCTCTCTAACCTGCTCGTATATCCAAAGTTTCACCTCTTTTTTGCCTTGAATGGCAGCGTAGGTGTTCAAACTTATATTCACTCCATATCCCACACCATGGCAGTCTACCGTGGCCATTGTGGGTTCAAGTTCGGCCACTTCGCCTTTGAGATATTCTATCATTCTGTCGTTTTGATATATATGCCTAAAAACCTCACAAAGTTACTTCATTTTTTTTAATCTACAAATTTTGTGACTATTCACTCGTCCAAAGCCTTTATGTTCTCGTTATTATATTGTCGAAAAAGTGTGTTCTTCCTGGTGTCATATTCAAAACATGTTATCTTTTTCGCACCATTTTACTGGTGTGTTGCTATGGAATGTTAATCTTTTTTTGCACAAATACCTTGTTGCTATGACTTAAAATTGTTATTTTTGCGCAGAATATATCTAATATCTAAAAGTGCAAAAATGTAAACTTGAATAGGAGTATGAAACTGAACATTGTAGTGTTGGCAAAGCAGGTACCAAATACAAGAAATGTGGGGCCTGATGCCATGACGGCTGGTAACATTATTATGAGTCACTTGCTGATGCAGAATGCATTGAAGGCTTCAGCCATATTGACATACACCTGCAAGCTGCGACCAAATAGTTGTGGAGCTGAGGTGGAGAAACAATTTACTTGGATTCGAAAGATGACCCCACATAAGGTTGAATATTATCGCTAGAAATAAAAAACAATCATCTTTTACATAAAAAACTATCCCGAAGCTATGAAAAGGCTTCGGGATAGTTTTTTATGTAATTGGTAGGAGAAAGGTGGCGTGTAAAGTTTGGATTACTTTTGTAATAATGTCTTGGCACGGCGTAGTGCTTCGTCAATGTTGGAGCAGAAGTTCTTCGAACCAATCACCTTGTGGAAATTAGCCTTCAGGAGTTGTTGCTGCACCTTGGGCGTAATACCAGCCAGAATTACTTCGGTACCCTTCTCGTGGTTCATCTCTACCAATGTGGTGAGATTATGTATGCCTGTTGAGTCGATAAAAGGCACGCGACGCATGCGGATTATCTGTATCTTTGGGCGACTGCCTGCTTTTAGCACTGATTCAAGTTCCTCAAACTTGTTGGCAATACCAAAGAAGTATGGGCCATTTATCTCGTAAACGGCACAACCTTTGGGGATTGTGAGCCTCTCTTCGGTTTCTTCGTGTGGATGTATCTCGTTCTCGATAACAGATATTTCTGTTGTCTCCATCACGCGTTTAATAAAGAGGGCGCAGGCAATGATGAGGCCAATCTCAATGGCAATGGTGAGGTCGAATATCACGGTGAGGAAGAACGTTACAAGCAGTACGGTGACATCGCTTTTGGGATCCTTCATCAGTCTCTTGATGGTGCGCCATTCGCTCATGTTGTAACTTACAACAAGCAATACTGCTGCCAAAGTGGCCATAGGAATGAATTTAGCGTATGGCATCAGTACCAATAAGATGAGTACCAAAACAATGGCATGAATGATACCTGCAATGGGGGTGCGGCCACCATTATTTATATTTGTCATTGTGCGTGCTATGGCTCCAGTTGCTGGTATGCCGCCAAATAGGGGGGTGACAAGATTGGCAACACCTTGGGCTACAAGTTCGGTGTTGGAGTCGTGACGGTCGCCAATAGCGCCATCAGCTACGGCGGCACTGAGAAGACTCTCTATGGCTCCCAGAATTGCGATAGTGAATGCTACTGGCAATAGGTTCTGTAGGGTGTCAAAGGTAAATGAAGGCACAACCATATCGGGCAATTGTGCCTGTATGTTGAAACGGTCGCCAATGGTGTCAATGCCTTCCAAACCGAACTGACCCTTAAGTAGAAGCACAGCCAGTGTTCCTGCTAAAATGCCATATAGAGAACCTGGAATCTTGTTGAGCACAGGTATTCGTCTCATAGCTATCGGTGAGAAGATGATGACAAGTAGTGAGCCTATGGCAACAATGAAATTCCATGGGTTGAATGTGCCGATGTTTTTTGCATAACATATCCATTTACCTATGAAATCTCCAGGTGTCTTTAGTGGAACAGTGATTGTCTCTCCATTTTCTGCTATTGCTTCTTGGGTCAAACCAAGTACGTCACCTATCTGTGTTGTGAAGATAGTGACAGCAATTCCTGCGGTGAAACCGATGATGATCGGGTAGGGGATGAACTTGATGACGGCACCCAGTTTGAACAAACCTAAAGCTATGAGTATCACACCTGCCATCATGGTGGCTATTAGCAGGCCTTGCAAACCGTAGGCAGGGTCGCTGACAATACCGTAGATGATAACGATGAATGCACCGGTGGGACCACCTATCTGCACTTTGCTACCACCAAGGGCGGAGATGATGAAACCTGCCACAATGGCTGTGATAATGCCCTTTTCGGGTGTTACGCCGCTGGCAATACCGAATGCAATGGCCAGAGGCAGGGCCACGATGCCGACGATGAAACCTGCCATCAGGTCCTTCATGAAACTTTCCTTGTTGTAGCCTTTCAACGAGTCAAGCAGACGTGGCTTCAAGACGAAACTCTTCATAATCTTTGTGTCTTTTTGAGTCAGGGTTGTACGGAGACTCTTCGTAAATCGTAATAATTGTTATAAATCGCTCGCAAAGTTACGAATAATTAACGTACTGGTTTTATCTTTGGTTTATTTTTGTTAACTTTGCTCCGCTAATTATTAACATAAATCAATTCATCAAGGCAAAAACAATATAAATAATAATAAACAACTAAAAACATTTATCTATGTTCGAAATGCTTTCTACCCCAATGATAGTGGGGTTGTTTGTGCTTTGGTTCTGTTTCCTTTTTATTTCATACAAGGGACAGCCAAAAGGTTTGTGGACTTTGGCTCTTGCCAATACCGGTGAGCGATTCGGTTATTACACGATGCTTGCCGTGTTTGTATTGTTCTTGGGCGATAACTTTGGTTTTGCTTCGGATTGGGCATCTGAGACATTCTCTACATTCCTGTTCTTTGTATATCTGTTGCCTCTTTTTGGTGGTATGCTGGCAGACAAGTTTGGTTACAGCAAGATGGTAGTAATAGGTATTACTATTATGTTCTTGGGTTATTTGTTGCTGTCTATTCCTCTGGGAGGTGCAACGCCTGCTCTTGTTGCAATGTGCGCAGGTCTTCTGTTGGTTTCATTAGGAACAGGCCTCTTCAAAGGTAACCTTCAGGTGATGGTTGGTGACTTGTACAATGCTCCTGAGTACAAGGATAAGCGTGATAGCGGTTTCTCCTTGTTCTATATGGCTATCAATGTTGGTGCTTTGTTTGCTCCTACCGCTGCTATCGCTGTAATGGATTGGGCACAAGAGTCTTTGCAATACAGCAAGGCTGATTCATACCATTTTGCTTTTGCCGTGGCTTGTGTCAGCGTTATAGCCTCAATGCTTGTTTATTTCTTGGGATACAAAACATTTGCTCATGTTGCTGGTAGTACTAAAAAGGCAGTTCCTGCCAAGAATGAATCTGCAAAGGTTCAAGAACCTGTAGTTGAGGAAACTGATACCAAAGAGCGTATCGTGTGCTTGTGTCTGGTATTTGCTGTTGTGATTTTCTTCTGGATGGCCTTCCATCAGAATGGTCTGACCTTGACTTGGTTTGCTGACGAGTATACTGCAACTACATCTACTGGCATTGAGAGCATGATGTTTGATGTAAGAAACCTATTGGCATGTATCTTCATTGTTTATGGTATCTTTGGTCTATTCCAAACTAAGGGTTATGCAAAGGTCTTAGCTGGTATTATGGTATTGCTGAGTGCGCTATTCCTGTATAATATGGTACCTGGTGCTGGTGTTGAAACCAAGTTGAGTGCTCCTATTTTCCAACAGTTCAATGCATGCTTTGTTGTAATGCTTACTCCTATCAGCATTGCATTGTTTGGATGGCTTGGCAGCAAGGGCAAGGAACCCAAGGCTCCCGTAAAGATTGGCATGGGTATGCTGGTAGCAGCTGCCGCTTATTTGATGTTGGCATTTAGTTGTGTAGGCCTTCCTGCCGCTGATCCCGTAAATCATACTCATTTGGCAGATTTGTCTCCTAACCTGTTGGTAAATACCTATCTGGTTTTGACCTTTGCCGAGCTTTTGCTTAGTCCCATCGGCATATCTTTCGTTACCAAGGTCGCTCCTACCAAGTATAAGGGTATGATGATGGGTGGCTGGTTTGTAGCCACTGCTATAGGTAATAAGTTGGTAAGTATTCCTGGCCACATGTGGGGCATGGACCTGACCATCGTTTGGGGGACCCTGATGGTTATCTGTCTTGTGGCAGCTTTGTTCATTTTTGCCGTTATCAAGAAGCTCAACAAGGTTTGTTAATGCATTAAACGTCCTGTACTTTAAAATATTTGGAGATAGTCTTTCAAGGCTATCTCCTTTTTTTATAAGGAGTAGATGTGTTTACTGCTGTAAAATTTGAACATGTAAATATTTTTCAATATTTTTAGGGCTGCTGTAGAGAGTTGCACTTTGTGCTTTTGGGGCATCTTCTTCTAACTGCTTTATAAATTTATATGTATTATTACTTTATTTGTATTATAATTGTAATGTATTGGTAGTCAATAAAATAGTTTAATGTAAACGTTGGATCTATAGTCTTTGTTGTTCTTAATTGTGAGTCTTTGATAACTACTCCCTAATCTTCCGTTCCAAACATTACTATCTTTGACCTCTAAGATTATTATCTTATGCTCCTAAGATTATAATCTTCCGCCTCAAAGATTAGGGAGTGTTTTGGGAATTTTACAAGTGATGCTGTGATGTCAATATTTCTGTTCTGTGCTATCTTGTCAATGTATAATCTTTTGCCCTTTCAAATTAGAGTAGTGAAGAGTGACATTCATAGAGCAACACTCCTGGATTATTCTATTATGTTGTATCCTTCTTCCGTGTACTTAAAAAAGAACTTATCGATATACATGATATACATTCTAATCATTTAGATATAAACATCTCACCCTATATATAATATAAATAAGGTGTATGGTACTCTCGTCTCTGCCATATTGTTCCATTTACACTCATTTTTTATTTTTCTTGTAATTTTCTTTAGTATTCCTTTGTCAGTTTAAATAAAAGTTCTACCTTTGCACTCGCAAAACGGGAATGCCTCCTGCAATATTGGAGGGTTGACTGTTACGCGACAAAATAAAGAGTTCTTTGAAAGATTTTCGTAGACAGAAATTGTAGTACAAGCGCTATTATTTATTTAATAGTAGAACATAAAGCTTGTCAATTCCATAAAAAGTCAGACAGTCGAACTTTAAAAAGATATTAAGTAGGAAACCTTGCGATTCCTGTTATAGAAACGCAAGCACTCCGAACGACGGAAATATTTTACAATTCTTCAAGTAGCGAGTGCAAAGCAAGTTTATTTGTTTTGCCGAGTCACGTCGAAGAATCGTAGAAATTTTCGATAAAATTTCTACAATGAAGAGTTTGATCCTGGCTCAGGATGAACGCTAGCTACAGGCTTAACACATGCAAGTCGAGGGGCAGCACAGTGTAGCAATACACGGGTGGCGACCGGCGCACGGGTGCGTAACACGTATCCAATCTGCCCGTTACTCAGGGATAGCCTTCTGAAAGGAAGATTAATACCTGATGTTATATATTTCCGGCATCGGGCTTATATCAAAGATTTATCGGTAACGGATGAGGATGCGTATGATTAGCTAGTTGGTAGGGTAACGGCCTACCAAGGCGACGATCATTAGGGGTTCTGAGAGGAAGGTCCCCCACACTGGAACTGAGACACGGTCCAGACACCTACGGGAGGCAGCAGTGAGGAATATTGGTCAATGGACGAGAGTCTGAACCAGCCAAGTAGCGTGAAGGATGACTGCCCTATGGGTTGTAAACTTCTTTTGTTTGGGAATAAAACGCGGTACGTGTACCGCCTTGTATGTACCATTCGAATAAGCATCGGCTAATTCCGTGCCAGCAGCCGCGGTAATACGGAAGATGCGAGCGTTATCCGGATTTATTGGGTTTAAAGGGAGCGTAGGCGGGCTGTTAAGTCAGCGGTTAAATATCCAGGCCCAACCTGGTTATGCCGTTGAAACTGGCGGTCTTGAATACACACAAGGGAGATGGAATTCGTCGTGTAGCGGTGAAATGCTTAGATATGACGAAGAACTCCGATTGCGAAGGCAGTCTCCTGGGGTGCGATTGACGCTGAGGCTCGAAAGTGCGGGTATCAAACAGGATTAGATACCCTGGTAGTCCGCACAGTAAACGATGAATGCTGGTTCTTGGAGATATACATTCAGGAACTGAGGGAAACCATTAAGCATTCCACCTGGGGAGTACGCCGGCAACGGTGAAACTCAAAGGAATTGACGGG
>JAFYQK010000018.1 GCA_017547165.1 Bacteroidaceae bacterium
AACCTTCTTAGGAAAAGAGTCAACCTCTCCAGTGAAAGTAGTAAACTGTACTCAGACGAAACAGTCAACCAAATCCGTATGGATAAGCAAGTGTTAAAAAACAGGGCCTAAAAAGAGTCAACCATTTTCAGGAAAAGACACTTAGACGAGATCTTAAACAGATTTCCCTTATTAGAGATTTTAAGGTGCATAGCACCAAGGACCATGTCCAAGATTAGTTCTATTTGTAAGAAAACAAGCTCGTTTGTTTTATTGCAAAGACAACCAATCTCCAAATCTCTAATCTTCCGTGTGAATCAGTATAATCGTGTTGACAAAATAATATTAATCAGTGTAAATCTGTTGTATCTGTGTCATCAGTGGCCCATTGTCGTTAAACGTTAAACATTCAACGTTTCTTCCTATAAGAATAAAATGTTATTAAGTGATAGTTAAATATTCTCAGTGAGAACTTGCGAAGATTTTATCAAATTTCCACCAAATTTCTTAAGGAGTTTGTGCAATTTTGCCTCATTGGCATTGGCACCTGCTGCCCTAACAGCCCGACCCTTAGATAATACTATGCGAGCATGTATTTCCTTGGCAACTATCTTGGATTCTTGGACAAGTTGTATGATAGTACTATGAAGTTGAGTCAAGGCTCTTGAATAATCACCGCCTTTAAGTTCTATAAAGTACACACAATCTTCCTCAGTCCAGAAGGCATAGTCACATTTTCTCTGTGCCTTGTCCGAAATAATGCCACCATCAACCTTATATACGATTACACGTTGATGTTTGGTGTTGTTGGCTATGTACTTTCGTGGTTCTCTCGTATCACATAGAACAATCTGCTTTCTGTGGTCATCAGAAAGGATATAGTGCTGCTCGGTATATTTGTTAGCGAAAGTCATGATCTGTACTCAATATCCAACAATTGTTCAAATTCACGATTAAGCGTATCGGATATGGAGTCTATGGTTTCCGCACTTATCATTCCAGTTTCTTCATCCATAATGCCACTCACGCCACCATCATTCACAAAATATGCCCTTGTTTGCTTGAAATCAAGCCATGATGATTCGGGAATAATGTCACAAACAAATTCTTTCTTATCTTGTTGGGCCACCTTATGAGCATACAAAAGATTATTCAGTGCGGAAAGTATGTATGGGCTATGGGTTGTCATGACTAGATGGTGATTCTTGCCATGATCCAATGCAGAAACAAGATAATATACCAAATCTTTCTGTGTCTGAGGAAACAAGTTCTGTTCTGGTTCCTCTATAACAAACTGCGTATGAGTGTATATCTTGCCCTCAATAAAACCAACAAGACGTTTTTTTAATTGTTCCAACTCCTCAACCGATTGTTGTGAACGAATATCCTCCAATGTGGACATTATCTTTTCATGCTCACTTGGAGAAAAAGGCTTGTTTGTTTTATATATACCGCTTGACAACCAGTCCACAACCGTAAGAATAGGTATTAATGATTGGTAACCACTTGCCGAAGCTGCAAGAGGTACCGGGGTGCCATTCTTTAACATTAAACTGTCAGGCGTATTATCGGAAGAATAAAATCTTACATCCAAGTCCAAGACAGGAAGAGGAGTAGAAGAAGTATAGCGTCGTTTAGCATTGTACCAATCTACAACAAACCCCTGCAAACTATCTTCATCTTCCATGTAGTCCTGCAGATTAGGAACAGAAGCAACGAAATTCCTCTCAGCAGGTATATATATTACTTTGGGATTGACACTCTTTCCGATCGCGAACCATATAGTTTCTTTTTCATTTGGAGATAGTACATTTGCATTCTCAAACCTCTCAGGCATTGAGATCTGCTCCTTATCCCATCCATAGCAATATATGATATCCTCGCCTTGGTAATATATTTGAGAATCAGGATTGAAATAAGATGCCAATCTATGATATGATTTCAGTTTGGAAGCTGCATCCAAGAACACAGAATCATCCGAGCTGTGTTTCTCCAGCCAACTGCAGAAACTTATAATTTTTGCCAAGGTACTCTTTCCTGCTCCTTGTGGTCCAACAAATACGTTCACTTTGGCAAGTTCTAAGTCTACATGTTTTATGGGACCTATATTCTCAATAATCAGTCTTCTCATAGCAAGAACATCAAACTCCTGTTAATATATTCAAGCACAAAGTTATAGTTTTTTTGAAAAACAAACAAAGAATATCAACCAAACTTAATGATGTTCCTATAATTTAGATTATATACACAGGTTATATATTCCATAGAAAACGAATCCCAAATTCTCTAATCTTCTGTGTCTCCGTGTTTCTGTGTGCCATTGTCGTTAAATATTAAACTTTAAACCTTAAACGATCAACGTTTTTCCCTGGCACATTGTATTTAAACGTTCAACGTTATTATTTCCCGCTCATCCGCTCACCGTTAATCTTTCTCTCCTTAATAAATTTAGCAGGATTACCGCCTACTACTGTCCAGGGTGCAACGTCTTTATATACAGATGCTGTTGCTCCCACTACAGCACCCTGTCCTATGGTTACTCCCATGCCAACGAAGGCCTTGGCACCAATCCATGCCTGATCTTCAATTATAATGGGAGCAGTGATAAGGGGATTTAATGGATCCGTTATATCATGGCTTGCCGTACATAGATACGCACCTTGCGACACAGTAGAATTAGCACCAACAATTATTGGTGCCACATTATAACAATCAACATCACTTGCCAGACATGAATGTTCCATCATTGTCAAGTTAGCAGGATAATACACCTTTGCTGAACTGTAAACATGAGCAGTGCCAGCTATCTTTGCACCAAACAATCTTAGCAAGCAACGCTTCCATCCACTACCTAAACTTCGTGGCAACCAACTGGCACCTAAGGTCCATACTATTGTCCACAGCATACGAACCACCTGGTGCTTTCGCCCCAGTTTATTCTCGTATTTACTCAGGTCAATTTTATAATTACTCATACACAAAATCTGGTTTCTCTCCACCATTGAGGAGCCATTCGTAAAGTTGCTTCATCATAGAGGCAACGTGTAGTTGCTCGTACTTGCGTTCTATTAACGTACGACCTCGGGACCCCATCTGTATGATTTCCTCATTAGATAGAGAGACTATCTCTGTTATTATCTCTGCAATAGTTTCGGGATTATTGTCTCGCCACCATCCACATGCGTCATTATTAAGTTCCTGCCATGGAGTTCCAAGGCTTGCATACACGGGTGTACCGCATATCAAGGCCTCGGGTACTATCATGCCAAAGTTCTCCTGCTCACTGGGAACCATCAAGGCATGCAGTTTGCCAAGGCGGTCGTACTTTTCCTTGCCGTTTACAAACCCTACGAAGTGTACCACCTCCTTTAAGGACAAACGCTCCACTTCATTACGCAGAAACTGCTCGTACTCTTCACTTCCTTTTCCCATTATCTCTATAGTAAATGGATGGCAACCTTTGCTTATGGCAATAGCTGCCCCACGAAGCAGGTTCTCCACTTTCTTTATGGGATGAAGTCGCCCTAAGAAGCCTATTGACTTCTGTGCAGGTTTCTCTTTGCAGAGTTCTACACCTTCAGGAAACACCACTGGATTGGGAATAACGGCTATGGGACCTTTGTAACCGAATGCACGACAATGTTCCATTTCCTCCTTGCAGGTAGCATGCAAACAAGAAGCAGAGTGAATATCCTTGTTGAACCACAGTTTCAGCATCGGCCACTTTTTCCAACGCTTTATCTTCAATGCCGTAGGGTATAGCATTCCATGCGGAGAGATAATGTAAGGCCTGCCTTTCTGCCTTGCCGCCTTGGCTGTTATATGGCACTGATACATCCACAAAGCATTAGCATGATAGATGTCATAATCGCTCTCGTTCAGAAAAGATTTCAGGTTCTGGCTTATTGCAAGAGGAGTCCTATAGTCATTAGTCAGTTCTATCAACCAAGGTCGCCCAGCGCCTAAATTGTCCTCGGATTTGACCGTAACCAATTCTGCACCTGCATGCAATTCCCACAGCCCTTCCATTAGGTCTCTTGTGCAAGTACTTGGTCCACCCGATGAGGCAGATAGACCTTGTATAGTGTGAAGTATTTTCATAGTATATTATGCCTTACTGCAAGGTCCATTTAAGATAGAACACTCACGATTATTCTGCAAGTCATTAATCAAGGTTAGCAATGCTTCTGCTGCTTTCTTGGGACTCCACATAGTCACCATTGTGTTCCTTGCTTCCTTTTGCATCCTGTACATATCTGCGGGATTATCAAGCAGGCGTTTAACACAATCTGTTAGAGAATCTGCATCCTCTGACTTGAACGAAAAACCATTCCTCCCCTCAATTATTAAATAAGGTGTACTGCCTATGGCATCACTTGCCACCAAGACACATCCATTTGCCATAGCCTCGTTAGCCACAGCCCCCCAGCCTTCATAACGGTCGGAGGTAAACAGGAAAATCTCATGCCTTCGCATGGCCTCCAGTATTTCTTCATTAGGCAATGCTCCATGAAACTTCACTACGTCTTCAACGCCCAATGCCTTTGCAAGTTGTTTGGTTGTTTCTTCCTCCTCGCCAGAACCATACATGTCAAGCATGAAATTGTAGCCCTGCTCTTTCAGTTTAAGAGCCATTCTTACGGGAAGCTCTGGGTGTTTCAACCTCAAAAATCTACTACACCACATGATATGTGTAGTAATTTCTGAGGTGGAAACACCCAGATTTGGTGCTTCAACCACGAAATCCTCATCCACCCTTGTAAAATATCCCCATTTGAAATGCCGGTTCTTGTATGCAAACATCTTACGCTCATCCTCTGCCGCAAAAGCACTGGAGCAAAGTTTATAGAATAGTTTGTTGCGGTAAAATCTCTGATAGTTCCACCACCATTCTCGCAACCTTGGAGAAAGGATGTTTACCCACCCACGTTTCAGCCACCGTTCTCCTACCTCAAAAGACAATCCGCAATTCTTTTGCTTGGCACGCTCAACGGCATACTCCTGTGAACATGCCCCAAAGACACAAGTGTCAGATTCACGTGCCAACCTCATAGCCTCATCTTGCGCTTCTGCACTTTCTCCTGCCAATATGCAATAACGACGGGAACTATAATCTGCACCACCTTTCAGTTCCTTCTCATCCCGTGGCAGAGTTGCTATAAAACGGAAGTCCTCGCCCAGCAATCTGTACAACTCGTCGGCAATGAGAACCTGATGGTGATTAAGTAAGTTACTGTAGAATGTTAATGTCATTTTTTACTTCAATTTCGTAACAACATGATATTATTAACCAAGCAAAAAAGCATAGTACTGAGCCTCCGGCAAAGATATACCCTTCCACTAACATATGAATAGACAAGAAAACTATCAGTCCTAAATATAACGATGCTTCTATGTTCGTTCTTCTTTTACTCCATACTCTTTTAACGGATTTGTATATTATTATCCCAAAGGGAATAAATCCTAAAATACCAGTCATTGATAATACAGCAAGCCAAGAACTGCCGGTTTCAATTGTTCCTGTAGAAGGCATATAGTCATCTACATGCTTTGGGTCACATGCACAGAAACCAACTCCCCAAATTGGACTATCGGAGAATTCGTCTAATCTATTATCCCATTTTGATTCTCTAGAGCTAAATGTACTACCTCTATCTACGTTTCCCTGCTGTTTTGCTTCTAATCCAGAAAGAGCCCCTGACCATAATGGAAAAGTAATACTACAGATTATTCCAATTAAGAATATTCTTTTAAAGAAGTTTCTTTTATTTCCTGCATTGATGTAAAGCATGGTTATTACACCTAAAACTGCACACAGAAATGCTGATCTGGAACTAGAAAATAGTGTGCAAGCAAAAGATGGAATACATAATAACCAATATAGTTTATTCTTAGTTGATAAAGCGCGATAAGAACAATAAATAGTGGAAACAGCAGAAACAGGGCCTAATAACATAGAATGTGATGTTAATCCACCAAAACTTCCCGCATTCCCGATATATTCATTAGAATCTAAATTAGTCATGTAATTAATTCCTAAGAAATAAAAAGCAAAGGAAACTACAGAAACAATAATTGATACAAATAATGAAAACTGCAAAAGATTTCTTTTGAAAATTACAACATAGTTGTCCTTAATTAGTGGAGATATGGATATAAATAATATAAGAAATAGACCAAACCTGAACCAAGATTTAAACATAGGATCTGGTGATGATAAAATTATTGATATAGCACCTGCAAAAAGGAGGAAAATACAGGTATTGTCAAACTTTTTTGAATGAGTTAGCATCCATATGCATATACCAATCATTAAAAGACGATATAGCATTGTAAAGGAAGGAAGAAAACCTATCAATGGTGAAAGAGCAAGACAACCAAATATAAATGCAAGTTTATTCTGCTTAATGTCCAATAATGCTATCTCTTCAAACAATATAGACTTGACATCCTTGATAATATTCATATATTTTTTAAATACTTTAAAAAATCAGCAATGAGAATATTTATATCATAAGGTTTGCAGAGGTGATGTTTGTTCCTATTAGTGTGATATGACTCTATAATCTCTGCCAATTTTACATAATCTCCAGGTTTTATCAACCATTTATCGCGTTCCGTTGGTTCAATACATTCAGCTGCACCGTTGTAATAACATCCTATAAAGGGAACTCCACAGGCTGCCGCTTCGGTATAAACACATCCAAATCCCTCAAACGAACTTGGCATAGCATATAAATTCAAAGTATTGTAATAATCTACCAAACATTCGTGTGATACTTCCTTGGGCCATTCTACATACTCTGTTAAGTCATTCTGCTGGACGAATTCCTCACATTCTTTTCGTGTAGGTCCAGTACCCAATAAAGACAAACGCATATTATGATAGCCTTTTTTAATCAATATGTCAAAGGCTCTCAATAATACCATATGGCCTTTCAATTCAACAAAATTTGCAATACATCCAATTCTAAATGTATCGGTTTGTTTCTTTTCATCATTAGGCCTGAAGATACTTACATCAACACCGTTGTTCAGTATATATATATTATTATTAGAATCTAATGGTCGAATGCCTTTGATAGTTTTCAGCACAGAAAGGTATTTATGGTCTATTTCTTCCTTTCTTGCTTTGGGAAATGCCAACAGATTATCTCTGCAAGGTTCACTGATACACACATGCAAATCGACCTGTCGGAGCAGTTTCATAGCACTCCTTGCTCTGTAATTAGAATTTATATAACAATTGGACAGAATACCGTTCCTAATTGTAAAGGGATCTAAATCGTGATACTGTACCAATACCTTTATATCGGTGTTATATCTTTTTAGAGCCAATCCATATGCAGAAAAGTGAGCAGTATGGCAATGAACAAATGTTATATTATTCAGTTCAATTCCTAATTCTTTTACCCTTGCAATAAATTGTTTTGCATTATAGGAATCATAAAGTCCTTCAAAAAGAAACGAACGAGTAGATTTTACTCTAAATCCATAAACAGATACTCCATCTATAACATAGTCTTCGTTGCCAGGTTTCAAAACAATAATCTTATAATTAGAATTTCGTTGTATAGCCTTAACCTGATCATAGACATAGGCTCCACGCCACGAATCAGTAGAGGGGAAAAATGGAGTTATGCAGATGTAGAAGTCCATTTTTGTTTTAATTAGATTATGAAAATATTATGGAGAGTGTAAGTTATAGCCCCAAAAACAGTCTCAAAAACGTTTTGATTAACACAAAAGGGTAACGAAGTGGGAAAAATGTCCGTTGAAAATACAACTGTTGTCTAAGTTCCTGACCCTTAGGAGAATTTAAATGATTCCACCTTTCTTTAATAGTCATTCGTCTTAATTCCTCTGCAGATTTTGCTTTGTGGTCTGCTTCACAATAAGCACAATAATGTGGTGTTCCTATCAGTTCAAAACCAGCCTTCTTTGCTCTCCAACAATAGTCGTTATCAGCAATCCCATGTCGATATATTTCTGGAAAAATTCCGATTGCTTTAACTATTTGTGATGGTATAAACCAAACATTTGCACCAATAAAATCAATAAATTGCGGTTGGCCATTTGGAAGTACTTTATAACCTTTGAAAGTAAAGGTATTTGTACATTTAACGCCAACATATGTAGGTTCTTTTGTCGTTGAATCACAAGTGTTACCACAAATAATCGCTGGTTTATTATAAAAATTCAAACATTCGTAGAAATCTGGGATAAGATACTCGTTTACAAATGTATCGTCATTGAGTAGCATATAATAATCATAACCACCTTTGTCAATGGCTCCGCGCCAGGCTAATCTCATGCCACCAGCCCAAAACAAATTTTCACCTTTATATATAAATGCTTTAGGGAAATCTTGTAATACTGCATTTGCAGTCCCATCCGTACACCCATCGTCTGTCAGGTGTATATCGTATTCTATTGAATGTTTTATAAATTCTTGATTTAACAGATTCAAGCATTTTATCGTGTATGCTTTTCTATTGAAACATGTGATAATAACAGCTATTTTCATTATTTGGATTAGATTATTTTTATGTAATATTGCAATTAGATGCTATAATAGAAGATGTATTCAAAGCCTTATTTTATTATACTTATTGCTTATATTCATGGCTAGTTGGGGAGACAATATATATATAAGAATAATGATTTTATTTTTTATGGAAATAGAATTAGATAATATTATTGATTTTATATTTGATAGTGCTTTAATTCTAATTTCAGCAGTATATAATGAATTAATATCTCTAAATGATTCGCAACAAGCATTTTTAATAAAAAATGATATTACATTTATTCTCTCTTGCTTATCTTTATAAATCTCATTTTCGTATAGAAAAGTATCTATGTCAAAACAAGTCATGTTTTTATACGATATTGGTTTGTGAGTTGCACTATCTAAACGCATTCTATAGTTGTAGAAGCGCTTTCCTGTAATAACTACAGATTTTACAATGTTTAGCAAACAAGCCATTATGGCAAAATCTTCCCACATTACAATATTTGAAGGAAATCTAATCTCTTTAAAAAGACTGACTTTAAACATACATAGGCACAATGAAGCCCCTATTAACTTCTGTTTATAGAAATTATTCCTAGCTTGCTCTTGATTTAAGCAAATTGGTGTTGTAATATTTGTATTTTTATTAGAAATACAGCCATCAGAAATGGCAATATCTACTTTATATTCATTGATTAAATGCAGAAAATGTTCAAACATATCCTTTTCAATTGTGTCATCTGAATCTACAAAGCATATATAGTCTCCAGTCACAATATCCAATGCAGTATTTCTTGCTATACTTACACCCTCGTTGGATTTATGTATGACCTTAAATCTTTTGTCTCGCGTTGAATATAAATCACAAATATCACCTGATTTATCAGTACTTCCATCGTTAACAAGTATAACCTCAAAATTATCATATGTCTGTGATACAATACTATTAAAACATTCATTTAAGTATGATTCTGTATTATATACAGGAACTATAACACTAATTTTAGGATTCATTATATTAATGCATTAATTAAAAAATTCAAACTCTCGGTTCTCTGTCTCTCCAGTTGTGCGTCAACGTATTGCCAATCAATCAAAGTATCTTTAAACTCTTTAAATTGTTTATCATCTACCAAACGATAATCTAATCCTAAAGGTGACAATAAAGATTTGAAACGTGTTCCTCCTCTTTCTGCGTTTACGATGGAATAGAAATTACGATGGAAAAGTATGGAAAAAACGGTACCATGGAAGGAGTCTGTAACAACCATTGAAGCATTCGCTATCATTGATAACCATTCTTCAACAGACAATGTGGCATTCTTATCCGCACTTTTGATTATAACATTTAGTCCTTTATTTTTGGCCATGCTCTCTATGTATGCTTGCTTCTCTGGTGTGATGTTCAGAATATAGGCAAACAGATAGTCCTGTTCCTCTGTATTCTCATTTAGCAAAGGTTTATATGCCTCTGCTTCTGCTAAAATAGTGGGGTCCAGTACATGCTGGGCATTCACCCCAAGGTAAGTTCTGCAGAGTTCCACACCTGTTGCCTCTCTAACACTTATAGCATCAAGACGTTTTGCCAGCTTGGCGCATCGCTTTGTCAGTTCGGCATTGTATTCCCATGTGTCTACACCAAATGAAGCTGCGTATGCAATCTTTTTGATGCCATCAGGAACGAACTTAAGGAACATGTCTTCTATATAACTATTATAAATAGGTCGCCAGACTTGGTCGCTTCCTGTAATAACAGCATCGAAGTGCTCTTCACTTACAATCTTCTTGTTGTAGGAATGTACTATCCTTGTCCTGTCTATATGATTATTCACGAAATCTGCCATAATGGGATTCCTAAATGTAGGTATGGCAACATAAGGTCTGATTTGGGGACGCCTGCGCTTCAATATTGCAATAAGCAACTGCTTGCAAATTGAAAGCAGATACCTTGTAAACGAAGTTCGTCCTACAAAATCTATTGTCTTTACTTCATGCCCAAGACGCTTGAGTACCTGTTGCAAGGCATAATTCTGCAACAGACCTCCGTAATTGTTATATAGCGGTTGGGTAACTATTCCTATTTTCATATTAAATTCTATTGTTTCTAACTTCAATTAGAGTCTTGATTACGCAAAGTTCTGTTCTTCACAATCCTTATATTATTAACAATCTGGTGCTTCATGTTTTGGCTTAATCCAATAAACCAAACACTTAAAAAAGTAGATATTAAACAAACAAAAAGTATTGTAATTAAGGAAATAAATTCCTTGCTTCCAAATAGAAGTTTTTTATTTGCATATATGACTATAGGTAATAAGGAAGAGGCAAAAGTTACTTTAAAGCATAATAAAATAACTCTAAAAATTTCATTCCATTTATAGCCTGCATATTTTACTATCAAAAATGGTTTTATAAACATTCCTAAAACTACATATAAAGTCAATAAAATCCACGCCATTACAACAGGAGAATACCCAAATTTGAACATTACATATGTTAATGGAAATGTCAAGATGCCTAGAATAGGACTAATCAGTGCATTCTCTTTTATACGTCCTATTGCATATAATGCTGTATAAAAAGAAGTATCAAAAACTTGAAACAAGCTAGATATTATTGCTAATTGCAAAAATATGACCGTATATTCGGGTACTTCTCTTAACCACATTTTTAAAAGGGGGTCTGCTAACAAACAAATAGGCAAACATAATGCCAACATCATATAATATGAATATTTTGTTGAACTTAGTAACAATGATTTACTACCCTGAATGTCACCAGAAGCTAATCTTTTTACAATTTGAGGATTTGCGGCAGTCCTAAAATTTTGTACAAACTGATTTGCGGCCATGTTCACTTGATTGGCTAATGCACGTGCAGTTACAACAGCCGGAGAAAAAAACATATTCAATACAATAATCAATCCTTGATTTTTCAAAGGCACAGAAATGCTACTGATCAAATTCCAAACAGAATAACTAGAAACTTCTTTGACTATCGATTTTTCTATAATAAATCTAAAATGCGTTTCTTCAAATCTCCTGACACAATAATGACGATAATATAATGCAGTTGCTATCTGAAGAATACATAAGAGGAGAGCATACAACTTCAGCTTATCCCAATCAAAATAAGTTAACGAGTATACAATCAAAAGTTTTGTAAGCGTTTCAAATATACTTAAATAAGCATATACTCCCATCTTCTCATGACTAATAATAGACGCATTGTATGGAACTTGCGTAATTGTTACTACTGAGGTAATGACAGACAAATGATAAGTAAACAACGCGGCTTCCATTCTACCATCAGGAATTACTAACTCGTTCTTGACAAACCATACCCCCAGCGTTTCTGCTAATATTACAATTAATACAGCAATAATAATGTGCAATGATAATAATGTCGAGAATGTCTTTTTAAGTTTTAAATAGTTACCGGTTCCTAACTCATATGTAAGAAAACGTGATGTACCATTACTTAAGGCTCCATTAACGAACGAAAGCATAGCAACAATTCCTCCAACCGCTTGGTATGTACCAAAATCATCTACGCCTAACACCTCCAATATGATGCGAGAAGTATACAATGATACTAACATTGTAAACATCATTCGGAAATATAAAAACAATGTATTTTTAGCTATTGTTTTATTGTTTGTCTGCATAAAATACTATAGAATAATATCTAAATTATTAAAGTAGAACTTAGGAATTGTTTAACTTAACAATTTAATTACAACTAAATTTAAACAAAGAAAAAACTGAGGATGTATTTTCTTTGATACAGATAATTATTCCTCATTTCAAAATGCATATAAATGATGTCATGG
This sequence comes from Bacteroidaceae bacterium, assembly GCA_017547165.1. Lineage (GTDB taxonomy): Bacteria > Bacteroidota > Bacteroidia > Bacteroidales > Bacteroidaceae > Physcousia. The sequence goes on from JAFYQK010000018.1 coordinate 12,327, forward strand.
ATATATAATTAAACATATACAATCATTTGAATAATCTAAATATTAAATCTCGAAGACCTATTCATAATATTGTAAAATCACAGTTATCTGGGTCATAACGTAATCGTGAATTGATATTTAATGAATCAATTCTTTGCATATCCTCGTTTAATATTTCAAAATCGAAAATATTCATATTTTCTTTTTGACGCATAGCATTTAACGATCGGAAAACCGGAATAACTCCATTTTGTATATGCCAGCGAAGAATCAATTGGCTTATAGTCTTCCCATATTTTAAAGAAAGTTTTTTCATTAGTGGAAGACGTATTAATCTTTCATCCAATCGAGCTAGAGGCGTATATGCTTCACATATTATACCCTTTTGACGTGAGTATTCAATCAATGTTTTTTGATTAAAAAGGGGATGAATTTCTATTTGATTTATTGATGGTGTTTCTCCGGTTTCGAATAACAGCAAATCAATGTGATGTTGATGACAATTGGAAACGCCTAAACATTTACATACACCTTCATTCCGCAGTTCAATCATTTGTTTCCAAGTCTCAACGAATTTACCAGTAACAGGCCAATGAAACATAAGTAAATCTATATAATCCGTCCCGAATCTCTCAATGCTACGATAAACTGCGTCCTTTATGTTTCCATCGTATTGAGTTCTGTTTGTTACACGAGTCGTTAGTATAAACTTATGTCTTTCTATAGATGATTCCTTTATGGCCTTACCTATCAAATCTTCTCGACCGTATGCTGCAGAATAATCAATAAAACGATATCCCGTATCTATTGCGTCACATATTGCATTATAGTAAAAGAATTCTTGTTTTTTATACTTTATTTTATTTTTAATTTTTCCTAAAAGAGATGTTTGGTATTTGAAACCGCGTGTCAACATTCCTGGTCCAAAACATAAACTGGGTACTTGTTGACCATTATTTAGAGAAAAGTAAATCATATATATATCATTATTAATACCATTCAATATTTTTCTTGATTACTTTGGCCGGAACACCTGCGACCAAACTGCGTGGAGGCACACTCTTGGTAACGACAGCATTGGTTGCAACGACTGAACCTTCACCAATAGTAACGCCTGGCATTATAGTACAACCGGAACAAAGCCATACATGATCTTCAATGTGTACCGGGGCATGATTGACATAGCTGTCATTTACTATTACATGAGCACCATTATAATCACGGATAGACACATTACGACCGATACGTACTCCATTGCCAATGGTAATTTCTTTGGCACACATTATCGATAAGTTTACATTTGAAGCACCTTGGCCTATTGTAAGTGTACCGCCATTGACTATTTCTATATATGCACCATAACATAGATTATATGGACCTACTCCGTATCTGGTCAACGGACCATTGTGTGTTCTAAAGGTTGTATTGGCAGTCATTCGCAGACATGTGGGAAGTTTCATCCCCCTGACGGGATTGTTGCCGAATACTATCGGCATTCCCAAATCAATCTTCGCCGAAGGATGTACATCAAATACAGCACTAGGCATGGTGTAGATTACATTACCTTCCTTGAAAGAAGATTTTGTATTGGTACGAGTATTGAGTCTTATTAATTTATAATATGAACTTATTGAAAACCTGAATTTAGAAAACAGGAAGTAATAAGGTTTTATGATTTTAATGATTCTTTGCTTAATACTCTGTTTATATGCATTATAAGGAAAATATTTTTCTGTAACCTCTTCGAATGTCCCCTTATCTAAATCTATAAAGAATTGTTCCCTATCAATCTTACCTGGTGAAAGAGGAGAAACCAAGGCAGGATTCCCTGGAAGTATAGATTGGAACGAAGTCTCACGATATTCCAACTTGTCTTTTACCAATTCAAAAAAGTCTTCGCCCTTCTTAGAATTCAGAAGAATCATTGATGTACCGATATTATTATCCAAATTGGAATCTACCTTCTCAATGCCCCAATAATCGGCTATTGTAATATCTGACATTCTTGGGAAACCTTTGTACTGACACGTGTAACAAGAGGGACGGCAATACACATTGGTATGGTAACCACGACGGAAGTCATCTTCCATGCTCACGCCATAATATACGGCCCCATTATCGAATACAACCTTACGGGTCAGATTACGCCAACCCAATTCCTTGTTCTTGGCCTTTACATAAACGACTTTGCCTCCATGCTTGCGCTCCAAGGAGTCAAGATACTTACGATATACTTTGGGAGAGTTCACTCCTCGGCAAATAAAATCTACTATAATCAGGTTCTCATAGTCCTTGCGAAGAAAAGAACGCAGTGCTGCCATCTGACAAGGTGTACCACAAGCAAGCACCCTCTCTCCATTGCGCAATAATGTACGAATCTCTGTATATAATCCTTCTGCCTTGCTCTGAAGATACTTGGAACTCCTTAACTTTACCAAATCCTTGGGATTGTTTGAGATATAATTACGTACAGAAAAATTATCATTATATATAGCACCGCTAACATAGCCTCCCTGTTCATACATTGCATCTGCCAATGCCGAGAAGGCACCACCTGAAGTGCTGTCCCAGCGCACATCCATTCGTTTGTGTATAGCGGCAATAGTCTTGGCGGGGGTGTGATAGTCATTCTTTTTTAACTGATCAATATTCAGTTCAGGACATATCTTTACACAAAGTCCACACTCTATACATTGATTTGCATTAACCTCTGGATACCAAAAACCCTCGATATCTGTTTTTAATGTAATTGCTTTATGTGAACAAACATCTACACATGCACAGCAACCACAACACTTTGACTTATCGGTTATATTTATCATACTATATCATTTTTGTAAACGTCCTATTTTAAATACCACCTTTTAAAGATGCCTTTGAGCACCTTTAAAGAGTAGTACGATAATTTGGTTGATTAATTTTTAAGTTTTTTCATTTTGCAAATGCCAATAGTTGCAGGCATTAGTTTGCATAATTAAGATGTTGGCTTTCTATTCTCTTATTATTTGCTGATTGAACGTCCATTTTACTTTAAAGGATTGCTATCATTATTGAAATTTTATCCCGAATAAATATTTTGCTAATATAGGACTTGTACGTATAATGCTACTTATTACCAAGCACACACCTACAATAATTATAGAAAGTGAACCTCCAATAGCAATTTCCAATACAGAATTATTACCAATAGATAGCATTTCTCTGATCTGCGGTAATTTTGGTAACAAGAAATAATGTATAAGATAAATATCAAGAGTTCTTTTTCCAATGTATTGAAGTACCTTGCCAAATATTCTATCATAAGAAAAAGAATGTTGGTAAAATCTGAACGAATTATATACAATAAGCAGTCCAAGGAACCCTATAGTTAGACTAGTAATAAGGTCAAGAGATCTGTATAAAATACCATTACTTATATTTGGGAAGATGTAATGACGGTTTACATAAAACAACAGAACATACAAGACAATAATTGCAAGAGAGAAATGTTTGTGAGATATAATCCTATTAAATATTGATTTATACATAGAACAAATATATCCAAATGCAATATATGGAAAATAACGAAATGTATTATGAAGACTTAATATGTTTCCGACTTCATCAAGAACAGGTGAAGACCTTAAGAGAAATTTTGCAGCAATCATTATAGAAAGTTTTGCCATTGGAGTTGTAAACCAATAAATTTAGAGTGTTAATGATGATAAACATCTCCCACAACACGATAGTAAACCAATACCCCAACTTAAGATTGTGACTAGCAAAAGTATAAATATTAGAATTGAGATGTATGTATGTATAAATCACTCCCCAAATAAGGGTTGGAATTAACATCGTGCTGAATTTGTTTTTAAACATTTTCAACCATGTGTTTAGATTCCATTCTATGTTTGGTTTATATCCAATAAACCCACTGATAAAGAAGAACAATGGCATAAAAAATGAAACTATCAAATCTCCTAGTGGAGATGGGGATGGAAAACCAAAGGAGAATAGTTCTACGTGAGAGAACACAACTAATATCATTGTAAAACCACGTAGTGCATCGATGTATTCAATTCTTGGGGGGGTGATGAGTTGAGACATATTTATATGGTAAAAAGTAGAATAAAAGTAAACGTCCAATTTTAGTATACCACCCTTAGCGAACGGAAAGGTGAAAATTATTTCTTCTTAAGAATGGTGTCTCTTAATCTCTAATCGTTAATCGTTTCCTATTGGGGTGAGGAAGGCGGTGGGGATATAGGCGGTTGCTATGGTGATGAGGCCGGGGATGATGACGGCAACTCGTTGTTGACCTTGATAGCGGGCGACACGACCTGTGATGCCGGCGAAGCGGCCTTGCGTAATGAGGACTTCCTGACCTTTATGGAAATGGGTGTCGTTCTGGGGTACTATGGCTATGTTACCATCGTCGATGGCGCAGAGTATGCGGAGACTTTCCATCTGGCGGTCAGGGACAATGAGTGGCCTACTGACCAGAGTGCCATTGAAGCGCTCGGGGGCGTAATAGAAGCGGAGGTATGGAAGGTTATGGTTGTCATAGACGAACTGTTCTATTTCTTGCTGGGTGCCGTAGGCAAAGAGGATGTTGGGGATGCGTGACATCTGTTGGGCCACGCGTTTGCCGTCGACTTCCTTGTACTCGGTGATGGTGGGGAGATAGGCTGTGCCTCCGTGGGTGGTGATGTAATCGTAGGCTTGGCGTTCGCGTGAGTAGGTGGTGCGGAGGGCAAACCAGTTTTTAACGGTGAGAGGTGAACGGTAAGGGGTGAGCGGAGTAGTTGGGGAAAGGGTGTTTTGGGTGGACACCCCTGTTTTTGAACTTGGCTTGGCGATGGTGTCGCGAGCTTCGGTTTCGGGGAGGGCATCAGAGGTAAGTCTGGTGCAGGAAAGGTTACTGGCCGTTCCGGGTATGACTACATCTGTTGGTACAGACATTTTGTATAATCCTATGCTGTCCAAGACTGAACTGCTGGATGGAAAATACGTTGTTGTTTTGCGTGCAGAAGACTCGTTCTGCTATGCAAAAAGGGGAATATTATCTATTTACTTTTGTCTTTCGACTGTTGTATAATCACTCTATTGTTCTGTTAACTCTTTATACCAGGCATTGAAGGACTGGGAGTTTAGTGATTTGGTTGGCAATTGAAGGAAATGATGCTGCTTTGTCTGCTTGGAAAACATCTTAACATCGTTGTTTGAGATGGTGTTGAAGATGAGTGGGAAGGGACGGTCCTTGAGGCGTATTACAACGGTGGAATTGACATTGTCGGAAATCTGCTCGAGCTGATATGCGGATTTCTCGAATGCAACCCAATATTCTCCAATGTTGTAGAGATTGATATTATTGGTGTTATCGTTCTCTTTGGAGAGAATATCAGAGAGGTCTTGTGCGATGAGTGTCTCAATTCGCATAAGATTCTGCATTCTTGGTGTTGATGCGTTATTCATGCCTAACAGTATCGTTTCTTACAAGTTTCTTTATCTTGTCACCTGAGCATTTTTTAGAAGAAATTACTCGTTTCAGGGGTATATAAACTCATAAAAGGGTAAGTACCCTGCGTCAATCTTCTTGTAGAAGAGTAATGCAGGGTAGTTAGTTATTGATTCTCTTGTTGTTATGTTCGATAAAACCAAGTCTTTTTAATCAACAAGGCAGAAAAAGGCTTATAGATAATTCGGAAGAGTACAGTAAAAAAAGTATTTTTGTAAAAAATGTATACAAAATATTAATGCTTATGGATAATTATTGCTATATTTGCGTGGACAGTCACTCTTCTACAAGAAGAGCGATATTACACGTCAACAAAAACATCAAAAACAGGTGTTTGTGTTACAACAGGTTTAATATTTCCCTGTTTGCTTTATCAATTACCTCTGACTTTATAGAGGCCAAATAAATTTGAGTGGTTTTCTCTGAGTTGTGGCCCATTCCTTCGCTGATTACAGCCAAAGGTACTCCTTTTTCGCGTGCTATGCTTGCCCAGGAATGCCTTGCGCAATACATGGTAAGAGCAGAAGAAAATCCTAACTCACGACCGATAACTTTCAGGTGCCTGTTTATTTTAGTGGCAGAGTTAAGATATTGCTTGCGATGGTTGGCGATGTCGTGTTTCACTATATTAAAGACGTATGGGGATGACTGAGGGGACTGATACTTGCTGATGATATCAAGCATACGATCTTCGAGGTGTATTTCCAAAAGTTGGTTAGTCTTCTTACGTCTGTAAAAGAGTGTCTCACCCTTGATATTATTCTTTCTTAAAAAGGCTATATCAACAAAAGACATGCCTCGGGTATAGAAGCTGAAAAGAAAAATGTCGCGGGCAAATTGCTTTGGGGGGTCGTTACTGAGGTCTAACTCCTTTATTCGTTTGATGTTGGGGAGCGACAATGCTCGTTTGGGGGTTGGGGCAATAGAGGTTAAGACGTGTTTAAACGGGCGATGGTCGGCAATGACTCCTTCTTCAACCACTTTGTTATATGCCGAGCGCAAATGCTTCATATAGAAGGATATGGTGTTGGGTGCAAGATGTTTCTGGTGGAGATAATTTTCATAGTCAAGCAAGAGGTCAGATTCCATGTCTTTTATCAATAAGTCGACATTGCCTCTAAACTGTCGGAAACTGCTCAACGTAGAAAGATATGTCTCGGCTGTCCTGACCTTGCCTTGCCTTGTATATTGGCTGGCAATGGTTTCCATAAGGACAAACAGGGTTGGTTCGGCTTTGACTTTTTTAAATTCTGCGATTAGATTATCGGCATCGATATCTGACTTATGGGAGAGAAGGTTGTGCTCAATAGCGCGCAGTCTTTTAATGTCGGTGGCGGTCTCGTTTATAACGGATTCCAAGTACTGAAACCTGTATGAATTTTGAGAGATAAAAATTGTGTCTTTCTCAAAGTCCCACTCGTATGAGTATATCTTGTATGATGTGGATACTCTTCTGACAAGTCTGTTGCAAATGACCTGATAATACAAACTGCCTTCTTTGCCGTCTATGATTGAGGGCCTGAATTTTAACTTTACGGAAATCATGATTATATATTTTAGTTGTTGAGAGTTTAAGGTTGAGAGATGAGAGGGGTTTCTTTAAGGGTGAGAGGTGAGCGGTGAGCGGAGTTCCTTGAGCGGTGAGGGGTGAGCGGAGTTTCTTTAACGGTGAGAGGTTAGAGAGTTGATACTGATTACTTTCAGTTTGATATATTCATCTTTGATTTCCGTAACCCCGATAGCATTCGTGCTATCTCTTCATATTGAACTTCTAAATTTTTGTAAATCATTAATGGCAGGTTCTATAAATTAGTAATAATTTTATGTTAGGTATTTTCTATTGCTTTATATCATATAACGCAAAGCTAATTTATAGAACCTACCTAATAGTAATATATCCTAATTCTTCTGACAATTCTTAATGACACATACCCCCCTTTAATTAACTTGCACCTTTTAGCGAACAGAAATGAAGGGGCGAGTAACTCGTGAGTAAAACCTTACTGTTACTGAGGACTTTGTTGAGATAACAGAGTCCTCAGATTTCTTTTGTCTCTGTGAGACGGCATTAGTTTTATATGACTATGACGAACAATATCGAATGTCGTATCTTATAAGTTTTACACATTGCTTTTGACTTTTATATAAAAAACAAAGGGGGAGATTATTGTTTTTTGTATCTTAGTGCCGAAAATATAATAATATTATTGTTGAACATTGAAATATATGATGAAGATAACAGATTTGTTGCGCCAGAGACTTGTTGCTGTTGCAGTGGCACTGATGGCGGTGTCAGCTATATCTGCGCAGAGTTTAGATAATGGTACTCGTGGTGTTGTGACAACGGCAATTCCTGGCGATGGTGTGGTGAGATTCTACCGTATGGCTATTCCGGTGACACTGAGTGCATACGAGCAGGATTTTAACGGTGATTATAACGAGGTTGTGCTTTTCTGGCAAGAAACGGAGAGGTATTTGAACCAGCTATATGTGCCCCTGGGATTTGTTTTTGATGTTATTGAAGACAAGGCTTTGGTACTGAACAGATACAACGAGATTGACGAGAATGTTTTCAATGCACCAGGGTTTGGAACGGAATTGCTTAACAACATTCTGAATTCTTCGGACTACGACATTGGTATGTGGGTAACACATAGGGACGAGTATGAGGAGAATAGCGGTTTGTCGGTTGAGAATGGTGCATACAGGTCTTCTACAAAAGCCAATGGATATGCCAAGAGTGACAAGTGGGTGGTGGCTCACGAGGTGGGGCATCTGCTTGGTGCAAACCATACTCCTGGTGGCGAGGGGAGTTTGATGGATAATTTAGGTGAGTTCCTCTCCTACCCTTCGATACGGAGAATACGCAAGGCTTGCATGGAGCTCAACGGTGCATACTACCAGGATGAGGAGCGCAAACAGCTTGTTGGCAACAATGGTGGCGGTAACTATGTTTTTGGCATAAAGACAGAGAACTCTGTTCCCATGTTTGATGAGGGCAGGATGATGTCAACATACCGTATACCGCAAGGGTCGCTATTGAGGATACCTCTATATGCCAGCGATGCTGAAGGAGATACAATGGAATATATGTCAATAGGATGCAACTCAGCTAACATCGACAATGTGTCGGAAGGGTATGACTGTCCGCACTTTGCTTCGCTGCCTCCTCAGGTTTCAAATGTTGTTAGTTACGAACCACAATATGCGGCTGACATTTTCTACGATGATTTTTACTACCCTGTAGTTGGTACTGATATTCAAAATCTTTACCCTGGCAGCTATAGTATCAGTTTTATTGTAAGGGATGTGCCCGAAGAGGATGACCAATGGACATACGAGGGAATGAAAGCAAAGCCCTTCTACTCGCAATATGCTGTATGGGAAGCAATGGTACAGATAATATCGGGCAGAGAGTTTACGGTTGAGATGCAACCACAGAAACTGGAGTATACTGCCGGAGAGAAGGTAATTTTAAGATGGAACGTAAACGATGCGTACTTCACACAGGACAGCAAGTTGCGTATAAGTTTGTCGGACGACTACGGCAAGACATTTGCCTACACTCTGAGCGAGGGTGTGAGTGCGTTGGATGGTGAAACGACAATAACATTGCCAGAATATAATATAGGTGTGGTTGAGAAGGATTTCATCACTGCCAAACGCCAGATGAGAGGTGGTGTCATTAAAGTGGAAGAAGCAGACGGATGTGCATATATGCTGACATCCATTGCTCCTGACAGTGGTGGCGGTTTTACTGTTACGGGAGGTTATGAAACAGGTATAGAGGAGATAAACTCTGTGACATACAAAAATGAAAACGCCTATGACATTTCGGGACGAAAGATAAGGATGTCAAATGCACTGCCCAAAGGAATATACATAGTTGACGGCAGGAAGGTGGTGATGGCAGGTTCTGCAAAATATTGAATCACGGCACAATAGACATCATATAACTCAGAGCTTGCAAAATTAGAGTGACATAGAAAAAATAAAAGGCCGGACATGCAATGTGAGCATATCCAGCCTTTATTTATTGATAGCGGTTTTACTGAGGTTTCCTAACAAGTTTGGGGATGCGGATTGTGTCTCCGCGATGGATGAGGTTAGGATTCTTGAATTGGTTATAAGCAATGATGTAGTAAACCAATTCGCGGTCGCCAAGCTCTTTCTTAGCAATACGGAAGAGGGTCTCTCCCACTTCCATCAGGTGAACCCTGCCTGCATCGCCGATAATGAGATATTCTCCTGATGTGAACTGTGGGTACTTCTTTGACAGCTCGATGATTTCAGAAGCACTGAGATTTGTTGCGAATGGATCGTTCTGAGCAGATACCTCGGGAGCTGGCTGAGGTTCATTTGCCACTGACTGCTGAACTTCGATATCGGGTTGTGAAACAGTGTCGGCAGAAACAGTGTCGGCCTTTGCTACAGGGGCAGATTGCTTTGGTGCCTCGGGAGCAGGTGAAGTAACCTCTGCTTTAACGTCGGATTGTGTTTCCTTGCTATAACTGAAAAGAGTGTGCAGCTGATAATAACCAGCAAAATATGATGCTGCCATAAGAATGACAGTAAGCAAGGTATAGAACCAACCATGTTTGCAGGAAGATGGGCATGTGGATGGTTCCAAAGGTTCCTGCGACATTGGGTATGAGGTGTTCTCCTGTGTAGAACTGATTGGAGCTGAGGCAACAGTATCTTCCTTATCCTGAGGTGCCTCGTTCTCTGATTCTTGAATATTTTCGTCTGCCTCAGAAGTCTGAACTTCAACGTCTGAACTATCGACAATGGATTTTTCCTCATTGTTATTCTCAACGGCAGAGATTTCTACATCGTCTTGCTGAGCAGTAGAAAGCTCATCAACAGAGCTGTCATCAGTTTCGAGAGACTGCAGACTTTCCTCTGGCAGGCGTTCCATCTCCTCCAAAGAGGTTCCTTCGTTGATTTCGGTGGAAACAAAATCTCCAAAGGGTCGGTTTACAGCATCCTTGAGAGTTGAGTCGGGGGTGAACGTAAGTTTACTATGTCCTGCAATGACAATGCGCTCGCCTGTGTTGACATTAACACTTTCGCGGTCGCTGACAGTGATGAGTTTAAAGGTGCCAAAACCCTTGATTTTTACCACCTTGTCTTTAGCAATATATTCTTCGACAATCTCAAAGACATTCTTAACAAAGGCTGTGGCCGCCTTGTTGTCCATTTGACTACGTTGTGCAAAGAGCTGAGCAAAATCCTGGAGAGTGAGTTTATTGTCCATGGAAATAATATGATGTATCAGAATTTAAATGAAACGGTAAGATGTTGGGGAGTTACATAAATAAATGATAAATCGGTTGAATTTATGAAACTTATCTTGAAAGACTACTGAATCTTACCTTTAAGTATATTACTCTGCTTGAAGCCAACTACAATCTTGGGAGGAATGAGCATAGGTTGGCCTGTTGTTGGCGAAACCAAAACACGCTCTAAACGCTTTTTTGTTTCGAATGTTCCGAAATTGGAAATCATCACGGTGTCGTCGTCACATAATCTTTCGGTGAATTCAGCAACAAAAGCATTCATCCTCAACTGTGTCTCTTTAGAATTGGACTTAGTGCGACGTGCAAGTTCGGCAATAAATTCCTTGTTATTCATTGATGAAAATATATAGATAGCAATTTTATTTTTTATACTCTAAACAACCTCGCCATATAGATCGAAATCGTCGGCACGTGTTATACGAACAGTATAGATTTGACCAATACTGAGTTCGGTTGATTCTGCCGGTATAAGTACTTCGGGATCGACCTCTGGTGAGTCGTATTCAGTTCGTCCTATATACCAGTTGCCTTCGAGACGGTCGATAATGACAGCGAAATTCTGCCCTACCTTGGTCTCCTGTATGTCAAGAGAGATGCGTTGCTGGATACGCATGAGACGAGAGAGACGGTCTTGCTTGATCTCATCGCTGATATTGTCCTCGTAGAGGTTGGCACTGGGAGTACCTGCCTCCTCGCTATATGCAAAGGCACCCATGCGTTCGAAACGGGCCCAACGTACAAACTCGCAAAGTTCGTCGAAGTCCTGGTCGGTCTCGCCAGGGAAGCCAACCATAAGTGTGGTGCGCAGATGTATGCCAGGCACCTTTTCACGTATTGTCTTTATGAGTTGATAAGTCTCTTCCTTGGTAGTATGACGATGCATTGCATCAAGCACATTGTCACTGATGTGCTGAAGTGCTATATCAAGGTATTTGCAAACATTACTGTTGTTTTGGATGACTTCGAGCAACTCCATGGGGAAGTCTGTAGGATAGGCATAGTGCAATCGGATCCAGTCAACACCCGGTATGTCAGCAATCGCTTGGATGAGCTGTGCGATGCGACGTTCCTTATAGAGATCGATGCCGTAGAAAGTCAACTCCTGCGCAATGACCTGAAACTCTCTGACACCACTGGCGACAAGATATTTCACCTCGTCGAGAATTTCCTCCATAGGTCGTGACTGGTGCTTGCCGGTGATGATGGGAATGGCACAATAGGCACAACGGCGGCTACAACCTTCGGAAATCTTTAGGTAGGCATAGTGGGAAGGTGTGGTGAGATGGCGACGGGTATTTTGTGACATATCGTACTGATGTCCGAGTTCCTCAAGAAGACCAGTCCAATCGAATTTGCCATAGTACTTGTCGACCTCAGGTATCTCGGCACCCAACTCTTCCATAAAACGTTCGCTGAGACATCCCATGACATAGAGTCGCTTTAAAGAGCCTTCTGTCTTGCGCTGTGCCAATTCGAGTATCATATTGATGCTCTCTTCCTGTGCATCGGCAATGAATCCACAGGTGTTTACAACAGCTATCTCGCCGTTTAACTGTGGTGCGTCGTGTGTAACCTCGTAACCAACGACTTCGAGTTGGTGCATAAGCCGTTCGGAATCAACAAGATTTTTGCTACAGCCAAGAGTTACAATATCTATCTTCATGAAAATTAGCGATATGTGCGTATTTATTTAAACAAAGAGTCTACAAACTCAACACGATTGAAGGGTTGCAAATCCTCCATTTTTTCGCCAAGACCGATATATCTTACAGGAATCTTAAACTGGTCGGAAATGCCTATTACAACACCACCCTTTGCTGTGCCATCGAGTTTGGTAACTGCCATACTTGTAACCTCGGTGGCAGCTGTAAACTGCTTGGCCTGCTCATAGGCATTCTGTCCGGTGCTGCCATCAAGAACAAGCATAACATCGTGAGGTGCGTCGGGCATGAGTTTCTGCATGACACGCTTGATTTTTGAGAGTTCGTCCATGAGTCCCTTCTTGTTGTGCAAGCGTCCGGCAGTATCAATGATAACAACATCGGCACCCGATGAAATGGCACTTTGCAAGGTATCAAATGCTACAGAAGCGGGATCGCTGCCCATTTGTTGCTTGATGACAGGAACACCGACGCGCTCGCCCCAAATGACAATCTGTTCTACGGCAGCGGCACGGAAGGTGTCGGCAGCACCAAGAACAACCTTCTTGCCAGCCTGCTTGAACTGATAGGCAAGTTTACCGATGGTGGTGGTTTTTCCTACTCCATTAACGCCAACAACCATAATGACATATGGATGCTTGTCGGAAGGAATGTCAAAACCTTCGGTATCGGAAGTATTGTTTTCGGTAAGCAATTGTGCTATCTCGTCGCGCAGGATGCGGTTGAGTTCGGCGGTTCCAACGTATTTATCTCGCGCCACCCTTGCTTCGATGCGTTCAATAATGCGGAGGGTTGTATCAACGCCAACATCGCTTGTAACGAGAACTTCCTCAAGATCGTCGAGAACTTCCTCGTCGACCTTATCTCTGCCAGCGACTACTCTGGCTATCTTATCGAAGAAACCTGTCTTTGTCTTCTCCAAACCCTTGTCAAGGGTCTCTTTCTTTTCCTTAGTAAAAAACGAAAATAATCCCATTTTAAAATCTTTTTACCTTTATTTAACCATGCAAAGGTAAGTCTTTTTTTTCACTATATTATAAATAATCATAAATATTTGTCGCAAAAGAGACTATGTAGGGCGATGAATTCGGATTTAATCATATATTTGCGTCATGAAAACGAGCAACAGACAATCAACAGCAAAGACAGTTGGAACTAAATTGAGATATTCGGCAATGATTGAATATTTCAATGAAACCATGCCAGTAGCAGAGTCGGAACTTAACTATTCCACGCCTTTTGAACTATTGGTAGCAGTGATATTGAGTGCCCAGTGTACCGACAAGAGGATAAACCAGATAACACCGGCATTATTTGAAAAATATCCTGACGCACAGAAGATGTCAGAAGCTGGCGAAGAGGATATATTCGGGTTTATCAGAAGTGTATCGTACCCCAACAACAAGGCAAAGCACCTCGTGGGCATGGCAAAAATGCTTGTTGAAAAATACGGGGGTGAAGTGCCTTCGACAGGAGAGGAACTTGAAAAGCTGCCCGGGGTTGGAAGAAAAACGGCAAATGTCATTCAAGCCGTGATATTCCAAAAGGCAAAGATGGCTGTTGACACACATGTATTCAGGGTAAGTCACCGAATTGGATTAGTGAGCAGCAAATGCACGACACCACTGGCGGTAGAAAAAAGTCTTACAAAAAACATACCTCTGGACATCATCCCACTTGCACACCATTGGTTGATACTACATGGTCGTTATGTATGCAAATCGAGAAATCCGCAATGCGAAAAATGCGGTTTACAAAGCATTTGCAAACATTTCTCAGAAAAAGCTTTGCAGATGTAAATCATTTTAGGTAACTTTGTATGCGAAAACATTGTTAAATTCTTAATATTAAAACTTAAAGTTATGACAATCAATCAGTACAATTTTGCTGGTAAAAAAGCTATTGTCCGTGTGGATTTCAATGTACCCCTGGACGAGAACGGTAACATTACTGACGATACCCGTATCAAGGGTGCTCTTCCCACATTGAAGAAGATTATCGCTGATGGCGGTGCTGCTATCATCATGAGCCATATGGGCAAGCCCAAGGGCAAGGTAAATCCCAAGCTCTCTTTGGGTCAGATTCGCGCTGCAGTTGAAGCTGCTTTAGGTTGCCCCGTTGCTTTTGCTGAGGATTGTGCTAATGCATCTGAGGCTGCTGCAGCTCTCAAGATGGGTGAGGCTCTCTTGTTGGAGAACCTTCGTTACTATCCCGAGGAGGAAGGTAAGCCCGTAGGTATTGAGAAGGGTACTCCCGAGTTCGACGAGGCTAAGAAGGAGATGAAGGGTCGTCAGGCTGAGTTCGCAAAGACCTTGGCAAGCTATGCAGACTGCTACGTAATGGACGCATTCGGTACAGCTCACCGCAAGCATGCTTCTACTGCTGTTATCGCTGACTACTTCGATGCTGACAACAAGATGTTGGGTTACCTGATGGAGAAGGAAGTTGAGGCTGTTGACAACGTATTGTCAAACATTAAGCGTCCTTTCATCGCTATCATGGGTGGTTCAAAGGTTTCTTCAAAGATTGGTATCATTGAGAACCTCTTGGGCAAGGTAGACAAGCTCATCCTCTGTGGTGGTATGACATACACCTTCTCTAAGGCTCACGGTGGCAATGTTGGTCAGTCAATCTGCGAGATGGACAAGTTGGATGTAGCTCTCGGTGTTGAGGAATTGGCTAAGAAGAACGGTGTTGAGTTGGTTATGGCTCCTGATGCTCTTTGCGGTGATGACTTCAAGAACGATTGCAACATTCAGGTATGCCCCTCTGACAACATTCCCGAGGGTTGGGAAGGTTTGGACGCTGGTCCAGAGGCTCAGAAGTTGTTTGCTGAGGCTATCAAGGGTTGTAAAACCATCCTTTGGAACGGTCCTGCAGGTGTATTCGAGATGGAGACCTTCACTGGTGGTTCTCGCGCTATCGGCAATGCTATTGCTGAGGCTACAGCAGAGGGTGCATTCTCATTGATCGGTGGCGGTGACTCTGTAGCTTGTGTAAACAAGTTCGGTTTGGCTGACAAGGTTTCTTACATCTCTACCGGTGGCGGTGCTTTGCTTGAGGCTATCGAGGGTAAAGTTCTTCCTGGTGTAGCTGCCATCAAGGGTTAATCTTTTAAACTAAAAGAAGAAAACATAAATAGTTTTTGTGAGGGACGTGCAATGTGTGCGTCCCTCATTTATAAAACAAATACACACCACCAGCAAACAACACTATTCCATACCACATGTATAGAATATCAGCATACCTCCTTATCATATCTATTGTCATTACGGCAGGATTGTCGTGCACAGGCAGTGAAATTAAAACAGAAGTTGCAAGGGCTGAGAGCATTGCCGGTAACGACTCCGGTATGTTGCATATCGCTATTTTACCAATAAAGGAGTGTCTGGTTTTGCAATATGCACAAAACAGCGGACTTGCCCAGAAGATGGGTCTGAAGATGAAACTAACGGTATTTGAGTCGCAGATGGATATAGACACATCAATGATTTCGAATAGCACACATATATATATTGGAGATTCAGCAAGGATTTCACAGAGCAAATACGATTCGCTTGTTCTTAAACCGGTATTGAAATTACCAACAGAATTGCTGCTACTGACTAATAAAGACCTTGAAATAAAGAAGGTGGCAGAACTGAAGACTAAAATTGTTGGTCTGACACGAAACAGTCAATTGGAAGAGTGGTTAAAGTGCCTGTCGGATACCTGCCTGTCGGACAGTGACGAAATATACCATGCTCAGATAAACAGCATAAAACTAAGGACAAACATGCTAAACAACGGACTGATAGACGCAGCAATTCTTCCACAACCATGGGCAGACTCGTTGACGACGGTGCACGGACATCCAGTCTTGGCAAAGCATATGAGCAATGGACTTGGTCTTTATGCCAAGAAACGTGTCATGGACGACTCTTTGATGTACCAGCAAATAGTGCTGTTAAAGAAAGTGTATGTAGCATCGCTTGATAGTCTGATGTCAAATTAAATTCACTATGCCTCTATCACTCCAATTATCGTATCTATATATTGAATGGCATTGCAAAAATGGTGCGTTTTCAAAATACAGTGCCCTACTCCACTTTATGAATCTGTGGGTGTGGGACGGAAAGGACATGAGTCTTTTTCCGACCAAAATAGCAAGTGATTTTGTTAACATGGCTGTGCAACAGGACAGGGAAACCAGAGCCATTGCCGTGAGTGGCATAATACTGATGGCTATGAGACATGGTGACAACTGTCCGGAAATACTGAAGGATGCACTTGAAAAATGGTACGATGACGAAGATTTAAAAAGGGAGCTGATAGAAGTGCAGAAATTCTTCTTCACCTCTACTATGGGGTTGAAGATGCAGAAAAAGGTTCATGAGGATCTTTTCAACAAAATGCAAAAGGAGCAACAAATCCTCCGTGAAAGGCTTGGTATGGCTGATGACGAGGAGGAAAGGGCCGAAATTGCAGAGCAGGGAAATAAAAGACTGATGTCGTTTGCCAACGAACTGAATAAGATTGTGGAGAGCGGCGTTGATATGAATATTGGCACATTTGTTGCATTAAAAGATCTGGATTTCTTTAAGGATTTAAAAAACTGGTTTATTGAATTTGATATAGATCATCCAAAACTGACAGAGTTGGGAGAGAAGAAAAATCTTGCCAATGTTTTGTTTAACCACGCTGAACTGTGTGATTTAGACAAATATGCCTTAAGTTCGGTAGTTACGAAAATTGTTTCCGTCGATGCCCTGAAGCAACAAATTCCATCAGAGGTAATTGAGAAAATGAATGGCGAGGGAGCCGAAAACATATTGAAATACGAACGTAACCGAAACGCATACAAATATGCATTTCAGACATTCTTCCGTTTCTTCCAATTTTCTCCTTGGCATCAAGAGGTGGTGAATCCGTTTAAGATAACACCGTTCTTGTCTGACCATAGTCTTATAGCTCCGCTAATTTCAGATGATTTTCTCATAGAAACTGCAAAACTGTTTATCTCCAATTCGTTTTATAGTCATTCGGCAATGTATCTGCGCAGATGGATGATGCAGAACAGTCACACTGATGATGCCTTGAAACTGCTTGCACATTGTGACAAGAACCTTGGTGAGGATGAAGAACGACTAGAGTGCTTACTTGAACTTGAAAAAAGAACTCCTGACGATATGCACCTTGTGAAAGAAACGGGATTATGCCTGATAGGAATGAAAAGGTATGAGGAGGCTTTGAAGCGTTTCTTCCATTTGGAGGTGAAGGAGCATTTTCTACATGCTGCAGCCCGTGCTATTGCATGGTGCTCACTGATGACTGGCAATATTGCACGTGCCCAGCGTTATTACCAAAAATTACTTAATTGGGATAAGGAGGCAAGTTGGGAAGACTTCCTCAATGCCGGACATTGTGCGTGGGTTTCGGGGAATCCAGTAGAGGCATCGAAACTATACTCACACTATCTTGCAAAACATAATGATGGTCTTGCTGCATTTGATAATGACTGTACAATATTGATGGAATTAGGAATATCTGCCGATGACATCAGTCTGATGCGTGAAACCATAAACGCATAACCGATACATCGTCAGCATCATACAAACGGTTAAGTCTTGACGGGATTCTTTAAAATGGCAAGCCAACAGCAAAATGAAGGGCGAAATCGCGCTTGAAGTTGGGATTGGCAATCGGATAATGGCGCTTGGCATCCTGATATGCGGGATTAATAGCCTTCATTCCAGCATCCAGTCGCAACAGGAAATAATTCAGATTCAATCGCAGACCCAAGCCATATGATACGGCAATCTGTTCCCAGCAGGTATTCCATTTAAACTGTCCACCGGGCTGGTCCTTGTAGTTGCGGAGAGTCCAGATATTACCAGCATCGACGAACAAGGCTCCATCGAATTTCCAGAAGAGATGAGCACGAAATTCAACGCTCATATCCAACTTCACATCACCTGTCTGGTTGATGAAGTCCACGCGGCCGTCAGTACCAAGAAACGAACCAGGACCAAGACTTCTTACACTCCATCCGCGAACACTGTTTGCTCCACCAGCGAAATAGCGTTTTTCGTATGGCAGGATATCACTGTTGCCATAGGGATAAGCAATACCAAGTGCAAAACGCATGGCAAGACTTGTATGGTCGGAGAATCTGATGCTCTTGCTGATATCGAAATCAAGCTTAGCATATTGAGCGTATGCTATATTGAACAATGTTCTTTGTCCATCCTCGTTAACCTTTGTGTTAAATGCGTTACAGATACCATGAAAGAGATTGCCAGCCGTTTCAACGGCAAAGCGGAACCGGTATGCATCCCTTCCGTATATTCCCATTGGAGTAGCCAAACCAATACTTGAATATTGGTATTCGTATCCCATCTTAACGATAAAAAGATTCTTATAGTTGTAGGCAATTATGGCATTGCGGCTTTCAGGATCCTTGATATAAGCGTCGTAAAAAGTTTCACTTATCCAGGGCATGAAAACATAATTGATGTCTATAAGATCAAGTTTATGACTTCGGTTGGGATTCTTGCCATTCCATTTATATTTCCAACTTGAAGTTAAGACGCGACGATGGAACTCGGGTCTATCCTGACTTGCAAACATCAGGTTAAACTCAGTCTTTGCCTCTGCCTTCCTTCTAAATTTCTTTGACAAGAAGGGGAAAATGAAGTCAGGAAATTCCAAATTGGCTTCTAAGCTGTATTCAAAATAGTTTTGGTCGTTGTAGCCTTCAAGGCCTGTTATTGCTTCGAAAGCGGTTCGGCCCTTAAGCGAAAAAACTTCCGATCCATGGAAGATATTGCGGTTTTGGTAAGTGATGCTTGCTGCAGCACCAAAGTCACCGGAGGTATTGGTTCCGTCCAAAGACAACTGTATGCTATGTTGGCGAGCAGGTGTGATAATGATATTGGCATTGATGAGTGAAGAGTCTTCCGGATTCTTCTCTATCCTGATATTTGTACCTGCAACGGCTCCCAACTGATTGATGCGACGATATGTGTCACTTAAATTGGAGTCCTTGAATGTATCGCCGCTTTTAAGGCTTGTATGCCGAACAAGGGTAGATTCCTTTATGCGGACAGGAGATTTGACATAAGTGTCATAAGTATATGTAATCTCTCCTACTTTATACTTCTGGTGTGGATGGACAACGGAATTTTCAGAATTGTAATCCGCCCCCACAATCATCTTTAACGAGACATTGTTGCTACCTTTCAAAGTATCGGCCTCGAAGTGTATGTAGTCGCGATTGAAATAGTAATAACCATTCTCTGAAAGATGTCGTGTTATGCGTGAACGCTCCTGGTTGAGAATGTTTGCATCAAATGGCATTCCTTTATATAAAAGGGATGAGCTTTTAATACTATCTAATGTTGATATAATAAAGGTATCCTGTACAATGACATCTATATCAGAAATTTTATACCTCTGACCGGGGTTGATGTGATATGTCACCTGTGTCTTATATCTCTTATTCTTCCGTTCACATGTTACATCTGCATGGAGATAGCCAAGATTGAAAACGGCATCCTGGATGAGCAACCTGCTTCGTTCCGACATGATGGTATCGTAGACAACTGGCGCTTCTCCCATCCTACGCAGGAAACGATTTATCTTACTATTACTCTTAGG
The DNA here is from genome assembly GCA_017547165.1 of Bacteroidaceae bacterium. Classification (GTDB taxonomy): domain Bacteria; phylum Bacteroidota; class Bacteroidia; order Bacteroidales; family Bacteroidaceae; genus Physcousia. The sequence continues at coordinate 32,402 of JAFYQK010000018.1, forward strand.
ACTGGACATAAGGTATATGCCCAATGGCACCTTTATCAACGAAACCCAACGGGTGTTAGGTTGCTGACGAAGGTATCCACTAAACTGGGAAGGAGATAAATTTGCAGAGTCAGAGGTGATATATACCTTATCTAATAGATACTCGTTCTCTGCAAGGTACTTCTTACTGCTACACGAACACAAGAGCAGCAGGAATCCTATGAAGATTCCTAACTGCTTACATATTGTGTATCGTTGAATAGTTTTTATAATCTAAAAAAATAAAAGAGAAAAACTTGACCTTTCTTTACGACCTACAAGTTATTCGTCAACGTTTTCGTCGATTGTGAGACCTGCATACTCGTCATCCTCATCATTGTTATTCTTAACACCCTCGGAATAACTGCTGTAGTACATTTCGTCCATCTGATCGTCATCGGGAGCGTTGTCCACATCATCGTCAATATTCTGGTCAACTTCTTCTGGCAAATCCTCGTCATCTTCAGAAAGCATTGCAGAAGACTTGCGCAAATTGCCTTCATCATCGTATTTATCATCGTTGAGACGCAGTTTTGCCATTGGTTCCTTCTTCTTGGCGAAGATGGCTTCAACCCATGTGCCCTTAGTTATCTCCAACACCTCATAACCTTGTGCCACCTTCTTTTCAAGTGTTCCTCCAGCGGCATGGATACGGGAAGCAGGAAGTGTGGTTGTGCTGATATCAAAACTGCTAAGAATAATATCCTTCATGCTCAACGAAATGCTATCCCAACCGCCACCGAAATTGCGGTCGATAAGTTCAAGCAAAGTAGCTGCGGTGATATGACCAATGTTTTCGTAACTGAGGTCGGTGAGACTGGTAATATATTTGCGACGGATGGCAACCCAGCCTTTCTTCACATTGCAGTGCTGGAAGGTTGTCCATTCGCCATTCTCGTACTTTACCTGATCTCGTGGATCCTCAGGCCTATAATGCACCACTTCAAAGTTAAGGCGGATAATGTTAAGTAACTTATCCTCACTGCTTGCAAAACTGCCTTCTAACTTCTCTGCCTCCCAGGCCTGTTTAATGTCCTGTTCGGTAACTTTCCAAACATTGGTTGAATTCAAATCAAGAATGCTGTCTAATATTGTTTCTTGCTTCATATATTGTTTTTATTTATCGTTCTTATACCATTATTTAATATTTATCGCATGCAATCAGGACATCTGGGTATAATCCTTTGCCAAGCCACCTTCGCTGGTCTCCTTATAAAGGCTGGGAAGATCATGTCCAGTCTGCTTCATCACATCCACAACTTTGTCGAAGGATACCCGATGAACGCCATCGGTGAAACTGCTGTAGATATTAGCATCGAGAGCTCGGGCGGCGGCATAGGCATTGCGTTCGATACAAGGTATCTGCACCAAACCACAGACAGGGTCGCAAGTCATTCCCAAGTGATGTTCTAGTCCCATCTCTGCAGCATATTCTATTTGGGCCGGTGAACCGCCAAACAATTGATTGGCAGCAGCTGAAGCCATGGCGCAGGCGACACCAACCTCACCCTGACAACCGACCTCGGCACCTGATATAGATGCGTTTGTCTTTACAACATTGCCAAAGAGAGCTGCTGTTGCCAATGCCTTGAGAATACGACTTTCAGAGAAATCGCGACTCTTCCAAAGGTGATACAAAACTCCTGGAACAACACCACAAGAACCACATGTTGGCGCTGTCACTATCTTACCGCCAGAGGCATTCTCCTCGCTGACGGCCAAAGCATACGAAAATACCAATCCTCGAGTTTGCAGATTGGCCTTATGACCGGATGCCTTGACGAAATAAGAATATGCCTTACGGCGGAGATTGAGAGGACCGGGTAATACACCTTCGGCATCGAGACCACGCTCTACAGCCTGACGCATGGTCAGCCATACCTCGCGTAGATAATCCCAAATCTCAGGACCTTCGCATTCCTCGACATACTCCCAATAACTTTTGCCAGACCACTCGCAATACTGCAAGATTTCGGTCATTGTGTTCATTTCGTATACGTCAGGCAATTCGATGCTGTTCTCACCTTCTTCGGCCAATGCGCCACCGCCAACACTGTAGACGGTCCACTCGTTTCCAAAATCCTGTGCTCCTAGGGTGAAGCATTCGAATCTCATGCCATTGGGGTGATAAGGAAGAAAATCCTTAGACCAGATAATCTCTGTCTTCTCGTGACCAAGAACATCAAGAACAGCCTTGTCGGTCATATGACCCTTTCCTGTTGCAGAAAGGGAACCATAAAGTGTGACACGATATGCCACTGCCTCAGAGAATCGCTCTTTGTAAAGTTCAGCTGCCTTGCGAGGTCCCATGGTATGACTGCTCGAAGGACCAATGCCTATTCTGTATAATTCGCGAATGCTTTTCATTACGATATCATTAGTTTGGGTAAATAACATGATATTTCAGTCCACCAGAACCATTTGGATTGCATGAGGCAGAACCGCCGTTCATGGGATCGAAATTCATATAGTCGGTATATATATATCCAAGATAGGGTTCTTCGTGATTGGACATATCAGCCAAGTCAACTTCAGAGTTTTGATTGCCGAAGGCTTTGAAATAGAACTGGCAAGATGCTTCAACCCTGATACTTTGATAAGGTTCTGTAATTGTTGGCAAAGTGAATGTTGCAAAGGGGTCGTCCCAACCGTCATAAGCGTCATTGGCAAGTGAAGTAACACCCTTATCAAGTTCGAAGATGTGAGGTCGACCACTCTCTTCGATTATTGTGCAACGAAGGTGAATCTTTCCGGAAATAGCACCAACATTAACTCCATAATTCTTTCTCACAGCATATACTCTAATGGGGTCTCCGGGTTTCAAATCACCACGAATTACCAAAGTTGAGTCTCCGGGTTTACCTCCTTCAACAGGCTTTTTAACTGCATAATTGAACCCTTTCCAGCTTGGAGGAGTAACAAGAGGTGCGTCAAAAGAACATGATACTATAAACACAGAAAGCAGTAACAAGCATAAGCGGGAGAGTATACTTTTCATTTTATATTTAAGATTGATTTTTTAATTATAAGTTACAATGTAATATGTTTTCTACAGAAAATCTGTTAGTTTTAGTAGATGAAACTGTTTACCATATTGTTGGTCTCTTCGTCGAGGAAACTCTTGAGTTCCTGGTTTAAACGTTGCACTGGCAAGCCCATTACATTATAGAAAGAACCATTGATTCCGGTGACACCAACATAACCAATCCACTCCTGAATGCCATAAGCACCAGCCTTGTCGAAGGGTTTATAGTTGGTAACATAGTATTGGATCTGTTCATCGGTAAGTTGGGCGAAAGTAACCTCTGTGACGCATGAGAATGTATGAGTGCGCTCAAGAGTACGGAGAGTGACACCAGTTACTACCTGATGTGTTTGACCTGAGAGCATACGGAGCATGCGGCAGGCATCGGCGGCATCTGTTGGTTTGCCAAGCACCTCACCATCCAAATATACTATTGTGTCAGCGGTAATGAGCAGTTCTTCCTCACCTAATGCGTATGCTATGGCCTTCTGACTTGAGATATGCTCGGCAATACCGGTCATAGTGAACCCTTGAGGGTAACTCTCGTCGATGCCGTCAATAGTGCGTACTTCGAAATCTATCTCCAATGCACTTAATAACTCTTTGCGTCGGGGGGAATTTGATGCTAATACTATCTTCATTTTTTTTAATGTTAATCTTTTTAAACCTTATTTCTAATATCTATTTTTATCTTGTCTTTACGATGAACGACGACGCTATTCTACCATGTGAAGGCACTATCGTCGGACATCCACTTACCCTGGGCTTTGAGGACCTGCTCGATGACATCACGTCCACATCCTTGTCCACCCGGAAGATGACTGACATAGAGACAGATGTCCCTTATCTCTGGAGCTGCATCCTTGGGACAACAAGAGCATCCGCATCGTTTCAGCAACTCGTAGTCAGGGATATCGTCACCCATATACAGTACATTCTCGTCATTCAGATTGTATTTGGTGAGCAGGTCATTGTAGGTTATTGTCTTTACACTGCAGCCAAGATGTACCTCTGTGCATCCAAGCAGTTCGTACCTTCTTCTCACCGATTCGTTTCTTCCGCCAGAGATGATGGCAACAATAAAACCTTGTTTAATGGCAAGATTTATGGCATATCCGTCTTTGATGTTTGCCGTGCGTATTGGTTGACCATCCTCACCAACAGGCACTACGCATGCACTGAGCACTCCATCAACATCAAATGCCAACATCTTGATTTTTGTAAGATCGTAGTTTATCATCTTGCCTTATATAAATCCGGTATAATGTCTATATTATTGTATGTGTGTGTAGACTCAGTATTGAATTAATCCAAAGAAAGTAATGTTTCTGTTCAATTAAAGTAAAGTCTTTTTCGGCACTCTTTGTGGTAATTATTCTTATGTTGTTCTATTTATTCTGACTATTGATGAAGGTTTTTCTGATTGATTCGCTCAATAAACGATAAATATCCTTGTGGAGCGGGTCACGCAGCATGTCAATGTGAGAAGATATCACTTTCTCATCCCATCTGACGGCAGGACCGGTTTGTGCCTCAACGGGCGGAATGGAATGAATCTTGGCTATGGTCTCGTCAATCAGTGGGAGTAGTGTATGGAACGGAATATCCGAGTCGTTTAAAACCTCATGAGATAAGACCAGCAGATGATTAACAAAATTACAACATAACACGGCGGCCAGATGCAATGTTTTGCGCTGATTGCTGTTCAATGGGTATTGCTTGTCGGATATGTCATGTGCCATGCGACTCAACAAATGCATGTCATCTTCTGACGAAGTCTCAAGAAACAAGGGAACATGGCGGAAGTCAACTTCTCTCTCGAAGGAGAAGGTCTGCATTGGATATAGGACTCCGCGACGTTTTGATGGTATCACTTCTATAGAGACACTTCCCGAAGTATGCAAAATCAAAGCATCGCTATCAATAAATTCACGAGCTACCTCTTCAATAGCATCATCCTTTATGGAGATTATCACAACATCGGCATCGGCAGGTACTGGAAATAAACGTGTTTTGCCTCCACACATTACAACATCGTGCTGTGCAGACAAAAATGCTTTTGACATATGGGTTGCCACCCTACCCTTACCAATGAACGCTATCTTCATTCTGAGAAATCTACATTCTTACAACCTTTTCCTGCTTTAGAGCTTCAATGCGATCCATATTCTGCTCCTTGCGCTCCATGCCCTTATGACCGAGAGCTATTAGACAAACTGGGCGGTGAGAGGCTGGCAAGGAAAGAATGTCACTTACAATCTTCTCTGTGGCAGTGCCATTTGAGTCCTTTCTTTCCCTTATCTGAACCCAGCATGCTCCTAAACCCAAGTCTTCAGCTTGATATAGGATTGACATAGCTGCCGCAGAGGCATCCTCAATCCATACATCACTGATTTCGGGTTCTGCAACAACAACAATAGCACACTTTGCCTGTTCGACAAACTGGCTTCCTATTGCTTTAGAGACAGAGAGAGATTTTAATTGTTCAGGTGATTCAACTACATAGAATAAACAACTATGCAAACCCTTGCTGGTGGGTGACATCAATGCAGCATCCAGCAATGTTTCCAATTGTATATCAGTCAGAGGCTGATCGGTAAATTTACGGTGCGAACGGCGTTTTTTTGCTAATTCTGAAAAATGTTCCATCCTTTATCATTATATTTGCACGCAAAGATAAGAAAAAAAAGCCACTCACAAATAAGAAACAAGGTGATTTTTGCGTTATACAGATGATGAAACAATTTATATTATATACTTTATTTTTTATTTTTCCGCTTTTTAGTATTGCCCAGGACTCTATCAAGGTAAGTCTGAAGGGACGTGTTGTTGACGAAAACAACGCTCCCGTAAGCATGTGCCTCATAAAGGTGGAAGGTCAATTAGCTGGAACAACAGCCGATCTTGACGGCAAATACAGTTTCTCCTTCAATTCTGCTGACTCTGTTGTGATAACCTATAAAATGTTTGGATATCGCACCCGCCGACGTGTCCTTCAAAAGCCTCAGGGATCACTAACCCTTAATATTGTTATGCACTCTGGAGCCACGGATATGACAGAAATCGACATCAAGGAACTCAGACGACAGATGGGTCAGATGCAGGAGATAAACAGCGACGAACTGAAACGAATGCCCACCAATACCGGCAATGCCGTTGAGGAACTGATAGCGACACAAGCAGGTGTTTCACAACACAACGAACTCTCATCCCAGTATAATGTGCGCGGTGGCTCGTTCGACGAGAATTGCGTTTACATCAATGGAGGTGAGGTATACCGCCCATTGCTTATACGAAGTGGAGAGCAAGAAGGACTATCAGTCATAAATCCTTACATGGTTGATAGGATAAGATTCAGTGCTGGTGGTTTTGAGGCCAAATACGCCGACAAGATGTCTTCTGTTCTTGATATCGAATACCGTAAACCGCAAAAGTGGGAAGGAACTCTCTCAGCCTCGCTTCTTGGAGCGAATGCACATATGGGTTGGGGAAACAAGAAAATTTCAGTATCGCACAGTTTACGTTACAAAACCAATTCATATATGTTAGGTGCTTTAGAGACCAAAGCAGAATATTCGCCAAATTTTGTTGACTACCAAACTTTTATTTCTTATACTCCTTCAAAAGATTGGACCATAGACGTCATTGGATACATCTCGCACAACAACTACAAATTCATACCTGCCACTAGGGAAACAAGTTTTGGAACAATGGAAAATATCCATAATTTCAAGGTTTATTTCGATGGTTGGGAAGAAGACATTTTTCAAACTTTTTATGGAACAGCAAGAATTAATCGAAAGATTAAAGACAAACATGCTATTTCTTTAACATACACTGGTTTTGGTACTAACGAAAGAGAAACATACGATATACAGGGACAATATTGGTTGTCGAATACAAGCACAGCCACTGAGTTAGCTGTTGGCACCTATATGGAACATGCCAGAAACTTTCTCAGGAGCAGTCAGCACAACATAAAATTAGGATACGAATACAAGCACAAGAACCATCATCTTGAGGCAGGTTTTACCTACAAGCACGAAAGCATTACAGAACGTGCCCGTGAATGGGAATATCGTGACAGTTCGGGATACTCCATGCCACACAACCCAGAAGCTCTTGAGGTGATTTTCAACCTGAGAAGCAACAATAAGATCAGTTCAAATGCAATAGAAATGTATCTGCAGGATACTTGGAGAAAAGAAACATCTAAGGGTGTTTTAAGACTGAATTATGGCATGAGGCTTGCGTATTGGTCATGGAATGGAGAATGTCTTGTATCTCCCAGAGCTAACATTTCGTTTGTGCCAAAAAATTACGACAACATGACATTCCGTCTTGCAACAGGTTTATACTATCAACGACCATTCTACAAGGAGTTGCGTGACACTATAACAAATGGCGGAACAACAATCGTTGCACTAAACAAAAACATACAATCGCAACGCTCTTTCCAAATTATTGCCGCATATGAATATCGGTTCAAAATCGGCAAACGTCCTTTTATGTTCGCTACAGAATTATATTATAAGGCACAAGACAGGTTAAACCCATACACGGTAGACAATACAAAAATAGTTTATTACGGAAATAATTGTGCAACAGGAAACGTTATGGGAGCCGACTTCAAACTTTATGGCGAGTTTGTTCCTGGCACCGATTCGTGGCTGACATTTTCACTAATGCGCGCACGAATGAACCTTAATGGAAAAAATATCCCCCAACCTACCGACCAGACATGGTCGCTCAACATGTTCTTCTCCGACTATTTCCCAGGAACAACAAGATGGAAAATGAACCTGAAAGCATGCTTTGCAGGTGGTTTGCCTTTCGGTACACCACATACGGGTCTTGAGAAACATGTTTTCCGTTCTCCTGCCTACAAGCGTGTTGACGTAGGTTTGAATTACCGAGCACTTAATAACGAAGACAAACACTTGCGAAACAATCCAATACGAAACATTTGGTTAGGATTGGATTGCCTCAACATCTTCGGTTTTGATAATGTAAGCGGATACTATTGGGTTACTGACGTAAAAAACGACCAATATGCGGTTCCTAACTACCTAACTGGTCGATTATTTAACTTCAGAGTAAATATCGAATTTTAAGAAGTCATATTAAACACAACATGACTACAAAGGCATCTTTGACAGAATGCCAAGACCGATTTTCATGAAAAATAGTAACCTTAAGAGCTGTAGCAACTATTAATATAGCCAATGCTCTTGATAGAACTGAGGCTATGTTTGATACAATATTCGTTAGATGTGTAACCAAAGAGTATTATATGTGCTTGTTCCTATAGGTGTACAACGAGACCATGAAGAAAGCAATAGGAATTGGTAAAAGAATTAGCAAATAGGCTAGATGAATGATTTTAATCCATAAATAAAAAAGGGAGTTATACGTTTCCAAACCTAAACTAAATTAGCAGTTATATAGTGTCAATTCCGCAACAATTAGGCTTGGTTATGCGTTTATATTTGAAGAAACTTTGGGACTTGTAACAATAAAAGCGTACTTTTGTCGTTATATTATCAAAGTTATAAAGAAAAAGCCACCGTCATAGTGCCAAACTGACGGTGACTTTGATAAGACTCATGACCTTGTTGTAGCAAGGTTGGAGTATGTACGTTTCACTTAACTCCACGGATGTCTGATATAGGCATCCGTTTTTTATGGAGTCAATCCCCTTTCTTATGTATATGAGGTTTCAAAGAAGGGGTATTTCCTGGAGTTTGCTTGTTGTCTCTTTGACGACGGTCAGGTTTTCCTGTAGAAACAGCAATTCTTTTTGGACCTGGTTTGATTCCCATATCAACAATATTAAAGTTAAACATATTTACCCCATTTTATACGGAAGGAACTCCGCCATCTTAATCGTCAGGAAGATTGGTTGAAAACTGCCGTTATATCCGAGAATCGGATTTTAAGCAAAACGGAATGCCGATGGCACTACCATATACATTGCAATATCCGTGCCAATCTCCATTATCTGCCATTTTGTCTATTGCATATCAGTAAATTGTGATATAATATGCCACAGAGTTATTAAGTCCATATATAATGACGTAAAAGATAAGATTTATGGACAATACAAGGCTAACAATAGCGTGCGAAGAAAACCGAGAAGGTGGGTATGAAATTGAAGTGACCTTTGAAAGAGATTCACGCACCAAGTTTAGAGAAGCATTTATTTCGTTGGATAGACCTATGCCACCATACCTTATTGATGAAAGTGATATAAATGGCGTAGGTGCTGTAAAATCAGCAGCGACAAGCATCCTATCTCATATCAAGAATGTCATCGGTAAGAGTATGAAAACCGATAGCCGTATTTTTACCGACAAGGAGATAGATTCAATGTTTGAGTTCAAAGAACTCTACACAATACGAAGATTTGCGGAAATTGCGGGTGTTAAGTTTGATGAAAGCAAATTCACGAATCGTAAAGAGTTTCAAGAGTATTTTCAAAAGTGGCTCAAGGAGGACAAGAAATGAATCACAAAATCAAAGACATTCACTCACGAGAGGAATTAGAGGATTTTATTCAGAAAACTGTTTGTAAAGAAGCAATTCCAGAATTAGTGGAGGAAATTCTATCACTCCCATCAGGAGAAATTATAAGTTTTGTTTGTCGTCAATATGACCCAGTTCTTGGTCATAGGCAACAATCAATCCGTGTTTTCCACAATTCGGACAATTAAAGTCTATAATCTCATTGTGACTACCATTTGAAGTGACATAAGAGATTTTTCCGCAGTGATTGCATTTAACTTGTATTTGGTACGGCATATTTTTCTAATTTGAGTTTATAGTGCAAAATTACAAAGAAAATCCGTACCTTTGCATCGTCTTTCGGGACAATGTTTGGAAATAATAGAGAATGTGCCTCATTCCTTGTAAAAATCGCCAATCAAAAACAAAGAATACACGAGGCACGGAGCAGCTCATATACGTGGGTTGCCTACCGTGCGTGTATTCAGGTGTTTGGCGATACCTACAAGGATGCAAGGTGGCAGTCCACGTTCTTTTTACTAATAAACATTGTAGAAATTCTCCAATTGTCTGCCCACGGAGAACCTTGTAAAATTCGCCATTATGAAAAAGATTCTCTATGCATTTTCAATTGGATTCTTTGGCGCTTGCGGTTATGCCATAATAAATATGCTTGTCGCACCAAAGGCAGACCCAGTAATTGGTTTATCATTCTTCGCTGTTATCTTCATCGTGTGCTTTATCTGTGGTTTATTTGACTATGACCGAAAGATGAAGAAGAAAGCAGAAGAGGAAAAGCGTCAAGCCGAAAAAGAGCAGACCGACAGACTTATGCGTGAGTATCTTGAAAAGAAACTTAAAGAAGATGCCGAAAATGGAAAATAAAACCAATCCAACCGCAACCTCGTTTCGGCAATCCCTTAAACTCATTCAAGCAGGTACTCCTACTGATAATGCCGACTTTGTATGGGTCACTACTGAAGCAGTACCATTGGAGCCAATATTAGAACTCAAAGAATCTGCTCAAAAACGATACAATCACCCTAATTGGAAACTTACACCAGCGTGGTCACTATCTAAATTGATAGACCTGCTGCGTGATGAAATTACAGTTTTGGGAGATGATGAAGAAACTTTATCAGATTCAACCTCATATCTTCTGCGTATAGACCACCATTCTGTTTCTTATGTAACAATAGATGGTAAGGATATACACACTTCAAATTTCGCACTCAATCTAATGGACGCAGTTGTTGAAATGGTAATATGGCTTGCCAAAGAAGGATGGTATGAATAATTGACTTATTTTTTGCAACCTTTCTTCTTTGAGGTTTTCTTAGCATTAGGATTATAGGATTTTGCTTTATTCATAATACCTTCCCATCCTAATGCTCTAAATTGTGCTACTTCTTCTGGTGTGAGTACAATATCCTTTTTGTTTCTATTTGTCTTCATTACGCAACTAATTCTTTGAGTGGAACGTGTCTATTGGCAAGAGTTAGGAAATGGTTAAATCTATTCAAACCATTCTCCTTTGCTACATTGTGACGGAACACATATTCGTTCATATACAAATGCAAATACTTTCGGCTCATCTTGTAGTAAACACCTACAAAACTTCTTTTGACTGTTGACCAAAAGCCTTCGATACCATTAGTATGTGCTTTGCCTTTAACATATAGTTTCTTACTATGGTTTACTTTCTTGCGTTTATAAACTTTGCCAACGAGATTATAACCACGATATTCGTCAGTGTATAGAGTGGCGGTGCGTTTGATTGTAGTAAGAATTGGTGCGGTAAGTTTCTTTTGGGTAACTCTTCCTTTGATAACACGGCATACAACTTTACCGTTTCTTTCAAGCATACCTAATACTGCTGTTCTTGTCTTTGTACTTCTGCCTTGATTATGTGGTATTCTCTTGTTTGAATGCTTACTCTTTTCCTTTCCGCCAACATACGTTTCGTCAAGTTCAACTTCGCCACTCATTTTAGCAACATTCTCCGCACTCATACACATACGGATACGATGAAGCATAGACCAAGCAGTAGCCTGTCTAATACCAATTTCCTTGCTCTGTTGTACTGAGGATAATCAATTTGTGCTATTAGCAATCTTCCAGATAGCATAAAACCATTTGTCAAGTGGTACTTTCGTTCCGTGGAACAGAGTATTTGTCTTGACATTAAAGTTTTTGTCCGTGTTTCTACATCGGTACTTATGATTGCCATAGTTATACACTTTTGAGGATGGGTCAAAAGGAGAAACAGGGATATTGTTCCGAAATCTCTTCTCAAGATAACTCAAGCAAACATCCTCACAATTGAATTTGCGGATGAACTCTTGTAGAGTCAAATTGATAAAATCAAACATAACACCAAACGATTATTTGGTGTTAATAACTTTGGTGAGAAAAATTGCTTGGCAAAATAAAAATCTTGCGAGACAATCAACCGATTTATCCCGCAAGATTATGTCTTTTCCTGAAAATGGTTGACTCTTTTTAGGCCCTGTTTTTTAACACTTGCTTATCCATACGGATTTGGTTGACTGTTTCGTCTGAGTACAGTTTACTACTTTCACTGGAGAGGTTGACTCTTTTCCTAAGAAGGT
>JAFYQK010000019.1 GCA_017547165.1 Bacteroidaceae bacterium
AAGTTAAGCCCGTCCGCGCCGATGGTACTGCACACCCGTGGGAGAGTAGGTAGCCGCCGTTTTTAAGAAGAAGAGACCTTGCAAGCTGATGTTTGCAAGGTCTTTTTAATTTCTGCCCTATCTGATGTATATTTAGAAAATTTGTTAAGTCTTGGTCTTTATTCTTTTTCGCATGCTTTATATGCAGCAACGTTTTAAAACAAAGGAAGAATTTACTGAAGTGCTAGTTTTAATAGGTCTTCGACTTTTGTATAAACACATGTCTCTTTAAAATATATAGTTAATTATTATGTATTTTACGTTAGCTGTATCTATATGTAGATTAAAATTCGTATCTTTGCGTTGAAATATATATATTCATATGAAGAAATATTCTTATTTTTTACTTTTTATACTTATTAACTTCTTAGCTTTTTCTTGCGGTTCTGAAGACAAAACCTATGGAGAACAAAAGGAACAGGAACGCAATGTTATTAAAAGTTTTATTGATAGAGACGTCGTTATAACTACTGGTTCTGACACGCTTCTTGAAGTTGGAAATATCAAAGTTATTTCTGAGGAAGAATTTGTTCTTCAAGATAGTACCACAAACATAGAAGAGAATGAGTACGTCCTTTTTGCTAACACTGGCATTTATATGCAGATAGTACGTGAGGGGGTAGGAATGCGTTTGGCAAGTGGTGAAAGTCGTAGAGTCATTTGTCGTTTTTGGGAGTATAATATTATGGGCGATAGTATTCAATTGACTAATCGCATACAGAAATATGCTCAATCTCCAGAGATTATGAATGTTTCGAATAATTCTGGATATATTAGTGGTAGTTTTGATACCAAGGTAGAAACAGGTAGTTTGATGTATTCTACATATAGTGATATGGCGGTACCAGATGGTTGGCTTAAGCCTTTGGAATACATAAAATTAGGGGCACAAATAGGAGAGGAACAAGTTGCCAAGGTTCGAATAATAGTTCCACATAGTTCTGGACATTCCCATTCAATGGCAAGTGTTTATCCATGCTTCTATGAACTTACTTATCAAGGAAGATGATATATATACATATCCCATTTTGTAAGTCGCGGTGTATATACTGCGACTTTTTTTCTTCCACTTTATCTACATCAAGGGACGCATTTATAAATGCGCTTAGAAATGAGATACATAATCGAGCTGATGAAATCCGTCATGCTCGTGCTAATACAATATATTTAGGTGGCGGCACTCCAAGCCAATTGACGTATGTTCAAGTAAAGGAAATTTTTGATACATTGTTGGGTGTTGTCTCTTTGGAGAATGGAGCAGAGGTCACAATGGAATGTAATCCTGATGATGTAACTCCAGAGTTTATGAGTTCTTTGGCTGATATACCTGTTAATCGTATAAGTATGGGTGTTCAGTCTATGAATGACAATTTCCTACGCTTACTTAACCGTCGTCATACATCGCTTCAGGCTCTCAAAGCAGTTGAGATTTTACGGAGTGCGGGTTATGATAATTTAAGTATTGACTTGATGTATGGCTTGCCTGGCCAGACACTTGAACTGTGGAAGTCCGATGTTGATAAGATAATCTCATTGGACGTTCCTCATCTTAGTGCGTATTCTTTACAATGGGAAGAAGGTACTCCTTTATTTAAAATGTTAGAAAAAGGTGAGGTGCAAGAGACAGACGAAGATACATCTGTCTCAATGTATAGGTATTTGATAAGGAGAGCAATGGAGTGTGGTTATGAGCATTATGAAATCAGCAACTTCGCAAAACCAGGGATGAGGGCTAAGCATAATAGTGGTTATTGGCGTGATGAAGCTTATGTGGGGTTGGGACCAGGTGCTCATAGTTATGATGGTGCATATAAGCGGAGTTGCAATCCGCCAGATTTGCAAAGGTATCTTAATAACGAGGGAATAATTGCCCAAGAGATTGAAATTCTCTCTGAAGAAGAGTTATATGAGGAACAAGTTTTAAAGGGACTTCGAACTATTGATGGACTTAATCTTGCTCTCATGAGTGAAGAATATCAGGAACATGCAATAAATATGGCAGCACCCCATATCGAGAGAGGAACGATGATAAGATCAGGAAATATACTCCGCTTGACAGAGGAGGGCTTTATTCTTTCCAATGATATAATGTCTGATATGATGTTGTAAAACATAAAACTTAGTTTGTGGTTTTTCATTGAAAAAGTGTATTTTTACAACCGATTTGGCGATTTTATGAGCATTTCGCTTCAAATTTGCCGAAAAAGAAAACTAATAAAACCAATACTAATACACAATGAAAACTTATCAGACACAAGAAATTAAGAACATTGCTTTGCTGGGTAATGATGGTAGTGGTAAGACAACCCTGACTGAGAGCCTGCTCTATGAGGCTGGCGTAATTAACCGTCGAGGCCGAATCACTCAACAGAATACTGTAAGTGATTATTTTCCAGTTGAGCAGGAATATGGTTATAGTGTGTTCAGTACCGTTTACCATGTTGAGTGGAATGGTAAGAAACTAAATATTATTGACTGTCCTGGCAGTGATGATTTTGTCGGGGCTGCGATGACTGCGCTTAATGTTACTGATACGGCAATCCTTTTGCTTAAGGGTGCGAATGGTGTTGAAGTTGGTACTCAAAATCATTTTAGATATACAGAGAAGTTAGGAAAGCCTGTCATATTCCTTGTTAACCAGCTGGATGACGAGAATACTGACTTTGACAATATTATGGAGCAGTTGACTGATGTTTATGGTTCAAAGGTGGTTCCTGTTCAGTACCCTTTGCAGACAGGTCCTGGATTTAACTCTTTGATCGATGTACTGTTGATGAAGAAGTACTCTTGGGGCCCTGAGGGTGGTGAACCTACTATCGAGGAGATTCCTGCAGAGGAGATGGACAAAGCAATGGAGATGCACAAAGCTTTGGTTGAGGCTGCAGCCGAGCACGACGAGACTTTGATGGAGAAATTCTTCGAGAGTGAAAGTTTGACTGAGGATGAGATGCGCGAAGGTATCCGTAAAGGCTTAGCTGCTCGTGGTATGTTCCCGGTATTTTGTGTATGCGCTGGCAAGTGCATGGGTGTGCGTCGCTTGATGGAGTTTTTGGGCAATGTGGTGCCTTTTGTTGACCAGATGCCAAAGATTCATAACACCCGTGGTGAGGAAGTTGCTCCTGTTGTTGATGCACCTGCAAGTCTTTATTTCTTCAAAACTGCAGTTGAGCCACATATTGGTGAGGTTCAATACTTTAAGGTAATGCAAGGTAAGGTGCATGAGGGTGATGACTTTACCAATGCTGACCGTGGTAGCAAGGAGCGCATGGCTCAATTGTTCTGTTGCGCCGGTGCCACACGTATTAAAGTTGAAGAACTTGTTGCCGGCGATATAGGTTGCACTGTTAAACTGAAGGATGTGAAGACAGGCAATACATTGAATGCCAAGGGATCAGAGCATCGCTTCAACTTTATTAAGTATCCTAATCCAAAGTATTCCCGCGCAATCCGTGCCGTGAACGAGAGTGATACCGAAAAGATGATGAATGCTTTGCAGAAGATGCGTGAGGAGGATCCCACATGGAAGATTGAGCAGAGTAAGGAATTGAAGCAGATTCTCGTGCATGGACAAGGAGAGTTCCATTTGCGTACCTTGAAATGGCGTATGGAAAACAATGAAAAGATCCAGATTGTTTTTGAAGAGCCCAAGATACCATATCGCGAAACAATCACAAAGGCAGCACGTGCAGATTATCGTCATAAGAAACAATCCGGTGGTGCTGGTCAATTTGGCGAGGTGCATATGATTGTAGAGCCTTATTACGAGGGTATGCCTGCACCTGAGGTGTATAAGTTCGGTAATCAAGAATACCGTATCAATGTTAAGAATACAGAAACTGTAGATTTAGAGTGGGGTGGTAAACTTGTGTTCATCAACAGTATCGTGGGCGGTTCTATTGATGCACGCTTTATGCCTGCTATTCTTAAAGGTGTGATGCAGCGTATGGAGCAAGGTCCTCTAACTGGTTGTTATGCCCGTGATGTACGTGTTATCGTTTATGATGGTAAGATGCATCCGGTAGATAGTAACGAACTCTCATTCATGTTAGCTGGCCGTAATGCTTTCAGTGCTGCGTTCCGTGAGGCAGGTCCAAAGATTCTTGAACCAATTTATGATGTAGAAGTCTTTGTTCCAAGCGACAGGATGGGTGATGTGATGAGTGATTTGCAGGGGCGCCGTGCCATGATTACTGGTATGCAGAGTGAGAACGGTTATGAGAAATTAACCTGCAAGGCTCCTTTGAAGGAGATGTCAAGCTACTCAACTGCCTTGTCTAGTTTGACTGGTGGTCGTGCAAGTTTTATCACAAAGTTTGCCAGCTACGAATTGGTTCCTGGTGATGTTCAGCAGAAACTTGTGGCTGAATATAAGGGAAGTGATGAGGATTAGGTAAATGAAGTTGTTTAATTGTTAATTAAAATATCAATAATATCTAAACAAAAGTAAAAAAGAGGGCATTTGTTGCTCTCTTTTTTTATATATATAATGTATGACGCTAAATTTGTGATATGAAACGATGGATGATATGGGCTATATGCCTTACAATGGGTATCTGCTTTGTGATTTTGCTATATCTTCAGCTCAAGTATGCAAAGTCAATGATGACAATAAGGCGAGAGCAGTTTAACGAAAGTGTGTTCCGAAGTCTGGACGCAGCATCCAGAAATTTGGAGCGCAATGAGACTATGGTATATCTTCGTGATGTGGTTGCAATGTATGGAGATACATTAGATGCCTATTCATCAGCCTATACAATGGATGTTACAATGTCTGGCATGAGAACATTCCAACAACGTATCAGAAATGCTTATATTTATGAGCGAGAAGTGTTGGATGAGGTGGTTCTCAGAGTATTGTATGCATCAGGAAGTCAAAGATTTGATGAGCGCATTGATAAGGAGTTCCTTCGTCAAAGTATCCTGCATTCTCTTCGAGACAATGGTATAAATCTGACTTTCCATTATCGTATTTTCAATAGCGAGGGAAAGGAAGTGTATCGCTGTCCTGACTATGAAGCAGAGGGTGAAGATTATAGTTATTCGCAGACATTATTCAGAAATGATCCGTCAGGTAAAATGGGTTTGGTGAGTATACATTTTCCTTCATTGAACAATTATGTTCTTGAGGTGGCTAATATGATATACTTGGCCTTGCTGTTTACCATATTCCTGTTCATCACTTTCCTCATAACCGTCTACCTCGTTGTCCGTCAAAAAAAAGTCACCGAATTGAAGAATGACTTTATAAATAATATGACACATGAGTTCAAGACACCCATTTCCACTATAAGCATTGCTGCCCAAATGCTAACTGACCCCAATCTTCAAAAGACTCAGGAAATGTATGAGAGATTTGGAGGTGTGATATATGGTGAGACAAAGAGACTTCGTTATCAAGTAGAGAAAGTTCTTCAAACTTCTTTATATGAAGGTGGAAACATTGCGCTACACAAGCAACTTCTCAATGCAAATGATCTGATAGATGGTGTTGTGCAAACCTTTAATATCAAGGTATCTCAGAGTGGTGGCAAAATAGATGCAAGGTTGGAGGCATTAAATCCAGATATTGAGGTTGATGAGATGCATTTTACAAATGTCATTTTTAATTTAATGGACAATGCCGTAAAATATAAGAGGGACGATGTTGACCTTCATCTTGAAGTTTCAACATGGAATTCAGCTAATAATCTCTGTGTACAAATCTCCGACAACGGTCTTGGCATACGTAAGGAGGATTTAAAGAGAATTTTTGATAAATTTTATCGGGTACATACAGGTAATACCCATAATGTTAAGGGATTTGGTCTCGGTTTGGCATATGTGAAGGCTATGATAGAACAACATAAGGGTACAATCAAGGCATCTAGTGAATACGGCAAGGGTACGGTGTTTACTATTACTATTCCGCAAAACAATAAATGAATGTTTAACTAAAAAAGAGAATATTATGGAAACAAAACAGCGAATTTTATTATGTGAGGACGAGGAGAGTCTGGGCATGCTTCTAAGAGAATATTTGCAGGCAAAGGGTTTTGATGCAGAACTATATTTGGATGGTGAGGCGGGTTACCGCGCCTTTATGAAGGGACATTTTGATATGTGTTTGCTTGATGTTATGATGCCTAAAATGGATGGCATATCGTTGGCAAAGGAAATTCGACTTGTTAATCAGGAGATACCTATTATTTTCCTTACCGCAAAGAATTTGAAGGATGATATTCTGGATGGTTTTAAGGCTGGTGCCGATGATTATCTGACAAAGCCCTTCAGTATGGACGAGTTGGTTTACCGTATGGAAGCAATATTACGTCGTGTAAAGGGTAAGAACCAGAAGGTGCAAACAGTCTATCAGCTTGGAAAATATACCTTTGATGTTCAGCGTCAATTGCTTGTCTACGGAGAAGAAACCACAAAACTCACCACAAAGGAATGTGAGTTGCTTGCCTTGTTGTGCGCTCATAGCAATCAAGTATTGGAGCGCGAATTGGCGCTTAAGACAATTTGGATAGATGACAATTATTTCAACGCCCGCTCAATGGATGTTTATATCACCAAGCTCCGTAAGCATTTGAAATCAGAACCAAGTATTGAAATCAACAACGTGCATGGTAAGGGCTACAAACTGATTGTTCCCGAAATTTAGTGAATTCCATTCTTGAATCTCACTTTATGTCAATAAAGAAAAAGCCTCTCAATCGAGAGGCTTGACTTTTATAATAAGGTATGGTAATTTATGCTTTTGAGGCCTTACCGGTTACATGTATATGGGTAGGAACTCCAGCAATAATCAAAAGTATTGCTAAACCCTGAATCCAATTTTGGTCAACAGCACCTGAGTTAAGGAATTTGTCAGTTACGTAACTAAGCACAAGGATCAATGTGCCAAGTACAATCAAGATAATGCCAATGTACTTCATCGTGTAATTTTATATGTGTTATTCTTATTCTTTGTTCTATGGATTTAATTATAATAAATCCTTCAAATCACTATGCAAAGTAACTAAAAATATCCGAAATACACTAATTTGTATAATAAAAAAGCTGATAGTTTGTAAAAATACTAAGCAAAAGATTGCATACCTCGTTTAAAAGCAGTAACTTTGCACCGCATTTTTGCACAATTAACAAAATTTTTAATCAAATTTTAACGTATTATGAACCAATACGAAACCGTTTTCATTTTGACTCCCGTTTTGTCTGATGAACAGATGAAGGAAGCGGTAGAGAAGTTCAAGGGCGTTCTCGCTAAGTGTGGTGCTGAGATCATCAACGAAGAGAACTGGGGCCTGAAGAAACTTGCTTACCCCATTGAGAAGAAGAGCACTGGTTTTTATGAACTCATTGAGTTCAAGGCTGCTCCTGAGGTTATCAAGACTTTGGAAGTTGCTTACCGTCGTGATGAGAGAGTGTTGCGCTACTTGACAGTAAAGATGGAGAAGTACGCAGCGGAGTATGCTGAAAAGCGTCGTAACAATAAAAAGGAGGCATAATCATGGCACAGTCAGAAATTCGTTATTTGAACGCTCCTGCGATTGATATCAAGAAGAAGAAGTACTGTCGTTTCAAGAAGAGTGGTATTAAGTATATCGACTACAAGGATCCTGAATTCTTGAAGAAGTTCCTGAACGAGCAGGGTAAGATACTTCCCCGTCGTATTACTGGTACCTCTTTGAAGTACCAGCGTCGTGTGGCACAGGCTGTAAAGCGTGCTCGTCACTTGGCTTTGTTACCCTTCGTAACCGATTTGATGAAGTAAATTAAGGAGGAAAGTAGATATGGAAATTATTCTTAAAGAAGACATCATTGGCTTGGGTTTCAAGAATGAAATCGTAAGTGTAAAGGCTGGTTATGGCCGTAACTACCTCATTCCTTATGGTAAGGCTGTTATTGCAAGCGAGAGCGCTAAGAAGCAGTTGGCAGAGGATCTGAAGCAGAAGGCTGTAAAGTTGGCTAAGATTAAGGCTGATGCAGAGGCTTTGGCAGAGAAGTTGAATGCAGTTCAGTTGACTATTGCTACTAAGGTTAGTGCAACTGGTCAGATTTATGGTAGTGTTAACAACTTGCACATCGCTGAGGAGCTTGCTAAGCTTGGTTTGGAGGTTAATCGTAAGGCTATCGTTTTGAAGGATGTTAAGGAAGTGGGTTCTTATGTTGCTTTGGTAAAGTTGCATAAGGATGTTACTGCAAACGTTGCTTTCGAGGTTGTTGCTGAGGCTTAATCTTTTATAAATCTCGAAATATTACATTGTAATATATGGGTTCTCTGGATTTTCCAGGGAACCTTTTTGTATATTTTAGTGAGCTTAAAATAATAAGTTGTATCAGTTTAGATTGTATTTTTGATTGATATTTTTCGTGTTTTTTATAAAGAAGGAGAATAGTGGGTTATATGATTGATTGACTAGGGGAAAAGTGGTGTAAAGACATCATTCCTATAAAAACTGAATTTATTAGAAATGGAACAGATCGTTTGTTGAATGTCATTAAAATTTGGGATTGCTGCTATTCCTTCTTGTTGGGGCAACATTATTGAATCTCTAATGGTCTTTATGAAATTGGGTTCGTAAATGGATTATGTCTCCCTAAAAAATGCAGGTGTGGGTATGTTTCTTTAAATTTAAAGAATCTTTTTAATATCATTAGGGAAGGGGAGTGCTCGCTTCAGAATGTTTTGAGGTGGCAGTGTCTTCAGGGAGTGGTTCTAGTCATTTTGTGACATTGTGGTATCTATGCATGAGCGTAAGTTTCTTCGTCAACTTAGAATATAATGCTTCAATGATATACAAAAATAAAAGGTCAACCATATGGTTGACCTTTGTGGCGATGTATCGTGGCTAAATATTAAGCTACTACGCTATCGCAAGCTACGCTATCGCAAGCTACGCTGTCGCAAGCAGTGCTGTCACAAACTGCGCTATCGCAGCAAGCAGCGCTGTCACATGCAGTGCTATCAGCACACTCTGTACCAGTGGTCTTGTTACCACAAGAAGCGAAAGATACAGCTACGATAGCTGCGAATACAAATGCTAACTTCTTCATTTTTTCTTTGGATTTAAATTATGTAAAACAATTATTATTTCCTTTTTGCGGTGCAAAGGTACAACATTTTTTAATATACCGTATCATTTTTTTTAAATATTTTTGAGTTATATTTAAATTTTATTCTAATTCTTATTGTAATGTGTTGATTTCCAGTTGAAAATAATTTTGCGCAATTTTAGCAGTATTTGCATATTGGCAACTATATTATGTTTTATATCATATTTTATTAGGTGTGCAATTTACAACAAAAGGTCGTTTAGCTGCCTTTGAAAGCTGTATCTCCGTGAAGTTAGCATAATTATATATAATGTATTTTGTATTGATAGTTATTTGCATTGTCAATAAATTCCTTAACTTTGCACTATGAATGTATTTGAAGACAAGAAGGTAGTGTATTTTACACTGGGTTGTAAACTGAATTTTGCAGAAACCAGTACCATCGGTCAGGCTTTGAAGGACTGTGGAGTGTCTACAGTGCACAAAGGTGAGATAGCCGACATATGTATTGTGAATACCTGCAGTGTCACTGAAGTTGCCGACAGCAAATGCCGTCAGGCTATCAAGCGTCTTGTGCGCAATCATCCAGGCGCAGTGGTGGTGGTAACTGGATGTTATGCTCAACTGAAGCCACAGCAGGTTTCTGCCATTGAGGGTGTTGACCTTGTGTTGGGAAGTAATGAAAAGGGCCAGATGGTGGAATCCATAGCAGAACGTTTACATATGATGCCTGAGGAACGTCTAATGGCAGCCCATGAGTATCGTACCGTACGCACGGCTGATATACGCAACTTTATGCCCTCTTGTTCTTGCGGAGACCGTACTCGTTATTTCCTTAAGGTACAGGATGGTTGTGACTATTATTGCACATATTGTACCATCCCCTTTGCTCGTGGTCGTTCAAGGAATGGTAGTATTGAATTGCTCTTGAGTCAGGCAAGAGAAGCAGCAATAGCTGGTGCGAAGGAGATTGTTATCACCGGAGTGAATATAGGAGACTTCGGCAAGACTACGGGTGAGAGTTTCCTTGACTTGCTCAAGGCTCTTGATAGTGTGGAGGGAATAGAGCGTTATCGTATATCCAGCATTGAACCTAATCTGCTTAGCGATGAGGTGATACAGTTCTGCGCACAAAGTCGTGCCTTTATGCCACACTTCCATATCCCATTGCAGAGCGGAAGCGATGAAGTGTTGCGTCTGATGCGCAGAAAGTACGACGCGGCATTGTTCCGTAGCAAGGTGGAGCGTGTGCTTGAACTCATGCCAGATGCTTTCATAGGTGTGGACACCATCGTGGGAACACGTGGCGAGACCGAGGAACTGTTTCAGGAGGCCTACGACTTCATGGCCTCTCTACCTGTGGCACAATACCATGTATTCCCTTATAGCGAGCGTCCCGGCACCAAGGCTTTGGAGATTCCCCACAAGGTGCGTCCCGAGGAGAAAAAGGAGCGCAGCCAGAAGATACTTGACCTGAGCGAGAGTATTACTCATGCCTTTTATGAAAGATATATCGGTAAGGTGCGTCCCGTGCTGCTCGAGCATAGCAAGAGCAAACGAACGATGCATGGTTTTACCGACAACTACATCCGTGTGGAGATAGATTTGCCCGAAGGAGTGCAGAGCAGCATGCTGGACAATACCATAGTGAATGTCCGCCTTGGAGAGTTTAATGCTGATGGTACGGCGCTGAAAGGGGAGATCGAAAGGTGAAATTTGCGAGTCAGCGAGAGTAGAGTCAAACTTGTTTGAACTATGCAGAGCGGGAGCAGATTCAAAGTTGCGAGTAAGCGAGCACAGAATAAGTTTATTTATTATGTCGAGCGTTAGCAACCGAGACGAAGTCAAGACAGCAAAAGCGGGATTAAATGTGAAAACAGAAAAACATAACGATGAGCAATAACAGACAAAGCAAGATATCCATAGTAATCCTTAACTGGAATGGTGTCGACATGATGCGCCGTTTCTTGCCCTCTGTGCTGAAGCATAGTGCTGAGGCAGAGGTGGTGGTGGCCGACAATGGTAGTACCGACGAATCTCTGGCAATGCTCTCTCGCGAGTTTCCATCTGTCCGTCAGGTGGTGCTCAACAAGAACTATGGCTTTGCCGAGGGCTACAACCGTGGTCTCAAACCCATAGAGGCAGAATACTATCTCCTGCTCAACAGCGATGTTGAGGTGCGTGAGGGATGGTTGCAACCCATGCTTGATTATATGGACTCCCATCCAGAGGTGGCTGCATGCCAACCCAAACTCCTTTGTCAATGGTCGCCCAAGGACTTTGAGTATGCTGGAGCCTGTGGCGGATATATCGATGCTTTGGGCTATCCCTATTGCCGTGGCCGTGTGATGGGTACTATAGAGGAGGACAATGGACAATACAACGATATCGCCCCTGTGCTATGGGCAACAGGAGCATGCTTGCTTATCCGAAGCAAGGATTATTGGGAAGTGGGTGGCCTGGACGGACGCTTCTTTGCTCATCAGGAGGAGATAGACCTGTGTTGGCGTCTCAGAAGTCGAGGTAGGGGAGTGGTATGCGTACCTCAAAGTGTGGCGTATCACCTTGGTGGCGGCACTCTGCCACAAGGCAACCCGCGCAAGACCTTCCTCAATTTCCGCAACAATCTTCTTCTCCTGTACAAGAACCTTCCCGAGGAGAGACTCGCCAAGGTGATGCGTCTGCG
Organism: Bacteroidaceae bacterium; assembly: GCA_017547165.1. GTDB lineage: Bacteria > Bacteroidota > Bacteroidia > Bacteroidales > Bacteroidaceae > Physcousia. The sequence continues at coordinate 11,765 of JAFYQK010000019.1, forward strand.
TTTCTGGCTCGATGCTCTGGCAAGCGTGCAGTTCCTGCTCACCATGCAATGGGGTTCTTTCCTTGCCATATGGAAGGCACGCCGTGCTTTTTATGATATGAAGGAAGACTTCCGCAAGGACCGCGAAGAGAACCTTAGCAAGACCACCCTCTCTCCCGTGCCCGAACAAAGTACCTTTTCACTTCTGTGGCAATATTATATTAAAGGTAAAAAGACATATAGCAAGTTGTGCGACCAATAAGTTCACATATCAAGGCAATCTCCCTCCTTGGCCTGCCCATTGTGGTGGGTCAATTGGGTGTTATTGTGCAAGGTATGGCAGACACAATCATGGTGGGGCAGTATGGCACACCCGAGTTGAGTGCCTCTGCCTTGGTAAACAACATATACAATTTCATCATCTTTTTCCTTCTGGGCATCTCCTATGCCACCACGCCCATTACCGGAGCAGCCTTCGGACAGGGCGACGATGAGAGTGTTTCACGCTCGTTAAAGGACAGCCTTATTGTGAATCTTTCCTTTAGCGCTATCATTGTCTTCCTGCTGACAGTGCTCTACTTCAATCTCGACATTCTGGGACAGCCCGAAAAGCTCATGCCTTTGGTGCGTCCATATTATCTCATCATCATGCTCTCCCTGCCTTTTCTGGCAGGATTCAATGCCCTGAAGCAATTCGTTGAGGCCGTTGGTGAGACCAACATCCCCATGCATGTGATGCTCGTGAGTAATGCTATCAACATAGCCCTTAATGCCATCCTCATATATGGTATGATGGGACTTCCCGAGTGGGGACTCTTTGGAGCAGGTTTGGCCACCTTCATAGCGCGAGTGTTCCTATTCGTAACAATGCTTGTGATGGTATTCCGAGGTAAGCGCTTCAAGGTGTGGACAGGGAAGATGAAAGGTGAAAACGGAAAACGGAAAACTAACTCGCCCGCCGCTCACCTCTCATCGCTAAACTCGTTTTCCGATTTTCACGGTTCTTTCCGCATGGCCCGTATAGGTTTGCCCATTGCCGTGCAACTATGCCTTGAATCCGCTTCGTTCAACATTGCCGGCATGTTTATGGGATGGATAGGTGACATTCCTCTGGCGGCACATCAGGTGATATGTACCATCTCCACACTGGTATTCATGATACAATACGGAATAGGTGCTGCTGCGGCTATCAGAGTCAGTCAGTTCAGGGGTAGGGGAGAGTGGACAGAGGTCCGCCACGCCACCTATTCGGCATGGGGACTGTCGGCCACCTTCTCGTTTTTGATGGTAGGCGGCATCTGCCTGTTCAGAGAGCCCATCACATCCATCTTCACCTCCGACCTCCGGGTGCAGACACTATGCTACTCACTCCTGCCAGCCTTTGTGCTCTATCAGTTTGGCGATTGCACACAGATTATCTTTTCCAACTCCCTCCGTGCTCTCGAGGCCGTGGGTCGCATGCTTCTCTATGCCATCATAGCCTACCTGCTTGTCAGCATACCCATGAGTTATCTCCTTGGCATACACCTTGGTTTCGGTGCCGAAGGTGTGTGGTATGGTATCCCCTTTGGACTTACCACGGCAGGTTTGTTGTTTATATACGAATTTAGGAGAAAAACAAAGCATTTGACATGAACATATTATTAGCCCTTATCCTTGGCATGGCACTTGGTGCCGCACTTGTTGGCGTACTATATTTTCGTCAGAAATCGCGCCACACTGAGCAACTTCAAATCCACGCCACTCGTATTCAGATTCTTGATGCTCAGATACAGGCCGACAAACAACACTACGAGCGTACCATAGCTCTTGGCGAAGAGAACCATCGTCAGGCTCTCGAAGCTCAGGAGGTCCGTTTTCGTGAGGCCCAAACACTTGCCGAGACAAGTCATCGTCAGGTTCTTGAAGCCCAAGAGGCTCGTTTTCAGGAAACAATAAAGCGTGTTACCTACGAGGTAAAGTCGGCTACCGACGAGATGCTTAAGCAACGCCAGCAGGAGTTCTCGCAAAGCAGCACCCAGAACCTTGGTCAGATAGTCACCCCCCTGAAGGAAACCATCGAGGCCATGCGCAAGGCCATGGACAATACGAACCTCAAGCACACCGAACTCTCCTCTGCCATGAAGGAGCAGATACAGATGCTGATGAGGCAAACCGAATCCGCACGCCTCAGTGCCGAAGAACTGGCACGTGTGTTCAAGCACGGAAGCAAGGTGCAAGGCGATTGGGGCGAGACGGTGCTATGCGAATTGCTCGATGCTCATGGCTTGACATGCGGTGTGCACTACGACACCCAAACCACCCTTCGCGATGCACAGGGCAATGTTCTCAAGACCGAGCAAGGCAGTATGCTTCGTCCCGATGTGGTGTTGCACCTCGATGGCAAGCGAGAGGTCATCATCGACTCCAAGGTTTCCCTCACCGCTTTCATGGACTATGTCAATGCAGAGAGCGATGACGAGCGCCAGCGACACCTCAAACTGCATATCGAGAGCCTTCAGAAGCATGTCAAGGAACTTGCCACCAAGGACTATTCTTCTTACATATGTCCGCCCAAGGTGTGTATGGACTATGTCATCATGTTCGTTCCACATAGCGGTGCTCTCTGGACAGCCCTCAATGCCCAGCCCGACATGTGGCGTCGTGCCATGGAGAAGAATGTCTTTATTGCCGACGAGCAGACCCTCTTTGCTGCCCTGCGTATCGTCAGTCTCACATGGACACAGATAGCCCAGGCTGAGAATCACGAGAAGGTCTACACCCTGGCCAACGAGATGCTGGACCGTGTAGGTCAGTTCATGAAGAAGTATCAGGCCATGGGCAAAGCCTTGGAGAATGCACAAAAGGCCTACGAAGACGGCGAGAAGAAACTCCTCCCCACGGGCCAGAGTATCCTGCAGACCTGTGCCAAACTTCAGAAACTTGGTGCCAAGCAAAGCACCACCAATCCCTTGCCGCAGATAAACGACGACAGTTTGGCTATTACCGATTAACTCCGAGTACTCTGATTAGTTCGATAACACCGATTAAATAAATTTATGACAGACAACAATAACACCACCCCAGCACTTTACCTCATCCCTGTCACCCTTGGCGACACTCCGCACGAGAATGTACTTCCCTCCTACAATGCACAGGTGGTTGCAGACATCCGCCACTTCGTTGTAGAGGAGATACGCACCGCACGTCGTTTCCTGCGCCGTATGGACCGCGAGTTCCCCATAGACGATTGCACCTTCTTCGAGATGGGTAAGCATGCCGACACATCCCGTTTTGCCGAATACCTTGCACCCATTGCCAAGGGATACTCCGTGGGTGTCATCAGCGAGGCTGGTTGCCCTGCTGTTGCCGATCCCGGTGCCGACATCGTTTCCATAGCCCAGAAGCGTGGCATCCGTGTTGTTCCTCTCGTTGGTCCCAGCAGCATGATTCTTGCCGTCATGGCCTCGGGGCTTGGCGGACAGAGTTTCGCCTTCTGCGGTTATCTGCCCGTTCAGGACGGAGACCGTGCTAAGCGCCTGAAGCAACTCGAATCGCGTGCCTGGGCAGAAGGACAGACACAACTCTTCATCGAGACTCCCTATCGCAACCGCAAGATGTTTGACACCCTCTGTACCACCCTGCGTCCCGACACTCGCATGTGCATAGCAGCAGGCATCACCACCCCCGACGAGTGGATACACACACGCACCATACGCGAGTGGAAACAAACAGGTATGCCAGAGTTGGCAAAGATACCAGCCATCTTTCTGATAGGAAAGTAAGATTTTTGCTAGAGGTACCTTTTTAACATACACACTCTCTCACATATATACGAATGTAATCATGAAAAGCTTTGGACAGAAATCGTGGATGCTTCCACAACCAGTACTTATCATTGGTACATACAACGCCGACGGTACTCCCAATGCAATGAATGCTGCATGGGGTGGGCAATGGGATGCTCGCGAGATAGTCATCTCCATGGGAGCTCATGCCACCACCGACAATCTCAATGCTTGTGGCGAATTTACCCTTGCTTTTGCTACACAGGAAACTATGGTGGCTTCCGACTTTGTCGGCATCGTCAGTGCCAAGAACTGCCCCAATAAGATACAAAAGACAGGGTGGACTGCTATCAAATCCGACAATGTCCATGCCCCAGTCTTTGCTGACTTTCCTCTCACCATGGAATGCCGCATTATTCGCAAGATTGACGAGAGCCCCGAGGGGTACTACATCGTGGCAGAGATAGTAAACATCCTCGTCGACGAGAACTATCTAACCCCTGACGGCCAACCTGATGTTGATCAAATGCACCTCATTACCTATAACCCCATCTCACACACATACATGTCGCTGGGTTACCCCCTTGCACAAGCCTTCTCAATAGGCAAGCAGTTGAAGTGAGTTGTAGAGTCATATTAACACACATTCCGCAGTCCCCCAAAGAACAAATGTCAAGGTGCTGCGGAATGTTGTTGTTTCTATGCTATGGTGTCAGTAGGAATTGTTTCTACTTCCAAACCTCTTCCATTGCCTTGCGGACCTTGGGTGCTTGCTCGTCGGCAGCATAGCCGATGGGGATGAGGGCTACGGGTTCGAGGCCTTCGGGCATGGGTACGATGTCGTGGAACTGGTTGATGTCGAAGTTGCACACCCAGCAGGTGGCAAGGCCTTGCTCGGTGGCTGCCAGACAGAGGTGCTCGATGGCGATGGCAAGGTCGATGTCGGCATGTGACTTGGAGTCATAGCGGCGTGTCCAGCATTCGCTTTCTGCCTTCATGCAGAGGATGATGGCAGGGACATCGTTGATCCAGTCTCGGTGGTAGGTCTCCTTGACGCGTGCAAAGAGTTCGGGCTGGCTGTTGTCCACGAAGATGAACTGCCAGGGCTGACGGTTGACGGCAGAGGGTGCAAGGCGCACACACTCGCGGATGTAGTCCAACTTGTCCGCCTCGATGGGACGGTCTTGATACTTGCGGCAGCTGTAGCGTGCCTCGCAAAGGTCTTTGAAATTCATAGTTTTTTGTGTTTATTTAGTATTCTGTAATATTGTCGATGTAGTGCTTCAGGCGCTTGTAGAAGGGATGGTGGCATAGGGTTGGAGAGTGCCCTATGATAATGAGCTTCATGCGTGCACGGGTGATGGCTACATTCATGCGGCGGAGGTCGGCGAGGAAACCCACCTGTCCCTGCTCGTTGTTGCGCACCATGGAGATGAGAATGATGTCGCGCTCCTGTCCCTGGAAACCGTCCACGGTGTTGACAGAGATGAGCTGGCGCAAGGGTTTCCACCACGATTCGCGACGGAGCATACGGCGGAGCAGTTGCACCTGTCCCTTGTAGGGCGAGATGATGCCGATGTCCAGTCGCTCGTGAAGGATGCGGTCGCGCCCGATGCGCTCTATATAGTTGCGGAGGGATTGCAGGGCTTGCCTAGCCTCGGCAGGGTTGATGCGGCTGAGGCCGTCGGAGGCGAGGAGTTCACCTGGGGATTCTGGAGGTTCTAGTCTGTCTAGAGATTCTAAAGGTTCCTCGCTTTCTATCCACTCGATGGCGGTGTCCCAGTCGAGGATGCCACGGTATTTGACGCTGGGGTCGCTATGCAGTTGTCCGTCGTAGAATTCGCGGTTGGGGAACTGCATTATCTCGTCGCACATGCGGTATTGCACATTGAGCATGGACACGCAACGTGGTTTGTTCTCGCAGATGGTCTGCATGAGCGTCTTGTCCAGTCCGCCCGAGAGAGCGGCAGGAGACTTGATGGTGGGAGGAAGTTGTCGGTGGTCGCCAGCCAGGACGATGCGGTCGACCTTCTGTATGGCTATCCAGCACGCTGCCTCGAGTGCCTGTGCTGCCTCGTCGATGAAGAGGGTGCCGAAGCGACGGCCCTGAAGAAGAGGGTGGGCACTGCCCGTGAGGGTGCAGGCTATGACGCGAGCATCGGTGAAGAGGCTCTCGTTGATGGTGTATTCCAGTTCGGCGGCACGCTCCTTGAGTCGTGCTATCTTCTGATGGCGGTTCTCACGGTTGCCCTCGCGCGAGTCATAGAGTTGGCGTATGGAGCGGCGTATGCCCCATAACTGGTCGTAGAGCGGATGGCGCTCGAAGCGACGCTCGTAGGTGTCCTGAAGCATACGGTCGGTGACACGCGTGGGATTGCCCATACGAAGGATGCTCACACCACGCTCGGAGAGTTTCTCGCTGATCCAGTCCACCGCCATATTGCTCTGTGCGCAGACAAGCACCTGTACCTCGCGGCGGAGGGTTTCGTAGATGGCCTCCACAAGTGTTGTGGTCTTGCCGGTGCCTGGAGGACCGTGCACCACGGCTACATCCTTGGCACGCAGTACCATGTCGGCAGCCTTCTCTTGCGAGGCATTGAGCCAGGGGAAACGTACGGGTTCGAAGGAGAATTGCGAAGCAGGAGCACTGGTGTGGCAGATGTCGCGCAACTGTGCCAGGCGGTTGTCTTTAGCAGAGATGACAGAGTCCAAGGCCTGGAACATCAGACGGTATGTATACTCGTCGAGATAGAGTTGCACTCCCAGGCGGTCGGCATCGGTAATCTGTGCCAGGGCCTGTGCCGAGGGGAGGGAAACGACCATACTGTTCTCTTCGACGAAACTGACCTGTGCCACGAACTTCATGTAGGAGAGCATGCCACTGGCATCCTCCTGGAAGAAGCATACGGGTTTGCCAGGCTCGAACTGATGCTCCACGTCGAGGTCGGTGGTGCGACGCAGTTCCACTACGAGTTGGTCCAGACTGTTATAATAGGAACGGCTTACCGAGAGGGGAAACCAGCACATGCCACGGCGCACTTTTTTCTGTACACCCATGTTCTGTGTCTGGCGCTGAAATTGTTCCTTCTCGAACTCGTATTCCTTCAGCAGTAGGTCCTTTTGTCTGACTAAATCCTGTATCACAATGCAAATTTATCAAAAAAATAGTGTCCGAGTGGATATGAAGCAATAATTTTTGTATATTTGTGAGAGAAAAACCGAGCTAAAATCAAAGACTATGAATAGCAACAAGACATATTTGGCATTTAATGTGGATGCTGTGCGCGATAGCAAGAAGGAGAACCTGCATACACTGAATCTTTTGGGTGATTGGCAGAAGCGTTATCCCAATCGTTACAATTTCGTAAATATTGACTATATCAATTTTATTGCCACTCACGACGACTTGGTGGAGACAACCGTAAAGAGCGATTTCTTTGCACTTATGGAAAAGGCAGACAATCTGATGATAGTGGTGAGCAAGGAAACGGAGGCTGATAATGTTTGGTTGAACTGGCAGATAAGTCGTGCCGTGAACCGCTATCATCTGCCTGTGATAGTAGCCTTTAAGGGAGAGAGTGTTGTTACTGATGAAACTTTGAAGGAATATTGGGATAACCTTCCTCAAAAGATAAAGAAATACATCGGTCGTGATAGTGCTCGCATGTGCTATATCCCCTTGACTGGGACTAAGGTGGAGAAGGCTCTTGGATACTTCAGCGTGAAAACACAGACCTATCCCCACGATAGCACAACGATTTATTAAGAACGGAACCGACGCACGAAGCGAGTGCAGAAGCAAGGTTGCTTTGATTTGCAAAGTAAGACTTGTATCAGTTTGATGAGCGTCGGTGAATAAGGGGGAGAGACCTACAACGTCGGAGTAAAGATGAAAACGGAAAACGATTCCGCTCACCGTTAATCGTTTAAAAATGTCATACATCAGTCGTATTGAGATAGAATCATTGTGGTCGGGTCTACACCATGTTGAGTGGGATTTGAGGCCAGATGTTAACATCCTGAGCGGTGTTAATGGAGTAGGAAAGAGTACCATACTGAACAGGGTTGTGAAGCATCTGCTCAATGTGGATAGGTTGGCAAAATCCGACGATGGAGTAACTTTGACATATTCTCCGTCTGCTACCTCGCAGGTCAGATTTGATGTGGTGCGTTCTTTTGATCGTCCTCTCATATCAAGCGAGATACTCTCCAAGGTAGCCGATATTAGTATGCGAAGCGAGTTAGACTTTCAGCTATATCAGTTGCAACGCAGATATCTTGATTATCAGGTGAATATGTCTAATCGCATGGTGAAATTGTTTACAGATCAAGTTCCTGATGCCCAACTAAAGGCACAGGAGATTGCTTCTGAGAAGACACATTTTTTTGATTTGGTAGACTCGCTTTTTGCTGATACAGGTAAGCAAGTCAGCCGTACGAGCAATGAGATTGTGCTTGTCCAGCATGGAGAAAATCTTACTCCCTATCAGTTGAGCAGTGGCGAGAAACAGATGCTCATCATATTGCTCACGGTTTTGGTGCAGAACAAACAACCATACACGCTTTTAATGGATGAACCAGAAATCTCTTTACATGTGGATTGGCAACAAAGATTGATAGGTTTGATTCGTGACCTTAACCCTAATGCGCAAATCATCCTCACCACCCACTCGCCTGCCGTGATAATGAATGGTTGGGTTGATTGTGTCACTGATGTGGAGGATATTTTGGTTGGAACGGAAATATGAACCAAAATGTTGTCGTCCAACTCAAGGTCAACACCCGAAGGGACTGAAGTCAATGAGTTGAAGGCAAAACCAACAACTGTTCCGCTTACCGCTCAACATTAATCGTTATTCGTTTTTTAATATGAGCAAAAGGTTAGTCTCAAATATATCTTCGGATTATATTGCTGCTGTCAATAGGCTTAAACCATGCCGTTCGACGAAGACCATTGTGGTCTATGTTGAGAGTTATGGAGACATAACCTTTTGGCGTGATGTGCTTGACGAATACGAAACCTCTTGCCTTCATTTTGAGGTGATGCTTCCATCACGAACTACACTTGGCAAGGGCAAGAAGACAGCGATGATGAACAATCTGGGACCGTATATGATAGCCTGCGTCGATGCTGATTATGATTGGTTGCTCCAGGGTAAGACTCATGTCAGTCAGGAATTGTGTAATAGTCCCTATGTGCTGCACACCTACGTTTATGCCATAGAGAACTATCATTGCTATGCCGAGGGATTGCACAGGGCATGCACGCGTGCTACGCTAAACGACCGCGAGGTGGTCAATCTGGAGGCTTATCTGGAGGAGTATAGTAAGGTTGTGTGGCCCTTGTTTGTATGGAATATATGGACATACCGTCATGGTAGGGATAATGAATTTGGTATCACACACTTTATTGATACTATTACATATCATGATGTGAATATACATTCTCCGGAATTGACGATAGATTATGTTCGTCGTCGCGTAAACAAGAAGGTAAACTGGCTGCAGCAACACTTCCCGGAGGGTAAGAAAACATATTCTCCTTTGAGAGACGAATTGCTGCAGATGGGACTCACCCCCGAGAGCACATATCTGTATATTCAGGGACATGGTTTGATGGATGGGGTGGTGCTTCCTTTGCTACACCCAATTTGTACTCAGCTGCGAAGGGAGAGGGAGAGAGATATCAATAAACTTGCCGTGCATGAAACACAACGGCAGAATGAGTTGTCGGGGTATAGAAACAGTTGTATCCCCATAGAGAATGCATTGAAGAAGAGTATGTCGTATAGGCAATCTCAGCCCTATGCCTGGTTGAAATCTGATATTGAAAAGTTACTTCTTGAGGTAAAGGCAAGCAGCGCCGTAAATAATGAATTGGCAAAGTAGAGTGTTTTAAACTCTGTCTTATTTGTTTGAAGGGAGTGACTTTTTCTTTGCTTTTCAACTATTTTTTGAGGGATGAGATTATGCGTTCAAGTGCTGATGAGGGAGTGGCAAAGTAATTGTCAATCTTACGAATCAAACCTGACTTGCTAAATACTACCACACAGTCGCCAGACATAATTTGTGTGTTACCACCAATGCTCATACCCACACCATCTCGTACTAATCCACCTAAAGTGATCCCTTCGGGAAAATGAAATTCCTTGATGGGCTTTTGGGTGATGGGACTGCCTTCTGATGCCACAAACTCAGCAACATCGGCATCAGCAATGGTTAGTCGGCGTATGTTTGCTACGTCGGTATCTAACAGCATTCGGTAGATGTGGCTTGCAGCAATATTCTTCTTGTTTACTATGGTGCCGATGTCAAGTTTTCCTGCCATGGCTACATAGTCCATGTTTTCCACTTGTGCCACCGTCTTTCGCACGCCAAGGCGCTTGGCAGCCAAGCATGCAAGAATATTGTTCTCTGTGTTTTCGGTGAGAGCGGCAAAACCTTGGACATCGCGTATGCCTTCATCTATGAGTAGGTCAGTGTCGCGTGCATCGCCATGAATTATCATTATGTCGTTGTTGTCAAGTTGTTCAGCCAGTTCCTGACATCTATCCTCGTCGGGTTCAATGATTTTTATTGTGATGTTATCGGGTTTGGCATGTGCTACATGCACCGAGATATCGCCACCGCCCATTATCATGGCTCTATGCACATCGGCATACCCCTCTTTGCCAACAACCTTGCGAATGAGCGGAATATGCTTGCGTGTGGTCATGAAGTAGGCAATATCGCCCAGTTGTAATTCTGTGTTACCGTTGGGGATGATAGTTTCGTCATCACGCTTGATGGCCACGATATGGTAGGGGATAGATGGACCGCATATTTCTTTAAGAGGTTTGTTGTAGAGGTCCTCTGCTTCTCTACGCAATTTTATTCCCAATAGGCAAAGCGCTCCATCATGAACTTCCCAGTATTGGCGCACCCACGAACGTTTCAACCCGTCGATTATTTCCTTTGCTGCCAACTCCTCGGGGTACACAAGCGAGTCTATGCCCATTTGCTTGAACACCTCGCGATAGTGCTGTGTGGTGTACTCGCTATTGTCAACACGTGCTACAGTCTTTTTAGCGCCTAAAGTGTGAGCCAACATACAGCATGTGATGTTTTTTGTCTCGTGAGGAGTTACGGCGATGAAAAGGTCGGTATGAGCGATACCAGCCTCTTTTAATCTGCTGATGCTTGTGGGTGGCGCATTCATTATCAGCAAATCATAGTTGCCGCTTGCAAGTTCTTCTGTTTTCTCAGGGTCTTCATCCATCAAAATGATGTCATGATTTTCTTGAGATAGTAGTTCTGCCAAATGTGTGCCAACGGCACCTGCGCCGGCGATGATGATTTTCATAAACTAATATATCGCTAAATGCAAATCGCTTTAACTATACTTTCGGCATCGAGGCCGCATATCTCGTACAACTGGATGGGTGTTCCATGTTCTATGAACCTGTCGGGTATTCCCAATCGTGTTACCTTCTTGGCATATCCATTGTCAGATAACCATTCAAGAACCGCCGAGCCGAAACCGCCCTTCTGTGCACCATCTTCGACAGTGATGATGTGGTCGTAACTTTCTGCTACACTTTGCATTATCTTCTCGTCAAGAGGTTTGAGGAAACGCATGTCATAGTGGGCGGGCAAGGAGGTGTTTATCTCTTTATTCAAAATAATCTTTATCGCTTGCTGCACTGTATTGCCGATTGGTCCAAAACTCAGTATGGCTGTTTTTGAAAACTTTCCGTCTGTTCCCTTACTCTCGCTGACCATCCTGCCTGTACCAATCTCTATAGCTTCGAGGGGACAACGCCAATCTGTCATCACACCATTGCCACGTGGATAGCGGATAACGAAGGGACCATCTTGTTTCTTGATGGCGGTGTACATCATGCGGCGCAACTCGGCTTCATTCATTGGAGAGGCTATGGTGAGATTTGGTATAGCTCGCAAACTGGGCAGGTCGAACACACCATGGTGTGTGGGACCGTCCTCGCCAACGATGCCGGCACGATCCAGGCACATTACCACATGCAGGCGACTCAGTGCCACATCGTGAATGATATTGTCATAGGCACGTTGGGCAAAGCTTGAGTAGATGTTGCACACGGGTATGAGGCCATCCTTGGCCATACCTGCGGAGAATGTTACGGCATGTCCTTCGGCAATACCAACGTCAAAGCAACGGTCGGGCATCTCTCGCATCATTATGTTCATGGAGCAACCTGTAGGCATGGCAGGTGTTACACCCACAATGCGGTCGTTCTTGCGTGCCAACTCGAGCAAAGTTTCACCGAAGACATCCTGATAGCGTGGTGGCATGTCGGTAGCATTGCCCTTAATTTGTTCGCCTGTTTCGGGGTCGAACTTGCCTGGCGCATGGAACACGGTTGGATTGTTCTCAGCAGGCTGATATCCATGTCCCTTTTGTGTGTGTATGTGCAGGAGTTTGGGACCTGTCATATCCTTGATGCTCTGTAAAGTGTATACGAGTGAGATTACATCGTGCCCGTCGTGCGGACCGAAATAGCGAATGTCCATACCCTCGAACACATTCTGCTGGTTGTGTATGAAGGACTTGATGGAATTGTTCAGTCGTATGATGCGCTTTTTGCCCTTGTCGGAGAGCCATCCCCAGGAGGTGAGTTTCTGGGCCACCTTGTTTCGTAGTCGGTTGTAGGTACTGCTTGTGTGCAGATGCAAGAGATACTCCTTCATGCCTCCTACGGCATGGTCGATGCTCATGTTGTTGTCGTTCAGTATGATGAGCATGTTGTTGGGAGTGCTGCCGGCATTGTTGAGACCCTCAAATGCAAGTCCGCCACTCATAGCACCATCGCCAATGACGGCAATCACATGTCGCTCCGAACCATCCTTCTTTGCTGCTACTGCCATACCCAAGGCAGCAGAGATGCTTACCGAGGCATGTCCGCAGGTGGTAGTGTCGTATTCGCTCTCTTGGGGTGATGGAAAAGGTTTGATGCCGCCAAGATGTCGGTTGGTGTGAAAAATCTCGCGTCGTCCGGTTAATACCTTGTGTCCGTATGCTTGGTGACCCACATCCCACACAATGCGGTCTTCTGGTGTATCAAAGACATAATGCAGGGCTACGGTGAGTTCCACAACACCCAGACTGCTGGCAAAATGTCCTGGATTTCTGCTAAGTTCGTTGATAAGGAATTGTCGTAATTCCTGACATACCTGAGGCAATTGTTTGATGGAAAGTTTCCTCAAGTCGGAAGGGTAGCTTATTGTCGAAAGCAAACTTTCTGTGCTATTATCCACTATTATTCAAATTTATTTCAAAGCAAAGATATAAAAAAATACCCACATAAATTCTATATCCTTGCTTTTTTTGTATCTTTGTGTGCGTTATAGATTTTGCGTTTACAGAAATATCTTGTTCGAAGAGATGTTTGAAAAGAATAAAAAATACGTACTTTTAGGATCGTGTTTTTCGCAATATATGGGTCTTCGCATGCAGGTTGAGGGCTACGATGCCGTGTGCAATCCCATGGGTACTTTGTTCAATCCCGAGAGCATTCGCAACACCATTGTGCATGCTTTAGAGGGTGGGGCTGAGAACTTGCCCATGTTCTATGACGAGGCCATGAAGGAATGGCGATGCTGGTTGGCCAACACTCGTTTTCGCGCTCCTCGGGAGAGTGAAGCCCGTGCTTTGGTGCAGGAGGTTTTTTCTTCTTTGGGCGAGGACTTGCGCAAGGCTCATCGACTCTTCATCACCCTTGGCACTAATGTGTGCTATAGGTTGAAGGATGATAGTGCTGATGATACTGAGGTTCATGAAAATGGCACGATAGATTCAGTGGATAAGCATAGGGAATGTCTCGTTGTGAGCAATTGCCAAAGGCAACCCGACAGGCTCTTTGTGGAGGATACATTGTCGTTGGACAAACTATGTAATGTTTTGGCTCAAACAATAGAATGTCTTGCCTCATACAATACGGCGTTAAAGATTACCTTCACGGTGAGCCCTTATCGCTATAAGAAATATGGCTGGCATCGCTCTCAATTAAGCAAGGCCTCCCTGCTGCTTGCCATCGACGAGATGCAAAAGTGCTATCCCGATAGGGTGGATTATTTTCCGTCGTACGAGATAATGATGGACGAACTTAGAGATTACCGCTACTATGCCGAGGATGGTTTGCATCCAGCACCCGAGGCGGTGGATATAATTTGGAATAGATTATGCGAACAGACACCATAGCATCCCTTGTGGGTGCACAAATAGTGGGCGAGGGAACTTACGATGTAGAGTGGATTCTTACCGATAGTCGTAGCCTGTGCTTTCCCGAAACAACAATGTTCTTTGCCTTGCATACCGAGCGTGGCGATGGTCATCGCTATGTTCGTGACTTGTATGAACGAGGAGTGAGGGTATTTGTAGTATCCTCATTACGAAAGGATTTGCATGGAGCAATTCAATTGTTGGTTCAGGATACTCTCTGCGCCCTTCAGCGACTTGCCGAGCGTCATCGTGAGTCGTTCTCTATCCCCGTTATCGGTATCACTGGTAGCAATGGCAAGACCGTGGTAAAGGAATGGCTTTATCAGATGCTATCACCTGATATGACCGTCACGCGTTCGCCTCGAAGTTATAATTCGCAGATAGGTGTGCCCCTCAGCGTATGGGCTTTGAATGAGAAGAGCGAGGTTGCCATCTTCGAGGCTGGTATCAGTATGCCTGGCGAGATGAGCAGTCTTCAGCGCATGATCCAACCCACGATAGGTGTGTTCACCGGACTTGGTCCTGCTCATCAGGAGAACTTCCAGACTATGGAGCAGAAGAGGGCAGAGAAGATGCTTCTGTTCATGGATTGCCCTATAGTGTTCGAAGCTGATGAAGCCGTAGAGGATGCCTTGGAGCGCGATAAGGAACTTTGTGCCCGAGTGTGTCGTCATCTTGGTATGAGCGAGAATGTGATACAGGAACGCCTCTCTCGTCTCGAGCCAGTGGCAATGCGCCTGGAGGTGAAGCAAGGCAGACATTCGTGCACGCTGATAAACGATACATACAATAGCGATCTCAGTAGTTTGGACATAGCCCTCGACTTTATGAACCGCCGTCCCGACCGTAAGGGTCGTTCGCGAGTGTTAATCTTGAGCGATATTCTGCAGAGCGGTACTCCTTCCAGTGAGTTGTATGCCCATGTGGCACGCTTGGTGGAAAGCCGTGGAGTTGAGGTGTTTGTTGGTATTGGAGAGGAGTTGATGAGTCAGTCACAATGCTTTGCCAAGGTGCAGGCACGATGCTCTTTCTATCCCGACACCGACACCTTTATGCATAGCCCAGACTTCGCCTCTCTGCGCGATAGTATGGTGCTTGTGAAGGGTGCTCGTGCCTTCCATTTCGATGACATAACTGAGGCACTTGAGCAGAAAGTGCACGAAACCATTCTCGAGGTGAACCTTGGTGCCGTGGTGGACAACCTGAACTACTATCGCTCTTTCCTCAATCCCACTACACGCATCATCTGTATGGTCAAGGCCGATGCCTATGGTGCCGGTGCTGTGGAGGTGGCAAAGACGCTTCAAAGCCAACCGCAGGTGGGCTATCTTGCCGTGGCCGTTGCCGACGAGGGAGCCTTGCTTCGCTCCCAGGGTATCACAAAGAATATCATTGTGATGAACCCCGAGATGAGCAGTTTCAACACTCTGTTTGAATACAACTTGGAGACCGAGGTATATAGTTTCCGTCTGCTCGATGCGCTCATTCATGCCGCCGAGAGGGCTGGTATAACAGGTATGCCAATACATATTAAACTCGACACTGGTATGCATCGCTTGGGCTTTGACCCCATGAAGGATATGCCTGCCTTGATAGAGAGGTTGAAGAGTCAGACGGCACTCGTGCCCCGTTCCGTCTTCTCGCACTTTGTGGGAAGCGATAGTGATGGATTCGATGAGTTCTCGGCCGAGCAATATCGCCGATTCCTCCATGGTGCTGATATACTTCAGAAGGGATTCTCGCATCACATCCTGCGCCACATGTGCAATAGTGCCGGCATAGAGCACTTCCCCGAACGGCAGATGGATATGGTACGTCTGGGTCTGGGACTCTATGGCATCAATGCTCGCAATAATGAGCTGCTTAGCAATGTATCTACCCTCAAGACTACCATTCTGCAGATACACGATGTACCACAGGATGAGACGGTGGGTTATAGCCGTCGAGGCAAACTCTCTCGCGATTCTCGCATAGCATCCATTCCCATAGGTTATGCCGACGGACTGGATCGCCTCTTTGGAAATGGCAACGCATATTGTCTGGTGCATGGCAAGAAGGCTCCCTATGTGGGTAATATATGCATGGATGTGTGCATGATAGACATCACCGACATACCCGAAGCACAGGAGGGTGACCAGGTGCTGCTCTTTGGCAACGAACTCTCGCCCAGCGCACTTGCCGACATTGCAGGTACCATACCTTATGAAATCCTCACCTCCGTGTCCTCTCGAGTGAAGCGTGTGTATTATCACGAATAGCGTGAGGCGTTTATATAAAGAATAATATATACGGATATGAAAAAGTACTTCTCCCTTGTCGTGCTCATAATGATGGGGCTATTCTTGTTCTCCTGTTCTGATAGCAAACGCGATACCATTGGCAAAACGGAGATCGTTATAGAAACATCGCGAGGCAACATCACGGCTCGCCTTTATGACGACACTCCCATTCATCGCGACAACTTCATCAAGATGATAGAGGAAGGGGTTTATGAAAACCTTATATGGAACCGCATAGTGCCAGGGGCCACCATACAGACAGGCGAACCCACGCATAAGGCTGGTGGTGCTGCACCTACGGTGGATGTGTCGAAATATCGTCATACCTTGCCGGCAGAGATAAAGTTTCCACGCTATTTTCATAAGGCAGGTGCCTTGGCAATGTGCCGTCAGCCAGACGATGTCAATCCCGACAGGGTAAGCAGTGGTACGCACTTCTACATCGTTTCGGGCAAGAAGTACGACCTTGGCTCTTTGGCTGAACTATGGCAGGGCAGGCGTGAAGGAGAACCAGGTTTCAAACTGCCCTCACTCTCGGCATATCAAAAGCAAGTCTATACCACCCGTGGCGGAGCACCTCTGCTTGACGGTGACTACACTATCTTTGGCGAGGTGGTGGACGGCATGGGAGTGGTGGAGTCTATAAATAAGGTTCCCATCAATGCCAAGGAACAACCACTGAAGGAGGTCGTGCTGAAGAGGGTGAGGGTGGTGAAAAGGTGAGAACGGATGAGCGGTGAGCGGTGAGAGGTGAGCGGTGACTTGCGAAGCTTGATGAGCTTGCGAAATAACGGTGAACGATTAACGGTGAGTGTTGTGAGGAAGGGTTTTACCGAAAAAGGTGTTATTGAAATTACTAATCTATAAACAATATTTTTATGAAACATTATTTACACAATTCCTTGCGGGCGCTGTTCCTATCCCTGGCGGTGCTACTGAGTTTGCCCATGCTGGCAGAACAGGTCATGATTAATGGGATAAATTATGAGCTTAATGCAGAGGCAAAGCAGGCTACTGTTGTATCAAAGAGTGACAAGTATTCTGGTGAAATTGTTATTCCGGAGTCTGTGGAGCATGAGGGTTCTGCCTATAGTGTGACGAGCATAGGGAAAAGAGCTTTCCAAAATTGCTATGGTTTGACCTCGGTTACTATCCCCTATAGTGTGACGAGCATAGGGGATGGTGCTTTCTCTTCTTGCACAGGTTTGACCTCGGTTACTATCCCCAATAGTGTGACGAGTATGGGGGAGATGGCTTTCGAAAGTTGCACTGGTTTGACTTCGGTTACTATCGGCAATAGTGTGACGAGCATAGGGTATGATGCTTTCTATGGTTGCAAAAGTTTGGCCTCGGTTACTATCCCTAATAGTGTTACGAGCATAGGAGATAATGCTTTCGAGCGTTGCTCTGGTTTGACCTCGGTTACTATCGGCAATAGTGTGGAGAGCATAGGGAGATTTGCTTTCCGTTATTGTTCAGGTTTGACCTCGGTTACCATTCCCAATAGTGTGAAGAACATAGGGCAGTTGGCTTTCTATGATTGTATTTAGAAGCCCTAAACAACCAAAACTATTCAGAAATAACCAAACATAAACCTTTAATTATCAATACATTCTAAAATTTAACACTTTCAGGCTGCTTTTTGATGGTTCCCAAATTTCCACATATTTTTGATACATATTTCTGACGTGGAGAATT
>JAFYQK010000020.1 GCA_017547165.1 Bacteroidaceae bacterium
ACAGGCGCAGTCGGCTGGCGAGGTCAGTCTGCTCTGGGAACAGGTCAAGCAGAAGGAGAAGGACGGCAACAAGACCGTGCTCTCCGGCGTGCCCCAGTCCCTGCCTTCGCTCATCAAGGCCTACCGCATTCAGGACAAGGCCCGCAACGTGGGTTTCGACTGGCAGAAGCGCGAGGATGTCTGGGACAAGGTTCACGAGGAGATTGACGAACTGCGCGCCGAACTGGAGAAGGACGACAAGGAGAACTCCACCGACGAGTTTGGCGACCTGCTCTTCTCGCTCATCAATGCCTCCCGTCTCTATGGCATCAACCCCGACAACGCCCTCGAGCGCACCAATCGCAAGTTCATCTCACGCTTCACCTATGTCGAGGAGCGTGCCAAGGAGCAAGGCCGCGAACTCAAGGACATGACCCTGGAAGAAATGGACCGCCTTTGGAACGAGGCAAAGCAACAGGGCTGGTAACTGTGCCGTAAAACGCTGGCTTTGTGCCGGTGTAGATATGATCTAATGGTGGTGTAAGACGTTTTTCATTTTCTTGCACGTAACTCATTAAGAAAATTTGCGAGCAAGATAAGGATTTGGGTAACATAATCCCAAAAGAGATGATCAGGTTTTGGGATGAGGCAAGGGGGAAAAACGATATCCATGAAAAAGCACCTTAAGAACTTTCATAGCTATGTCTCTTGCACATGCTCCGACAACATACAACTGGAGATTCAGTTGCTCCAATGATTTCTGTAAAGCACCTAATGTCTCGTACAGAGGATCATTGGCAAACTTCGCCTTGTCTATCTTATATTCCATTCTTTATCAATCTTTGTGCTGCCTCTATCTGGCGGCTGTCGCCACTATTCATGAGGTCAGCATAAATTATTAGATTTGGTGCAACCTTGGTGGCATCGTCATCATTCCAGAACTTCTGGTATAGAGTGATTTCTCCATTCTCATTTGGCATTACCATACCTGTTGTCATCAACATTGCACTTGGCTTTGATGTGTATATATCGAACGAACCTGGAACGAGATAACCATCTGTAAGGTATGCACCACAATCACCGCCCCATGACATGCCCTCTGGCAGATTCATATCCTGCCATTTGCTACGCATCTCGTCTGTCCTGAAACTCATTCTTCTGAGCATCAGTTTAGGTCTGATGGTCTGATTGTATGCCTGAACCCAGAGTTCCAGCAACTTGTCCTCGTTAATGAGTTTCCTGCCTTTGTCTGTATGCATGACAAATTGCCTGTTGGTCAGTTCCTCAATAGTATTCTTGATAGAGCCGAGAGACATGCCTGTCTCACTTGAAATGGTTCGATATGCCTTGCCTATGAAGGATTTGTCAGAAAGGAATCGATATATAAGTTTGATTGCACCTTCTGATAGGGCGTGACTCTTAATGTCATTCCTATATGTATTCTTCTGACCAGAGACATTCACACACAGAAGTCCATGCTTGATCATGCAGTTTCCAGCATAATCAATCACACTAATTCCGTTATCATACAGGGCCTGCATAATAGATGGCTGAACATAACCTAACACTAACAGAATTGGTAGGTTTGTTGCTTCATGTGCATCCTTGGCTTGTTGTATCGTAAAAGACATGTTTGAGCTCATGACAACACTTTTTGCTATTACACCAAAAGTAGTATCTGCCACAGAAATAGTTGAATCAAGGATTCTATTTCGTGACATAGCGCTTGAAATTTCACTTCCCCCCAGCTTGCCTGAAAGGTTTATGCACGCTTGAGCTATTAGTTCTTTTTCTTTAATTGATGCCATTGTTCACTGTATTACAAGTGTTCATAAATTGATGAACACTGCAAAATTACTGAACAAAATTTGATAAACCAAGGTTTTTCTATAATATTTACGCATTTGAGCCCATTTTTATATTTCTTTAGTAGTTGAAAGGTAAATTATCGGCAATTTCTGGAGGTTATTGCCGATAATTTACACATTCTATTAGTCTATCATCTCCACTAACTCACGCTTCATTTCCATGTCAATCTCACGATAGCGAGCGAAGGCACGGCTACCATCAGTATGACCAGAGAGTGATGCAACAAGACTTGGATCCTTCACTTTCTTATAGAGGTTTCCAATGAAGGTCTTGCGTGCAGTATGGGTTGTTGCGACATCGCACAACGGCTTCACCTCTGACTCTCTTGTCGTGAGGTTGATGACAACGACCTTTCTGTTAATGCCGACATGCTTGAGAATCTTGCGGATGTTCTTGTTGTAGTCGCTATAGTTAAACTTTGGTAGGATGCGGTCACCAAGGTCATTGTACTTTTCAAGGATAGCCTTTGCCTTGTCGTTGAGTGGCACACGAATGGTACGAGGGTTATGTCCCTTGGTCTTTTCTGCAATGTATTCAACTGCTCCGTCAACGATGTTGTCCTTGCGCAGAGTGAGCAAGTCACCTGCACGACACCCAATCAGACACTGGAACATGAAGATGTCTCGATACACCTGCATTCCTCTACAGCAATCGCTGAGGTCTGCATAATAGACTTTGTCTCGCTCTTCAAGGTTGAGATAGAAAGGTGGTCCGTATATCACCTTTGGTGTCTCGAAGGTCGCAAATGGATCGTTGGTGGTGAGCTTGTTCTCCAGACAATAGTTGATGACTGTGTGTATGCGACGAAATATAGTGTTGAGACTGTTCTCTGACTGTTCGCGTGGCGCATAGCCCTTTTCAATGTCTGTATAAAGTTCGGGATATTCGTCGTAGAAGTCAACCTCCTTACAGATGAATGCCTGGAGTGAACGCAAGTCATCGGATGTCATCGTGTCAACGTTGAGTCCGAAGTTTCTGCGCTTCATGATTGTCTTCATGTACTCAGTGTAGCGGTCAACCTTCTTGGCTATACCCAGCAAGCGCAACTTTGCTCTTGGGGTAAGCGGACGATTCTCTGCATACTGACGGATGCGGTTCTGCAAGAGATTCTCCTTGTTCTTGCTTATACGCTTGTTTATGTCTGGATGGTGATACTCTTCAATGAGAGTCTTCAACCATTCGCCATCTGCACCTCGGTAGTATTTCTCTGAGATAAGCGTTTTCAGTTCGCTAATCTTCTTCTCGAAATCAACCTTGGCAGATTCGCTTACGAGTGATACGCGTGACTTGTAGCCTTGCTTCTCTGCGTTCCAATGGTTAGGATTGATGGAGAGTTCGCTTGCAGCCTTGATGTCCGTCTTGCCATCACGCACACGGAAGTATATATGTACGGTCTCGTTGGGAGTTCCCTTGACCGTAGCCTGTCTGATAAATGCTGTTACCTTCATATTGTCGTTGTTCTGATGTTAGTTAATGAGGTTTACCAATTCTATCTTGATGTCTTCGTCTATCTCTCTGTATCGTGAAAAGGAACGACTGCCCTTTGTGTGTCCAGTCATGGAACAGATGAGCTCGGGATCTTTAACCTTCTTGTAGAGGTTACCGATGAAGGTGCGTCTTGCCATGTGACTTGATGCAATCTCATTTATCGGCTTCTGCTCGTCTGCTCCGGTAACTGGATTTCTGACAGTCACCATTCTTGTTATCCCACAGATAGTAAATAGTCTCTTAATCTCCTTGTTCAACGCAGCGGTATTGGTGGTTACTGCGTGATGAGGGAAGAGAAGGTGTCCGTCAGAAAAGTTCCTTGCAAGAATCTCCTTTGCCTTGGAGTTGAGAGGAACATCTACAGAGTTTCCCTGTCTGCCCATTGTCTTATGGGGGATGTAGGTCAGCATTCCGTCATGGATGTTGTCGTATGTCAGCTTGCGGAGGTCACCGACTCTGCATCCTATCAGCGACTGAAACATGAAGAAGTCACGTGCCATCCGTATCGACATGCAATGCTTGCTGAGGTCTGCATTGTAAATCTTGTCTCGTTCCTCTAATGTAATATATATAGGTGTGCCGAGCGTTGGATCTGGATTGGAAACCTGGTCACAGGACTTGTTTGTGGTATAGCCTTGCTTTATGCACCAATGGTGAATGGTTCGTAGATGGCGTATCATAAAGGTTATGCTGACTATTGCCATTGGCTTGGGAACACTGACACCTTTCAAACCGAACTGAGAATAGAAATCACCATACTCCTTGAACAGTTCGTGTTCGCACTGTATGTACTCTTCGAAGTCGTGGTAATCATCGGATGTGATGGTCTCAACATAGAGGTGGAAATCCTTGATGCCATCTATCTCCCTCTTGTAAGCCTCATACCTTTTCAACTTTTTGAGGGTAGGCTTATAGATGTTGTACGAGTTTTCTGCCATCTTATGCTCATTGAGGTATTGCTCAAAGCGATCAATGAAGGTTGGAGTGGAACGCTTCTGTTCAACAATAGGGAACATACAGCAGTTCACTACTTCTCGTACCCAAACTGCATCAGCCGTTTCGGCATCGTACTCATCTGATAACTTGGTGATGATGTCAGTGGCAAGAGTATTGACCTTCTTCTTGTCAGCAGAAGAAAGTTTCCTTGTCTTGCCATAACCAGGGATGTCGTTATCCCATAATTCACTCATGACAAGGATGTCCGTTCTCACTTTGAGATCGAGATTCTTGTCACGCAAACGAAAACACAGATATGCGTTTTCCTCGCTCCCGATATTATTAAGGAGCGAACTCTGCTCAGCGACCTTGCGCTTGCAATCTGTTAAATAAGTTGTAATTTTCATTTTTATCTTGCGTTTAAAATTTTCGATGCAAAGATAAAAACTATTCCCGAGAATGTTCCCCTATATCCTAAACTAATCGCTCTCTCGTTAAGATAGTTTAAGATTCTATTTTTGCCGATTCTTGCCTTATTTTCAGTTGTTTACACGAACAAATCTCTAAATCTCTAACAACTGATTTTAGCCTATTTTTGAGTACCCAGAACCCACGCCGATATGACCTACAGACCATGAAAACTAAGATGGTTGGGGAGTACCTCGAAGGGTACATCCCGCCCATAATAGATGCATGGAGTGATGTACAATCACACCCAGGTCATCTACCGTTGCTAAGTTCAAGACTGAATTTATTTCGAAATTTTCCAGATTTCAGAACGTCTCAAACAGAGCGTAGTATAGCCTTTATATATGTCTTGTCCCCAAACCACCCACGTCCATAAAGGGCGTAATCGGCATGAGACAAGGGCAAAGTTATCTTTTTTAAAATTCAAATGCAAGTGTTTTTGCGAAAAAGTTCGCTTGTTTGCATATAATGTTTGGATAAAGTACTTGCTTTATTCGCAACAAAGATGATATTTGAGAATACGTCTCCAAGATACTATCGCTCGGAAAAAACAAATAAAATTTGCTTTTTCTCTCGCTTAATCGTATCTTTGTGGGTGTATAACCTGATATTATCATAAATGCCATGCCAAAAAAGATTCATACTTCAATTCCTTCGCACTATCCCGTTTGCGTACACAGAGATTGCCCTTTGGCGCATAGTTGTCTGAGACGCAATGCGTATCTTGCTCTTACACAGAAGCAGGAGTGTATGCAAGTTGTTAACCCAGAGAGGTGCATACAGGGTGAAGGGTGCCAGTATTTCCGCACCAATACTCTTGTTATCTATGCCAAGGGATTTCTTAACTTCCAGAAGAAGATGACTCAGGAGCAGTACCAAAAGTTCTTGGATATATTGCAGAGCAAGTTTGGGCGCAATCCGTATTTTGAGCGTCGCAATGGCAAAACTCTGCTCACTCCAGATGAGCAGGCCATGATATTAGAGACGCTAAGACTGGTTGGTATAAAGGACGAATACAGGTTCGACTCGTACATAGAATCGTTTGACTGGAATGCCTAATGAGTCCTCCTATTATGAGGACTGCAGTCCTTATAGTATGAGGATTTGAGTCCTCCTAGTATAAGGACAGGCATAAGATTAGGAAGGGTGGATAGGGTTGAATGATTAACGTTGAACGTTAAATGCATAACGATTAGCGTGGAGCGGTGGTAATGACGTTGAAAGCAAAAAGTTGAACGTTTAATATTTAATGTTTAACGTGGAGCGGTTAGCGGATGAGCGTAAACACCAAACACTAGTGACGCTGTGCGCAGCGTCCTACTATTCGTTCACGCTCATTGAATATCATCCGCTTTACGCTCTTCCCCCTGCAAGGGGACTGAGGGGGGCTCCAACCGCTCACCGTTTGGGGAATCTGTCGGCGAAGAAGAGGAACTGGTACTTGACGGCGTTGAGCCAGTAGGGCCAGTTGTGGGCTCCGGGGCGTGAGTGGAACTCGTGGGGAATCTTTTCCTGAAGGAGTTTCTCGTGCATGTTGCAGTTCACCTTGTAGAAGAAGTCCTCGGTGCCGCAATCGAAGATGATGTTCATGGTGCCAGGCTTGAGCAGGTGGGTGAGGTTGATGACGGTGTTCTCGTCCCAGCGCTGGGTGTTCTCCTCGTAGGTGCCCAAGCGGCCTGCTATGTTCCAGTTCTTGGTGAAGGGACGGAAGTCCAGTCCGCCCGACATGCTGCCCATGTTGCCGAAGGTGTCCTGATGGCGCATGGCCAGATAGAAGGCTCCGTGTCCGCCCATAGACAGGCCTGTGATGGCACGGGCAGAGCGGTCGGCAATGGTGGAGTAAGCGGTGTCGATATGTGCAATGAGTTCCTTGGCAACGAAGGTCTCGTAGCGATATTCGGGACTGACAAGACTATCGAAGTACCAGCTGTCGCGTGCTCCGTCGGGCATTACAACGAGCAGATTGTATTGGTCGGCCAAGCGTCCCACGATGCTGTCCTGTGCCCACACGGTGTGGTTGCCACCATATCCATGGAGCAGATAGATGACGGGATAGGACTGCTGGGGGCTATACCCCTCGGGGGTGATGACGGTGACGAGGACATCCTTGTTCATGCTATGGCTTCTGACGGCAATCTCCTTCTGCTCATAGGCATGGGAGTAGGAAGTATGAAGGGCTATAAACAGAAGGATGGGAAATAGTCGTTTGAGAAACATTGCTTTATTTTTTTAGTATGAAGGTTAACATGTGGGGGTAAATATATCGGCATGCAAAAGTAGCATTTTATTGCGAGAGATACAAGAATACCGCAATGCCTTTTATGCGGAACTGCGGTATTTTATGATGTTGAGATGCGTTAGTGTGAGAGGGGGTGGAGGAGTTACTTCTTGCCACGAGGGCCATGTTGCCTATTATAGTTTTGCAACATGTGGCGGTGCATACGGTCTTCGATGTTCAGTATTTTGAACAGTTTCTCGGCAGAGATAAGTTTGCAGAGCTTTTTATAGTAAACTGAGTCAAGAGCAGCCAATTCGGTGTTGAGTTTGGCAATCTTCATAAGGCGCTCCTCGAAGTTGGTTTCCTCATTGACATTTTTGCTACGCTTGAGGGCATGGATCTCCATATTGATTTTGCGCTGCTCGTTCTTGTATTCGTTAAACACGGGGAAGAAAACCTTTGCTTCGTCGTGAGTTAAGTTTGCTTCCTTGGTAATGAAATCCTGCATGCGCTGGCGAAATTCGTGCTGACTGAATCGAGGACGGCGTTCACCTTCTCCCCTACCCTCAACCTCTTGTGCATGAGAAAATATTGCAACTGCGAAGAGTGTACAAATCAATAGTATCTTTTTCATTTTTAGTCAATTTATAGCGTTATTGATGTATTTTATTTTATCAATCGGCAACGGTAAGGAAATACTCTATGTCGGTATTGTTAAGCATTGCATAGTCGAGGGTTTCGTCCGTAGACTCCAGATAAAAGATTTCGGCTAATTGCGTATTATCAGCCATTCTGTCAGTGGAGAAACTTTGCTCGTACATCATAATACCTGCGAGTGAGAAGAAACCTGTCAGCACAGCGGCAGCAGTAAGGCGGATAAAGAAACGACTGCGGCGTCTCGTCACTTTCTTGTTGGATGCAGGAGCCGATTCCTGATGAATGCGTTGCATTATCGTGTGTGGAAGCGTATCAAAATATCCCTCTGGCACACGAAATGCTTTATTGGGAGACGACGAGTGTTTCATCTCGTCCATCCAAGGTGCGTTGTTAATATTATCTTGTTTCATATGCGTTGTGATGGTTTTTATTGCAGTAGTTCGAAATAAGTGGTAATCTTTTGTACGGCATGGTGGTAGGATGCCTTTAGTGCCCCGATGCTTGTGCCAAGTATCTGACTGATGTCCTCGTATTTCATCTCCTGAAAATATTTCATATTGAAAACCTGGCGTTGCTTGGGCGGAAGGGCTTGGATGGCCTGCTGGAGTTGGACCTCCGCTTCGTCGCCATCGAAGTATGGGTCGCTCTCCAGCTGAAGCTTAATGGCGTCGGTTTCGGAGTCGGTGGCAGACGAAATACTGATGGTGGGCAGTTTCTTCTTTTCGAGAAAGTTGATAGTCTCGTTATACGCTATGCGATAGAGCCATGTGGACAAGCGAGCATCACCTCGGAAATGTTCCAATCCCTGCCATGCTTTCAGAAAGACATTCTGTAGTATATCGTCGGTGTCATCATGAGTGAGCACCATACGGCGTATTTGCCAATACAACTGCTGCTGAAATTCCTTAACAAGAATCTCAAAAGCCTTCTCGCGCATTGCGGGGTCGCTTAATTGCTGTATCAGTTGTTTTTCGTTGTACATCTGTTTCTATGACAAGGGTGCGATGCAAAGGTTTAATCGTGGTATAGTTTTTTGATATAGTGGACAAAAATTAGGTTGATACCTCGGCGATATTTTAATGTTTGTCCGTATTGGAGAAAACAAAAACGCCTTCCATTAGCACAACGGAAAGCGATTCAATATGTCATTTGATTTGGTCTTTAAAATTGATTAAAGCACAGAAACTTTACGCACCACCTTTTCTACCTTTATGAGATAACAACCTCGTGGCAAGTTGATATTGATGTGCTTGTCATTACTATCGATGCGAATACGCGCTGCACGAACGCCTGTAAGGTTGAAAATCTCAAGATATTTGCCTTCGGCATTGGTGACATGCACACGATTGTTTTGGAAAGAAATGGTAATGGCCTCCATATCCCATGCAATTTCCTCGTCGAGTTGCACATACGCAACCGAGGGGGTAATTCCAATCAGGAAGAACGAGAATAATATTACCAAAAACTTCTTTATCATGTGTATTTTTTTGCTTTCGCTAACGCAAAATTATGTTTTTTATTTTATTTATGCAAATATTTTTCTCACAAAATGCTCACTTTAAGCCTTTCGTTGGCCAAAATCGTATTAGAGAATACCTCTTTTGCCTCTTGCAAGAGTAAAGATGTATCTTTTATTCGAGCAGAATAATGACCGATGATTAGTTTCTTTGCATTAGCCTTAAGTGCAACCAGGGCAGCTTCTTTGGCGGTGGTATGCATAGTCTTCTTTGCCTGCGTAAGCAACTCGTGTGGAAAGGTTGCCTCGTGATATAGCAAATCAACCCCCTCTATCCATTTTGCTATCTCCGGAGCATAGCGTGTATCAGAGCAATAGGCATAACTTCGGGCTGGGTCGGCAGGAGTTGTCAATCGCTCGTGAGGAATAACTGTGCCGTCCTCTGTTGTCCACGATGCTCCTGCCTTTATATTGTTGATTTGACTCACAGGAATATTGAAGGCATCAATCATTTCTCGTCTGATGTGGGGTTGTGACTGCTTCTCCTTGAAAAGAAATCCAGAACAAGGCACACGGTGATTCAGAGGTATGCTCCACACCTCAATGCTACGGTCCTCAAATATAAGATAATGTTCATGCGTGCGTACGGGATGAAAGATAACCTCATAATCTATACCTTCGCAATACATCTTCAGAACCATGTTTAGAAACTCGCGCATCTCCTCTGGTCCATGTATATGCAATTGTGCAGTGCGCCCGAGCAAGGCCATTGTGCTTATCAAGCCTGGCAAGCCAAACACATGGTCGCCATGGTTATGACTGATGAAGATATGCCCAACTTTAAGCATACCAAGTCCCATCTTCTGCATGGTGGTCTGCACTCCCTCTCCGCAGTCTATCATATAGAACTTGCCTCGCATTTCAAGTATTTGAGCAGAAGGCAGATGGTTTGTTGTTGGCTTGGCTGAACCGCAACCAAGTATATGTAGCATGATTGGAGACATGGGAAATAGTAAAGATAAAAAATCGGTATGTAAGGTTAAATCTATATACAAATACTATATATTATTTGATTCCCAAATCCAATATATAGCATTTTAAGGAAAGAGGGACAGCCTCAACTTGTGTGCGGCCGTCCCTCCTATTAGTTTATAAAGGCGCGTTTATTATTCGCCCTTCTGCATCTTAGCCTTCAACTCAGCCAAAGCATCGAAGTCACCAAGTGTGGTGCTTGCTGCCTGGTTCTGAATTGCAGGAGCTTCCTCCTTGCGAGCTGCATTTGCTGCCTTGCGAGCTGCATTTGCTGCCTTCTTCTCAGCACGAGCCTCTGCACGCTGAACATCTTCGAAGATGCGGCTGTGGCTGAGGATGATGCGCTTGCTCTCCTTGTTGAACTCGATTACCTTGAACTGGAGTTTCTCGTTCAACTGAGCCTGAGTGCCGTCCTCCTTAACAAGGTGCTTGGGAGTAGCGAAGCCCTCAACGCCGTAAGACAACTGGATAACAGCGCCCTTGTCCAACAACTCGATGATAGTACCCTCGTGGATAGAATCCTGAGTGAATACTGTCTCGAATACGTCCCAAGGATTCTCCTCCAACTGCTTGTGACCGAGAGAGAGACGACGGTTAACCTTATCGATTTCCAATACAGAAACCTCAATAGTCTCACCTACCTTTGTGAACTCGCTGGGGTGCTTAACCTTCTTGGTCCAGCTGAGGTCGCTGATGTGAATCAAACCATCAACACCTTCCTCTATCTCAACGAATACACCGAAGTTGGTGAAGTTGCGAACCTTAGCAGTGTGCTTGCTGCCGATGGGGTACTTCTCTTCGATAGTCTCCCAGGGATCGTTCTTAAGCTGCTTGATACCCAAAGACATCTTGCGCTCGTCGCGATCGAGAGTCAAAATAACTGCCTCAACGTCGTCGCCAACCTTCATGAAGTCCTGTGCGCTACGCAAGTGCTGGCTCCAAGACATCTCGCTAACGTGGATAAGACCCTCTACGCCAGGCGCAACCTCAACGAATGCACCGTAGTCAGCCATAACAACAACCTTACCCTGTACGCGGTCACCTACATTCAACTCGCTGTTCAAAGCATCCCATGGGTGAGGAGTCAACTGCTTCAAACCAAGAGCGATACGCTTCTTCTCATTATCGAAGTCAAGGATAACAACATTGATCTTCTGATCCAACTCAACAACCTCGCGAGGATTGCTTACGCGACCCCAGCTCAAGTCTGTGATGTGAATCAAACCGTCTACGCCACCCAAGTCGATGAATACACCATAAGAGGTGATATTCTTAACGGTACCCTCAAGTACCTGACCCTTCTCGAGCTTACCGATGATCTCCTGCTTCTGCTGCTCAAGCTCAGCCTCGATGAGAGCCTTGTGGCTAACAACAACATTGCGGAACTCCTGGTTGATCTTAACAACCTTGAACTCCATGGTCTTGCCAACGAAGATATCGTAGTCGCGGATGGGCTTAACGTCGATCTGAGAACCGGGCAAGAATGCCTCGATACCAAATACGTCAACAATCATACCACCCTTAGTGCGGCACTTAACGTAACCCTTGATAATCTCATCGTTGTCGAGAGCCTCGTTCACACGGTCCCAAGACTTAGCTGCGCGAGCCTTCTTGTGAGACAGAATGAGCTGACCCTTCTTGTCCTCCTGATTCTCGATGTATACCTCAACGGTGTCACCTACCTTCAGTTCGGGATTGTAGCGGAACTCGCTTGTGGGGATGATACCATCGCTCTTGAAACCGATGTTTACAACAACCTCACGCTTGTTCATTGCAATAACGGTGCCATCTACTACATCGTGGTCACCTACCTTGTTCATGCTGCCAGCATAAGCCTGCTCCTGAGCTTCAAGGCTTACCTCTGTGCTGCTACCGTTCTCAAATGCTTCCCAATCGAAGCCTTCAACGGGAGCTACATTTTTGTAATCTGCCATACAGATTTACATTAAAATTAAAAAGTTAAACAATAAATTTATATAATTCTCTTACCTTCCCATAGGGAAAAGCGGTGCAAAGGTACGGATTTTTATCGAGACTCCTATGCTTTTCAGCATGTATTTTATTTATATTAGCATAATTAACCCTCTTTTTGACCATATAGGCTTTTTTTATGATGCAAAAAAAACGAGAATTCCTTTTACTTAAGAAATCCTCGTAAATTTACAGTATCACAATTCGTGTGTTATGGTTTCAACTTATAGCACTCTTCTCTCAACCACTGGGCCCACTGCGTGTCGGTCATAGATTGATTAAAATGCTGGTATGGAATGGGGTCGCCAATATAGATTTTGAAATGCTTGCCTTTGGCTGTCTTCATCATTTGACGAGGAAGAAGAATGAGGCCAATATTGAACTTCATACCCAGTTTGCGGCGCAACCATTCAAGAGCATAGAAAAAAATGGAATTGCGACCTTCGAAATACATCGGCACAATATCGCGTTTGCACTCAACACATTGTTTTATAACGCTTTTCCTCCACTCTATGTCTTGAATTTTTCCATCAATATAGCGGGAGCAGAAACCTGCGGGAAAACTTATCAACTGTGTGTTGGGGTCGTTGTAAGCGCGTGTTAGTTTCTCCATATCAGAGCGCTTTTGCTTTCCCATGGTATTAACGGGCAAAAAGACATTCTGCAGAGGCTCGATATACATTAGCAAATCGTTGACAATGACTTTTACATCAGGAAAGTGATTGCCAAAAATGCTTATATAGGATATGCCATCAAAGCCTCCGAGAGGATGATTGCTGACCAACATATAATGACCATTCTTGTCGAGTTTATCCATACCAACAATGGTATAAGTCACATTCATATCCTCCGACATTGCCTTAGCAAAAGCTGCCCCCTTATTGTGGCCCAAGCGGGTTAGAATATCATTCATCTCTCTTTGACATATAAGACGCTCCATCATCCTTATTACGAATGTTGGTATCTTTTTACGAAGTTTGGGGGCTTTGCTACTTAATACAGCTTCTAAATCTATCAGTTGCATAACCTATTGTACTTATGGGGATTATGTCGACAATACAGCAAGAGCATTGATGAGTTCCTTCTTCAATGGTTTGTCACTCTTTACAGCATTTGTGAAGGGCACATAAACAATCTCGTCGTTGCGGATGCCAATCATCACATTTCGTTGCCCCTCCTGTAATGCTTGTATGGCTCCCACACCAAGACGGCTTGCCAGGATGCGGTCTTGAGCACTGGGGCGTCCACCACGTTGCAAGTGGCCAAGAATAGAAACACGGACATCATATTCTGGGTATTCCTTCTTGACACGCTCAGCATAATACATAGCGCCACACTTTGGACTCTCGCTCACCAAGACGATACACGATTTCTTACTCTTACGGATGCCATGACCGATGAACATCTCCAGTTGGTCGGCACCAGTGCTATCCTCTGGAATAATAGCCGCTTCAGCACCGGCCGCTATAGCACTATTTTGTGCAAGGAATCCTGCATCGCGTCCCATCACTTCAACAAAGAAGATGCGCTCGTGACTATTGGCCGTATCGCGAATCTTGTCGACGCACTCCATGATGGTATTCAGGGTTGTGTCATATCCTATGGTTAAGTCTGTTCCATTCAAATCGTTATCAATAGTACCAGGCAAACCAATGCAGGGAACATCAAACTCTTCTGCAAAAATGCGTGCACCAGAGAGACTTCCATTGCCACCAATAACTATTAGAGCATCAATCTCATTCGCACGCATATTTTCATAAGCCTTCTGACGGCCTTCGGGAGTCATAAACTCCTTGCTGCGAGCTGTTTTCAGAATTGTTCCGCCTCGCTGAATGATATTGCTGACATTCTCTGTGGTAAACTCTTTTATCTCGTTGTTGACCAATCCTTCATATCCGCGATAGATGGCCTTAACCTTCATCCCATTAGCAATTGCAGCACGGGTGACGGCACGAATGGCGGCATTCATGCCTGGCGAATCACCACCCGAAGTCAACATTCCTATAGTTTTTATCTTTGCCATAATCTGTTAAATATTTTTATTTGTGTGCAAAGGTACAAAGAAGGGTATTTAATTCAAAACAAAAAAAGTTATTTTTCAAAGTACAGATGCTTAAAATTATATAATCACATGCTGACGAGGTAGACTATAATCCACGACAAAACCACATGAAGGAAAAGAAAAAAGTCCTCCCTTCATAAAGAGGAGAGGACTATTATCGTACATAGATATATCCGATTTACTATTTGGATATCAACACTTTGCCTGAATTGATATAAATACCCTTAATATCTTTAACATCAATCTTTGTACCATCTAATCTGTAGATTTCGCCATGTAAAACAGCAGGACTTGCATTAACATCCTCAATTGGAGTTTCACCAGTAACAAAGAACTGATAATTTCCGAGTTGGACATAACTACTATCGGTATGCTTTGCATAATATCCTATAAAAATAGCACATTGACTATAGCTCTCGGCATCATAGAAATCGAAATTGAATATCTTGGTTGAAGCACTTGAAATATTGCCGGGTTGATTAAGGATTTCTGTGCCATAAACACGACCATCGCCATATAAATCCTCCAGCAAAATAGCTACAATTTCTCGATAATATGGTTCGGTACTATTGTTCTTGATAGAAACCTGGGCAAGTATTTCCTCTTTATCAACCACACATTGCTCTAAAGAGAGATTGGATGGAAGGATGGGAGCACTATTGATATTAACAGTACCCTGAACTGTTACCGATTCTCCTTTGCTATCTTGAGTTATCCATATATAATATTTTCCTGAGGTTGTGGGGGTGAAGAACAAGTTGAATGATGCCTCCTCTCCACTCCTCATGTATATAGGTATCCTACTCTGGCACTCGCCCTTATTGGTAGATGTTGTACTTGCAAACATATAGAGTGTAGTTTGGAATTCGTCTCCTTCGTTTTTCAACTTAATTTCAACATTCTGTTTCACTCCTGCCACCATATTTCCATTAGGAGTAGCAGAAACAAATGAGACATTGATAACCGGATGTTTAACTATAGATGTAATAGTTCCGTTAGAGGAGATAGTAACTTCAAAATATTTATTGCGACTACCCACTCTCTTCCAAATTGTAGAACCCTGTGGACGACAAACTGTTGCAATACGGTGAGTACCAGCAGACAGTTTAATCTTGTCTTTGGTTAGGTCTAAGCCAATGTATTGGTACTGTTGCAGATAACCCTGCAATGTCATAGCGCCACAATCCTTGATCACACTGATTATTTCGTCGTTTTCATTAATTGTAGCAAAACCTACATTGGCAGTTAAGGTTGAAATATGTGGATTGTAGAAGAAACTATACATTATCTTATCAATAACTTGCTCGGAATAAGGCACAAAATACTTGGGCAGCACCTCACCTGTAGGAGGTTGGACACCAACAATAATCTGTTGCCCATAAGCGTAACCATCGGCAGAGCCACTTCCTATGCCTCCAGTTCCAGGGTTAAGCAGGACCATCTTGTAATAACCATCATAATTGCCACCCCATCCCCAATTAAAGTGAAAGAGTCCTTTACCATCGTATCCATCACATACAAAAGCATGACCGCCCCCCATAGAATAACCAAAATGCATAACAGGACGAGCAGCATTGAGTTCATCGTATATAAGTTTCTCCCATTCGCTTATGGTATAGAAATCAATATACTTTATCTCCATGTTTTGATCATAATTGAAATAGGTTTGCAAAGCATAAGGAACATCTATAGAAAAGGCACCTGTTTCGCCAGAACTGTAGTCGCTTTGTAGTGACTGACCACAATATCTCATCAACTGAGCCACGGACTGTCCTTCGTCATTAATAGAATAGTTGTCTCTCATCTCATCCCACGCAAAGACGGTTTGTCCCAAAGCACTTACACTCAACTTATGTGTTTCGGTGATATACGATGGAATCATTGTGGTTTTACCCTTAGGCCATTGATGATAGTTCATCACCTGTGCCATTGCTGTTGCAGTACAACCAGTTACACTTTTTTTGCCATTATGGTCGGGACACATATTATTATAGGGAGCATCCTGATTCCACTTAGTTGTAATCAATGGCGAAATAGCCTGTAGTTGGTTTGAAGATGCACGAGCAGGTACAGAATATGTTGCAAGATTAGAAATCTGCTCAACATATCCCTGCATCCATGCCCGAACATTAGCAGGCATATTATCAAAGTCAAAGTTACCCGAAGTAGAATATCCAAGCACCTCATCTATGGCATCATCACCAGAAATAATAACGAAACCAGCATTGTCTTCTGCGTTAAAAACATAATACGCAGGAGTTGTTTCTGGCGCGGCAACACCTGGTGCCAAACGAGCAGGAGCGTATGCGGGTTCTTCTGTCAAAAGTTGCACGCCACGCTCAAACAAAAACTTTGCAGCCTTTCCTTTTGCTTGCTCAAAACCTACTGGTCCAGCAAAAGCAAAAAGGCAACACAAAGAAATCAGTAATGAAAAAGTAAATTTTTTTATCATATTCTTATTTATTAAAGAATGTATTGATTGAAAGAACTCATTAGTATCTTTCAATCTAATCAATGTATTATTTATCTGCCTATATCACATTTAGGTATTTTTAAAAAAACAGAAGGTTATACAATACCGCATAACCTTCTGCCATATCTATACATTATTATTTTTAGTAGAAGAGGTAGCGGTTATCTACTATATTTGCTTTGCGATACAATTCGTTCTGATAAGTATTGATATAACGCAACGCATTCTGCACCATTGTACCCTGTTCAGTCTTCTGATCCAACTTTGCATCCTGAGTATCGGCAGAAAGCACCTGGTATGCATAAATAGCACCATTACCCTTTACACCAGCCTTGAAATCACCCTTTGCAGAAACAGAAACTGCACCAGAAAGAGCAGGCTCAGAATTACCAGTCTTAGAAACAAACACGGGATAAGTGAAGTTAACACTACGAAGTGTATCAACAACAACTCCCTCTACCTTAGAAGCCTCGGCAAAATCCTTTACTGCGGCCATCTTCTCTGCAAGAATAGCAGCCTTCTTATCCTTAATAACCTCTTCGGTCAAATATCTCTTGACATTCTCGTTATCCCAAGCAACATAACCCTTAGGAGTGATACCAGTGAGAATCACACACAACATGTGATCGTTGTTTCCACACTCATACAAAGGACTAACATCACCAACCTTGGTCTTTGCATCGAAAATCCAACGGATAGCCTCGTTTGTTGCCTTAACACCACCTACGGTGTGCTCCATGCTTGAGAAATTGTCACGTTCGAGAAGAGCATAACCAGACTTCATTGCCATTGTATCAATAGCCGCAGCATCCTTACCAGCCAAGAATGATGAGAAGTTAGAGAATGCCTTATCATAAGTCTGCTTAGAGAACTCTACGGGAGTCTTAACTACAGCAACATCGTACTTCTTAATGGGATTGCGAGTATCCATTACATTTACAATAAGAATGCTTTGGCCATTCAAAACCACCTTATTCAAACTGCCCTTCTCAGAAGTAGTGATAGTCTCAAGAATCTTCTTGAAGTTCTCGTCGATAGTCATACCCTCGTACTGAGCAGAAGTAATCCAAATAGGTTCACCGCTTTGGTTGTACTTCTTGGCAATAGTATCGAAAGGAGCACCAGCCTTGATTGCATTCATAATGCTATCTGCAGATTTCTCTGCCAAAGCCATATCCATAGCGGGAACACTTACAACGCGATATTGAACACTATCGGGCAAAGTGGTTGTTGCAAACAAGTTGATAACATTCATTGTGTTGTCAGAACTGTTGTAGTAGGGACCTACCAACTGACCAGCACTCATAGTATCCAGCTGAGATGCAATATCAGCGGGGAAAGCATTCTTGCTAACTGGCACAACTGAATAAGGTACGCGCGAGCGAGATTCACGAATAATACGTGCAGGTGCAACACCCTCGCTTAACTGCTTAGCATAACCAACCATCTGGTTATTGAGTTCTGCCTCATCCTCTGCACTTGCCTTAACAACAACATCAATGTACTTGATATTGCGTGTCTCAATAGCGCTCTCGAACAACTGCTTCAACTCATTGTACTTAGCTTTAAGGTCACTATCCTCAACCTTGATATCGCTGTCCATAACGGTGCTATAGGGAAGAGCTGCCATCAAGACAGTCTTTTCATTTGTGCGTCCTTCGAAATTCTGCTTAGCAGCAACGGGATTAGTTGTAATAGACGCCATAAGAAGGCTCTGATACTTCTCAGCCAACACTGAGTTGCGCAAGTTCTTTTCAAGGAAACTCCACCACATAAGAAGACTCTCTGCCTCTGCTACATAATCAGCAGATGCTTCGGGAGTGTTGATAATCTCCTTACACTGATCAATTGTCTGCTTGAGCAGATTGTAATCAAACTTACCTTCCTGATTACGGAAAGGAGTTTGAGCCAACATTGAATGCTCACCCTTAAGAATGATCTGCAGCAATTCTGCATCGGTAACAGTCAAGCCAAGTTCACTTGCCTCGCTAGCAATAATCTCGTTCTGAACAAGATTCTGCCATACTTGATCACGAATGCTCTGCATCTGCTCATCAGTAAGGTTAGCTATGCCATTGCTGTTCTTCACAACATTAACATACTCCTCAACCAACTCATTAAACTCCTGGTTATCAATGTCTCTGCCATTGATAGTGCCCACTGTGTTACGACTTGACATCGTAAATACCTCCACAACTCTTGTCCAGTCGGTAGCAATAAAGCCAATCAAACCAAGAAAGAGTGCGACAACCACAAGGGGGCCTGCGTTTCTTACTTTTTGTAAAGCTGCCATTGTTTTATTTTTTATTATTTGTTTTATTCAGATATGCAATTTATCACCAATTGAGGGACAAAGTTAATGTTTTTATCGGAAAGTACGACATTTATTTGTCATTTATTTCATAAATAAGGCGCATATATGACAATCAAACACATGATAGAGCATATATATAACTTCAAAGGAATCAGATTAAAAGCAAAAAATGTCACTTTCTATATAATAGAACCTCCTCTAATTTATTTGCTGTTTTCTTTATTACACGCACATGCCATTGGCCGCACCTAATAACTTCATTTAATTTTGGAAAGGCCTGATGTTCCTTAAGTATCCAACCACCAACGGTGATATACTCATCGCTTTCTGGCAAATCTATATCCAGAATATCATTAACCTTCTCTATCTCCATACGAGCAGATATATGATATTCACCGGTGGGAAGTTGCTTCGCTATATATTTTGCCGTATCGTGCTCGTCTTCAATGTCACCAAAAATCTCCTCTACCAAATCCTCAACAGTAACTATACCAGATGTTCCACCAAATTCGTCAACAACTACTGCCATTGACTTTTTCTGATTCATAAATATAGATAATAGTTTTTGGGCACCCATTGTTTCCGGCACGATAGGAGTTTCACGGATACACTTAAACCAGTCATCCGAAGGCGAGAGACGAAACATTTCACTGGAATGCAAAAAGCCAACAATATGATCAATATCCTCCTCATATATAACCAGTTTAGAAATTCCACTATCAGTAAACTGATCACGAATTTCCGAAAAACTTGCCTCTTTTGAGACAGCAACAATTTCGGTTCGAGGAACCATACAATCACGCACCTTTACATTGCGAAAATCAAGGGCATTTTGGAAAATTTTCACTTCCTCTTCCAACATATCCTCATCATCAATGCTGTCAATATTATCTTGAATCAAGTGATCCAAATCAGCCTTCCTAAAACCGCTGTTCGACTGCTCCTTTGATACTTTCAAACCAAATAAGAACAGCAGAATGTGAGACAAACCACTTGTAAGTCTGCTTACAGGCCAAAGTACAATATAGAATATTAAGGCAGGCAATGAAAAGAGTCGCAACATCTTATTGGGATTGATGCGAAAAAGAGTCTTTGGAAGAAACTCACCAGTAAACAAAACTATTGTGGTGCCTACTATAGTCTGGAGTATCAAACCATCTATCAAATGAGCCATAAAGATACCATAGACTACCAATGCAATATTATTACCAACCAACAGGGTAGATATGAAATTACTTGGATGCTTATAAAAGACATCTATGATACGAGAAGTAAAACCACTTTCTTCACGCTCCATTTCAAAACGCATCTTATTGCTACTCACAAAGGCAATCTCCATACCAGAGAAAAATGCCGAAAACATGAGGACAATGGCTATACCGATATAATAAATAGTATTTTCGCTTTCAAACATAATTATCTTTTTTAGAAGAATCATTGAAAGACATCCAATTTTCTCTTCTTATCTTGTAAATTTATGGTCTTTTCTTTAGTGGCCTCAATTAGTTCTGCCTCTTTAATATTTAGTTTTTGAATAGGCGGAGTCTTATCTGCAAGGGACGGCGAAGCTGCAGAAGGCAATATAGGAGATGCTTCAGCGGAAGACGTGGCTACTGCATTGGAGGCACTATCCGCCGTTTCGTTTTCTGTCATTGGAAAATCTCCCTTTGAATTCATCACAAAATACCGCGTCATCTCTTCATTGCTACGAAACTCTGTACCCTCCAGTGTTCTTTCAGGAGAAATAATCTTCATATAAGCATGATTCCATATCTCATGCTTATCAATGTTCCAAAATAACTCTTCGGTATTAAATTTCGTTCCTTGCAAGTTTCGTACCCGAACCCTGCCACGGAGTTCCCAAATTTCCTGATTATGAAAATATGCTGTATCGGCTTGAACATATAAATCTACTTCAAAATTCTTGTCCAAGCGCAACATCAGCATGCCCTTGATGAATTTCCATGTCGAAGCAGAGTTTTGAGGCGTATAAATATCCCACTCTTCTGCAACAATACGATAGCGCAAAACTCCAGAATCGGAAATAAGGGTATTAACGCCTATACTATGCAAAAAAGGTAGGGAATCCTCTTGGACTACTCCCTGTTTTTTAGAGACATTAGAGGGCGTGCTGAAAATAAAATAGAACAACACAGAAATACACCCCAACACTAAAAATACAGGGATGGCATAACGAAATCTATGAAATTTACTACGTTTAAAACTATCCGAATCCATGAATCCTGATTACTGTATCTTAAACTTCATAAACCATCTTTCGTTGAATGTCACGCCAACATTCAGAATAAAGTAATTTTCTGTAATCAGACTTTGTGTACTTGGAGATCTACGAAGCCATTGTACACCAAGATTCACCATCGACCTACTATTAATTCGATTGCTAATAGGAAGGCCTACGCCAAGACTTACGCCTATTTCAGCAGGTCCCTCATTGGTTTTCATTGCTGCATTTTCACCTTTAGGTATCATCAAATATGGACTACTATACGAGACACCAAAACGATACTTAACCCTATTGAAATAACCACGTGTAGCCAATGGATTAGGAGTATATTCCAAACCAGCCTTTAACGAATAGTTGTTTTTATACATCTTGGTGGTGCTTGGATAAGAAACATTTCCATTACTTACAACCATAGCAGGAACATTGCAATCACCCCAAGTTTGATAGTACGCATCGGCAGACACCAACAATGTGTTTTTATGCTGCCACGCCAAACCACCAGCATAACTCATGGGAATATCGAAACCTCCTTCGTTATCAACCATTAGAGTATCACCTGTTGTCATATAACGATACAGATAAGCATCACCCTCAAAATGATGTCCAATGCCAACGGTTGCACCAACCGTAAGCCAATCCTTAGAACCCAAACGCATCACATACTGAGCACCAAGATCAAGTTTGTAGGTCAGCACATCTGCATGTTGTAGAAAATTAAAGCCATTGAAGTTATTGCTTGCGACTCCAGCCTGAGTAAACTCTTGCATCACCAAATGATCGTAGCCACCCCAAAGCACAGCTACATTGGCACCTATAGAAAAGTTCTTAAATGGCTTCCAACCAAGACCAATAAAGGCCTCGTGCATACCACCAGTACCAATATAGTTAGTGTTATTCCTAACTAAATCTCCTGTATTTTCGTCCCTATATGCTTCGTTGCTTGATGTAAAATAATTGTAATTTACAGTACTATATGGTCTAAAACCAAAGGCAAGACCGAGATTCTTACGCAAGCGAAAACCAGCCACCAAATAATCAAAACTTGCATTGTTTACAGGAACCTTGCTCGCTCCCATTGACATTTGTCCAAAGTTTCCCGACATTGCAACATCAAAAATAAAACTAAGCGAATCAACATAAGCATATGAAGCAGGATTCGTTGTGTTAAGTTTGCTTCCTGATGGCAAGGCAATGCCTACACCTCCCATGGATTTGTTCCATGTCTGAGATTGATCATTCAGCAAACCAAGACCAAAACGGGAATAAGATGACTTTCCGCCACCACTCTGTGCATAGAGAGAGACAGAATTTAGCAAAAGAGCCAAAACAAAAACTATGGCGTATTTCATGAAATTTCTAATATTATTCAACCGAGTACATTTTTATGCGTGTGCAAAGATATAACAAAACTTCCAATTGACCAAAGTGGCACAATCGCAAATCATTCATATTTCACCTATTTTATATATATTTTTATGCACCGCTTGAATAATACAGCATATTTTTATTAACTTTGCGCCCAAATGAAAAATATAAGAATTCTTTTAGCAACTCTGCTTTGCTTCTTCACCCTGCAAGCACAAAGCAACAACGAGGACATAGAGATCAGCGTACTCACTTGTTCTCCCGGACAGGAAGTATACTCATACTATGGGCATACTGCTATCCGATATAAGGACATTGCTAATAGTATCGACTTAGTTTTTAATTACGGTGTTTTTAACTTCAACACAGACTACTTCATCTGGAAATTTGTACTTGGCGAGACAGACTATCTTTGCATAGCATCTCCTTGGGATTATTTCATTCAGGAATACAAAGAACGAGGAAGTAATGTTATTGCACAAGTACTGAACACAACCCCTGAAGAGGAAAAGAATTTTAAAGAATACCTTTTCAACAACATAAAGCCAGAAAACAGCACATATAGATACAATTTCTTGACAGACAATTGTACCATGCGCGTCTTGGATTGCGTTGAACGCTGTATTGAAGGAGAAATCAACTATTCGTGGGACAACAAACAACACACATATCGCCAAATCCTTCACGAATATACCAAGGAATACCCTTGGGCCAAAGAAGGCAACGATTTCCTTCTTGGCGCTAATGTTGACACTATTTTATCCCATCGTGCAACATGCTTCATTCCAGAGTATTACAACAGAGCTATTGAAAATGCTGTTATACGCAACGATTTTCAGGACACAAGAAATTTAGTTCAGGAATCTATAATCTTCGAAGCACACCCTACAAGCACTACCATTCATGGTTCTGACAATACTTCCCCT
This sequence comes from Bacteroidaceae bacterium, assembly GCA_017547165.1. Lineage (GTDB taxonomy): Bacteria > Bacteroidota > Bacteroidia > Bacteroidales > Bacteroidaceae > Physcousia. Next base: position 23,460 of record JAFYQK010000020.1, read on the forward strand.
TTAAAACCAACAGAACTTGGATGGTTTATATTTTCCATCGGAATTCTCATCCTGATTATCGAAACCCTGACTCACAAGGTATTATGGGTATTAGATCTTTTCTTGATGTTGCTCCATGGAGTGGCTGGATGTCTGATTCTTTTTGTATTCCTTTTCTCGCAACATCCCACTTTAGATAGCAATTGGTTGGTATGCGTAATAAACCCTCTCCCACTAATTTTGCTTCCATTCATAACTAAGTCAGCATGGAAAAAGCAAGTTAATTTTTGGCACCACGTCCTTGCTCTTTGGATGATTGTCTTTTTACTCTTCATCCCTTGGATACCACAGGAAATAAGTCTTTTCACCATATTGTTATTGGCCACATTACTTAGCAGACAGGTTTCATATCTGATAAACTACAGTTTCTTCACATCTGGTTTTAAAAAGAAGAACATTAGCAAACGACAAAATAAGGCCTCAAAGAAAAATAAAAGATGAATCCAAGATATACACTTAAACTATTCTCCACAATTGCAGTTCTTATCTCTTTTTGTAAAGTTGAAGCTCAAGAAGCACCAGTATTGCCACGACTTGTGGTAAATATTATGGTGGACCAATTAAGAACTGATTACTTAGAAGCCTTTGCACCATTATATGGCAGCAGAGGTTTTGCCCGACTAATGCAAGAAGGTAGCGTATATAGTCAGGCAGAATATCCATTTAGCAAACCAGACAGATCAAGTGCAACTGCATGCTTTTTTAGTGGCACAACACCATATGATAATGGAATCCCAAGCCAACAATGGTTGGACAGACAAACTTTACGCCCAGTATATTGCGTAGATGACAACAACTACATCGGACACCTGACAACAGAGAAAACCTCTCCCAAACACCTAAGTGTGTCTACCATCAGCGATGAACTGAAAGTCGCGACAGAAGGCAAAGGCATTGTTATTAGTGTATCACCCTTTCGTGATGCAGCAATAATGTCGGCCGGACATGCGGCGGATGCCTGTTTTTGGATTAACGATCTCACTGGTCAATGGTGTTCTTCAAGCTATTATGGTGAATTCCCTTCCTGGGCTTTGGTCTATAGCAGATATAGTTCCTTACAGGAACGAATAAAGGATATCACCTGGACTCCATCTAACGAAATTGTAGGAAATTTCAGTTACTTCGTTTCCAAAGGTCTTAAGAAACCTTTCTCGCATAATTTCAAAGGCAACCATGCCATACGAGAGTTCAAGACCAGCGGAATGGTTAACGAAGAAGTAAACCGATATGCCACACATTGCATAGCCTCGGCAGGAATGGGACTGGATGCAATCACAGATATGCTTTCAGTAACCTATTATGCAGGAACCTTCCAGCATGAAGCAGTTTCCATTTATCCTATGGAATTGCAAGATACATATGTTCGCTTGGACAATGCCATAGGTCAACTGATAGACGAGGTTGAAAAACGTGTTGGACGAGGAAATGCTTTGTTTATTCTTACAAGTACGGGGTATTTCGACGAACCTGTTTCAAATAACCTTTCGCAATATCGCATTCCAACAGGCACACTTGACATGCATCGCCTTGAAATGCTACTCAATATGTACCTTATTGCTGTATACGGACAAGGACAATGGGTAGAAGGAAGTTTGGGAAAGGAAATATACTTAAACCAAAAACTCATCGAGCGTAGTAATATCAACCTTACAGAAATGCTCGAAATGAGTTCGGCCTTCATCATACAACTTGCTGGAGTAAAGGATGTTTATACTAGTCAGCGCTTGTCATTAGGAGCATGGACTCCAGGCATATCAAAATTACGTAATGCCTACAATCCACATCGTTCGGGCGACATTTTAGTACAAGTTGCTCCTGGATGGTCTTTACTTGAAGCCAATGCAACTATAACTGCAAGCAAGCAAAACATATCCCGAGAAAGTTACACGAACTTCCCTCTCATTTTTATGGGAACAGGGTTCGAACCTAAAAAAATAGAAATACCGGTGACAATAGATCATGTTGCACCTACTATTTCAAAGGTCTTGCGTATTCGCTCTCCAAATGGATGTGGACAAGCACCACTGATAATAAGTAATCAACCCAAATAAACAAAGATTTAATTTAAGCAAGTAAAAAATATAATACAATGAATATAACAAACTTTTTAGTAAAGATCTTTGGAGACAAAAAGTCTCGAGATCTCAAAGCTTACCGCCCTCTGGTACAGGCTGTATTGGACGCATATCCAAGGATACAGGCATTAAGCGACGATGAACTTCGCGCTCGTGTTCAAGAGATTCGTCAGCAAATTGCAGCAAAGGCAACACCACTACGCCAGCAAATACAAGAAGTAAAAGAACGTATCCAGCAAACAGAGATACAGGATCGTGCACCTCTCTTCCAACAAGTTGACAAACTAGAAAAAGAAGTGCTTGAAGTATTGGAAACTGCGTTGAATGAAGTGCATGCCGAAGTATTCGCCATTGTAAAAAGCACAGCCGAGCGCTTTACCAACAACCCAGAAATAAAGGTAAAGGCAACTGATTTTGACCGAACATTGGCCACGAAGCATGACTTTGTTGAAATTGATGGCGAGACCGCAATTTATAAAAATCATTGGATTGCAGGTGGCAATGATATGCAATGGGCGATGGTACACTTTGATGTACAGTTGTTTGGTGGTACCGTACTTCATCAGGGCAAGATTGCCGAGATGTTTACCGGTGAGGGTAAAACACTTACCGCTACCCTACCCGTTTTCCTCAATGCTTTGACCGGCAATGGTGTTCATGTCGTTACCGTTAACGATTATCTTGCTAAGCGTGACTCCGAATGGATGGGGCCCATTTATATGTTCCATGGTTTAAGCGTAGATTGCATCGACAAACACCAACCCAACAGCGAGAGCCGTAGACAGGCATATTTGGCCGACATCACATTTGGTACAAACAACGAATTCGGTTTCGACTATCTGCGAGACAATATGGCCCAGGATCCATCTGATCTTGTTCAGCGCAAGCACAACTTTGCAATTGTCGACGAGGTTGACTCGGTATTGATCGACGATGCCCGTACACCACTTATCATTTCTGGTCCGGTTCCCAAAGGCGAAGACCAAATGTACGAGCAGTATCAACCTTTGGTAGAACGCCTTGTCGGTGTGCAACGCACATTGGCAACCCAATATCTTGCAGAAGCAAAAAAACTCATTGCAGAGGGCACAGAGACCAAGGACAAGACAAAAACAACAGCAGGTTTCCTTTCTCTTTATCGCAGCTACAAAGCCCTGCCTAAGAACAAAGCTCTCATTAAGTTCCTCTCTGAACCAGGAATTAAGGCTGGCATGCTTGCTACAGAAGAGATCTATATGGAGAGCAACAACCGCCGTATGCCAGAGGCGATTGAACCTCTCTACTTTGTAGTTGAGGAGAAGCAGAATAGCGTAGATCTCACAGACAAGGGTAACGAGTGGTTGGCATCACAAGTTAATGATAAAGATCTCTTTATCTTGCCTGACATCGGCAGCATGATGTCTCAAATAGAGGCTGATTCTTCCTTGGACGAAGAGGCCCGCATACAGAAGAAGGACGAAGTGTATGCCGACTATTCTGTAAAGAGCGAAAGAGTGCACACTCTGCAACAGTTGCTTAAAGCATATACTATGTTTAATCTCAACGAGGAATATGTCATCCAAGATGGTGAGATTAAGATTGTAGACGAGCAAACAGGCCGTATCATGGAAGGTCGCCGTTGGAGTGATGGTCTGCACCAAGCTGTTGAAGCCAAGGAACATGTAAAGGTTCAAGCTGCCACTCAGACCTATGCAACCATCACCCTACAGAATTATTTCCGTATGTATCACAAACTCTCAGGTATGACAGGTACAGCCGTTACCGAAGCTGGTGAGTTTTGGGATATTTACAAGTTGGATGTTGTGGAAGTACCCACCAATCGTCCTGTAGTGCGCGGAGACGGAAACGACCGTATCTATAAAACTCAACGAGAGAAATACAATGCGGTTATCGAGGAGGTAGTACGTATGCGCAATAGTGGCCGCCCCACTCTTGTTGGTACTACCAGCGTGGAAATCAGTGAATTACTTTCCAAAATGCTTTCCATGCGCAAGATACCACACCAGGTTCTTAATGCGAAGTTACACCAGAAAGAAGCAGACATCGTGGCACAAGCAGGTCGCAGCATTGATGGTCTGGGCACCGTCACTATTGCCACCAATATGGCTGGTCGTGGTACCGATATTAAACTTTCTCCCGAAGTGAAAGAAGCCGGTGGTTTGGCCATCATTGGTACAGAACGCCACGAGAGCCGCCGTGTCGACCGCCAGTTGCGTGGTCGTTCTGGTCGTCAAGGCGACCCCGGAAGTTCAGTCTTCTATGTATCTTTAGAAGATAAGCTCATGCGATTGTTTGCTTCTGAACGCATTGCTCGCGTCATGGACCGTCTTGGTTTCCAGGAAGGTGAAATGATTGAGCACTCAATGATAACACGCTCCATTGAGAACGCACAAAAGAAGGTAGAGGAAAACAACTTTGGCGTGCGTAAACGCTTGCTTGAGTATGATGATGTTATGAACAAACAGCGTACAGTTGTTTACGAGAAACGTCGCCATGCACTTATGGGCGAAAGATTGGGTATGGATATTGCCGACATGATATGGGATAGAGTATGCCACATTATGGAAAGTCGTGATTATCAGAACTGCCGTGAACAGTTCCTTGAAATCCTTGCTATGGAGTTCCCTCTTACACAAGACAGATACGCAAGTGGAAATCTTGACGAACTGGCAGAAGAAGTTTACCAAAAAGCAATGGAGCGTTTCAAGCAGAAGTGCACAATTATTGCCACCAATGCAAACAAGGCCGTCACAATGATTGTGGAGAATCCCGAACAAATGCCAACTTACGAGAACATCATGGTTCCCGTTGTGGATGGACGACGTGTATATCAGGTTAGTTGTAACATCAAGGAGGCTTATAACACACAGTCTCAAGCCATTGTCACAGCTTTCCATAAGAGTTTGATTTTGCATACCATTGACGATGCATGGAAGGAAAACCTACGCCTGCTTGACGAACTTAAGCACTCTGTTCACAATGCTTCTTACGAACAGAAGGATCCTCTGCTCATCTATAAGTTGGAGTCGGTAAAATACTTCGACCAAATGATAAACAAAATTAACGACAGAGTTGTCAGTGTTTTGATGCGTGCACAAGTACCAGAACTTCAAATCCGCCAAGCTGAAGCACCGGTTCCTCCTCGCCCACAACAACGTTTGCAGGAAAGTCATGGTGACATAGACGAGGGCATGCGTCAGGCTGCTGGTCGCGATACACGCGAACAACAACCTATGCAACCTGTACGTCGCGAAAATCTGCCTGGCAGAAACGAGCCTTGTCCTTGCGGTTCGGGCAAAAAATTTAAACATTGTCACGGACGTAATCTCTAATAATCTGAACTATACTTAAAACTATAGGAGTGTGGCTCTTTGTAGCCCTCTACCGAGAGCCACACGAAATATTATCTGACATCACTTTTTATACCTTACCCCGAAAACCATAAAACACATAAGAATAGTTATGATTACACCTGAAAAAGAAATCAAACGAGCCCTTCGCCACGTTGCAGAACGTTTTCCAAAAGAAAAAGAACCTGTTCTAACAGACATTATTCTTAGAGTATATCCTCATAGTGGAGAAATCAGATTCTTCGACGACGAAGACAAGGAACTTATGCGTGTTGTAATAGAAGAATGGATCCACGGGTCACGCGATGTTGATTTTTACAACAAGGTTGCACCCATTCTTCGCAAAGCAATTAGTGATGTACGAACCGACCTCATTGATAACATGTCATTGTTGCGTCCTTACACCTTTGTCATGCAAGACGAAGATGGTGAAACTCTTACAGACTTATACATTATTGACGACAACGAAACCATTATTCTTTCAGGGAATCTTATGGAAGGAGTAGATGAAGATCTAAACGAGTTTTTCAAGAAACTGATGGAAGAATAGCATCTAACCAAAAACTTATCATCCCCCTCTAAAAAACTATGTTCTTTTATTACCTAATGCCTGTTATCTTCATTATTGGCATATTGGCCATTGCTTTTGAAGATGTAATCAAGGTCAACAAGGCAGCCTCTGCTGTTGGCATGTCCATTCTTTTATGGTTGATATTCTTGCTCAATGCAGAACATTTCTTTCTGATAAACCCACCCAAGCATATCTGTGAGTTTATGGAGGTATTCCCTGCCCTCAAAAGCATGTCTGTACATGATATAGCCTTTGAGTTCATAGAAGTACAACTAATAAGGGGCTTGGGCGATGTTTCTACCACTCTATTCTTTGTACTCGGCTCTATGGCCATCATAGACATCGTAGACACACACGGAGGATTTAGCATTATCTCTACATCCATCAAGACAAGAGTATTACGCAAATTGTTATGGGCGCTATGCTTCATCACCTTCTGTCTATCATTTGTATTAGGAGACCTGGCAACGGTAATTGTTATGATTTCTATTGCACGCAAGTTGGTTCCAGAACGAAATACTCGCCTCATATTCAGTTCCATGATAATCATTGCGTCTAATGCAGGAGGATGCTGTTCACCCATTGGTGATGTAACAACATTGCTGTTATGGACAGGAGGCAATATATCCGCTATACATCAAATCATATCGTTGTTTTTGCCAGCTACCATTATGCTTCTCGTCCCACTAACTTTAGCATCATTCATGTTGCCTAAAAATGGTACAATCCAACCTGCGACAGAAGATACCAATAACAAGAACTATATCAACCCACAAACACGCAAATTGGTGCTATATGTTGGTCTTGGTTCTTTAGCTATGGTGCCCATTCTGCAAACAGCGTTCCAAATGCCTCCTTTTATGGGTGTTTTACTCGGCCTTGTAGCATTATGGTTTATCACAGACAGAAAGTATGCTGACTCGCCCAACGAAGCCATACAAAGTCTACGAGTTCAATATGTATTCTCTCGTGTTGACATCAGCACAGTCTTCTTCTTTTTGGGCATATTGATGTCGGTTCAAGCACTGATTGTAACAGGACAACTCACCATAATGGCAAATATCATGAATGGCATTTTCAGCGAGTCGAAATATATCGCCATCACACTTGGTGTATTGTCATCATTCCTCGATAATGTTGCTCTTGTTTCTGCCACAATGGGCATGTATCCATTGGCTGAGCTTGGAGAGTTTGCTCAAAACGGTTCGTTTTGGACTTTATTAGCATTCTGTGCCGTAACCGGTGGTAGTATCCTCATTATTGGATCTGCAGCAGGTGTTACCGTTATGGGAATGGAGAAAATATCATTTGGATACTATCTCAAAAAGTTTACCCCGCTGGCCCTCCTTGGCTTTTTGGCAGGAGTAATCACATATATCCTACTCTTCTAAGGAAAAAGTAAAGGTAGATTCTATAAATTAGCTTTAAGTTATATGATATCTATTGTGCCATAGGTTCAATATTTGAATGAACTCACATAGTGGTCTATGTGAGTGAATGAATGATACGAATAAACGAGTGGAGACCAAACTTGTTTGAGTTTCCCGAGTGAAAGTATCTTCGGCGAAAGCCAAAATGAAGAAGATATGGTGCAAGAGATATTATAGAACAAAAGCAATAGAATTTCAATTAAAACAAGTTATTACTAATTTATAGAACCTACCTAAATGGTTTAAACTCTGTATAGACATCAAAACTGACTATAAAAGTCTATAAAAGGTTCTTCACCTAAAAACATCATCCCTCATATAGTGTGAGGGATGTTTCTTATAGTTACTGGTATCCCACCCACCCTTTTTATAAGCGTCTGTTTTGTCATAGGACTAATGTATTGTCTACATAGCTTTACTATTCGGACAAGTAATAGTTCAAAAAGTCCCCAACCTCTATGTTTGAACTGCACCCCAAAAGTTTTATGTCTAACTTTTGGGGTGCAGTTAATTTAAGAAGAAAGGGGACCTTATTACTCTTTTGATTATTGATAATCTGCGATATACGAAATGTTAGTTGTTATAATCCAAAATTAATCGTTCTGCACAACCAGCTAATCATTTATCGCAAAATGCAAACCTTTCATCAGTTGTTCTCAGGACGGAGCTGACGTACAGTCTCGGCAGTGCGCCACATCTCGCTCTCGCGCAAAGCTGCAAGTTCCTTCTCAAGACCTACACGATAGTCGGGCTTAGAGTTGGCATCAATAGAGATCTGTGCCTCGTTACCGCTCTTTACAGAAGCGTACAACTTCTCAACCACAGGCTTGCAGGCATCGTGGAAGGGGCCCATCCAGTCGAGAGCACCACGCTGTGCGGTGGTAGAACAGTTGGCATACATCCAATCCATACCCTTCTGTGCGAAGAGAGGCATCAAAGACTGAGTCAACTCCTCTACGGTCTCGTTAAAAGCCTCAGAGGGAGTATGACCGTTCTCACGCAAAACCTCGTACTGAGCCAAAAGCAAGCCCTGGATAGCACCCATCAAAGAACCGCGCTCGCCAGTGAGGTCAGAGGTAGCCTCGCGCTGGAAAGTGGTCTCGAACATGTAACCAGAACCGATACCGATACCGAGAGCCAAAGTGCGCTCGAGAGCACGACCTGTTACGTCCTGATATACGGCATAAGAGCTGTTCAAACCACGCCCCTCGAGGAACATGGTACGCAGAGAGGTACCTGAACCCTTGGGAGCAACCATGATAACGTCAATATCCTCCTGAGGAACGCAACCGGTGCGGTCGCTCCAGGTGATAGCAAAACCATGAGAGAAGTACAGAGCCTTACCTGCGGTAAGGTACTGCTTCAAGGTGGGCCATACGCTCATTACTGCTGCATCAGAGAGCAGACACATAACGATGCTTGCCTTCTCGGCTGCCTCCTCGATAGAGAACAGAGTCTCACCAGGAACCCAACCGTCAGCAATAGCCTTCTCATAAGTCTTGCCCTGACGCTGACCAACGATAACATTGAAACCGTTGTCGCGGAGGTTACAAGCCTGACCAGGACCCTGTACGCCATAACCGATAACGGCGATGGTCTCGTCCTTCAGGATTTCACGTGCTTTCTCAAGAGGAAATTCCTCGCGGGTTACCACTTCTTCGATAACACCGCCAAAATTCATTTTTGCCATTGTTGTATATTTTTATTGTTAGTATTTATTTTCTTTTAGAAGGGATTTTCTAGGATTTCTAGATATTCTAGATTCTCTAGATATTCTAGGAGAGCCTAGGGTAACCTAGGAAAGCCTAGTTTCTCGCTCACCGTCACCGTTCACCGCTCATCGTTTATCCGTTAAACCTCACCTTTGCCTGACAGACTACATCACCTGGGGTGTCTTCGGTCTTGTTCTTGCGCACCTCTATATCTATCTCGTCATCGCTGACAGGTTGGATGTAGAAACTGAGCGTATCACCCATGTAACTCTCTGCCTTGTAGGCAATCTCGAAGCGACGGATGCCACGCTCCATCTGCTCGCGAGAGAAGAGGTCCAGGATGTGCTCTATGTACTTTATGGAGTTGATGTGGCCGTTTATGTCCACATCACTATAGTATGTTCCGATGGTGCGAACCAGTTGTGCATCGCGGAAACGGAAACGTCCGTGGCCCTCAATGGGACAGATGTTCTGCTCTTCGGAAACAGCATAGTTCAGTATATCGCCATCATAGAGGTTCAATAGGTCACAAGGGCGACGAGTCTCCATGTCTATCATGGCCCACACGCTACGGGCATAACCCATAGGACGACCCTCTGCATCCTCTATGGCGAAGTTACGGGTGGTGAACAGTTTCATCACACTCTCCACCCAGGTACGCACCTGACAATGCTGATAGTTGCGAGGCATCTCCATCATCTCTATTGACAAACGAGAGAGCACCCATGTATGGCGTGTCTCGTTCAGTGCGCCTATGCCCCAGCCACGCTTCTGCGAATGATTACCGGCTGCATTGAGCAGATGGTTGCCAAGTACGCCCATAAACACTCTGCCTGTGAAATCCACGTGGAAAGGTTCTATGTATATGGGATGTATGTCAATCTTGTTCAGCATATTCTTTGATATTTTATAAGTATGTGTGCGCGTATATTATATATTGTATGCTATCGCTTCATTTCTCTCTCGGTAAGATACTGGTCGAGACGTTCGATACGACTCTTTGTCACGGCAATACGGCCCGAACGCACGAACTGCAGTACGCACCCCATTGCGTCCAGTTGCATGAAAAGGTCCATGACGTCCTCCGTGATGCCAGTCTTCTCCACGATGGAGTATGTAGAGTTCACCTCAACGAAGCGGGCATCGTGACGGCGCACAATGCGCGAAATCTCCTTGTTGGCAAGCACCTTGGGAGTGGAGAGTTTCAGCAGGGAGGTCTCCATCATGAAAATCTCATCGTCCACGAAGCAGTTGGCCTGGAGCACGTCTATGCGCTTCTCTATCTGCTTAACTAGCATCTCCGCCATCTCCTTCTTGCAATAGCAGGTGATGGTGTACTTGTGCACGCCTGGGGTGCTGGAGGCGCACACGTTGAGCGTCTCGATATTCACCTGTCGGCGAGTGAACACGGCGGTAATCTGGTTCAGTATACCGGCATAGTTCTCGGAGAAGATGATAAGCGTATATAGGGTCAGACCCTGGTGTGTGGGACTGAGCAAGGCACCCTCGTGACCAGGCACTGAGGGGCGCGACACGGCATTGCGTGTGAAGGTCTCCACCTGCTGGCCCTGGGCATTGTCGTGCTCGAAGGTGGCACGACGCTGGCGTGAGAGGTTCTTCTCGTAAGAGTTTCTGTCTATTGCCGCAGCAGCTGCCACAGCATCGTCAAACCCCTTCAGTTCTGGCACTACCTCGTCATATAGAGCATCACACTTGCCACAAGTATTGCAATCACCGCACTCGGCGGCACCATATTTCTTTTCCTTTTCCATTGTCCTTTACTTTACCTCAAGCAACATATCGTCCACACTACCACCTGGAGGAGTCATGGGCAGGACATTGTCCTCTTCCTTGACGGCAACCTGCAGAAGATAGGGACCGTCCGTTTCCAGCATCTCGCGAATAGCATCTGCCAGATCGGCACGCTCCACCACCGTGCGGCATGGTATGCCATAACCCTCGGCTATCTTCTCGTAGTCGGGATTGAGCATGGGAGTGAACGAATATCGCTTGTTGAAGAACATATATTGCCACTGGCGCACATTGCCCAGATAGTTGTTGTTCAAGAGAATCATCTTCACGGGGCACTGCTGCTCCATGATGGTACCCAGTTCCTGAATGGTCATCTGGAAACCGCCATCACCGCAGAACATGCACACCGTACGCTCGGGAGCACCGAATGTGGCACCTATGGCGGCTGGTATGCCAAAGCCCATAGTACCGCAACCACCGCTGGTTACTATGCTACGAGGATGGGTGTACTGGAAATAGCGGCAACCGAACAACTGGTTCTGACCCACATCAGTGACCATGATAGCCTCGTTGTTTGTGGCCTCGCTCACACGGCGCACCACCTCACCCATCAACAGAGGACCCTCGGTGGGGTTAAGTGCAGCGTCTATCACCTTGTTGTATTCCTTCTCAGCATAGGGCTTGAAACCATCTATCCATGCCTGATGCTTGGTCTCCTGAACGAGTTCGGCAACCTGTGCCAATGTCTGCTTGCAATCGCCCAGCACGGCCACTGTGGGCTTCACTATCTTGCCCACCTCGGAGGGGTCTATCTCGAAGTGAATAACCTTTGCCTGCTTGGCATAGGTGTGGAGGTCGCCTGTAACACGGTCGTCAAAGCGCATACCCACAGCGATAAGCAGGTCGCACTGGTTGGTCATCACATTGGGAGCCAAGTTGCCATGCATGCCCAGCATTCCCATGTTAAGGGGATGATGTGTGGGAGCGGCAGAAAGACCTAGCATGGTCTGACCGAAGGGAATCTGTGCCTTCTCGGCCAAAGCAAGCAACTCCTCGCGAGCACCTGCTATCTCCACACCCTGACCAACGAGCATCAGAGGCTTAACACTCTGGTTGATGAGTTCGGCGGCCTTCTCTATGGCACTCTGTTCGGGAGTGGGCACAGGGTTGTAGCTGCGGATGAAGTCTACCGTCTGGGGCTCATACTCTATCAATGCTGTCTGTGCGTTCTTGGCAAAGTCCAATACCACAGGACCGGGACGACCGCTCTTGGCAATATAGAAAGCACGCGCTACAGCCCAGGGGATATCCTCGGCACGGCGTATCTGGTAGTTCCACTTGCTGATGGGCTGTGTCACACCCACTACGTCCACCTCCTGAAAGGCATCCGTACCCAGCATGGCAGCACCCACCTGGCCGCATATCACCACCATGGGAGTGGAGTCTATCATGGCATCTGCCACACCGGTGATGGTGTTCATGGCACCGGGACCAGAGGTAACGATGGCACATCCCACCTTGCCGCTCACACGGGCATAGCCCTGAGCCGCATGCACAGCAGCCTGCTCGTGGCGCACCAGTATGTGATGCAACGAATCCTTGTGGTCGTAGAGTGCATCGTAGGTGGGCATGATGGCACCACCGGGATATCCGAAGAGGACATCCACACCCTCGTGCTCAAGCGAGCGCATCATCGCCTCGGCACCTGTTATCTTTGTTGTTTCTTGGTTCATTTATTGTTTTTTATTCTAGGAAAGCCTAGGAAGTTCTAGGGAAACCTAGGGTATCATAGGATTTCTTAGTTTTTTTCGCTAACCGTTAACCGTTAACCGTTAACCGTTAACCGTTAACCGTTAATCCTTTATAATCCTCACACCACCCTTGTCGGCGCTGGTCACGCTCTGCGCATAAGCTTTGAGAGCCTTGCTCACCACGCGATTACGCTTGAGGGGCTGTTGTGGACGCTGGGCCAACTCCTCGTCGGAGAGGCGCACATTGATGGAGCGTGCCGGTATGTCTATGTCGATGATGTCGTCATCCATTATCTTACCGATGTTGCCACCTGCGGCTGCCTCGGGACTGATGTGTCCGATACTGAGGCCCGATGTACCGCCACTGAAGCGTCCGTCGGTTATCAGAGCGCACTCCTTGCCCATGTGCATGGACTTGATGTAGCTGGTGGGATAGAGCATCTCCTGCATGCCAGGACCACCCTTGGGACCCTCGTGTGTGATTACCACCACATCGCCCTTCTTCACCTTGCCACCGAGGATGCCTTCGCAAGCGTCCTCCTGCGAGTCGAACACCACGGCAGGACCGGAGAACTTCCAAATGCTCTCGTCCACGCCTGCTGTCTTCACCACACAACCGTCCTGGGCTATGTTGCCGAAGAGCACCGCCATGCCGCCATCCTTGGTGTAGGCATGCTCTATGTCACGGATGCAACCGTTCTCACGGTCGGTGTCCAGAGTCTCATACATGGTGTTCTGTGCACCCATCTTGTTGCAGAACACACCTGCAGGTGCGCTGCTGTAGATACGCTTTGCCTCGGGATCTATGTTGTCCTTGAGGATAGAGTATTTCTCAATGTCCTCGGCCAAAGTGGCGCCGTTCACGCGCTTCACCGAGGTGTCTATCAAACCACCCTTGGCAAGTTCGCCAAGCAGGTTGAGCATACCGCCAGCACGACCGCACTCCTGCACGCTATACTTCTGGCTATTTGGTGCCAGCTTGCACAGGAAGGGAGTCTTGCGAGAGAGTTCGTCCATATCCTTCATGGTGAAGTCCACCTCTGCCTCCTGTGCCACGGCCAGCAGGTGCAGCACGGTGTTGGTGCTTGCGCCCATGGCGATGTCCAGGGTCATGGCATTCATGAAAGCCTGACGAGTGGCAATGCTACGGGGCAGAACGCTCTCGTCGCCATCCTCATAGTATGCAAAGGCATTCTTAACTATCTGTCGGGCAGCATCCTTGAAGAGCTGTATGCGATTGGCATGGGTGGCCAGGATGGTACCGTTGCCGGGCAGAGACAAGCCAATACCCTCGGTGAGGTTGTTCATAGAATTGGCGGTGAACATACCGCTACAGCATCCGCATCCGGGGCATGCACGATTTTCCACCTCTGCCAGTTCCTCGTCGCTGACGGTCTTGTCGGCACCCTTCACCATAGCGGCAATAAGGTCGAGGTTCTCACCCTTGTACTTGCCAGCCTCCATAGGACCACCGCTCACGAACACCGCGGGGATGTTCAGACGCATGGCAGCCATCAGCATGCCGGGGGTTATCTTGTCGCAATTGGAGATACAGATCATGGCATCAGCCTTGTGGGCATTGCACATGTACTCCACGCTGTCTGCTATAATGTCGCGGCTGGGCAGAGAGTAGAGCATACCGTCGTGACCCATTGCTATACCATCGTCGATGGCAATGGTGTTGAACTCGGCAGCATAGCATCCCATGCTCTCTATCTCGGCCTTCACTATCTGACCAATCTCGTGCAAATGTGTATGACCAGGCACAAACTGGGTGAAGGAGTTCACAATGGCGATAATGGGCTTGCCAAACATCTCTCTCTTCATGCCGTTTGCCACCCACAAGGCTCTGGCACCGGCCATGCGGCGACCCTGTGTACACACGGAACTTCTCAATTGGTGTTTCATATCGTTTTGTTCTAAAAAATGCTTTTAGTCTAACTTTTTTGTAATTATATGGGCAAAGTTATAATAAACTTTCCTTTAAACAAACAAAAATCAAGAAAAAACGCATTTATACTGTCATTTTGTAACCAAGGCGATAAAGTTCTACGCTGGCACCAACGACATACAAGGCATGTATGCTTCTCAAGTACACACAGAATGCCATGGGGCTCTGGGGCTCTATCTGCTCACGACGAATCTGTGTGAGACAGATGGTAGAGAGCGTGCGAACAAGTTCCTCCACCTCGTCATACTCGTTCATCTGCTTGCCCTCCTGGGGTTTTGCCTTGGGTGACAGACCCAGCACCGTTTCGCGCACATACTCGTCCATCTCGTCAAAGCCACGCTTATCGCGGATGTACTCGTAGAGGTTCTCTATCTTGCCATAGAGTTCCCAATCCACATCCCAGTAATGAGCCACGGCCATACCCACGTACATCATCCATCCCAGTGCCACGGTGGGATACTTGGCTATCTCCTTTATGGCATCGCCCATGTAGGGCTGCGCCACCTGCTCCCATTTCTCGTCCAGGTCGGGACTGGGCAGCAGCTGCCCTGCCAACCTGCCCTGCTGTGTACACACCTTCAGCAGTTCCACCGTCAGCGACTGCTCATATTTGTCCAGATATTCCTTCTCTTCCATAGTCTTATTGTATTACGCGTACATTATATTATAAATGAGGGGTGCAAAATTACACATTACTGAGCGAAACACCAAACAAAACGACACCTTTATTCTTGGAAAATACACCGCACCCGGCATATTCTTGCCCAATTTGTCGTATATTTGCCCCTGCTGATAGCACAAACATACACTCCAACGAATATACATCGCTATGAAAGACACATTGAACCACGAAACAATATTAGGAAACAACTCCTCAATCATAATTTATCAGAGCGAGGACGGGCAGACACAATTGGAGGTTAAACTCCAGGAGGAAACCGTGTGGTTGACAACAAACCAGATGGCGGAGTTGTTCGGACGAGACAGAACCGTAGTTGGTCGCCATATAAAGAACTGTTTTAAAGAGGGAGAACTTGACCCCAATATCACATGTGCAAAAATTGCACATATGGGTAAAGACGCAGACCAAGTATATGAAACAGTCTTGTACAATCTTGATGTAATCATCTCCGTAGGTTATAGAGTAAAATCGGTAAACGGCACTCGTTTCCGCCAATGGGCCAACAGGGTGCTGAAGGACTACCTCATAAAAGGCTATGCCATCAACCAGAACATGAAACTGGAGCGATACAACGAACTGAAGAATGTGGTGCAACTGATGGCAAGGGCGATATCGCTTCAGGAGAGCGTCTCCAACAACGAGTACGACGGACTGTTCCATGTCATCAGCGACTATGTCTATGCCCTTGACACATTGGACAGATATGACTTCCAGACTCTTGCCATTAACCAGACTACAGCCGACGAACCCTTCCGTGCCACCTACGACAATGCCATGGCTGCCATAAATGCCCTGAAGGATAAGTTCGGAGGCAGCAAGTGGTTTGCCAACGAGAAGGACGATTCCTTCAAGAGCAGCATAGGACAGATTTATCAGACCTTTGCCGGTGTGGAACTTTACCCATCGGTAGAGGAAAAGGCCGCCATGCTTCTGTATCTTGTGGTAAAGAACCATTCGTTCAGCGACGGCAACAAGCGCATTGCCGCCATGCTATTCCTATGGTTTATGGAAAAGAACGGTGTGCTGTATGGCGAGGATGGACGCAAGCGCATAGCAGACAACACCCTCGTGGCTCTCACCCTGATGATTGCCGAAAGCCGCACAGAGGAGAAGGACATTATGGTAAAGGTGGTGGTAAACCTAATCAACAAGGACAACAAGTAATACTGCATAAAAAACGAAGAAGTACTGCATTAAACAACGCAGTATAACTATGTGAGTATGGATATAAAAGTACCTTTGCACAGATGAAGAAACATATCAACGAAACTACACACTCTACTATACTTCCAAGTGTACTCAGCATCAATGCCTCAGACTCCACTGGGGAAGCAGGTATTGTGGCTGATATTGGTACCATATCTGCTTTGAGAGGCAGACCATTAGCGGCAATGACCTCTATTATGGGGGGACCACAACACATCTCTGATCTGCCCACAGAACTGGTATTGAGACAGATTAGTTCGGCATTACTGAAAGGCAGTCCAAAGGCCGTAAAAGTTGGTTTTCTCTCTGACTCCTTGACCATAGAAAGTCTGACTTCCATCATACAAGCGGTGCCTCGCAAGGTGATGGTTCCTTCGATAATAGATTCTACTGGAAACAAACTATTATCGCCACAGGCCATAGACATGTGGATCAAACACCTTTTTCCTTTGGCAGACCTGCTTATCCTGAAGGTATGCGAAGCGGAAGAGATTTTAGGAATAAAGATACACACGGATGCCGATATGCTGAAGGCTGCCGGCATATTGTGTGAAATGGGTGCAAAGGCCGTAATGTTACGTGGCGCAGAAATAAGTGATGGGTATTTGACGGCAGTACTGTTGCACCAAAACGGACACCGGTTCTTCACCTCGCGCAACATGGACAAATGGAGGCGCCATGGTATGGCGGGAGCCTTGTCAACTGCCATAGCCACACGATATGCCATGGGCGATTCTACAGAAGAGGGTGTGCTGAATGCTCATTCCTACATACATTCGCACCTCATCTATTCGATAATGCCTTCTCAAGGTATGCCTGCACTGAGATCGGCAGATATTTACAACGGCTTCCTCTCGCTTCTAACCGAACATTATGCCTCGGCGCACGATGTTGCCTTCTATGCCGGGAAGTTGTGCGTTTCTACCCGTTATCTACAGGAGGTAACCGACAAGATGGCCGAAAAGACTCCCAAACAGATTATCACTGACTACCTGATGCAAGAGGCTTGCAACATGCTCAAGGGTACACGACTGACCATACAACAAATCGGTCTGCGCCTAGGGTTCAGTTCGCAAGCCCAATTCTCGCGCTTTTTCTCCAGAGAATGGGGACTATCGCCACAGGCCTACAGGTTCGATGCAGAACAGAAGACATCGGACAAATGAATGAGCGAAATGCGGAGTAGTCTTTTGCATTTTCGGAATAAAGTTTGATTATTTAAGAAGAACTCCTTGCGTATTCATGTTTTTGCCTATACCTTTGCACTCGAAATTTTAGGTATAACATAAAAAGATTGAATAACAATGGCAGACAAAAGATTACTTACCATTCAGGACATTTCATGCGTAGGTCAGTGCTCACTCACCGTGGCTCTGCCCATCATCTCGGCTTGTGGTGTGGAGTGCGGCATATTGCCCAGCTCTGTACTTTCCAACCATACAGCTGGTTTCTCTGGCTGGACATTCTTCGACCTCACCGACGAGATGCCCAACATCCTGGCCCAGTGGAAGAAGGAGAATGTGAAATTCGACGCATTCTACACCGGTTATGTGTCAAAGGCACAGATTCCTCACATCCTCCGCATTATGGAAGAGGCAGCCAACGAGGGTGCTCTGCGCATCGTTGACCCCGTAATGGGCGATGGTGGCAAGCTGTATCCCGGTTTTGATGATGACTTCCCACAGGAGATGTGCAAGTTGTGCAAGGGTGCCGATGTGATTATGCCCAACATGACCGAGGCTGCCTTGATGCTTGGCGAAGAGTATCGCACAGAGTATGACCAGGCTTACATCGAGGATATGCTCAAGCGCCTCTATGCCCTGGGGGTCAAGAATGTGTTGCTGACAGGTGTTAGCTTCGAGGAAGGCAAACTGGGTGTGGCATACTATGATGGCAACGAGACAAAGTACTACTTCACCGAGCGCATCCCCGTGTCAATGCATGGTACAGGCGACTGCTATGCTTCGTCATTTGCTGGTGCCCTGATGCGTGGTCATGATATTTTGGATGCTGCCGCTATTGCCGCTGACTTCGTGGCAGAGACCATTCGCCAGACTATGGGCGACGAATCTCACTGGTGGGGTGTGAAGTTTGAGAAGGCACTGCCTTATCTTATTAGCAGAATGTAATAACGGCAAGAGGGAAGCGGATGAGCATAAATAGGCTCTACCATCTTTTCCTAGTTCTTCCTATCCCCCTAGATAGGACACAACAACAAGTAAAAAAAATGAAGAAATTATATACTCTAATATTTATGTGCCTGATGGCAACAATGGCCAAGGCGCAGGTGTACGGCAACCTACAACTTCAATACGACTATGGTCACAACTACGGCACTCTGACCACAGAGATAGGTCATACACAGAAGTCGGGCAACGGCTGGGGTTTCGTGGACTTTGACTTTGGCAAAGTGGCCGACAACGGCATGTACTTTGAGTATGGCTACAACTTCCGCTTGAAGAACAACTTCTACGCCCATGCCGAGTACGATGGTGGCGTTCTGTTCGATAGCGGCATCACCTATGCCCATGGCGTACTGCTGGGTGGTGCATACCAGAAGTCTATAAAGAAGACCTTCCTACAGTTCAACCTGCTCTACCGCATGGACATCGACTACCGCCTGGGCACTGCCGGGCACGGTCTTCAAGGTACTGCCGTGTGCAACACCAAGTTCCTCCGCGACAAGCTCTACTTCGAGGGCTATGTGGACCTCAACTACAAGGCCACCGAGGAGCGCTTCCAGTTCAGCACCGAGCTGCAACTGCTCTACAATTTCAAATACTTTGGTGCAGGTGTAGAGGTTGAGCTTGAGAACTATTTCGGCAAAGTACAATGCTCTCCCAAAATGATGCTTAAGTATAGCTTCTAAAAAGGAAGACCCCCTCAACACCGCCCCCTCCCACTGGTGGGGCATGAAGTTCGAAAAAGCCCTCCCCTACCTCATTGGCACAGAATCCTGTTTTTCACGCAGGGTCCTGTGCCTTTTCTCGTCCCGCTAATCGGCAAACTGGGGAGTAATCGGAGTAATCAGAATAATCAGAGTAATCAGAGGGGGTGGTTAATCGCTCCTCGCTCACCACCTCGCAGGGGAACCGAGGGGACGGGGGCTTTTAGTCTCCCAGCCCGCCCCCTCGGTGTAGTCGGGCTCTTCACCTGTAATTTTGTTGTGCTGTAAACAAAACTCTGTTGTCGTGTCAACAGGGCAGTGTTGTCATGTCAACAGAACTGTGTTGATACGACAACAAAAGT
Source organism: Bacteroidaceae bacterium (assembly GCA_017547165.1). Taxonomy (GTDB): domain Bacteria; phylum Bacteroidota; class Bacteroidia; order Bacteroidales; family Bacteroidaceae; genus Physcousia. Next base: position 43,228 of record JAFYQK010000020.1, read on the forward strand.
TCACGGACAATGAAGGCTAACTCTAACAAATATGAGTGCATAGTCTCTTCCTTACATTACCGCAAAACAGAAATCCGCAGACACTTGCCATCACTGGGGTGCCTGCGGACTGTGTATATTGCGCAGAAAGAATGCGCCGTGGCTTAAATCCTCACCTTCACGCTCTTGTTGCCGAACTTCACTACCACTATAGTACCGCTCTGCAAACCGGTGCTGATGGTTGCTGTGCCGTCGGCAGCAGTTGCACGGGCAACCTCTGTGCCACTGATGGTGTAAACCGTCACATCAGTATCTTTTGCCACACCGCTAACGGTCAGTATGCCGCCATTGCCTTGGATGAGGACCGGAGCAGTCTCCACGCTGATGATGCCAGTCTCCTCATCCACATTGCCGTTCTCCACCCAAACAAGTGCCACATTCACGGTGTCGGAGTTCTCAAAGTTAGCCTTAGTAGCATATACCTCTATGTTGTATGTGGCGCTGAGTTCAATTTCGGCATCGTAGTATTCCTTTGCATCCTCAGCGACTAATTTTGTAACATAATTAGCCCCCTCTGTCTCGCAAGAGAAGGACAACTTTCCTTCAGCATAAGTCACCACAGGTGTAGCGCATTTCTGCACTTCGGGTTCACCTGCCGAAAGACCTACAATCTTGCCGAAACCGCTCCATGGCGTATTTGCTTTATAAACATGAATGGAAGCAGCAGGAACATGAAGGGTGGCGTTTGCCATGGGCGTTGAATCAAAAGCATTATTAAATGCAGAAGGCATCGTCTCGGCATAGCAATAAACTTCGAGAAGTTTGGAGCAACCATAGAAAGCCCCGTTCTCTATGCTCCTCACACTATTGCCGATAGTCACCGAGGTCAAACCAGTGCAATCCTTGAAAGCCCTCTCCCCTATGATCTTCACACTATTGGGTATAGTCACCGAAGTCAAGCCAGTGCAATTCTTGAATACCTCATCCCCTATCTCCTCCACACTATCACCTATAGTCACCGAGGTCAAACCAGAGCAATAACCGAAAGCATCCTCCTCTATAATCGTAACACTATTGGGGATAGTAACCGAAGTCAAACCAGAGCAATACATGAAAGAGCCAAACTCTATGGTCGTCACACTATTGCTGATAGTAAGCGAGGTCATACCATTGCAATTTCCGTATTTACAACCAGTTATTACTCAATATTTTGCGAGTAATAAGTCAGAAATATGGTCATAACCTTTAAGGGTGCATTCTAAAAGGTGAAGATTTAACATTTTTATTGTTTCTTAACGCTCGAAGCGTATCAATAAAGGGTGTTTCTTCTCTATTCAGTGCTATTTGCAGTTTGATGTTTCCATCATTCCACGTTTTCGACACAAAGGTACGACAATTTCCAAGAACGGCAAAAGCACACTCTTACTAATCTATTATTTTGGAGGGAGTGAAATCTGCCGTTTGCCAAATTTCTCTCTGTCGAAAATAATAAGCCACTGAAAGATTTAAGAACAGTTTGAATGATAGACTATCAAGTAAAGACCTTTCGTCTATGCCATTCTTTTGTTCTACTATTTCGTCAGTCGTTTATCTCCGTTGCCGGATGCAGATTCAAGCCAAGCCGATGAATAGGAAAAGGTTTTGGAGCTGTTTACTCTCCAACGGAGGAAGAAACTGCTCCAAACGGTTTACCGCCTGACCTTTTCTTATTCTAAAAGAGGTTTGGCTACCTTTGCATCCGACAAAAGGGGTAAACGGATGATGTCTTATTATACAATGAAGCATATATTCATGTGAGAAGAGTGGTTTTAATGTGTAGAAAGTCTGTTTTCGAGAGAAAACCAGTATCTTTGCAGAAAATTTAGTATCAATAATATAACAATTATGAAGAAGTATATTCTTACATTATGGATATGTTTTATTCATTTCTCATTTAGTTATGGCCAAACCTCTGATGAGAAAATTGCAGAGGCTATGAATAATTCTGATTGGTTTGCATTGGATTCTTTGTACAGAACTGAGCCTAGAGATTCAATAAGCCAATTTCTTGAAATTTTTTCTCGTTGTCTTATTGGTAACAGACTAAACCGCCCCGATGTCTCTATCCCTGCGTTTGCGGAATTATTCAATACTCAATCGGAAAACCTTGACCTTGGTAATCTGCTCAATTCGTCAATGATGTTTGCAATGGATCTAAGCAGGATTGGGGACAATAAGACAGCAACAAACATGTTATCTTCAGTTCTTAGCTCAACACGTACTCATCTTGATAGTGCAACTATAGCAGGTATTCAACAATATATTAATCAATACAAAGCACTATCTAACTACAATCCCTATAAAATCACATTTGAAAAATCGGTAGGAACTATCCCTTTTGAAGTTGTTCCTGTTGATCCGCCAAAGAATAACTCTGTATTAATGTATCTTAAGAATACTTCGATTAATGGTGTTGAAGCTGATGTTACTTTTGATACAGGAGCGGGAGTGAACATTATTTCAGATTCATTAGCTCTGAAATATAATTTAATTCCACTTGATGCATCAACTACTGTTGGTGGAGTTGACATACAAAATGGAAGCTATGCCATAGCAAGGGAATTAAAAATCGGAGATATTATTGTTAGAGATGTTCCATTTTATGTCATAAATATAACCACCAATAATGAAGAGGCAGACAAATATGTTGATTGTTTCAATATTGTTGTCGGTAGCGAACTGATGTTACAACTCAAAGACCTAACCATAGATTTTGTTAATAATAAAATTATAGTGCCATCTATTGCTCCAAAACGGAGCCAAGTATCTCCCAATATGTGTTTTTCATCCCAAATGAATTTATTGGGTAAAGGTATTGTAAAAGGGGACAAGATGTTAATGAATATCGATACTGGAGATGCTTCGTATGGTTCGTTAGGCAAAGGATTTTTTGAGAACAACAAAGAATATATTACCACACATTGTAAATTAGATACTATTCGAAACGCAGGAATTGGCGGAGTAAATATATCAGAATGCTATCGCGTTCCTAATCTATCTATTGAATTAGGAAATAACGAAATAAAGGCAACTGAAATGGTAGTTGTTTTGAAAGAAAATATGGGTGGTACGTTTGGATACGAATGTAACTTAGGCTTAAAATCTTTAATGCTTTTCAGCAAAGTAAGATTCAATATGGTGGATTTTGTATTAACGACATTTAATCAGGAATAATAGAGCTATGAAAAGGATTCTTGCATGGTTGTTTATTATGACCTCTATGCTCATTATGGCCTCTTGTGAGTTTGAAGAAGTTGATCTTGGTTTCCCAAAAAGCATAACATTCACGAGTAATGGCGGTGAAAAAACTATAACTGGTGACGAATCCTTTGTTTTTGCAGAAATTCAGGACTACAAAGGTAATCATGGTTCTATCGAAGGAGGTGACAATGGTAAACTTTATAATGTGTATGATTGGCTGAGGGTGGAATATGTTGAATTGAAAAATGATGTTTTGAAAGTATATGCAGCACCCAATACAACAGACAAGGATCGAACTTTGTATATAGAGGTCTATTCTGGGTCAGAATATGATGTAATAAGAGTTAAACAGGAGAAATAATTCAAAGTTGTTTCTACAAATTTCCCATCGTAAAATTACCAAATATTACGGTCTTCTGAATTCGTGCGTGACACAGTTTATTTTACAGCCCCGAATTCGTAAAATAAAGCGACCCGCCAGCAGTTCTTATGATGCTGACGGGTTCTGTTATTATTTGTCTGGTGCAAACTCCTATTTCTTCAGATAATAGCCTCCTGTTTTATCAGAGCCTTTGTATTCAATAAGGTTTCGTTCCACCAATTGTTTGAGATACCTTGTAAGGGTTGCCTTGCTCTTTCCTGTATGAGTTATTATGGCTGTTTTCTTTATTCCAGGATTACTCTTGATAAAATCAAGGATGTCTTTTAATACATCATTTACAGGCTCATTTACAGGCTCATTTACAGGCTCATTTACAGGCTCATCACCTGTCCTATGTGGAGTAATAGAGTTCTTGAAACGGATTACAAGCGTTACTATTTTGTGCCCCACTTTGAATTCCGGAGTTGGCAAACCATATTTTTCGCACTCATCGAAAATATTGGCAATACCACGACCCCATGCCTCCATCAAACCGCTTTTGAAGAACACATCCGCAATCTTAGGATTGACAGGTGACGAATGAGGATTGTCAATAAAATCCTTATAGGTGCTTCCTAGAGGGAAATCACCTGGATTTTGAAACTCAACTCTATCGTCAAAGATGGCTATGCTTGGCGTTAGGTTATATGCATCCCAATCTCGATGGATAATGGTGTTTAGAGTAGCCTCTCTGACCACCTTAAAAGGAACGGTCAACGTTTCTACTCTTTCAACTTCATCCATCCTTGCTGCAAGGAACATATGTTTCTGGCAGAAATTGATGACAGCATCATATTGCTCGAACAGATTGCCATAGCAAACTGTATGGTCACGGAACTCCGACATAGTTGTACCCTCGAATCTTCCCAACCTCACTTTGCATTGATTGTGGTATTTATCCGGAGTCTTTGCAAACAGAGCACAAGCCGCATTGAGTACATCCTTGTCGCTATCCATTAAGTTAAAGTGGGTAAGCAACGCTGATGTGTCTTGAAGAGCAAGAGCGGAACCTGGGATACGTCCTTTGTTGACACCCATCTGAACTACCGTATATAGACGATCTCTGTCGATTTCGTCCAATGGTATCTGGCATTTAAGCTTCTCCCAACTGAACATACCCGGATTGCTACGACGGATTCTTGCCTCGAACATTTCTCTCGGCATTATTGCTGTCGTATTCTCCACTTTGTAATATGGGCGTGCATCGAATGTGTAAGGTGCTTGCGTAGGTGCAGGTGGATTGAAATACATCGCAATTACATAAAAGCCTTCCTTTTCAGGGATTTCAATGTATTGCACAGGCACATCAATAGCCGGTTCAAATTTTCTCAAGGCATTTGCTATTTCCTGTCTTGTGGGGTCGGTGACATTTTGGCCAACGATCTTCAATTTGGGGGTTATGCCAAACATCACCCAACCGCCATCCGTATTAAGGAAAGCACAAGCCGAGGTCATTGCCTTGTACAATTCCCCTGTGGTCTGCTTCAATTCCAGATAACGGCTTTCGTCTTTCGCCACAATCTCCTGAATATCTTCTATCGTCAATTCCTTATTCATTATCTAAATGATTTGCTCGCACTATTCAATATCACAGTGCAAAATTACACATAATTCATCAAATTCAGCCAAATAGGCTTCGATTTTGTTTCTCTCAATTTAGAAATCATAAAAACTATGTACGCTTTATTACAACTTCAATGAGTTTCCACACTTCTGAGCCTGCTCATATCTGCCGATGGCAATATCATCCACTTCGCGAACAGCCTTGCTGTACTCGCTATTGGATAGGTTCTCTTTCTTATCTGCCGTAAACACGAGGAAAGTACCAATAGCTCTGTAGTCCTCCTTGTCCTTGCCAAAAGCTTCCATTACGCTCTTAATGGACTTTGCTTCCTCTCGGCTGAAGATGCTGCGATAAGTATCCTTGGCAAAACGGATGATAATATCAATCGCATTTCTGAAGGTCGCGTTGTTTCGTGCCAGTAGTTTGGTAAACATGTCCAGCACCTTGTTTCTCCACGAAAGACGGTCTTTCAGATTGCGAATCTCATCATCCTTTTTAAGTACTGCATTGCGAACGGCACTTTCCATCTGCTGTGCAACTGTTCTTTTATAGGCTTCTAATTTAGCTGCTTCTGCCTGTGTCCGTTTACGCTCTTCTGCTATAGCTTCGTGAGCCTCTGCCAAGTCAAGTTTCAGATCCTCAATGTCGCCTTTAAGGGCTTTAGACTTGCCTGTAGCCCAATCCGCAACCGCACCGAGCAACTGGCTTCCTTTCTCCTTGTTCAGTTTGGAGCGTTTATCGCTGATAGCCTTGTCTAGCATTTCACTCTGCTTCTCTTTTTGCAGGGCTTCATCACGCAGGGCTTGCGTTATGCTCTCTGCCTCCTGAACCTCCTGTTCTGCAACCTTCACCTGATACTCTTTATATCGCCTTACGGCATCCAAGTTGCGGAGTTCGGATTTCTGCTTTTCAAGAATGTAGTCGTTACGTTCCAAATGCTCCTTGCCAGTCTCGGTTTTGGATTGTCCTCGCTCCATTGATAGAATCTCAGAAGCCAATGTCTGCATCTGCATCATATCATCATCATTGAGCTTGCAACTCTTGCCCGTATCGTGGTTCATCCAGTCGAACACGATATGGGCATGATAGTTGGGTTTGAACCATCTGCTACCTATCTTGAAACTCTCCTTGTCATCTGCATTGGGTTCACCACTCAGCCAATGCCCTTCATCTTTGTGCATGAAAATCTGTAACGGTGTGATTCCCCAACGCTGTCGGCATTCATCGCCAAATCTGCGAAGATCATTCAAGGTGGTATCCGCCTTGATAAGCAATACACCTTCACGGATGGGCGAACATCCTGCTACCTTGATAATCTTTCCGTTCTTGCCTTTCCGTTCACGTTCCTTCTCCTGCATGGCACGCCCTGTCTTTTCCTTGACCATCCGTTTGATGTTGTCATAATGTGTCTGCAAACCGACATTGCCGAAGTGCGGATTTATCCACTGCTCGTTATCGGATGAGAGTTCGGGAACGATATAGATTTTGGAGTCCCCGATGTTACGCATGTATTCGGGAGTCCTGCGGTTATGAGCCTCGCTGGATGTGATGTTGCAAGGCTTGATATGTATGCTGCTTTTAGTTGCCATAGTCATTATGTTTTTTATTGTTTACAATTTGGTTGTTTGGTCACTTGGTCGTTGTGTCGTTTGCTTCCGTTAACGGTCTGTCTGTCGTGACCAATAGCATGGGGGTTCTTAGGGGTGCAACCCATAAGCGGAGATTGCAAAGAGAGGGTCACTCTTTGCTCTGGGTTCTCAGGGGAGAAACGCCCTGAGTGGGTTATTAGGGCAAAGCCTTAATCCCCTCGGGAGAGCCCACAACTACGAAAGCGAAGCGTGTAGTTATAGTGGGCTATATCAAGGGCAAGCCCTTGTCAGTCCGCTACAGCCTTCGGCTTCCGCTCTCCTGCTGTCAAGGAGGGTTTTTATCATCGCTTGCGATATGACTTGCATCGACCAGTACAAGGTCGAGTTCATCAATAAGCCTTTGCAGTACTGGGTTCTTCTTTATCATCCGTTGCAGGATTTTTTCTGCCTCTACCAAGTGGTTTGCTGTACACATGAGCTTGCCTTCCTGTATCTGAAAAATTATCCAGTCGGCTATATCGATGTGGTCTGCTTTCTGCTTGGGAGTGGCATGCTTCTCTATGAGGTCGGAAACAATGGCCTTGCAATAGGTCATGCTTTCGGCACGCTGTTTCCACTCGGTATATCCGTCCGCATCGGGAAAGAGAAGTACGGTTCTTCCACTCAATACACGAAGTTTGTCTTCCTTCATCTGGCTCTTGCCACCTGTCGCCAACCATACATAGCCGGGGAAGATGGCAGAGCCGATGATGGCACTCTTCTCGGATTCGACCAATACCACCACCTTGTCGGGATAGAGGCTTAGCAGGTGTTCACCGAAAAGACATTGGGATAGTAGCCATTCTTCTGGCAATACATTCTGCTTTTTCAGTATGCTGTGTATCCAGTTGATGGCTGCACCTTGTTCCTTGATACGGTGTCCATCTTCGGGATTGTACTGCATTACCTTTCCTGTACGCACCTTTCCGTTCTTGTCTATCTGCCAAAAGATAACAGCATCGTCACGGGTCGCCCCCAAACGATACTCATCCAACAAGCGGTTCAACACCTCCTGAGACTTGCTGCCATAGTAGTTGCCCAGCAATGTAGAGAGAAAGCGGAAAAAGTTACTTTGCACGCTTTTCGATTTCTCCACATAGTGAATTGGAACATAGCCGATGGCCGTAGGCTTCTGTGGTTCTATCGGAGTGCTCTTGCTCTTCACTTCTTTCATTTGCCCATCAAAAGAAGAAGCATCAGAGGTACGGCATTCGGGATGATCCTGAAAGTATTGCTTGGGAGTGTAATGATACCCACAGCTGCTTTCGTGGTTGCATCTTCCGACTGACGGATGTAGAGATGTATTCTCCTCGTCCACATAATAGGCAAAGGAGCGCTTGTCGCCACAGTTAGGGCAAGTATGACGGGTAGCTATGCCTTTGTATGTCTGTAATGAATAGTTCTTCATAGTCAGGCCTCCTTTTCTTTGATGTTACAAGGTGTCCCGTCCTGTCCCATGTCCCGTTCGTCTAAGGACTGGGACGGTGGGACACTTGGGACGATGGCATTTTCATTCTCCTTGCTGCGGTGGATTACTCGACCGGCCGTTGATTTGCCGCAACCAACTTGTGAAGCAATCTCCCTTAGCGACTTGCCCATTCGGGAGAGTTCCAGTATCTGGCTGTCCCTACGGGTGGATTCATCGTCTCCCAACTGCTTTAGATGTTCCTTTTCCGTGGAGTATCCTCGGTGTATAAATTGTAGAAAGCAATCGACCTTCTCAATCTCATAGATGATGACATTGTCGGCATCGTATGAGTATGTCCCATAGCGCACCTTCAACTGCTTCACATAGCGTAGACTTCCATCTTGGGCACTTTTGCCAATGGCAAACACGCTGTCAAAGAAATTGTACAGGCGTTTGCTTCCGGCAAGGTCGTTGGAGGTGATGGGACAGTCCAAGGAGCGTTTGGGAGTATGTGCCAGGACGAGAATAGACAGCTCATATTTCTTTTTGAGGTTGTTGAGCTGGATCATCAGCCGTCCTGCGGCATCTCCCTTTTCCATGGCACAGCACAGATAGGTAAGGTTGTCAACGATGAATATCCTGCATCCTGTTTGCAGTGCCATCTGCTCGATGCTTCCGATGATTGCCTCCTCGAAGTTTGCATCAAGGAGGGAATCACAATCGAGAGAAACACGGTAGAGCCTCTCGGGGAACGAATACAGGTTGCCGTGGTCGTTGGTGTAGCGGAGCTGGAACTGCTTCTCGGACAACTCAAAATCCAAATACAGCACATTGTCGGTTCGTGCGATATGGTCGGCTATCTGTACAGCAAGGATGGACTTGCCTACATTGGAGTCGGCAAAGAGGCAGGAGAGTTCCCCTTCGTACCAGAAGCAGTCCCATAGCGAACGTGGCGTGGGCTTTTGGGACGCTTCGAGTATGGTACGGTTGGCACTCTTGATATTCATCACACCTACATTCTCGGGCATACCGCTCTGTACCTGGCTTGCTCTTGC